>JBNKSC010000001.1:0-50098 GCA_050297075.1 Terasakiella sp.
AGTCGGCAAAGAATTTTTGCCAAATGCGGATAAAGCAACTGCAGGCAGTGCGGACCTGTGTTTTATCACAACGGTTTCGATTGATGACGTGATTGCACATATTAAAGAGCAAGGTGTCCCAATTGAGGAAGGCCCTGTGCCCAGAACCGGCGCAACAGGGCCGATTACGTCACTTTATTTCCGAGACCCAGATAGAAACCTGATTGAGATATCCAATTATTAGGTGCAGGGTGAATAGTGATGATAGCGTTAGAAACCACTTCAAATATTGGACACAGCCTAAATAGGTCAGAGTCAGTATTAGCGACACGTTCAGGAGACCTGTTTGCTTCTCATATGGGGACAAGAAAAGAAAGAGAATTAACCGATGAAGGTCACGCGTAAGACGGGCAAGATTGACCATATTGTGGTTACTTGCCAAAATATTGAAGCCTCTAAAGTATTTTATGGCGATATTCTGGAGTTCGGGTTGGAAGAACTGGGGGATGGCCGCGTTGAAGTACATTTTGGAGGTTGTAAGATTAATCTTCAACCTGCGGGACGTCGGTATGGCCCGCCGAGGAATGCCAACAGAAACTGGACTGGGAATTTCTGCATTGTGACGGAACAGCCATTAAATGAGGTACAGGACCAATTGAAACGGTTTAATGTTCAGATCGAACAAGGCCCCGTTGAAAAAGTCGGCGCGAATGGCCCGATTAATTCCATTTATTTTCGTGACCCTGATCAGAACTTGATTGAGGTCAGTAATCAGATGTAAGTAGATGAACATGAGATACGATTTATTTTCCCTTCAATTATTTCTGGCCGCTGTGGCTAATAAAAGCATTGCAAAGGCTGCTGACGCTCAAAACATTGCAGCCTCTGCTGTAAGTAAACGTATCTCTGATCTTGAACATATGATTGGCGCACAACTATTCTACCGTCAACAAAGAGGGGTTGAATTAACTCCTGCTGGAGAAGAATTTAATCGTTATGTTAGCTCTATTATGCGTCTGATTGAAAGAATGGATGCTGATATGAGCGAGTTCTCAGAAGGTCTGAGGGGGCATATACGGGTTGCTGCCAATACATCTTCAATTACCCAGTTTCTGCCTGAAGATCTTGCGGAATTTACGACCGCGCACCCTGACTTGCGCATTAAACTGGCTGAGTTGACATCAGACGAGATTATTGCAGCAGTGCGCGAAGGGCTCGTCGATATTGGGATTTATTCAGGCATGGTACAGGTTGAAGATCTGGATATCACGCCTTACCGCACAGATACTCTGGTTGTTATTGCACCGCAAGGCCATCCAATCTGTAAGATGAAAACCGCTAAATTCAAAGATCTATTTGAATATAATTTGGTTGGTCTGCAACAAGGCAGTTCGTTGCAAGCTTACTTGGATAAAACTGCTGATACATCGCAAAGAACGTTACGTAACTGTGTTGAGGTTATGAGTTTTGATGGTGTGAGACGAATGGTTCAGGCTGGACTGGGCATTGCTGTATTACCTTATGGAGCAGCAGAACCATATCTGGAAAGTACGGAATTGTCGCTGATCCCCTTGGATGAACCGTGGGCGACGCGAACTTTGAATTTGGCTGTTCGTGATGAAAAAGCCATTACTAGGTCAACACAAGCGCTGATTGACCATCTTTTAGGAAACAAAGGTTAGGAACGCTTGATCTCCACCGAATTTATCAATTCGGTGTGAGCCCTAGATTTCATAGATTTAGAAAATCTTGAATGCAATGGGTTGCCAGTTGCAAATACTTCGTTGCGCCCTGTTTCAAGGAGGAAATTACATGCGTATCGGTAAAAAATTATCTCTTGGTCTAGCTATTGTTCTTTCGTATCCGTCCGGTAAAGGCGCTCTGTTATCCTGTGTTTGATTAATTTAAGTGTCCACTAACGAATAGGTGGACACTTAAATCAGAGGCCGCATGATGGAAGAGGTGATGCGTCGTCGTTGGATGATTGAACAAAAGCGGGCCATTTGCGCAGAAACCCGTCAACGTGGTAAGTCGGTCTCTGAAGTGAGCCGGCGCCATGGGGTGAATGCCAATCTTGTTTTTAAATGGCTTCGTGATCCGCGCTTTGTTGACCAAGAAAATCAGACAAACGATCTTCTCCCTGTTGAAGTTTTGGAGAACTCGCCCCCCTTAAATGCTGATAGAGCAACAGGACTGACAGTTACTCGGATCTCTCTGCTTGGTGGACATTCTATTGATGTGACATCAGGAACGGATCCCCATTTTATCGGCCAGTTACTGAAAGCCTGGTTGCGATGATCCCGGTGCCAAGCAACACACGTGTCTGGCTTGCTGGGGGTGTAACGGGTATGCGCAAAGGTTTTCAATCTTTGGCGGGACAGGTCGAACATGTTTTACAGGGTGATCCCTATAGCGGGCACCTGTTTGTCTTTCGCGGACGCCGGGGCGACCTGCTTAAAATCATTTGGCGGGACACTCAAGGGGCCTGCCTTTTTACCAAACGTCTGAAGAAGGGACGCTTCGTCTGGCCCTCACCGGCAGATGGTAAAGTTCATGTCACATCGGCGCAGTTGGCCATGCTTCTGGAAGGCATCGACTGGCGCATGCCGATCCGCACATGGCAGCCGCTAACAACGGGATAACATATTGTGATTACTTGATTATAGCTTTGATGTCAGAGGGGTATGGGTTATAATCCTGACATGTAAAACAGCCTTGAAAACCTGCCGGAAAATTCTGAAGAACTGATGGAAATGGTCTCCCTTCTGAAAGGGGAGCTCAAAAATCGGGATATCCTGATCGAAAAGCTCCGCCATGAGTTGGCCGGACATAAAAGGCAACGTTTTGGCAGTTCCGGTGAAAGTCTGGATCAATTGCAATTGTCCTTTGAGGAAGAGGAAGCCATTGCCAAAGCGGCACAGGAACCTGTCGAAGCTGAGGCAGTAGAACCCAGCGGCAAACGATCCCACAACGGCAAGCCCTTACCCGATCATCTGGAACGTCATGAGCATATCCTGTCTGTTGGAGAGGTTTGTGCCGATTGCGGTGGGAATTTGCGGGCTCTGGGTGAAGATGTCACCGAGGAACTGGAATATGTGCCGGGGCGTTTTGTCGTCAAGAGGATTGTGCGGCCTCGCCTGGCCTGTCGCTGCTGTGAGGCGATTGTCCAGGCTGATCTGCCCTCTCGCCCGATTGAAAAGGGCCGTCCCGGTCCCGGCCTTCTGGCCCATGTGCTGGTCTCCAAATATGCCGATCATCTGCCGCTCTATCGTCAGTCTCAGATCTTTGCGCGCGATGGCGTGGAGCTGGAACGTTCCACTTTGACGGATTGGGTGGGGAAAAGCACAGCCTTGCTCGCGCCTTTGGCAGACGCCATTGGTCAGCATGTGCGTGCCGGTTCGGCTCTGTTTGCCGACGATACCCCGATCAAAATGCAGCCCGCCCGCCAAGAGGCGAGGAGAACCGCCAGGTTCGACAGGGAACGCAATAAGGGGAAAACCCAAACCGCCCGTGTCTGTGCTTATGTACGCGATGAACGTCCCTGGTCGGGACAGTCCCCGCCAGCGGCGTGGTATCAATTCAGTATTGATCGCAAGGGTCAACATCCTGAAAACCATCTGGAAAATTATCAAGGCTGGGTTCATGCCGATGGCTACAGCGGGTTCAATGGCCTGTTTGGTCAGGACAAGGCGCGTGAAGTGGCTTGCCTCGCCCATGTGCGGCGCAAGTTTGTCGATGTGCACAAAGCCCACGCCAGCCCGATTGCCGAAGAGGCGATCCGGCGGATCGCTGAGCTTTACGGCGTGGAAAAACAGGCGCGAGGACTTGGGGCAAATGAGCGCCGCGCCTTGCGACAGGCACAGGCGAAAGACCCGTTTGACGATCTGGAAATCTGGCTGGAAGCCCAATTGGGCAAAATCTCCGGCAAGACACCGCTGGCCAAAGCCATCCGCTATGCCCTGAACCGCCTGCCCAAAGCGCGGCCCTATCTGGACAACGGCGAACTGGAGCTCGACAATAATAGTGCCGAACGCGCCATGCGCCCGGTCGCACTGGGGCGCAAAAACTGGTTATTCGCCGGATCAGTAAAGGGTGGGAATGCTCTGGCTGTCGCCTTCAGCCTGATTGAAACAGCCAAGCTGAACAATGTCGACCCCCAAGCCTGGCTGACGTGGGTGCTGGAACGCATCGCCGATCACAAGATCAACAAAATTGATGAACTATTGCCCTGGCATTACACAAAGCAGAGCGAACAAGGTTAAACAAGAGCACCTTCTCCGGACGGATACTATAAAGCTATGGTCAGATGCTTTATATAATCTCGAAGAAAGCTATAGCTGATCTGTATATTACCGTCTTGGGTCTGTATAATGGATGGATAAGAGTAGTCACCGATAAAAGAACCGTGTTTGTCATTGCGCCCACGTAAATCAGGATCTGCTTCAACCTCTAATTCTCGGGTCCATGTCAGCCCGAGATCAGCCGAAGTTGAAATAACAAGTGGGTTGCGAGGAACGCCCCAGATGGCACGATTTTTGGTGAACTCGCATTCGGAGAGAAACGCTTCGCGATCCTTGATCCATGGGGGAACCGAACATTCGTTTTCTTGCCCCGTTGAGCTGATGTCATTGTAGATGAGGGCAATGCGTCCGTCTGCCAGTTCCCGCGCTTGGATTGATGAATTGTTATTTGGCAGCGATGTCGGTTCAGGGGCCGACCACGTCACGCCACCGTCTGATGACACGCTGCGATATACAAAATCGGCTTTGCGGCGACGAAAAAAAGCGACGCTGCAATTTTCCAGAATATCCATGTGAACACAGCCCAAACTATCGGGCACCGGGTTCACTTCCCACGTTCGACCGCCATCGCCGGACACATGAACGAGGCTGAGATCATCGCCAAAAGCGTTGCGGATATTACTCTGCCAGACGGGAAGAATTAATTGACCTGAAGAGCTTAACACCGGTGCATGACGGATAAAGGTTCCCGCCTTTGCAAACAATATTTCAGGTGCAGACCACGTTTGACCATCATCAGCGGAGCGTTGGACACGGACAATTGACGTCCCCTGATCGGTTTTTACTTGCCCTGTATAAAGCAACCAAATATCACCTGAGGGGTGATGAAATAAAGCCGGATTTTGTTCCGAACGCGTCGGGTCATCGGACACCTTTTGTGCCGCTAACCAAACAGCACGGTTTCGGTCATAACGTGATAGGTAAACACTAACGTCCGGTGTGCCTTCCATGCTGCCACCGAACCAAGTACAGAGCAAATCGCCATTTCCCAACTCAAGAAGGTTGGAGGCATGATTACTCACGCATGGTGTGGGTATATTGAATTCCTGTAATACCTTCATTTAATACTCTCCACATGCGCGATCAACGCGACATTTTTCTATTTTATAGTTTGAACTAACGGGTTCAAATGCCGACAAAGATCGGATTTGCCTGCATCTGAAAATGGCTAACCGAGGGGTTAGTCCATAAAAGAACCGCCGTTTATGTTAATCGCCTCACCCGTGATAAAATCGGATTGAGAGCTACACAAAAAAAGGACAACATTAGCAACATCTTCCGGTTTACCTAATCGCCCCAACGGAATTTTTTGCAAAACTTTTTGTCGATAGTCATCGTCCCAACTATCAACCATTTCCGTTGCGATAGGCCCAGGGCACACGGCATTAACCCGTATGTTTAAAGGCGCATATTCCAGAGCAAGGTGGCGGGTGAGATAAAGCCCACCCGCCTTTGAAACTCCATAGTCAACCGATGCATTTGCATGCGGTTTTTTTGCAGCACTAGACAGCACGTTTACAATCTTGCCATGCCCTTGCTTAGCCATTACTTCAAGAGCATGATTACAAGCATATGTAAGCCCATTCAGATTGATGGAAAGTGTTCTTTGCCATTCTTCTTTATTGAAATCTGAAAACTTTCTGCGATGGATAACGCCCGAATTATTGATCAAACAGTCGATTCTGCCGAAAACATCAAATGCGGTTTTCGTCAGGATTTGGCTGGTCTGTTCATTGGAGATATCTCCGGGCACAGGAACACATTTAATTCCCAGTTTCTCTAAGTACTCGGCATTCTCTTGGATAAGGTCAACGTTTGTACCGTTGATCACCAAATTGGCACCATGCTCGGCAAATAGCTTGGCAATGGAAAATCCAATTCCTCTGCTTGCCCCAGTGATGATTGTCGTTTGGCCTTCAAGAAGATTCATCGCAATACTCATTTCCATTTAACCAAGAAAGACCTTAGGCAAAATCAGAATGATATCCTGAAAGTAAATCATTAGCACCAACATCAGGATATAGACCCCGACAAACGACATAATGTGGGGCATCATTTTGACCACTGTCGTTTTCGCGATTTTGGCAGCCATCAAGGTAGAGAGACCATATGGCGGCGTTACTGTACCGACACGAATGGCCATGACTGTGATAATCCCGGCTACTGTCGGATCAATATGAAGAATTTCCATGACCGGAAGCAATACTGGAACAAAAATCAACATCGCAGAGGCCGGTTCCATAAAGGTACCGATAGTGAGATAAATCAGTGTTACAACAATCAGAAAAGCCGTTGCTGACAGATCCGCGCCCTTAACCAAATCGATAAGAGGGAGCATGACCTGATAGTAAGTTAAAATCCATGAGAAAAACGAAGCTACGGCAATCAGCAGGAAGATCGTAGAAGATTCTATAACGGATTGCTTTGTTACTTCGTAGTATTCTTTCAGATTTGTCTTTTTCTTGATAAAGATATTGACAAGCAGGATATATACCACGGCTATACCAGCTGCCTCTGTCGGCGTGAAAATCCCGCTCAGAATTCCGCCGATGATTACCAAAAAGATGGATAATGGAAAGAAACCCTTCTGAATTGCGATCCAGATTGAGAGTTCCTCTTGTACTTGCCCATCGCCAGTTAAGTCGCCAGAGCTCTGCGTAATATTGTTTTTCACGGCATAGACGTATGAATAAACCATTTGGGAGACCCCGATGACAACACCGGGAATGATACCACCGATAAACAGTGCGGCGATTGATGTTTGCGCGATGGATCCATAGACGATCATCAAAATACTTGGCGGAATGATAGAGCCAATCGTTGCAGAAGCCGAAGTTAGGGTTGCACTAAACTCTGCACTATAGCCCTTTCTCTTCATCGCAGGAACGATGATTGAGCCCAATGATGCCACATCGGCGACAGATGACCCGGAAATGCCCGCAAAAAAGATGCTTGTCATGACATTGATATGTGCTAAATCGCCTCGTAATTTACCGATAAACGCACGTGACATATAGATAAGGTCATCAGCGACTTCGCTTAATTGCAATAATTTACCGCAGAAGATAAACAACGGAATAGCCAACAAAGTGAAGCTACGAAATTGCTGCAAGATGATTGCTGCCATCTGGTTAAGATGAACATGAGAATCAAAGATTAGGGGAATACCAGAAGCCAATACCAAGCTGAATACAACAGGGACACCGAAAACCAGTAAGGTGAGAAAAATGGCCAATACGCCTGCAAGAATCATTTTATAACTACCTTGTCCTTCACTTGCCGATGTTTCTGAAGCTTTTCAGAAGGTTTACCACCTGATAGGCAAACATGGTGAGGGCACCAAACAAAAATGCCGAATTGAAATAAACCATGGAAATTCGATGATCAAGAAACCGGATCGGCGTTAACTCCGTGCGGGTAAAGCCAGCTAAAAACGATTTGTAACCAACAAAAATCAGAAGAACCACAGCCAACATAACAATCGCATCTATAAGGAAAGCGCGGATCGCATTCGCCCTCTTAGAGAGGTACGGTCCGATGATATCAATATCGAGATGTTCTTTGTGTTTAAGCGCAATACCTGAGCCGAGCATAATCAACCAGACAAGCGAAAAATTCTGAACAATATTAACTTCTGGAAGCGGGTATCTAAAAACGTATCGGCCAATGACCGCGATAAAAATCGTAAATGAGAGTAAAAATTGAAAAACACTCAAAACGATGTACAGGGCATTTTCAAATGCATTAAGGGTCTTCATAGACCTTCTCCTCCCGATAAGATTGGCACCAGCTGCGCGGCATATTGCGCAACAGGTGCCATATCCAACGAGCTATTCGAATATAGCTTGAATCTGGTTCATAACACCGAGTTTATTGGCCAGCGCATCAATCTGTGCGCGTGATGCCTTAATTAAAGGTGCCCGATCAGGATTGGTCACTTTAACACCATAATCCTTTTTCATTTTTTCAAGCTTTTCATCGCTCAGCGCAAAAGCTTTCTCCAGATAAATCGGCTGGATTTTTTTAGCTGCTTTCTTGAAAACTGCCTGCAAATCACCACCCAGACTATCGTACTTGGCTTTGTTCATGACGATAAACCCAAGGGAGATATTATGCTGAGTTCTGGCAACATTCTTTTCCACCTCAACAAAGCGCATGGAAACCATCGCATCGAGGCTATTTTGAGAGCCTCGGACAACCCCCGTCTGGACGGCCGTATAAATCTCCTTGAACGCAACCGGCACCGGGTTCGCACCAATAGATTGCCACCATCCCATATTGGTCGATGTGGATTTACTACGCATGTTGACACCTTTGATGTCTTCAATGCTGTTGATCGGGAACGTACTGATGATGTCACGTTCAAGACCGCCAGCGACCATCAAGACAACAACCCCAGGATCACTCAAAAGCTTATCTTTAAAGAAATCCAGTTTATGTTCATCATTCACGACAGACATGAAGTGCTCTTTATTCTTGAACAAGTAGTTACCTTCAAGAATGTCGAATTCAGGGTGGCGTTCAGCAAACCATCCTGGATCAGAATAAATTATGTCAACGCTACCATCTGAAACGGACTGATACAATGTGGACGCATCACCCAATTGACCACCTGGAAAAAATTTAATATTTACCTTTCCATCACTGCTGTTAGTGACTTCCTGTGTATAGGCTTTTAAAGCATTCGCCAGTAACGAACCGTCTGGATTAATAGTCGCTGCAACAAGGTCAATTTCATTTGCGGAAACTGATGACGCAGAGGTCATTAGCATGAGGCCAAGCGTGGCCACTAATAGTTTTTTCATTGTATACTCCCTGTGTTAATTAAGGTGGACACTGTCATGAGGCGTCAACCTTTTACGTAGATTAGTTAGTTTAAATCTCTAAAATTTAATGCGTGTCGGTCCTTTTACAGTGCATGCGCGATTACCTTTGTCGCCATGTAGCTGTCTAACCCTTCGATACCGCCCTCGCGGCCGTCTCCGCTGAGATCGACCCCGCCGAAGGGTATTTCGGTCAACGTCACGGTGAAGGTATTCATCCCTACCGTACCCGCTTTTAACCTTTGGCCAATTTTGTTCGCGTTTGATGCAGATGATGTGAAAGCATAAGCAGACAAACCAAAGCGCAATCGATTGGCTGCCGCCAAAGCGTCATCCAAATCGTCGAATGGATTAATCACTGCAACCGGACCAAAGGGTTCTTCATTCATGATACGGGCAGTGTCCGGTACGTTACCAAGGACCGTGGGTTCCCAAAAGAAACCCTGATTACCAATGCGCGACCCTCCAGTGTGCAACGTGCCCCCTTGTTGGACAGCGTCACCTATCAGCATTTCCATTGCAGCGATGCGTCGGTCATTCGCCAGAGGCCCCATTTGCGTATCAGGTACTAACCCGGATCCAACGCGTAAAGAACGTGCGGCGGCGCTGAAACGATCAACAAAGGCATCGTATACACCGCGCTGAACATAAAAACGGGTCGGCGATACACAAATTTGGCCCGCATTGCGAAACTTTGCAGCTGCCCCTAATGACACGGCAGCATCCAAATCAGCATCATCGCAAACGATCACCGGGGCATGCCCCCCAAGTTCCATGGTGGCCCGCTTGCCGTCAGCAGCAGCGAGTTTGGACAAATGTAATCCCACCGGCGTAGAACCGGTGAATGTGACCTTACGCACAACTGGAGAAGCCAGTAATTGTTCCGAGATTTGAGCAGGCACACCGAAGAGCACATTCAATACACCATTTGGCAATCCGGCATCGACCAATGCATGAGCCAACGCTACGGCAGTGGCCGGTGTTTCTTCAGCCGGTTTGATGATGCATGAACAACCCGCTGCCAACGATGCTGCAATCTTGCGGGCTGCCGTTGCCGCAGGGAAATTCCAAGGTGCAAAAGCCGCCACGACACCGATAGGCTCTTTGGTTACCGAATAGAGCTGACCGGGAAAACGCGCCGGTACAATGCGGCCATAAGCGCGTCTCCCTTCGTCTGCGTTCCATTCAAAAATATCGATAGCTGTGTTGATTTCGGCGCGGGCTTCATCCAAAGTTTTACCATTTTCTAAGGTCAGGCCATAAGCAATTTCTTCACAACGTTCGCGCAGAAGATTGGCAGCACGACGGATCAAGGCCGCTCTATTGTATGCGGTTTCCTTCGCCCATTTTTGTCCTGCGCGTTCTGCGACTTCAAGGGCACGCTCAACGTCGGCAGGCTCTGCCATGGGAAGCTTACCCAAGATGTCGCCTGAAGCCGGATCAACCACTTGTTCGCTTCCGCGCTGAGCCGCAGTAATCCATTGGCCGTCAATCAACATGGCAAGTGTTGGATATTCGAAATCAGAGCTGCCTGTTGGGGATGTGTTATTCGTGGACATAAAAACTCCTATTTATTGGCCTAATGGGGACATGACTGCAAACAATTCGGATTTGGTTTCAAAGCCAATGCCCGGTGCATCCGGCAAGCCGACATAACCGTCTTCGACACGAATACCATCAGCAAAGCCACAGAACGGACGGAATACATCGGGATAAGATTCATTCCCCCCCAGATGTAAACCCGCTGCGATGTTCAAGCTCATTTGGTGACCACCATGAGGAACCACGCAGCGTGAAGACCAGCCGTGTTCTGCGAGCATATTCAAAGTACGCAAATATTCGACCAAGCCGTAAGACAACGCACAGTCAAATTGCAACCAGTCGCGGTCAGCGCGCATGCCGCCAAAACGGATCAGGTTGCGTGCATCTTGGTGAGAGAATATATTTTCACCTGTCGCCATCGGCAGATCGTAATGCTCGGACAATTCTGCCTGCAAAGCATAGTCCAGAGGATCGCCCACTTCTTCATACCAGAACAGGTTATATTTCTTGATGGCTTCGCCGTATTCGATTGCCGTCTTGATGTCGAAGCGTCCGTTAACATCCACACAGAGCTTGCGACCATCGCCAACAACATCAAGCACAGCCTCGATACGACGCAAGTCTTCGTCCAGAGAAACGCCACCAATTTTCATTTTCACCACAGAATAGCCGCGATCAAGATAAGAACGCATTTCGTCTTGCAGTGCTGTGTAATCCTTGCCCGGATAATAATAACCGCCCGCAGCGTAGACCCAAACCTTGTCGTCAGCCACGCCATCGCGGTAACGATCCGCCAATACGCGGTAAAGAGGCTTGTCTTCGATCTTGGCGACAGCATCCCAAACAGCCATATCGACTGTGCCAACGGCAACGGAACGTTCGCCATGACCACCTGGTTTTTCATTGGTCATCATGGTGTCCCAAATCTTGAACGGGTCAAGATTTGTACCATCATCGGTGATCAGACTTTTGGGATCTGCTTCCTTTAGGCGCGGCAGAAAACGTTCGCGTAACAATCCGCCAGCACCATAGCGACCGTTAGAATTGAAGCCGTAACCGACCACTGGCTTTCCATTGCGGATCACATCAGTAACCACAGCGACAACCGAGCAGGTCATCTTTGAAAAATCAATATAAGCGTTAGCAATGGGGGAAGCGATGGACGCAGTGGTCTCGCGAATGTCAACAATACGCATAAAATCCTCAAAAGTCGAATGATTAACTTAGCGCAATAATAGGTGTGGACATTCAGGATGGGCCAATGCAAAGTTTGCATCAAATGATACACTCAGGATAAACTCATGGATATGAATTGGCTTGAGGATTTCCTCGCCTTATTTGAAACCGGAAATTTCAACCGGGCTGCCGAGATGCGGAACTTGACCCAACCTGCTTTTAGTAGACGAATCAAGGCGTTAGAAGATTGGGCTGGCGTTTCATTATTTGATCGATCCACCCATCGAGTCACGCTAACCACCGCAGGACAACGCTTTCAGCGTTCAGCCGAAGAAATTCTGCGACGTGTAATGGCGGCACGAGAAGAAGTGCGCCAAATCGCCGGTGCGGAGGCCACCACATTGCGCTTTGCTGCAACGCACTCATTATCATTGACTTTTTTTCCCAGCTGGCTGCATTCAAAAGAAGATCAAGCCTCTGCAATAGGTATTCAACTGATTTCTGATACTATGTCTGCTTGCGAACAAGCAATGCGGCAAGGCCAGGCCCAATTTTTGCTTTGCCACACCCATCCAGCTGTACCTAGTCGACTAGACGCTGCCTATTTCACTTCCGTAAAGGTAGGGACAGACATCCTTGTTCCGCTGTCAGCCCCAGATTCCGATGGCAAGCCACTTTACTCTTTGCCTGGAACGCCCCAGGCGCCCCTGCCATTGTTGTCCTATTCACCTGAATCCGCTTTAGGTTGGGCTATCAAAGACACGCCAATCGGCCACGGTGTGCCATACTGGATAGAAACCGTTGTTACTGCCCACTTGGCATCAGTACTTCGTGCCATGGTTCGAGATGGTCGCGGCATTGCATGGTTGCCTCTTTGTTTAGCGCAGTCGGATATTGATAATGGGACTTTAGTGCGGGCTGGTGAACCGGAATGGGATGCTGATATGGAAATACACTTATTTCGCCCCCGCGCCCGCCAAAATCCTGCCGCAGAAGATTTTTGGAGTACCGTCTCCCATGGAGACTAATAAACCGCGATAGTAGACTGTGAGCTGACATCAGGGTACATGCTGCCAATGTGATCGTGAAGCTTTTTTTAGTTCGCCAGACCTCACAGCGTTCATAAGGGAAAAACTTCTTATGAAATTCTGATGCAAAAGTTATGATAGTAACTGATGTGTTCCGCGATCAAATTGGATCCCCGACCATGATTGCCAAAGCCGGGGGAAGTCGCGAGAACAACAGTTATCACATTAAACCGTATTTTTTGACTATGGCGACAATAGCAGCGTCTTGTGACGCTTCGGGCAACAATGCAGGTTGACGACTAAGGCCAACAGTCGGGTCCATCTGGAAGAGGGCTCTTTTTACCATGGCGGGCGGAAAGCCAAGTGCGTATAAGTCTTTTCGTAGGCCTGCAAAAATTTCTTGTGCTGCTTCGGCTTTGGCGACATCTCTCTCGTTAAAACCCGAAATGATGGTGGCAAGCACCTTGGGCGCAACATTGCCAAGCCCGGAGATCACACCGGCACAGCCCTGCTGCAACCCCCAGTGTACCAAATGATCGGGCGCGCAATAGACCTCAAAGTCACCTTCTTGGTTGGCTACTTCAAGATACTGCAAAACTGTTTCGGTACTGCCACCTGAATCCTTGATTCCCGCAATATTTTCATGTTGGGCCAGCTTGCGTGCAGTTTCCGGCTCAATGTGGTTTTGTGTACGTGCAGGAATATCATAGAGATAGATCGGCGTTTGAACCGCATCAGCAATCGTCGTGAAATGCCTTGTTAATCCATCTTGCGTGCAGGCAATGAAATAGGGGGTAATAACAGCAATGCCTTCCACGCCTATTTTATCGAAGGCTCGAGCAAGCTGGAGTGTTTCGAAGGTAGCGGGGCATCCCGCGTTTGCGATCACTTTCACCCGTCCTGCAACTTCTTCCATCACCGCTTCTGTCAGGTGAATTTTTTCGCTATGTGTTAGTGCTGAAAAATCGCCGTTTGTACCACAGCACATGATATTGTTACCGGCTTCGACTTGCCTACGCACCTGTGCACGCGTGGCCTCGAAATTTATGGTTTCGTCCTCATTAAAACATGTGACGAGTGCGACATAGGCAGAACGCCTGTTTTGAGACATTAAAATACTCCAGTTCTTGAGACCTGCCGATGCAACACGCATTGGCAAGACGGACGGCATTATACACATTCCACAGGCTATACCTGACCTGCATCCGCGATGGGAACGATGCTCAATTTGAACATAACACAATTATAAAATCAGACGACCTGTTCCAGCTAATGCAGAATTTGCATCAAACGATACATTGTCTAAGTTCTGTCCCTCTGAGACAAATTACTAAAGTTGTGTAACGAAGGATTTTGAATTTTATATAAACAATCAACTGACACATTGCATCATTTGCGGCTAAAGGGGGTATTGCTAGCTTAGGTAGTTACCAGCGGTGAAAACTCAAAGCAGCTAAATTGTTTGGTCCTGTCAGATAAAACTGCTTTGACGCCTGATCGCTGATTTTCTTTGATTGGTGATGAAAAATCCCAATCCATTTCGCTACTTTAAAACATCGCCCGAGATGATCTGGCACCAACTTATTGCAGCCTAAAACTTCGCGAAGTTTGGATAAACAGAGACTGGTTAAAGTTTGTCAGACAGCATGGAAACAGGCAAAAGCTGCCTTGTTCGAATATATTGAAATCTTCTACAATTAACAGAGACAGTATGCGGCCATCGAATACAAAACGCTTGGGCAGGACTGTTTGGAAATGACAGGGAAGGCGGCATAATAAAACATCCGGCTGGTCTGCTATTCTCAAAACAGGTCCATTTTCTCACCCTCCACTTTTCCATACAGGTCCAGTGTTCAAGTGCTGTCTCCCCATAGGGCACGCATGGCTTGCATGGCGGCGGCGGTGCGGTTTTCGGTGCCCAGTTTGGTGAAGATCAGTTGCAGGTGTTTGTTAATGGTGCGCGGGCTGATATCGAGGATTTCGCCGATATCCTTGTTGGATTTGCCATGTGCGACCCAGAGCAAGACTTCGGCTTCACGTTGGGTGAGGTCGAAATGATGCGTTAAAATCGCTTGATCTTTTTCATCGTTGATTTCAATCAGACGGAAGAGAAATTCATCCTTATCGCTTTGGCCGATAAAGGTTGCCAGCAGTTTGAGTCCGTCACGGATTAACAATTCAAGGTCTTGGGAAGGGGTATGTCCGTTGGTTTTGTAATTTTCCAGCCATGCGATCATTTTTTGTGGCAGGTAGAGGTTGTCCTGCGTGGCTGGCTCTGCTGAACTTTTTAGCAACAGGCTAGCTTCCGGGGTGGCCCATTTAATCTTTCCTTTCGGGTCGCAAGCAATGATATGGCGCCGGGCGCTGTCCAGAACGGTCTGGGCATTGCGGGTCTGGCGGGCATTGGCCAGATGAACCTGCATGCGCGCAATCAGTTCAACAGGGTTGATGGGTTTGGTCAGATAGTCCACACCGCCGCACGACAGGCCTTTGACAATATGGTCCGTTTCACTCAGGCCGGTCATAAAGATGACAGGGGTATGTTTGAACAACGGGATCTGTTTGATTTTCTGGCAGGTTTCAAAACCATCCATCCCCGGCATGATACAATCCATGAGAATGACATCAGGGGTGATTTTATCAAGAATTTCCATGGCTTTGTCCCCGCCCAAAGCGACCAGCACGGTTGCGCCCAGTTCTTCCAAAGCAAGCGTGACCATGCCCAAGGTATCCGGTGAATCGTCAACAACGAGAATGGTTTCCTTTTTTTCCGGTTGGTTAGCCATCGTTTAACTCCGATAAAACGGTCATGAATTTGTTGATTTCAAAGCGCTGGATAATGGGCAGCACATAGGCAATAAAGGGTTTGTATTGGATGTCTTGCTTTTGCAGGTCTTCGAGCTTTTTCTTGATTGCGGTAATATGGCCGATCTCGCCCAGACGCTTGAGTTCATCCAGCGCCATTTGGTCAGGCAGGTTCTGCGGGCTGAATTGACGTTCGGATAGGGGGCGGCTGATTTCATCGCGGGTCTGTTTTTCGTGAATCCAGTTCAGATGCAGCACAGAGCTTATTTTTTCCAGCAAGACAGGGACGATGACAGGTTTCATCAGGTAGTGTTCGTCTTTCAAACCGGCGGCAATAATACGTTCATTGCGGTTATTGGCCGATATCATGATGATTGGCATGTCTTTGGAAATGTTTTTACGAATGATGCGTGAAAGTTGCCAGCCGTCCAGTTGGGGCATGGAAACATCCAGCAGGCAGAGGTCCGGTTCAATATCATCCAGCAGACGCAAGGCGGCCTGCCCATCTTGCGCGGTGTAAACAATGAAGCCTAAAGGCATCAAAATATCTTCCAGCAGGCCGCGGTGTTCTGGGGTATCGTCCGCAATCAGAATGGTTTTGCGTTCGCCTTCATAGCCGACCACACGGTCCAGCGTATCGTTGTTCCGGTCACAGTTTGCGACTTCGGAAAGGAAGAGTTTGACCCGGAAAATGCTGCCTCTGCCCGGTTTGCTTTCCACACTGATCTCCCCGCCCAGAACCTCTGTCAACACGCGGGTGATGGCAAGGCCCAAGCCGATACCTTTGGTGCGGTGGCTTTGCGGGGCGCTGCCGCGTTCAAACGGTTCGAAAATACGGCTCAGGTCTTCTTTGGGGATGCCGATGCCGGTATCTTCAACAGAAAACTCGGCGACATCACTACGGTATTTCATGGTGAAGGTCACACTGCCTTTGGGGGTGAACTTGATGGCATTGGTTAAGAGGTTGATTAAAATTTGCTTGAGGCGTTTTTCATCACTATGGACGAACCGGGGCAGGTTGCTGGGCCGCTTCATGATGAAGTTGATTCCGGCATTGGTGGCTTGCAGGTCAAACACATCTTCAAGCTGGTTGAGCAGGTCTTCCATATTGACGCGCTGGCGAATGAGGTGCAGGCGACCGGATTCAATTTTGGAAATATCGGAGATACCTTCAATCAATTGGGCCAGATGGTCCGAATTGCGCCGAATGACGCTGATGGCGTCTTTTTTAGCATCGGCAATTTCCGGGTCGTGTTCCAGAATTTGGGCATAGCCGTAAATGGCGTTCAGCGGTGTGCGCAGTTCGTGGGCGAGGCCGGTGATATAGCGGCTTTTGGCAATATTGGCGGAATCTGCGGCCTCCTTTGCTTTTTGCAAGGCGGCATCGGTTAATTCATGGGCGGCGATTTCGGTCTGCAATTTTTCTGTTTGGCGCACACTTTCTTCTTCTGCAACGCGGCGGCTTTCCTTGGCCAGTACGAACAGCCAGGAAACAACACCGGAAACAATCATTAAAATAATAAAGGCTTTCCACAGAGTCGCGGAGATAACGTCTTTGGCGTAATTATCATCCAGCGAGGTCTGGAAATAAAGGATCAGCAATATGCAGGCCAGAATGATGCCGATGAGAAAATGCATGCCCAGATAATGGCCGATCTGCGAATGAACATGCCGGTATATTTTTTGCGGGAACAGGCGTTTGAACAAATGCAGGATTTGATCGGAGAAACGCGCTTCATGTTTGCATTTGTCATGACAGCGTGAATCCAGTGAACAACATAATGAACAGATACACCCGCCGTAAAACGGGCAATGGGTTGTGTCTTCAACTTCAAATGTATTTTTGCAGAGAGAACAGGTTTCTTTATGTTTCGTCGGTTGGTAGGCTGGTCGCGCGATATAGTAGCGCCCGCGTGTGATAATGGCGATAAAGGGGGAGGTAATAAAGGCAACCCCCAGCGCGATAAAGGAAGACATGGCATGGGCAACATGGCCAAACAGCCCGCTGTAAGACAGAAAGGCCACGATTGTTGCCAACGCCATGGAGCCGACACCGACCGGGTTAATGTCATAGAGATGGGCCCGTTTGAATTCGATGATTTTGGGGCTGAGACCGAAGGGTTTGTTGATCACCAGATCGGCGACCAGTGCCCCGACCCAAGCGACAGCGACCATGGAATACATGCCCAGGATTTGTTCCAACGCCTTGTAAATGCCCATTTCCATTAAAAGAAAAGCGATAACCACATTGAAGACCAGCCAAACGACCCGGCCCGGGTGACTGTGGGTCAAACGCGAAAAGAAGTTCGACCAGGCGATGGAACCGGCATAGGCATTGGTGACATTGATTTTAACCTGAGACAGCACTACAAAAATGCCGGTGACGGACAGGGCGATTTCGGGCGTTGAGAACATCTGACTGAAAGCGGCCAGATACATATGGCTGGGTTCTGAAGCCAGTTCGTTTGAAAGCATTTGAGAGATGGCAAAATAGGCCAGAAAAGAGCCAGCGATTAATTTGAGTGCCCCGACGATGATCCAGCCCGGCCCGGCCATGAGCAGGGCAACCCACCACGAACGGCTGTTTTCTCTGGTTTTCGGAGGCATGAAACGCAGGAAATCCACCTGTTCGCCGATTTGCGCAATCAGGGAAAAGAGAACGGAACCCGCAGCACCGAACAGCAGAATGTTGAAGTCAAGCGCGGCTTCTCCGGCCGCGCCGGTATAATGGCGCCAAGCTGAAAAACTTTCGATACTGGTGATGGCAAGATAGACAAAGGGGGAAAGATGCAGGACCAGCCATAAGGGTTGAGTCCAGAGTTGAAAGCGGCTGATAAAGGTGATGCCGTGGGTAACCAGAGGAATGACCATGACGGCACTGATGAGATAGCCGATGGACAGCGGAATGCCAAACACCATTTCCAGTGCCATGGACATAATGGCAGCCTCGATAGCAAAGAAAATAAAGGTGAATGAGGCATAAATCAGTGAGGTGATGGTGGAACCAATGTAACCAAAACCTGCCCCACGGGACAGCAGGTCAATATCCAATCCATAGCGCGCAGCGTAATAGGTGATAGGCAGGCCGGTCAGAAACAGCAGGGCGCTGACCACAAGGATTGCCAGAAACGAGTTGTAAAATCCGTAATTGAGTGTGATGGCACCACCGATGGCTTCCAAGGCAAGAAAGGAAATGGCCCCAAGGGCTGTATTGCCCACGCGAACAGTTGACCATTTGCGTGCCTGTTTGGCGGTAAAACGCAGGGCGAAATCTTCCAGTGTCTGGTTGGCAACCCACTGGTTATATTGTCTTCTGACGCGCGTTACTTTTTGTGTGTCACTCATGGATCAATTTGAAAATAAGACAGGGGGGCGGTTCAGGTTGCAATGCTTATTGTGCATCGCAACATAATGAGATTAGACCTTTTTCCATCACAGAGCTATCGCATAGTTCACCTCTTTTGATTTTCAATCCAAGCCCTAGAAAGTAACGGTTTAACAACCATTGATATGCCTGCTGTATCGTTCCAGTGTGCGGCTGTACAAGCATAGTAGTTTTAGCGTACGTCAAATGGAATACGTCATTTGACGCATTGCAGCATAACGTTAAACCATTCAGCATTTCCTCATCGGCCATAAGCGCCTTCTTGCTTTCGGTAAACTTTTTTCAAATGAGGAAAATATGGTTAGAAAATCCCCCAAAAAGTCCGTGCTGTTCAGTAGCCTGCGACGCAAACTGATTATGGGCATGGCTGCCCTTCCTGTTGTTGCGATGGCTCCGTTCAGTGCTATGGCTTCCGATGCCAACACCACAGGTTTGGCAGTTACGGATAGCGAAGTCACCGTTGGGATCCTGCACTCTGTCACCGGTACGATGGCAATTTCAGAGACAGGTTCCGTACAGGCAGAAAAACTGGCCATTGAACAGATCAACGCAATGGGCGGTGTTCTTGGTCGCAAGATCAAATTCATTCAGGAAGATGGCGCCAGTGATTGGCCGACATTTGCTGAAAAATCCAAAAAATTGCTGGTAAACGACAAGGTCGCAGCCGTTTTCGGGTGCTGGACATCTGCTTCCCGCAAAGCCGTTCTGCCTGTTTTCGAACAATATAACGGTATGCTCTATTACCCGACTTTCTACGAAGGTTTGGAACAATCTCCCAACGTGATTTACACAGGTCAGGAAGCCACACAACAGATTTTGGCCGGGATTGACTGGGTTGTGAAAGAAAAAGGGGCCAAAAGCTTCTTCCTGCTGGGCTCAGACTATATCTGGCCGCGTACCTCCAATAAAATTGCCCGTAAACATATTGAAAAACTCGGCCTGAAGGTTGTCGGTGAAGAATATTATCCGCTGGGTCACACGCAGTTTAACTCTGTGATCAACAAAATCCGTCTGAAAAAACCGGACGTGATCTATGCCATCGTTGTGGGTGGTTCCAACGTTGCCTTCTACAAGCAGCTTAAAGCTGCCGGGATCGACCTGAAAAAAGACAACGTCACCTTGTTGACCATCTCCGTTACCGAAGATGAAATCCGCGGGATTGGTGGGGGAAATATCGAAGGTGCTTATGCGGCGATGAAATATTTCCAAAGTCTGGACAATGCCAACAACAAAGCTTTCGTTGAGGCGTTCAAAGCCAAATGGGGTTCCGACATGGTGATCGGTGATGTGACGCAAGCGGCTTACCTCGGCCCGTGGCTGTGGAAGGCAGCTGTTGAAAAAGCCGGTAGCTTCGATATTGATAAAATCCGTGCCGCTTCACCGGGGATTGAGCTGACCACCGCACCGGAAGGCTATGTGCGTATCCACGAAAACCACCACCTCTGGTCCAAGACCCGGATCGGTCTGGCAAAAGCAGACGGTCAGTATGACGTGGTTTACGAAACCAAAGAGCTGATGGAACCGAACCCGTTCCCTAAAGGTTATCAATAATCGACGGCCTCCCCGGATGGTGTTTCACATCGTCCGGGGAAACCCGGTTCCTAACACTGAAATACCTGAGGGTTCTTTGACCCCAAGTCCCCCCAACAACCAGGAGAGTTACCATGTTTGATGGATATACATTCAGCGAACTCACCTCGATTTTAGCCATGCAAGGCTTTGCCGGACTGATCCTGTTTTCCGTGTTCGTCTTGATGGCTCTTGGTCTTGCAATCATTTTCGGCCAGATGGGCGTCATCAATATGGCCCATGGCGAATTCATGATCCTTGGTGCCTATGTCACCTATATTTGTTCCCACCTTTTCTCAACGTACCTTCCCTCCCTTTTCGGTATCTACTTCTTTGTCGCGATGATCCTTGCGTTTTTTGCCTCCGGGGCTTTGGGTGCCCTTGTCGAATGGGCGATGATCCAGCATCTTTACAAACGTCCGCTGGATACCTTGCTGGCCACATGGGGGCTCAGCCTGATTTTGCAGCAAATCTACCGTTCCGTTTTCGGGGCGCGCGAAGTGGGTGTTACCCTGCCGGATTATCTGCTCGGTTCCTTCCAGTTGACCGATATGGTGGAAGTTCCGATCAACGGCGTTTTCGTGATGGGGCTGACCATTTTGATCACCCTTGCGGTGGCTTACCTGATGTTCAAATCCGCATGGGGCCGTCAGGTGCGTGCCGTTGTGCAAAACCGTGCCATGGCCGGTGCTGTGGGTATTAATACGGCCAAGGTGGATCGCGGCACCTATGCCTTGGGCTGCGGGATTGCCGGTGTAGCTGGCAGTGCCTTCACCATGGTGGGCTCCACCGGGCCGACATCCGGTCAGTTATATATTGTGGATACCTTCTTGGTGGTTGTGTTCGGCGGGGCGCAAAGCTTGCTGGGGACCATCGCTTCAGCTTTTGCGATTTCCCAGTCTCAATCCACCCTTGAATTTTTCCTGAGCGGTTCCATGGCCAAAATTCTGACACTGCTTACCGTTGTCGGCATTTTGATGTTGCGTCCGCAAGGGCTGTTTTCTCTGAAAATTCGTCGCTAGGGAGTGCTCCATATGAAATTCAATATTTCTTCCTTTGCCAGCAGAACAGAGATTTTCGGCTTCCTTGTGCTTGCCGCTCTCATTCTGATTGTTCTGCCGATGGGACTGGATATCTTCCGTCTCAATCTGGTGGGTAAATATCTTACATACGCCTTTGTGGCGATCGGTCTTGTCCTTTGTTGGGGGGCAGGCGGTATCCTTAGCCTCGGTCAGGGAGTTTTCTTTGGCCTTGGCGGGTACTGCATGGCGATGTTCCTCAAACTGGAGGCTTCCACACCGGAAGCGACAAAAATTCAGTCCACACCGGGCATTCCCGATTTTATGGACTGGAACCAGCTCACGGCCCTACCGTTTTTCTGGGAACCGTTCCATTACTTCCCGGTGGCGTTGATTGCCATTTTGGTTGTGCCGACCATCTTTGCCTATATTCTGGGTGCGGCGATGTTCAAGCGCCGTGTAGGCGGTGTGTATTTTGCCATCATTACCCAAGCCATTGCGGCTATCTTGACCATCCTGATTATCGGTCAGCAAGGTTATACCGGCGGGGTGAACGGCATTACCGACCTGCGCACCCTGATGGGGTGGGATATCCGTACCGAAAGTGCGCAATATATCCTCTATTTCATCAATGCCATTTTGTTGTTTGCGGTTCTTCTGGTTGCCCAGTTTGTGCGTAAATCAAAACTCGGTCGCCTCTTGGTTGCCATGCGCGAAAAAGAAGACCGTGTGCGTTTTTCCGGTTACAGCGTGGCAAACTTCAAAATCTTTGTTTTCTGCCTAGGTGCTGCCTTTGCGGCCATTGGCGGGGCCATGTTCACCCTTCAGGTCGGTTTTATGTCGCCGTCCTTCGTTGGAATTGTGCCGAGTATCGAAATGGTGATCTTCACCGCTGTGGGCGGGCGTCTGTCCCTGCTGGGTGCCGTTTGGGGGGCGCTCCTGATCAACTGGGCAAAAACCTTGTTGTCCGAAGCTTTCCCCGAACTGTGGTTGCTGGCGATGGGCGGTTTGTTCATCGCGGTTGTGATGGCTTTTCCCAACGGTCTGGCCGGTCTGTACACCACCTTTGTCGAACCGCGTTTGCCCAAGTTTATGTCCGGGGCTGACAGTGAAGATACGGACCAGACATTGGGCGCGAAACAACCGGCGGAATAAAGGAGAGTTACAATGACGACGACACCAACAAATGATGATTTTGTTCTGTCAGTAGAAGGGCTTACGGTTTCCTTTGATGGCTTCAAGGCCGTGGATGATTTGTCTTTCTATGTGGAAGAAGAAGAAATCCGCGTGATCATCGGTCCGAACGGGGCCGGTAAAACCACGGTTCTGGATTTGATCTGCGGTAAAACGCAAGCTTCCAGCGGGTCCATCAAATTCCGCGAACAGGAACTGACGACCCTTTCTGAAAACCAGATCGTTCATGCCGGGGTGGGGCGCAAGTTCCAGAACCCGTCCATCTACGAAGACCTGAGCGTTTTTGAAAACCTAGAACTCTCTTTCCCGCGCGGACATGGTGTTTTCGGAGCACTGATGTTCAAGCGCGATCAGGAAGTGATTGAGCGGGTGGAAGAAGTGGCTTCGGAAATCTTTCTTAAAGACCAGTTGAACCAACCTGCCGGGCTTTTGAGCCACGGTCAGAAGCAATGGCTGGAAATCGGCATGCTGCTGATTCAGGACCCGGACCTTCTGATGCTGGATGAACCCGTTGCGGGCATGAGTGTGTCTGAACGGGTGAAAACCGCAGAACTGCTTCAAAAGATTATCAAGGGGCGTTCGGTGCTGGTGATCGAACATGACATGAAATTTGTCGAGGACATTGCCCACCGCGTCACGGTTCTTCATCAGGGCAAGATGCTGTCCGAAGGGTCCATGGACCATGTCCAGAATGACCCCAAGGTCGTTGAAGTCTATCTCGGTCACTAGGAAAAAGGAGGCAATAATATGCTATCAGTATCTGACTATCACGTCTCTTATGGTCAAAGTGAGGTTCTTCACGGCCTTGACTTTGATGTCGCCCCCAATGAAATCGTCGCCATTATGGGGCGCAACGGCATGGGTAAAACCACGCTGATGAAATCCCTCATGGGTATGGTGCCGACCGCCAAAGGCACGGCTTCTGTCGGCACAACCCAGGTGACGGAAATGAAAAGCCATGAGCGCGTCATCAACGGGCTGGCTTATGTGCCGCAAGGGCGCATGATCTTTCCATCCATGACGGTGAAGGAAAATATCGAAACCGGTCTGGTGACCACTGATAAAACAGCGGTGCCTGAAGACCTCTATGAACTTTTTCCCGTCCTGCTGGAAATGAAATCACGCCGGGGCGGCAACCTTTCCGGCGGTCAGCAGCAGCAACTGGCTATTGCCCGGGCGCTGGCGACAGAGCCAAAGGTCCTGTTGCTGGATGAACCGACCGAAGGCATTCAGCCTTCCATCATCCGGGAAATGGGGCGTGTGTTGAAACGCATCCGCGATGAACGCGGCCTCAGCATTGTTGTTTCCGAACAAGTTCTCAGTTTTGCCCTCGATATCGCTGATCGGGTTCTCGTCCTTGAAAATGGAGAAATCGTCCATGAGGCCACCCGGGATGCCATTGATGAGGAAAAAATCGCCAGCTTCCTGTCCGTATAGGATGGCTGACATTCTCAAAATACCTTGCCCAACTTTAGGAGTTCATTATGACTGAAACGATCATTAAAGTAGACCTGAACAAATCTGCTTACGAAAATGAGAAAATCCACAACCGCTGGCACCCGGATATTCCGATGGTTGCCACGGTGAAGCCCGGCGATGATTTTATTGTGGAATGCGTGGACTGGACCGGGGGCCAGATCAAAAATGACGATAGCGCGGACGATGTGCGCGATGTGGATTTGTCGCAAGTTCACTTCCTTTCCGGCCCCATCGGGGTGGAAGGCGCAGAACCGGGTGACCTGCTGGTGGTCGATATTCTGGATATCGGCACATTGGAAGACAGCCAGTGGGGCTTTAACGGGTTCTTCTCCAAAAACAACGGCGGTGGCTTTTTGACCGACCATTACCCCGATGCCCATAAAACCATCTGGGATTTCAACGGCATGTTTACCAGTTCGCGCCACATTCCGGGCGTTGAGTTTGCCGGTACCCTGCACCCGGGCCTGATCGGCTGCCTGCCGGACAAGGATATGTTGAAAAAATGGAATGATCGTGAACAGGAACTGTATGATACGGACCCGGACCGTGTCCCCGGTCTTGCCAATCTGCCGTTTGCCGAAACTGCCCATATGGGCCAAATGAAAGGCGATGCCGCCAAGGAAGCCGCGGCAGAAGGCGCGCGCACGGTGCCGCCGCGCGAACATGGCGGCAACTGCGATATCAAGGATTTGACCCGTGGCTCAAAGGTCTATTTCCCGGTTTATGTGGATGAAGCCGGTCTGTCTGTGGGCGATTTGCACTTCAGTCAGGGCGATGGGGAAATCACCTTCTGCGGGGCCATCGAAATGGCGGGCTGGATTCACATGCGCGTCAACCTGATCAAGGACGGCATGGCGAAATACGGCGTGAAAAATCCGATCTTTAAACCCAGCCCGCTGGTCCCGAAATATGACGACTACCTGATCTTCGAAGGTATTTCCGTGGATGAAGAAGGCGAGCAATATTATCTGGACGTACAGGTTGCCTATCGTCAGGCTTGCCTGAATGCCATTGAATATCTGAAGAAATTCGGCTACAGCGGGGCACAGGGCTACGCGATTATCGGTTGTGCGCCTATTCAGGGCCATATCAGCGGCGTGGTCGATGTGCCGAATGCGTGTGCGACCCTGTGGTTGCCGACAGATATCTTCGATAAGGACATCATGCCGAACGCGGAGGGTCCGACCAAATATCATGACGGCAGTGTGGATATTCCCTGCTCCCCCGATAAGGAGTAACGCCCATGCCCATGTATCATTACAAATGCCCGACCCATGGGGTGTTCGAGGAATTGCAAATGGCTGAAAAAGCCGCACAACCCATCGAATGCCCGCACTGCAAGGCGCTATCGCCCCGCGTGATCGCCATTTCCCCGGCGGTTTTGGGTATGGATCCTGCAAAACGCAAGGCAATGGCCAAAAATGAGAAGAGCCAGCATGAACCGCTGGTCTCTACGGCAAGCCATCGTGAGCATCAACATGAGCATGGTCCGGGTTGCGGTTGTTGTTCCAGCAAACCGCGCAAATCCAAGACGGTCTATCTGGGGGACGGCAGCAAAACCTTCCCGGCGGACCGCCCGTGGATGATCAGTCACTAACCCAACGGTTTGTCCCACTCCCGTGAAAAAGGTGAGAGCTGATGCAGCTCTCGCCTTTTTTGGGTTTGTCCCATTCATCCAGAATATTCCAAACTGGTTCAGGTTCTTAAGCGCACATATAAAAATGAACAGATCGAATATCTTGTGTTCTTTCTTCTATTTGCCAGTTGTGTTATTTTTAGAGGACTTGCAACCATCTGTGTCGTGGGAGCCGTTATCTTCATTCTCAAGGAATGAGGCCCGAAGCTAATTCTTTAGGATAGTTTATTTATTATTTTTTACTGAATTAGCGGATTTGTTCTTGCATTCTTTCTAATATCAATCTCAAATTGTTATTAGAGCCGAACATGAATAAAATTTTCAGGGAAACGGAATTATTCTGGAGGGGGCGATGAACAAAAAAAAATGGTTACTCGTAGCCTCGTTGCTCGTATTTACCGCTGTGAGTATTTTGCTGGTCAAAAACCATTACAATGCGGAGAATGCCCAAAAATCTGCTGAAAAGATTGTCACTTATTCTGTTTCTTCTGCACAGGCTGCTTATGCCATGCAATTCGGGATTTCCCGCATTGTGGCAGCAGTCAATGAGTTTCCTGTTTTGAGCCCTCGTAAAGGTGGCTTTGCTCATAAAAACGGTTTACGACTCATTGAAAAGGCTGTTGAGGTTTATTCAAAAGCATACAAGGCATTTATTCTGACACATAAAGAGTCCCTAAATGAAATAAATGATATCGATGAAGGGCATTATGAAACGTATCTTGCAGAATTGAATCAGGCATTTAACAAGCTGCAAAGAAATGCCAAGGATCTGCTTAATATCTCTCAGGACTTGTTCGTCACTCCTCGTGCTTTTGCGTTAAAGGAAGAATTTAGAGAGAGTGAAAAAAATGCTCTGATCGCTGTAGAGAAATTGATTGAGCATGAAAAGGAAACGCACGCATTTTGGGTTGAAACGGCGAAACAATCCATCGACAATATGAAGATTGATTCTTTTGTGTTTGGCGGTTCTATTATTATCGTTTTAATCGCCTATTCCTGGTTCGTTGGCAAAGCGCTGAGTGCAGAGGAACATGCCAGAAAGCAGGCAGAAGAAACAAATGTAGAGCTTATTCGGGCAAAAAAATCGGCTGAAATTGCCAATAAGGCAAAATCACGTTTTTTGGCCAATATGAGCCATGAAATCCGAACGCCGATGAACGGTGTTGTCGGGATGCTGGAGGTTTTAGCCCACAGCCCGTTATCGACAGATGACAGGAAGATGGTTTCAACCATCCGTCAATCCGCCCATTCTCTGCTCAGTATTATTAACGATATTCTTGATTTCTCGAAAATCGAAGCGGGTAAACTGGGTTTGTCAGAATCCAATATCCTTATTGAGGATGAATTTGATTCCGTGATCAATTTGCTTGATCGGGTGGCCTCGGAAAAAGGCGTGAGCCTGAGCATGTATTTCGACCCGGCTATTCCTCCCCTTCTTTTTGGGGATGGTTTACGTCTGCGTCAGGTTTTGACTAACCTCACAGGCAATGCTCTGAAATTTTGTTCAGGTCTGGACCGGGTCGGCTGTGTAAATGTGCGCGCTGACCTTGTGGAAAAAGAAGAAGGGTTTGTCTGGGTTTGTTTCAGTATTTCCGATAACGGGATCGGCATAGACCCTGAATCCAAAGCCCGTTTGTTCAAATCGTTTGAACAGGCGGATGGCGGCACCACCCGCACCCATGGCGGTACAGGGCTGGGCCTTGTCATTTCCAAAAGACTGGCTGAAATGATGGGCGGGGCAATCTCTGTTGAAAGTGAGGCCAATGTCGGTTCAACCTTTATTGTGCGCCTGCCGTTTGCATTGGGCGAAGGCGATGTCGAGGTTGATACAAGTGACCTGAGACTGGACAATCTGGATGCTGTTATTGTGGGTGATGATACCCAGTTCCTGAAGGATTGTTCCGTTTATCTGACCCATGCCGGTGCCAATATCCATTCAGCTGAGGATATGGAAAAAGCCTGGGATTTAATCAAGACGAATTCTTCCGATGAGCCCGTCTGTGTACTGGTGATGGGACAATCCGGTTTGAAGGCTGCCCAGCAAGTTGTCGCACGGCAGATGGGCCGGGACGCAGAAAAGGATATTCGCTATGTTGTGCAATTGTCCTATTTAAGTGTTGCACATGGCCATCGGCGAAAAGTGCGTATGCTTGAGGATAATGTCTTTGAAATTGACCGGGAAGCACTTCCGCGCCGTGCCCTTTTAAATGCAGTGGCTCAATCTGTTGGTCGCGAAGCCCTTATATCGGAAGAAGACCAGCAGGCAGAACAGAATATTCATTTGTCTGCAAAACTGGATCAATCTTTCAATGCAACCGACCATCCCATTTTGGTCGCCGAGGATAACAAAACAAATCAGGATGTTATTCAACGCCAGCTTAATCTCATTGGGTTAAGCGCCGATATTTGTGATGATGGTTATGCAGCATTACTCAGGTGGCAGGCGGGAAATTATTTTCTTCTTCTGACAGACCTCCATATGCCTAAAATGGATGGTTACGAGCTGACGCAGGAAATTCGCCGCATAGAACAAGAAGAGGGCAAGGGGCATCTCTCCATTGTTGCACTGACGGCCAATGCGATGAAAGGCGAAGAAGAACATTGCATCAGCTTGGGGATGGATGGGTATCTGTCCAAACCGGTTGAGCTTCAAAAGTTGCGCGATGAAATCGTAAAATACATCCCGTCCGATATACAGAATACTGCCGCGCAAGGGGGTGAAGAAGAACAGGCCGCTTCTGATGAACCGGAGGTTTCTGATGATTCTCCGGTCGACCCGAATGCGTTGACACCCATTATCGGGGATGACCCTGAGTTACATAAAGAGTTTCTGGTGAGTTTTGTTGCCCAAGCCAAAGACATCATTGACGATATTGATCAAGCCTATAATAGCGCTGATACTGATCAGATCGGGGCGATGGGGCATAAACTGAAGTCTTCTTCACGAACGGTGGGGGCAAATAAACTTGCAGATTTGTGCTTTGAACTTGAAAAGTCGGGGAAAGCCGGAGATGTGGATCTCATCGCGAGCCTATATCCTGATTTGCATCTGCTCTTTGATGCGGTGGCGGCTTATGTTGAGGAAAACACATAAGACAATTTATAAAATTGTCGGCAGGTTTTCACGAAAAACGGTTTGCATGTTAAGAGAAAGCGTGTCTCGTAACGGTGGTTTTTGCAGACATAGGTTTGTAAAAATCTGAATGGTGTTTTGAACAATGACCTGCGGGCTTTGGGTGATGATGACATCCATGACATCTTCCAGAAGGGCCTTGCGGGTATCCGGGGTCAGGCCGTGCCCAATGAATAACACTTGCGAACTTAAATGACGTTCACGCAAGGCACGTGCAACACCATCGGAGGAACCGCCTGCATTATAAATGCCGACAAGGTCTGGATATTCGTCCAGCAGGGTCAGGGCATGTTGGTAGTTTTCATCGCGCTGGTCATGGCCTTCGCGCACACCGATGAGTTCAATATCGGGGTATCGTTCTTCCATGAGACTGAGAAAGCCGGTTTTTCGTTCCACATGGGTAAGATAGCTTTCACTGGCGGCAATCAGGGCGACTTTGCCGGATTTAGGATGTAAGAGCCTGCCCAGCAGGTAGGCAGCCGTTCGTCCGACCACCTTGTTATCCAGACCTACAAAATAGGATCTGTTGGCATCTGTAATATCGGAAACGATTGTTAAAATCTCTTTGCCTTTGGCGCGAAGTTCAACAACGGTTTGGCGCACTTCCGGGTGGTTGAGGGCCAGAAAGGCGATCCCGTCTGCGGTTTTACTGTAATGTTGCAAAGCCTGTGATAAGGCCTGTGGACTAAAGCTTTCAACAAAGAAACAACGGATGATGACATTTAAAGCCGGGTTCATGGAGGCGGCTTTGACGGCATCCCCCAAAAGCTTGAAATAGGGGTTTGTCCCAGCGGGCAGGAGAAAAACAAGACGCAACGGGGCCGGGCGCAATGTTTCTTCTGCTGTTTCTTCAAGCAAATAGCCAATATCAACAGCAGCTTTGAGAACTTTTCTGCGGGTCAGTTCACGCACGCCGGGCCGGCGGTTCAGCACACGGTCAACAGTTGCAACAGAAAGGCCGGATTGGGCAGCAAGATCATGGATGGTCGGGCCATTGGTTTTAGGCATTTCATATCTCTTAAAAACATCAAAAACCATCATTTATTCGAATTTGACTATAGGGGATGCTTCTATAAAATCAATCCAATAAACAAGCAATAAGCCCATATTCACATATGTTATGGGCCTAACAGAGGTGTCATTGGGAGGTCTATATGACTGATAACAATCTTTCTCGTCGCGGTTTTCTTGGGTTAACGGGTGCCGCTGCGTGTAGTGGGCTTTTAGCTGGAACATGGCCGTTTTCTTCAGCACAGGCTGCAACAACGTTGCGCTATGGTCATATGAATTCACCGACCAGTATTGCAGGCCTTCAGGCGCAATGGTTGGCCGAGGAAATTGCCAAAAACACGAATGGTGAAATCAAGATTGATCTCTATCCGTCTTCACAGCTTGGCAAATTGCAGGAATTGGCGGAAGGTGTTTCGACAGGAACCATTGGTCTTTCCCACAATACGGCAGGCGCGATTGCCTCTTTGCATGAGCCTTTTGCGGCGCTGGATACACCATACCTCTATCGTGATGTCGATCATCTGATGAAAGTGGTGGATATCAATTCTCCCGTGATGGAAGAATTGAACAAGGGCCTTGTTCAGGATAGTGGCGTGCGGGTTCTTTATTCTTTCTACTTCGGTACGCGTAATTTAACGGCCAACAAAGCGGTTTATCAACCGTCTGATCTTGCCGGTGTTAAAATTCGCGCCATTCCGTTCCCGATTTATTTGACGGCTGTTGAAGGCCTTGGTGCTGTTCCGGTGCCGGTGAACTGGTCCGAGGTTCCCACAGCATTGGCAACTGGCGTTGTTTCCGGTCAGGAAAATCCGGTAAATGTGGTGCTGGATCACAAACTTTACGAAATTCAGTCACACCTGATGTTGACAGGCCATATTCGCGGTGCCGAAATGGTTATTATCAATAATGACACATGGGAGTCTTATTCTTCCGATGTGAAGGCAGCAATTCAGAAAGCAGCCAATACGGTACGTCAACGGGCCAGCCAAATGCTGCTGGATAAAGAGGCTTCCGAACTGCAAGCCCTTAAAGATAAGGGGATGACGGTTATCGGTGAAGCAGAAGGGCTCAAAATTGACGCTTTCCGTGGATCGGTAGAAAAATTGGTTCAGAAAAACTTTGGGGATAAGTATGGAAGTCTTTACAAAAAGATTTCTGCTGTTTCCTAAAATCTGAATTTATAAAGGCTCAGTCCGCAAGCGGGTAACTGAGAGAAAAATATGTCTTCACACGTTATGTGCTTGCGGACACTCCTGAAGCGTACAACATCGCTGTTGATGGGAGTGACGATACCGTTAATGATCCTGATTTGCGGGCTTGTTCTGGCGCAGGTTTTGTGCCGCAACCTGTTTGACCTGGGTTTGCCCTGGGCGGATGAACTGGCTCGCTTTTTCGGGATTTCGCTGGTCTTTTTGGCGATCCCGTCCCTGATGCATCACAACAAACATATTGCCATGGAACTTGTCCCCGACATGCTGGGGCCGAGAGCGAAGGTTTTTTTGCGTGTCGTGAATGAGTTGATGTCATTTGTCTTTTGTGGGCTGGTTTTATGGGGGCTTTATAAGTTCCTGTTGCGTGCAGCCAAGTTTTCGACGCCTTCCCTGAAAATCCCGAACCTGATCTATTATACCCCGGTCATTATTGGTTTGGTGTTTCTTGCCCTCGTCATTCTGGAAAGATTGTTCAGTGTTCATGAACAGAATGAAGAGACAGGAGAAGCATTATGAGTTTATTGCTTGTCTCTCTTTTCTGTGTGACGCTGGTGATGGGGCTGCCTGTGGCCATCAGCCTTGGTTTATCTTCAGCTGTTGTTATTCTGATTTATGACTTGCCCGTTGCCGTTCTGGGCCAACGCATGGTCAATGCGATTGATTCATCCCCGTTACTGGCTGTGCCGCTGTTTATTTTTGCGGCAAACCTGCTGGGGGTCACTGGGGTGACCAAGCACCTTTTTGAACTGATCCGTTTCATCGTCGGGCGGTTGCGTGGCGGTGTGGCACAGGTCAGCGTTCTTGTCAGTCTGGTTTTTTCCGGTATTTCCGGGGCGGCTTTGGCAGATATTGGTGCCCTTGGCGGTATTCAGATTAAAATGATGCGTGATCAGGGCTATAAGGATGAGTTCGCAGCCGGGATTACCATTGCCGCAGCAACCATTGGCCCGATTTTTCCGCCGAGTATTCCCATTATCATTTTTGCCACGGCGGCGAATGTTTCTGCTGTGAAATTGCTGCTGGCCGGGATTGTGCCTGCCATTCTTATCGTTGTTTTACTGATGGTGATGGTTGCGGTGATGGCACGTATTTTTAAACTGCCCCGCGATGAGGTGAAACCAACCAAAAGCGAGTTTTTGCGTAAACTGGTTATTTCCCTACCTGCGTTGCTGGCCCCGGTTATTCTGGTCGGCGGTCTGTTAAGCGGCTATTTTGGCCCGACAGAAGTTGCCGGCGTGACCGTTGCCTATTCCTTGTTGATCGGTGCGTTTATTTATCGTGACTTGAACTGGTCGGGCTTTATGACAGCAGCACGTGATTCCGTTGAGGCAACGGCAAGTGTTCTGTTTATTGTTTCAACTTCGGCCCTGTTTGCATGGGTGCTGACGGTTGATCGCATTCCGGCTGTGGTGGGCGAAGCTCTGGGCTCTTTTTCAAGCAGCCCCTTGATGTTGCTGTTGATCCTGAACGTTATTTTGTTGGTCGTCGGGATGGTTCTGGAATCAATTTCCGCCATTCTGATTATTGCACCTATCGTTACGCCTGCTTTAACGGCAGCGGGCGTTGACCCTTTGCAGCTTGGTATTGTGTTTGTCCTCAATCTGATGATCGGGTTGCTGACACCGCCGATTGGCATGAGCCTTTATATGGTCAGCTTCATTGCCAAGATGCCGTTGCATAACGTGATACGGGGCGTTCTTCCGTTTTTAATCCCCTTAATGCTGTCGCTTTTGGCCGTGACCTTAATTCCGGACCTTGCGACATGGCTTCCCAACTATGTGAGGAAATGAGGAAATGAGTAAATTTTTAGGTGAAATTCGTCAGTTGGGTTATGTGGTGCCGGATATTGAAGCCGCAATGGATCATTGGTCCAAGACCATGGGGGTTGGACCTTGGTATTATAATCCCAAGGTGCCGATTGAAGATTACACCTATGAAGGTAAATCCTATGAGGTACATAATTCCGTTGCCTTGGCAAATTCCGGTTTTGTGCAGGTGGAACTGATTCAGACCCGCAATGATGCGCCTTCCATGTATCGTGACTTTACTCAGGCCGGGCATGTGGGCCTGCAACATGTCGCTTATTGGACCGAACGTTTTGATCAGGATCTGGAAACCATGTTGTCACAGGGCTTTCAGGTGAAGATGAGCGGCAAAGTCGGCGAGCAGGGGCGTTTTGTTTATTTTGATAAGGAAATGCACCCGGGAACCGTGATTGAGTTATCCGAGGTTGTTGGCCCGAAAGGTCGTTTGTTCAAGACGATTTATGAAGCCTCGCTTGATTGGGATGGCAGTGATCCTGTGCGGCCTTTCCCGCCTTTGTCTGAGGTATAAGGCATGGAACGCATTGTTGCCGAATATTTGATTGAAACCCCTTTGGAGCCGGAAAAAATTGCACAAACCATTGCCGGAGAACAAAGCAGTGGAACGTTTGTGCGGGTTGCTTCAGAAACCGATGAATTGCGCGCAAGGGCAGCGGCACAGGTTATTTCTGTTGAAGAACTGGCCTCTTATGAACAGCCCAGCCTTTACAGCAACTGGATTGATGCCAAAGGTTTAAGCGGGCCTTTTCGCAGAGCCATTGTTAAAATAGGTTTTCCTGTTGATAATATCGGGGCGAACCTCGCAACCTTGGCTTCCACCGTTTCCGGTAATCTTTATGATCTGGGCGAAGTCTCCGGTCTGCGTTTAACAAAGGTTGAATTGCCTGCAACATATCGGGCGCAGTTTGCTTCTCCGGTTGCCGGTGTGCAGGGGACAAGAAAACGCATGGCTGTTGAGGAACGTCCTTTTTTCGGCACCATCATTAAGCCCAATGTCGGGATGCACACTGAAGAAATTGCAGATCTGGTCGAAAAACTGTGTGAGGCCGGGGTAGACTTTATCAAGGATGATGAAGTTTGTGCCAACCCTGTTTATGCACCTTTGGCAGAACGTGTTCCCGCGATTATGGCACGTATTCGTGCTTATCGTGAAAAAACGGGCCGTGATGTGATGATGGCTTTCAACATTACGGATGAAACCGATGCCATGCGCGCCCATGCTGATCTGGTGGAACGCGAAGGCGGCAATACGGTCATGGTGAGCATGAACTGGGTCGGGTTGTCGGCCATGCAAAGTTTGCGCAAATCGACCCCGCTGATGTTACATGCGCACCGCAATGGTTTTGGCGGTTTTTCGCGCCATCCGGCTTTGGGGATGTCCTTTGCAGCTTTTCAATCCCTTTATCGTTTAACCGGGCTGGACCATATGCATGTCCATGGGATTGGCGGAAAGTTTTGCGACCCGGATGCGGAAGTGAGCGAAGCTGCGCGGCTGTGCAATCTTCCTTTGTCCGGCGAAGGCGAAGGAGATCAGGTTCTTCCGGTCTTTTCTTCCGGGCAATGGGCAGGAACGTTGCCGGATACATACAAGGCTGTTGGCTCGGGCGATTTTATGTTTCTGGCAGGAGGGGGCATTCTTGCGCACCCCAGTGGCCCGGCTGCAGGGATTGAAAGTTTGCAGCAGGCCTGGGAAGCAACGCAGGCTGGGTACTCTCTGAAAGAATTTGCAAAAAGACATCTGTCCTTGGCTGAGGCGTTGGATTTTTATGGGTAAGACGAAGGGGCGCGTGCTGGACTGTGTGTTTATCGGCGATGATTTTACAGGCGCTTCCGATACACTGGCGACATGGGCACGTGCAGGCAAACAAGCCCGCTTGTTTTTGAAGCCTCCAACAGAAGAGGAAATAGAGGGGCTTGATTGTGTCGGCATTGCCAGTGCGCTGCGTTCCATGAACCCGGAGCAGGCAGATGTGGTGTTGAGGGAACTTATTGGCCCGCTGTCTAAGTTGAATACCCGAGCGTATCATTTTAAGATCTGTTCCACATTCGATAGTTCTGCTGAGATTGGAAATATTGCCCATGCCTGCAATGTTTTGACAAAATCTTTTGCGAGCAAATGGACAGCGATTATTGGCGGGCAACCTTCTTTGGGGCGTTACTGTGTCTTTGGACACCTTTTTGCCAAGGCCAGCGATGCAAAGGTCTATCGCATTGATGAACACCCGGTTGCGAGCCGACATCCCGTAACTCCCATGACGCAAGCTGATTTGAGAAAACATTTTGGCAAGCAAGGATGGGACAGGATCGCCCTGATTGATCGCAGGCAGTATCGCGATGGCTTTGAGGCTTTGCAGAACACTGTTCAAGCGCGCATTGAAGCGGGGGAAACACATACCTTGTTTGATGTGGAAGAAATGGAAGACCTTGAATTGGTTGGGCGGGTTATCAAGGAGGTTTCGATACAGGCTCCCCCCTTGATCATTGGGGCAAGCAGTGTTGCAGAAATGCTGAATAGCATTGATGAAGAACGCTGTATTTCTGAAGTTCCGCGTTTTTGTGGGCCTGTTTTTGCTGTGGCGGGGAGCCGTTCCTCTGTAACGGCGATGCAAGTCAAAAAGGCTAGGGGATATCAGATTCTTGTGGTGTCACCAGCTGAGTTTTTGAAAGATGATGTCGCGCCATTGGTTCAACAGTGTCAGCATATTTTAGGGCAGGGGGAGCATCTTTTGCTGCAACTGAGTGCTGAAAAAATAGCCGGTGTGGATGCTGCTCATTTGGCGGATCAACTGGCAAAACTTGTGCGTAAAGTCGTTAATGATGGGGAACCCGGCGAAAGACAGCTGGGGTGCCTTGCCTTGGCAGGCGGAGATACATCAAGTCTTATTGTGCAAGCTCTTGATGTTGCATCCTTGTCGATGATCACTGAAATTGACAGAGGCGTACCGCTTGTTCAAGTACATGCGCGGGGGCAGGGGATAGATGGTTTGCCTGTTATGCTGAAGGGCGGACAAATGGGAGACGAGGATTTATTCAATCGTCTGATTGCCGGAACATGAATGTAGATTGCACCTTTTTATGGGCTTATTTTCCCCTCAGGATTTCGGCAAGGCTTTTCTCTTTATCCTTTTGTTCACGCAAATCCAGCCCGGAAAACAGGTCAATCATATGGCTTTTCATGATGTCGCTGGCTGCTGCACCGTCACGTTCCTGAAATGCTTTGAGCAAGGCATCATGGGCGTGTGACTCACAGGTTGTTTCCTGACGGACCCAATATAAAGCAATGATGAGGGATGAACGCGCAATAAGGGTACGTACAAAGGACGCAAGAACGTTTTGCTGGGCCAAACCTGCAATGGTAACGTGAAACATCCCCGATAAATAAAGCGCGCGGCCCATATCGCCTTCATGAATGGCTTCATGTTCCTCTTCAATATGTTTACGCAGTAGCTCAAGCCCTTCTTGTGTCATGTTCTGGGCGGCGAGTTCTGCAACAAGGGGTTCGATTTTGGCACGGGCATCGAAAACTTCGCGGGCTTCCTGAACAGAAGGCTCTGCCACAAAGGCGCCCCGGTTTCTTTCGATTGTGATCAAGCCTGACTGTGCCAGCACTTGCAGGGCGATGCGAACGGTTGTCCGGCTGGCCCCGAAATAATCACCGACTTCGTCTTCAGACAGTTTTGTGCCGGGCTTTAGTTTCCTGTGCAAAATCGCATTTTGCAGTTCAAAGAAAACATCACGCGCCTTACCCGGAGGGAGGGCGACATCATAACGGTCATTCTGGATATCTTTTAAGTCGGTGCTCATATCTATCTCTTCTGAAAATTGAATTACAAAATAAACCTAATATTGAATACAATCAATATATATAATTGCCTATTTTTGGTGCGGAATGCTGGTTTTATATGCCTGGAAATTAAGCAATTATAAAAGAATGGAAAAGCTCTCCAAATAAAATACAGGAAAAACAAAGTGTTAGATGTTTTGAATGCTTGGCATATCGATTGCATACAATATTTGTCAAAATATGAGGACAATTGCAATGCCACAAGATTCAACACTTGAACTGATCAATCTAACAAAAATGTACGGCACAACACGTGCGGTGAATGCCATTAATCATAAGTTTGAACATGCAACTTATTCCTGCCTTTTAGGGCCGTCCGGTTGCGGGAAGTCATCTACGTTACGCATGGTTGCCGGGCATGAAGAGGTGTCTGATGGCGATATTGTGTTGGGGAATGCAAATGTAACGGACCTTCCGCCAGCCAAGCGCGGTACGGCCATGATGTTTCAGGATTACGCCTTGTTCCCTCATTTAACCGTGTTGGACAACGTCTCTTTCAGTTTGAAAATGAGTGGTGTTTCCAAACAAGAACGTTATATGCGGGCCTATGAAATGCTGGAGCTTGTGGATATGAAGGAAATGGCCGCTCGTTTACCTGATCAATTATCCGGCGGGCAACAGCAAAGGATTGCGCTGGCACGTGCTTTGGTGACCAAGCCTTCGGTTCTTTTGCTGGATGAACCTCTGTCTGCGTTGGACCCTTTCTTGCGTGGCAAAATGCGCATGGAACTGAAGCGCCTGCAAAAAGACCTCGGTATTTCCTTTATTCATGTGACGCACTCTCAGGAAGAGGCACTGGCCTTGTCTGACGATATTATCGTTATGAACAATTCCGTTATTGAACAGTCCGGCACGGCGACAGAAATTTTCAACGCGCCGCAAACCGAATTTGTTGCCCGCTTTATTGGTGGGCACAATGTTTTTGAAGAAAGCGGCCAGAAATTTTCCATTCGTTACGACAAGGTGAAGCTCAGTAAAGAGCAGGCTGGGCAGTCCCATGATGCCACCGTCACCAATGTTGAATACCTTGGCTCAAACGTAACCGTTTCTCTGGCATCGGGTAGCATTGGCGAAATCAATGTCAGCCTTTCTGACCAGCTTTTCTTTGATGCTCCATACAATGTGGGCGAAGGCGTTTTTGTTCACTGGAACACGGAAGATTCCTGTCGTTTAAGTTCCTGATTTTTTTCATTCTACACATACTCTCTCTACCAAACGTGCCATTTTAAGGAGAACTATCTTATGGACACATCCAAACCCACCAAGAAGATAAATCGTCGCTCTTTCATCAAAGGTGCAGCGGCAACAGCCGGTGTTGCCGTTGGCTCCGGTGCGATTACAGGCTTTCCGACCCTGTGGGCGCAAAATATTAAAAACATTACCCTGCGTCAGTTCGGCACCGGGGTTTCAAACCTGAACGATGTTGCCAAAAAAGTTAAGGAAGACCTGGGTTTCAACCTTGAAATGACAGCGCTTGATTCAGACAGCGTAACCCAGCGTGCAGCCACACAACCCAAGTCTTTCGATATAGCCGATATCGAATACTGGATTTGTAAAAAAGTCTGGCCTGCGGGTAACCTGCAAGCCATGGATACGTCCAAAATCAAAAACTATGACAAGATTGTCGGTATTTTTAAAAGCGGTAAATTAACCCCTGAGTCTACTATTGCACAAGGCACGGCCCCGCATACAGTCGGGTTTGTGGATGGTCCCGATGGCAAGAAATTTGCCGATCATGAAAGCGGATGGATGACGCTGATCCCGACTATTTACAATGCCGATACATTGGGTATTCGCCCAGACCTGATCGGTCGTCCGATTTCATCCTGGGCGGAACTGTTGAACCCGGAATTCAAGGGCAAGGCATCCATCCTCGATATTTCCGCCATAGGCATTATGGATGCGGCCATGGTGTGCGAAGCCATGGGGGAAATCAAATATGGCGACAAGGGCAATATGACCAAAGAGGAAATCGACAAAACGCTGGATATCTTCATTGAAGCGAAAAAGGCCGGTCAGTTCCGCTCTTTCTGGAAATCGTTTGATGAAAGCGTGAACCTGATGGCTTCCGGCGAAGTTGTGATCCAGTCCATGTGGTCTCCGGCCATTACGGCTGTTCGTTCCAAAGGTATTCCTTGTGTCTATCAACCTTTGAAAGAAGGTTATCGTTCATGGGGTGGCGGGCTTGGCCTGTCCAAGAACCTGTCCGGGCTCGAACTCGAAGCCGCCTATGAATATATCAACTGGTACCTGAGCGGCTGGGTCGGTGCTTACCTGATGCGTCAGGGCTATTATTCTGCCGTTCCGGAAACATCCAAAAAATATATGAGTGCCGATGAATGGGGCTTCTGGTTTGAAGGTAAAGCAGCGCAGTCCGACATCATCAACCCGCAAGGCAAGTTGATGGAAAAAGCCGGTGCTGTTCGTGATGGTGGTTCCTTCTATGACCGCATGGGCTCTGTTGCTTGCTGGAACGCTGTGATGGACGAAAATAAATACATGGTCCGTAAATGGAACGAGTTTATCGCTTCCTAAGGATAATACATTCCACCCGGAGGTCTGGTTGATCTCCGGGTGTTTCCTTTTTTCTTACTTTTGTGATTGGACGTTATGTTTTCACTCAACAAGTACAAAAGCTGGTTGCTTGCCAGTCCTTTAACAATGGTGCTGGCTCTCTTTCTTGTATTGCCCATATTGACGATTGTGATCGTCAGTTTCTGGGACTACAACGAATTCACCTTTTTTCCCGCCTTTATACTGGATAACTACCAATATATTCTGACGTCCAATGTCACGCTTATTACCTATTTAAAGACTTTAAAATTTGTTCTGTTGGTCTGGTTCTTTTGCGCGGTGATCGGTTTTACGGTTGCTTATTACATTGCCTTTTATGTGAAGTCACTTCCTGTTCAGATCGTGCTGTTTCTCATTTGTACGGTACCGTTCTGGACTTCCAACATCATTCGTATGATTTCGTGGATCCCCTTTTTGGGGCGTAACGGGCTGGCAAACAGTGTGATGCAAAGTCTGGGCATCATTGATGAACCGCTGGAATGGTTGCTGTTTTCAGACTTTTCCGTGGTGCTGGCTTTTGTGCATCTTTATGCACTGTTCATGGTTGTGCCGATTGTCAACACCATGATGCGCATTGATCATTCCTTGATTGAAGCAGCACGTGATGCCGGGGCCAACGGCCTGCAAATTCTGTGGAACCTGATCATTCCACTGAGCAAGCCGGGCATTATGATCGGTTCCATTTTTGTGGTGACGCTGGTGATGGGGGATTTCATCACGGTTCGCTTTATGTCCGGGGGGCAAAGTTCCTCTGTCGGGCGGGTGATCTCCAATGAAATCGCGCTTTTGCAATATCCGGCTGCTGCTGCCAATGCGGTTGTTTTGCTTGCAACCGTCTTAATCATGATTGCTGTCATGGTTCGTTTTGTTGATATTCGCAAGGAGCTGTAAAATGGCCAAGAATTCACGCACTTTCTATGCTCTGACAGCCTTTTTTATTCTGTTTGTTCTTTTTCTTTACGGACCGATTATCACCATTGGCATTCTTTCCTTTCAGGGGCCGGAAGGCGGTTTGACCTTCCCCATGAACGGTTATTCCATCCATTGGTACAAGAACCTGTTTGAAGAACAGGCCGTGGGGGATTTCTGGGGGGCAATTCAGCGTTCTTTGACTCTTGGTTTTATGGTGATGGTGACCACCGTTGTTATTTCCGTTATGGCGGGATTGGCGTTTCGCAAAAAATTTAAAGGGTCCGGCGTGCTTTTCTATTTGGTGATTTCAAGCCTGATTATTCCATCCATTCTGATTTCCCTCGGGGTGGGGTTGATCTTCAATATTCTGGACTGGGAGGTGCACTGGATGACCTCGGGCTTTGGCGCGCAACTGACATGGACCCTGCCGTTCGGTATTTTGATTATGTTTGCGATTTTCAACCGCTTTGACAAATCCTATGAAGAAGCCGCAAGGGACCTCGGGGCCAGCAACTGGCAAACCCTGCGCCATGTTGTTTTGCCGATTATCATGCCCAGCTTGATCGGCGTTGCCTTGTTCGGCTTTACATTGTCTTACGATGAATTTGCCCGCACCCTTTTGACGGCAGGCAGCAAAAACACCTTACCTCTGGAAATTTACGGGATGACGACCAATGTTACGACGCCTGTGCTTTATGCATTGGGTTCCCTGACGACTGTCTTCTCCTTCATTGTCATTGCTTCCTTTCTTGTGCTGGCCATCGTGATGAAACGACGAAGTGCCAACAAGACTGTGTCAGCTTGAACGGAATTGAACTTAAAATGCGTATCCTGATTATCAATCCGAACAGCACCTCTTCCATGACGCGTACCATTGAAGAAAATGCAAAAAAATATGCTGCCCCTGAAACGGTAATTACAGCCCTGAACCCTCTTGATAGCCCTCCCGCCATTCAGGGGGCGCAGGACGGGGAAGCGGCTCTTCCCGGTGTGTTTGAAATTTTTGAACAAGAGGTGCTTGAGAAAAAAGCCCATGATCTCGTGATTATCGCCTGTTTTGATGATACGGGACTGGCAGAACTGAAAGAACGTTCACCTGTACCGGTTTTGGGGGTCGGGGAAGCGTCCTATCATCTGGCGCGCCTGATTGGTGGGAATTTCTCTGTTGTCACAACGCTTAGCGCTTCGGTGCCGGTTATTGAGGGTAACATCAAGGCGCATGGTTTTGAAAAATGGTGTGTCAGGGTAAGGGCATCGGAAGTGCCCGTTCTCAATATCGAAGATGATCAAAGCACGGCAATGCAGGATATATCCGATGAAATTGCGCGCGCGATTACCGAGGATAATTGTCGTTCTGTCATTTTAGGCTGTGCGGGTATGACGCGCCTTGTCGAACATTTATCTGCGAAATTTGATAGACCGATTATTGACAGTGTCGGGGCAGCGGTAAAATTTGCAGAAGGTGTTGTATCTTGCATGCGTACGTAGCATATGATGAACCTGCGCCTAAAGGTCAGGTAATAATTTAAAAAAGAATATTGATTTTTGCAGGAGACAATTGTGTCACAAAAAACATACCATTACCCACGCGGCGGTCTGCCTGAACAGAAACAGCTTCTGGAAGGGCGTTCCGTTTTTAAATCGGCCTATGCCCTGATCCCCGGCAGCGTGATGACAGACATTGTTACCAGTCAGATCCCTTTTTGGTCTGAAAGCCGATTTTGGGTTTTGGCCCGCCCTATGAGCGGTTTTTCTGAAACCTTTTCGCATTATATTGCAGAAGTTTATGCCGGTGGGGGCAGTAACCGCCCGGAAACGGACGTCATGGCACAATCGGTTCTGTTTGTTGTCAGCGGTCAGGTCACGTTGATGATTGGTGATCAGCAGCATGTTCTGGAAGAAGGCGGCTATGCCTTTATTCCGGCCGGAACAGAATGGAAGCTATGGAATCAATCAGATAGTTCTTGCCGTTTTCACTGGATCCGCAAACGCTATCAGCCGGTAGACGGGTTGGATAAGCCGGAACTGGTGATTTCCAGTGATAAAACGGTTGCGCCTGAAGTCATGCCCGGTACGGACGGCGCATGGGCCACCACGCGCTTTATTGACCCCGATGACCTGCGCTACGACATGAATGTTAACGTTGTTACTTTCGAGCCGGGCGGGAGCATTCCCTTTATGGAAACGCATGTTATGGAACATGGTTTGTTCGTGCTGGAAGGAAAGGCGGTTTACCGGCTGAATGAAGACTGGGTTGAAGTGGAAGCCGGGGATTTTATGTGGCTGCGCGCTTTCTGCCCACAAGGCTGTTATGCCGGTGGGCCGGGCAAGTTCCGCTATCTGCTTTATAAAGATGTCAACCGCCATATGGATTTGGGGCTATATTGATGACAAATCAGTAAATTGAAAATTGACGATCACTTCTGTCCTGCTTGTTTGCAGGAAAACTATTTTACTCCAATGAATTTGTGTTAACGTGTGGCAAAACAGGTTAACACAAATTCAAGGCATGGGTATGGTAAAGAAGAAAGCAAGCTCTAAAAGTGCAGTGGGGCAGGACCCCCATAACTACAAAGGAGCAACTGAAAACTCACTGGAGGCCGCAATTGGCTATCAGGTGAAAGAATATCGCAACAAGCTCGGCATTACGGTTGCAGACTTGGCGCGTCAGGCTGAACTTTCTGTTGGGATGCTTTCCAAAATCGAGAACGGGCAAACCTCACCCTCTCTTTCAACCTTGCAGTCCTTGTCCCATGCGCTGAATGTGCCTGTGACTTCCTTTTTTCGCCGCTTTGAGGAAAAGCGTGATGCCACTTTTGTGAAAGCAGGCGAAGGGCTGGATATTGAACGGCGCGGCACAAGGGCCGGGCATGCCTACAAGTTGTTGGGCCATGCACTTCACAAGCGCATTGTAGTTGAACCCTATCTGATTACACTGGATGAAGATTCGGAAGTTTTTCCTCTCTTTCAGCATGCCGGACTGGAATTTATATATATTCTGGAAGGCGAAGTCATGTATCGCCATGGGGACCAGCTTTATAAAATGGGGCCGGGTGATTCCTTGTATTTTGATTCCGATGCACCGCACGGGCCGGATGAATTACTGGCAACGCCTGTAAAATTTCTTTCTTTAATCAGTTACTTAAACTCCGATACACGCGACTGAACCTATAAGAAAGCCGACTCTATGAAAGCCCCGTACCTTGTATGGGGTTTTTTTGCAAAATCACTGAGAGGAAAAATATATTCATTAGGGTTGACAGTTGATTTTTGGGCATGCATTGTGTCTATAATTTAGACATTAATTACACTTGATCAAAAAATGTGCAGTATGGAGACTGAAATGACCGACAGCGCCCAAGATTCACAAAAGGCAATTGAGCTTGCCGATGTCGCCAGTGACAAGGGAATTGAATATTTCCTGATTAGTTATGTTGACCTTTTCGGGGCGTTAAGATCGAAGCTTGTTCCCGCCGCTGCCATTGCCGGGATGCAGAAAAACGGCGCGGGCTTTGCCGGTTTTGCAACCTATCTGGACTCTTCACCGGCGGACCCGGACCTTTTGTCTGTGCCGGACCCGAGCAGCCTCATTCAATTGCCCTGGCAAAAGGAAGTCGGCTGGCTGGCTGGTGACCTTGTGATGAATGGGAAATCCTATACACAAGGCCCGCGTAACCAGTTGAAAGTTCAAATCGCCAAAGCCGCTGAGCTTGGCTACCGCATGAAGTCCGGTGTGGAATGTGAATATTTCCTTTTGACACCCGATGGTCAATCCGTTGCCGATGGTCTGGATCTGGCTGAAAAGCCCTGTTATGACCAGTCGGCTGTTATGCGCCAGTATGACCTGATCAAGGAAATCTGCGATGCCATGCTGGAACTGGGCTGGGGGCCGTATCAGAATGATCATGAAGATGCCAACGGCCAGTTTGAAATGAACTGGGACTATAACGACTGTCTGGTCACCGCAGACCAGCATGTTTTCTTCAAGTTTATGGTGAAAACGCTGGCGGAACGCCGTGGTATGCGCGCAACCTTCATGCCCAAACCGTTTAATCACCTAACCGGGAACGGTTGTCATTGCCATGTCTCCCTGTGGGATATGAGTGGCAAGACAAATCTGTTTGAAGACCCGGCTGGCGAATTGGGGATGTCTGACAAAGCCTATTCCTTCCTTGCCGGTGTGCTGGATAGTGCCGAAGGCCTCTGTGCGCTGTTTAACCCAACGGTAAATAGTTATAAGCGCATCAACGCGCCCATTACGGCTTCCGGCGCAACATGGGCGCCCAATACGGTGACTTATACTGGCAATAACCGCACGCATATGATCCGCATTCCCGATGCCGGGCGTTTTGAATTCCGCCTCGCAGATGGGGCGGCGAACCCGTACCTGTTGCAGGCCAGTCTGTTGATGGCCGGTCTGGACGGTATGGAACATGAACGCCACCCTGGTGAACGTCAGGATATCAATATGTATACCGAGGGTCATACCTTGAAGGATGTGCGCAAGTTGCCGTTGAACCTGCTTGATGCCTTGCGCCTGATGGATAAATCGGACGTTATTCGCAAAGGTTTTGGGGATGACTTTGTCGATAGCTATGTGAAATTGCGCATGCAGAACTGGAATGACTTCATGAGTCACCCCAGTGAATGGGAAAAACAGGACTGTATGAACTGTTAGCACGGTTTTTGCAGGCTCATGGATGTTCCTTGAGCCTGCCCAACCAGATTTTAGATGGGAGGTTTGTGTTTAGAACAAGATAAAAGAAGGTGGAAACTGCCAATGAATAAACAAACAAACGAGCCTCTGAGCTACACCGACATGGCGGACAAAGACATATCAGCCCTGAGCGGGCATATGCATATGCTGGTTTCTCACGCACAAAAGGCCGGGGAATTACAGCAATATTTTATGAGCGAGATCAACCGGCGGGCAACCAACCTGAAACAAGGGTTGCTCGATATTGATGCGGAGATGGCCAGAAGCCAGACCAGCATCAATGAAACGCAAAGCTTTGCGCAGCTCGAAATTTCAAAAGTTGCTGAAAATGTGAACAGCCGATTGGACAATTTAAAGGCATCCTTGATGCAAAAAAGCGATGATACATCGCGTGTGCTCAATTCCATCGGTGATATTGGCAAGGCGGTGCGCATGCTGGCATTGAATGCGACAATCGAAGCGCAGCGCGCTGGTGAGCAAGGGCGTGGGTTTGCCGTTGTCGCACAGGAAGTCCGGAGCCTGAGCACCACAACCATGGAACAGGTGGAAAGCGCAACCGAACTGATAGACCTTCAGGAAGCCAATCAGGTTTTGCAATCCATCATTTCAGAAACGCAGGAAGCTCTGGTTGGTTTGCAGAAAAATATTGATGAGGCACTGGTGGAAGTAGATGAACGTATCCGCAAAACCGGTGCGCATCAGCGTGATATTGACCAGAATAATCAGGTTATTTTTGAAATGCTGCAAAGCAGCCAGCAGGCGCAAATCCGCACCATGGAAAAGGTGGGCTGGGTTCATGATGATCTGGGCAGTGTCTGTACTGCCCCCAATGTTTTGTCCAAAGTGGAAGATATCGCCAGAGAGTCTGCTTTCTGGTTTGAACCGCAGTACGATATGCTGGACCGTATTCTTCAGGAAAAAAAGCTGCGCGTGGTTGTGGAACCCAGTTTTGTCGGGCTTTCCTTTCGTCAGCAACTGGGTTCTGCGTTGGAGGGGATGGATATAGATTACATCCGCGCCTTTGCAGATTGGCTCGGTGTTGAAGCGGAAATCATTGAACACCCCTGGGATATGGCTACGGAATTGCTTTATTGTGGGCGAAAGCGTGGCGAAGCCCCGGTTCATCTGGTCTGGACAGCCTTGCCCCCTTCTGCGGATTTTCATGGGGTGGCGTTTTCTGAAACCTATACCTATCTGGATTTTGTTTTATGTCGGCGCACAGGCGATGAGAGGATAGAGTCCATCAGTTCATTGGATGGTAAGGTTCTGGGTATCATTAATGACCCGGGTGCCTTCACTGTGTTGGAAGAGGCCGGTTTGCGCTGGTCTGAAAATGAAGGCAAGCCGGGGCAGGTGGCCAGTCTGGCAAACCTCATCCCCTTTAGTGACCAGTCGCGCATTCATGACTGTCTGGTAGATGGCACGGTGGATGCCTTTGCGGTGGACTTGCCGATTTATTACTGGGCAGCAACCAGCCCGGAAAGCCCGTGGTACGGTAAAATTGAAATTTTGCCGGGCAATCTGGCTTCAGTGCCCTATTATTATTCCGTTGGTGCCAAGGCCACACCGGATGCCTATCGCTTGTTGGCCAAGGTCAACGACTTCATCAACGGATACAAGGCCACACCGGAGCGCTTGGCGGTTGAAACCAAATGGCAGGGCAACCCCATTGACGGGCAAATCAGCTATCGTGACGAACCGGGCGATTTGCTGGGTGAGGCAGAGCTTAAGCATATTTATGAGAAAGCCTGTCTTGAACAGGGGGCGGTTCCGCGTCTGGTGTAGACTGTTGCATTTAAAATGGGGACACCCATCTGATTAAATTTCGGGTATGTTCTCGAAACTCAAACAGTTAAACTGACAGATCGGTAACTGTCCCTCGAACTGTGTCAACTCAATGAGCCAACATGGAAAATAAAAATGTTCTCAATATGTTCTTGATTGAGTCGCCCTGATATGTCATATAGAATGCAGTCAACAGGAGAAGTGTGACTGAACGGTCTCTTCTCCTTTTTTCTTTTGAGCAAGCCGCTTCCGATTACTCGGAGGCGGCTTTTTTCGTTTTACCTCTATGAAATAAGGAGATTGAACATGGGAATGTTTGATCAATGGAAAAACTTCTTCTCGGTTGGAAATACGATCAGCCAATCATCCAACACACAGCCCGATGATGTTTTTAAAACCAAATCAGCGCTGGTGCAAACAGGTGATTACAAAGTTCCCGATTTTGGCATTACCGATATTCCCGATATGGGAATGATTGATGGCCTAAAGAGGTTTCAACAAAAGAATGGCCTGAAAGTCGATGGGGTTATGAAACCGGGTGGTCCTACGGAAGCTAAGCTCGGTGAGACAATGGCAAATCAGGGTGTCACTAACACTGACTTGTTGGAAACAGCGAAGCCCAAACCGAAGATGCCTAAAATTGACCCGTTGACAGGTTTGTCGGAAGTTAAAATGCCAAAGCTGAAAATAAATCCTTGGTTCCAATCCTCAAAGCTTAAACCTGTGGAGGATGAAGCTCATTCTGCCAACACCCGCACAATGGACGGGTTGTTGCAATATTCTAAGAACGGTTCATTACCTGCCTTGTACGCTGACAGTTTGAAAAATGGTGGGCAAAAGGCTTTTTATGAATATGCCAATTTTATGCAGCAACTCAGTGATCGAGAAGGAAAGCGCGTAGATGAATTTCATCAAGAAGTCGTTTCTCGATTGCCTGAAAACATGAAACAGGTTTTTGCACAGTTGGAGCTGGACAATGGCGGAAATGAAACGCAGGTGGGAACGAATACTGAGCCACAATTCTCTGAGCGGGTCAAAGCACACTCAGCAGAAAACGTTCAACGGGGCGAAGATACTGATGAGAAACCTCCAGCGGGAGAAGGTGGTCAAACTGAAACTAAATCCGTCCCCCGTAGCGAAGAAACATGTATCAACGAAGAATTGGATCACTGGGTTGCAGAACAAGAATACCAACATGCTCGAAATGCGATGCAAACTGTGGACACAGCAATCGATGACGCAAATAAGGAAATTAATGACCTTAAAAATTACGACATGAAATTCCCACATCCGAACTGCAAAGCCAAAATGCCTAAAGTTAGGGTCAAAAAGAAACGCCAAAATGCACGTTTTAAAGGTCGGCGCGTTGAAGTTGATAAATTTGAAGTGATTGGTCGAGTGCTTGAGGTTCAGCTATGTTCAGCTATTGAAAATGGTAAAATTGTTATCAATAAAAATGAGAAAATTCGAGAACTTGAAGAACACCTACAAGAACTAAAAGATGTTAAAACAGACCTTCAAACAGAATTAGATTTACTGCGCCAAGGAAGTGACAATACGGCGGAAATATATCGAAGATGTCAGAAGAAAAAAGGCAAAAAATAGCCCTTACTTTTTGTCTAAATACGGAGGAACCCTGCGTCTGTTAATATCTAGCGTAGGGTTTCTTTTTTCATTTTCTTCGACCAGATTAGGATAAAGTCCATTGCTGAATAGCTTTTCCATTGCGGAAATTTGGCTTGGTTTTAATTTGAATTTTAAATTTTCTATGTGATTGGTGACACTTGCCCCTTCCCATTTAGCATTCAAATACCAGAAATATGATTTCGAATAAGATTGAGGCAGTTTGCTACCATCCAAATAGGCTTTAGCTAATTCAAGCATCGCGGGACGATAGTTGAGTTGAGCGCGATCAAAAACATAATTCAAAATATATTCATGATCAGCAAGGCTTTCGGGCTTTGGCGAGTTCTCAAAATAATAATCGTATGTATCGTGTCTGCTTTCGATTTTTTCCGCCCGATAAGCGAGCATGAAACCTAATCTGTAACTTGCTTCACTTTCGGATATTTTTCGGATTTCTTCAGGTGGTTGCCACAAGATTTGAACATACCAATCTTTCGCAGCCCTTAAATCAGACATAAAAGCGTGATTTGAGTTGTTATCAGAGAAATATTTCTCATGAGCGCGTACATATTGTGATGAATATGTCAGGACAAACGCTTTAAGAAAGTCTGAAATGCTGACTTTTTTCTCATTCGGGATTTCTTTTGCATAGAGAGGAAGGATAGCAGAAATTCCAGGGTGAGGAACTTTCAGTCCGTACTCAGATAGCGTAATTGTACTGAAGTCAGGTGCAGAATTAACGGTGTCTTGGGCTTTGCTTTCTGCTGTGAAAACAAAAGTAGAGAACCCGAAAATCAGAAAAATAAACGCTCTATACATAATTTCAGTCCAATCAGAATACTCATCCTATACTGGCATATGAACAGGTTAGAGGGAATATTCGGTTTGCAATTTTTGTCAGACAGTTCGGGGGACAGTTACCGATCTTTTATGCAGTTCCGGGGTCAGTCACGAAATTAAGTTGCGCAATAAAGTCATATAATTTCGAGGCTGACCCCGGAATTCTGCCCAACTTAGTGCCATTCGGAACTGTCACCCAACCTAGGGAGAGTTCGGGGGACAGTTACCGATCTTTTGGTTTAGGGCCGGGCTTTTTCGGCAACAGGGGACGGCCAATCTGATCCTCTAAGCGTTGAACAAAACTGTCATCACCCAAAGGCCGTCCCGTTCTTTCATGTTGTTGTAATTTCAGATGATCTCTTTCTGTCAAACCATCAGCAAGAAAATGATGCCAACTATCAACATGTTTTAACAAGGGTTCGACGCGGACCAGACCATCGTCTTTTGCAGACATGTGTGCTCTCACACTACTCCATCGCCACTCTTCTGGGTGACGGCACAATCGTGCTCTCACCGGATTCAGCTCAACATATCTGACACAGTTCATTAAATATGCTTCATCCATAGGAAATGATGCAAAACGGGATTGCCACAAATGGCCTTTCCATTTTTTCTCAAAATTGATATGGCGCGTATAACGTCGGTGCGTTTCTGCCATCGCTCGACCCAAAGCTTTCTCAGTTTTT
>JBNKSC010000002.1:0-28194 GCA_050297075.1 Terasakiella sp.
ATTAAATATGCTTCATCCATAGGAAATGATGCAAAACGGGATTGCCACAAATGGCCTTTCCATTTTTTCTCAAAATTGATATGGCGCGTATAACGTCGGTGCGTTTCTGCCATCGCTCGACCCAAAGCTTTCTCAGTTTTTAGAACCGCAATCACGTGTGTGTGGTTCGGCATCAAGCAGTAGGCCCAAATTTCAACGCCGTAGAAAAGGCACCACTGCGCCAACAAATCTAGATACAATTGATAATCGCCATCACAGAAAAACGTTTGTTGCCGCCTGTTTCCACGTTGGGTTACGTGATGAGGTAAATTCGGTATTGTTACTCGTGCTAAACGTGCCATAGTAATCTCCTTCATTTTTCTGAAGGAAATATGAAAGGGCTAAGAGGATAATTCGGTAACTGTCCCCCGAACTTAAATTATCAATAATTCACCTCGACAGGAAACTTCCTTGCCACCGTATGTTTTGACTGTTTGTTGCATATATTCAAGGAAGTTGAGTTCTGTATTTCTTACGACTCTGCTATTCTCATCATAGTGATATACGAGGTCTTCAGCTTCAGAAGAAGTACGTATAAAAAAATGCTGAGTTTCATTTTCGCAAGAAAAAGTAAAAGGCTGTTCTCTTAGAAAGCTAAAATGTCCAGAATCTTGCATATCATTAAAAAAAGTAACCTGATGCAAGATTTGAGTTCTAACGTCCCATGTTGGACGATATAAAATAATAGGATCATCGCCAATTAAACCACCATCAGATCTTCCCAGTTCAAATAAGAATTGCCGAAATATGCCTGTCAAGGATACATCGTAAAGTCGCTCAATCTGCTGTAGTTCAGCATTTGAGTATCCTAGAACTGCATTTGAATCGTAAAAGTGTCCTTCTGCAATCTGATCAATTAACATGCTCATTAGTGATTATCTCCCGTTGTGCCCTCGAAAATAGTGATATTAAAATTAGTATTTTTAGAAGCAAAAGTATTCGAAGTTGAGTTGCATTCTGGATGCTGCGTTCAGTTCGGGTGACAGTTCCTGATCTTATGCTTGAATAACTTCCAAAGCGCTTTTCTTCTCTATGAAGAAAAGCGCACGGATTTGAAATCTCCCCGCCTACAAGGATGCGGTCATTCTTTCATTTTCTATGCGTCCATCCATGACACATGGGCAGCGACAATTTTCCAGCCATCCCTTTGACGCACCCATGTATGGCTTTGGCGACCGATCCGCTGGTCGTTTTGTCTTGTGAATTCCGTATTGGCAATGGCCATATCAGTACCAAAGGTGGTGATATGGGTATTTTGCAGTTTGCGCATCAAGCCTTTTGAGGGGCGTGCTTTTCTGAATTCCTGTATTTCGTGATAGCCATAGAGGTTTTCAGTCGCGCCGAGACGGATGGTGTAAGAAGCATCTTTAAACAGGGCATCAAGGGTTTCCACATCGTTTGTTGTCAGCGCGACTTCATATTTTTGGAACATATCCGTCACTTCAGCAAGGATTTCGGGGATATTGATGTCATCTTCCTTGATCATGTTTACGTCCCATAAAATTTTGAAGCGACAGACAAAAGGGTTTCATCCATGTTCTGCCCACCGAGCAGGGATAAACCAATGGGGGCTGTGTCGACGTCTGCAACGGGCAGGTTGAACTGGGGCAGGCCGCAAAGCCCGGCAACACACAGCATGTTCAAGGCCCGTGTTCTAAAATCATCCAAAGTGGCCGCGTCCGCATCACGCAAGGGCGCGGGGGAGGGGGATGTGGGCAGGACCAATATTTTATTTTGTCCAAGCACCACGTTCATCTGTTCACGAATGAGGCGGCGTTGGTTTTGGGCTGTCTGTGCCGTTTCAGTACTGATACGGCTTGCCATATCAAAGCGTTCGCGAATACCGGGGCCGAAATCCGGGTTGTTTTGAGAAACCCAGTCCCCATGGCATTCCCAGATTTCATGGGCTTGGCATGTCTGGAAGGTCTGGCGCCATTCACCCAGTCCGTTTTCGGTTAAGGAGATGTGCTTGAGCGGGCCATAAAGTTCTTCAAGCTGGGTAAGCGATGGTTTTAACGCTTCTGCGACTGCCGGGTCTGCCAGTGCCCAGATATCTTCGGGAAAGAGAAGTTCGGTGATTTCCTTGGGGGCGTTATTTAACCCCAGTGCTTCAGAGACTTTAGCGAAAGTCTCAAGGTCTCTTGTAAACCAGCCGACGGTGTCAAAGCTGGGGGCAAGTGGGCAGGCCCCTTTTAAGGAAATGCGCCCATGTGTTGTGCGCATGCCGAAAAGCCCGCAAAAAGAGGCTGGCAAGCGAACGGAGCCTCCGGTATCCGAGCCCAGCCCGACATCAACCAGCCCGGCAGCGGTTGCGGCTGCTGAGCCTGAGGAGGACCCGCCGGGCACACGCTCAGGCGCTTTGATATTTACCGGGGTGCCATAATGGGCATTAACCCCCATCAGGCTATAGGCAATTTCATCAGTATGGGTTTTGCCGACACATTGAATCCCGGCACCCAGCAGGTCATCCACCACTTCTGCATTGGCTTGTGCGGGGGCATGTGTTTTTAACCAGTCCGGGTTGCCGTAACCTGTAACATGGCCTTTAAAATCATAGAGGTCTTTTACCCCACAGGTCAGGCCGGATAAAATGCCCTTTTGTGTGGGCTCAAGGGTTGTAAAGCTGCAAAATGCATTGACTGCATCGTTGATTGTCATTTTTTAAAACTCTCATAACATCGCCCTGACTTGTCCCATTTTTGTTGTTCTGATCGGATGATGGGAACATAGTGTCAGTCAGACTGGTTTCACTGATGCTATCTTATCCTAGAGCGTTGATTAATTGCTATATTTATCAATGACAATTTGCCCGTTTATTGTAGAAATTTTCTCTTTTCCGGCAACAATATGACCAAGTTCATACAAGCCGGAGGCTGAGCCAAACTTGCCGAAGAATAAAACCACATCACCCCATGGGGCATAATAGGCCAAGGTGCCCGGTTGACCGGTTTTTGCCAAGGGGGTATCGGCTGTTTTCAGCTTTTGCGGCGGATAGAAGATTTTCTCATTATTGCTGTAATCTTCCACTTTAAGAGTCAGGGGCAGTTGATCATAAAGCGCTTTGGCTGCTTGGCTGTCGTTCAGTTCATAAAGCAGTGTTGTATCGTTTGCAGTGATGGTGATTTGCATGATGGCTGTGCCTTTGTCTTGAGCGGAAAACGCATAATGGCTGACGAGGATCATCAAAGAAAAGAGACTGACAAGAAAAAGCGGGTTCCTTTTGTTTTTTATCATGGTCAATTCACCTTTGATTTTTAGTTAGGCGCAACAATTTGTGAAGGCGTGACAGCCCTTGGTAAAAGGGGCTGTCACGGGTCACATAAATGATATGTTTTACTGAGGCTGTACAGTCGGGCGGAATAGAATTTCGCTGACATCGACATTTTCAGGTTGGGAAATGGCAAAAGCAACCATATCAGACATGGTGCTGGCCGGAACACCGATATCCTGAACGGCCTGAGTCACATTTTCAGCCAGACCCGGCTCAGTAATATGTTCGGTCAGTTCGGTTTTAACCGCACCCGGGGAGATGGTTGTGACGCGGATGTTGTAAGGTTTGACTTCCTGGCGAAGTCCTTCGGAAATAGCGCGCACCGCATGTTTGGTGGCACAATAAACCGCACCTGTTCCAACAACGATATGTCCGTAAACGGAGGAAACGTTGATGATCTGGCCGGATTTTTGTTCTTTCATGTAGGGCAGGGCAGCAGCAATGCCGTAAAGCGTACCTTTCATGTTGACGTCAATCATCTGGTCCCATTCTGCAATGCGCAGGCTTTCCAGCGGAGACAAAGGCATCAGGCCTGCATTGTTGAACAGAACGTCGATGCGCCCGAAGGTTTCAACAGCCGTATCCACCAGTTTTTGAACGTCTTCCAGTTTTGTAACGTCTGTTGCAACGCAAGCTGCCTGACCGCCTTCGGCCTTGATGTCAGCAACCAGCTTTTCCAGACGCTCAGCACGGCGGGCCCCAAGGACAACCTTTGCCCCCATCTTTGCCAGATCACGTGCGGTGGCTTCCCCCATTCCGCTTGATGCACCTGTGATAACGACAACTTTGTTTTCAATATTCATAGCCATGTTTCTTTCTCCTGAGTTTAATCTTGATATTCATCATCACTGACATGTTCCAGCCAGTCGACGACCTTGCCGTTGTCTTCTTCCTGAACGGCAATATGGGTCATGGATGTGTCAGCTCCGGCACCGTGCCAGTGTCTTTCATTCGGGGCGATGCGCACCACATCACCGGGGCGGATTGTCTGAACGGGTTGACCGTCCAGTTGCACGCGCCCGACACCTGCGGTGACAATCAAAATTTGTCCGCGCGGGTGAACGTGCCAGGCGGTGCGTGCACCGGGTTCAAAGGTCACGCTGCCCCCCGAAGCTCTGGCAAAGTCTGTCGCATCGAACAGAGGGTCAATTCGAACAGCGCCTGTAAACCAGTCGGCAGGGCCGGCAAAGGAAGGCTGAGTTCCGTTTTGTTTAACTTCCATTATTCAGCACCTTTCGTGTCTTTGAGTTTTGAAGCTGTGATAGGCAGCGTGCGCATACGTTTGCCGGTGGCGGCGAAAACCGCATTGGCAATTGCCGGGGCAATGGGGGGCACGCCGGGTTCACCCACACCGCCAAGCGGCATGTTGAAATCTTCGGCTTGTTCAATATAAACACGGATATCGCGTGGGGTTGTGTCCATACGTGGAACCGCGTAGGTATCAAAGTTGTTTTGAACAACCTTGCCATTCTTGAACGAGATTTCACTGTTCAAGGCAATGCTGGTACCAAACACAGCAGCGCCTTCCATTTGTGAGCGCACCCGTTCGGGGTTGATGGCCGGGCCACAATCCACCGCCATATCAATGCGCGGTATGGTGATGATGCCTTTTTCATCAATATCGATTTCAACCACTGTTGCCACATAGGTGACGAAGCTATAGTGAACAGCAAGGCCAAGGGCTTTTCCGGCAGGCATGTCACGTCCCCATCCGGCTTCGCGGGTGGCGCGTTCAATCACATTGCGCAGGCGCCCGGTATCGAGCGGGTATAGTTCCGGCGATTCAGTATAATTGAACGTATCGTTCAGGGTGCGTGGGTCAATTTTGCGCGCCGGGCCGATCAGCTCCAGCAGGTAGTCCTTATGGTCGCGCTTGGCTTGATGGGCCAGTTCTGCAATGAAGGACTGAATGGCAAAAGCATGCGGAATGTTGGTGACGGAACGGAACCAGCCAACACGGGTATGGGCCTCTGCCTGAACGGTTTGGAGTCTCAGGTTCGGGATGTCAAAAGGTGTGTTGATCAAACCGAGCCCTTGCTCAAACAAGGCCTGATGTTTGGGGTCCGGGCCGAACAAGGCGGTGATGGAAGGTGACGCACTGCGGTGACGCCAGGCAACGGTTTTGCCGGACGCATCAAGGCCACCTTCTAGCCGTTCAACGGAAACCGTGTGCAGATAGCCGTGATGCAGGTCATCTTCGCGGGTCCAGGTGACCTTGACGGGCTGTCCGTCCATGGCTTTGGACAACAGGGCTGCTTCGCCGGCAAAGTCCGGTTTGGCTTTACGGCCAAAGCCGCCACCCAGCAAGGTGACATTGACGGTGACATTTTCAGCCGGAACACCTGTCAACCCGGCGATCACGCCTTTCGCGGCTTCCGGTGCCTGCACGCATGCCCATGCTTCGACCTTGCCATCCTGAATGCGAACGGTTGCTGCCGGAGGTTCCATGGGAGCCTGTGCCAGATGAGGAATGTAATAAAGGCTTTCAAGGCGCGATGTTGCATTTTCCAAAGCCGTTTCCACATTGCCCTGATCGCGGATTGTTTCACCGGGGGCTTGGGAGCGTTCTGTCAATAAGTCACGATAGCTATCGGATGAATAAGACGCATTGGGGCCGTCTTCCCATGTGATTTTAAGGGCTTTGCGTCCCTTGATGGCCGCCCATGTGTTACGCGCAATCACCCCAATTCCGCCCAATGGCATGAAGGCGGAAGGAATAGCTGGGCTATCCAAAGCCACAACCTTGACAACACCGGGAACTTTCAGGGCTTCTGCCGCATCGTAAGACGCAACCTTGCCGCCATAAACCGGGGGACGTGCGACGACAGCATACAACATGTCGGGCAGGCGTACATCCATGCCGTAAACAGCTTTGCCTGTGGTCATGTCAAAACCGTTGATCAGGTCCGTTTCACCCTTGCCGATATAGCGGTATTCGTTTTTGTCTTTCAGGCGCAGTTCCTTATGGGCCGGAACATCCAGTTTGGCTGCGGCTTTGGCAATTTCACCATAGCCCAATCGTTTGCCACTGGTGGTATGAACGACTTCGTGCTTGACGGCCTTGACCTCTGTTAACGGAACATCCCATGTTGCAGCGGCTGCTTTTTCAAGCATCAGACGTGCTGCGGCACCACACCGGCGCATGGGGCTGAAGAAATGGCGCATACTGCGTGAGCCATCCGTATTTTGGCTACCGAAGCGTGCTTCGTTACCGGGGGCCTGTACCACATTGACGCGTGACCAGTCAGCTTCCATTTCATCGGCAACAACCATGGGCAGGCTGGTCAAGACGCCTTGTCCCATTTCAGAACGATGGCACAAAATGGTGACGCTGCCGTCTTCATCAATGGCCACAAAAATGAGCGGGTTGTCCACTGTGCCGCCCGCCATGGTATCGGCGCCGTATTTGGGTTCATCGGCCAGAACATTTAAGGGCAGGCCGGTCGCCAGAACAAAGCCGCCAAGCCCGAGCCCGGCAAGGAAACCGCGACGGCTGATATTTGAAATTTGAACATCGCTCATTGGGCGGCTCCTTTCTGGGCAACTTGCTTGATGGCTTCGCGGATACGCGAAAAGGTGCCGCACCGACAGATGTTGCCGCTCATGACCGCATCGATATCATCATCACTGGGGTTGGGTGTTTCTGCCAGCAAGGTCACAGCACGCATGATTTGCCCGGATTGACAGTAGCCACATTGCGGCACATTCAGTTCCCGCCAGACCTGTTGAACCGGGTGATCACCTTCAGTAGACAATCCTTCAATGGTCAGGACAGTTTGGTTATTGGCTTCTTCCATGGTGGTTTGGCAGGCTTTTAAGGTTTCCCCGCCCATGTGAATGGTGCAGGCACCACACAGGCCTTCACCACAGCCGAACTTGGTGCCTGTGAGGCCGAGTTCATCACGCAGATACCACAACAGGGGCATCTGCGGGTCACCGTCAAAGCTATGGCTTTTCCCGTTAACAGTGAGTTTAATCATGCGCTTATTATCCTTTTTAGGTTGTTTTCTTTTGGGGCTTCAAAATGAGTGAAGCTGGCTAAAAAATCTCAAATAACTGTCTTATTGCAGTGTATGTTTTTCCCTATATTCCTTCGGGCTCAGACCTGTTTTTTTCTTGAACAGGCGCGAGAAATATTGCGGGTAGTCAAAGCCGAGTTTGTAGGCGATTTCGCTGACGGTCATATCCGGTTGCAGGAGCATGTTCTTGGCTTCATCAACCAGATAAAGATGAATATGTTCCATGGCACTTTTACCTGTTTCGGCTTTCAAGCTATCGGTCAGGTAGCGTGGGGAAACTTTCAGGCGTTCTGCGATATCTTCGATTTTCGGCAGGCCGGAAATATCCATCATGGCATCTTCAAAATAGCTGCGAATGGCATCATTGAAGGAAGAGACGATTTCCTTGGTGATGACTTCCCGGTTGAGGAACTGGCGCTTGTAAAAACGATTGGCATATTTCAACAAGGTATCCAGATGGGACAGCAGCAGTTCCTTGGTGAATTCATCGGGGTTAGTGAGATATTCATGCTGTATGTTGTGCATGATCTGGCGCATCTGTTCTTCCTCACGCGGGGAGAGATGCAAGGCTTCATTCACAGCATATGAAAAGAAACCGTATTTCTTGAAGGTTTCAAAAAGGGGATGGCCTTTGATGAAATCCTCATGAATGACAATCATGATGGAATCCTGAGCGACAACCGTTTCATTGCAACTGAATTCCTGACGGGGTGCGGCAAACATCATGGAGCCGTTGGAAAAATCATATTTTGTGCGGCCATAGAACATATCGCCTTTAATGATTTTTTTGATGGCAATGACATAAAAATCGGTTGTTAAGGAAATCGCACCAGCACCACCTTCTTCGACGTTATTGTGATAGGCTTCATTGCGTTCACAGACGGCCAGCATGGGATGTGCCGGTTTGTCATAGCCGATGGCTTCCAGATATTTGGCAATCGAACTGTAATGTATTGTTTGTGCGTTCATTTTAGCATCTCGCATAGTCAATCAGGTCTTGTGGGGTATCCACATCAAAAGCGGCAGCAGGCAGGGGGACTTCCTGTGCATCCAGAAGGATTTTCCTTGCTCCTGTGTCTCCTTTTAAGCCCTGAAGTATTTTAAAGTCTTTGGCAGCGAAAATGGCAGGCACGCCTTTTATGTTTGAATAGGATGCCGATACCTTGGTGTTGCCATCAAACGCATCAATCAGTTTTTGGTAATCGGATTGCTCAAGGCCGATCTGGTCACTTAAGGCAACCATCAGGCTTTTGGTCTCTGGTGCATGTTGCAGGAGTGTGGTGACACCGTATGCCAGTGAAGCCCCCATCCCTTGTGTCCATTCCTTGAACTCAAGGGGATGTGAAAATTCTTTCGCAATAGGTTGCGTTTCATCTACATAGGCACCAAGGACACAAAAAAGCCTATCCTTAAAAATCGGGTGCAGTTTTTCCAATGTATGGCGCAATATTGGTTTGTCATTGACCAAAGCCAACTGTTTCGCAGAACCAAAACGTTGGCTTTGACCTGCGGCGAGAACAAGGCATGCCATTTCTGTCATTCCGCCGCCTCCTGGACGCAGTAAGCCATTTTACCTGCATGTAGTTTTTGGTGGCATTCTGCCAGAATGGACAAGGCAATGCTTTCCGGTAGTTGAGCACCGATATCCAGCCCGGCCGGGCCGGAGACAGGGCAGGTTAAATCCTGTTCCTGTAAACCGGCACGTTCCAGTACCTGTTCAAAACGATGGTGCGGTCCCAACAGGGCAATATGTTTTACATCTGTGTGCTGGGCTGCTTTAAGACCAGCAGCGTCCATGTCTATATTGTGAGACATCAAAATAACGACATCGACTTTTCTGTTACGAATATAAGGTTTCAAATCCGATGCGGGCTCACGCAACAGCATATCGCTTTTGATGAAGTCTTCCTTGCGGGCGTTGGCTGCCCGGCTGTCATTGACACTGACGTACCAGCCTAATTCTTTTGCAATGGAAACAACGGGGCGGGCATCCATTCCGCCACCGACAATCAGCAAATGGGGTTCCGGTTGAACGGGGGTGACAAGCCAGCCGTTTTCAATCCATGATATGTTTTGATAGAGGTGAGTGTGCTGTTCGAAGAAAGCTTCATTTTCGCCAATTTTTTGATAGTAAAGCCCACGTGCACGATTGTTTAAGGCTTCTGCCATGGCTGTAAGCCCGAGGTCATTTTGTGCGCTCACTTGTTGCAGCATGATATAGACTTTACCACCACAGCCAACGCCGAGGCGGTAGGACAGGTCATCTTCGTCCGAGCCGTCATAGACCAATGTTGTCGGCTTGCCTGTCACCATGACTTTGCGGGCATTGCGGATAATATCGGCTTCCAAACATCCACCGCTTAACAGGCCGAATTGTTGCCCGTATCCATTGATCAGCATGATGGCACCTGCTTTACGATAGGATGATTTTTCGGTCTTATAGACAGTGCCGAGCACCCAATCGGTATCATCTTTGGCATTTAGCCAATGATTTAGCAGTTCTGAGAGTTGGTTACTCATGTAAGGCTCCTTCGCATTGGGAAGGTTTTGGTGGATTGTAAAAGCCAATGCTCCAAAATCTGGAATGATCTTCTCAGAATAGGCCAAATGTGTGAATAAACAAATTCCCGTTATTTGTGCACGATTTTACAAAAAAATACTGAGGCTGGACAGGTAAAGGAAAACAACTTTTAGATAATGTTATCACTCATAAGCATCTTTAGGATTAAATAAAGATTGGCATTGTCCCAAAAAGAATTTAAAAATGCCCCTGTTTTCGGCCTGTTTTGTTCAATTGCGGCTATGACCCATTAACATATGTTAATGGATCATCATGTGTTAATGACGCGCCTTTACATTCGATGTGAGTATGACTGCCTATTCATTTAGGGAGTTTTTTAATGTTTTTGAGAATGTTAGTCACACGAGATGCCCTATTTCGTGGCATGGCTATGTCAGTGACTTTAGCTAAAGTATCTACAGGACATATGGGGCAGTATGTCTGATTTAAAAGAAAAAATTGTCGTCAAAAACCTCTATAAGGTTTTTGGAAAAAACCCTTCCAAAGCAATGAAGTTGTTGAATGAAGGGGTTCCCAAATCTGAAATTTTTGACCGTACCGAACAGGTTGTTGGCGTATGCGATGCCAGTTTTTCCGTCAATGAAGGTGAAATCTTTGTTGTGATGGGGCTTTCGGGCTCCGGTAAATCCACGCTGGTGCGTTTGCTCAACCGATTGATTGAACCGACAGCAGGCCAAGTTCTGTTTGATGGCAAAGACATTGCCCGGATGACGGATAAAGAGCTGATGGAATTGCGCCGCCGTGACATGAGTATGGTTTTTCAGTCTTTTGCACTGATGCCGCATTTGAACGTTATTGATAACGCTTCCTTCGGTCTGGAACTTTCCGGGGTCAGTCTGGAGGAACGTCATGAACGTGCGTTAAAGGCACTTGAACAGGTTGGTCTTGAAGCCTTTGCTTTCAGTTATCCCGATGAATTGTCTGGCGGGATGCAGCAACGGGTCGGGTTGGCACGTGCGCTGGCAAACGACCCGGCAGTTATGTTGATGGATGAGGCATTTTCCGCCCTTGATCCCTTGATCCGTTCGGAAATGCAGGATGAACTCCTCAACCTTCAGGAAAAGCATCAACGCACCATTATCTTCATCTCTCATGACCTTGACGAAGCCATGCGCATTGGTGATCGCATTGCGATTATGGAAGGCGGTCGCGTTGTTCAGGTCGGAACACCGGAAGAAATTTTGAACAACCCGGCAGACGATTACGTGGAATCTTTCTTCCGTGGCGTGAATGTTTCCACGGTTCTCAGTGCAAAGGATATTGCACGCAAGAGTCAGGTTGTTGTGATTGGCCGTATGGGAGTGGGCTTGCGCACAGCGCTGGAAGAGCTTCGTCAGGAAGACCGGGAATACGCCTATGTTCTGGGCAAGAACCAGAAAATGGAAGGCATTGTTTCTGCGCGTTCCCTGAAAGAGGCCATCAATATTGACCCTTCGCAGGATCTGTCAGCGGCTTTCCTTGAGGGGATTGAAACTCTGAATGGTGATGCACCCTTGTCTGAAATTATAGGCTCTGTCGCCAATGCGCCTTGCGGACTGCCTGTTGTAAATGAAAACCAGAAATATCTCGGCGTTGTGACCAAGACATCCTTGCTTGAAACGCTGGATCAGGAAACCGAGGAGGCTGCAAATGGCTGATCAATCAAGCAGCAACCCCTGGGGGAGCCCCACACCGGATGCTGCCTCTACGACAGGGACAGGTAATGAAGGAACGGCTTGGGGTGTGTCCGAGCAGGCTGATACAGCCCCACAGGCTGATTGGCTTGCTGGTTCTCATGGCGATGAGACCCCTTTTAGTATTCTAAACCCGTTTGCCCATTCTGTTATTCCGCTGGATAGCTGGGTGGAAACCGGGCTGCAATGGTTGGTATCAAACTTCCGCCCGGTTTTTCAGGCCGTACGTATTCCCATTGATGCAACCCTTTCCGGGATTGAAGCCGGGCTTCAGGCGACACCTGCTGCCCTTATCATTATTGTCTTTGGCCTCATTGCCTGGCAAATGGCGAATAAAAGACTGGCTCTGGGGTCTGTCATTTCCCTGATTGCCATCGGTTTGATCGGTGCCTGGTCTGAAACCATGGTGACATTGGCACTTGTTTTGACATCGGTCTTTTTCAGTATGGTGATCGGATTGCCTATAGGCATTTGGTTGTCGAGCTCGGATAAGGCGGCCAAAACGGTCCGGCCTATGCTGGATGCGATGCAGACCACGCCAGCATTCGTTTATCTCGTGCCCATTGTGATGCTTTTCGGAATTGGCAATGTGCCGGGCGTTGTTGTGACCATTATCTTTGCACTGCCACCTTTGATCCGATTGACCAATCTGGGGATCAGGCAAGTGCCGGAAGATTTGGTCGAAGCTTCGCGTTCCTTTGGGGCGAGCCCGTCTCAATTGTTATTCAAAGTGCAACTGCCGCTGGCAATGCCGACAATTATGGCCGGGGTAAATCAGACTCTTATGTTATGCTTGTCCATGGTGGTGATTGCATCCATGATTGCCGTTGGCGGTCTCGGGCAGATGGTTTTGCGCGGTATTGGCCGCCTTGATATGGGGCTGGCAACTGTTGGCGGTGTCGGGATCGTTCTTTTGGCAATTGTTCTGGACCGCATTACCCAGGCAATGGGTGAGGAAAAACGTACCAAAGGCATCCGCCATTGGTATGAAACCGGACCGGCTGGTCTGGTAAGAGGGCTTTTTGTCCGTAAGTAACTGTTTTTAATGACGTAACGACTTTTTTATATTTAGGAGGTTACCTATGAAGTTCACTTCGTTCATCCGCAAGGGGATGGCATCTGCCGCACTTGTGGCTGCCAGCGTTGCAATGACGACACCCGCCATGGCGAATGATATGCCGGGTAAAGGTGTTGTTGTTCAGCCCGGGCAAGACAATGTGGATGGTGAAAATTTTCAAACCATTGTTGTAATGAAAGCTCTGAAAGAGCTGGGATACGATGTTAAAGATGTTCAGAATGCCAAATATCCGGCGCTGCATATCTCTATTGCCAACGGTGATGTAACCTTTATGGCCGATCACTGGAACCCGCTTCATCAGGCGTTTTACGACAAGGCCGGCGGGGATGCCAAACTGTCGCGTACAGGCAAGTATATCGAAGGCTGTGCCCAAGGTTATCTGATCGATAAAAAGACAGCCGATAAATACCACATCACCAACATCGGTCAACTGACAGACCCGAAACTGGCAAAACTGTTTGATGCAAACGGTGACGGCAAAGCAGATCTGGCCGGTTGTGTACCGGGTTGGGGCTGTGAGCGCGTGATTGAGCACCAAATGGATGCGTTTAAACTGCGCAATACTGTTACGCATAACCAAGGTGAATATTCAGCCATCATTGCTGAAACCATTACTCGTTACAAAGAAGGCAAGCCGATCCTGTATTACACATGGACCCCTTATTGGGTTTCCGGTGTGCTGGTTCCGGGCAAAGACGTAACCTGGATTGAAGTGCCGCATTCAGCGCACCCCAATGGTGTGGATACAAAATTGCCGAATGGCAAAAACTACGGTTTTGAAGTGAACTCTCAGGATATTGTTGCCAACAAAGATTTCGTAGCCAACAACCCGGCAGCAGCCAAACTGTTTGAAGTTATGTCTCTTTCCGTAAACGATGTCTCTGCCCAAAATCTGAAAATGAAGGATAAAGGCGAAGGTGGCTGGAAAGCGGCTGAGCGTCATGCTGATGCATGGATCAAAGCTAACCGCAAAACATTTGATGGTTGGCTGGACGCTGCACGCGCAGCAGCGAAATAAGCAAAACTGTAAAGATGTTCCCAGGCTCTTGTTCCTAAGAGTCTGGGAATTGTTTTTTTTGGGGCATTATTTTCGCTTTTTGAAAAGAACAACAACGGCTAAGATAGCAACAAGAAAGGTTGTTGTTACAGGAAAGGCTAAAGGAAAACCTGCAACCAAGGTTATAAGCCCGAGCAGCGAGCTGCCAAAAAAGGCAGTGAAAACAAGGCTTAGAACCAGAAGAATAAAAACGCCGATACCAATTGAGACTGATTTCTCTAACAGGCGCTTCATGTGTCAAAAACTTCTTTTGTCAATAAAACCTCAGGAACCCGTACCATGTTCACTTCCATCGTTCAATCACGATCTGGTTCATGTTCCAGTGTTAATCGCGCTTTGAGGCTTTGGGCCATTATCGCCTGTAGCTTGTGGTTCGGTTTTTCGGGCATTGACCTTGCTTATTCGGCTACAGAAGAAGTTCAGGAAGTAAAAAGAACCAACCTGCCGCCCTTGATGGAACGCTACATCCTTGATGAAATCAAAAGCCTGCGTACCGGTTTTGAACGGCTGCGTAGTGATGTACGTGTGGAGATCAGTGAAAAGGAAGTACGTTTAGCCAGCGAGGCAATGGAATATTCCAATAATACGGTGACTTTCTTTTTCTATGTCTTTGCCATTGTCGGTGCAGGCTTGGCCATTTTGGGCTGGCGTTCCTTTTCCGATATGAAAAGTTCTATTAAAAATATTGCTGAAAAAGAACTGAAGCGTTTGAGTGAGGAATATGAAGCGCGTCTGACCAACCTTGAGGTCGAGCTCAAGGATAAGGGGCGGATCATTATTGAGAACCAGCAGGAAATCGAGAAAACCCAGAAAATTCATGCGCTCTGGCTACAGGCCAACCAGACACCGGATGCCCGTAGTAAAATTATCATTTATGAACAAATTCTAGAGCTTGACCCACAGGATTATGAAACCATGGCCTATAAGGCAGATGCGGCGCTTCAATTAGGGGATCGAGAATGGGCACTTAGCCTGTGCAGCCGTATTCTGGAAGAACAGGATGATAATCCTCTAGCCTACTATTTCCGCGCCTGTGCCTACGCAGGTCTTGAAAATATTAGCGAAGCTATTTCAGATCTGACCAAAGCACTGGAGCTTTCGCCGGGATTGGTGGAGCAGGCTGTAGAGGAAGAAGATTTTGAATCACTTGGAGACAATGCCGTTTTCCAAGGCTTGGTTGGTTCCCATTTGGGAAGCGACGATGAAAAGAAGTAATTCAAAGTACATAAAGACAGTATGTCTTACCACTTGATTAAGTGGGGGCTGTTTTCCGGTTACCCGTGCTTTTTCCTTTTGGGGGATGCTACGTTTTGCAGGTTTGATGAAAAAGCAAACTCAAGCGGGATAAAACCGGCAAAAATAATGCGACCTAATAGGCGCAATAAATAAAATTTTTGAACAACAACGATGAAAGGTACGTTATGTCCAATACATACGAAACCGATTACGAAGTTGGTCAGGACAATATCCAAACTTTTGGCATGGATATGCATAACCCTGTTTTTTGGGTTTCCGCAATTCTGGTTCTCTTATTTGTAATTGGTACTCTTCTTATTCCTCATGAGGCCAAACAAGTTTTTGATGCCGCGAAGGGATGGTCGATTAATAATTTCGATTGGCTGTTCATGGTCGGCGGCAATATTTTTGTTTTATTCTGTATTTATCTGATTTTCTCTCCGATGAGCAAAATTCGCATTGGGGGGCAGGATGCCAAGCCTGAATTTTCCACAATGTCCTGGTTTGCAATGCTTTTCGCAGCCGGTATGGGGATTGGTTTGATGTTCTGGAGTGTGGCCGAACCAACCGCCTATTATACGGACTGGTGGGGTACACCCTTGAATGCACCGGCCAAGACACCGGCCGGGGCTGATGTTGCCATGGGGGCAACCATGTTTCACTGGGGGCTACACCCTTGGGCCATTTATGCCGTTGTTGGCTTGTCTCTGGCATTTTTCTCCTTTAATAAGGACTTGCCGTTGACAATCCGTTCCGGTTTTTATCCTTTAATAGGGGACAAATCCTGGGGCTGGTTTGGTAACTGCATTGATGTCGTTGCTGTTTTGGCAACATTGTTTGGTCTGGCAACCTCGCTTGGCTTTGGGGCACAACAGGCGGCCAGTGGTTTGCACTTCCTGTTTGATATTCCCAACACAATTAACACGCAGATCGCCATTATTATCGGTGTGACATCTATTGCCGTTCTTTCCGTTGTTCGCGGGCTGGATGGTGGGGTGAAAATCCTGAGCAATTTGAACATGGGGTTGGCAGCACTTCTGCTGGTCTTTGTCTTCATTTTCGGGCCGACACTTGCCATTCTGGTGGCCATGTTTAACACCGGGTCTGCCTATCTGGAAAATATCATTCCGTTGAGTAACTGGATAGGTCGTGGTGATGAAAAATTCTATCACGGCTGGACCGTGTTTTATTGGGCGTGGTGGATTTCCTGGTCCCCGTTTGTTGGCATGTTCATTGCCCGTATTTCCAAAGGGCGTACGGTACGTGAATTTATTGTTGCTGTCCTGTTGGTGCCAACGCTCGTTACGCTTGTCTGGATGTCAGTTTTCGGCGGCACTGCTCTGGAGCAGGTCCAAAATAATGTCGGTGCTTTGGCTAATGGGTTGGGGGAAGTTTCTCTGGCCATGTTCCAGATGTTTGAAAGCCTGCCTATGACCGGCATTATCTCTTTTGTGGCAATTGTACTGGTGTTGGTGTTCTTTGTGACTTCATCTGACTCCGGCTCACTGGTTATTGATAGCATTACGGCTGGTGGTAAGGTGGATGCACCTGTACCGCAGCGTATTTTCTGGGCTGTTATTGAAGGGGTTGTTGCTGGTGCTTTGCTGTATGGCGGTGGCAAAGATGCACTAGGGGCTTTGCAGGCAGCTGCAATCTCTGTTGGGTTGCCCTTTACAGTCGTTTTGCTGGTGATGTGTTTCAGTCTGTATAAAGGGCTGAAGCATGAATTGAATCATGTGATCGACTGATCATTTAAGCTGTAAAGAAAAGGGGGCCAGCCAAGTAAGGCAGGCCCTCTTTTTTGTGATGAATACAATTGATTTTAAAGCGTTACTGTATCCATTATTCCTCTAATAATGGATAAACACCGTCAGAATCATGGTCTTCTCGGCCGGTCAGGGCAGGGGTGAAGACACAGATCATACGCAGGTCGCTTGTAGTTGCGCGCAGATGGTGTTTTTCATGTCCATTAAGTAAATACATGGTACCGTTACTGATTGGGTAAGTGATCCCGTTGGTCAGGTCCTCAAGCTCACCTTCACCTCCCACGCAATAAACGGCTTCCAGATGGTTTTTATACCAGATCAAGGTTTCTGTACCGGCGTGGATGATTGTCTCATGAAAAGAGAAACCTGCTTTGTCTTTTGCCAGTAATAGCCGAAGGCTTGTCCAAGTGCCTGTTGCAGCCTTTACTTCGCGATCCGTGCCTTTAATTTCATCGACGTGACGGACAATCATGATGCCTCCTGATAGGTAACTGTATGTGTTTGTTGAGTAAATTCAAGTATGGATGCTTTGACGACTTCCAAACCTTCGTTCAAGAGGTCCGGGTCAATGACCAGTGGCGGCAGGAATTTGAGAATACTGGCATCTGCACCGGCTGTTTCAATGATCAGGCCTTTTTCAAAGGCAATGGCGGAAACTTTGGATGCAAGGTCCGGTGAACCGAAGTCCAGCCCCCAGGCCATACCACGACCGCGACAAGAAAGGTTGAGGTCGCGATGTTGGTCAATGATCTCATCCAGTGTGGCTTTAATGACCTCACCATACTGCATCACCTGTTTGGAAAGACGGTCGTCTTCCCAAAGCTTCAAGGCTTCAGTCGCCGCAACAAAAGCAAGGTTGTTGCCGCGGAATGTGCCGGTATGTTCACCGGGTTGCCATTGATCCAGTTCCGGGCGCATCAGCAGGATGGACATAGGCAGACCACCCCCCAGAGACTTGGACAGGGTGATCATATCGGGACGAATACCTGCATCTTCAAAGCTGAAGAAGGTTCCGGTGCGCCCGTTCCCCATTTGAATATCATCAATGATAAGCAGGATGTCGAAATCACGGCACAATTTTTCAAGGCGTTGCAGCCATTCTTTGCGGGCCACATTGACACCGCCTTCACCCTGAATGGTTTCGACAATAACGGCCGCAGGCAGGTCTATACCACTTGAAGGGTCGCTCAGAACCTTGTGCATATAATCGATGGTGTCAATTTGTTCTCCTAGATAGCCATCATAGGGCATGAAGTCTGTATTGGCACGTACACCATAAGATTCATCACGATAGAAGCTGTTGCCGGTGACGGACAATGAGCCCATGGTCAGTCCATGATAGCCGTTTGTAAATGTCAGGATATTGGAGCGCTTTTTAACCAGACGGGCCAGTTTCATAGCTGTTTCAACCGCATTTGTACCTGTCGGTCCTGTGAACTGGATTTTATATTCCATATTGCGCGGTTCCAAAATGGTATCGACAAATGTTTGCATGAAATCGCGCTTGGCAATCGTTGCTTTATCCAGCCCATGAAGAATACGGTTGTCTTGTAGGTATTTAATCAATGCTTCTGTGATTACGGGGTGGTTGTGTCCATAATTTAGTGTACCGGCACCAGCAAAAAAATCGATGTATCGGTTACCTTGTTCATCAAATAACAAGGCACCTTCAGCTTTGTCGAAAATAGCAGGGAAGGAGCGAACATACCCCCGAACCTGAGATTCAACTTGTTCAAAAATACGCATATTTTTACTCCGTGGAGGTTTTGTTAAGAGGGGAATTTATAAGATAAATTCTGATGAGTTTTTCAGCTTCGTGATCTGTGTTTTTGCCATCGAAATCATCTTCGCTCAGATAATCGTCAGTTTTGACAAGAGCGTTTTTAGAGTCCGCATAACGAGTAAAAAAATTGTAAGAGGCCTTGTTGGAAGGGGTATATGTCGCTTCGATGTTTTCAATAGAGACAGGTTTATAAACCTGTAGGAGGCGATCCAACATCATATGAGAAATTTTGTGGCCGCGGCATTGTTCGCTAACGGCAATCTGCCAGACAAATAATGTCTCCGGTTGCATTGGCTTACGGTAGCCACCTATAAAACCGACAATTTGTTCCTGATTTTCAATATCTCGACAAATAATGCTTGTATTTGAAAAGTGATCACATAGTAAAAAATAAGCGTATCTCGAATTCAAGTCCAGTGGTGGGCAAGACTTGATGAAGTCATATACTTCACGACCATCCTGCTTATGCGGAACTTCAAAAGTAAAGATAGGAGCCTCCTGCATTCTGTTAATGAGTGCAGGAAACATATGTTGATAATTTAATTGAGCATTAACATATGTGCTTCTTGTTAACTTATGTTAATAAGAAAAATATTTATAGAATTATTTAAGGTGTGAATTCTGCAATATCAGGATGCAGCGTTCCTTCAAGGTGACCGCTGTTAAACCCGCAGATTGATTTGAGGCGTTTTGCATCTTTTAAGATGACGTACCCGTTATAATATTCCAGCAAATTTTCATTGCGCATGGCTTTGATGGTACGGTTCACATGAACGATACTTAAGCCGAGGCAATCGGCAATCATTTCTTGTGTGATGGGCAGGCCATAGGCCATGCGGTCTACAAAACCGACACTTTCCAGACGCGAATGCAGTTCCAGAAAAAGATGTGCCATGCGTTCTTTGGCATTGCGTCTGCCCAGACTGACAACATGTTCGGTCAACATGGCTTCTTCACGGGCAGAGGCCCATGTGATGGCTGCTGCCAGACGGGAGCTTTCGTTAAACAACGCAGCAATATCACTACCATTGATGATGGCAACCGTGCATTCCGTCAAGGCTTCGGCTTCAAAGTCTGCCACACCAAAGAGGCAGGCCCGCACGCCTGTAAGGTCACCGGGAAGAATGAAGCTGGTGATCTGGCGGCGCCCGTCAGACAGGATTTTATAGCGACAGCCCCAGCCATCCAGGAGAAGAGAGACATCGTCATTTTGTGGGGCAAGCAGAGGTTTGCCGCGTTCCAGTTCTATGGTTCTTTGACTTAGGGACTGTATTTTCTGTTTTTCCGTAGGCTCAAGCTTCATCAAAAGTCTGAGCTTGGCAATCAACGGGTTTTCATTTTGGGCAAACATCGTCACAGCATAACTCTAAAAAATAAAAACACAACTACGCTCTGTTTGGCGACAAACTGAAAAGATGTATTTGTTTATGCTTTTGTTCGAAAAGCGACCATTTTATTCTTTTGCTGATCTCTTGCGTCTTGCTTTTATATTTCGCCTTGGTCTATTTTGCCGACAAATAAATAATGCGTTCAGGATGATAATAAATGAATACCCAACAGGTAACGGTTAAAGATGTAAATATTGACACCGGACAGGGTGGTTTGGTTGCCCGGAGCTGGACACCTCAGGATCAAAAAGATCATGCGCCTCTTGTTCTTTTCCATGATTCGTTGGGATGTATTGATTTGTGGCGCGATTTTCCACAACGTCTGGCGCAGGAAAGCAACAGAACAGTGGTTGCCTATGACCGATTGGGGTTTGGCCGTTCGCAAGAGCGCAACGATGTCGTAACGCCTGCGTTTGTTCATGAGGAAGCGGAAACTTTCGTGCCCTTGGTGCTGGAAGGTTTGGGGCTGGAACGCTTCGTTGCCATGGGACATAGCGTGGGTGGTGGTATGGCGATTGAGACGGCAGCCCTTTATTCCGATCAATGCGAGGGGCTGATTACAATTGCGGCGCAAAGTTTTGCAGAAGACAGAACCCTGAGCGGTATTCGCGATGCAAAGGAATTATTTGCAGACCCGCAACAGCTTGAGCGTTTGAAGCGCTATCACGGGGAAAAGGCCCGTTGGGTTGTGGATGCCTGGGTGGAAACCTGGTTATCTGATGCTTTTGCGCAATGGTCACTGAAAACGGTTCTGCCTCAGGTAAAATGTCGTTCCCTGATTATTCATGGCAATGAAGATGAGTATGGTTCAACAGCGCATGCGAAAATGATTTCCGGAGGCGTTTGCGGTCCGTCAGAACTGGAAATTCTAAGCGGGTTCAAACATGTGCCTCATCGTGAAAACGAGGAACTGGTAATCGGCCTGATTTTGTCTTTTCTTAATGGCCTTTAAAAAGAAAAAGCCGGGCGAATTCCCGGCTTTTTTGAATCTTGGATAAGAGAAGAAGGCGACAATGCGCAGGGGAAAGAACGCTGTCGCCTTCTTTCTTATTTGCCGTAGCGAACGGCTTGTTCAATTGTTTCGCGGGTCAGACCCATGTCACGCAGGGCGCGGTCGTCCAGCATGCTCAGTTCACGGATGGCTTTGCGCATACCTGCTTCTTTAAGAGCCTTGCCCATCACAGAGATAGATTTGAGGGCAATTGTTTTGAGGAAAGAAGAGCCGGATTTCCAGGAGTTGGGGTGCGGCAGGTGATTCATGGTTGTCAGTGTAGACATTGCTTGTACTCGTTCATGTTAGGGAGGTCATAAATTTTCCTAGCATGTAACGCCAAACAGAATCCCGGAGAAGCGCTGTGATTAGAGGTCAAATATGCGAAAAATGCATGCCTCAGAAACTTACGTTCAGTAGGGAGCGTTGCGCTATAAACTTACAAAAAATAGGCAATTTCAAGCACTAAAAATACGCAAGTGCCTAAAAAACAGGCTAATGAAAAAAATCCGCAGGAGGGATTTTTAGGTATTTATTTTGTGTTTGTTTCTCTTTTAAGGCTTTTCGTGCACGTGATTTTTGCAGACTCTATGGCAATGGGACGCTGGAATTTGGGGCACAATTCATGCAATTTTAACCGGCAGGAAGCAACCGTTTGAGGATTGTGTCAAATTCACCGCTTTTCTTGATGGCTTTTAAGCCAGTGTTGAATGTGTTGATGAGTTGCTGGGCATGTGGGGATGTCTTTGATACGGCAATGTGAACAGGCTGAACCTTGAGATAGGGGAGGTGGACATGAAAATCTTCTGGGTTAAGGCCATTTTCGCGCAGAATGTGAAAAAAGACACGGATGCTGGAAACCGCTGCGAGATCAATCCGCCCGGCAGCCAGAAGTTTTGCCTGTAAATCGGAATTGCGAACTTCTTGAATGTTGAGGGTGTCCTTATGCCGATCAAAACTTTCTGAAATAACGTTATCCACAACCGTTGCAATTTTATAAGATTCCAGAGCTTGCCAGGAAATATCCGCTATCGTGTTTTTACGAGAGATCAATGCGGCGTTAATATTGATTAACGGCTTTGAGAACAGATATTGTTTTTCCCGTTCAGGGGAACGGTAGATCCCACAGACAAAATCGTATTTCCCCATGAGCGTTGCATTGAGTGCGCGCGACCATGTCATATAGCGTGTATTGAGATGATACCCCGAAGCCTGAAGGGCGGCGCGCGAAAGGGCTACCAGAATGCCCTCTTCCGGCAGGTCCGGGCTGTTGAAGGGTTTCCATGTCTGATCGGCGGCCATGGTTGCGGTTTTCTGTTTTTGGGCGTTCTTTATAGAGACCGTATAACTGTATTTCTCGTAAATCTGGTTGAGGCGGCCGGTTTCCTTAAGTTTTTGCAACCCCTTTTCAAATTTTGAGACCAGATCGAATGCTTTATCGGATTGTGGAGAAAAGGCAATGTAAATGGGGATCGGGTCTGATAAATTATCAATGACATCAAGCTGTTGATTTAAACCCAACTGTTTGATCTTTTCCATAGCGACATTGTAATCTTCAAAGAAAATATCACCACGGCCCACCGCAATGAACTGTATGCCTAGTTCCAGTGCATTGTTGCCGTAAAAACGCGTCATTGCCTTTTCTGGTAATTGGGCAAGCAGCTTATCAATTTCTTCCCCGTAACTGTATCCCTTGATGCCGACAAGCCTTTTTCCTTTAAGGCTGTCGAGCCCTTTTAAACGCCAGGTGGTGCCTTGGCGGATAACGGCTGCGTTCAGCGAATGGCCGACATGATGTTCAGGGTAGGCAAGGATATTGCTTTCTTCTCTGGATGCCCCCAACACACCGTCGATTTTCCCCATTTCTGCATTTTTGACTGCTCTGGTATAAGGCATGTTGACATAGTTCACGTTGATCTTGAACGGTGCCAGCGCTTCGCGTACTGTTTCAACCAGAAAGCCTTCGTAGGAACTGTTCGGCGTGCAATTGTAGGGGCACCATGGGTCCGCAGCCAATGTAATGTCTTGGGCTTGTGCGTTTACCCACTGGGCAGCCAATACCAGCAGAAGAAAAAATCTAAACATTTCAAATGAGCTTGTAAGTGTATATTGCAGACGACGGTATGTAATATAAACGGTTCGTAAAGGTGTGGAAAATGATTTTAGTGAATAACAACTGAATTTATGTGGTTTTTGGAAGGGTATTGAATGCTTCGTCTTATTTTAAGTCGCTTTAATGATGTTTTTATTATTTTAAATGGTTTTCTGGGTAAGGAAGCTCACTTGGCGCATAGCAACTTTAGAAAATGTTGCTTCAGGATTTTTTCTGGTGAATTTTGGAACTCGCAGCAAATTTGTTTGCATATTGTAAGGGGTCGGGGTCCGGTTTGCCAAAAAACCATCCCTGCCCGAAATCAATTCCACATTTTTTCATATGCGCTGCCATGGCTTCATCTTCCACCATTTCAGCGACCGTATGAATATTGAGGTCATGACACATATTGGACATGGCGCGCAGCAGATCATTGCCTTTATCTGTTGAATAGGCGCGTTTAACGACCGGGCCATCAAATTTCACCACATCGACGTCCAGCGCATTGAGATAGTCAAAACTTGCTGCGCCCGCCCCAAAATCATCCAGACAGACTTCGTAGTTCAGTTTACGGATGGATTGCAAAATGCGGTTCACTCTGGGGAGGTCTTCAATGCGCGCTGATTCTGTGATTTCAAAGAGAAGATGCCCTGCCATTTCCGGCGTTTTCTTCAGCATCATATAAAGTGTACGCATAAAGGCTTCATTACTCAGAGAAGCTCCCGAAAGGTTGATGGCAACGGGTGGCAGGAATTTCTTCTGTCTGAAAAAATGTACCTGTTCGATGCTTTTTTTCACAATGGCCATATCCAGATCGCAAATAATGCCGACTTCCTCAGCCAGACAGATCAGGTGATAAGGCGATTCCTTGCTGTGTTCTCCCTTGAAACGAACAAGCCCTTCAAAATGGTGGACGTAATCTTTCTTCAAGTCGTTGATCGGCATGAAATGAATATCCATGTCCATAGACTTTGAAACATCTTTGATAAAGGCAACATTTTTGACTGTTTTGGTCATCATGCCGGATAGAACATCGGACAAGGCCTCTTCACGTACATTGCCTTTGTTTTCACAGAATTTTTGCATGGTATGAATCAGGGCACGCGCGACCTGATCTTCACTCATACCTGCACCGTCAACATCCAATGTGCTGGAAATGGCCTGCACCATATCGCCATCCGGGTGGATTTGGGCCGCCAAGGCTTCAATCTGCGCATTGATGGCTTGCGTGTCTACATTTTCAGCATGGGCGAAGCTGAAACTGTCTTCATCAATGCGGCTTGCGGTGTCTCCCCCGATGGAGTTTTCATTGAGGATATGGCCGATTTCACCCAGCAACTTTTTCTTGTCTGTTGCGCCTACGGTATTGAGAAGTTTATCCAGATGGTTGACTTTCACCATGGAGACTTGAGCATCGCCTCCGGCGCGGATAAAAGAAGTCACCCGTTCAGAGGCGGCTTGTGCAAAAGACTCGCTTTCCAGCAGGCCAGTTTCTTTTTCCACTTCAAGCTTTTCCATTTTACCGAAAGTGGCTTTTTGCGGGTCGACCTTGATGGCCAGAAAAAAATGGTTTGCAAAGTCGGGGACCCGATAGCCGGAAAGGGCAACACGCACTTTCATATTTTTGGGGCCCTTGAGGTGCAGCGTTACATCATCCAGCCGACCCTTTGCACTGGCTGTATCCAGTAGTTCGTTCAAGAGCTGATGGTCTGTCGGATGGATATAGTCGATAAAGGGGGTTTCCTCCATTTCATCGGGTTTTTTACCCAGCAGAACAGGTGTCGCCCCGGCTGCGAATTCAATAACACGCGCATCGTCCAATTCAAAAAGAAGGTCGGCACGACAAAAGGACAGGGCAACAAAACGTTCTTTTTCCCGTTTGTTTTTAGCGGCAGATGCCATTGAAAAGGCTCCATTTGTTGGGAAGTTATCTTATGATATCGGCTTTTTTGGCGTCTTGCCATGGGGTTTTTTACGGTAATGGGCTGATTTTCTACTTTTTTTACCGGATTGGGGCACAATAGGGAAATCTGTGCGTGAAATATCAGTTTCCATCCATTCTCCTGGTTGAAGCGTTGTGAGCGTCCAGTCGCCAATAGCTGCACGGATCAGGCGCAAGGTCGGAAAACCGACCGCAGCCGTCATGCGCCGAACTTGCCGATTTTTTCCTTCCTTGATGGTCAGTTCAATCCAGCTTGTGGGAATTTTTGCACGAAAGCGTACTGGCGGGGTGCGTGGCCACAGGTTGGCGGGCTCTTCTATCAGGCAGGCCTTGGCTGGTCGGGTTTTTCCATCCTTCAAGGTGACTCCCGTGCGTAAAGTTTCCAAAGCGTTTTCATCCGGGATGCCTTCAACCTGCACCCAATATGTTTTGGGAAGCTTGAATTTGGGATGAGAGATTCTGGCCTGTATGGAACCATCGTCAGTGAGCAATAACAGCCCTTCACTATCCTTGTCCAGTCGCCCGGCAGCATAGACACCAGGAATGGGGATATAATCGGCCAGTGTTTCGCGCTCAATGCCTTCATCGCTGAATTGGCAAAGCACGTTATAGGGTTTATTGAATAAAATTAGTTTCGACATGATCCCCCTTATCCAATAAGAAAGGGGCAGGCGCAACCAAGAAGGACAAAAAAGTCATGGCTAATGCAGCAGGTGAAACGGGGTTTCGCCATATTCAAAATGAAGAGTTGCGCACGATCATCCTGAAATCATTACAGGAGATGGCATTGTTGTTGGAGCAAACCCCGTGTTTGTCGGCGGTCTCTTTGGCTGATCAACTTAACGAGATCAAGAAGGCGGCATTTGAACAGATGTATGCCATTGGTCGCGAAACTATGGATCTGGATTTGTCCGAAGATGTGCTCAAAGCCATTCGTGCCCTGCAAGATGCGTTCGGGCAAATTATTGTGGCGATTTCGCCCATGGACAATTTGCGCCTTTGCCTGAAAGAAGGCTGGATAAGGGAATTATCTTCGTCAGGGGATTAAAAAAACGGCCCTTCATGGCAAAGGGCCGTCAGTTTTTATTTTTGGTGTCTTCGCTTTTTATCAATGGGTGAGTACGCGGCGATAGAGTTTGCGATCTTCCAGTGCGACTTCGCTGAGCGTTTGCATCTCAAGGTCATCGCGTTCATTGGTCAGATAGACATGTATCGGCAGGTTGGGCAGTTCGATAAGTCGTGTGGCAATCCAGACCGTGTCCGGATTACCGACCTTGATAAACCGGTCTCCCGGCTGAATTTGTGTTTTAGCCATGGTTATCCTCAAATTTTTAACAGAATACGTTTCTATTCTGGGTTATATCTTGTCGGACAAAGGTTAACAAAATCTTTGGGCAAGACGTTTTTTTGAGAATCCCGGCAAAATGGAGTATACTTGTTTCTGGGCGTTGATCCTTTTGATTTTCATTAAAGAAATATTAGGATTCACATAGGATTATGGGAGAACCTATATTAGGAGTCGTGTAGGCGCGTTTTCGCATGGGGTGAAAACGCAGGGCTGAAAGACACAAACAAAAGGAAGACAAGCGTGTTTGGGAAGACAAAACGCTACGCCGCACTTTTCGCTGTAGGTTTGAGTGTATCTGCCTGTGGTGCGATGCAGGACGGGACATTGTTTGACCCCGTATTCTGGGAACGAAGCGGCTTTTCTAAAACAAGTGGCGCATCAGAAGCAACAGATCGCGGTTTGGCAGAACTGGTCAAAGGCAATTATCTACCGGCCGAGGCTTTGTTTGATCAGGCCCTTGATGCTGATCCGCACAATGTTTATGCCCTGTTGGGCAAGGCAATGATTTATCAGAATACCGGGCAGGTGACACGGGCTCGTTCGCTCTATGAGGCTGTGTTGGCGCAACGCCCGGATGAAACCATGAATGTCATTGTCTGGACGGACAGTACCCCGCACAATGTGGCGGAAGTCGCCAGCGTAAACCTGTCGATGATCGATTCCGGCGGTGTGGTTGGCAATATGGCAACCGGGGCGGCTGGTGTTGACAAGCCTGCCCAGATGGGCGGGGAACCGGGGCAGGGCGCTGGTGGGGGAAACTACGGCTATCTTGCACCGAGCAAAGGAACATCGGCATTGCGCCAGACAGACATGCAAATGTCTGGTTCCTCGATTCCCGAAATGGGTATGGATGAAGGCACGCGCAATGTCGTCTCGCGTTTTGAAACCATGCGGGACCTGTTGGATCAGGGGCTGATTACGCCGGAAGAATATAAAGTGCGCCGACAACGCAATGTCGGCTCTCTCTTGCCGCTAAGTATGCAACCGCCAGCGGCCGGTCTGGATCGTCCGGTGCCAAGTTCGGCACAAGTGTCCGGGCGTTTGCGTGCCATTGGTCGCGCATTGGAAATGCGTGCCATTACCATTGAACAGCATGCGGCTGAACGCAAAATGATTCTCGATGCACTTATGCCTGAAACACCTTTGGTACTGGCTAACCCCGGGGTGCCGCCGAAAGGTTTGATGGCATCTGCTGATGCGGTGCGCCGTCTTGAAGGTTTGAAACAGGAAGGTCTGATCTCTTCCGATGAATATAGTAAAGAGCGTTCGATGATTGAATCCGGTTTGCAACCGGAACCGCCGCGTCCTGCGGCCATGATGTCCTCACCAACCAATAATGGGGCAAAAGTCCTGCAACCCCGCAGAAGCGGGCCGCAGCCTGCGGTCCATCTGGCATCCTATAAATCAAAAAAGGATGCTGATCGTGGCTGGAAGCAATTAAAGAAAGCTCATAGCGGTCTGTTGGGGGGGCTGAGTGAAGAAGTGATGCAGGTTAACCTCGGTCCCGGTAAGGGAATCTTCTATCGCTTGTTGGCGGGGCCTCTGGACAGTAAGGCAGCGGCTTCCAGCCTGTGCAACAAACTGAAAGCGAAACGTCAGTTCTGTGAACCCGGATTCATGGGAACCAACGGCTGATTTAGATAAAATCTTCCCAAATCTCGCAGGGAGGTTGTCCTGAATGGGATAACCTCCCTTTCTTTTTGTTCAATAGAGAAAGTTTTTTTGGGCTGAAAAAGCGCAGAAAATATGATGTTTTCATCTTTCTTTCTCGCAAATGCAAAAAAAATGAAAAAAAGGTGTTTACAGGTTTGTTCAAGGTCTTTATAACCCGGCTTCACCGACGGGGCGCTGCCTCGGAGGCGCTCTCTAAAGAGGCTTGGAAAACAAAGACTTAGCGTTATTCCTTACGGGGATTTAGACAAAGAGTTTT
>JBNKSC010000003.1:0-168200 GCA_050297075.1 Terasakiella sp.
ACTTGCATACCGACAAGATGAACGGTCATAATCAGGGCGAGTGGTTGCTGTCCAAGCCATTATTATTCTCCATCAGTTGTAGCAAACCGATAGAATCATAAGTAACTGTAATCACTCAACTACTTTTGGGTCAGGCTCTCAAATGACTAATTTAGAAGACATCTGCTTCAATGCAATTACAAGAACTCTGGGTATTTAGCCTGAAAAAGGAGCGCGCTGTCACTCAACGTAGCCCCGTTTTTATTAATGATTACATCTTGATGGTTTTTAATTATGGCCAGGGGCGTTACCAAGGAGATTTAGTTGCTGCAAATGCTAAAACTGGAGAAGAAGTATGGCGTTTCTCGCGGGATCATTATTTGAATGAACCATGTATCTCGAATGATAATTGTATTTTAGTCAGCTGCTTGGATGGAAGTGTCTATAAATTGGATCTAGATGGAAGCATCCAATGGGAAACATGCTTTTCAGATTGCAATGTGTGGTCAGGTCAAGTTTTGGGGGGTGTTTTCATCTATCCTGAAATTCATGGAAGATCAAAATATACTCGCGGCCTCAGAATATCAGACGGCTCTCTATTATGGGAATATGCGAGTGGCGGCCATACTAACCACATTAGTTGTACTTCCGATGGAAAAGCTATCTTCTCTAGCTCTCTAAGTTCTACCCGGTTTGGAGACAATACATGCCACTTACAATGTATAGATGGAAAGTCTGGTGCCCAGGACTGGCGCATTGAGTATTCAAAGCACTTGCATAAGCCAATAGTGATTAACGACTATGTTCTCTTGGCTTCTAAAGGGAGCGTAATGCTGTTCTCTTTGAAGAACGGTAAACTTCTTGACGAACTGGAATTTGATGACGAGGTTGTATTTTCTGCTAAACCAATAGAAACGGCAGAAGGCATTGTGTTTGTATCTGAAAATGGGCGATGTTTATGCTTAACCATTTCTGAACATAAACCTTGGCTTTTAGGGAAAAGAAAAGCTCGTTTTTTATCGAAATGGCACTGTGACTTGCGTGGAAGTATTAAAGCACAAGTTGCTGTATCTAAGGATAGAGTTTACATTATTGACGAAACAGGACACCTGAATTCAGTATCGGTTCAATCGGGGGAGGTTTTATCAAGATTCAAAATCCCTAGTTTCAAGACCGGCCATGCGGTAGCCCTAAGCAAAGATATCTTGTATCTCTCTACCTCTAGGAATTGTACAGCTTATCAGATCACATAAAAGTCCTCATTTTTTAAGCGAAGTGCCCTTTCTGGATTGTGGGAATAATCATATTCCTCTGGCATCCAGACCCTTCCATGAGACCTCATTGCTCGAGGAAGTGCAAAGTCATTAGGTAATACCCCCATTTTTAGGGGGCTTCAGAAGTAGAGAATTATGCAGCCATTTGTCTTGACTGCTGTAATTTCTGTTTTGGCGTTATACCGCCGATAGCCATATTGGGTCTTTCATTGTTATATGTCCATAACCATCTTGCCGCAGCGTCTTATAGGATCCGGCGGCTCTCCATAAAGTTCACAATGAGGGTTACGGCAAATTAACGGTCAAACCTCCAGGCATGCGGGGCAACTGTCTTTTACTTGACTTATTACTTCTCTCAGATTTTTGAACGATATTTTTTCTTGTTAATTACATGGCCTTAACGCAAAAAAAGCGAGTTAACTAACTGATTCACTTGCATGATTAGTTAAATAGTATAACTTACTTCTTTTATTTCAGCAACATGAACCGGAGTGGCTGGGGCTGTGCGGACCTTATTTTTTTGAGTTAACGTTTGGGGGCTTTGGGTTCACTGGGAGGTGCGCCCGGTTCTTTTTCATTGTCGGAAAGGCTGCTATGTCCATCCTGAGTGATGGAATCGCCCCATTCTGCCAAGAGCTTTTTCTGGTTGGCCCGCAGGATTGAGACCCGGCGTTGTGCAATGAAGCTCATGACTGTGGTCACAATAGGTGGCGTGGTGATGAAGAGAACCCAGCCCAAAGCGGCAGAACCATATATGACAAACAGGGTAAAGACATCCGTCAAGCTGTCAATGGCAACGGACATGCTGTTACTGCCCATCCATAAATCAAGCAGATAAGGAAACAGCCCGGCAAAGTTCATGGACAGAACGCTGAGAAATGCAAAACGTTGTGCTGAACGGTCAATGAGGACGGCAACAAAAGTTGGCAGCATTCCGAAAACGACCAGCACTAGGGAGGCCATGGAAACAAGCAGCAAAACAATGGAGGCAAACAGGGCAATCATGCCCAGAAGCATTAAACCGCCACCACTTTTGGGGGCTTTTCTCGGGAGAGGCCGTCTTGGCATTGGTTTTTTCACCATTTCGTCTTCCTTTCCCTTACCACAATCTACCGATAAAGGTGACGGTGATGATAAACAGGGCGATGACGATGGATGTCATAGCTGCTGCCTGCTGGCCTAAGCGGTTTGAATTTCTTTCAAGTGCGTTTGCTCCTTCTTCAATTTCTTTGATTTCGCTGTCGGCATCGTCAAATTCCTGACAGGCCTCGTCAAAGTCCGATTGGTCCTGAGAGCGTTTTTCGGCATCGTCCAAAAGGTTGAACAAGTCGGCAAGGTTGCCTTTTCGAATGAGCTTGGGAACTTCCTTTTCAAGGTCATCGCGAATGGATTTACTGTGGTAGGCCTTGATAGCCGGTCCCATATGGGCGCCAACCCAGCTGGTAAAGCCCATAAGCGTTCCGGCTTTGGTGCGCCACTGAACAAGGGCAAGCAGACTGAGCATCCCAAGTGTGGCTATTTCCTCTCGGTCATCACCTACGGCTTTGATATGTGGATCAATGTTCTGATTAAGCCGTGCGGCGATAAAGGCAACGATGTGGCGGTCTATCGGTCTGGTTTTTTTATCGATTTTGGCTGAAACTCGTTCTAGGGCGGGCATGAGTTCTTTAATCGTGGTGGCATATTCTTCGGCTACCAGAGGGCTCTGGCAGGCCAGTGTCGGGTTGGTTTCATAGAGGACACGTTCAAGGCCATATCCGATCTTGCGTTCATGGATGAAATCCAGGAATTGGTCGAAGTTCTTTTCAAGGGCCACATAGACAGGGTTATAGGCAGCCTGCGCATCAAACCAGGCACGCGGAAGTCCTCGTGAGATCAGTTCAACAGCTGTGGTTGCATTGCCTTTTTGCATGAGGGAATGGGCAAGTGAGGTACCAAAACCATCAGGCATACACCAGCAGTCCTTGTAGCGGATTGGCAAGGTCGGGTCGAGAACGATACTGATCCGTGCGGCAATCAGGTCACGGTCACCACTTTGGCTTTGTGCCATATGAATGGCATTGGAAGCAGCAGCGGCAAGGTCTGAATTTTCCAGATCGCGTTTCAGCCATGTTTCCAGTAAATCGTCTTTGACCAGCTTGTCTACCTGACTGGGCATACGTGAAATGGCAAGGGAAAGGGTGCGCGTGTTGGAATGTTCCCGCCCGCCATATTCGATAAATCGTTTGGCTTTCGGGGCGGCTTTTTTCTGAATGGGGGTTAAACGTCTGCCGTTGATCCAGAGGTCGAGTTGTTCAAGGCTCCAGCGTTCATGTTCATCGTCGGACAGCAGGCCGCGCAAACATTCAACCATATTGACCGGTACACCTTCTTGACCGACAAGTGTGGCATAGGAACCATCTATCATTTTGGCATAGGTGATTTCATCATCGGTACGGAAATGGGGAACCGGGTTGCCTCCGGCAATGGCAAACATGATGGTAACGCCCAATGCATAAAGGTCGTCCGATACATCACCAGCCCCGCGCCCGGCCGGTGGGGCAACGCCGCGTTCCAGAGTTTCAAATAAAATAGGCTGGTCATACCCGGCAGGGACCGTTGCACAGTCCCCTAAAACCAAACGGTCAAGGGAGGCATCCAGAAAAAAGAGGTTGGAGGGGCGAATCTGACGGTGTGACACACCGCGTGAAGCAAGTTCCATCAAGCCATGGCAGAGTGGTTCGATGACTTTGCGTACCATTTCATGCTGGTTGATCTGGTTCAGGTGATCAAGAAGTCGCCCGCCACTGGGGCGTTCGTAAATAACGACAATGGTGCGTTGGGAGATCAGCGGCCAGAAAACCGTTCCCCATTCTACCATATTGATACAGCCACGGATGTTGGCCCCTTTCAGGACATCCATAACACCGGTTCGTGCCCCCAGAAAGGGTGGGCAGACCAAGGCAAACAGTTTACGTTCAGTATTGCGTTTGTCTTCGGCAATGTAGGCTTTGGCTGAAGGGGTGCTCATTTCAGGAAGAGGGGCACCGGGAAAAATGTTGAAACGATCCAGTACCACAGGCGGCAAGGCTTTGGCCTGTTCCTGAGGCTTGCTTTTTTCCGGTTGCGCCGCAGTTTGTTCACCACCAGCTTGCGCTGCTTGATCCTGCGGTTGATTGTCCTGTTCGGCCATCGACGGGTCTTTAACTGTTTATCGCCTGCAAGTTTTCATTGGGCTTTGCGCATTCTTCCCTGTGGTGAGGCGCAAAACGAATGATACTCACATAAACAATAGAATACAAACAGTTAAAAGGGTGTGAAGAAAATATAAAAAACCCGTCAGCTCATATGAGAAGACGGGTTTGGAAGAGAGTATCCGTGAAAATTAGCCGTTGAACGGGTCTGTGACCAGAATGGTATCTTCACGTTCCGGGCTGGTGGAGCAGACCGCAACCGGGGTTTCAATCAGTTCTTCAATACGTTTGATGTATTTAATGCAGGTTGCAGGCAGGTCCGCCCAGCTTCGTGCCCCTTCGGTGCTTTCGTTCCAGCCTTCCATGACTTCATAGATGGGGGTCACTTCGGATTGTTCTGCCGGGTTGGAAGGCAAATGTTTGATTTCTTTGCCATTAAGCATATAGCCGGTACAAATTTTCAGCTCAGACATACCATCCAGCACGTCAAGTTTCATCAGGGCAATCCCGTCAATCCCATTGACCTTGACGGCTTGGCGCACAAGAACAGCATCGAACCAGCCGCAGCGGCGTTCACGACCTGTCACGGTGCCAAATTCATGACCGCGTTCACCCAGACCCCGACCAACATCATCAAACAGCTCGGTCGGGAAGGGGCCGGAGCCAACACGTGTCGTGTAGGCTTTCGTGATGCCCAGTACATAAGACAGGGAACTGGGGCCCATACCTGAACCGGCAGAGGCCTGACCCGCAACTGTGTTGGAAGAGGTGACAAAGGGAACCGTTCCATGGTCGATGTCAAGCAAAGTGCCTTGCGCGCCTTCAAACAGGATGCGTTGACCTTTGGATTTCGCCTCATCCAGCAATTGCCAGACAATCTGGGAATAAGGCATCAGTTTCGGGGCCATTTCCAGCAGAGGAGAGAGAACTTCTTCGACTGTATATTCCTCATGACCAAGGCCGCGCAGCAGAGCGTTGTGGTGAGCCAGCAGTTTTTCAATTTTGGCAGGCAGGCTGTCCGGATCGGCCAGATCACCGAATCGAATGGCACGACGGCCGACTTTATCTTCGTAGGCCGGGCCAATTCCACGCCCGGTCGTGCCGATTTTGGCTTTTCCTAGCGCTTCTTCACGCACGATGTCCAGCTTTTGGTGAACCGGCAGGATAAGGCAGGCATTTTCTGCAATGGCCAGATTCTGAGGCGTGATTTCTACACCTTGGCCGCGAATGGTGTCCATCTCATTGAGCAGGGCAGCCGGGTCAATGACCACACCGTTCCCGATAACGGAAAGTTTGCCACCGCGTACGATACCGGAAGGCAAAAGGCTGAGCTTGTATTTAACGCCGTCAATCACCAGCGTATGGCCGGCGTTGTGACCGCCTTGAAAACGTACAACGACATCGGCACGTTCAGAAAGCCAGTCTACAATTTTACCTTTACCTTCGTCGCCCCATTGGGAACCGACGACCACTACATTTGTCATGGTTTTGTTACTCCATTCATCCGCTGGTCTCAGCCCAGCGGCACAATGTTGTCATTCAAGAAAATATGACTGCATCCCAGTCGGGCGGCTTCTGTGTGCACGTCCGCAACTTCGCTCAGTCCGTTAAGGGTTATATGTCCCTGTTGTCTCAGTTCTGCGCCTTTTTTTGCATCCGTTCCAAAAGGAACAAACAGCTTTTGCGGTGCTTTGGCTTTAGGCAGAGCGCGCATCAGGCTATCCACAAACAAGGTGAAACCTGTCGCGGGTTCGCCAGACCCGGCAATATAGCGACCGCCGCGTCCCAGTTCGCCGCGTGCCCCTTTGGCAAAGAAAGTATAGGTCACGCCACTGTGGTATTCATAACTGCGGTTTTCAACACCATCAATGGTGATGGTCAGGTCCGGTGCCTGTTGTCGAACCAGATGATAGACGTTGATCAACCTGTCACAAAGCTTTTTGGCTTCGCCGCTGAGGTCCAGTTTTTGAAGAATTTCAATGGCACCTTGCGCCGGGCCAGCACTGTCAATCAGTTGACCGAACAATTCTGCGGCTTTTCCGCCGAGCGCCTTGACCTCGGCTGCGTCTTTGCGGTCCAGAGCAAGACGCAGGTCGTTTTGATCCTGTTCAGACATCTGCAAGCTGGCGCAGATAGAGGGAATCAGGGCGGGTAGACCAAGATCGACACTCAGCTTGCTTGCGCCTGCACGTGTGAGGGCTTCCACGGCTAATAAAATGATTTCACAATCGGCACTGTCATTCTCGCTGCCGATCAATTCCGCGCCTGCTTGTGCAAACTGTCTTTCCGGGCGTAGGTGGGAGCCTTTGACGCGTAGAACCTGCCCTGTATAGCTTAGGCGCAGAGGGCGGGGTTCATTTACAAGTCGGGTGGTCGCAATTCTTTCCACCTGAACCGTCATATCGGGGCGAATCCCAAGCATGCGATGAGAGATCGGGTCCATCACGCGGAAAGTCTGAGCAGCAATGGCTTCCCCGCTGCCTTGCAGCAGGTTGTCTTCAAACTCGATCAGCGGTGGTTTGACACGGTCATACCCTTGCGCGGCAAAGGTGTTCATAAGGTGATCAACCACGCTGGCTTCATAGGCAGCATCAACGGGGAGGACATCTTCAAGGCCTGTGGGCAATAATGCTCTGTCAGTCATGTTACTTTTATCTTGCGCAGCTTGGTTCGTGTCAAAAATTCCAAACGCGGCTTTCTAGCCGGAATCAACTGAAACGGCAAATGTTAAAAGCAAATTTTATCAGGTTTTTTCTTTTTGGCATGGTGTAAAAATAATTTGGGCCGTCGTTGTAATAAACGACGGCCCTATTTATTATGGCCTCAACCTGTCAAACTTGCCTTCTTGTCGGCGATTGGACTTTAGGGTGCTGTGGTACCTTTGGTCAAGAAAAATAGTTGCTGCAACGCAACAAAAATTGATATTTGTCATTCTGAATTGTTTCTTTTAGAAAAAAAGACGACTTGTTTTGAAATAAAATTATGGATGTGAACCAATGATTGAAAAAAACATGAAATGTATCGAGGTTTCGGAACCGGGTGGGCCTGAAGTTTTAAAAGTTGTTTCGCGTCCTGTGCCCAGCGTTGGGCAAGGCGATGTTTTGATTAAAGTCGTGTTGGCCGGTGTGAATCGCCCGGATGTACTACAACGTCAAGGCGCCTATCCACCTCCTCCCGGGGCATCGGACCTTTTGGGACTCGAAGTTTCCGGTGAAGTGGTTGCACTGGGTGATGATGTCGAGGGGCTTCATATCGGTGATAAAGTTTGTGCTCTGACCAATGGGGGCGGTTATGCGCAATATTGTGTTGTTCCGGCGGGGCAATGCCTGCCCATCCCAAATGGCTTGAGTGTAGAAGAAGCAGCTCTTGTCCCGGAAACCTTTTTTACGGTTTGGTTTAACCTTTTTCTGCAAGGTGGCTTGAAGGCGGGACAGAGTTTGCTCGTTCATGGCGGAACCAGTGGAATCGGCACAACGGCGATTCAGATGGCCGGGGCCTTGGGGGCAACAGTCTATACAACAGCAGGCAGTGATGAAAAATGTGCCGCCTGTCTGAAACTGGGGGCCAAGCGAGCCATTAATTACAAGTCTGAGGACTTTGTCGAAGTTATTAAAGAACTTACGGATGGCAAAGGTGTCGATATGGTGCTGGATATGGTGGGCGGTGATTATATCACGCGCAATATTCGTTGTCTGGCGAGAAAAGGTCGCTTGATCAATATCGCCTACCTGCAAGGTTCAAAGGCGGAAGTGAATTTTATGTCTGTGATGGTGAAACAACTGACCCTGACCGGTTCCACCTTGCGCCCACAGTCAAAGGCGATTAAAGCGCAGATTGCACAAGACCTGAAAAAAACGGTATGGCCTTTGCTGGAAGAGGGAAAAATCAAGCCCGTCATTCATCAGATTTTCGAGATGGAAGAAGTTGGCGAGGCACATCGGATGATGGAAAGCAGTCAGCATATTGGCAAGCTCGGTCTTAAAATAGAAAGTTGATCCCCTCTTTATTGAAGGGGTTTGACCTGATCGAAAAGTCGTCTATATATAGGACAAACAGTTTGTTGTGATCGATCGCAGTTCGGTCATTACTCTATTTAAAGAAAAGGAATTCAAGATGGCGCTGCCTCTTATGCCCAAGGCGACGGCCGTTTGGCTTGTCGAAAATACAGCGTTGAGTTTTATACAGATCGCAGATTTCTGCGGTTTGCACGAACTTGAAATTCAAGCCATCGCTGATGGGGAAGTCGGCATGGGGATGCAGGGACTCGACCCGGTAGCAAATGGTCAGTTGACCTCGCAAGAGATTGAACGTTGTGCAGCAGATCCGAAGGCCCGCCTGAAATTGGCTAAAACCGATAACCCGATCCCGAAAGCACATGGCAAGGGCGCGCGTTATACACCGGTTTCCAAACGTCAGGACCGTCCGGATGGAATCGCATGGTTGTTGAAAAATCACCCCGAATTGCAGGATGTGCAGATTGTAAAGCTGTTGGGAACCACGAAGCCGACCATTAAGGCGATCCGTGACAAAACTCACTGGAATTCAGCCAATATTACAGCACGTAATCCGGTGACATTGGGCCTGTGTTCCGAAGCTGACCTGGAAAAAGCGGCTGTGATTGCCCGTGGGCGTCAGGCAAAACTGGCAAAAGCTGAAGAACGCGCTGAGGAAAACAGCAGCGACGAATAAGTTTCTGTCCTGAGTGAAATGTAAAAGGGCTGTTCTTGCAGGAACGGCCCTTTTTATTGTCAGGATTGCCAGCCGTTTTGCAAGGCGATACGTACGGCTTGTGCCCGGTTTGCCGCTTCCATCTTGCGATAGATATTGCGTAAATGGACCTTGACAGTAATTTCCTGCAAGCCGAGTTTCCTGGCGATTTCCTTGTTGGTGTTTCCTTCAATCAAGTGACCGAGAATTTCCTTTTCCCGTTCGCTTAACCGTGACAGGGGGCCGTCTTTCTGAAGTGTATTGGTTGTGGCGCTACGGCCAATCGGGCTGTCGTCGTTACTTTCCGGTGTATCCTGAAAGGCAGCGGACGGAATGTATTTTTCACCGGAAAGGACGAGACGCAGGGCATTGACCATGGCTGAGCCGCTGATGGTTTTAGGAACGTACCCGGCAGCCCCGCGTTCAACGGCTTCCAGAACATCATGACGGTTAAAATGACCGGAAAGAATAACAACAGGGACATCCCTGTGGGATTCACACATTTTGACCAGACCGTCAAAAGCATTCATGCCCGGCATTTTCAGGTCCATGAGGATGAGATTCAGCCCATCTGTGCGTGCAGCAACCTCATAAGCCTGATCAAATGAAGCGGCTTCGACAATTTCCACATCCGGGTCCAATTCTTCAAGAAAAGGGCGCAATCCTTCGCGCACCAGATTGTGATCGTCAGCTATGAGAATTTTCATGAACCTATTTCCGTTTGCCTTTTTATAGGTAATCATATGGGAAACTGGTGCAATGCTCAATCCTCATTCCCATTTTTCTCACTTTTTTCAATTGATTGCAGGGCTTTTTCCACTGTTTCATTCAAATGAGAGAGTGAAACGGGTTTTTTGAGAACGCCAAAAGCGAGATCATGGAGGTCGTCCTGCCCAACTTCTTCCATACCGGTATGGCCTGTTACCATAATTACAGGTAGAGCAGGAGCTTGCCTGTTCAGGTTTTTGATCAGGGTATAGCCATCCATTTTGGGCATACGCATGTCGGTAATGACCAGATCAACCGGTTCCGCTTCGAAAAGTTCCAGAGCCTCTTCACCATTACCGGCAATATTAACCTGATAGCCGTGGTCAAACAGGTATTCCATCATGGCTTCGGCAGCGTAGATTTCATCATCCACAACTAAAATTTTTGCCCCGTCAAGGTTGAGGTCCAGATCGTCATCTTCATCTTCAAACGCACTTTCATCTATGGGAGGGAGTACTGTTTTCAGATTTTGTACGGGAGCAGGCGTTGTCACCTTCTTGGCGGAGTAGAGGGGCGGGTTCTTGGTTTTGGCACTGGTGCAGGGCAGGGTAATGTCAAAACGTGCCCCTTTGTGAATGTTGCGTGCCCGAATCATGCCGTCCATGGCAGCGATGATGCCGTAACTGACAGACAGGCCCAGCCCTGTTCCTTTGCCGACTTCCTTGGTGGTGAAAAAGGGGTCAAACAATTTGGAAAGCGAATCTTTGGGAATGCCACCCCCGTTATCGGTAATGGCAATGTTGATCAAATCATCTGCCTGATCATAGGTCATGATAACGTTGATGCGTTTGGTTTCTTTTTCCTCTTCGCTCAAGTCTTTATGGCGTTCGTTAATGGCATCGCGCGCATTGTTGATCAGGTTCAGAACAACCTGTTCCAACTGAATGGGGCGTCCTTTCAAAAGGCCGTAATGGGGCGGGTAGCGCACATCGATATGGATGTCTTCTGCCAGATACTGGCTTTCCACAAGGTCAACGGACTGGCGCACGACAACGGTGGGGTCAAAATATTCAATGGGCCCGGTGTCTTTGCGGCTGAAGACGCGCATATGATCGATGATGTCGGCCATACGGCCACTTTGCATGCTGATGAGGTTAAACTGTTTTTGTATGTCTTCGCGGCTGATGGTATCGCGTTGCATTTTGAGCATGCTGCCTTCTGCGGCAAAACGCATGATGTTAAGCGGTTGGCTCAGTTCGTGTGTGATACCGGCAGCCATTTCCCCCAAAGTAGCCAGTTTGGATGTTTGAGCGAGGTTTTCATTGACCCGGTTGCGTTCTGTCACATCGCGGATGATCAGAAGGCGTGTGGTATTGCCCAGATATGAAACGGGGCGCGAGGTAATATCTGCTTCAAAGAGTGTACCGTTCAGGCGGCGCATAATGATGGAACTGAAACTTTGTGTCGGTTCATCAGGGGTGAATAAGGGAACCTGTTTGAAGGTTTCGATCTCTTCTTCAAGAAAAGCCTCAAAGGGGCGGTGTAAAATTTCCGCACGGTTGGTTGTGGCAAACAGAACGTGACCTGCCGGATTGGCAAAAATTACTTGGTTTTCTTTATCCAGAACGACGATGGCATCGGGGGACATATCGATAAGGCTGCGATAACGTCCTTCACTTTCACGCAATGCTTCTTCCGCATCCAGACGGCTATGTTCGCTGCGCAGGTTTGCAAGCCCATAGCCCACGTCTTTGGAAAGCTCGTTGAACAGGTTGATATATTTATCTTCAAAAGCCTTTTGGCTCGTAGATGTGATTGTCAGGAACCCGGCCATCTGTGTGTCGCTCCAGATGGGGAACAGGCCTGCACTTTGAATGCCAAGGGCGTTTAACTGATCGCGAAAATTCGGGAAAGCCTTCAGGAGAGTTTCCTTGTCCAGATGGAGAGGCTCCTGCTTGATGAAAAATTGTTTCAGAATGCTGGAGGGGCGGTGTTCGAGTGAATCCAGTTCAATGCCGCGTGCCATGTTGATTTTTAAAAATTCAGGAAGCAACCCGGGTGTATTGAAAAGTGAAATCCATGCGCTTTCAAAAAGGCCGTCTGAAATAATGATTCGGCAGATTTCGGATAAAATAAAACTTTCATTGCGCGCATGGAACAGGGCGTTGCTGCATTCGCTGATAATTTCCGAGATGCGTTTATTCTCGATCAACTCTTTTTCACGGGCTTTAATGGCTGTAATGTCCGTGTAAATGCTCACAATACTTCCTTCCGACATGGCATGTTCATGTACCAGAAGGTATTTTCCGTTAGTCAGTTCAAGTTCGCGTGTGCCGCAACTGAGATGGGCCTGAACCATCGCTTTCAGGTATGGCGGTGTGAGGGGACGTTCAAACTTGATGAGATTGTGTTCGGCGCAGATTTTTAGCAGGTCTTCGTAAGTCAGGGTACGGTTGGCGTATGGCGTGAGGTCCGGGAACATTTCGACCAGAATTTGGTTCCACATCAGCAGGCGGTCACTGCTGTCCCAGAGCAGGAAACCATTTGGCAGGGCATTGATGCTTTCTTCAAACCGTGCCTTGAAGGAGGTGCTATCGGTTACATCAGAACCCGTTCCCCGATACCCTAGGAAGCTTCCTTCCTTATCAAAGTAAGGGGTGCCGTTGATGATGACGCTGATATCGTGCCCGTCTAGATAGGCGGCATATTGAAAGTTTCTAAACGGACGATGGTTTTGAAGGTCTTCCCAATGGTGTGCCCATTTTCTGTCCAGAAGTTCGGGCTGGGAGAAATCATGGCGGGTTTTGCCCAGCAGGCTTTCGGGGGAAATTCCGGTGAGGGCACTGAACTTGGGTGAGAAATAGCTGAAACAATGGTTCCGGTCGGTTTCCCAGTACCAGTCAGAACTGACTTCAATAATATCGTGAAATCGTTTTTCTCTTTCTATTAAATCTGTTTCAAGCTGTTTGCAGGACCGGGTGGCAAGGTGTAAGGCGAGCAAATCCGCAATGGATTTTGCAAAATGCAACTCTTGCCGAGACCAGGGGGGGGCTTCACTGTCAGACTCATATTGCAGAAGGCCTAGAAAATCTTCTCCTAACCCAATTTTTACAAGGAGTAAGCTATGTGGGGGTGTCGGGCTGGTTGAGGTTGGGATGGAGGTGCTGGTCCATGTTTTGAGATGGTCTTGATCAGTAATGAGGTGATCTTGTTTTTTAAAGTGCTGTTGTAACGAAGCAAGTTCAAGGCAGGTACCTGTAACCTCCATGGGCGTTGCGTAAGTTTCCTGTAATCCTTGTTTTGCTCTGTCCAATAAAAAAAGGCGCAGGCCATTGCCTGTGAGCAGAGGATGACTTTCGTTCATCAGCCATTGAATGACCTTATCATCTTGAATGGCGGTTTCTGTTTGAAGCAACTGAGAAAAGGAAGCACTGAGTTCATCAAACCTCTTTGAAAGTAATGACGAATCTGAGAAATCGTTTTTTTTATGCCGCATCACCAAAAAAATGAGCAGTGCAAGGGCACAGGTGAGGAAGGTTATAGCCAGTATGGTTGAGGATAATGGCTGATAAACGGGCATGGTTTGCGCAAAGCTTTCAGGCATGGGCACCATAAGGAGGCCAAGGATGAATATGCAGAGAATAAGTGCCGTTTGAAACATATGATTACGTTACCTTTTTGCACATCACTGTAATCTGAACGCAAGGCAGAACAAAGCCCTTCATTATATAAATTAGCCACATAAACAATTAGTGAATGAAAACAAAATTTAAAATTCACTCTTTACGGGAAAATTCTTTTATGTACTTTTTATTACGGAGAAGTTACAAAGCCGAAAATGTTATCAGTTAAGGGGAAGAACTGGTCATGGTTGATGAACCTATCGCGTCCAGAGGGATGAAAAAGCTTGATAAAGAGCTAAAGAATATCAGTAGCTTCGAAGAAGCTTTGCAGGAAATCAGCCGGGGGAATATGAAGTTCGGCATTTGTATCCTTTTTTTGGTACTTGTCGGATTTTTTTCATTTCTTCAGGTGGGTGAACCGGGAAGTCAGGTCTTCATTATTCTTGCCGGGTTGCTTGGGGCTTATATGGCCTTGAATATCGGTGCAAACGATGTTGCCAATAACATCGGCCCGGCTGTGGGGTCCAGAGCATTGACCATGACCGGGGCCTTGATTATTGCCGCCATTTGCGAAGCCGGCGGAGCAATCATTGCCGGTGCCGATGTGGTTTCGACGGTGCGCAAGGGAATTATCGACCCGGCGGCAATGGACAGTAGTCTCATGTTTATTCATGCCATGATGTCAGCTTTGTTTGCCGCTGCTTTGTGGGTGAATTTGGCAACGTTCATCGGCGCACCGGTTTCAACAACCCACTCTGTTGTGGGGGGCGTCATGGGGGCCGGGGTAGCTGCAACCGGTTTGTCGGCAGTGAATTGGGCAACCATGGGCAAAATCGCGGCAAGTTGGGTTATCTCTCCTGTCCTTGGAGGTGTTATTGCCGCTGCTTTTCTGGCGCTGGTCAAGTTTCAGGTCCTCTATAAAGAAGACAAGATAACGGCAGCGAAGAAATGGGTGCCTGTTCTGGTCGCGATTATGGCGGGTGTTTTTGCCATGTACCTGACGATGAAAGGGTTTAAGCATGTTTGGAAAGCAAGCGCTCTGACGATTACTCTGATTGGCATTGTTTTCACATTGGGTACATGGACGCTGGTTCGTCCCTTGATTGCCAAAGCATCAAGAAATATTGAAAATCGCCGCCGTGCTGTTAGCGACCTGTTCACCATTCCGCTGATTTTTTCGGCCGCTCTGCTTTCCTTTGCCCATGGGGCAAACGATGTGGCCAATGCGGTCGGTCCGCTGGCCGCAGTTGTTGGTGTGGCAGGCGGAGCCGAGCTGACGGGGAAAGTGGGGCTGCCACCATGGATTTTAATTGTTGGTGCCTTGGGGATTGCTGCCGGTCTTATGCTTTTTGGTCCCAAGCTGGTTCGCACGGTTGGTGAAAAGATCACCAAACTTGACCGGGCACGTGCCTATTGTGTGGCTTTGTCTGCTGCGATTACGGTCATTATCGCTTCGGCTTTGGGGCTACCGGTCAGTTCTACCCATATTGCTGTAGGCGGTGTCTTCGGGGTTGGTTTCTTTCGTGAAATCTTGAGCCATCAAAAGAAAAAGCAACGTCTTGAAAAAGTCCTTCCTCAGGCCGGAGGGATTGGAGAGCATGAAGGGCGTGCCGAAGCATTGGAACGCTTGCAAAAGAAACTGGCTCAATCGCGCAGGCGCAAATTGGTTCGGCGCCAGCATATGACCACCATTGTGGCTGCCTGGCTGGTTACGGTCCCGCTGTCGGCCTTGTTGGCGGCTATGATCTATTGGGTCATGGTGATTGTGCTGTAGGCAAGTTCGCGATATATGTGAAGGAGACGGTTTTTCCTATGGGGAAGGCCGTTTTTCTTTGTCTGAATGACATAGTTTTGTTGTTGTTGATTTTGAAACTTGCTATACCTTTTTTCCAAGAAAAAAGCATGGCATTATCCTGTTTGAAAATAAGGATAATGCTTGCGCGGAAATAAGGTTCAAAGAAAGCGGGTTAGTCCTTTGACAAGCGACAACGAACAACTGCCATCCGGCTCGGATATCGCGCCGGTTTCCATCGAAGATGAAATGCGCAACAGCTACCTCGATTATGCCATGAGTGTAATCGTATCGCGGGCGTTGCCTGATGTACGTGACGGTTTGAAACCCGTTCACCGCCGTATCCTTTATGCCATGAAAGAAAGCGGATACGACTATAACAAACCTTACCGGAAGTCGGCCCGCATCGTCGGGGATGTGATGGGTAAGTATCACCCACACGGCGATAGTGCGATTTATGATGCGATGGTCCGTATGGCGCAGGATTTTTCCATGCGTCTGCCGTTGATTGACGGTCAGGGTAACTTCGGCTCCATGGATGGTGACCCGCCTGCGGCCATGCGTTATACCGAAGCACGCATGGATAAATCTGCACATAATCTGATTGCAGATATTGATAAAGAGACAGTCGATTTTAAAGCCAACTATGACGATACGACTGTTGAACCCAGTGTTTTGCCTGCACAATACCCCAACCTGCTGGTCAATGGGGCCGGTGGTATCGCGGTCGGGATGGCAACCAACATACCGCCCCATAATCTGGGCGAACTGATTGATGCCTGTTGCGCGCTGATTGATGAACCTAACCTGAGCATTGATGACCTGATTCGTGATTATGTCTTTGGTCCGGATTTCCCGACCGGGGGCATTATATTGGGTCAAAGCGGGTTGCGTTCGGCATTCCATACCGGGCGTGGCTCTGTGGTGATGCGCGGGCGTACAGCGATTGAGGAAATTCGCAAGGACCGTATGGCAATTATCATCACCGAAGTTCCCTATCAGGTGAACAAGGCGCGGATGATTGAAACCATGGCGGCGCTGGTGCGTGACAAAAAGATTGAAGGTATTGGTGACCTGCGCGACGAATCTGACCGTCAGGGTGTGCGTGTGGTTGTTGAGATCAAAAAAGGCCATCATCCGGAAGTCGTTCTGAACCAGTTGTTCAAATTCACCCCGCTGCAAACAAGCTTCGGCGTGAACATGCTGGCGCTCAACAAAGGGCGCCCGGAACTGATGAATCTGAAGCAAATTCTTCAGGCCTTCATTGAATTCCGTGAAGAAGTGATTACACGGCGAACCATTTATGAATTGGGCAAGGCACGTGATAAAGCGCATGTTTTGGCTGGTTTGGCCGTAGCAGTTGAAAATATTGATGAAATTATCGAATTGATTCGTGCTGCACCGGACCCGCAAACGGCCCGTGTGCAACTGATGGAACGTAAATGGCGCGCCGGTCAGGTTGAGCCGTTGATTGAATTGCTGGATGAGCCTGACCGTCAGGTTGTGGATGGATTTTACCAACTTTCCGAAACGCAGGCAAAAGCCATTCTGGAACTGCGCCTGCACCGTTTAACCGGGTTGGAACGCGAAAAAATAGCATCTGATCTGCGTGAACTTGGTGCTGAGATTGAAGAATATCTTTCCATTCTGCAATCACGTGAAAAACTGATGACCCTGATGCGCAACGAACTGGTGGATATGCGTACCCAGTTTGCCACACCGCGCCGTTCAGAGATTCAGGAAGCCGAATTCGAACATGATATCGAAGACTTGATCCAGCGTGAAGACATGGTCGTTACGGTGACCAGTTCCGGTTATATCAAGCGTGTGCCGCTGGATACATACCGGGCGCAACGCCGGGGCGGGAAAGGCCGCTCTGGCATGAGCACGAAGGACGAAGATATCGTTGAAAATGTGTTTGTTGCCAACACGCATACACCGCTGTTGTTCTTCTCTTCTACCGGTATGGTCTACAAGATGAAGGTCTATCGCTTGCCTCTTGGGACGCCGCAATCCAAAGGCAAGGCAATGATCAACCTGTTGCCGCTGGATGAAGGCGAAACCATTTCAACAGTGATGGAATTGCCGGAGGATGAAAGCGAAGCCAAGGATATGCACGTCATGTTCTCCACCGCTTCTGGTGGGGTGAGGCGCAACCTGCTGTCCGATTTCACCAATGTGAAGGCCAATGGTAAAATTGCCATGAAGCTGGATGAAGGTGATGCAATGGTTGCTGTTTCTATCTGTAGCCCGCAAGATCATGTCTTCCTGACGACTCGCAATGGTCAATGTATCCGTTTTGCTGTTGAAGATGTTCGCGTCTTTGCAGGCCGCAATTCCACCGGTGTTCGGGGCATCCGTTTAGGAGATGATGACTGCGTGATCAGTATGTCGATCCTGAATGGCGGCAAATGGACAGCCGAGGAACGCGATGCCTATTTGCGTTATGCAAATGCCAAACGCCGTGGTGAGGAAGACGTTCAGACGGAAGGACTGAGTGATGAACAACTGGCTGAAATGGAAGCTGCGGAAGAATTCCTCCTGTCTGTGACAGAACGTGGTTATGGTAAACGCTCTTCTTCGTTCGAATATCGCACCACAGGGCGTGGTGGTAAAGGGATTGCCAATATCGAGATGTCGGAACGTAACGGTAAGGTTGCAGCCTCTTTCCCGGTTGAAGCCGAAGATGAAATCATTATGGTTTCCGATAACGGGCAATTGATTCGTACCGGTGTTGACCAGATCCGTATTGCCGGGCGCAAGACGCAAGGGGTGACGCTGTTCCGCGTTGCCGAGGAAGAAAAAGTTGTGTCTGTAAGCTGCTTCCGCGATATGAAGGAAGAAGGCAGCGGTGATGAAAACGAAGAAACTGCTGGTGAAAACGCCAGTGATGAAGAAACTACCGCAGTAGAGAATGGTGAAAGTGACGTTGCGCAAGACTAATAAGGTCTTGCGTATCTTTCCTGTTGAGGACTTTTGGGGAGTTCAGAGTTCATGACAAAAAAACGTATAGGGGTTTATCCGGGAACGTTCGATCCGGTAACCAATGGCCACCTTGATATTATTGAACGCGCGACGAATCTGGTTGATCATCTGGTTTTGGCCGTTGCGATCAATAGAGGCAAGGGGCCTTTGTTTTCACTGGAAGAGCGGGTCGCGTTGGTTGAGTATGAATTACCGGCCATTATGGACCGTACCGGGGTGACAATTGAGGTCAAACCCTTTGAAAATCTGTTGGTGAATTTTGCCAAGGAGCAAGGCGCAAAAACCATTATTCGGGGGTTGCGTGCGGTATCGGATTTTGAATACGAATTTCAGATGGCGGGGATGAATTCCCATCTTGCGCCCGATATTGAAACGGTGTTTTTGATGGCATCCGATAAGTGCCAGTTTATCTCGTCGCGCTTTGTGAAAGAAATTGGTTATCTGGGCGGAGATATCAGTGGTTTTGTGACGCCAAATGTGAAGGAGCATTTGTTGGCTCGTTTCGCACAGAACTGACTCTGTTATAAACACGCGATCAGCATTTTAAAATTTGGTTCCGGCTTCGTTTTTTTTCTGTGACGGATTCCTGTTTTTTTTGTTGGCCGCGTGTTTTTTTGTCTTTGAAATCTGGCTTGATGCCGCTTTAACATATTGAAAATAAAAGAAATTCAAATATTTTACTTTTTTTTGAAATTCTTTGTTGACCAGAGCGTCCGAGATCACTATGTTCCGCTTCACCGACGGGGCGGACGCCACTAAGACAGACGCTCCAACGGACCTCAGGTGAGGGCACTTAGCTCAGTTGGTAGAGCATTCGACTTTTAATCGAACGGTCACAGGTTCGAATCCTGTAGTGCCTACCATTTCAAAACCCCGCTTCGTTGAAGCGGGGTTTTTGTTTTTTATATCAATGTTTAATGGTCTGATGCTTCCAGAAATTTATCGTTTAACCCGGTGTCGTAAGCCACACCTTCGCCACTGAGGGTAATGCCCATGAGAGCGTCTTTGGCCAGCCCTTTACGTTTCAGTGCCACCCAGACGGCTTCGTTGGAAAAACCGCTGATATCGCGTGCGGAAACCACAAAGGGGCCGATATGCACATGGTCACCATGGGCGTGCGGGAGTTGGGTAATGGTAACATCGCCGCTTTCTGCATCTGTTTGCGCCAGGCCTTCTTGACGGGCCAGTACCTGACACAGGGCCAGTGTGCGCAATTGCAATTTATTCAGTTTGAGGGGATTCTTCTTAGGCGGCATAGGGGTGTCCTTTCTTTTATCCTTGCTTGGTGATGATTTTAGCGCACTTTGGGCAGTTCCTGCCACGATGTTGTGTAACGCGGGGAACTGTGTTTGCGCGTGGCGTACCAATGGCGGGACTTTTTACATTGACCGATGGCAATGCAGCCTTCGCCAAAGCGGCGTTGCAGACCATCCATCGCCTGCATGAGGGCGTCATCGTTTGGTTGGGCAGAGGCAAACAGACTGGCATTGTTTTGGCTTTCCGGAACGAGATTCAGCATGTAGACGCCTGCCTGTTTATAAGAATAGCCCTTTTTATAGATTCGTCGCAGACCGCTCAGGATGGTCTTGAGAATTAGGCGGCTGTCGTTACTGGGATAATCCAGTGCAAGGGTGAGGGAGGCGCGATATTGCGCCAGATCGTTCCGATGCATATTGGTGCGAATGAAGAGAGAGACGTGACAGGCCTGAAGGTGGTTGCGGCGCAGTTTTTCCGCAGCCCGCATGGCAAAGGTTTTCAGGGCATCGCTCAGCTCTGTCCAGTCTGTTAGCATGGTCCCAAAGGAGCGACTGACGCAGATGCTTTGCTTGTCAGGTTGGGTGTCTTCCAGAGGGTGGCACGCAATGCCGCGTAATTCAAAAGCGACACGCAAGCCGATGACCCCCAGTTTTTGACGGATCCAGTGATCAGGCGCGCGCGCGAGGTCTTGAGCATGATGAATGCCGTCAGCACGTAGCTTTTTTGCCCAGCGATGACCAATTCCCCAGACATCGCCGATGGGCGTTGTTGCCAGTGCATAATGCAGGTCAGCCCGGTTCAGCAAGGTTTCCACCCCTTGTGAGGCTGGATTCCTTTTGACCATATGGTTGGCGATTTTGCACAGAGTTTTGGTTGGTGCAATGCCGATACTGACGGGAATACCTGTCCATTGCAGGATGGTGTTACGTATGGTGAGGGCGTAATTGCGCAAATCAAGATGAGTGAAGCCATCCATTTCAAGGAAGCATTCATCAATCGAATAAATTTCAATGGTGGGTACAAAATAGGACAGGCTGGTCATGACCCGCCAGGACATATCCCCATAGAATGGAAAGTTGCAGGAACGTACAACCAGCCCATCGCGCACCAGATGTTTGACTTTGAAGTAAGGTTCTCCCATCGCGATGCCCATATCTTTGGCTTCCTGAGAACGCGCGATAACACATCCGTCATTATTGGAGAGAACAACAATCGGGCGGTTGTTGAAAGAAGGCGTAAAAACCCGCTCGCAGGAGGCATAGAAATTATTGCAATCCAGCAGGCCGAAAATTTTCATTCCAGGTCTCGTACGGAGTTGGTAACAACGCCCCAAATCTGGGTTTCTTCATTAATCCTGATGTTGGGGTAAGCCGGGTTATCTGCTTTAAGGTAGCATTGTCCGGCATGTTTTATCAGGCGTTTGACAGTCATTTCCGCGTTGATCACGGCAATGACGATGCTGTTATGTCTGGCTTCCCGGCTGCGGTCCACAATGAGAAGGTCGCCGGGGAAAATTCCGGCACCTGTCATGGATTCCCCGCTTGCCCGAACAAAGAATGTTGCCGCAGGGTGGGTGATGAAATCATTTAAGTCCAGCCGCCCTTCTTCATAATCTTCTGCGGGGGAAGGAAAGCCGGCTGCTACACGGGAAAGAAAAAACGGTAGGCGCTGCTGTGTTAAGATAGGGATATATACTTGCATGTCCAGACTCCTTTAAGAACATAATAAGAACATGTTAAAAAAGAGTCAATTTTTTTGGATGCTGTGACGGCTTTCACAGCACAAAGGTGTGAGAGACGGCATATTAGGCTGGTCAATGTACAGAGGAAGCGGAAAGATGTTTGATTGGATTTTTGCTGTTGCAGTCATGCCGGTTGGTGCCGTGATGATTGTCTGGTTATCTAAAACAAATTAGATATATTCTAAAAGTAGTTTGCTTTTAGTTGTTACTCTTAAAAGAAGAATATTCTGGTCATAAGCGTAAAAATATGCGACTAAACGGGGGAAGAATTTTGTCCGTAGATGCTTGATGAAGAATAACGCAGACCAGCCTGAAAGAATAGCTGCCCTTGAAGCTGAAAACCGCCTTCTTGAAGAAGAGTTGGATAAGGTGCGTGTATCTGAACAGCGATTTTTACGGGCCTTGCAACTCAGCCCCATGGCCTTGTGCCATCATGATCGGGATTTGCGTTATACCTGGCTTTATAATGCCCATATGGGGTTTGTGCAGGATGATGTCATCGGGCTGACCGATTGGGACATTCTTGACCCGGACCTTGCTGATCGCATGGGGGAAGTCAAGCGCCGTGTGTTGAACACGGGCATCGGAGTGCGTACGGAGATGCAAACGGTTGCCGGTGATGAAAATTGTGAATATTTTGATTTGGTGGTGGAACCTCTCAAGGATGAAGAGAGCGGTGAAATTATCGGGCTTTCCTGTAGCGGCATTGATGTGACAGAGGATCGCCGCCGCAGGGAAGCCTATAAAGCAAGCGAAGAAAATTTACGCTTTATTTTCAATGCGTCTTTGCAGCCTATTATTGTGTCGCGCCAAAACGACAGCTTTCCTTTGTTTTATAACAAGGCAGCGGGTGACCTGTTTCATCTTGATAAAACCGAAGATGTGTTTAGCTGGTTGGATTTACGCGATGAACTGGATGCCAAATTGGCCCGGTTTGAGACCGTCAAGGATCATAAGTTTATATTCATTAATGAAAGGGGAGACCGTCACTATATGATGGCTTCCTTTACAAAAACTTTTTATGACGGGGAAGCCGCCGTTCTGTCCAGTTTTCAGGACCTGACCAAGGAAGTGATTTACCAGAAAAGTCTGGAGTCTGCCAAGGAAAAGGCCGAGCTTGCAAGTCTGGCGAAGTCTCATTTTCTGGCTTCTGCCAGCCATGACCTGCGTCAGCCCCTGCATGCCATGGGGTTGTTATTAAGTGTTCTGGAGCAATATGTTGATAACCCTGACGGGCAGGCTGTGCTGGAACGTGTCACAGGCTCTTTGGAGACGATGAATGATTTGTTTTCCGGCATTCTGGATATTTCAAAACTGGATGCCAAGGCTGTGCCACTCAAGATGGAAGCGGTTCATATCAAGGCCTGTTTTGAAAAGTTGAAACGGGAATTCGCCCCGCTGGCAGATCAGAAAAATATTGATCTGCGCTTTGTGTCCTGTGACGTCTATGTCCAAACGGATCATGTTCAGCTTGAGCGATTGTTGCGTAATTTGATCAGTAATGCATTGCGCTATACGGACCATGGCGGGCGTGTGCTGGTCGGGGTGCGCCATCGCAAGCATCGGGTTGCTTTTTATGTATATGATAATGGAATGGGAATTGCGCAGCCCGACCAACGCCTGATTTTTGAGGAGTTTCGTCAAATCGGCAATGCAGAGCGTGACAGGCGCAAAGGCTTGGGGTTGGGGCTGGCCATTTGTGAACGGATCGCCAGCCTTCTTGAAACGAATATTGAACTGGCTTCGGAGCCGCAGAAGGGAGCCGTTTTCTGGTTTGACCTGTCACGGGCTTTGACACCGCAGAAAAAGAAGGACCTTTCAGAGCCGGGTAAGGTTGTTTCCCTGAACGGTTGCCGGGTGATGTTTATTGAAGATGAAGTGGATGTACAGGTTGCAACCCGGTTTATGTTGCAAGCTTGGGAGTGTGTGCCTCAAGTTGCCGGTTCGTTGGCTGAAGCTTTGAAACTATGGGAAGAAAGCGGGGAGCGCCCGGATGTGATTGTTGCGGATTACCGTTTAAGTGAACAGGAAAACGGTCTTGATACCATTTTGCACCTGCGCGCGGAGATGGAAAAGGAAATTCCTGCGGTTATCCTGTCCGGTGATACAAGCACGCAACTGATCCGTCAGTTGGATGAACTGGGATTGCATTTGTTAAATAAACCCTTGATGCCTAAAGACTTAAAGGAGCATCTGATCTTTTTGCTGAGTCAGTAGGTCCGCCGTTTGGATATTCCACATAAACGGATCGGCTGGGGAAGGCAAAAGACGTTCCGGCCCGTTCGACAATCTTTTTAAAGGCAATGATATGGTCATTGCGGATTTGGCGCCATTGTTCCCAGTCTGTTGTCCTGGTGAAGTAATAGAGGTTGATATCAATACTGTTGGCTGAAAAATCCGTCAAATGAACCATTTGCGCCACCGGTCCCTTGACTTCCACATTCGGGTCATTGGCGATGAAATCGCGCAGTTCATTGACAACCTGTTCCAGTTGGGCAGCCGTGGTTCTATATTCAAGGCCGATGGTCATTTTGATGCGGCGGTTTGTCATGCGTGACCAGTTGGTGATCGGGCTGTTGGCAAGTTTGGCATTGGGGACGTTGACAAGGGCTTTGGCAAAGGTGCGAACCTTGGAGGCACGCAGGCCGATATGTTCCACGGTGCCTTCCACATCCGGGGTTTCAATCCAGTCCCCTTTATGAAAGGTCTTATCGGTAAAGATCATCAAGGTGCCAAACAGGTTGGCAACAGTGTCTTTCGCAGCCAGGGCAATGGCCATACCGGCAAGCCCCAGTCCGCCGAGAAAGGCGGAAACATTGATATCCCATTGTTCAAGAATGGCGACGCCCCCCATGACAACAACAAGGACTTCCATTGTGCGAACGAAAAAATATTGCAGGTCTTCATTGATGGAACGCCCAATGCGTGCCCCGATGCTGAACAGGGCCCGCGAAAGCGGGGTGATGGTACAGAAAATCGCCCAGAACAGGGTGTAGGTGTAAAGGACAGCAATCATCGGGCTGATGTAATGCATCCACTGAGGCGTGAGTTCCACAATATTGAGGGCCAGTGAAAAACCGATGACAAGGAAGAGAAACTTGATCGGCTGTTCAAGGGCGTTTACCAGTTCGTCATCAATGGTTGTTTGCGTGCGCAGGGCCAGTTTACGCGCAAAGGACATCACAATGCGGGTGAACAGGGTTCTCAGCAGAAGGAAAAAAAGGAAAACCGCCAGCGCCAGCGCTTCCTGACCGTAAGGTTGGTTGCGTACGTTTTCCAGCAAAGCAAAGAATGGCATATTTTCGTTATTCATAACGGAAACCCGGTCAGACAGAGGTAAAACAAAAGGAAAGGAGCTTGTGTTTTTTCCTTCAATCAGTCACCCTAACAAATGGTGCTAAAAAATAAAGGTTTGAATGCAACCGCTTATAAAAGAAAATGCAACGGGAAGGCTGAATGGCAAATACGTTTAATGTTCTGCTTGTCGAAGACAATGAAGACGATGCGGAGTTGCTGGCGCACGCTTTAAAGCGTGGTGGTCTGCAAATCGCGATGACCCGTGTGGAAACGGCTGAGGATTTTCGCTCAACTCTTATGCTAGGGGAGTGGAGTTTTATCCTGTCCGATTTTAACCTGCCGTCCTTCAATGCTTCGGAAGCTTTGGAGATTGTTCAGGACGTCGATAATACCTTGCCTTTTATCATTGTTTCCGGGGCGGTGAGCGCAAAAGATGCCGTAACCGTGTTGAAAGCCGGTGCGCATGACTTTATTGAAAAAAGCGAAATGAGCCGCCTTGTTCCCGCCATTGAACGTGAAATGCGCGAAGTGAAATTGCGCCGGGAACGTAAAAAAGAGCAGGCTGTTTTTCAGATGCTGTATCGTGCTGTGGAACAAAGCCCTGTGAGTGTGATGATTACCGATGAAACGGGCTGTGTGGAATATGTCAACCGCCACTACAGCAAAGTTACCGGTGTTCTCAAAGAAGAGGCCATGGGACAGTTACCGGATGTGATGGCCGGAGATTTCGTTTCTCTGGAACAGAATGCAGCTGTCTGGGAAGCTGTCAAAAACGGTAATGAATGGCGCGGGGAATTTTGCAATCAGCGTAAAAATGGAGATATATTCTGGGAATATGTCAATGTTGCACCTATCAGCAATGATGATGGGTGCCTGAAGAACCTTCTTATTTTGAAAGAGGATATTACCTTTCGCAAGGAAGCGGAGGAAAAGATATATCGTCAGGCCAATTTTGACGAACTGACCCGGTTGCCGAACAGAACCCTGATTTTGCAACGCCTTGGGCAGGAGCTGGAACAGCACGACTATGTGGCGCTGGTGACGGTTGATCTGGATAATTTCAAGAAGATCAACAATTCGTTAGGCCATAAGGCCGGGGATGCCATGTTGATGTCGGCTGCCAATCGGCTTCGCGAAAGTCTGGAAAGTTTTCAAACCATCGGCCGTATCAGTGGTGATGAATTTGCGATTGTCTTGGCTGATCTTGACAGTTCAGAAGAGATTGAGTTGCAAGTCAGTAAAATACTGGATGCCTTTGACGCACCGTTTGATTTGAATGGGCACGAATTATTTGTCTCTGTACGCGCCGGTATTACGGTTTATCCGCAGGATGGGCGTGACCCCGCAGTTTTGCTGAAAAATTCAGAAGCGGCAATGCGTCAGGCCAAGGAAGGCGGCAAGAGCGATTATTGTTTCTTTTCCTCACATATGAATCAGGCCGCAGAGGAACGCCTGGTTCTTGAGGCAGCTTTGCGCAAAGCGTTGGAACGAAACGAACTGGAACTTTATTATCAACCGATTGTGGATGCTGAAGAAGAGCGAATGGCAGGGGCGGAAGCCTTGATTCGCTGGAATCATCCAACTATGGGAGTCGTTTATCCAGACACCTTTATTCCCTTGGCGGAAGAGACGGGGCTGATTGTGCCGATCGGTCAATGGGTGATTGAAAGTGCTTGTCAGGCAATTAACGCCTTTCATCAGTCAGGGTTGGACGGCATTTATGTTTCGGTAAACGTTTCGCCACAACAAATTTGGTCCAAGACTTTGGTCGATGTGGTGAAACAGGCGATCAAAACCTACGAGATTGATCCCTCCTACCTTGTGCTGGAGGTAACGGAAAGTGTTTGTATTGCGGATACAGACCTGACTCTGGATGCCCTGCAACAGATGTCTGCTCAAGGGGTGCGTATGGCTGTGGATGATTTTGGAACAGGCTATTCTTCATTGAGTTACTTGAAAAGTTATCCTTTCGATATTCTTAAAATCGATCGGGCTTTCATTATGGATGTCCCTGAAAACAAAGATGATGTTGCATTGGTGAATGCCATGGTTGCCATGGGCAAAAGTCTGGGATTGATGATTGTCGCAGAAGGTGTGGAAACCGGAGATCATGCCGCTTTCCTAAAAGGGATCCATTGTAATTTGCTGCAAGGCTATCATTATAGCCGCCCGACCCCATTTGATGACTTTTTGAATTCGAATTTGAATTCAAAAGTGGATTCAAAGGTATATAATTAAAATATAAAAAACCGATGCCTTTTTTTGATAAAGGGGTTGTATCTATCTGAGGTTGAGGTAGTATCCGACAGAACCGAGGGTGATGATTGTGGGTATGGCAAAATATCAAATAGAAGATATCAAGATTCTGATTGCTGATCCTAACCGCCTGTTGCGGACCAGCTTGAAAGGTGTGCTGCATCAGTATGGTTTTCGTGGCATTACGGATGTTGCCAATGCAAAGGATTTTGAGGAAGCGATTAAATTCATTACACCGGATTTGATTCTGTGTGATGTTGGCTTGCAGGAAGGCAATGCGTGCGATGTCATCCGGCGTTTGCGCCATAATCAGGTTGGGCAAAACCCGTTTGCTGCGGTTATTTTGTTTATTGAGGAAGCGACCGGCGATGTGGTGCGTATGGCAGCTGGTGCAGGTGTGGATGACTTACAGATCAAACCGGTTGTCGGACAGAAAATTATTGATCGCGTGACCTATCTGGTTGAAAAACGCAAACCCTTTGTTGTAACAACCGATTATATTGGACCGGACCGTCGAAAAGTGTCACGGCCCGGGCCGGGGGCGCAGGAAGTCCCGCTGATCGATGTGCCCAATTCCTTGCAGGCAAAAGCCACTGGCTCTTTTGACCCCAGAGCCTTGCAACGCGAAATTTCTACAACGCTTTATACGGTTAATGCCCAGAAGATTGAGCGACATGTCTTTCAGGTCGGCTATCTGGTTGAACGCATTGTTCCTGCTTACCGAAACGGGGAAGTGACCAAAGAAAATATGCAAATGGTGATCCGTTTGATGCAGGTCGCCAGCGATATTGTTGAGCGCCTTGAAGACAGTGACTATACCCATATTGCTGATTTGGCAGATACACTGGTTACGGTGACCAAATCTGTTTGGGATAGCGGCACGAAACCCAAAAACAAGGACCTGGACCTTTTACCTGAACTTTCCTTGGCACTGTCGGCTACATTCAATACTGACCTGGATGCGAGTGGGACAGTGGCAAAGATCAAATCTTCAGTGAAGGATAAATATAAAGTTTAAGTTTTGTTACAAAAGGCTTTTTTATCGGTTTGGGGCGGGTAAAAAAACGAATTTATGTTCTAATTTGTTGGACGAACATAAAAAAAACGGTATGGTGAAACCAAGCAATAATGTGAAAATCGCATTGATTAGAAGAATACGAGGAAAAAATGGAATATAGCATTCGTGGTGATGAAACGACCAAGGAACTCTTCCTGCAAGGCCGTTTGACTTTTTCCGATAACGTTGTCTTTCGTAAAATTGTCGATGATTTGAAAGAATATAGCGGTTCAAAATGCGTTTTTGACCTTAGTGGTCTTGAGTTTATCGACTCTGCCGGGTTGGGGATGTTGATGCTTTTGCGCGATGCAACGGTTGGTAAACCGTTTTCCATTTCCATTCGTGGGGCAGAAGGGCAAGTGCGCCGTATGCTGGAAATTGCCAAATTTGATGCGTTGATTCCGTTTGAAGAATAACTTCAATGTTCAAACTTCCATGATCAAGGGTGCTGTAGGGCACCCTTTTTTATCGCCCGCAGCGTAAAATAACGCCAATTCGGGATAAGAAAAGCATTGTCATGCTGGCGAAGGCCAGTATCCACAGTGTTTAAGACAGTGACTTATAGACACTGGCCTTCGCCAGTGTGACAAAATCTTTATCTGCCTTAAGGGTCGGATAAGGAAGTATGCTAAATCAATGTGTTGGATAATGCTTATCCTGAATTCACGTTAAAATAAGTTGCTGCTTCAGGAAGAAAGCGGCCTGTTGTGCCCCTGTCTCATCAATGGCATGGGGTAAACCGGGGCGTTTGATGACCTGAGGTGTGATGCCAACTTTCTGGAGGCTTGTTTGCGCAAGCTCAACAGCATGAACAGGCAACATGTCATCGACTTCACCGTGGATTAACATGACAGGGCAGGGCGAAGACAGTTCTTTCTGTAAGGTTGAACTTCCGACAAGTGCACCTGAGAAGCCAACGATTGCAGCAAACGGTGTTTCTTGGCGCAGACCTGTGTGCAGGGCCATCATGGTTCCTTGGGAAAAACCGACCAAAGCAACTCGTTCAGGCGTTAGTCCGTAATGGTTGATCAAGGCGTGAATATATGCGTCAAGAAGCGGCGCGGCTTCCTTTGCCCCGGGGGACATGGCTTCAAATGCCTCGGCTTGCGTTGCCGGTTCCCGGCGCAGGTAATCCGGGTCGTATTGTGCCAGACTGAACCATTGGCGCCCGAAAGGGGATATTTCGCAAGGCTGGGGGCCATCGGGGGAATGAAAGGCTGTATGAGGAAGCTGCTGTGCGAACAAGGGGGCAAGGCCAATCAGGTCCTGTCCATCGGCACCAAACCCGTGCAGGAAAATCACAAGTGAGCGGGCCTTGCTGTTCTGCGCTAAAAAGTGGGGACCTTGAAGGGGTGACATGGGATGCTCCTGATCTGTTGACGGATATGGTTTAGCTAAAGAGGGTGTTTATTTAAATACTAAATTAATATGTAATATTAAAAATATTAACATAAAATATTGACAAAATATATGATTGAGCTTAAATCGTTAACGTCGCTCAAATGATAAGTGGAAAATCGACATGACTACGCAAAGCAGTATTGCTGCCTCACCTCTAAGGCAGGAAACGACAACAGATAAAGTTGAACGCTTACAGGCTCTGATTTCCCGGTACGGAACATTGGATGGGCATGCTTTGCTCGAAGCCATGTTGTGCACTGAATTTGCGAACAAAATTGCCATCAGTTCTTCTTTTGGGGCAGAAGCAGCCGTTTTGTTGAAACTGGTTGCTGATGTTGACCCTGAGGTTCCCGTTCTGTTTATTGATACAGGCCATTTGTTTGAGGAAACCTTGCAATATAAGGTTACACTTGAAGAGACGTTGGGCCTGAAAAATATTATTACGATTAGTCCCGATCAGATCCACCTTGAAAATGTGGACCGTGATGCAACGCTTTACCAACGCGATACGGATTACTGCTGTCATATTCGCAAGGTTCTGCCTTTTGAAAAAGCGCTGGCTCCTTATGAAGCCTGGGTGAGCGGACGCAAAAGATTCCAGAACAGCGAACGTGCTGAATTGCAAGGCATTGAGCTGGACCATGATGGGCGCTTTAAAATTAACCCGCTGTATAACTGGGACTATGACAAGGTTCTGGCACAGTTCAAGGCGATGAACCTGCCGCGCCATCCTCTTGTTGCAAAAGGTTATCCTTCTATCGGCTGTGCGGTCTGTACCCGTGCGGTCCGCGAGGGCGAAGATCAAAGGGCAGGGCGCTGGTCCGGGCAGGGAAAGACAGAATGCGGCATCCATAAATCACCTTCCTTCGAAGCCATTTATATCTGACAAAAGCAAGTTCTTTTTTCGCAATCAGGCCATCTTTTCAGGTGGCCTTTTTTGTTGGGGACTTGCTATAAAACCGGGCCTCTTACGAATAAGGATAATTCAATGCAGTCTCTTGTTTCACGCCTGTCTTCGGAACTTTCCATCACCTCTTCGCAATGTACGGCTGCCGTAACGCTTTTGGATGAAGGGGCAACCGTTCCCTTTATTGCGCGATATAGAAAAGAAGTGACGCAAGGACTGGATGACGGACAATTGCGCCAACTGGAAGAAAGGCTGCGTTATCTCAGGGAACTGGATGAGCGCCGTGATGCCATTTTAAAGGCGATTGAAGAACAGGATAAACTGACACCGGCATTAAAGAACGAGATTTTACAGGCGCAAACCAAAGCCACATTGGAAGACCTGTATCTTCCCTATAAGAAAAAGCGTCGCACAAAAGCGCAAATTGCCCGCGAAGCCGGTCTGGAAGCCTTGGCCAACATGTTGTTTGATGATCCGCAGCATATTCCTGAAAAAGAGGCTTCGGCCTTCATTAATGAAGAACAGGGCTTTGGTGATGAGAAAGCGGTTCTGGATGGCGCCCGGCAGATTCTGATGGAACGTTTTGCAGAAGATGCCCCGTTGCTGGCAACATTGCGCCAATACCTCTGGGAAGAAGGGCGTGTTGTTTCGGAACTGGTTGCAGGCAAGGAAAAGGATGGTGCCAAGTTTTCCGACTATTTTGAATATAGCGAAGCGATTGCAAAAATTCCGTCCCACCGGGCGCTGGCTTTGTTTAGAGGGCGCAATGAAGGTGTTCTGAAGGTTTCCCTGCTTGCACAGGAAGAAGACGGTTCAGATTGTATTGCCAAGATTACCCGGCATTTTGCCTTGATTGACCAAGGGCGTGCAGCAGATAAATGGTTGCATGATTGTGCGCGCTGGGCTTGGAAAATTAAACTTTCCCTTCATCTGGAAATGGAATTGCTGACTCGCTTGCGTGAAGGGGCTGAAGATGAGGCGATTCAGGTTTTTGCACGCAACATGCGTGATTTGTTGTTGGCAGCCCCGGCCGGCACACGCACGACATTGGCATTAGACCCGGGGTTTCGCACAGGGGTGAAGGTTGCCGTTGTCGATGAAACCGGGAAATTGTGTGAAACTTCAACGATTTACCCGCATGAGCCGCAACGGAAATGGGACCTGTCGATTGAAGTGCTGGCCGATCTATGTCGCCGCCACCATGTTGAATTGGTCAGTATAGGTAACGGTACGGCATCGCGTGAAACCGATAAACTGGCAACTGAGCTAATGGGAAGATATCCGGATTTAAAACTGACAAAACTGGTTGTCAGTGAGGCGGGGGCCTCGGTCTATTCGGCTTCGGAGTACGGCGCACAGGAATTTCCTGACATTGATGTTTCCTTGCGCGGTGCCATTTCTATCGGGCGGCGTTTACAGGACCCGTTGGCGGAATTGGTGAAAATTGATCCTAAATCCATTGGCGTGGGGCAGTATCAACACGATGTTTCCCAAGTCAAATTGGGGCGGATGCTGGATGGTGTGGTTGAAGACTGCGTGAACGGTGTTGGTGTGGACCTGAATACAGCTTCTGTGGCCCTGTTGCGCCGGGTCTCCGGCCTGAATGAAGGATTGGCACAAAATATCGTACGCTACCGGGAGGAAAAGGGTAGGTTTATCAACCGTAAGGAGCTAAAGGATGTTCCGCGTCTTGGGCCGAAGGCATTTGAGCAAGCCGCCGGATTCTTGCGTATTTTAGGAGGGGATAACCCTCTGGACCAGTCTTGCGTCCACCCGGAAGCATACCCTGTGGTCGAAAAAATTATAAAAAATACGGGGAAAGGGATACGCGATTTAATCGGTGATCGTGACAGCCTGAGAAATTTGGAAGCGACCTCCTTTACGGATGAGCGTTTTGGTCTGCCGACCGTGCAGGATATCCTTTCTGAACTGGAAAAACCCGGACGCGACCCACGCCCGGAATTCAAGACAGCGACCTTTCAGGAAGGGGTGGAAAAACCTTCAGACCTTAGGGCTGGCATGCGTTTGGAAGGGGTGGTTACCAACGTTACAAACTTTGGTGCCTTTGTCGATGTCGGGGTTCATCAGGATGGTCTTGTGCATATTTCACAATTGGCGGACCGTTTTGTGAAGGACCCGCATGAAGTTGTAAAGCCCGGGGATGTCGTCCATGTTAGGGTGCAGGAAGTTGACCTGAATCGGAACCGGATTTCGTTGACAATGCGCACTCAGGACAATGCTTCAGTACCCCAACAGGGGGATATGCAGAAAAAAGCTGGTTCGCATGGCCGTGAAAATAAGGTACATTCAGATAACAAGGCGCCTTCAAAAAATGGTGTAAAGAGGGAACATTTTCGAAATTCTGATGGTTCCAGGCAAGAGGGAAATGCGATGGCAGAGGCTCTTGCAAGGGCAGGACTCGGTAAAAAATAGTTTCTCTGAGCCATCAGGAAATATAAAAACTATAATGGATACGATCGTGAAAGCCGTTGAGACTGCGATGATAGACCCATCCCGTGCAGGATGGGGGCTACAGCTTGTCCAGACGGCATCAAATCTTTTCACCATCTGTATTGATGATTGTATCTGTTATATGAACCCGGCGGGGTTGAAGTTGATCGGAGCTGAAAACGAGCAGGACGTTATGCAGACCCCGTTGGTTGATTTCATCCACAATGACTATAAGGATTTCTTTTCCTACGGGCTGGAAGTGCTGGCTGAGGAAGATGATTTTATTCCGCTGAAGCTGGTGACACTGAGCGGAGCCAGCCTTGATGTAAAGTTGTTGATCAATGAAATCCAGCTTGAGGGCCGGACAGCTTATATTATTGAAGCTCAGGATATCACAGCATACAAGCGGGCGTCAGAAGCGGTGCGTGACCGTGAACACCGGATTAAAAGCATTCTCAACACGGTGAGTGAAGGTATTTTGACCTTTGATGTGCAAGGACGAATTCAAACCTTTAACCCGGCTGCGGAAAAAGTTTTTGGTCGTAAGGCACAAGATGTCATTGGGGAGAATTTTGCCTGCGTTTTGCCCAAAGATAAACAGGCCAAATATATCTCTTTCTTTGAACGCAAAATTGCACAAGGTCGCTCAAACCTGATGGGACGGCCCCATGAGTTAATGGGAATGCATTTTGACAATGGCCCTTTTCCACTTGAAATGACCATTTCGGAAGTACAGGTGGGAAATGAGCGTATTTTTACGGCTGTTTTTCGCGATATTACAGAGCGCAAGCAAAGTGAGGAACGCATTCGCCATATGGCGCATCATGATACGCTGACGGGGCTCCCCAACCGTTTGCTTTTCACAGACCGATTAGCCCATGCTCTCAAGATATCCGAACGTTATGATAAAGTCTTGATTTTGATGTTCATTGATCTGGATAAGTTCAAACCAATCAATGACACGCTGGGCCATGAAGCCGGAGATGTCGTTTTAATTGAAGTGGCCAAGCGTTTTAAGACGTTGGTACGTGAATCAGACACGGTTGCGCGCATTGGCGGGGATGAATTCGTTATTTTACTGGAAGAGCTTGATACTATTGAGGCTGGTGTAAAAGTGGCGCAAAAGGTGGTTTCCTGTCTTGAAGAACCGATCATTGCCGGGGGGCGGAAATGTCGTCTTGGTGCCAGTATCGGTGTTGCCTATTTCCCCGAAAATTCAACAGATGCGGATGAATTGATGCGCATGGCGGATGAAGCCATGTACGCTGTGAAAACATCTGGCAGAAACGGTTATCGTTTCTACGATCCTTCGCTGAGTGTTTTAAAGGCGGATTAAAAAGCTCGCTGAAATTAGTTCAGACTTTTTTTACCCTTATCGTTCAAGATAGGCTTGAGTGTGTTTTTAATCAATCGGGGGAGGCAGGCCGTGTTTAGCCCTGTCAAAACATTTTTTGTTGTTGCACTGGTTGTACTGGTGGGTTTGGGTGCTGCGAAACAATCGTTTGGTGCGAATGAACAGCCATTCATTGGTCTGCAAATTCAGGGGGTTTCGGCGTCAATTGCCAAGGCACTGGGGCTTGAAAAGGCTGAAGGTGTGATGGTCCGTGATATTGCCTTCCCAGGGCCAAACAGCCGCTCGGAGCTTATGCGCGGAGATATCATCGTTGAACTGGATGGTGTGGCGACCACAAACGTTGAACAGGTTGTCAGGCAGACCGGGACGCTCAAGCAAGGCACTGAAATTCAGGCTCAGGTGCTACGCCGGGGCAAAAAGGTCGGTGTGAAGCTTCAGGTCGGGCATATTCCACCTCGTTGGGATATAGAGCGAAATAATTTTGCAACCATTCCTGCCCTTGGTTTAACCTTTGCTGCGATGACGCAAAAGGTGCAGAAGCGTTTCAATATTGGTTGGCGCAGCAGAGGCGTTGTTGTTTCGCTGGTTGATGAGGAAAAAGCAGCGGGACTGGATATCGCTGTTGGCGATGTTGTTGTTCAGGTTAATCAGTCCCCGGTGTGGAAGCCTGCCCATATTGTCAGCATCATGCAGAAGGCACAAAAAGAAAACAAGGAAATGGTTCTCTTGATGCTTGAAGGCGCAAACGGTTTTCGTTTTGCCTTGTTGCCGGTTCCAAAAAGCTGAAAATACACAAAAGCCTATTCGTGCATGAGGGGCGGGTCAAGGTCTTCCGCCCAGTTTTCATCCGGTTCAGGATAGCGTTCCATCCATTCATCCAGCATGGCTATATGCACACTTTCTTCTTCAGCAAACTCTTTTGCCATGGCCTTTACTTTTTCATTTGAGCTATCGGTAGAAACCTTTGTGTAGAACGCAAATGCCCCTTTTTCCACTTTCATGGCAAGGTGCAGAACGTGGTATGGGGTCATTTTATAGTGGGTTTCGAAATGGTCGGCTGCTTCCGGGCTGTCCCCATCTTCCCAGATGAAATCCCATGGGGCGATCTGGGGCAGGGTTAGGCCTTGAGAACGTTCAACCATTTCAGCCCCATGTTTGTCAGCATACCCGGCAAGGAGGTTAAACAGGTCAGAGACTTCGCGGTTGTTATGTACCTCCATGGCTCCTGCAATTTCACGGTAACGTTCTGCGGCTTCCGTTTCCATGGTAATGGAATGGGCAAGCAATTCTTCAACCGTATTGATGTTCAGTGTTTTATCTGCATGTTCTGACATGATAGCATCCTCCCACCGCAGTGATTTACTTTTGTCGAGCCTTTGCAATGGCTTCTTTGAGAGCATCGGGGGAAACAGCGCCGGGAATAACCTGATCACCGATAATGAAGCCGGGTGTGCCGTTGATCCCCAGGTTTCGGGCCATTTCACGGGTTGAACTGATTTCGGCACTCACTTTTTCGCTTTGCATATCTTTTTTAAGCTGGACGGTATCCAGCCCAACGGACTCAGCCGTTTTCATAATCTTGTCTTCTGTTAAAGCCCCCCGCAAAGACATCATCTTTTTGTGGAATTCCATGTACTTTCCCTGATTTTGTGAGGCCAGAGCAGCTTTTGCAGCAACTTCTGACACAGGGCTGAGAATGGCAAACTCCTTGAGGACAAAACGGAGGTTTTTATCACTTTCCACGACTTCCATAACGCCGGGGAAGGCCCGTTTGCAATAGCCGCATTGATAGTCGAAAAACTCAACCAGCGTGACATCGCCTTTCGGATTGCCAAAAACGGGAGTCATGGGGCCTTTGATGATCTGTTCTTTCAGGCTGGAGAGAACTTTTTGCTGGTGTTCACGCTGCGCCTGATCCTGACGTTCCTGCAAAATTTGCATGGCTTCAACAATGATTTCAGGGTTTTTCAATAAGGTATCACGCACCAGTTGGCGCACTTCATCTTGTTGCTTTGTGTTAAGTGCCTCTTGTGCATGTACGGATGTGCTCAGGAGGAAGAGAAAGGTCAGGGAAAATAAAAAACGTAGCATTATGAAAACCGTTATATGTGTGATGATTTGCGCTCATCATGGGGCAGGTTGGCAGGAGACGCAAGCGGCTTATCGTGTAAGCCTGATATTTGAGAAGCTGATCCCACCGCCCTGTGCAGATGAAACGGCACCGAAGCCGATAAATGTGGTGTAGACCTTGCCTCTGTTATCGTTTGGCCAGGCCTCCTGATAGAGAAGAGAAAGATCAACCGCTTCCTGATACCAGATGTTCGTTTGTTCTATGCCACCGCGCTGGGCATAATATTTGACGCGTCCCATATCATAGATATTGCCCCGTTTGAGTGCCATGTCGTCAAAGCCAATTGCCAGAAGACGATCAAAAGGTGGTAGTTGATTGCCTTTCCAGACAAAATGTTCGGGCGGAAGGGGGGGGCTTTGGGGCGCACCGCCGTAAAAACCAACCAACAGACGAACCGGATGGTGTTGGCCTTGATGTTCTGAAACCCGCCAGTACCACATAAGATAGGGGATCGCCAACATACGGGCTTTGCTGTAGCGCGCCAAAATGAAATCCTGTGCAGCATTCTGTATGTGTAAGCCACCAAACGAGCCTGCATGGGTGTAACGGATAAGCGGGATTTGATTGTTGTTGAAGGCAGTCTTTTCAGACAACCCCATAAGAACCCAGCCTGGGGGCAGTTTTCTCCCTTTGAAGGAAGACCCATTGTCCAGAATACGAATTTGGGAACTTAACCCGGTGCGCAGGTAGTTTTGAGCCGGTGACTTGGTTGTGCAACCAAGCAACGCAAAACTCAGCAAGGACAGAAAGGAAAGGCGAAGCACAGGAGATATCGGCATTTATTTTTTCTGCTGTTTTTTCATCAGTCTCTCTGCGCTCAATCGCAGGTCCTGAGCCTGTATCCATTGGCGCGACCCCGTTTTCAGGTCTTTTTCTGCACGCCCTGCAAGGTAAACGGCATCTTTATAGCGTCTTTGCAGGTAGGCCTCTTCTGCCAAAGCCAGAGAACTTTCTGCCATTCGCCCGGCCTTGCCGTAGGCAATGCCCAGTTGCCGCCAGACAAAACCGGCAGTTTTGTCATGTTGTACGGATTGTTCCAGCAAATCAATTGCCTTGCCCAATAAGGCAGGCTCATTCGATTCCAGATAACTGCGTCCAAGGGCGAGCAGTAACTGAGGGGAATTAGGGAGACGTTCCACGGCTTTTTCGTAGGAGGAAATAGCAGCTTTTATATTGCCGTCTTCAAAATAAATCTGCCCTTTGAGTTCGCGAAAGAACGGGTCATTGGGCTGTTCTGTGATTAAGCTGTCAATTTCTGCAATCGCTTTGTTTTCCTGATTATCCTTATGGTAGGCAAAGGCGCGTGCATAACGTGCTGCAACGGAAGTGTTGCCTACGGGGTAAAGCCGCAGGGTATGTTCATAGGGCAGGAGATAGGCATCCAGTTTGGCACGCATGCGGGCATGGCGTTCTATCCAGTCTTGGGGGACACGGTGGCCTGTGGTCGGGGATTGTTTGACATAATCCTGTAAAAACGAAATCCGCTCCTGCGTTAGGGGGTGAGAACGAATATAAGGGTTCTGGTCTGCTGTGGCGATTGTTTCCTGACGCTTTAAAATCTTGAAAAACTCCAGCAGGCCTTTGGAGGAGATATGTTCTTTCTCCATATATTTGACGGCGGCCTGATCGGCTGATCCTTCTTCTGTTCGGCTATATTGCAGCAGGGAACGTTGGCTCATATCCTGCCCCCCCATCATGATGGCGCTGCCTGCGCCAGCCTGTCCCGCTAGAACGGCTGCGCCGCCAAGGACATAACCCAGAACCGATTCGGGAGAGATGCCTTCCATTTTTTGTTTAAGGCGTGCCAAATGCCCTCCGGCAATGTGACCGGCTTCGTGGGCAATGACGCCAATCACCTGTTCAGGGGTCTGGCTTCGCTGCAAAAGCCCGGTATTGATAAAAAGTTTCTGGCCGCCAGCAACAAAAGCGTTGAGTCGACTGTCGTTTACCAGATAGATTTCCACGGCATCCGGATTTAATCCGGCGGCCTCAAAAACTGGCTTTGCAAACAAAGCAATGGTATTTTCGATTTCCGCATCCCGGATAAAAGAAATTGCCGATGCTGTTTTGGAATTTAATATCAGGGCGCTCAGAGTCCCGAACGCAAACAAGAAAAGAAGATTGATGGTTTTCCGCACGCTATTTCACCGTTTGAACATGCCTTTCTCCTTTAAAGCTAGCCTGCAAGGAGGTGCCCGTCAATTGCTAGCCTGTAGTTTAATTCTGGCTACAGCAGCCTGTAGCAGTACGGGCAAGGAAGATGATAAGGGAAAAATCGGGTATGTCCGGGGGTTTTTGGGAGGCGTGGTTGCTGATGAACCAAAGGCTGCGCAGGTCGGCCGGGATGTTCTTTCTGCCGGTGGAACAGCAGCGGATGCTGTTACGGCCATGTATTTTGTTTCCAGTGTGACGATGCCCGCAACAGCCAGTTTGGCAGGCGGTGGAACCTGTGTGATCTTTGATCGCAAAGAAAAGAAAGTCGAAACACTGGATTTTCTGACTCGTACTCCGCAAAATATTCCGGCGAACACACAACGTCCTACCGGTGTGCCGATGAATGCGCGGGGCTTTTTCATGTTGCAATCTCGTTATGGGGATTTGCGTTGGGCACAACTGATTTCACCGGCTGAGAATCTGGCACGTTTTGGCACACAGGTTTCACGTGCACTGGCCGCAGAACTTAGACCGGTTGCCAATGCCTTGATTCAGGATAAAGAAAGCGCGCGGGTTTTTGCTCATGAAGATGGTAGCCCGGTCCGCGAAGGGGATTTTATCAAACAGCTTGATCTGGCAGCGACATTGACGGAAATTCGCACCAAAGGCCCCGGCGCCCTTTATATCGGCCCCTTTGCGCAGCGTTTTGTGAATGCTGTCAATGCTGCGGGAGGTTATCTCACCAAAGAAGATTTACGCAATGCTCTGCCTGTTTGGCAAGAACCGGTCAAGAGTTTGCCCTATAATTTTAATGTGGCTTATTTTCCAGCTCCCGCAGCCGCAGGGGGAACCGTAGGGGCACAAATCTGGTCTATTCTGAGTGAATATGGTGATTTCGATACGGCCGATGAAGCCACACGTGCACATATTCTTGCAGAGGCCTCCATGCGGGCCTATGGGGACCGCAGCCTATGGGTTTTGCCTTCGGGACAGGCAAGAGGGGATGTGCAGGCGCGTTTGAGCGAAGACCATATCAAGGAGTTGATGCGTGGTATGTTTGAAACCCGTCATCAGCCCGCAGCGAGTTTGCAGGCGGTTGCGCAACCAACACCGGAAACACCTGCAGCACTCAGTCTGACTGCTGTTGATCGCTTCGGTTCGGGGGTTTCATGCAATGTGTCCATGAATAATCCTTTTGGAATTGGCCGTACAGCCGAAGGAACCGGCGTTTTGCTTTCGGCCTTGCCCGGCCTGAACGGGCGTGGGCCGATGCCTTTGGGCCCTGTGTTGGTGGTGAACCCGAACTCCAATACACTCTATTTTGCAGGGGCTGCTTCGCGTGGGGTGACTGCACCAACGCAACTGATCAATATGGCCGCACGCTCCATGATGGCTGGGCAGGATTTGCGTGAGGCCATGAAGCTGCCACGTACCCATCATGGCGGGGCACCCGATGTGTTATATTATGAAAATACGCTGGGTGCTGATGATCAGGCAAAGTTGAAAACAAAGGGGTATCAGATGGCCCCGGTGCAGGGGTTGGGTATTGTGAATGCGATTTCCTGTCCTCTTGGTTTGCATACCGCGCCGCAAAGCTGCGTGATGGTCAATGATCCGCGCGGTTACGGTCTTGCAGCGGGAGCAAACTAAAATGGCTTTAAAAATTGCTAAACGGGGCAGCGTTGCCCCTTTCATTGTTATGGATGTTATGCGTGCAGCCAATGAGCGCGAGCTACAAGGCGGAGATGTTATTCACCTTGAGGTCGGTCAACCAAGCACAGGCGCACCGCAAAAAGTGATTGAAGCTGTGCAAAAGGCCGTTGCGCAGGACAAGATTGGCTATACGGATGCCTTGGGCATTGCACCTTTGCGAGAACGTGTCGCCCAATATTATCAGGACTATTATGATGTCCGTATTGACCCTTCGCGGGTTGTGATTACAACCGGGTCTTCCGGGGCTTTTCTGTTGTCTTTTCTTTGCGCTTTTGAAGCTGGAGACCGGGTTGGCCTGACTGCGCCGGGCTATCCGGCTTATCGCAATATCCTCAGGGCATTGGGTTTTGAGCCTGTCGAGATTGAGGTCGGCCCGGAAACGCATTTTCAGCCGACACCGCAAATGCTTGATCGGCTGGAAGGTGAGCTTGACGGTCTGATCGTTGCAAGCCCCGGCAACCCAACGGGCAGTATGTTGTCACGCGAAGATTTACAGGCGCTCTGCACCTATTGTGATGAAAAGGGCATTCGTTTTATTTCTGATGAGATTTATCACGGGATTACCTATGGTCGTCGTGCCGATAGTGCCGTGGAATTCAGTGATAGTGCGATTTTGATCAATAGCTTTTCAAAGTATTTTTCCATGACAGGCTGGCGGCTGGGCTGGATGGTTGTGCCGCAGGATATGGTGCGCCCGATTGAATGTCTGGCGCAAAACCTGTTTATTTCCGCACCGACCCTTTCCCAATATGGGGGGCTGGCTGCTTTTGACTGTCTGGAAGAACTGGATGGTTATGTGGCAGCCTATGCGAAAAATCGCGAGATGCTGTTGAATGAGTTGCCCAAAGCGGGCTTTGATCGTCTGGCACCAAGCGATGGCGCCTTTTATATCTATGCCGATGTGGCGCATTTGACCAATGATGCACAGGATTTCTGTAGAAAAATCCTTGCCGAGACGGGGGTTGCCACCACACCGGGGGTGGACTTTGATAGCGCACGCGGCCACCATTTCATGCGCTTTTCCTACGCGGGAAGTTTCGACCATATGGTTGAAGCTGCCAAACGTCTGAACCGTTTTATGAAGGTATCGTCTTAACTTGAGGCTTTTCTAAATGAGAGCTGGGGCAGGCCTTAAACCATGTTCAAGGCTTGCCGAAAAGCTGTCATTTACCTGTCTTCATCGTCTGTTTCAGGAAGTTTATGCGCGATGCCTTTATGACATTCAATGCAGGTTTCCTTGTTTTTGGCGGCCTCCTGCATTTTTTCAGCAGCGCGTTGCCTCTGCTTATGGAAATCCATATTATCGTAACTATGGCAGTTTCTGCATTCTCTTGAATCTGTTTCCTTCATCGTTGCCCACACCCGTTCAGCCATTTCCAATCGGTGCGCTTCAAATTTTTCTGGTGTGTCAATTGTACCCAAAAACTTATGAACAAGCTCGTTTGAAGCCTGTACTTTACGGATTAATTTCGCCATTCCCTCTTTGGGCACATGGCAATCAGGACAAGTTGCTTGAACTCCTGATGCATTTTTAAAATGAACGGATTTTTTATATTCCTGATAAACGGTGTTTTCCATTTCATGACAAGAAATACAAAATTCCAGCGTATTTGTTTGTTCAAGAGTAAAATGAAACCCTGTCAAAAATACAATACTTGCCACGCCTCCAAGCACAAAAATTGTGCCGAACGCCAGTTTCTTGGATGGTTTACTTAAAAACATCCATAGTCTTTTAATCATAACAATGTGCCTAATCAAAAAGGCACTCCCCCTCCTTCAAAGGGGGAGTGCCAAAAAACAAAATGTGATTATTCAACCGGAAGCGATTGAAGATAGGCTAGAACATCCGCAGAGACCTGATGGTCCAAGGCCCTTAAAGCAGGCATACGCTCAGCGGGTTGTCCGTTTAAAATTTTGTGAAGAATTTCCCATGGATTTTTATTTGCAAGTTTCCCAAGAAGTGGCATTTCCTTTGGAAGGCTGCCATCCTTACCATGACAATTTATGCACATTGTATTGTAATAAGTTGACCCTTTAGCAGCATCGCCTTTCGCTTTTTTACTGCTGCGCTCAATCAGCGTATCCATATCAACCTGTCCCTTTGAGACAAACAAGGCTAAATCCTGAAAGTCCTGTTCAGCCATTTTCCCATCAAAGGCATGGGTTTTGTCTTTAATAATTGCCACAATTTTTTCCGGTTCTACGCCTTGCATTTCCCGGAGACCCTTGATGCCCGTTTTATAGGAACCTGTGGCATAGGCACCGTCTTTGCCCAATGTATCCCACCCATGACAGGCTTTACACCTTTGGGTGGCGTCGCCTTTCTTTTTGGTATTTGTCGATGGCCATGCGGGATGTGTTTCTTTTGGTTTTTCTGCCTTGATGACTTTATACCATTTATCGTAGAGCAAACCGCCGCGAACAACCGAAGAAATTTCATCATCTGCCAATGCGCTAAGCGAACTTCCGGCAATGCAGATACTTACTACTAAGCCCATAATCTTTTTCATAAGACCTCTCCTGTTTTTTATATTAATGTGTTAAATTACATTAATTCCCATATTAAAGATATGGTTATGTATGAAACCCCACAAAATGCATGGGAACTGTTGCTGTTTTTGGGCGCTTATCTGGTGGCAGGTAAATACTTGAAAGGAGGCATTCTTCTTTCGTTGAACAGATCGGTAGAAATAAAAAAGCCCGGCAATTTGACCGGGCTTTCTCATTAGTTTGAAAAGAAGGGCAGGTGCTTTCAGCGGCTCCACCAGCCTTTTCGTTTCGGTTTGTCTTGCGTGACCTCTTCAACAGCACCTTCTGAGGTTTTTACAGTCACTGCTGTGCTTGCAATCACCTTGGTTTCAACCTGAGGCGTTTCAACAGATGCAGGTTCTTCAGCTTTTTGCGCTTTTGCAGCTGTAGAACGCTTGCTCGTTGTTGCCCGTTTGCGTGGGGTCCGTTTGGGTTTTTCTTCCTTAGAAGCGGTTTCGTCTGTAGCCGGTGTTTCTTCACTCACAGCTTCAGCATCAACTTTTTTCTTTCTTGGGGCCCGTTTGCGCGTTGCCGGTTTGCGTTTGGTTTTTTCTTCACCTTCGCTATCTGCAACAGCCTCGGATTTTCCCTGTGAATCTGCTTCTGAAGAAGCGGCTTCAACGGCTTCATCTTCCTCTTTTTTCTTACGAGGACTACGACGGCGGGCCGGTTTCTTAGGCTCTTCAGAGGCAGAAGAGTCCGTTTGTTCAACTTTCTCTTCAGCCGTTGTATCGCCGCTAGATTCTTCAGAACTCTTTTCTTCTGAAACGGCTTCTTCCGTTTCCGGGCGGCGGCGGCGTAACCCACGGCGGCGCGGACGACGACGCGGCTTTTCTTCCGCATTCTCTTCGTCTGACTCCGTTCTTGCAGATGTATTCTCTACATCGTCGTCTGAAGAAGAGGCTGCTTCAGTCTCGCTATCATCATCCATAGCGTTTTCTGCATCACCATCCTCGATCTCGATTTCAATGCCTTCTTCATTGGTTCGGCGTGAACGACGGCGTCCGCCCCGTTTACCGCGACGGCGGCGCTTTTTGGGCTTTTCATCATCGTTATCTTCATCATCAAGGTCTTCTTCGTTTTCAATAACTTCAGAAGTACTTTCAGAGGCTTGGTTTTCATTTTTACGACGACGAGGGCGGCGGCGGCGGCGGCGTTTGCGGTTGTCGCCTTCTTCTTCTTCCTCTTCGTCATGATTGTCCATGACTTCGTCGCGGATATTATCCATATGTGTGGAATCTTCCGGGCCTAACGGGCGAATAGCGCTGGCGTCATTCTGTTTGGCCTTGATGCGTTCAAGCTTGTATTCGGGCGAGACCAGACTGTCATCCCCGGAAAGTTGAACGGCCATTTGGTAACGCGCCTCAATCGCGGCCAAAAGTTCACGTTTCTGGTTGAGGATGTAAAGAGCAACCTGTGTCGGAATATGAACGATAATTTCGTCCGAACGACGACGAATGCCTTCTTCCTCAATGACCCGCAGCACATGCAGAACAGTGGATTCAAGCGAACGGCGCACCCCTGTGCCATGACAGAAGTGACAGGGTTCCGTGCTGGTTTCTGTGAAAGACGGGCGCAGACGCTGGCGTGACATTTCCAGAAGGCCAAAAGGACTGATCCGACCGATCTGAATACGGGCCCGGTCATTTTTGGTAGCATCTTTCATCCGCCGTTCTACGGCAGCCTGATTGCGTGAAATCTCCATATCAATGAAGTCCACCACCACAAGCCCGGCAAGGTCGCGCAGGCGCAGGGAACGTGCAATTTCATCTGCCGCTTCAATATTGGTTTTCAGCGCGGTTTCTTCGATGTTGCGTTCCTTGGTGGAACGACCGGAGTTCACATCAATTGAAACAAGAGCTTCTGTCGGGTTGATGACAATATAACCACCGGAAGGCAACTGCACGATGGCACTGTGCATGGCATCAAGCTGACCTTCCACCTGATAGCGGTGATAAAGCGGAATTTGTGATTCATCGCGATAGGGCTGCACTTTTTTCGCATGGCTGGGGATCAACATTTTCATGAAATCCTTGGCCGTACGATAGCCGTCTTCCCCTTCAACCAGAACTTCGTCAATGTCACGACTGTACATGTCGCGAATAGAGCGTTTGATCAGGTTGGCTTCTTCGTAAATGAGGGACGGGGCCTGACTTTGCAGGGTGACATCGCGGATATTGGACCACAGACGCATCAAATATTCAAAATCGCGTTTGATTTCCGCCTTGGAACGTTCCGAACCGGCTGTGCGTACAATAACGGCTGTCCCTTTGGGGATGGAAAGTTCTGCAAGAACGGATTTAAGACGTTTGCGGTCTTTGATGTTTGAAATTTTACGTGAAATCCCGCCGCCTTTATCCGTGTTGGGCATCAAGACACAGTAACGGCCAGCCAGAGATAGATATGTCGTCAGAGCAGCACCTTTATTGCCGCGCTCTTCCTTGACAACCTGAACCAGCAGGATTTGGCGTTTCTTGATAACTTCCTGAATTTTATAGCGGCGCTGGTTGCGGTAGCGTGGACGGTTATGTTCAACCTGTTCACTGTCATCCGCACCGGACTCTTCAACTCCCGTCTCTGAATCCTGAACTCCTTCATCGCCGTTTTCTTCAACATCGGCTTCAAGTTCTTCGCGGTCGGAAACAGGGATCTGGTAATAATCCGGATGAATTTCGTTAAAGGCCAGAAAACCGTGCCGGTTGCCGCCATATTCGACAAATGCAGCTTGCAGGCTGGGTTCTACACGGGTGACTTTAGCGAGATAAATATTTCCTTTGAGCTGTTTGCGAGCAGCGGATTCAAATTCAAGTTCTTCTAGGCGATTTCCATCGACGACAACAACCCGGGTCTCTTCGGGGTGAGTCGCATCTATTAACATGCGTTTGGTTGCCATTAGGCCTGTAACTCCAGTGCGCAGTCATTAACAAGTCAGGGGTGCGCAGGATAAAGCGCGTTGTCCCCGTAAAACTGTTGCTGCGATATTGTGTGATAAAATTAGGGGTCGAAACACCAGCGGCGCCCAGTGCAAAACGCAAAACGGAAGTGTCCGTATTCGTCGTTTTGGTGTTCTGGTCTGCTCTTGCTGGCATGAAAACCTCGAATTAATGTCTTATTTCAGTCTTTTAGCGCCAACGTTTCGCGCAAATAGATTATGTTTTGCGTCAAATCGGCGTGAACTCAATCCGGGTGTAGAAGCTTCATTTTTATGACGGGAGAATACCCAAAATGAAGTTTTGACAGATAAGAGCGCTTTTTCACGCGGTCGTTAACATAACGGTAGGAATTTAAATACACAATGCTCTTGTAACCTCGAAATCGATTTTTCTTTTCAAGGATGTTGCTTTTTTACTCTTAAGGCTCTTGCGAAACGGTGAGAAAATGGAGTAAATCAAAGGAGTCGCAGACTTGTTAAAAACATAAAATGGTCGTCTGAATAAAACGATGAATATGCGCAAGCATCCCATAAAGAATACTGTTTTCAAAACGTTATTGCTGATCGTAGGGCTATTCGGATTCGCAAGTCTGACGGTGGGCCAAAGTGTTGCCCAGCCTGTTGTGGAAAGCGTGCGCGTTGGTCAGCACCCCGACCACACCCGTTTTGTGATGGAAATTAGCGACAAGGTGGATTTTGATGTCACAATGTTGGCTGATCCCTATCGTGTAGTGGTCGATTTTCCCGAACTGGACTGGGCCTTACCCAAAGGGTTTAATCCGCAAATGTATGGGGCGTTAAACGGATTTCGCTACGGGCTGTTTAAAACCGGTACGTCACGTGTGGTGCTGGATGCTCAGGCACCGGTGAAAATTAAACAGACTCTGATTTTACCACCGCGCGGCAATGTGCGTAACTGGCGTTTTGTAATGGATTTGGAGCCGACCAGTCGCTCCAACTTTCTGGCCTTGATGAAACCGGCGACTTATCCGGACCAGGTCAAGGCAGAACCAAGACAAACAGCGCAAACGGTGAGTGCGCCAGCTGTCGAACAGGCGCGTGTGCCTTTTATCGTTCCTCCTAAAAAGCCGCAGAAAAAATCGCGCCATGTGGTTGTGATTGATGCGGGACACGGGGGGGTGGACCCCGGTGCCAAAGGTGTGAGTGGGGTTTACGAAAAACACATCACACTGGCGATTGCCCGTCAGTTGCGCGATGCTTTGAACAAGACCGGTCGCTACAAGGTGGTTTTGACACGTGATCGCGATGTCTTTATTCCCTTGCGTGAACGCACCGCAATAGCACGGCGGGCCGGGGCGGACCTGTTTGTTTCCCTGCATGCGGATGTTTTTCACGATAAAACTGTGCGCGGGGCATCTGTTTATACGCTATCGGAGCGTGCTTCTTCCAAAGAGGCACAGGCTTTGGCAGAACGTGAAAACAAGGCGGACTTGATTGCCGGGGTGGATTTGACGTCTACAGCGGATGATCTGAGTTTTATTTTGCTGGATATGGCACAGCGTGACACCAAAAACCAGTCTTCACGTTTTGCAGAAACTGTGGTTAAGGATATTTCTCAGGCTGGTCGTGTTCTGCATAACCCGCACCGGTTTGCCGGGTTTGCAGTTCTCAAGGCACCGGATGTTCCGGCTGTTTTGATTGAACTTGGATTCTTGTCCAACAAGTATGATGAGCAGGCTTTGCGTTCCAAAAAACATCGCGGCTCATTGGCCACAGCGATTAAAACCTCGATCAATCGGTACTTTAACCGGGTGGAAGAGGCCAACCGCCTATAAAGTCCGAGACATTTCCCTTACAGCGCGTATACTGCTGTTCCCCCATGCATTGAAGTCAGGTTTGTTGTGAAAATCATCAAAATTATCGCCGGAATTCTAGGACTGTTTCTTTTTCTCGCCCTTTTGGGTGCAGGCGCTTTGCTTTATGGTTTTTACCACTTCGGTAAAGGGTTGCCGGACTATACCCAGTTAAAGGATTATGAGCCGCCGGTCATGACGCGGGTGCATGCAGGCAATGGGCAGCTTCTGGCTGAATATGCCATTGAAAACCGTGTGTTTGTACCGATCAATGCTATTCCACAACGGGTGATCAAGGCATTCTTGGCCGCAGAAGACAAGAATTTTTATCAACATTCCGGTGTTGACCCCATGGGGGTTGCCCGTGCGGTGGTGATCAACCTGAAAAATGTTGGCAAAGGGCGTCGGCTGGTTGGTGCATCCACCATTACACAACAAGTGGCGAAGAACTTCCTGCTGACCAATGAGGTTTCTTATATCCGTAAAATCAAGGAAGCCATTCTGGCTTTGCGTATAGAAAAAGCCTTTTCCAAAGACCGTATTCTGGAGCTGTATCTCAATGAAATCTATCTGGGATACGGTTCATACGGTGTGGCTGCTGCGGCACTGAACTATTTCAATAAATCGCTTGGGGAACTGAGCATCGAAGAAATGGCTTATTTGGCAGCCCTGCCCAAAGCCCCGAACAACTATCATCCCATTCACAAAACACAAAAAGCGGTGGAACGCCGTAACTGGGTGATTGAGCGTATGGCGATTGAAGGGGTGATCAGTATGGCAGAAGCTGCCGAGGCCCAGAATAAGCCGCTTATCGTTGTGTCGCGTTCTGAAACCGAATTTGTCACGGCTCCCTATTTTGCCGAGGAAGTGCGCCGCGAACTGGTTGATATGTATGGTGAAAACCGCCTTTATAAAGGGGGCTTGTCTGTCCATACCACGCTTGATCCGCAGTTACAGGCGATTGCACAAGACAAGTTGCAGGATGGCTTGGAAACCTATGATCGCCGTCATGGATGGCGCGGTCCCATTGCCCATCTGGAAAGTACGTTGGGTTGGCAATCGCAATTGAATGACATGACAGTCCCCAAAGGGGTACCTGCTGAATGGCAACTGGGTGTTGTTCTGGACCTGCAAAAGGCTGCTGTCAGTGTTGGAATGGCTGATGGCAGGCAAGGAACAGTACCCTTTGGGGAAATGCAATGGGCACGTCAGTGGATTGAAGGGCAAAAACTTGGTGCACGCTTGAAAAAACCTTCGGATGCCTTGAGCGAAGGGGATGTTGTCTGGCTCAAGCCGGTTACAGAGACCAGCAAAGGGGAAAAATACCAACCCAATACCTATGCCTTGCGCCAGGTTCCGGAAGTTCAGGGCGGCATTGTTGCCTTGGACCCGCACACCGGGCGTGTGCTGGCCATGGTTGGCGGTTATTCTTATGAGCAAAGCCAGTTCAACCGGGTGACACAGGCCAAGCGTCAGCCGGGGTCTTCCTTTAAGCCGTTTGTTTATCTTGCTGCGCTGGATGAAGGCTATACACCTTCCACCCTTATTCTGGATGCACCTTTTGTGCTGGATCAGGGGCCGGGGCAACCTAAATGGCGTCCCGATAACTATACGAAAAAGTTCTATGGCCCTTCGACCATGCGTCTGGGGATTGAAAAATCGCGTAACCTGATGACGGTGCGTCTGGCCCAAACCATTGGTATGGAAAAGGTTAGTGAATATGCCCGCCGCTTTGATATTACCCCCAATTTGCCGGAAGTTCTCTCCATGGCATTAGGGGCCGGTGAAACGCGTCTTTTGAACCTTGCCAATGCATACGGTATGCTGGTGAATGGGGGGAAACGCATTATTCCAACCCTGATTGACCGCATTCAGGATAGAAACGGGATTACCGTTTTCAAGCACGATACACGTGAGTGCCCCCATTGTATGGCTCTGAACTGGACGGGGGATGAAATTATTCCACAGATTGCGGATAACCGCGAAAGTGTGACATCACCGGAAAGTGCCTATCAAATGGTTTCTATTCTGGAAGGGGTGGTACAACGTGGTAGTGGTCGCCGGGTGCGGGCTGTGGGTAAGCCGTTGGCGGGTAAGACAGGAACAACCAACGAAAGCCGCGATACATGGTTTATGGGGTTCAGCCCAGACTTGGTTGTCGGGGTGTTTGTTGGCTTTGATACCCCAACACCTTTGGGCAATCATGAAGCAGGCTCCAGTGTTGCGGCACCGATTTTTCGCGATTTCATGAAAGAGGCACTGGCCGACAAACCAGCCACACCGTTTCGTATTCCCGATGGGGTGCGCATGATTCGTGTGAATGCGCGCACAGGGCAAGATGCCAAACCGGGCGATACCAACGTGATCTGGGAAGCCTTTAAGGAAGGCACATCCCCAAGCCAGAGCAACCGCGTTCTGGAAGGGATGAGTGATGCAATTGATACGCCGGGTGATGTGGACAGCGGGGGCGGTCTTTATTGACCATTTGCCGTTTAACGTATAAATAGCCTCTTTCCAAAACCAGCATTCAATTCATAAGGACTGACCTTTCATGCGCGCCGAAGTCGAAAACCAGATTGGTGAAATTCGTAAATCCCTTGCCTTGTTGCGCAAGCATCTGGATTACGATAATGCCGTGCGCCGTCTGGAAGAACTGAACGCGCTGAGCGAAGACCCGGACCTGTGGAACAATCCGTCCAAGGCGCAGGAATTGATGAAGGAACGTACCCGCCTTGAAAACGGCATCAAGGCGTTGGAGGAATCCGAACAGGAGCTTTCCGATAATATCGAACTGATCGAACTGGGCGAGATGGAAGAGGATGTTGAAACGGTCAAGGAAGCCGAAGAGGCCCTGACTGCCTTGCAAGAACGTTGCGCCAAGGAAGAGATTGAAACGTTGTTGTCTGGCGAAGCCGACAGTAATAATTGCTTTATGGAAATCAATTCAGGTGCCGGCGGGACGGAAGCCTGTGACTGGGCAAACATTCTTTTGCGTATGTATACCCGCTGGGCGGACCAGCATGGCTATAAGGTGGAATATCTGGAAGAAACTGCCGGTGAAGAAGCCGGGATTAAATCCACTACCATCAAGGTCTCTGGGCATAACGCCTATGGCTGGATGAAAACGGAAAGCGGCGTGCATCGTCTGGTGCGGATCTCCCCGTTTGACAGTTCCGCACGCCGTCACACCAGCTTTTCTTCCGTCTGGGTCTATCCGGAAATCGATGACAATATCGAGATCGAGATTGAGGAAAAAGACCTGCGGATCGATACCTATCGTGCCTCCGGTGCGGGCGGGCAACACGTTAACAAAACGGACTCTGCCATCCGGATTACGCACTTGCCCACGAACATTGTTGTGCAGTGCCAGAATGACCGCTCACAACATAAAAACCGGGCTGCTGCCTATAAGATGCTGCGCGCACGCCTGTATGAAGCCGAACTGCAAAAACGCGAAGCTGAAAGTCAGGCCGAACATGATGCCAAAACGGAAATCGGCTGGGGCCATCAAATCCGCTCCTACGTGCTGCAACCTTATCAGATGATCAAGGACTTGCGCACCGGTGTGGAAACCTCCAATTCGCAAGCCGTACTGGATGGGGACCTTGACCAGTTCATGGCCGCTTCTTTGGCCGGGCGTATCAAAGGGTCTGAGGACGAATGAAATGGCGAATGCAAAGGCAAAATTTTTTTTCGACCTTCACCATAAGGATGTGCCTTTTATTCTGCCCAATGCATGGGATGGCGGCAGCGCCAAAATGATTGCGCGCGCGGGTTTTCCTGCTGTGGCCACAACAAGTGCAGGCATTGCCTATTCCCATGGCGTGCCGGATGGTAACAACCTTGATCCCGATATTATGTTTGGTGTTGTTGAACGCATTGTTCGCGCTGTCGATGTGCCTGTCACCATGGATATGGAAACGGGATATGGCGATATTGCAAAAACAATCCATCGTATTTTGGAAATCGGGGCTGTCGGGGCCAATCTGGAAGATGCTTGCGGTGCAGGCATTAATGACCTGTTTGATCTGGATACGGCTGTGGAGGCCATTAAAACAGCAAAAGAAGCGATTGCAGGGCGCACGTTTGTTCTGAACGCACGTTGTGATGCTTATTTGACCGGGCAACCGGATGCACTGGATCAGGCGCTCATTCGGGGGCGCGCCTATGCAGCAGCCGGGGCGGATTGCGTTTTTATTCCCGGTGTGGTTGATCTCAGCGAAATTAAGACTTTGGTTCAGGAAATTGATGCGCCGATCAATATTTTGGGCGGTGTGTCATCTCAACCCCTTTGCCTGGAAGATTTTAGGCAACTTGGCGTCAACCGCATTACAACGGGTGGTTCATTGATGCGCGGAACCTATGGTCATCTTGATCGTACGCTGGGGCAATTAAAGGATCAGGGCCGTTTTGATTATGCCATTGATGCAATTCCTGATACAGCCATGAATGACTGGATGGCTTTGCCTAAACCGTAACCCTTCCACGGTGGTCTTGTACTTTGTAATCGTTTTACTCTTCATTGTGTAAAGGTTGTGTGCTATACTTTTACAGCAATTTAAAGGGCGTTGATCGAGGGAAGGTTATGTTGTATTTTGAAAAAAACGCAACAGTCCGGGACGTCCTCAATTATAAAAACGAAGAACACAAGGACCACGGCAATATTCTGCAAGTCCCGGAACAGGCGACATTGATGCAAGTCATCTGTTATATGGCTGATCACCATATTGGGGTTGTGTTTGTCTATGATGACGAACATCAGTTGTGCGGGTTGATTTCGGAACGCGACATCATCCGCTATATTGCCATCAATGGCCAGAACGCGTTCAAGCTTTCTATAAACTATATGATAACGCGGGACATCCGGTTTTGCCACATAGGGGACAAGCTCAAACAGGTTGCCCACGATATGGCCGATTTCAATATCCGCCATATTGCCGTGAAAAATGAAAACGAAAGTTATGTCGGTGTCATCAGTTCAAGTGATATCGAATTTTTTGCCGGGCATGGCTGACGGCACATTTTTAAAGTTAAGTGGAGAAACTGAAAATTATTTTTTGAAAATTGATAAAAAGTTGACGTCTAACTCTTCAATAACTGACAAGAATGCAGAAAGTTGTAATTTCTGTAAAATTGGAAGCTTAAAGAGTTTGACGTTTGCTGAATATGGTTTCCCTTCAATGGACCAATCAATACTCCGAAATTCATGATGTTTCATTCTGTAGGATGTGGCATGGACAATGTATGAACGCTTACCATTTACAAAGAGTTTTTTGTCTGAAGTTTTTGATGCTTTAACATCTGCCAAAAGTTCCCCATGAGCATTCCAGATCGCATTGTCAAGTTCTATAAAAATCTCAGGTTTGTTAACTGCAAGATTAAAAGCGTTTTGTTCGAAAAGGAAATTGTCTGTTGAGGCTTGAGTAAGTTGATTCCAATCATTTAAAATTTTTTTGTCCGTGCAAATGAAAAATCCCGAATTGATATATGGGGCATTACTTTCAATTTTTCTTTCAGCTAGCTGATTTTTAAAAAAGTTTAGATTATGACCTTCTTTTTGGTGTTGATTACAGAATTTAGTAACTGACATATCGTTACTGTCACGGGCAGCAGAAATTTTTTTCCCAAGTGCTTTTTGGCGAGATATTTGATCTTGCAGTTTTTTGTTAAAACCAGACAGTGGTAGCATATCTGAATCTATCCAGATAATTGTGTCGAAATTTTCATCTGTGGAATCAGCATATTTATCCAAGGAAGCTTTGTGGTGCCATGGGTGTTCAAGAGTACTTAAAGAGGCTGGTTTGGGAACAACATTTGCGAGGCGGGATAAAAGGTCAACCTGTTCCTTTGACATACCAAAATCACAAACAAAAATTCTTTTATTGCATTCCAACTGATAAGTTTTAGCAAGAATCAGAGTTTCGGCAAAAGTACCCCCATCGGTTCCTGTTGTAATGAAACTTACCATGCCTTGTGAACTCCTTGTTAGATGGAAAAACGTCTTAGTGTCTTATTGTTTTTAAAGGATTTATATAGGTAAAATATAATTTAGTAGGAACTGTTTATTTTATATTTAGTGATAAACATATGGTATCAGCAGGTAAAAGAAAATGAAAATTAGGCTGTAATATTGCAGATTATTTCACGAATCTTTATTGCCCCAGATAAAGGCCGCTTTGTTTCTTGAATGCATCAGCAGCAAACTGCATAAAGGAGCGGATACGCGCTACGTTTTTTAGGTCCGGATGGATGAGAACCCAGATGTCAAGGTAGCGCGTTGGCTCGAAACCCGGTACCCGCACAAGATCCGGTGCCGGGTCGCCTAGAAAACAGGGCAGGCGACTAATGCCCATGCCAGCTTTGACAGCCGCAACCATGGCAACCATGTCATCGCTAACCAAACTGACATAAGCACCGGGGAAACGGGCGCGCACTTCTTCAGGGATTTCTCTTTCCCACCAGGTAAAGGAAATGCAGGGCAGGGGGGCAAGGTCATGGGATGTATCGATGACGGCGCTGTTTGTGCGGGCAAAGTCGCGCGACATATAATAACATCTGTTTTGTCCGGTTGCCCGGCGCCCAAAAAGGTTTTCATCAGGGGTGTCCGTTGCGCGAACTGCAATATCGGCCTCACGCCTGTGCAGGTTCAGTTTGTCATTGGCAACAATCATTTCCAACTCAATGCGGGGGTGAAGTTCGGAAAAATCCCGCATGATGTCAGCAAGTTGGGCAGGGAAAAGAAGTTGTGCAGCGGTGACACGTAACAGGCCTTCCAGCTCAGTATCACGCGCGGTGATGCGGGTATCAAGTGCCAGAATTTCGGCTTCCATCCTTTTGGCCGTTTCAATGGCTTCAAAGCCGGCATGGGTGGGGGTGAACCCTTCGGGCAGGCGTTCGAAAAGGCGTGTTGCCAAGCGTTCCTCCAACGCAGACAGCCTTCTGGATACGGTGGAGTGTGTGACACCAAGCCCTCTTGCCGCCTTAGCCAGACTTCCGGTCTTTGCGATGGCGAGCACAAATTTTAAATCATCCCAGTTTTTCATAGCGTTTGCATTTTTGCACATCGTGCTTTCAAAATTAAGCATTTTTTAGCATGTCAGTGCAAGCTATCGTGTGCGGACCAATCACAAGGAGTTTAGATATGTCCGTACAAGCCTTCGTTATTTTGAATGTAACCGACCCGCAAACATTGGGGGCTTACAAAGAAAAGGCTGCCGCAGCCCTTGCGAAGCATGGGGGTAAAGTCATCGCTGCCGACCCTAAGCCGCAGGTGCTTGAAAGCCCGAACGAAACGCCCGATAGTGTTGCGCTTTTGTCTTTTCCAACTGCTGATTCCGCCAAAGCCTGGCGCGAAGACCCGGAACTGGCAGAGGTCCACGCTTTGCGCAACAAAGGGGCGAAATCAACCATCATCATGTTGCCGAATTAATTCAAACCCGCCCTTTTCATCATCACGGGAATGAAAGGGGCGGGTGATTTTTTACAGTGTTTGTTTGAAAAGGAACATCCTATGTCTATCGGTTATACGAAGATCGGTTGTGGCCCTATCCGTGTGATTATGTTGCACGGATGGTTGAGTGACCAATCCGTTTACGACCAAATCAAACCTTATTTTGACCCCGAAGTTTATTCCATTGCCTTGATGGATTTTCGTGGATATGGGGCTTCCAAGGGGCTATCTGGGGACTACAGCCTGGAAGAAATTGCACAAGATGCTATTTCATTTGCCGATTGGTTGAAGTGGGATCAATTTCATATTATCGGCCATTCCATGGGTGGGGCCGTTGCTCAGAAAGTTGCCCTTCTTGCAGAGGGGAGGCTCCTTTCTGCAATAGCCTTGACCCCTGTTCCTGCTTCGGGGTTTGAAATGGATGCAGAGACCTATGCATTTTTCCAATCTTCTGGCGAAGATGACGCTGCCCTTGAAGGGATTTTTGATACGTTGACAGGAAAACGTCATGCATCGGCAGTGTTGAAAGATTTGGTCAAACGCGCACGCGCCACATCACCGCAACCTGCCTATACAGGCTATCTTGAGGCATGGGTGAAAACGGATTTCTCTGCTGATGTGGTGGATATCAAAACACCTTTCCTTGTTATAGCCGGGGCGCACGATGGCGCCTTGGGGCCGGACCATATGCGTGAAACATACCTCAAGCAGCTTTCAAATGTGAAAATGGAAGTGATTGAAAGTGCCGGTCACTATCCCATGATTGAAACACCGCCAGAGCTGTTTGGCAAAATTGAAACATTTCTCAAAGAAAAAAACAAATCATCCAATTGACCCAACCTGCTTTTGAACCTGAGTCCGGGGTTTTAAGACCAAAAATGATAAAATATAAAGCAAAAATATTGCGGGTGAATTCATCTCATGAAGATGATGTCACTGTTCAAGTTAACGATATGATACTGACCTGTTGTGTGGAAAATTGCCCTTACCTTCTTTTGAGGGGAGATGAATGTCTCGTCACCTTTAGCATGGATTCTGTTGAGGCGGCCGAGCAGTCTGGCACAAAAGAAACGGGGTATAGAAATATTGGAAATACCTATGCCTATGCGTTAAAAGGCAAGCTTTACAAAGGCATTTTGGATGCAGGTTTCAAGATAAGGCATGAAAGCCTTACATCCGATTACAGCCATCTGAATGAAAAGTATGTTTACCTGAGTACCGAACGCCTGAAAATAGAATTTCTTGCAGCCTGATTAAAGTTTGTAACAAGGTGAGTGTTACTTGTTGGTAAGGCTATGCAAAGCAGAAGAAACTCTTTGAAGAAGTTCTGACCAATTGCCAAGTTCTTTTTGTCTGAACAAGCGTGTATTGGGGTACCATGGTGAGTCTTCGCGCTCAACCAACCATCTGAAATCCGATGTTGCGTGCAACAATACCCAGCTTTTTTTGCCCATTGCGCCAGCAAGGTGAGCAACAGAAGTGTCTGTTGTTATTATTAAATCCATTTCTTCAATCGCTCTGACAGTATCTAGAAAACTATGAAAGCCAGACCCCAGATCGCAAAGACCTGCCTCTTTTAGTACTTCTTGAACAACCTTTTGTGTTTCGCAAACTTGCAGGCTGTGGAAAACACAGTTTTTCGTCTCTAGTAATGGTGCCAAGTCCTTAAAGTGCATAGAACGAAAGTGGTTATGTCTAAATGTTTCTGAGCCTGTCCAGACAAGCCCGATGTTTAATTTTTTCTTGTCCAGAACGAGCCCGTTTATCTGTTTTCCATCTGATGTAATGTAGGAGGTTTCAAATGGGAGTTCATCCAGTGTTAGATTAAAAACATAGGGTAAACTTAGCAGAGGAATATGATAATCGAATGCTGGTTCTGGTTGACCGCGTACAATAAGCTCATCAATTTCAGGGAAATTGAACATGAGAGGTTCAAGCACTTTGGGGGTTTCAAAAATTATGGTCCCGCCGAATGTTTTTAGTTTCTTTATAAATCGTATGAATTGGAATGTATCGCCGTAACCTTGTTCGCAATGGACGAAAATCCGTTTTCCGTTTAAGGGAGTCCCATCCCACATTGGTTTGTGAAAGGAACGGGCTTTGGATGTACTGAAGCTAGCTTGCCATCTGCTTTCATAATTTTTCCACCCCTCATGGTAATTACCAAGAAGAAGTTGGGTGAAGGCAAGACTATATCGAGCATCGGCATGGTCCGGCATGCGGTCTAAAATTGTAGTAAAGCAGGATAGTGATTTTTCAAATTGCTGATCGTTCCTGTATGCAATACCAAGGTTAATGAGAACATTTGTATCATATTTGAGGAGACTAATCGTTTTTTCATATGATGTGATGGCTGGCTCAATCATGCCTAGGCGCATGGATAATCCACCCGAAAAATTGTTCAGAAGTGCAGAATTAGGAAATCGAATAAGTGCTATTTTACATTTCTTCAGGGCTTCATCGTACTTTCCTAATTTGAAGAGTTTTTGCAGTGTTTCAAGTTCCTGCTCTTCCTGCTCTTTTAGTTTACGCAACTGTTTTTGATGAAACTTGCTATCTGGTAATTGTTCCAGAATTTCAGCTAGGAGTTCTGTTGCTTGACTGAGTTTTTTCTGTTTGATCAGTTTTTTGATTTGAGCATTATATTGTTGATCAAAAGACATAGGAGCGACCTTTACCTGCAGGAAAGTGCGTGATTATAAGGTCTGGAATATATTTGTTTATTGATAAACTACAACAAAAAGTTAGAAAAAGGCGTATATTCTATATAGGGAGATAGAGGGACATTAGGTAAAGAAAATGCGCGTGAGAGGATTCATATTTGTCATTTGGATCGTTATGCTTCTCAACTTCGGGGCAGGCTGTCACGCGCAAGAAGCTAAGAAATATGTCATTTCAATTTCGCAAATGCCCATTTTGGCAGAGAGCGTGGATAAAGGGATTTTTGTGGAACTGATCAAAGAAGTGGCGCGAGATCAGAATATAGACATTCAAATACAACTGAGTTCTTTCAAACGTTCTTTACTCTCTCCGGAGAAAGGAGAGACCGATATTCATCTTCCGTTTATCTATTCCCAAGATTTGTATGACTCTCATATACGATATTCTTCTTTCAAACTCTATTCCGTTCAATTTAGCCTTTTTACCCGTCAGGGCGATGAAATTTATAAAAATAATTTAAAGGGGCATTCAATTGAAACGGACTTGGCGCATCAAATGGTTATTCCTGAGGCCAATTCGTTCAGTACATGTATACCATGCAGCTTAAAAAAACTAAGTACGGGGCGCATAGATGCTTTCATTTATGCGCAAGGTGTTGTTCAGCGTGCGCTGGAGAAATCAGCTATTACAAATATTCGTAGCGAACCCTATAAGATATTTGAAGTCCGAGCCGTTTTAACCAAAGGCCCAAGAGGGCAAGAGATTGATCAGTTGATTTCCAAAGGACTGGAAAACCTAGTTGAAAATGGCCTCTATTTCGAAATCATGAGGCCGCTTTTGCAATATGGTAATATTGGTCTGCAAGCACGCGAACATCGGCCTAATTGAGGTCACGTGCTTGCAGAGAATGGTTAACGCCGGATGTTATTCAGGAAAGATGAGATTTCGTTTTTGAGTTCTTTGGCTTCTTCTGCCAGTTCGGCAGTTGCTGTTTGCATGTTCTGTGCAGCCTCGCCGGTGCTATTGGTCGCGCAGGAAACTTCCTGAATATTGTTGTTGACCTGAGTGGTGCCATGTGAGGCTTGTTCGATATTGCGGGCTATTTCCTGTGTGGCAGCCATTTGCTGTTCCACGGCTGCTGCAATGGTGGAGGCAATAGAGTCCACATCCTTGATTGTACTGTTAATCGAGGCTATGGCATCGACGGACTCTTGGGTTGAAGATTGGACTTCACTGATCTGTTTGGAAATCTCTTCCGTTGCCTGCGCGGTCTGGTTTGCAAGGTTTTTGACTTCGGATGCAACTACGGCAAACCCTTTTCCGGCTTCTCCGGCACGGGCAGCTTCAATGGTGGCATTGAGGGCCAGCAGGTTGGTTTGTTCCGCAATATCCGAAATCAGGTTGAGAACTTCGCCGATTTTTTGGGCTGATTGCGACAGGCCTAAAACCTTGTCGTTGGTTTCATCAGCCTGTGTGGAAGCGTTGGAGGCGATGTGCGAGGCTTGTGTAACCTGACGTGAAATCTCCTGAATGGAAGAGCTTAATTCTTCTGTTGCAGAAGCAACGGTTTGAATGTTTTCTGATGCTTCACTGGAGGCTTCGACAACAAGGGCGGTTTTGGTTGTTGTCTCATTCGTCGTCCGACACATGTCCTGCACGGTTTGGTTAAAGCCACTCAGGGAAGTTGTCATATGGTCAAAAACCTGACCGACAGAAGATTCAAAATCATCAGCGGTTTGGTTCATGATTATTTTTTTCTCAACCTCGCTTTTGGCCTGAGTTTTTTTATGCTCTTCTTCCAGTCTTTGGGTTTCCAAAGAGGCTTTTTTGAACATCTCTACAGCTTGGGCAAGTTCACCGAAGTCATCACTACGGTGAAGATAGGGCACATCAATATCAAGTTCATTGGCCGATAGGCGATGGATGACACCCCTGAGGGCAGGAAAGGGTTTCATTAAATAGCTGACGCTGACAATGGAGATAACAATGGCGAAAATCGCCAGAACTGCCATGGCACTTAACAGACTGTTGAGAAGCCGCTCTTCAATTGAGACGATGGCCTGCTTTCCTACACCAACGTAGAGAATGCCGACGACTTTGGAATGGTCTGCTTTTGATAAAATCGGCTGGTAAACAGTGAAATATTCTTTACCGAGGATGGTTGCCATGCCCTTGTAGGTTTGACCTTTTGTGACAACCGGGTAAACCTTACCTTTTTTGCCCAGCGGCGTATTGATGGCACGGCTTTGGTCATCTTTTTTGATATTGGTTGTTTTGCGCCAGAAGTCTTGTGTTTTTTCATCCCACGCAAAAATGGTTGCCGTTTCGCCTGATGCAAAGCCGATACGGTCAATCGCCTCATGATTTGAAAATTCTGGAAAAGCACCATCCCAATAGGCAATGATGTCGTTCCCTTTTGTTTGAATTTCAAGTTGTTGATAAGCGGGTTCCAGCATAAGGGCTGCTGTTTTTAGGTTTCTATCCTGTGCATTGCTTGCCTGTTCTTCAACATAGTCATTGATTAAAAACATAGCTACGAATGCGGTAGAAGAAATGCCGATAAAAACCAGAATTATAGTAATTATCGCCACCTTATTCCGAACATTCAAAGAAAACATAGTCTTACCTCATTGATATAAAGAACGAACAGGATCATTTCTACATTTCAGGAAGTTTGTTATAAAAAAACAATGTAACGCAAGTGTAATAATTTTATTTGTCCGCAATAACTACTTGTAATAGCTTTGAATGGATTCAATGGAAACTAAAAGGATAATGTGCTGCTGGTCGGATTTAAGGGAATCTCGCTTAGCATGTAAATAGTTGTTTTCATGCTATTATTATGTTTTCTTGCCGCAGGATTCGTAAGATAACATCAAGAAGCGTAAATTGGTTAATTTCGCGGCAAACCGGGAGAAACAAGATGGGGTATGTTAAACGACATTGGAAAGGAGAAAATAGTTTACTCTTTGCATTCTGGGGGAACTTTGTTTTTGTGAGCATCATTTACAATGTTGTAAAGTCGTTTCCTGCCTATTTTATACTGATTGAAGCTTTGGGCGGATGGATAACTTATTTGGTTATTTCAATCGGCCTCACCGTATGGCAGACCGTTGGCACTTGGCGTTCTGCGACAAACTATTTTGAACAGGCGTTCACCGATAAGACGAAAGTCTCGTTATGGGCAGGGCTTGCGAAGTTTGTGATTGTTCTGAGTCTGACTGCCTCATTTCTTAAATTTGCCGGAGAGATAAATCGACCCTGATAAATTCCGGGGTCAGGTGCTAAATTGTCTTTTGCACCTCCTCAAACATTCTCCGCTAAATCCGAAACAGGCAGATAATAATCTTCCGTCAGTCCCGCTTCGTTCCTTGCCTTCACATTAAACGGTGCCTTGAGCACGCCTTTGAAACGTTTCCGCACGAAGGTTTGAAATGTCTTTTGTGGGTTCAATCCGCGTTTTTCAGTCATATAATTAAACCAGCGGGTACCGGCGGCAACATGGGGGATTTCCTCTGTGCCGATGCGCGCCATGATGTTGGCGGTTTTTTCATCACCAAGGCGGCGCAGGCGCTCTACCGTCGGCGGGGTGGTATCCAGCCCGCGTGGTTCCAGCAGCATGGGCACAAGGGCACAGCGTGCCATGATGTCATCTTGTGTTTTTTGGGCGGCATCCCACAGGCCGTTATGGGCGGGATAGTCCCCATATGTGGCGTTGAAATCCTTGAGGCGATCATTAAGAAGCTGAAAATGCACCGCTTCATCATAAGCAACCTGCACCCAGTCCTCAAAAAAGGCTTTGGGCAGGTCTTCATAGGTGAAACGTGCAACCATGTCCCAAGCGAGGTCTATGGCGTTGAGTTCAATATGGCAAATGGCATGGATCAGGGCAGTGCGGCCGGCTTGCGTGCCCAGACGGCGGCGCGGCATATCGCGCGGGTTAAGCAGCTCCGGCTTTTGTGGGCGCGCGGGGTGATCCGGCGGGGCGGTGGTGCCGACCTCTGAAATCTCGCCTTTTTGCCATTGCTCTGCATAAACAAACGTGAGGCGGACTTTTTCATCCGCCTCCGGTGTATTTAGAACATGATATGCCGCGTTAGTGAGCGTCATGTGATGGCAAAACGTTTCAGGCATTCGGCAATGTCATCCCCGAAGTTTTTGCCCTTGCGCACCAACCCGGCAGAATGGGGCAGGTTACGGATGGAGGGGTGCCCCCAGTCGTTACTGGTCAGCAGGGCAAAGGGAATATTTTGGGCCGCAGGCATGGAAGCAAAGGCAATGGCAAGGTCAATGCCGCTGAGTTCATCAATCTGCCCGGAAGCCAGTACCATATCCGGGCGGGTGCGTACGGCCAGTTCAAAGCCTTTGAAAGAAGTCTTGGCAAAGGAAACGCGATAGCCGCATTCCGCCATTTCACGTTCCACAATATGGCTGGTGGCTTTATCAGGAATGATAACCAGAATTTCGATGTTTTTCTTTTCCAGATCACCGAATTCATGGTCGAATTTTGAAGCCGCGGGCAGTTCGCGCACCAGCTCGGCCCCTGCGCTGGCTTTGTTGCCCAGTTGCAGTGTGCCGTCCAGTGCAGATTCAATTTTATCCAGAAACATGCGCACATCGCTGGCATGTGGGTCCTGCATGGTTTTGATACGGTCCAGATAGTCATCCAGACGATGGGCGAGAATGCTGACGATGCTAAAATCTGCCGCATGAGCCTGTGCGCCAAGTAATTGCACATTCTTGCGCAGCTTCATCATTTCTTCATCGTTAAAGTGGGTGCGAAGGTTTTCACGCAAAATTTCAAGCGTGTTTAAAATATCGCGTGCTTCTTCCAGAAATTCACTTTCGACCTGAAGTTCCAGTTCGCTTTTGTCCATCGCCATTTGACGTTTCCTCGTTTTTTTATGATTAAATCTGAGGGTATTCTACGCGTGGTGAAAAAAAAGGCAAATCTCTTTGATGCTGAAATTCAAACAGCTTTCAGAAATTTTTATTAAAAAAAGAACCTCTCTCTTTTTTTAGAAAAAAGATGCGAGATTTATTCCACTAAAAAGCAATAGAAGGCCGCTCAGGCAGAGGACGGTTTTGATGATGAAATGTTTGGGGGAAATCACGCCAAAGGAAACAAGCCCCAAGCCCAGCCCGGTTTGAACAAAACTAACCAGAGCACTGAGCGGCGCCGTTTTCAGATTGAGTAAATCCGGCAGGGCGATGATGGCCAGCGGCACAAGGTAAAGCCCGATTCCTAAAGCCATGGCATGGAAGGCCACTTTCAACCAGTTTTCCTGCACAATTCCGGCGGCGATGAAAACGGCGCCGCAAACAGGCGGGGTAATGGTGCTGAGCAGGGCAAACCAGAAGACAAATAAATGAGCCTGTAACAGGGGAATACCCAGTTCCTGCAAGGCCGGGCCAGCAACGGAAACGCAAATCACATAAGCCGCTGTGGTGGGGACTTCCATGCCCAAAATCAGGCAGGCCAGTGCGGTCAGCAACAGGGCAGGCCAAAGCATACCGTTGGAACCGGACAGGATGAAGGAGGTCAGCTTTACCCCAAGCCCGGTCATGCCCAGCACGCCAATAACGATGGAGGCACACAGGATAATGGCGGCAATCATGGAAATTTGTTTACCGGCAGTCTGGCAGACAGTTTCAAGGCGTGCCCATGTGCGTGGCAGGTTAAAGGTCAGTTTACCATCAACCAGTAACAGGAAAGCCCCCGCCAGAATGGAAAGACTGGCGGCATATTGCGGGGTAAAGCCAGCGCCGAACATTCCCCAAAGTAGGACGGTGAAGGGAATGAGGAAAAAGATTGAGGTAATGATGACCGCCTTGAGTTGCGGTGTTTCTTCCTTGTTCAGCCCGAGCAGGTTATAGCGCTGGGAAAAGGCGTTGATGCCGATCCAGACGGTGGCAAAATAAAGGATGGCAGGCAACAGGGCAGCCAGCATGATATCGGTGTAAGGCACGCCCGTGAGTTCCACCATGACAAAAGCCCCGGCTCCCATGAGTGGCGGCATGATCTGCCCACCGGAAGAAGCAACGGCTTCCACAGCACCGGCGAGGGAGCGCGGATAGCCCAAGCGGGTCATGGCGGGCAGAGTAATGGCCCCGGTGGAGGCCACATTGGCCGATGCCGAGCCGGAAATGGAACCAAAAAAGGCAGAGGAAAGGACGGAGACTTTGGCGGCCCCGCCTTTAAGGCGCCCGGCCGCTGCGGTCGCAACATTCATGAAACCTTGCCCTGCTTCGCCTGAATTCAGCACCGCCCCGAAGATGACGAAAATCGCCACGATGTTGACCGACACCCCGGTCAGTTTACCCCAGATGCCGCCTTCTGTAATGGTCAGGGTGCCGAGAAAGCTTTCCAGCGGCATGCCGGGATGACCGAATTCACCGGGCAACAGGTTGCCCCATAGGCCGTATGCCAGTGCCAGCAGGGCAACCAGCGGCATGGGCCAGCCGATGGCACGACGAGTCATTTCCAGAACCACGATAATCAGCGTAATGGCAACCGCGACTTGCAGGTTGCCTTCAAGGTAGCCGTATTGATCCCCCAACAGGCTTTCATTGAGGGCAATATAAAGGCTGGCGGCAATACCGGCCAGAGCAAGGAAAAGCCCGATGAGGCGTTCCAGCCGGTTTTTGGCAACAAAAACAAGGCCCCAGGGCAAGGCAAGGGCCATATGAAGCGGGCGGCTGATCAGGTTGGGGATAAGCCCGGAAAAGATTAATCCGAGATGAAACGCCATGGAGGTTCCCCCCAGGCATGTCCAGAAAATACGCTCAAACAAGCGGGCGGGGGAAGGGGCGTTTAACATCTCGGATCAGTCTTTGTTTTTAAAGTGGGCTATTTAACGTGAATTCGGGATAAATGATTGATTTTTATCTTTTTGTTCAAGGTTTAAAGCAGATAAATATCTTGTCACACTGGCGAAGGCCAGTGTCCATCAGTTGCTGTTTAAAACGTTGTGGATGCTGGCCTACGCCAGCATGACAATGTTTTCTTATCCCGAATTGGCGTTATTTATTGTTGGGCATCCGTCAGGGAAATGCCTTTTTCTTTATAGTATTTCACCGCACCGGGGTGAATTTTACCGGCAATGTTGCTCAAGAAATCGGTTGAAACACCGTTCCACCAGGCTGCATTGCTGCCCATTTTTTCCTTTTGTTCCCAATAGGTTTTGGTCAGGGCATAGGCGGTGTCATCATCCATGGCAGTGGTGGTGTAGGCTACAACCGGCAAGGATGTGGTGATGATTTCCTTGTCCTGATGGGCATAGGTGCCAGCCGGGATAACAAGGCGGGTGCGTTTGGTTTTTGTGATTTGTTCATCTGACAGGCTCAAAACTTTTACGCCTGTGCTGGCTGCGGCTTCAATCACGTTGGGGGCCGGGAAGGAACCGGCTGTAACGAAACCGTCAATCTGGCCGTTTTTCAAGGCGGCAACAGCGTTTGAAAGTTCGACATTCGCCAGTTTGACTTTACCTTCAAGACCGAACATCTTGAGGTATTTAGCCCCTTCTTTTGCCCCGAAAGAACCTTTGCCGATGAGGATGGTTTTGCCTTCCATATCTGCAAAGCTGTTAATGGCGCTGTCGGCACGCACAACGAAATGCATGGTCAGAGACGGAATGGGGAAGAGGGCGCGAATGTCAGCAAATTTCGGGTTGGCGCGTTTTTCAAACATGGCCTTGCCAGCCTTTGCCAGACGGACCAAAGCGGGCGGTGTGGTAAACACGTAGTTATTGGCCCGTTTGACGGATTCCATAACGTTTTGTACAGAGCCCTGACTTTCTTCAACCGTGACGATGATGTCACCGTTAGAGCCTGTTTTCATGGCTTCGGCAATTTGAACCGCCATTTGATAATAAGACGAAGTGGTCTTGGCAGACTTGTACGTGATGCGGGTCTCAGCGTTGGCGTTTGCAGAAAAAGCGATGGCTGCAAGCAGTGCGGCACCAACAAATTTTTTAAATTGCATGGGGGGTCCTCCCGGAAAGATTTTTTGTTTGAGTTTTCTCAAAAGCGGATAACTTCGCGCGTTTTTACGCGTTATTTTTTATAAATTCCAGTACTTCATCAACATGGCCTTTGACTTTTACCTTGGGCCAGATTTTTTGAATCACCCCTTCTTCGTCGATAACGAAAGTGGTACGAACGATGCCCATGAAGGTTTTGCCATACATTTTCTTTTCCTGCCAGACGCCGTACTTTTCACACAGGTCACTTTCGGCATCGGAAACGAGGGCAAAGTTCAGTTCCTGCTTGGCTTTGAAATTGTCATGGCGTTTCACGCTGTCTTTGGAAGCCCCGATAATCACGCAATTTTCTGCGCCAAATGCATCTTTGGCATCACGAAAGCCTTGTGCCTGTGTGGTGCAGCCCGGTGTGCTGTCTTTGGGGTAGAAGTAAAGAACAACCTTTTTGCCTTTCAGCTCAGGCAGGCTCAGTTCTGCGTTGCCGTCTGTCGGGAGGGTGAAATCGGGGGCGGTGCTGCCAACGTCAAGTGTCATGTGATCGGGTCCTTATTTTGTTTCTTCTGGCGGCGTGATTTTTGAAGCGGGTTCATCAATCAGCCGGGTATAATGTGTCATAACTTGCTGGGCGGCATTTTTCATACGTTCGCACAACATGTCAAATGATGGTTCACCACAGGCGGTGACAAGGTCCTGTTTCAGGGCATGGGGCAGTTCGCCGCCGTCCTGCTTTTTCAATTGTGCGGCAACGGTGAGGCGCAGATATCCCTGTACGATATTCCACAGCTCGATTGCCGAAATCAGGTCGTTGGCGCAAGTTTCATCCACAAGCTCCAGCTCACGTGCTTTATGCAGAACATCCACCGTATTGTTTTGCAAGATATCCGGGTGGTCTGTACCATGACGTAGTTGTAGATACTGGGCCATGAAGTCGATATCCACAATGCCGCCGCGATATTGTTTGATTTCCCAGACAATGTCGGTGTGATGTTCCTTGTCCATACGTTTACGCATATCGGCTACATCAAACAACAGGCGGTCATAATCACGCTTGCGGGTCAGGACATCGCGGGTGGCTTGTTCAACTTTTTGTTTGAGTTCAGCATTACCGCACAGAACGCGCGCACGTGTCAGCGCCATATGTTCCCACGTCCAGGCTGATTCATTATGATAGCGGATATAGGCCCCAAGGCTTGAGGCAATCGGCCCGGCATTGCCAGAGGGACGCAGGCGCATATCCACCTCATAAAGCATGCCTTCCCCCGTCGGGGCAGTCAGGGCATTGATGAAACGTTGCGACAGGCGGGCGTAATATTGGGCAACCCCCAGGGGGCGTTCCCCATCAGAACCTGTTGTATCTTCGGGCGTGTCGTAAATAAAGACCAGATCAAGGTCGCTTGTCGCGGTCATATCCTGACTGCCTGCCTTGCCAAGCCCGACAATGCACATATCGCCGCCGTTGATGCGGCCATGTTTGATTGCCAGCTCATCTTCTACACGTGGTAAGAGTTCCTGAATGACGGCTTCGGCAATGTGGGTTTGTGCCAGCCCGGATTCCTTGATGGTGATGATTTGACGCAGGGTCTGAACGCCGACCTGAAATTTACGGTCATTGGCCCAGCGCCGTGAAATGTCCAATACATCCTGAAAATCACGTGCTTGGGTGAGGATTTTACACAGGTCTTGGCGTAATTCCTCAACATCGGGCAGGGGCGTGAAAAAATCCGGTGTCAGCACATATTCCAGCAGGCCGGAATGGCGTGCCAGATGTTCCGCCAGTCTGGGGGCTTCGCCCATGACCTCGGCGACCAGTTCCAAAAGGTGTGGGTTGACCTGAAACATGGAAAATAACTGTACGCCAGCGGGAAGCTTGGAGAGAAATTCATCAAAGCGGTGAAAGGCCGTATCCGGTTCCGCTGTTTCCGCCATGGCATGAATTAATGTGGACATGAGGTCGGTCAGGATTTCGCGCGCTCGTGTGCTGCGCGTGGCACGATAACGTGCATGATGCCAGATCCGCACGGTGGTATCGACAAAGGCCGGGTCTTTAAACCCGAGACTTTGCAGATATTTCAGTGTGTCCGGGTCGGGCTCTGCCCCGGTGAAGACCAGATTGCCGCGATCCGCCTCACCGCAAGGATCACAGGCTTCTTCAAAGAGTTGGGCATAGTGGCTTTCAACGCGTTGCAGGTGGGGAATAAATTCTGCGGCAAAGGCAGCCTTGTTTTCATAGCCCAGAAAGACAGCCAGATTTTCAACCGCGTGATCATCTTCGGGAATACTGTGGGTTTGTTCATCATTGGTCATTTGAATGCGATGTTCGACCGTGCGCAGATATTTGTAGCTTTCAACCAGTTCGTCACAGATTTGTTGATCCATTTGGTCTGCATCCACAAGGGCTTGCAGGGCCTTGCATGTGGGGGCAATGCGCACATCAGGGTTGCGCCCGCCCCAGATCAGTTGCTGTGTCTGCGCGTAAAATTCAATTTCGCGAATGCCGCCATGGCCAAGCTTGACATTATGACCGTTCAGCGCAATGGCCGTATTGCCTTTATGGGCGTTGATCTGACGTTTGATGGCGTGGATATCCTGAATGGCGGCAAAATCCATATATTTGCGCCACATATAAGGGCGTAAAATTTCCAGAAAAGCATAGCCTGCTTCCATATCACCGGCCACCGGGCGGGCCTTGATCATGGCGGCGCGTTCCCAGTTCTGGCCGATGCTTTCATAATAGGTTTCTGCTGCCAGCACGGAAATGGCCAGCGGGGTTGACCCCGGGTCCGGTCGCAAGCGCAGGTCTGTACGAAAGACATAGCCATCGCGCGTGCGTTCATCCATCATCTGCACCAGTTGTTTGGTCAGACGAACGATGTTGGTTTGCAGTTCCCACGGGTCTTCTGTTTCAATGACATCGCTATCATAAAGGACGATGATATCCACATCGCTGGAATAATTCAGTTCCCGCCCGCCCAACTTGCCCATGCCGAGGACAATAAAGCCTGACCCTTTTTGCGGGTTGTTGTCCGGGTCGGGCAGGTTGAAATAGCCGCGCCTGTGGCCTTCGCGCAACAGGGTGCCAACGGCATAATCCAGTGATTTTTCAGCCAAAGAGGTTAGGGCATCCGTGACCTTGAAGATATCCCAATTTTGGCTTATATCCGCTAGAGCTATTGCCAAAGCAGCCTTGCGTTTGGTGATTCTTAACGCACTGGCCATTTCATCACGGCTTGGTGCTGTTTTCCAAAGTTGTTTAAGCTCTTCCATCAATTGTTGAAAGAGGATGTCCGGGCCTTGCTTTAACAGTTTGCAGCAATAGGGAATATCACTTATAACACAATGCGTTAGGAAGGGGCTGTTGCCAAAAATGCAGGAGAGAATGGCATGTGCCTGAGAATCTTCAACAAGAGAGGTTGCAATCGTCTGGTCTTCGGTGCCATCAATACGCGCAACGCCTTCTTGCCAATGCTGAAACCCGACCTCTGTTTTTTGCGGATCTGCGGGTTTGGGCAAGGGGGTGTTAACGGTTTGGTACCAAAGTGATGTCATTATTAATGTACCCCTGCTTCTTTGCGTGTTTTTTGCAGAGTGCGGCATGCAGGCAGCAGGGTCAAGAGTGAAAGAATATTCGGGTTTAGGTCGTGGTCGTTAAGACACTTAAATATATATTTCATATCATCGGTGCCCTCATTGCCGGTTTTATGTTATTGGCACTTCTTTTGGGATGGAAGCTTTCCCAAGGGCCTATTTCCCTGCCTCAACTGACACCTTATATAGCCGAAGCTGTTTCACAAAATGCCCGTGGGCTTTCCATTCGGATCAAGGATACGGTTCTAAGCTGGGAAGGCTGGGAGCGCACTCTGGATATTCAGATCATTGATACGGATATCTTTACGCGTGATGGTCGTCGTCTGGCAACGGTTCCGCAAGCCTCTATTTCCCTGAGTGGTTCAGCTCTGATGAAAGGGATATTGGCGCCGCGCAGTATTGAATTGATTCAGCCTGAAATTCACCTGATGCGCCATGGTGATGGGACATTGGCTTTTGAGTTCGGAGACGGTATGACGGTCCGTGCCGAGCGTGCTTTTCGTCTGAACGACCTTATCGGTACAAGGGAAGATAAAAATCGCCCGCTAAGCTATCTTAGCAAAATTACGATCAGTCAGGCCGAGCTGGATTATCAGGATCGCCAAAGCGGTTTGAGCCTGAAAATGCCAAGCACGACACTTGATGTGGAACGCATTGGTGAAACGATTATTCTGGATAGTGAATTACAGGCTTTTATCAGTGGAAAACCCGCGCAAGTAAATGTGAATTTGGCCTATAACCTGACAACAGAAATTCTGGATGCCCAAGCAAAAATCCATCGTCTGGTCCCCAGTGATCTGGCTGGCTTGATACCGGAGCTGGGTGATCTTTCCGGTTTTCAGTTTCCTCTGGAAGGGGGGGTAAACCTTTCAATTGATAAGGAAGGTGAGGTTCGTTCCTTTTTTGCCGACCTGAAAGCAACAGAAGGCGTGTTAAACCTGCCTGCCCCTGTGGAACAGACGTTGGCATTGGATACTTTTTCCTTGCGCGCAGGTTATGAAGATTTTAACGAACGCATACATATTGATGAACTGTTATTGGCGCTGAAACCCGGTTCTGTCATCAAAACCCCCGCACCGATCAAAGATGAAATTCCAATGGAAGTTATCCGTTTCAAGGGAGACTTTGATACGAGTAACGATGTGCTGAGCGTTCAGGATATGGCTTTGACGTTGGGCGATGGTCCCACGGCCAGCCTGAACGGCAGTGTTGCGGGATTATGGGGGGCGCGGCAGCGCAAAATCGATTTGGTTGGGGAATTGTTGAATGTGAACCCGACAAATCTGCATCATTACTGGCCCAAAGGGTTAAGTGATGATGCCCGCGATTGGGTGTTGGGCAATATTTCAGAAGGCATTGTGCATCGTGCCGGGATCAACCTTTCTGTTGAGTTGAATGAAAAGAATGAATTGAAGATCAATCATGTCAATGGCGACATGGAGATGGAAGGCCTTACGGTCAGTTACCTGAAACCCTTGCCCCCTGCCACCGGGGCTAAAGGCTGGGCGAAATTCAATGATAAAGAGTTTAACATTATCGTAACAGGCGGTGGGGTTGGAGATATTCGTGTTAAGGAAGCGCAGATTGACATCAAGGGGCTGGATGAATATGACCAACGTCTTAATCTGGATATGACGGTGGAAGGGTCCTTGCGCGATACACTAACGTTTGTTGACCAAAAACCTTTGGGCTTTGCATCGGCTTTGGGAATTAACCCGAAGAAAGCATCAGGTGATACGACAACACGTCTTGAAATGTCGTTTTTGTTGCTTAACGATCTGGACTGGGATGGGGTGGATGTTAAAGCCACAAGTAAGGGGCATAACATTACCATCACAGACGTTATTTTTGATGAAGACCTGAGCAAGGGAGAAATTGGGCTCAGTGTTGATAAAAACGGTATGGATGTTGAAGGCAAGATCGTTTTGGGCAGTATTCCGGCCGATTTGCAATGGCGGGAAAATTTTTCCAGAAAGACCTTGTTTAAAAGGCGTTTCCTGCTTGATGGAATGGTGACAAAGAAACAACGCACGAAAGAGCTCCGTCTGGACTTCCCGCCCTTTAATGACAAGATCATTAATGGCCCGGTACATGTTGATGCAACCATCACTGAAGACTGGCAAGGGGGCGGTGTGCTGGAATCCTTTGTAGACCTGCAAGGCGCACGCATTGATATACCGGTTCTTCATTGGATGAAGAATGAAAAAACGGGCGGGCAGGCTTATGCCAAGGTCAATTTCAACAAGGAACGTTTGATCGGGGTCCCTTATTTTTCCGTTGAAAGTGATGACTTGAAAGCATCCGGTTCCATTGCATTGGATGCAGAAGGAAGCCGGATTCAAACCATGCAGTTGACGCGTTTTGAAGCGGGGCGGACAAAAATTACGCAAGGGACCATCCTTTATTCTCCCAAAACCGGATGGGAACTGGATATTGCCGGGGAGAGTGTGGACCTTACAGCGATGCTAAAGCAGACGCGGGAAAGCACAACCGCTTCTTCGGATGAAGATGCAGATACGGATTTACCGGGTACGTTTTCAGGGCGATTTGATAAAGTTTGGCTGGATGAAGAACATTCCTTGCAGACCGTTGCGGGGGCCTTGAGTTCGGATGGGAAAATCTGGACGCAAGCGCACATGACAGGGCAAGTGGGCGGCGGTGCCCCCTTCATGATTGATCTGTCTCCAGATGGGGTTAATCGTCGTTTGAAAATGGAAACCAAGGATGCCGGGGCCTTGCTGCGTGCCCTTGACCTGTTTGATGATATGAAAGGCGGGGACCTGCTGATTGAGGGGGTGTTGAACGATGAGGTAAAGGGGCGTCCGTTGGTTGGAACCATTAATGTGCGTGATTATCGCATTACCGAAGTGCCTGCACTGGCAAAACTGCTCAGTCTGGTTGCCTTGACAGGGGTTGTCGACAGCATGCAGGGAGAAGGGATAGGGTTTACCCGGCTGGTTTCACCGTTTAAATACAACAATGGAATTATCGAATTCAAGGAAGGCCGGACAAATGGCATTTCCATCGGGTTGACATGGGAAGGCAAGATCTTCACCAATGCCAAGATTGCCGATATTCAGGGAACCATTGTTCCTGCTTATGGTTTGAATTCTTTGCTGGGCAACGTTCCGCTTTTGGGAACCTTGTTTTCTGCCGGTGAAAAAGGCGGCGGGCTTTTTGCCTGGACCTATAATGTGACCGGCGATCTGGAAGACCCGCAGGTTAGAGTGAATCCTGTCAGTGCCTTGGCTCCGGGGTTCTTAAGAAAACTGTTCCAGAACGGGGACACGACCGAGAATGTCCCCACACCGGAAAATTGAGTTGGTATTGTTCAGGTCTTAAACCGGTTTGATCAGGGCGTGGCGTTTTTTGCCGAAAGACAGTTTGATTAAGCCGTCTTCGTTGGCATCACCCAATGTGATCATCTGGTTTTCATCGCCAATGGCTTTATCATTAAGTCTGGCTCCGCCGCCTTTAATGGCACGGCGTGCTTCACCACCTGATTTCGCCAGTTCCACACGGCGCATGGCATCAAAGGCGGCTATACCGGCTTCAAGGTCGGCTGTGGCAATTTCAAATGTAGGTAAGTCTTTGCCCAACTGGCCTTCTTCAAAGGTCTTGCGCGCTGTTTCTGCCGCATCAAGGGCCGCCTGTTCGCCCCGGCACAACTTGGTTACTTCGTGGGCAAGGATTTTCTTGGCTTCATTCAATTCCTGACCTTCGAGCGCTTCCAGCTTGGCGATTTCATCCAGCGGCAGTTCGGTAAAGAGTTTGAGGAAACGCCCGACATCGGCATCAGACGTATTACGCCAGTATTGCCAGAAATCATAAGCCGATAGCATATCATCATTCAGCCAGATGGCACCGTTGGCCGTCTTGCCCATTTTCTTGCCGTCCGATGTGGTCAGCAAAGGCACCGTCAGGCCGAAAACTTCATTGCCTGAAACGCGGCGTGTCAGTTCCACACCATTAATGATGTTGCCCCACTGGTCGGAGCCGCCCATTTGCAGGCTGAGGCTATGACGTTTGTTAAGTTCGTAAAAGTCATAGGCTTGCAGGATCATATAGTTGAATTCAAGGAAGGTCAGCGGTTGTTCGCGGTCCAGACGCAGGCGCACGCTGTCAAAGGTCATCATGCGGTTGATGGTGAAATGACGGCCGAAATCACGCAGAAATTCGAGGTAGGACAGGTCTGAGAGCCAGTCATCGTTGTTAACCATAATGGCATCGGTGCTGGCTTCGCCAAAATTCAGGTATTTATCAAAGACGGTTTTAATGCCGGCCATATTATTGGCAATAAATTCGTTGGTCATGACGGGGCGGGTGGCATCCTTACCGGAAGGATCACCAACCTTGGTGGTGCCGCCGCCCATCAGAACGACGGGTTTATGCCCTGTTTTTTGCAACCAACGCAGCAGCATGATGGGCAGGAGGCTGCCGATATGCAGGCTGGTGGCTGTACAGTCAAAGCCGATATAAGCGGTCACGACCTCTTTGGCACATTTTTCGTCCAAAGCTTCAATGTCGGTGCATTGGTTGATAAATCCGCGTTCTGCCAAGGTGCGAATAAAATCGGATTTGTAATTGGTCATTGTCTTGATCCGCTTTTCCAGATTATCTTTAATGTTAATGAAAGGCGGGCCTACTTAGCATAAAACGCGCAAGAGGCACTATATAAAAATAACCCGAATAGGAAGGCATATGACGGATATCGTCCTGCAAACCTTTGTTACCATGTTTGTCATTATCGACCCGATTGGCCTGACCCCCATGTTTATAGGGCTAACAAGCGGTGCAACAACAGTCTATCGACGCAAGATGGCTGTACGCGGTGTTATCTTCGGGGCACTGATTTTATTGTTTTTTGCCCTGATTGGCCACGAATTCCTTGGATTGCTCGGCATTGAAATGTCTTCTTTTCGCATTGCGGGCGGGGCCATGCTGTTTTTAACCGGCCTTGAAATGGTCTTTGCCAAACGCACGAACCGGCGCAAGGAAAGTGCCGATAAGATTGTTGAAGACCATGACATGGATGATATTTCGGTCTTTCCCGTAGCCATTCCGTTTTTGGCGGGGCCCGGTTCCATTACCTCTATCATGCTGTTGATGGAGCGTCAGAATGGAGATTTGGCTCATCAAGTCACCGTTCTGGGCATAACGGGTGTGGTGTTTTTAATCTGTCTGGTTTTGTTTTTATTGTCAGACAAATTGGAAAAAATTCTGGGGGAAACGGTTTCCAGTATTTTTTCGCGTATTCTAGGTGTTTTGCTCGCCGCATTGGCCTCGCAATATATCATTGATGGCATCCGTACAGCTTTGATGGGCTAGGGGAAAAGTAACGTGAAACTTGTTTTGGGCTTGATGAGCGGCACTTCACTGGATGGCATTGATGTTGCCCTGATGAGGACGGACGGTGAAACGGTGGGGGAACTTCTCGGGTTTCGCTCCTTTCCCTATGATGAAGATTTCAGGAATTTGGTTCAGGGGTATTTCGGCCAGAGTGATAATTTTGCAGATTTGGAAGAACAAATCACCCAGCGTCATATTCAGGCCGTTGAACGTTTCTTGCAAAGTGAAGGTTTTTCACGCGGGGAGATTGACCTGATCGGTTTTCACGGTCAGACGGTTTTTCATGACCCGGCGCAAAAAAAGACCATTCAATTGGGCGATGGTGGGGCAATGGCCCGTGCAGTCGGTATTGATGTGGTCAATGATTTGCGCATTGCCGATGTCAAGGCGGGCGGGCAGGGTGCCCCGTTAGTGCCGGTCTTTCATGCCGCTTTAGCTCATGATATTCCTAAACCCTTGGCCGTGTTGAACTTGGGCGGCGTGGGCAATGTCACCTGGATTGGCCCGGATAATGAATTGCTGGCTTTTGATACGGGGCCGGCCAATGCCTTGGTAGATGACTGGGTCAAGCAGCAAACGGGGCAACCTTTTGATGAAGATGGCCACATTGCAATTTCAGGGGAAATCCATGATGATGCGGTCAATAGCTTTATGGCGCACCCCTATTTCCAAACAGCAGCACCGAAAAGTCTGGATCGCGATGAATTCAAGAAGTTTGCAGTCTCTTTAGTGGATGACCTGCCTTTTGAAGATGCCGTGGCGACCTTGACGGCATTCAGTGTTGCCGGGGTGATGAAAGCACAAGACCATTTTCCCTATTGGGCAGAAAACTGGATTGTTTGCGGTGGCGGGCGATTGAATAAAGCGATGATGAGCGCTTTTAACGCCTATCTCTACGGTCAGGTGATGAGCGCAGAGCATGTCGGCTGGAATGGGGATGCCATTGAAGCACAGGCTTTTGCCTATCTTGCTGCACGTTCTATTCGTGGTTTGCCGATCACATTTCCCGGGACAACGGGTGTGGCCGAAGCGATAAGCGGCGGAACATTGCATCGCAAGTAACGTGAATTCGGGGTAAGCATTGTCTAACATATTAGTTTGTCACACTGGCGAAGGCCCGTGTCCATCATTCGCTCTCCAAAACGTTATGGATGCAGGCCTTCGCCAGCATGACAGTCTTTACTTTATCCCACAAAAAAACCGCCTCAAAGCGAAGCGGTTTTTTTGCAAGTGCCAAACAGCCCTTATTCAGCGGCAAGCTCGACAATACGTCTGTCCAGATAGTCACCGGTCATTTGTTTGATGATTTCGGCTTCTTCTTCTGTGTTGAAGTAATGGGCGGCATCGCTGATGCGCTGGTAGTCAATAGTGATGTTTTTCTGGCTGTCCAGTTTGTTGACCAGCTTTTGAACTGATTCTTCCGGAACCACATCGTCTGCATCGCCATGAATAACCAGACCGGAGGCCGGGCAGGGTGCAAGGAATGAGAAGTCATACAGGTTTGCTGGTGGTGCAACGGAAATAAAGCCGTTGATTTCCGGGCGGCGCATCATCAGTTGCATGCCAATCCAGGCACCAAAAGAAAAACCGCCAACCCAGCAAATGCGGGCATTCGGGTTATGGGTCTGCATCCAGTCCAAAGCAGCAGCGGCATCTGAAAGTTCACCGATTCCACTGTCAAAAATGCCTTGGGAACGGCCAACGCCGCGGAAATTGAAACGCAGAACAGAAAAACCGCGTTCTTTAAAGGTTTTGAACAGGGTGTAGGTCACCCGGTTGTTCATGGTGCCGCCTTGTTCCGGTGAGGGATGAAGCAGCAATGCGATGGGGGCGTTTGGGTCCGTACTGTGATGGTAGCGCCCTTCAAGGCGACCTTCAGGTCCGTTAAAAATGACTTCAGGCATTTTTTAGGCGAATCCTATAGGTGAAATAATGATCGATCTATATCCGACAGCATTGATTGGGTATGGTGAAAAAAACACAGAAAAAATTGCTCCGCTAAACTTGACTGTTTTAGTCGGGCATTCTATATATCTTTCATTAACACCGATGCAAAAGCACCGAAAGGCTGCCGAACCATTGATGTTCTCATAACCTAAATCGGATCAAGATACTAGCAAAACGTGGCCTGTCGTGTTCAAAAGATTTAAAGAAGATATCGATTCATTCATTCAGCGTGACCCCGCAGCGAAATCCCGCCTTGAGGTGATTCTGTGTTATCCGGGGTTGCACGCTCTTATGTTTTACCGTGTTGCTCACGCCCTGTGGTTGCGTGAATGGCATTTGCTGGGGCGTTTTCTGTCCCATGTTGGCAAAATTCTGTCCGGCATTGAAATTCACCCCGGGGCGACCATCGGGCGTCGTTTGTTTATTGATCACGGCACGGGGGTTGTGATTGGTGAAACCGCCGAAGTCGGCAATGATGTGACGCTGTATCAGGGGGTGACGCTGGGCGGGACATCACTGGAAGTCGGCAAGCGCCATCCTACACTGGAAGACGGGGTTATTGTTGGTTCCGGGGCACAGGTTCTTGGGCCGCATGTGATTGGCGCGGGGGCGCGTATCGGTGCCAACGCTGTGGTGCTTGAAGACGTTGCGCCCGGTGTAACCATGGTTGGCATTCCGGCCAAGGTGGTTATGGGACGCAAGAAAAAAGAAGATACCGCATTTTGCGCTTACGGTACGCCGGATGGAATGCCGGACCCGGTTGTGCGTACGATTGATGCACTACGCTCTGAAATCAATAGGTTGAAAGACCGTGTCGAAGAGCTTGAAAATGAAAAGAATGAAACCTCGGATGACACCAAGCTGGATGTTGTCTCCGGTGGGCGCAAATAGGAGTTATATAAAGTGAAATTAAGCACGAAAGGCCGTTATGCTGTTATGGCCATGGTTGACCTTGCCTTGAATAGTAAGGGAACCCCCGTGTCGTTGGCCGATATTGCGGAACGTCAGGAAATTTCCCTGTCTTATCTGGAACAGTTGTTCGGTAAACTGCGCAAGGGCGAACTCGTCAAATCCGTACGTGGCCCCGGTGGGGGATATTTGCTGGCACGTGATAGTGCAGATGTTCGGGTTTCCGACATTATCCTGTCTGTGGATGAACCTATTTCGGCAACCCGTTGTACACCGGGTAACCCGAACGGGTGTCGTGAGAACAAAAGCCGTTGTCTGACCCATGATTTGTGGACGGAACTGGGTAATCAGATCTACCTCTATCTCAGTTCTGTTTCATTGGAAGACATTGTGGCAAAACGCCTGTTGGGGACAAGTTCTTTGTTCGATGTTTCTGAGCGCGATAAAATTGCAGCGGCAGAATAAATAAAAAGATTTGCTAACGAAGAGCCTGAAGAGATGAACGACATCGTTTACATGGATTACAACGCGACAGCGCCGGTTTTTCCATCGGTCATCACTGCGATGAGTGATGTGTTGGCCTGTGTCGGGAATCCTTCGTCTGTTCATGGTGCAGGGCGCAAAGCCCGCAGCCGTATGGAAGATGCCCGTGAGGCCGTGGCAAAACTGGTGAATGCGCCGGTTGATGGTGTGGTCTTCACCAGCGGTGGTACGGAAGCAGATGTTCTGGCCTTGACGGGGTGCGGGCGGGTGCGTGTATTGACCTCTGCGGTTGAACATGCCGCTGTACTCAATGCACGAAGCGATATTGAGGTTTTGCCGGTTGATGCCAACGGTATCGTTGAGCTGGAAGCCTTGAAAAAGGCTCTGTCGCATGATTCTCGCCCGGCACTGGTGAGCATTATGGCCGCGAATAATGAAACGGGTGCTTGCCAACCGTTGAAAGATATTGTTGAGATCGCCCATGATGCGGGTGCATTGGTGCATAGTGATGCCGTTCAGGTCGTGGGCAAGGAAGCTTTTGATATGCAGGCGCTTGGTCTTGATTTGGTCAGCCTGTCTGCGCACAAAATTGGTGGCCCGCAAGGTGTCGGGGCACTGGTAAAAGCGCCGCATGTTCAATTAAACGCCCTTTATAAAGGCGGTGGTCAGGAACGTTCCCTGCGCGGGGGGACGGAAAACCTTTGCGGGATTGTCGGGTTTGGGGCAGCGGCACAACAAAAGACGGACTTTAAAGCTGTACGTGCCCTGCGCGATGCACTGGAAGAGCGGGTTAAGGAATTCGGGGCAGTGGTGTTTGCACAAGATGTTGAACGCCTGCCCAATACAAGTTGTTTTGCCGTGGAAGGCCTGAGCAGTGAGCGTCAGGTCATGGCGATGGATTTGGCCGGTGTGATGATCTCGGCCGGATCTGCCTGTTCCAGCGGCAAGGTTAAAGCCTCTCATGTGCTGCAAGCTATGGGAGTTGAGGAAAATCTGGCGGGATGTGCCATTCGGGTGTCACTGGGATGGAACAGTTCGCAAGAAGATATTGAACGCTTTGTAAACGCTTGGTCCAAACTGGTTCAGCGGGTGCAAACAAGGAAAACGAATGCAGGTCATGCGGCCTGAGGTGAAACTTTAAGACTATATAAAAGCAAGAAGAGGAGTGCCCAAATGGGCGTGAATGTAACAGACCATCCGGTTTATTTGGATTATCAAGCCACGACACCGACAGACCCCCGTGTTGTCGAAGCCATGATGCCGTATTTTACGCAAAAATTCGGTAACCCCCATTCGCGTAACCATGCCTATGGGTGGGAAGCCGAAGAAGCGGTTGAAATTGCACGCAAGCAGGTTGCCGATATCATCAATGCCAATCCGAAGGAAATTATTTTCACCTCGGGCGCTACGGAATCCAACAACCTTGCCCTTAAGGGTGTGGGCGCTTTTTATAAAAGTAAACGCAACCATATCATCACCTGTGTGACGGAACATAAATGTGTTCTCGATACCGCCCGCCATATGGAGCAGGATGGTTTTGAAGTAACCTATCTGCCGGTTAAAGAAGATGGCCTGATTGATCTGGATGAGCTGAAAGCGGCGATGACGGACAATACCTTGCTGGTGTCCATCATGGGCGTGAATAACGAAATCGGCGTGATACAGCCGTTGAAAGAAATCGGGGCGCTCTGTCGTGCCAATAAAACTTTCTTCCATACAGATTGTGCGCAGGCTGTGGGCAAGATTGATCTGGATGTGGAAGAGATGAATATCGACCTGATGTCCATTTCCGGGCATAAAATTTATGGTCCGATGGGTATTGGTGCCCTTTATGTGCGCCGCCGCCCGCGCGTGCGTGTTGTTGCTCAAATCAATGGTGGCGGTCAGGAACGCGGCATGCGTTCCGGCACGCTGGCCCCGGCGCTTTGTGTCGGTTTGGGCGAAGCCTGCAAAATCGCACAGGAAGAAATGAAAGCCGAAGCCGAACGCCTGCATGAGCTGCAAATGCACATGTGGAACCGGTTCAAGGAAGAGCTGGATGAGGTTTACCTCAATGGCGATCTGGAAAAACGCGTTTCGACTAATCTCAACGTTTCCTTTGCCTTTGTGGAAGGTGAAGGCCTGATGATGGGCATTAAGGATTTGGCTGTTTCCAGTGGCTCTGCTTGTACTTCTGCTTCCTTGGAACCTTCCTACGTACTGCGTGCGCTGGGTGTGGAAGAAGAACTGGCGCATACCTCGCTTCGTTTGGGGATTGGCCGTTTTACCACCAAGGAAGAGGTGGATTTTGCAACTGATCGCATCATCAAGGAAGTCAAGCGCCTGCGTGAAATGAGCCCGCTTTATGAAATGGCTCAGCAAGGGATCGATATCAAGTCCATTCAATGGGCGGAACATTAAGGTTTTAGTTTGGGACTCCCGTCTTTGAAACGGGGAAAAGGAGAATAAGAATGTCTTACAGCGATAAAGTAATCGACCATTATGAAAACCCGCGCAATGTCGGGTCCATGGATAATGACAATGAAGTTGGCACCGGTCTGGTCGGCGCCCCGGCCTGTGGCGATGTGATGCGTTTGCAGATCAAGGTGAACGGCGAAGGCGTGATTGAAGATGCCAAGTTCAAAACCTTCGGCTGCGGGTCTGCCATTGCATCCAGTTCTTTGGTCACCGAATGGGTGAAAGGCAAAACGCTGGATGAAGCGGCCAACATCAAAAATACCGATATTGCCGAAGAACTGGCCTTGCCGCCGGTGAAGATTCATTGCTCTGTTCTGGCAGAAGATGCTATCAAGGCAGCTATCGACGATTACAAGACAAAGCACAAGTAAGGAGAGGCGTTTCATGACTGGACGTCCTGCACCGATCAGCGTTAGTGATGCAGCCCTTGAGCGTATCCGTGCCCTTCTGGAAGGGCGCGGTAAACCTTCTGCCGGAATCCGCATTGGGGTACGCACCAAGGGCTGTTCCGGTCTGTCTTACACGCTGGAATTCGCTGATGAAGTCAATGAATTCGATGAAGTGTTTGATGCGGCTGATGATGTTACGATTATGATTGACCCGAAAGCCACCATGTTTATCTTCGGCACCGAAATGGATTACGTCGAAGAAAAGATGGCATCGGGCTTTGTTTTTAATAACCCCAATGAAAAGGGGCGTTGCGGCTGTGGTGAATCCTTCCACGTCTAAAACTGCGCCTTCAACATGACAATCAGATGCCGTTATGGATGCTACGAACGAACATATGACGCTGCGTAATGATCAAAGCGGCCTGCACCCGTGCTGGTCCTGCAAAGGGCCGGTTGGTGAGAGTGACCTCTTTTGCGAAACCTGCCATGCGGTTCAGCCGCCGGGCCATATCGACCATTTTGCCCGTTTGGGGCTGCATCCGACCTATGAGGTGGATGTGGATGCGCTGGAGCGCACCTATTTTGAGCTTCAACGCCATCTGCATCCGGATCGCTTTGCCAATAAATCGGCAAAAGAACGTGCCTTGTCCCAGCAACAGGCTGTGAGTTTGAACGAAGCTTTCGAGGTCTTGAAAGACCCGCTCAAACGTGCTGATTATCTGTTGCAGGTCAGTGGCGGGCAAGGCATCAGCCATGATCATACGGTCAATGATCCGGCTCTGTTGATGGAAGCGATGGAAACACGTGAAGCCCTGATGGAAGCTGAAACGCTTGAAGCGGTCAACAAACTGTCTGACAAAGCGCGCCGAGATGTACGCGATTGTGTGCGTGCCCTTGGTGGTGCCTTTCAGGAAAATGACCTGCAAGGGGCAAACAAGCTGGCTTTAAGGCTGAAATATCTGACAAAACTCTTGGAAGAAACGCGCCAACATAAGGCGCGTCTGGTATTGAAATAATGATTGAAAACGTGCTGCTACAAATCCACGAACCCGGTGAAACGCCTTTACCACATGCCGATGATGCGCTGGCGATTGGTATTGATCTGGGCACAACCAATTCGGTTGTGGCTGTTTCCAAGGAAGAAAAACCGGAAGTTCTGCGCGATGAAAACGGCAAGGCACTGGTGCCTTCCGTTGTGGCTTATGCACCGGATGGCTCTGCCATTGTGGGCGATCTTGCAAAACAACTGTTGTTGATGCGCCCTGAAACGGTGATTTCCTCGATTAAACGTCTGATGGGGCGTGGGCTGGCCGATGTTAAATCCATTGCCGGAACCTTGCCTTTTGAGGTTATCGAAGGCGAAGGCATGGTACGCCTGAAAGTTTCAGGCAAGGAACTGACCCCGGTTGAAATTTCCGCCGATATTTTACGTGCACTGAAAGAACGCGCAGAAGATCAGCTTAAGCATAAGGTTGAAAAAGCGGTTATTACTGTTCCTGCTTATTTTGATGATGCAGCACGTAGTGCAACAAAAGATGCAGCCAAGCTGGCAGGTCTTGACGTTTTACGTTTGGTCAATGAACCCACGGCGGCTGCACTGGCTTACGGGCTGGATAAAGAAGCCGAAGGCGTTTATGCGGTTTACGACCTGGGGGGCGGCACCTTTGATATTTCCTTGCTGCGCATGGAAAAAGGTGTCTTTCAGGTCAAGGCAACAGGTGGTGATGCCGCACTGGGTGGGGATGACTTTGATCATGCCATTCTGGAATATTTTCTGAAAGAGCGTGCTCAGAAGTTCGGTGAAGAAAAACTGACGTCTGATGATGTGAAAGTCGCCCTTGTGACGGGCCGTCTGGCCAAAGAATGCCTGACGGAAAATGAAGAGGGTGATTTTGTTCTCGATATCAACGGAAAAACATCCAGTCATAAAATTACCCGTGAGACGTTTGAAGAACTGACGGCAGCCTTGGTGGAACGTACCATTGATATTTGCCGCAACGTTCTGGAAGATGGCGATACTTTCCCTGATGAGGTCAAAGGTGTTGTGCTGGTGGGTGGCTCTACCCGTGTGCCGTTGGTGCGCAAACGTGTTGGGGAGTTTTTCGAACAGCCCCCGCTTTCAGATATCAACCCGGATGAAGTTGTCAGTGTGGGGGCAGCCTTGCAGGCTGAAGCCTTGACCGTAGGGTCAGACAACCTTTTGCTGGATGTCACGCCTTTGAGCCTTGGTATTGAAACCATGGGCGGCATTGTGGAAAAGGTCATTGGCCGCAACACGCCAATCCCGGTTGCCAAGGCACAGGAATTTACCACCTATCAGGACGGCCAGACGGCCATGGCGATTCATGCCTTGCAGGGTGAACGTGAGATGGTGGACCAGAACCGTTCGCTTGCACGTTTTATCTTGCGTGGGATCCCGCCGATGACAGCCGGTGCCGCCCGCATCAAGGTGACCTTCAGTGTGGACGCAGATGGCCTGCTGACCGTTGGCGCGCAAGAAGTAACCACCGGGGTTTCTCAGGAAGTGGCGGTTAAACCGTCTTACGGCTTGTCGGAAGAAGAAATGGCCGAGATGCTGCGTGACAGCATGGTTCATGCCCGTGAAGACATGGAAGTGCGTTTGTTGACAGAAGCACGCGTGGAAGCCAAGCGGGTGATGGAAGCGGTTTATTCCGCCCTGCATATTGATGGTGCCTTGTTGAATGGTGATGAACGTGCACACATTCAGAATGTGCTCAACAGGCTGGATGATACAATTGCAGGTGATGAACGTGATGCCATCAATCTGATGGTGGAAGAACTGGACCGCGAAACACAGGCCTTTGCACAACGTAGGATGGACAAGGGCATTGAAGAAGCCCTGACCGGCGTTAAGCTGGATAAGCTGGAAAGTGCGATTGACACTTGATTTCTGGCCCAAAGCAGATAAAAGGCTCACAACGGAATTTTTAAGAGAAGAGAAATAGTATGCCTAAAATGACCTTTATTAATCCGGATGGTTCCGAAAAGGAAGTTGAGGCCCCGAACGGTCTGTCTGTTCTGGAAATTGCACATAAGAACGATATTGATCTGGAAGGGGCCTGTGAAGGTTCTTTGGCTTGTTCAACCTGTCATGTTATTGTGGCTGAAGAATGGTTCGATAAGCTTGAGGAACCCGAAGAGGAAGAAGAAGACATGCTGGATCTGGCTTTCGGTCTGCAACAGACCTCCCGTCTGGGCTGCCAGATTATCATGTCTGATGAACTGGACGGGTTGACGGTTCACGTTCCGGCGGAAACGCGTAACATCAGTTAATGATAAGGGAGGGCATCTATGGGACTGCGTTGGACGGATATTCACGATATCGCCATTGAACTGGAAGATGCTCACCCGGATGTAGATATCCTGCATGTCCGCTTTACCGATTTATGGCAATGGGTGCAGGAACTGGACGATTTTGACGACGATCCGGATAAAAGTAACGAAAAAATTCTTGAAGCCATTCAAATGGCATGGCTTGAGGAAAGAGACTGAGTGAAAAAAACGTCCCCGTTGTATATTCCTATCGCGGGGACATTTTCTTTTGGTGAAAGGCGATATGGCGACCCAAACGATATATGGCATTACTCTGCTGGACGGTTTTGCACTGCTTTGGTTTTTAGTGGCCTGGAGCGGCTATACCATGTGGGCGGACCGTTTCAGCCAAAACAAACGAACCAGTTTGATGACGGTGATGTACACTTATCGTTTGCAATGGATGAAGGAAGCCTTGAAACGTGAAGTTCGTGTGGGGGATGCCTCGCTGCTGGCAACCTTGATCCGTTCCATATCCCTGTTTGCGTCTACAGCTATTTTTATCCTTGGGGGCGTTGTTGCCATTTTTGGCGGGCTGGACCGGGTTCTGGATTTGACAAAGGGGCTGACTTATCTGGCAACGGCTTCCAAGGTGCTGTGGGAATTGAAGCTACTGACGTTGGCTATGGTGTTTATCTACGCCTTTTTCAAGTTTGCATGGGCGTTGCGCCAGTTTAACTATATGTTGATTGTTGTCGGGGCCTTTCCTCCACCTTCACAGGCTGATACGCCGGAGGCTCAGGCAATTGCGGAACGTGCGGCAAGGGTTAATGCACTGGCCGTGCAGACCTTTAACCGGGGGATGCGCACTTATTATTTCGGGATGGCGGCGCTGGCCTGGTTTATGCACCCTTGGATTTTTATAGGTGCCACCCTACTTGTTGTTTTGGTGATGTATCGTCGTGAGTTTAAATCCAAAACCTTGCGCATTCTCGACCCCAATTGTGATTATGAAACTGTATTTTAAGTTATGAACTCTCTTTTGATTGATAAGGCCCCTGAAGACACGCGCGTTATTGTCGCCATGTCCGGTGGGGTGGACAGCTCCGTCACTGCGGCCATGCTCAAGGAGCAAGGCTACGATGTGGTGGGCGTGACCCTACAGTTATATGATCATGGTGAAGCTGTGTGCCGCCCCAATACCTGCTGTGCGGGGCGTGATATTTATGATGCGCGCCGGGTGGCAGACCAAATTGGCATTCCCCATTACGTGCTGGATTATGAAGAAGTCTTCAAGCGCGATGTGATGGATTATTTTGCGGACACCTATATGCATGGTGAAACGCCTATTCCTTGCGTCAAATGTAACGAGACCGTCAAGTTCCGTGATCTGCTGGAAACAGCCAAGGATCTGGGCGGCGATGCCTTGGTGACCGGCCATTATGTTAAATGGCAAATGACAGAGCAGGGCGCTATTTTGCTGCGCGGCGAAGACCATCGCCGTGACCAAAGCTATTTCATGTTTACCATGACACAGGAACAAGCCGATTTTGTGCGTTTTCCTTTAGGTGGCATGTCGAAAGATGAAACCCGGGCATTGGCCAAGAAATACGGTTTGGCGGTTGCCAGCAAAAGCGACAGTCAGGACATCTGCTTTGTGCCGGAAGGCAAATATGTCGATGTGGTGCAAAAGCTGCGCCCGGGTGCATTGGAGCCGGGCGATATTGTGCATGTGGATGGTACGGTTGTCGGCAAGCACGATGGTATCATTAAATATACGGTGGGCCAACGCCGCGGGCTTGGTATTGCATGGCCGGACCCACTTTATGTGATTCGTCTGGATGCAGACAAAAAACAGGTTATCGTCGGCCCACAGGAAGCCTTGATGGAATATGAGCTGACCATCCGCGAACTGAACTGGATTGGTTTTGAACCGCTGTCATCGCAGGGGCAGGAGCTAGAGGTGAAAGTCCGCTCTGCACAACCGCCACAACCTGCTAGGGTCTACCCTTTAGCCGATGGCCACGCCCGCGTGGTATTGCGCGATGGTTACGCCGGGATTGCACCGGGACAGGCTTGCGTTTTTTACGATGGGGAACGCATGCTTGGCGGTGGCTGGATCGAGCGCCGGGAAAGTGAAAAACTGGCCTCTTAAAAAAAATGTAAAAACAGTGTCTTTTGTTGCTTGACACTTTGGCGGTGCTGCCGTAAAAAGCGCGCACTTCAACGCGCACAGCGCCCACGAAGGCTGGATAGCTCAGCTGGTTAGAGCGCGGCACTCATAATGCCGAGGTCGGCGGTTCAAGTCCGCCTCCAGCTACCAATTTAAAAAGGACTTAGGTGAATGCCTAGGTCCTTTTTTCTGTTTGTTTTGCAATTCCTGCATTTCTCCTATTGAACTTATGCGTTTGTCATACAATTTTAAATAATATATAATCTAAACGTAATAAAAATGTAAAATAAGCTGAGTGAGCACGCATAACAAGAATAGTCTCACCGGGTGTGGTGTATTGCATCGCCAAGGGTGGGCGGTATAGACAGTGGAGTTTTTGTCCAAGGGGGATTCATGGATCTTACAAATTTACAGAAGATTGAACAGGCTCAATACCTCAACCGTCGTGAGCTTGTGCGTCTGGGTACGGCTGCTATTTTCCTTGTTGCAGTCATTATTTTTGTCGGCGCTAAACTGCCGGGCAGTTTCCTGTTAATTTCTGCTGCTGTTATCGGCGGCTATATGGCACTGAATATCGGTGCAAATGACGTTGCCAATAACGTAGGGCCTGCTGTGGGGTCAAAAACCCTGACCATGACCGGGGCGATTATCATTGCGGCTATTTTTGAATCTGCCGGGGCGATTATTGCAGGGGGAGACGTTGTTGGTACCATCCGCAAAGGGATCATTGACCCCTCAGCCATTACGGACCCGCAAGTGTTTGTCTGGCTGATGATGGCGGCTTTGCTGGCGGGGGCTGTCTGGTTGAATTTGGCGACTGCTTTGGGGATGCCTGTGTCAACCACCCATTCGGTTGTTGGCGGTGTTCTCGGGGCGGGGATTGCGGCGTCCGGCTGGGATATTGCGAACTGGGCCAAGGTTGGTCAGATTGCGGCCAGCTGGGTGATCTCCCCGGTTCTGGGCGGTATCATTGCTGCTATTTTCCTTTACACCATCAAGCGAACGATTACCTACAAGACCGATATGATTGCGGCCGCCCGAAAGGTGGTGCCGCTTTTGATCGGGGCGATGGCCTGGGCTTTTACCACCTATCTGATCATGAAGGGGTTGAAGAAGCTCTTTAAAGTCGATTTCCTCTTTGCTTTGGGGTTAGGCTTTGCCGTTGCCGTGGTGATTGTTTTTCTTGTCCGGCCTTTGATTGCCAGAGCTTCGAAAGGTTTGGAAGGAACTAAAGAGTCCGTCAACAAACTGTTTGTCATTCCGTTGATCTGTTCAGCCGCTTTGCTCAGCTTTGCCCATGGGGCAAATGACGTTGCCAATGCGGTGGGGCCTCTGGCTGCGATCTATGATGTGATCTCGCATGGGGCGATGGCTGCGAAAGCTGCTATTCCTTTGTGGGTGATGGTTGTCGGGGCGTTGGGGATTTCCATTGGCCTGGCCCTGTTCGGCCCGAAACTGATCCGCACGGTTGGTTCGGAAATTACCGAACTGGATCAGGCACGTGCCTTTTGCATTGCCATGGCTGCGGCAATCACGGTGATTTTCGCCAGTCAATTGGGGCTGCCGGTCAGTTCCACTCATATTGCCATCGGTGCGATTTTTGGAATTGGTTTTCTGCGTGAAGCCATCAAGTCGAATTACGGCAAGATGGTTGAGGAAATCAAATCCCATCATGAAGGACAGGATGAGGCGGAAGTCGCAGCCTTTATGGACAAGTTCAAAGCTGCTTCGTTTGAAGAAAAAGGTTATATGCTGGCCGAGCTGAAAAAACATAAGCAGGCACAGACAGTAACCAAAAAAGAACGGAAAAGCTTGAACAAAGAGTACCATAAGGAACTGGTGAAACGTTCAGCTGTCATGAAGATTGTTGCCGCATGGGTGATTACCGTGCCCCTGTCTGGCCTTCTGGCTGCGATGTTGTATTTCACCATTCGCGGCATGCTGTTGCCATAAGACGCATTACTGATCTTGAAGAAGGGGCTTGCCGTGTGCAGGCCCCTTCATTGTTCTTTTTTGTTTGCATTTTTACACGAGGTGTAAATGCTAAAGCGTATTGTTTTGCCTCTCATCTTTGTGCTGCTGACTTATGGGTTCTGGATTAGCCCGAACTTTAAGGAGATCGCAGCCGGCGTTTCCATTTTCCTGTTTGGAATGCTGTTTCTGGAAGAAGGCTTCAAGGCCTTTACCGGCGGTGTTCTGGAACGCCTGTTAAAAAAGACGACCGATACATTCCCCAAAAGCCTCGGGTTCGGGATTATTTCCACCACCATCATGCAATCCAGTTCTCTGGTCTCTGTCATTACCATTTCCTTTCTCAGTGCGGGCCTGATTGGTCTGGGCGCCGGGATAGGTATTATCTTCGGGGCCAATATCGGTACAACGACAGGGGCCTGGCTGGTTGCCGGGTTCGGGTTGAAGGTTAAGATTTCAGCTTATGCCATGCCCATGCTGGTTTTTGGGATTGTGCTTGTTTTTCAAAGCTCTAAAAACCTGAAAGGGATCGGCTATATTCTGGCAGGGCTTGGTTTTCTGTTTCTTGGTATCCATCATATGAAAGAAGGGTTCGAGGCCTTTAAGGAAACCATCAATCTGGCGGAATTTGCCATTGCAGGCTACATGGGCCTGTTTGTTTTTACGGGTATCGGTGTTTTTGCCACGGTGGTGATGCAATCCAGCCATGCCACCCTTGTTTTGGTGATCACCGCGCTTGCTGCGGGGCAGATCACTTATGAAAATGCCCTTGCCTTGGCAATCGGGGCCAATGTGGGGACGACCATTACAGCAATCATCGGTTCGCTCAGTTCAAACTATCAGGGGAAACGTCTGGCGGCGGCGCATTTGATTTTTAATGTGGTCACAGGATTAATTGCCATTGTTTTCATTCATCAGATTATCTGGGCGGTGGAGGTTGTTGCTTCGGGTGTTGGAATCGGCACTCAGGATTACACACTCAAACTGGCTGTTTTTCATACGATCTTTAATTTGATCGGTGTGATTGTCATGTCACCTTTTGTCGGGTTGATGGTTGAAAAACTGGAGACGCTTATGCCTGCGCCCAGTCAGCAGGTTGTGCAACCGAAATATCTTAATGATGCGACTTTCGAATTCCCCGAAACCATGGTTGAGGCTGTGCGCAATGAAATTGTGCATGTCTATGACAATGCTTTTGAAATTATGGCCCATGGCATCAATGTACACCGTCATGACATTACATCCGATATTGATCTGGAAGAAAAAATCAATGCATCGCGTGAAATCATTCAGGTGGAGATGGATGAGGAATACGATACAAAAATCAAAGTGCTTTATAATGCGATTCTGGAATTTATCAGCAGGGCACAGGGGAAAATGCCACCAGAATTTGGCAACCGTCTCTACGAATTGCGCCAAGCCTGTGCCGATGTGGTAATGGGCCTGAAAGACATCAAACATTTACGCAAAAATGTGGTGAGGTTTGCGACCGAAGAAAATGATATTATCAGGCGTGACTATAATATTATGTGTTTTGGGATCGCGAGAATTCTGAGAGAAATACACATTCTGCGCAATACCCCGGATGAGGATCGCGACATTTTATCTTTGGATGAAGTCAAAGTTGAAATGATTGATCATATGCGGGAGATCAATCTGAGGATTGATGAACATATTCGCAATAATCGTATTGATTCCAATATGGGGACATCATTTATCAATGATATGAGCTATGTTCGTGATACCATATGGAAGCTTGCCGATATCGGTATGGTGCTTTTCGGTTCCAGAACGCTTGAAATGCGAGAAATAGAAGCCTTGTTGCTGCTCAATGATGAGGAACTCGAAGAATTGAGTCAGGAAGATACGACATTGGAGGAAGTAAATGGGGGTTAAAGAAGCGATTGCATTTATTAAGGATGCAACAGAGCAGGACAAAAGCAGTATCAAGAAAAAGTCTTTGAAAAAAGTTCTTGAGAAGCTTGAGCATCATAAAGTCAAGCTGGAAGAAGAGATCAAAGCTGAAAAGAATGACAAGAAAAAAGACAAGCTGAAAGCCAAGTTAAAACTGAATGAGGCACATACGAAAAAAGGCAAAAAATTGCTGGCAAAAATGTCTTGAAGAAAGAGGGGGGCTTTGCGGCCTCCCTTTCTACGTTATGTTTAGTCTTTTTTTTCGGGAAGGACCATCCAGTCCGGCTTTTGAGGGGTGAGGGAGCTGCCGTTGGCACTCAGTTCACTTTCCAGTGCATCCAGTTTAAGAGTTGCCAGTGCCATATTCTGCACCCCGGAATGAACTTCCCCGACAACTTTATCACCTGACATGATTTCAGTTCCGCTTGCCGGAAGTTCTCCGTCAACACTAACCGGGAACAGGCGTTTCTTGATCAGGGCGCGGTATTTGGTGCGCGCGGTCAGTTCCTGGCCCATATAGCAGCCCTTGTTCCAGTCCACCCCATTCAGTTCGTCAAAGCCGTTTTCCAGCAGGATGGATTTTTCAACCGTCATGTCGCGCGTGCCATCCGGCAGGCCGAGGGTGATGCGATGCAGGTCATACCTTTCAAAGGGCACTTCTTCAGCACCTTCAACAGATTGATCTGTGGGCAAGATAGCGCGATAACCGGCTTGGCTCAGACGTGGGTCTGCAAACACACCATCCTGCTGCGTTTGACCGCCGAAAATAGCAAAGACATGATAGTCATCGCTGACATCGGCTAAGGTGACATTGGCACGTAATTTATACATGGTGAGCTTTTTCTTGAAGCCGTCAAACGTATCTTCGGCGATATCCAGCAGCAGAGTTTCACCACGTGCAATGATGAAAAAATCACACAGGAATTTGCCTTGCGGGGTGAGGAAGGCACAATAGACGGCTGTGTCTTCACTGGCCTTGGTTACATCGTTGGAGACCAGCCCTTGCAGGAAGTCAAAGCGGTCATTTCCCGCGACTTCAAGGAGTTTACGGTTGGGGAGTTTGCAGAAGGAGAGAGCCATTTTTACCGCTTTCACTTGGGGCGTTCATATAATTTCTTATGAAAGTGGGATATTTAATTGATTTTCGCAAGGCTCTTCTCTTTGCAGGAGCGAAAAATCACCTTATAAAAGCAGGCAAACAACAACCATTTATGCGGGGAAGCCATGCATATTACCATCATTGACGATTCAATCCCTTATGACGGCGACAGCCCGCGTCTTCAGCCTATGGGCGGGACGGAAAAAGCGGTGGCATCCTTGGCGCCTGCGCTGGTCAAACGGGGACATAACGTCTGTGTGGTGAACCGTGTGGCAGAAGGTAAGGAAATAGACGGGGTGACATGGGTGCCGTTTGATGCCCCGCGTCCACCGGACAGCGATGTGGTGATCTGTGTTAAGAAACCGCAATTGCTGGATGAATTTCCTGATGTGGAAAAGAAACTGCTGTGGTTGGCAACGCCTGCGAAAATTCTTAATAAGCCGAAAAATCAGGCTCTGATGGAAAAGCATAATCCCATCGTTGTTTTTATGGGCGATACCCATTTTCGCACTTGGGAACCGTGGAAATATTTCCGCAAAGGCATTGTGGCACCGGGCATCCGCCATGAATATCTGACTGAAGCGGAATACGACCCGGTCAAGCCGCCGCGCGCGATTATGACGACCAATCCGTTGCATGGCATGGAAGAGGTGCTGGACCTGTGGTGCGACAATATCATCAAGCAGGTGGGCGGGGAGGCCTCGCTTCACATCTATTCCGCCGGTTTATATAAAGCGCAGACGGGCGGGGATGTGCCGGATAAACTGCGCCCGATATTTGAAAAAATTCAAAAAGCCCATGAACATGGTGTGATTGTTCATAAACCTGGTTCGGATATGGAAATGGCATTGGCCTATCGTAGTGCCGCCTGCCACCTTTATCCGGGGGCTGAAACGGAAATGTATTGTTCAACTTTGGCTGAAACACAGGCGATTGGCCTGCCTTGTGTGGCCCGCCCGGTCGGGGCCTGTTCTGAGCGGGTGAAAAACGGCCAGACCGGTTTTCTGGTCCCTGATGTGGAAGGTATGGCCAATGTCACCGTTCATTTGCTGACCAAGTCTGCCTCGCGTGAAAATATGAGCCGGGATTGCCGCATGATGCAACGTGCACGCACATGGGATGTGGCCGCAGCTGAATTCGAGGCCCTTTTCTGATATGGTCAAACTGTCTGCGTTGATTACCGCCCATAATGAAGAAGACCGTCTGGCAAGTTGTCTGGAAACATTGAGCTTTGCCGATGAGATTGTTGTGGTGTGCGATAAATGCACGGATGGCACAGAAGAGATTGCCCGGCGTTTTACCGACAAGGTTTTTGTCGGGGCTTGGGGGCTGGAAGGCGAAAGGCGCAATACGGCCATTTCCTACTGTTCCGGGGAGTGGGTTTTTGAAATTGATGCCGATGAACATATGACGTCGCAGCTGGCTGAAGAAATCTGCCATACCATTGAAACCACGTCCTATGACTGGCACGAAGTTTTGGTGGATAATTATATCGGGGGGCGTCTTGTGCGCCATGGTTGGGGGGCGTCTTTTGGTAAGGCGGCTTATCCGGGCCTGTTTAAAAAAGGTGTCAAGGAATGGGGGCCAGAACGCCTTCATCCCTCGCTGAAATGGTCGGGTCAAAAAGGGCCGATGCTCAAAGGGCGCATCAAGCATTATGTGGATCGCAATATTTCGGATATGATCCGCCGATTGGACAGTTATTCCACTGCACGCGCCAAGGACTTACGAGAAAGTGGCAAGGTTGGTTCCTTTGCCAATAATCTGAGAAGGCTTTTCTCCCGCTTTTTCAAATGTTATGTGTCGCGCAAAGGATATAAGGAAGGTGGATACGGGTTTTTGATTGCCCTGTTTGCCGGGCTTTATCCGCTTTTGTCCTATCTGAAAGCCACATTGGAAAAAGAATAAATGGCTAAAATTGTTTTTGCCGATGACGGCATCGAGTTTGATGGAAAGACGCTGGAAGAGCGTGCGCTCGGCGGGGTGGAATCTTCTGTCATTCTGATGATGGAAGAATTTGCCAAACGCGGCCACGAGGTTATTGTGCGCAACAAATGCAAAGCGCCGATGACCTATAAAGGGGTGGATTGGGCTCCGATCGAACAGGGGCTACCTGAAGAAGCCGACCTTTATATCGCCAACCGGGGCGATAAGCTGATTGATTTGATGCCCAAGGCTAAACGCACGGTGTTCTGGACGCATAACCCCTGTAAATATATGCTGAAATGGCGCTACCTCAAGAAATTCTGGAAGGTGCGCCCGACGATTGTCTTTATAGGAACCTACCATGCAGAAACATTGCCGAATTGGGTGCCGGACGGTGGGCGCAAGGTTATTCCTTATGGAATTCCCGATATGTTTCGCCATGCACAGGAACGAAAAGAGGTGTCTGCGCCGCGTGCTGTCTTTACGTCCAATCCGTTGCGTGGGCTAAGCTGGTTGCTGGATTTATGGGAAGGTGAAATTCATCCCAAAGCACCGGATGGGGAATTACATGTTTTTGGCGGGCCTAGTGTTTATGGTTCCGTTGGGGCACAGAAAAAGGCGCAAATGGAAGAAATTTTTGCTCGTGCGGAAAAAATGGCTGCAAAAGGCGTGGTTTTGCGCGGTGCTGCAACGAAAAATCAGTTGATTGAAGAATTGCAACACGCCAGACTGATGGTCTATCGCGGAGATATCAATGAAACCTATTGTCTGGCTGTAGCTGAAGCACAGGCTTTGGGAACCCCGGCTGTCGTACAGAATATCGGTTCCATGCCGGAACGGGTCGTGGATGGAAAAACAGGCACGGTGGCAGGCAGCGATCAGGAATTTGCCGATGGTGCTGTTCGTTTGTTGACGGATGAAACCTATTGGATGGAACAACATAAAAACTGTCTGGCAACCCAACGCCACTGGGGCTGGACAGAAGCCTGTGCGGCTTTTGAGGAGTTGATACCTTAATGCGTCTTTTACAAACAATGGCAGGTGCTGAATTTGGTGGGGCGGAAGTTTTCTTCTCACGCTTGGCAATGGCGTTGCAAAAAACGGATATCGAACAGAAAGTGATCATCCGTGAAAATGCCGCGCGCAAACGTGTTTTACTTGAACATGGTGTGAATGTTGCTGAACTTCCGTTTGGCGGGGCGCTGGATTTTCGCACAGGTTTTGTTTTGAAAAGAGAAATCAGACAGTTCCAACCGGATATTGTTCTGTCCTGGATGAACCGGGCGACGAAAAAAACGCCTGCTGCGCCAGGTAAATACCTGAAGGTTGCCCGCTTGGGTGGCTATTATGACCTGAAATATTATAAAGATTGTGACCATCTGATCGGTAACACGCAGGATATTGTGGACTATCTGGTGCGTGAAGGCTGGCCCAAGGAACGCGCCCATTACCTGCCCAATTTTGTGTTTTCAGAACAGGCGGCCCCGGTTTCACGTATGGATTTGTCTACACCTGAGGAGGCGCCGCTGCTTTTGTCTTTGGGGCGGTTGCATGAAAACAAGGCCTTCGATACTTTGTTGAAAGCACTGGCACGTGCCCCGGGGGTCTATTTGTGGCTGGCTGGTGAAGGCCCGTTGCGCCGGGAACTGGAAAAGTTGGCGGAAGAGCTGGGGGTTCGCCCCCGTGTACGTTTTCTTGGCTGGCGTGATGATACGGCAGCCTTGTTTGCGGCTTGCGATGTATATATCTGTCCTTCCCGCCATGAACCGTTGGGCAATGTGGTGCTGGAAGGCTGGGCGCAGGGCCGCCCGGTTATTGCCGCAGACAGTCTGGGCCCCGGGACCTTGATCACCCATGGGGAGAATGGCGTGCTGTGTCCGGTTGATGATGAAAAATCCATGGGTGATGCCATTAAATGGGTGTTTGGCGATCAGGAATTTGCGCATAAACTGGCACAAAATGGTTGGGATACATTCCAGCAAAACTTTACGGAAAGTGTTGTGGTACGCAAGTATCTTGATTTCTTCGAGCAGATTTTGAAAGACAAGGCATAAGGGGTTTCGGTTCACCGAAAAGCCCTGAAACGGGATAGAAAGTATATGTGCGGTATTGCTGGTTTTATGACGGTTAACGGGACTTCACCCAGTGATGAGGTGATAGAGGCGTTTAACCGCTGTCTGGCACACCGGGGGCCGGATGGCTGTGGGGTCTATCGCGAAAAGAACGTTGCCTTGGTCCAAACCCGACTGGCGATTATTGATCTGGAAACCGGAGATCAGCCGATCATTGATGACCGTGGCAATGTGCTGAGCGCCAATGGTGAGATATACAATTACATCGAATTGCGTGGCAATATGCCCGATGTCAATATGAAGACATCATCGGACTGTGAACCGCCTTTGCATCTTTACAGCCGTAACGGTCTTGCCTTTGTGGACCATTTGCGCGGCATGTTTGCCATTTCAATCTATGACCGTGAACGGGGGCGTTTGGTATTAAGCCGTGACCCTTTCGGCATTAAACCGCTTTATTATGCCGAAACACCGCGTGGTTTTGCTTTTGCTTCAGAACCACAGGCGCTGATTGGTGCCGGGTTGGTCAAGCCCGAAGTTGACCCGCGCGCGCGAGATGCTTTTTTACAATTACAGTTTTCAACCGGGCGCAATACGCCTTTTGAGGGGATAAAACGCGTTCTGCCGGGTGAAACGCTGGTGGTGGAACGCGGGTTGGTGGTGGATCACCATATGAAATTGGCCTTGCGCGCTGAAAAGCCGAAACCGATTTCTGAAGAAAAAGCCATGGCACGGATGGAAGAGGCGCTGATAGACAGCGTCAAGGTACACCTGCGTTCAGATGTACCCTACGGTCTGTTTCTGTCCGGCGGGATTGATTCATCCTGTTTGTTGTCGTTGATGGCTGAACGGAATGATACCCCCATCAAGGCTTACACGGCCGGTTTTAGCGGGACAGATGTGCCGGATGAACGCGAACATGCGCGCATGCTGGCAAAAAAGGTTGGGGCGGACCATACCGAGGTTGAGTTCGATGAAAGCGATTTTATTTCCTTGTTGCCCAAGGTGGCAGAAGCCATTGACGACCCGGTTGCCGATTATGCCGTTTTGCCAACCTTCAAGCTGGCACGTGAAGCTAGCAAGGAGGTCAAGGTTGTTCTCAGTGGGGAAGGCGCAGATGAGTTGTTGGGTGGGTATGGCCGCTATCGTGCCTATTGCCGCAGCTGGCCGTTGAGAAAACCCATGCGCGGGTCGGGAACTTTCGACTCAATGGGTGTTTTCAAAAAAGAGATGGGCAAAGACTGGCGCAAGGGCATTGTGGTTGCGGAAAAGTTTACTCAAAAACTGAATATGACCCGTCTGCAAGCTGCACAAGCAATTGATATGATTGATTGGTTGCCCCATGACCTGTTGATTAAGCTGGATCGTTGCCTGATGGCCAATGCGGTAGAAGGGCGCACCCCTTTTCTGGACCCGGCGGTGGCTGATGCGGTTTATTATCTGCCCGATGAACTTAAGATTAACAACAAGCAAGGCAAATATCTGTTGCGCCAATGGTTGAACAAACGCTTGCCCGAAGCCAAGCCTTTTTCCAAGAAACGCGGCTTTACGGTTCCTGTTGCACATTGGATTTCCAGTCATGGGGCAAAGCTTGGGCCTTTGGTGGCCTATCAGCCCGGGATTGAAGAAATCTGTGATAAAAATGCGGTTATTCGCCTGTTTACGTCAGAGGGAAAAGAGGAAGGCTTTGCGGCCTGGACCCTGTTGTTTTATGCCCTTTGGCATCAACGCCATATTTTGCAATTAAAAACGGACGGCGATGTATATGACGCCCTGTCCATGACCTGAAAAAAGGAGACACCTCCATGTATGATATGATCCTCAAAGGCGGGACTTGTGCGACCGTGGCCGGTATCATGAAAACCGATGTGGCAATCAAGGATGGAAAAATTGCCGAACTGGGTGATCTTGACGTTTCCAAAGCCAAAGAGGTGATGGATGTGACCGGTTTGCATGTGTTGCCCGGTGTGATTGACAGTCAGGTTCATTTTAGGGAACCCGGGCTGGAACATAAGGAAGATCTGGCAACCGGAACGGCCGGTGCGGCCTTGGGTGGGGTGACGGCTGTTTTTGAAATGCCGAACACCAAGCCATCAACCATTACAGCACAGGATATGGCGGATAAATGCCGTCGCGCCAAGGACCGGGTCTGGACCGATATTGCCTTCTTCATCGGTGCGGCTGAGGAAAATGTGGAAAAATTACCCATGCTGGAACGTGAACAAGGCGTTTCCGGTGTGAAAATTTTTATGGGCAGTTCCACAGGCAGCCTTTTGGTGAAAGATGATGCTACGCTTGCCAGTGTACTGGCTTCCGGCAATCGTCGCGTGGCGGTGCATTGTGAAGATGAAGACCGTCTGGAAGAACGTTTTGAACTGGTTAAAAATGGCGCCCCGGTCAAAATGCATGCCCAGTGGCGCGATGCGGAAACAGCCGTGCTTGCAACCAAGCGCCTGTTACGTATTGCCAAAGGGGTGAAACGCCGGGTGCATGTACTGCATGTCACCACCGCTGATGAAATGGAAGTTTTGGCAGCATATAAAGATATTGCCACGGTGGAATGCACGCCCCAGCATCTGACCATGAATGATGAATGGTATGAAAAGATCGGCACGAAAGCGCAAATGAACCCGCCCATTCGTTCCCAGCATCATGTGGATGCCCTGTGGAAAGCACTGGAACAGGGCGTTGTGGATTGTATTGGGTCGGACCATGCGCCCCATACGCTGGAAGAAAAAGCGCAAAGCTACCCCAAAAGCCCATCGGGCATGACCGGGGTGCAGACGTTGGTGCCGATCATGCTCAATCATGTCCATGAAGGACGTTTGAGTTTGGAGCGTTTTGTGGATTTGACCAGTGCGGGGCCGTGCCGGATTTACAATGTAGCCTCCAAAGGCAGGATGGTAAAAGGCTATGATGCGGATTTCACCATTGTTGACCTCAAAGCGGAACGAACCATTACGGATAAATGGATCGCATCGCGCTCCGATTGGACACCCTATGACGGTATGAAAGTGACAGGATGGCCTGTTTCGACTATTATAAGGGGAAATGTTGTGATGCATGAAGGCGAACTGCTGGGTAACCCGATGGGAGAAGCCGTGCGGTTCGCAGAATGTTTATAAGGAACTGTTATGGATAACAAGCCTGCGGAAACCCAGTTTGAGCGCCAAAAGGTCAAGAAGGGGCGGCGCATCTTCAATGAAGGTGAAGCTGGGGATTTTGCCTATATTGTCGAAACCGGTGAAATCGGTATTTATAAAAATATCGAAGGCAGTGACGTTTTGTTGACCACCCTGCAACCGGGGGAAATTTTTGGTGAAGTTGCCGTGCTGGATGGTCGTGAACGCATGGCTTCTGCCGTTGCGGAAATGGATAGCAACCTGATTGTCGTTTCCCCGGAAAGTATGCATGAACGCATTGATAAATCAGATAAGTTCGTCAAATCGCTGTTGCAGATTTTTATGGCAAACCTGCGTGAGACGCATAAGGCCTATAAAAATCCCGGCCATAATTTCGAAGGGCATATTAAATCCATTAATCGGCATATCAATTCTATGCGGGAGTTGGCGCAAATGACCCGGATGGATGATTTTGTGGATGAAGTTGCGCCTGTCTTGGTGAAGATGCGTAATGATTGTGATAAACTGTATGCGATTTCAAAGAAATATCGTGAAAAGGTCAAAGGTTAGACTTTTTGTTAACCTTTTTGCGCTTAACTGACCAAAGTCGGGAGTGTGTCCCGATATTAAACCGTAAGAGTTAAGAGGCGCTTATGGCAGACGAAGATGATGACGACGATCTCTCCGTAGATTGGGGGGCGGCGTTAGCCGAAGATCATAATGCTCCTTCTCTGGATGATGATGACGATATGGCTGCCGCATTGGCAGCGATTGAAGCAGAAGAAGCCGAAAAGGCGGCATCCGGTGGAAGTGGTGGCGACGATGGGGCTGAAACCCTGGGGGATGCACTTGGGCTGCGTGGCAGTGTCGAGGCCATTTATGATGTCGAAATCAGTGTTCGTGCTGTTCTTGGGATGGCGGTGATGCCAATGAGCCAGATTCTGAAACTGGGCCGTGGCGCGGTTGTGGAACTGGACCGTGGTGTTGGGGATCCCATCGACGTGTTTTCTTCCGACCAGAAGATCGCAGAAGGCGAAGTGGTTGTGGTGGAAGACAAGCTGGCCGTAAGCATCGGGGAGATTATGAGGTCCAAGCGAAGCCTATGAAAACCGAAAGCGATATCTATAAAACAGCCAACCAGGTTATTGAAAAATTTGGCGAAGAAGCTGCGTTATATGCCGCCATCCGTGGCGATGAATTTCAACGTTTGGGCAATCAGGAAGGTGAAGTGCTTTGGCGCAGAATCACCCGTGCTGTTGAAATTCTGCAAACCAAGGAACGCCCGCGAAGTGCTGTTCTGCACTGAGGGAAATCTCGATTTTCTATCAGGTTTTATCCTGTTTGAATTTTCTGTAAAGTTCAACGACTGCCAGCCGTAAGGCCTGTGGCTTGATCGGCTTGGACAGACAGGCCTGCATGCCCGATGCAATGTAGGAGTCCTGCTGTTCTTTCAGTACATTGGCACTGAGGGCAATGATGGGCGTTTTAACATTTCTCCCATTGCCTTGGCGGATCGCCTGCGCGGCTTCTTCTCCCGTCATGTAAGGCATTTGAATATCCATTAAAATCAAATCAAATGTTTCTTCATTCGCTTTGGTCAGACATTGTTGTCCATTTTCTGCTGGTGTGACTTTATGCCCCGCTTTTTCAAGGGTCATTTTGAAAACTTTTTGATTAACGGCATTATCTTCCGCCAGCAAAATATTTAACGCAATTGACGTGTTGTCGATTAGTGTATCATTTGTTTCATGATCTTCATGCCGGATAGCGGGGAAGGGAATGCGCATGCGAAACAGACTGCCCTGTCCAAAAGTACTTTGAACGTCTATATCTCCGCCCATAAGGCGGGCAAATTCGCGACACAGACTTAAGCCAAGACCAATTCCGCCATGGGAACGCGACATGGTTTCCCCAACCTGATGAAAGCGCGCAAATATTTTTTTCTGGTTTTCAAGGGTGAGACCTATTCCGGTATCGGCAATTTCGCAAATCAGCTGCCTGTTGCCGGTTATATCTTCCAGCCTGAGCACAATTGTGACGCTGCCCTCATCCGTAAACTTCAAGGCGTTTGCACTTAGATTATAAAGAATCTGGCGCAATTTCTTCAGGTCGGTTTCCCCCAATGTACCTTCGGGGAAGTCGCTTTGAATAACAAAATCCAGCCCCTTTTGCTGAGCGGTTGTTCTGAATAAAATTTCCAATTCTTCTGCAAGAGAAGTAAGGTTAACCGGGCCGGGTTGCACGATGCTGCGGTTACCAACCAGCTGCGTATAGTCAATCAGGTCATCAATGAGGGCTTGCAGGTGTTGTGTGGATTTGATGGCGGTTTCAATGAGTTTGGCTTTTTCTTCTGTTTCCTGCGTTTCTTCCAGCAAGCCGAGAGAACCGAAAATACCGTTCAGGGGGGTGCGCAATTCATGGCTGACCAGAGCCAGAAAGTCATTGCGGGCTTTGGCGGCTTGTTGAGCTTCTTTTTTAAGGCCGCGTTCACGTTTAATTGCTCTGCGCAAAAGCAAGGTGGTGATGAAGAGGAGAAAACAGAAAAGTGCCCCGACACCGCCGCTTAAGGCTGTGGCCATTTTCTTGCTTTCTCTGGCAAGGTGGCTTAAGTCCATGGAGACTTCAATAGCGCCGAGAAAGTACCCCTCTTTCATGAGGGGATAAAAGGCATGGGCATTGACGCGATCAGATTGTTCAATATGTTCGATTTTGACAATCTTTTCGCCTTTTAGGACATGTTGAAGGAAAAAGTCCTGATTGTTCTCATCGCCGACTTCTTTGAAGTCTGCGGACCAGACGATAGTCCTGTCATGATCGTAAATTCGAAACCAGTAAACATTACCGACATTTTTGGTTGTGCTGAGTGTGCGAATGTCTGCAATGGTGGGAGGGGCACCTGTGAGAATACGTTGCAGGTCTGTGAGGTCATGCTGAACAAATTCAGCCCAGGAGAGGCTTTCGGAACGTGCCTGTTCTTCCAGAATATAATTGGCGTTTCGTGTGACAATCAGCCAAGTCCCGGCAACAGCAATCATGCCGATGACGAGTATGGTGAAAAATAAACGATTGCCCATAATTGTGCGCTGTTCCCTCGATTTCCATATTCAACTATATTTAAAAAATAAGGACATGCACAGCGCTAAACGCGTCAATCTTCAATAAGTCTTTTGCCATAGGATACGGCTGCATCCATCCGATAGCCCAGCGACTCATAAAATCGCATGGCATTCTGGTTTTCATTGCGGATTTGCAAGCTTAATTTGGGGCAGCCTAATTCTTTCAGCTGTTCTTCACCATAGGCGAGAAGCTGTTTTGCATAGCCCTTTCCCTGATGGTTCGGCAACACAGCCAGATAATTTAGCCAGCCACGATGGCCTTCATAGCCAAACATGGCTGTAGCGATGATGTTTTCATCTATGCAGCCGATCAGGAAAAGTTCCGGTTGTACGGTGAGCTTGCGTTGAATATCCAAATAAGGGTTGTTCCACGGGCGTGTCAAACCACACTGTTGCCAGATGTGCACAACGGTTTCTGTATGTTTTCCTTCAAAGGGCTGGATGTTCATGTGCTGATCTGTTTGATGAAAAGAGAAAGAAAAAGGGGCCAACTTGCGCCAACCCCTTGATATTTTTTATTCCCACTCAATCGTTCCCGGCGGTTTTGAGGTGCAATCATAGACAACCCGGTTAATGCCGCGCACTTCGTTGATAATGCGGTTGGTGACGCGGCTCAGGAAGTCGTGGTCAAAATGATAGTAGTCTGCGGTCATGCCGTCTGTTGAGGTGACAGCACGTAAGGCACAGACGTAATCGTAGGTGCGGGCATCGCCCATCACGCCGACTGTGCGCACGGGTAACAAGACAGCAAAAGCCTGCCAGATGGCATCGTAGAGGCCTGCGTTGCGGATTTCTTCCAGATAGATGGCATCGGCTTTGCGCAGGATATCACATTTTTCACGCGTCAGCGGTTGACCGGGAATGCGGATGGCCAGCCCCGGGCCGGGGAAGGGGTGACGGCCAACAAATTTTTCCGGTAGGCCCAGTTCACGACCTAAGGCACGCACTTCATCCTTGAACAGTTCACGTAACGGTTCAACCAGTTGCATGTTCATGCGTTCCGGCAAACCGCCCACGTTATGGTGGGATTTGATGGTGACCGAAGGCCCCCCGGTGAAGGAAACGGATTCAATCACATCCGGGTAAAGGGTGCCTTGGGCGAGGAAGTCTGCCCCGCCAGCGGCTTTGGCTTCGGCTTCAAACACATCAATGAACAATCCACCAATGGTTTTGCGCTTTTTCTCCGGATCAATTTCATCACCAAGGGCGGTGAAGAATTGTTCGGACGCATCTTTGTGGATGAGCTTGATGTTGTAATGATCGCGGAACAAGGTGACCACTTCTTCGGCTTCGCCAGCGCGCATAAAACCGGTATCGACGAAAACGCAAGTGAGCTGTTCGCCGATTGCTTCATGTAAAAGAACGGCAACAACCGAACTATCCACCCCACCGGAAAGACCGCAGATGACCTTGCCGTCACCGACCTGTTTGCGCACGGCTTCGATCGCCTGTTCCTTGAAGGCGGCCATGGTCCAGTTTCCGCTGCACCCGGCAACATTATGGGTGAAGTTTTGAATCAATTGCGCGCCGTGCGGGGTATGAACCACTTCGGGGTGGAACTGAACGGCGTAGAATTGTTTTTCTTCATTGGCAACGGCTGCAAAAGGCGCCCCTTCGGAAGTGGCGACAACTTCAAAGCCCGGTGCAAGTTTGGTGACGCGGTCACCGTGGCTCATCCAGACCTGTTCTTTTGCGCCTTTGGCCCAGACGCCGTCAAACAAAGCGCAGCTTTCCTTGACCTCAACAAAGGCCCGGCCGAATTCGTGATGATCCGATGTTTCCACCAAACCGCCGAGCTGCTGCATCATGGTTTGCTGGCCATAGCAGATGCCTAAAACCGGTATGCCCATTTCAAAGACTTTTTCAGGGGCACGTGGTGATTCTTCCCAAGTGACGGAAGCCGGGCCACCGGAAAGAATAATGCCCTTGGGGGCATAGTTTTCCAGAAGGTCATCGGTGATGGAATTGAAGGGGTGAATTTCGGAATAAACACCGCTTTCACGCACGCGGCGCGCGATGAGCTGTGTTACCTGAGATCCGAAGTCGATAATGAGAATGCGATCGGTCATGGGGCCACCAAATACTGGTCTTGAAGGAATGGGGCGCAACATACAGCAAGCGCCCGCACCCCACAATAGGCAGTCTTACATTTTCGTTGCAAAAAGTGTGTAGATCAGACTGGCACTGGCAAGGAAGAGTGAGAGGAAGCTCAGGCTCATGCCCCATACGCGCGGTTTGAAGACTTTGGATGTCAGAGCATAGGCATGCAAGATGCGCCCGAGCAAGAGAATCGCCCCCATTGCATAAAGAAGCGTTTGCGGGGCTCCGTTCAGTTCATTCAGGGTGAAAAGAACAAGGCTTAATGGAACATACTCGCTGAAGTTCCCATGGGCACGCATGGCATAAGTCAGCGGGGAAACGCCACCATCGAGCAAGGAAACCTTATGTTTCCAACGCAGTTTAATGACCCGATAGGCCAGCAGAATATAAAAGAGTGTAAAGATAATGGCGAAAAGCGGGGTGATGAACAGGGGATGGGCGAGCATAAATTTGTTTCCTTCTTGAATATGATAAGCGTCATATTTAAATATGATGTATAACATATTTAAATATCTGTCGAGTCAATTTGAGGTCATCACCATGGGCTATCCGCAAGGGCATAAGGAACAAACCCGCGAACGCATTATTCTGGCAGCGCGCAAACTCTGGAAATCAAAAGGGTTTAGTGCGGCCAGCGTGGATAAGGTGATGGAAGAAGCCGGGCTGACCCGTGGCGGTTTTTACGCACACTTTAAATCCAAAGAGGAACTTTTGCTTGAGGTGATTGAGGAAAACCTGGCACGGGAAAAGCTGGAACAGTGGCATCGCGAAGGCATTACAGATATTGCAGAATTGCACAGCCGTGTCTTCGATTTTTATCTTTCTCAAGCACACCGGGATCACCCGGATCAGGGATGCCCACTGACGGCTCTGTCGCAGGAGGTGACACACCTTGGTAAGAAGCCACGCGAGAAAATGGGGCAGATGATCAGACGGTTTGCAGACTGGTTAAGCGGCGAAGATCAAAACCGTTCAAAGGGTCTGGCAAAGGTGTCTCTTATGGTCGGCGCGGTCAGCCTTTCGCGCGTTGTCGGTGATGAGGAACTCTCTGATGAGATTCTCACATCTGCGCGTGAGGCCTTGCGCAGGGAGGGAAGTTAACAACTGCCATTCCAGGGAACCGAAACATCACCCGAACCTGATGGGAATTTTGTGAAGAACGCATTTAACAGTTCATCAATGACAAGGGGCATATTGCCACACATTCCCCGGCTGGTAATCCGCCCTTCAAAGACTTTGACTTGTTTATCGTTTCGAAGTTCAGCCGTTTTATAGATATCCATATTTAGGTTTCGGGTATACATGGTCATAGAGACTTGTTCATTGCGGTATCCTGTAATGCCGAAACGTTTATCATTTGTTGTTGTCTCTGAATAAAAAAGAGTATTGCCAATGACATTTGCATCGCCGTAGGTCGTTTTGGAACCTGTATCGACCATCCCCCATTCGGGTTTTGAGACTGTCCGAGTTTCCTGAACTCCATGGTCTATGCTGAAGTTCACGAAAGCAATTAAGTCACTGTTTTCTGCATCATCAACAACCTGAAACCCTTCTTGAGAGAGATGAGCGGTGATTTTTGGTTTATAAGATTGAAATTCCAGACTTTGGTCCAGTTCTTCTGGATAGCCAATGATGTATATGCGTTGTAGAGAGCGTAGTTCAGCTAGATTAGCAAAAGACTGAACGTTGGCTTTCAGGGTTGGCGTTGTTGTCTGACAGGCACTTAGCAATAGTGAAAACAGGAAAACAGCAGAAATGATACGCATGGCAACCTCAGGGTATTGGATGTTGGAAGTTTACCCGCTTAGCTAAAACGATTGAAGCAAAAAGTTGATCCATTGGCGGAGAATATGATCTGGGGTGGACCAGACGAGTTTTGCTGTCATGGCGAAAGAAATGATTACCAGCAAAGGCCGCACGATCTTGCTGCCATGCTTCATGGTCATGTGGGAGCCGAGAAAGGCACCGATCATTTGCCCCATGGCCATGATCAACCCGACAATCCAGACAACCTGCCCACCAATGATGAAAAACAGCAAAGAGGCGATGTTACTGGTGAAGTTCAGGGCTTTGGTATGGGCTGTTGCTTTTAAAAGGTTGAATCCTTTCAAGGCTATAAAGGTGAGGGCAAAGAAGGAACCTGTGCCGGGGCCGAAGAAACCATCGTAAAAACCGATACTGAAACCGCATAAAAAAGAAAAGCCCCACAGGCCAAGGCGTTCCTGCCTGTCTTCCTGACCGATGGAGGGTTGCAGAAGAAAGTAAAGCCCAACACCGATCAACAAAAACGGCATAATGTTGATGAGAAAATCAGCGTTCAGGGATTGCACAAGCAGCGTGCCGAGGCTGGAACCCATAAAGGTTAACAGGATCATCGGCCAGATCTCAAAGGGGTTCAGGTGGCCTTTACGGATAAAGTTGCTGGTGGCCGTGAAAGAGCCGAAACTGCTTTGCAATTTGTTGGTTGCCAGTGCCTGTGCGGGGCTAAGCCCGACACCAATAAGGGCGGGAAGGGTGATCAGCCCGCCGCCGCCAGCTATGGAATCAACCCAGCCAGCCAAAAGGCCAATGCCAAACAGCAGGGCAATTGTTTCAATCGTCAGAAATTCCATCAGTCGTTATGTTCCAGAACAGCACAGAAAAAGCCGTCGCATACATGCAGGTCAGGGCGTAATGTCATATAGGGCGTGTCAAAGGGACAGGGGGTACCAAGTTGTTCTTCCCAAACATCTTGAATCGACTTTAAGCTGTATTTTGGGTGGGCCTCAAGAAAAATTTCAACTTGGCGTTCATTTTCTGATTTCAACAAGGAACAGGTCGCATAGATCAAACGCCCGCCGGGTTTCACCAGATGGGCTGCTGTTTGCAGAATCCGTTCCTGTCTTCCCTGCAAGTCTTTAAGAAGGTCTGCTGTCAGTTTCCAACGGCTTTCGGGGGAACGGCGCCATGCCCCAATGCCGGAGCAGGGGGCGTCAATCAAAAGACGGTCCACACGGCCTTCAAACTGTTTAAGCCATGGGTCCTGTTCCGTATTGATGGGATGGAGAATGACATTGTTGACCCCGGCACGGTCCAGCCTTCGGTTCATTTTAAACAGGCGTTTGGCGGCGATATCAAGGGCGTAAAGAATGCCTTTGTTGTTCATCTCTGCTGCCATGGCCAGCGTTTTGCCACCGGCCCCGGCGCAGAAATCCATCACCAGTTCCTGATCTTTGACAGCGCTCAGCAAAGCAATCAGTTGAGAGCCTTCATCCTGAATATCGACCAATCCGTCCTTATAGGCTTTGATGCCGCCCATTTTGACTTTCTTCTGGCTGCGCAGGCCGAAAGGGGAATAGGGTGTTTTTTCAACGTCCATCTGTTCTGCGCGTAAAATTTCAGAGGCACGGGCATATTCAGGGTGCAGGTGATTGATACGTAAATCCAGCGGAGCTTCGGTGTTGAGGGCATCAAGGGCTTTGTGGAGGTCATCACCAAGGGAGTCCTGTAACTCTTTTTCCAGCCATTGAGGATATTCAAGACGCACATGCTGCGGGGCATTATTCAGGTCGAATTCGGCCAGAACGGACAATGCGTTTTTTTCCAGCTCTGTCAGGGATGCTGGCGCATATTGTTCTGCATTGAAAAGGTCATCCAGCGGCTGATCATCAAGCAGACAGTCGCACAGCAACATGTTGCGGGCCGAATGTTCCAGTTCAACCTGGTCACATAGCCAGCCGAATTTGGCCCGGTTGCGCAGAATGTGATAGACCCGATTGGTGACATTGCGGCGGTCTTTTGACCCCGCATACCGTCTGGCTTTGAAATAATCAGTGATGATTGTGTCGGCGGGTTTGGAGCCTTCAAAAATACTGTCGAGGATTTCAATGGCCGATTGAATACGTGCTGCCGGTTTCATGCATTTATTATCTTTAAAAAAGTGAGCCCCTGCGAAGGCAGGGGCCCAATATAACGCTCTTTTGTATTCCTGTCTGCACAGGAACAGACGTTAGGAATTATTTTGCACCACTGTAGTTCGGTGCTTCGCGGGTGATGGTCACATCATGGACGTGGCTTTCGCGCAAGCCTGCATTGGTGATACGGTTGAATTCACAATTCTTGCGCATATCATCAATTGTGGCATTGCCGGTATAGCCCATGGAAGAGCGCAAGCCGCCGACCATCTGGTGCACAATGGCAGAAGCTTCCCCTTTATAGGGGACGCGGCCTTCAATACCTTCCGGAACGAACTTCATATCGTCTTTTACATCGGCCTGAAAGTAACGGTCTGCCGAACCGCGTGCCATGGCCCCCATGGAGCCCATGCCGCGATAGGATTTATAGGACCGGCCCTGATAAAGGAAAACCTCACCGGGGGCTTCATGCGTTCCGGCCAGCATGGAACCAACCATAACACAGCTTGCCCCGGCGGCAATTGCTTTGGCAATGTCACCGGAATGCTTGATGCCGCCATCGGCAATAACCGGGACACCGTATTTGTCCGCAACTTCAACCGTGTTCATGATGGCGCTTAATTGTGGGACACCAACACCGGCAACAATGCGTGTGGTGCAAATGGAACCGGGGCCGATCCCGACCTTGACGGCATCCGCACCAGCGTCAATCAAGGCTTGTGCTGCTGCACCGGTGGCAATGTTGCCGCCGATGACCTGAACATTGGGGTGACTTTTCTTGATGCGTGCAACCTGATCAATCACGCCTTTGGAATGGCCGTGTGCGGTATCCACCACCAGTACATCCACCCCGGCTTCAATCAGGGCAATGGAACGTTCCCAGCCGTTATCACCAGTTCCAGTTGCCGCAGCCACCCGCAAGCGCCCTTGGTCATCCTTACAGGCATTGGGATGGGTTTCCGCTTTATCAATATCCTGAACGGTGATGAGACCGATACAACGGTATTTGTCATCGACCACCAACAATTTTTCAACGCGGTTCTGGTGCAGCAGGCGTTTGGCTTCTTCGCCAGAAACCCCTTCCTTGACGGTAACAAGGTTCTCTTTGGTCATCAGTTCGGAGATGGGCTGATCGGGGTTTTCCGCAAAACGCATGTCGCGGTTGGTGATGATCCCGACCAGTTTACCTGTACCGCGTTCCACAACAGGGAAACCAGAGAATTTGACTTCTTCCTTTTTGGATTGGACCTCTGCCAGTTTGGCATCCGGCGGGAAAGTCAGCGGGTCTGCGACCATACCGGATTCGAATTTCTTGACTTTGCGAACCTCGGAAGCCTGTTCTGCAATATCAAGGTTTTTGTGAATAACGCCAATGCCGCCGAACTGTGCCATGGCAATTGCCATGCTGCTTTCCGTCACGGTGTCCATGGCAGCAGAAAGCAAGGGAATGCCCAGTTTGATGCCTTTTGTCAGTTGTGTGGAAGTACTTGCTGTTGCAGGCAATACATCAGATGCTGCTGGTATCAGTAGAACATCGTCGAAGGTCAGGGCTTCTTTAATCATTACGGCCATCTCCAAGGTGCGTCGGTTTACGGATTTGGCGCGTTATATATACACAGGTCCATTCAAGTTTCTACAAGAATGTGCATCCCATGCGACATTTTATTTCGCACGTAAGGTCAGCCAGATTCCAATGGTCACCAGAACCATGCCAACCCATTCTAAAACAACTGGAATATCGCCAAGAACGGGAATGCCGATCAGGGCAGCAATGGAAGGGACAAGGGCCAGAATGGCGGCTGTCGGTGTTGCGCCGATATGTTTGATCGCTAAAAAGAAGAAGACGAGTCCCATAATGCTGGGGCCAAGCCCCTGATATAACATCTGCAAAAGGATGTCATGTGTCTGGGCGTTTTCCAGATTACTTGGCAGGAAAAACCACCAAAGAGGAATAAACAAAACGGCATTGACGATGGGAACAAAACTCAACAGTTCCTTGAGGGTGACTTTCCAGATGCGGGTTGCAGGCATATAGGCCGCCATGATCAGCGCAGCCGCCATAAACAGGAAATCGCCTTTCAGGCTTTCAGACTGGCCGAACCCGTCTTTGGCAAAGGCTGTCAAAGCGCAACCGGAGATGATGATACATACGGCAAGCAGGGTTGTTTTGTTAGGGCGGATGCCCAGCCAGAACAGACTGAGGATGGTGGTGAAAATCGGCAGGACACCATTAATAAAGACACCCCCATGTGAAACCGGGGCATAGAGAAAACCGGCATAGGCCAACAAGACATATGGAATGCCGGTGCCAGCTGCCAGCGCCAGTATTTGGAAAGGGCTTAAACGGCGAGGCCACCAAAGGAAACTGGCAGGCAGGAGCAGCAGACCTGCAAAACCAAACCGTAAAGCAGCCATGTCATAGACGGTCAGAGGGCTTTGGGCCCCCATGCGCGATACAACGACAAAACCGGACCAAACACCGGCAACGACAAATGCGCTGAATAGCCCCAAAGCAGGGGAGATATCTTCTGTTGCGCCTAAATTATTTTTTTCCATGGGCGGGAAGATAGTTCAAAAAGTGGAACCTGTCTAAAAAAGATAAAAAAATGTTTGCAAATGATAATCATTATTATTATCGTGCTTTTATTCCTTCTTGGGATACTGTGAAACGAAGGAATGACCTTTGGGCAAGAAGCGTCCAAAGGTCATTTCATCGATATTGAAAAGGAAGTTGCCGGCATGTGTGATTTGCAATTGGCGAATGTATTGGAAAATATGCAAACAACGATGAAACCCAAACGTATGAAGTTATGGGATTTAGACCTTCATTGGCATTGTGCAATCATCGGCACCTGCCTGTCCCATGCAGAACTCAAAAAAATGGCGCTCAAGGCAAAGGTAAGGGAAGTGATGGATTGCGGGTCTGATTACAAGCTGCATTCCTTCATGGTCGGGCAGGCGCGTTATGGCCGTGGTGTTAGCCGTTTGATGCATAAGGCACTGGAGAGAAAATATGCCCGCGTGATCAAGGCCTTTGCTTTGGCAAAAAGTAATGATGAAGTGGAAAAGCTCTGGACGCAGGCTTTTGAACGCGGTGAAATTGCAGGCCCCTTTTGGGCGGTGATGACGCATGAACATAGTTCTCTGGAACTGAAAGCCAACGCGTATGGCGAAGTTCATATGCTGTCACATGTGCAGGGGAACATGGCCAGAAATGAAAAAAGTCAGATCACAACCCTGAAAGAAACCGTGAATGGTCTACACAATGAACTTGCAGATTTACGCCAGACGCAAAAAAAGGCCATTGATAAGCGTGATCATCTGATTGGTCAGTTGAAAAATGAACTGGAAGAAGCGCGCCTTCAGGCGAGCCGGGCAGATGAACTGGAAGCTCTTTTGCTTGCTGAACGCGATGGTCAGAGCATTGCCAAACTTGAAAGCCGGATTGATCTTTTGATGAGACGCATCATTCAGGAAACGGATCGGGCAGAATTGACTGATCAAAAACTTCAAAAGGAAATGATCCGTCATGAGGATACGAAAGCTGACCTGATGTTAAGGGAAAACCGTATCCGCGAACTTGAACAGGAAATGATCCATTTTTCCCAATGCGGGGATGCGTTGGAGGGAGTGGCCTGCATGAAAGAGGAAGGTTGCCCCGGAGGCGAAGACCTGTGTGGGCGTTGCATTGCCTATATTGGCGGGCAGACAAAACAGGCGGCATTTTTCAGGGATTATGTCGAACGTAAAAACGGGCAGTTCATCCATCACGATGGGGGATTGCATGATGGCCAAGCACGCTTGCAAAGTATTTTGGCGCAGGCAGATGCCGTGATGTTTCCGGTAACCTGCATCAGCCATGAAGCATCGCGCGAGATCAAACGCATTTGCCAACAGCATAAAAAACCGTTTGTTCCTTTGCGTACACAGGGGCTTGGCGCTTTTACCCGGGGGCTTGAAGAACTGAGCGAAGAGACGTTTCAGTAACAGGAACACCCGAGGCTTTATTCACTATAAGCGTTCTTCCCGCGAAAGCCGCTGGCAAGTAGATAGGTTTCTGAGGAATCTTTTCGGCTTGCTGGCGGCTTGGCATGACGGACCGTCTGGAAATGTTTTTTGATTTCCGTTAACAAGTCATTGTCTGTTCCGCCCGCTAATACTTTGGCGATAAACCAGCCATTTGGTTTGAGGACTTCAACAGCAAAGTAAACGGCGGCTTCCACCAGACCGGTAATGCGCAGGTGGTCTGTTTGCGGGTGTCCGCTGGCGGCAGCGGCCATATCACTTAAAACAATGTCAACCGGGCCACCGATGGCTTCCTTAAGGCGGTCGGGCGCATCATCAGCCATGAAATCACCAACCAGAATAGTTGCGCCTGCAATATCATCAATTTCCTGCAAGTCGATGCCGATGACATGGCCGTCCGGATTTTTTTCCGCTTCAATGCGTTCGGCACAAACCTGTGTCCAGCCACCGGGCGCACAGCCCAGATCAACAACCTTTTGCCCGGGTTTGAGAAATTGAAAACGGTCATCTAGTTCGATCAGTTTAAAAGCCGCGCGCGAGCGATAGCCCAGGCGGTTGGCTTCCTGAACGTAGGGGTCATTTAACTGACGCTGTAACCAGCGGGTAGAAGACAGCTTGCGGCCACGCGCTGTTTTTACCCGAACGGTTTTATCGCGGCGGGCCTGTACGGTTTTCCATTTTTTTGTGCGGCTCATATCGAGTCACCCATGTCATTTGAAGTTTGCATTGCCCCATACATAGTCCGTCTATGGCGTTAAATAAAGGGATTACTCACAATTGCGCATCAGGTTAAGCAAAATGCCTTCCCGAATGCCACGATCAGCAATGGTCAGTTCACCAACCGGCCAAAGTTTACAGAGAGCTTCGAGAATGGCACAGCCTGCGATTACCAAGTCAGCGCGACTCGCCCCAATGCAGGGATGAGCTGCACGTTGCTCAACGGACATGTTGACAAGATCGCGCGACACCCGGTCAATTTCCTTAAAGGGCAGGGTCATACCATCGACTTTGGAACGCAGATAGCGTGATAGATCCAGATGAATGGCCCCCAATGTGGTGACGGTTCCAGATGTCCCAAGCATTTGCACCTGACCCTCGTGCACTTGCTGTGAAATCCGGTTCAAGGCATCAAAGTCTGCCAGTTCGCTCAGCACATAATCCTGTATTTCCAGATAACTTTGTGCAGAAACGTCATGGTTTTGCCCGTATTCTTCCGAAACAGTCACAACCCCGATGGGCAGGGAGACAAAATCAACCACTTGCGGGTCACCGAAACGGTCCAGTTCAATCCACATGATTTCAGTACTGCCGCCACCAATATCAAAAACCAGCCCTTTGGGTTTGTTCAGGTTTAACAGGGAGGCACAGCCGGTAAGGGCCAGATTGGCTTCCTCTTCAGGATTGATGGCTTCCAGTTGCAAGCCTGTTTCCGACTGAACACGGCTGAGAAAGTCTATCGCATTTTCTGCACGGCGACAGGCTTCTGTTGCAACAGAACGAACAAAAGAGACATTGCGGTTCTGGATTTTTTTGGAACAAACCAGAAGGGCTTTCAGGGTGCGTTCCATTGCATCATCGGAAAGACGGCCGCTTTGGGCAACATCTTCGCCAAGGCGCGTGATGCGAGAAAATGAATCAACAACACGAAAGCCTTGCCGGGTACGCCGGGCGATCAACATACGACAGTTGTTTGTGCCTAGGTCCAGTGCTGCATACAGCGGCATTGTGGCGGCTTTGGCTATGCGACCGGGACTTTTGCGTCGTTTGCGATGCTGCATATGGTTCGATGTCATTTTTATTTAATTCCTGTTAGATGGACTTTGGTGCCCTCTAATGCTTCCCTCTTTTCTATACGAAGAATGCCCATGTAGGGAAGCGGAAAGGAATAAAAAAAATATTAAATTGATCTTATTCAACCAAACGTCCATACTTTCTGCTATAATAAATAAAAAATCAGGCGAATAAGAATAGGTGAATATGCAAGAAACGTAGACCAATCTATGAAGGGACGGAAAAATGTGGGATCGTTTGTCATTGGGAGGGAAGATGGCGACCTTGTCGTCCATCGTCGTTGCCTTCTGTCTGGCGGTAGGTATTACAATTGCTGCCAATCAAGCTTTTAAAGCTGTTTTGGATTTGGCGCTTAAGGATGCTGCCAATATCGGGCGCACCCAGGGGGCCATGGTCAAGTATCAACTCGATGGTGCCATGGGTGTTGCAAAGGAACTGCAAAAGACCTTTATAGCTATGAAACGCACCGGGACAAAAGACCGGGTAGTCTACAACGCTGTGCTTGAAGATACACTAAAAGTACATCCCGAACTGGCGGGGGCCTGGGCTGGCTATGAGCCCAATGCGCTGGATGGCAAAGATGCCGAATATATCGGCAAGGCCCCGCATAATGACGAAAAGAGCGGGCGCTATATCACCTATTTCTATAACTTCGGAAAAGGGATCAAGCCTTATCGTCTGAGTGGCCTTGATGTACCGGAAGGGGACCCGACCGGTGATTATTATAATATTCCGTTCAAAACCGGAAAACCTTATGTGGTTGACCCGGTGATGTACAATATTGACGGTGTGGATATTTTACTTCCCTCATTTGTTTATCCTTTGTTTGATGACTCAGGTAAATCCATTGGTGTTATCGGTGTTGATATGTCAGTCAATGACATGGCAGCACGCATTGCAAAGCTGAAACCTATGGAAACAGGGCGGGTTTCCCTGTTGTCCTATAAAGGAACATGGGTTGCGCATACGGACCAGAAAAGAATTGGTAAACCCCTTGCAGAAGGGGAGAAAGAAATAAAAGGCATTTTAGCTCAGGTGCAAAAAGGCCAGACCGTTGTGAAGGAAGTCGGAGAGGAATATCATCTTTATCTACCGGTCGTTGTTCAGGATGTTAAAACCCCATGGGTCATCCGGGTGAGTATTCCCACTGAGACATTAACCCAAAGTGCAAATGAAATCGTCTGGAATCTTGTCGGCATTGCAGTCATCCTTGTTTTGATACTGGGGGGCACATTGCTTCTGTTCGGTCAGCGTATTATCCGCAAACCACTTGATTATTCTATTGGGATTATTACGCAGTTGCAGGGTGGTAATTTCGATGTTGAAGTCAGGCAAAGACGCCGCCGTGATGAAATCGGTAAAATCAACACGGCTTTGGAAACCTTTCGCGACAATGCCAAGCATATGCGTGAAATGGAACGCCAGCAGAAGGAAGCTGAAGAAAGAGCGAACCGTCAACGCGAAGAAGAACGTTTGCGTATGGCAGACCAACTGGAAGAAACGCTGGGGGCTGCAATTTCGGTGATCAATAATTCGGCCCATCAGATTAAAACGGATTCAACCGAAATGGCGACGATTGCCAATCAATCCATTGATCAGGCGGTGATTGTTGCCTCCAGTGCTGAAGAAGCATCAACCAATGCCAACGCGGTGGCTTCTGCAACAGAGGAATTATCTGCCTCAATCAATGAGATCAGTGCGCAGGTTCAACTTTCTTCAACCCGCACGCAAGCTGCCGTGGAAACCTCATCCGAAGCAAATGACATGGTTCAAAAGCTTGCCAAATCAGCCGAGAAAATTGATGAGGTAGTGAATTTGATTACGGATATCGCCTCTCAGACGAACCTCTTGGCGCTGAACGCTACCATTGAAGCCGCCAGAGCTGGCGAAGCCGGTAAAGGGTTTGCCGTGGTGGCTACGGAAGTGAAAAATCTGGCTAATCAGACAGCACTGGCGACAGATGAAATTGCCCAGCAGGTTTCTGCCATTCAGCAAGAGACTGGCGGGACGGTAAAAGCAATTGAAACGGTTGCCCGTTCGGTTATGGATGTGAATGAAATTGCCACCACCATTGCTTCTGCTGTGGAAGAACAAGGGGCGGCAACTTCTGAAATCTCCAATAATGTGCAACAGGCGGCTGCGGGTGCCGCAGAAGTGACGACAACCATCGGGCAGGTTCGCGATGGGGCTGTGCGCTCCGGCCAACAGGCCGAAGTTCTGCAAACTTCTGTTGTTGAAATTGGCGGAGCCATCTCAAAACTGGATCAGGAAGTCCGTGCCTTCCTCAGCAATATTCGGGGCTCCGGTTCAGGGAGTTGAGAGGTGCATTAAAAGGTTCGAATGAAATATTTTACACTTCCTTTGGAGTGATTCTACACCGAAAACAGAATTTCGGAAGGAAGTATTGCCGGAAAATCGCGACTTTTTGCACTGCAAAAGCGATAAAAATATGTCGGTAATACCAGAAAACGCAGAAATGTGCGCTTTTTAGTTGACTATTGCGCAGGGCCACGGAAATCAATGGGTTGCCGTGGCCTTATTTTTGAGATGGGTATTTCGCACATGCAAAAATATGTTGGATCAGCATACAATATTTTAATTTTTCTTATGTTTTTTTGCATTGATGACTGGACCGTTGGTCGCTTCTTAAGGTACAAAATTGCGGGGTACGGCATGTTGTTTGTAACAATATTGTCGTATTGTAATTTTTTGTGAACTAATAACCATCGCACAAATGCGGTGGAAGCTCTCAATATGTAGGGGAGGCTTTTTTTAATGAGTGAACATGACGGACAAGGTTATTGGGCGGCAAATATTCGCCTTGTGACTTGGCTTCTTGTTATTTGGGCAATCTGCTCTTATGGCTTTGGTATTCTCCTGCGTGACGCGCTGGACTCTATGGTATCCTTTGGCGGTGTTGGACTGGGTTTCTGGTTTGCACAGCAAGGATCGATTTTCGTATTCTTGGCTCTGATTGCAATCTACACCAAGAAAATGGGTCAAATTGACGAAGACTTCGGCGTACGCGAAGACTAATCCAGTCTGGGGAATGATTTAATTATGGATCTTACAACACTTACGTATATCTTTGTGGGCGGCTCTTTTGCGCTTTACTTTGGTATCGCTATTTGGGCCAAAGCTGGCTCGACGGGCGAATTCTACGCTGCCGGGCGCGGCGTGCACCCGGTTGCCAACGGTATGGCAACCGCTGCGGACTGGATGTCTGCGGCTTCTTTTATTTCCATGGCGGGGTTGATCTCGTTTATGGGGTATGATGCTTCCATCTTCCTGATGGGCTGGACAGGTGGTTATGTGCTTCTGGCACTGCTGCTGGCGCCTTACCTGCGTAAATTCGGCAAATTCACTGTGCCGGAATTCGTGGGTGACCGTTTCTATTCCACATCTGCGCGCGTTGTGGCTGTTGGCTGTTTGATTGTGGCCTCCATCACCTACGTTATCGGTCAGGTGAAAGGGATTGGCGTTGCTTTCGGTCGCTTCCTGGAAGTGGACTTCGTCACCGGCCTATGGATCGGTATGGCCATCGTGGCTGTTTATGCCATTCTTGGCGGTATGAAAGGTGTAACCTATACACAGATTGCACAATATTGCGTTCTGATTTTGGCTTACACTGTACCTGCCGTCTTTATTTCCTTGAACCTGACAGGTAACCCGCTGCCGCAAATCGGCTTGTTCTCAAGTGTTACAGACGGCTCTGGCACGCCAATGCTGGCGAAACTGAACCAGGTGATCGGGGATCTCGGCTTTACGCAATATACCGCGCAGAAGGGGGGGACAATGAACATTGTGTTCTATACTTTCTCTCTGATGATCGGTACTGCTGGCCTGCCGCACGTTATCATTCGTTTCTTTACCGTACCGAAAGTACGTGATGCACGTGCCTCTGCCGGTTGGGCCTTGGTTTTCATTGCCATTCTCTATACAACCGCTCCGGCTGTGGGTGCCATGGCGCGTTTGAACCTGATGAACACCATTCAAACTGGTGAGGTTGGTTCACCGGACGGTAACCTGGCTTATGCAGAACGTCCGCAATGGTTTAAAAACTGGGAAACCACCGGTCTTCTGAAGTTTGAAGATAAAAACGGTGACGGCCGCATCCAGTATTATGATGAAAAAAATAAAGAATTCGCTGCCAAAGCCGCTGCTTGGGGCTGGAAAGGCAACGAAATGGTCAAGGTTGACCGTGACATCATGGTTCTGGCCAACCCGGAAATCGCACAACTGCCGAACTGGGTAATCGCTCTTGTCGCTGCCGGTGGTTTGGCTGCGGCCCTGTCTACCGCGGCGGGTCTGTTGCTGGCTATTTCTTCTGCTGTGTCGCATGACTTGTTGAAAGGCACGTTCATGCCGGAAATTTCTGAGAAACAGGAACTGATGGCTGCACGTATTGCCATGGCTGTTGCGATCCTGATTGCAGGTTATCTTGGCATGCATCCTCCGGGCTTTGCAGCGCAGACTGTGGCACTGGCCTTCGGTCTGGCGGCATCCTCCATCTTCCCGGTTCTCATGATGGGCATCTTCTCCAAGAAGATGAACAACAAAGGGGCGATTGCAGGCATGTTGACCGGTATTGTTTCCACCCTGGTGTATATCTTCACCTATAAGGGCTGGTTCTTTATTCCGGGGACTAACATGTTGGCAAATACTCCGGCGAACCATCTGTTTGGTATTTCTCCGGAAGCCTTTGGTACTGTGGGTGCCATCCTGAACTTCATCGTTGCGTTCATTGTCATGAACATGACGGAGCCGGTTCCGGAAGAAATCGAGCATATGGTTGAAGATATCCGTATCCCGAAAGGGGCGGGTGCTGCTCAGGACCACTAAGATCCCTATATCTTGGTTTGGTCTAACCAGACTTAAAGAAGCGGGCTTTGCATTGCGCAGAGCCCGTTTTCTTTTTGCCTCTGTTCTGCTTGACCTTTGGGTGGAAAGCGCCCAATCTGGTCTGAAGAATAATCCATGCATAAGGGGGATGAAATGGATATTGAACTCATTGAGATAAGAGACTTTTTAAAGGTCCACCATCCCTTTGACCTTCTGCCGGAAGACCCGCTTGAAAAACTGCCTTCGCTGATTGAAGTGCGCTATGCGCGCCGGGGAACCGTTCTTTTCGAGCCCGGGGAGGAAAACAAGTTTCTTTGGGTTGTGCGCACCGGTGCGGTGGAAACCAAAGACCCGGAAGACAACCTGTTGGCCCGATTGGCCGAAGGGGAATGTTTCGGGGTGCGCGCCATCTTGCGGGGCATTGCCGTTAACAAATGTGTGGCGATTGAAGACAGCCTGCTTTATTTGCTGCCGGTGACGGAATTCAACCGTTTGTGTGAAACCTACCCGCAATTTTCCTTTTTCTTTGCACCCATGGGCGGAGATCGCTTGCGCTCTGCACGTGCACATGTGGAAAATGGTGGCAATGAAGGTATGGGGTTAATGTCTGCCAGGGTGCGTGACATGATCACCCGCGAACCTGTGACCATTTCTTCACAGGTGACCATTCAGCAGGCGGCTAAAAAAATGTCTAAAGAAGGGGTATCCTGTTTGCTGGTGGCAGATGAGGAAAAACTCAACGGCATTGTGACAGACAAAGACTTGCGAATGCGCGTAGTGGCAGAAGGGCTGTCTTACAACACGCCCTTATCCAAAATTATGACCGATGACCCTTTTTACATCGGAGCAGAAGATTATCTGTTCGATGCCTTGTTGACCATGTCGCGCAAAAATATCCGCCACTTGCCGATTTTGGACAATGGCAAGATTGCCGGTGTCATCACCAGCACCAATATCATTCAAAAACAAACAACCTCCATGGTGTATCTGGTTGGCGATATCTATAAGCGCGATACGGTTTTAGGGCTGAAGGAAGTGGTCAAGCTGGTACCTTCCATGGTGATGAATCTGGTTGATTCAGGGGCAACGGCCCATAACATCGGTCATGTGGTTTCCACTGTTACCGATGCCATTGCGATCCGCCTTTTGCAAATGGCGGAAAAAGAACTGGGGGAGCCGCCCGTTCCCTATGCATGGATTGTGGTGGGCTCGGAAGCACGCCATGAACAGACGGCCCTTTCCGATCAGGATAACGGAATTTTGCTGGATGATAGCTATAACGAAGCGGAACATGGAGAGTATTTTCAGGCACTGGCCAAATACGTCACCGATGGTTTGAACAAATGCGGCTACGTTTATTGCCCCGGTGATGTGATGGCCAGTAACGAAAAATGGCGTCAACCTTTGGCGCAATGGAAGACATATTTTGCCAAATGGATTGATGCACCGGAACCTGAAGCCTTGATGCTCTCCAGCATTTTCTTTGATATGCGCGCTATTTACGGGGAAGAAAGCCTTTATACGGAGCTGCGTGATTTCGTCTTGAAAAAATCCACAGGAAACCGGATTTTCCTTTCTTTCATGGCGGGCAATGCACTGACCCATCAACCGCCTTTGGGCTTTTTCAAAAACTTTGTGCTGATCCGGGGCGGGGATCATGACCATACCTTTGACCTCAAACATAACGGCGTGGTGCCGATTATTGATCTGGCACGCACCTATTCGCTGGATGCCGGGTTGGCTGAGGTCAACACGCAGGACCGCCTGCAAGCCGCAGCTGGGGAGAAAGTTATTTCTCAGGATGGGGCTAAAGATTTGCTGGATGCACTGGAATTTATCAGCATTACGCGTCTGCGCCATCAGGCCCGCCAAATTCGCAATGCGCAAAAAGCGGATAACTTTATGGCACCGGAACATATGTCGCACTTTGAACGCAATCACCTGAAAGATGCGTTCAATGTGGTGAAAACCATGCAGTCTGCACTGGCTTCGGCCTATACCTAGAATAAAAAGGTTACGCCATGTGGAAACGAATGTTCGGCCCTGACCTGCGCCGGGAATGGTATCTGATCAAGATGCCGGACGGGCCGATGAAAGATTATTATCGCAAGCCCATTCCCTGGCCGGAAACGGATTATCGGGAACTGGAATATTTGTGTATTGACCTTGAGTTGACAGGGTTAAACCCGCAAAAAGATGAAATTCTCAGTATCGGTTATGCCCCGATTGTGGACCAGAATGTTATTTTGTCCGAGGCCGCGCATTATCTGGTCAAGCCTCGTTCGGACCTGCCCGGTGAATCCGTTGTAGTGCATGGCCTGACCGATGACCGCCTGGCCGAAGCGGCGCCCTTGGAAGAGGTCTTGCCCGATGTTTTACAGGCTCTTTCCGGGCGGGTCCTACTGGCCCATCATGCCCCCATTGAACTGGGTTTTCTCAATGAGGCCTGTGAACGGCTTTACGGTTATCCCTTGCTAACGCGCGCGGTGGATACGCTGGAACTGGAAAAACGCAACCGTCAAATGCGCAACCAGCCGCTGGATGGCGGTGTACTGCGCCTTGCCAAAGCACGCGAAACCTATAACCTGCCGCGTTATCGCGCACATAATGCATTGGTGGATGCCGTTGCCAGCGGGGAACTTTTTTTGGCACAGGCCGCGCATAAGGCGACCAAAGGCGAAAAAATCACACTCAGAGAACTGATGTTTCGCGGGCGCTGATGTTTTTTGAGGCTTTCAACAGGAAAAGCTTGAGTTTTTAGCGCGTTTCAGTGCATTTTCTCGTTACTTTTTCTATCATGAACAGAAAAGATATTTCTTATGTGGGACATCATTATTGCCATTTGTCTGGTTTTCGTTGTTTGCGGTCCTGTCTGGGCGATTGCCAGATACCTGAAGGTCGAACTGCCGAAGTTTCTGTTGCCTGCTTTGGCCGGTGTCTCCTTGCTGAGCTATAATGGCTATATGCGCTACACATGGGGGGATCGCACCATGGAGGCTTTCCCGCCGGAAGTGGTGGTGCTGAAGGAATATCGTTCCTCCACCTTGTTTGAACCCTGGACCTATCTTTTCCCGCGTGTTTCTCACCTGATTGCGGCCGATACCACACAAACACGCACCAACCCGGACCATCCGGAACTGATTTTGGGGTCCACGGTGATGTTGCAGGAACATCAAAGCACAACGGAAATGTCTGTGCTGGTGGATTGTGCCGGGGGGCGTGTTTCTGTTTTGCCGAAAGAGAAAATTGCACAGGGCCAGAATCCGTTGGATGTGGCCGAATGGGTGGACGGCAAGGAACTGCCCTTTATTGCAGATTTCTATTGCAAGAAATAATGGATGCTGGCCAATAGCTACGGGAATGTTTATGCGGCGTCTTCAATGCGTTTGGCGGCTTCGCGGATGACGTCCACGTTGGCACCGGGCACAAACATATGTTCGCTCAAATACCGCCGCCATGCTTTGGCACCGCGCAACCCCTGAAACAGCCCGAACAGATGTTTCGCCATATGGCGCACATAGACATCCTGTGCGGTTTGTTCTTCTACATAAGGCAAAAAGGCATTCAAGGCCTCCATGCGGCTGATAACAGGCGCGTCTGAGCCGAAAATCAGTTGGTCTGCATTGGCCATGATATAAGGCGTTTCATAAGCCGCCCGACCAATCATCACCCCATCTACATGAGCAAGATGTTCTTGGGCTTCCTCGACACTCTGAATACCCCCGTTGAGGATGATTTCCAGATGGGGGAAATCCTGCTTGATGCTATGCACAATGTCATGGCGCAGTGGTGGGACTTCGCGGTTCTGTTTCGGGCTCAGGCCCTTCAGCCAGGCCTTGCGCGCATGAATGATAAAGGTCTCACAGCCCGTGGCCGCCACCTTGTCGATAAAGGCGCAAAGCAGCTCGTAACTATCCAGCTCATCAATGCCGATGCGGTGTTTGATGGTCACAGGCAGGCTGGTCGCATCCTGCATGGCCTTGATGCAATCGGCCACAAGCTCAGGCTCGGCCATCAAGCAGGCGCCGAAGCTGCCTGCACTGACCCGGTCACTCGGGCAGCCCACATTCAGGTTGATCTCGTCATAGCCCCAGTCTTCAACAATTTTGCAGCATTTGGACAGTTGCGCCGGGTCACTACCGCCCAGTTGCAGGGCAATAGGGTGCTCGACTTCGTTATAATCCAAAAACCGCCCCGGCCCATCCTTGGAAAATAAAATCGCCGGTGCGACCACCATCTCGGTATAAAGCAGCGTATTCTTGGTCAACCCGCGCATAAACACCCGCTGATGCCGGTCTGTTAGGTCCATCATCGGGGCAACGGAGAGGCGGCGGTCTATTTTCTTTGAGCTGGTTTGCGGGCTGGACATGGGGCTGTTTCGTTAAGGGGGAGATATCGCAGCAGTGTCTAATGCAAAAAGAGCGTTTGATAAAGCGTTTTTGGGAAAGGGAGGAAAGAATGTAATTTCTTCCTGTCATGCTGGACTAGATCCAGCACCCATTTCCAAACAAAACAACATAGGCTCAGCGTGAACCTAATGGATTCTGGCCTGCGCCAGAATGACGAGGATGGGGCTGTCTGGGATGCTTTAATTGTAGTAGTTGCGACTTAATCCAGCCGGAAACCGACTTTCAGCACCACCTGATAATGGCCGACTTTGCCGTCCACGATATGGCCGCGGGTTTCCTTGACTTCGAACCAGTCCATGTGTTTCAGGGATTGAGACGCTTTGGCAAGGGCCGTTTCAATGGCGTCTTCGATGCTTTTGGCAGAGGAGCCAACGATTTCGACTTTTTTATAAACATGGTCGCTCATGGTATTCTCCCTGATGTTGTTTTGATCGTTTGTTATTCAGGTATGATAACGCAATTGGCGGTTTTTTGCCATGTTTTCCACGCCTCTAAAACAGTCATCCCCGCGAAGGCGGGGATCCAGCAGTGGACCTGTTCCCGAAAAAAGGAGTATCCGTGCTGGTCAAGGCGTGGATGGCTACGCTCTGATTTTTTTACGGCTTATAAAAAACAAAGCTCCCTTTGCCTTGGCCTTTCATGTCGTACAAGGCCTTATCGGCCTGCTGTAACAATTCTTCCATATGCGTTGTTGTCTGACCATATACTGAAATCCCGATTGAGCCCCCAACGCGACAGTCAAAACCCTGCACCTTGTAGGTTCCTGTAATATTTCCCAAGATATGAGATGCGATATTCGATACATCGTCCAGCGTTTTGATATCTTCCAGAATGATGGCGAACTCATCGCCCCCCAGCCTTGCAACAAAATCGGTCTCGCGCACGCTTCCGGTTAATCGCTCGGCAATTTGCACCAGCAAATCATCTCCCGCCAAATGACCAAACTCATCATTGACCTGTTTGAACCCATCTAGGTCCAGCACCATGACGGCAAGGCGCGTCTGTCTTCTCTTCGCCTGGCAACCTGCGCGTTCCATCACTTCAAACAATGCCAGACGATTAGGCAGTCCGGTTAAAGCATCCGTGCGCGCCATTTCCTGTAATTCTTTTTCCAATTCTTTACGCCGGGAAATGTCACTTGCCGTCCAGATGACCAGTTCCTGGCCTTCAGAGGAGATCTTATCAATTTCGATTAAACACGAAAATTCAGTGCCATCGCTTGCTTTCAGTTTCGCATCAAAATCTCTGACGCAGCCGGAGTCCGCCAGTTGTGTCAACAGTTTTTTACGATCATTCCAATCCGCCCAGACATCCAAATCAAAGCCCGTTTTACCGATCACGTCTTGCCGCTGATATTTCATCCCCTCCAGCCATGCTTTATTGACATCGACAAACCGGCCATCTTCAGGATTGGAGACAGCGATCAAACTTGGATTTGCCCAAAAAGCCTGCATAAACAATTTACGGCTTTGCTCTAAAGATCGTTCAAGCTCCTTTTGCTCGGTGATATCCACCATCGTTGCAACGAACCCTGCGATGTTTTCCTGTTTGACAGCAAACACGGACCTTCTAAAAATGACATCACGCAGATATCCATCAGCCCTCTTGAGCCGACCTTCAAATATTTGCGTCCCGTCTTGTGCTGATAAAGCTTGATCTGCCTCTTCAAATACGCGTGCGCTTTCGTCCTGCCAAACCTCAGAGACCTTTTTTCCAAGCAATTCACTTTTGGCTTTACCGACGAATTCGACAAAAGCATCATTACATCCCAAATATCGCCCTTGGGTATCTTTGTAAAAAACGGGATCTGGGATCGCATTCATCACGGCGTTCAAAATCGGCGCACTGAGGTTTTCGGAGGCACTCTCTTTTTTATGTGTCTTCATGAGCTACTGCTTCTTATTCGTATTTAGGATCATTATAAGAGCCTGATCCCAAAGGAGCAATGATTAGCTAAATAAGACAAAACTTTAAATTCTTTTTTCACTTGTGCTGATTAATCCTTAAGCTTCTTTCCACCCGCTTTCAATGAGATAGTAAACACCACGGCTTTACAACTCAGTTAGTAGAGTAACTGAGTTGTAATCAGTGCGTCATAAAGACCGGAACGGTCATGTGGTTGAGCATATGGCGGGTTACGCCACCAAGCACGATTTCGCGCCAGCGGCGATGGCCGTAGCCGCCCATGACAATCAGGTCGATGCTGCTGTCGGCGGCATAAGAAAGCAGGGCATCCCCAGCAGACAGTTTTTCAGAAACCAGATGTTCAGCTTCGGCCTTGATATCATGACGGGCCAGATGCAGGGAAATGTCGGCACCGGGCAGGTGGCCGTGGCTGCCTTCTTTCGGGTCAACCGCCAGAACATCCACTTTGGAGGCACCTTTCATCAGAGGCAGGGCATCGTTAACGGCGCGGGTGGCGAGACGGCTGCCATCCCAGGCAACCATGACATGTTCACCCAGCGTTTCAAAGGTGCCGCTGTGCGGAATGACAAGAACCGGGCGGCCGGAACGCAGTAAAATCTGGTCCGGGATTTCTTCGGAGCCGGGGGCTTCCTGAAATTCCGGGTCGCGTTGGCCGAGAATGGTCAGGTCGAAATAGCGTGCATGCATGATCAGGGTATCAACCAGATCACCTTCTTCACAGCGCCACTCGGTTTGTATGCCACTGCCGGCAACGGCTTCCTTGAAAACTTCTTCCATTTCACCAGCGGCACGTTTTACCGCTTCGATCTGGGAGTCCAGAACATCTTGGCTAAGCTGGGCTTCGATGTAGCCCGGCAGGATGGGTTTGGTCATGACGTAAAGGGCTGTCAAATGGGCATCATGCAGGCGCGCCAGCTTCAGGGCGGCACGGATACGTTCCGGGCAGCTCTTGGAATGATCGACATGGATCAAAATATCTTTGAGGGACATGAGGGTCGTCCTTTATAGTTGTGACTGCGAACTTGGGCCTGTTTGCCTTATTTGGAGGCTATGCCCTTCATTTGTGGTATCTTTTTTACGCCTGCTTTGCAAGCAAGACTATGATATGCATCAAGTTTTTTATAAAAAGCTCATTTGGACATATTGAGGTCATAATCCTTGTTTAGAACACTAGGATAGATTGAAGGGGTACCGGGTACACAAATCGTCCGGGTGGAGAAGATTAAATGAAATATGAAGATTTTTTTGCTGATCGCATCAAAGACCTGCAAGAGGAAGGCAACTACAGGGTGTTTGCCGATCTGGAACGTAAAGCGGGGCAGTTCCCCGAGGCGCGCAATTATCGCGACTCCGGTGTGGCCGATGTGACTGTCTGGTGTTCAAATGATTATCTTGGCATGGGGCAGAATGATGATGTTGTAAATGCCATGCATGAGGCACTGGATAAATGCGGCGCCGGTGCAGGCGGAACGCGTAACATTTCCGGTACAAACCATTATCATGTGCTGCTGGAAGAGGAACTGGCAAAACTGCATGATACAGAAGCAGCGCTGATCTTTACTTCCGGCTATGTGGCGAACTTTACCACGCTTTCCACACTGGGGTCCAAAATACCGGACATGTTGATCATTTCCGATGAATTGAACCATAACTCAATGATTGAAGGCATCCGTTTGGGGCGCAGTGAAAAAACGGTCTTCAAACATAACGATCTGGAAGATCTGGAACGTATCCTGAAAGAACAGCCGCTGGACCGCCCGAAAATGATCGCCTTTGAATCGGTTTATTCCATGGATGGGGATATCGCCCCGATCAAGGAAATCTGCGATCTGGCGGATAAATATAACGCCATGACCTATATTGATGAAGTCCATGCCGTTGGCCTTTATGGTGAACATGGTGCCGGTGTGGCCGAACGTGAAGGTTTGATGGACCGTCTGACCGTTATTCAGGGCACCATGGCGAAAGGCTTTGGGGTTGTGGGCGGCTATATTGCCGGGTCCAAGGCCATGTGCGATTTTGTGCGCTCTTTCGGTCAGGGCTTTATTTTTTCAACTTCCCTGCCACCGGCTGTGGCCGCAGGTTGTCTGGCTTCCATCCGTTATGTGGCCGCTCATAATGAAATCCGCATCAAACATCAGGAAAATGCCAGATTGTTACGCCGTAAACTGGACGCGGTGGGCATCCCCCATCTGGACAATCCCAGCCACATTGTGCCGGTGATGGTCGGTGACCCGGTTTTGTGTAAACAAGCCAGTGATATGCTGATGGAACAATATAATCATTATGTTCAGCCCATCAATTTCCCGACTGTGCCGAAGGGGACGGAACGCCTGCGTTTCACGCCTTCACCCCTGCATAGCGAAGAAATGATGGATGATCTGGTGGCCTGTTTGATCAAGGTCTGGTCAACACTGGGCCTAAAGCAGATCGCAGCAGAATAATTCTTTCTCCTAGCTTGACCTGAGATTAGAGACATTTCATTTTTCGGAATGTCTCTAATTTTTTGGCTGTAAGGGATTGCAAACAGTTCGCAAATCGGCCATATCTGAACTGCAATTTTTTTGCCGATATGATATAGTGCTCAAGGATTTAAACAGGGCTTTTTTTGAATGTATGCCGATAACACATTGACCCCGAAAGAAGCTGTGCGCCTGTGTGCTTTGGGCACACTGGCACAGTCTGATACGGCCATGCGTTATAGTATACTGGCCCATGATGCCCGCCATTTTATGAGCCGGGTTACAGGCCCGTCCCTTGAATTGATGGGCACATCACTTGAGCTACTGAAATTTGAAGGCCTCATCACCCCGCAGGAAGGTCAGGGCATGGAAGATGATGCGCTGATGGTTCTGACCGACAAGGGGCGTGAGGAATTACAAAAACTGCTGACAGCGCGCGTGCGGGCAGATAGCAGCGATTTGAACAAGCTGATCATCACTTTGAAATTCCGCTTTCTGCATCTCTTGCCCGCAGAAGAACAATGCAATCAGGTGGACAGCTTATGTGATGCGGCACAAGCCGAATTGTCGCGATTAGGGGATTTGCGCGATAATCATTGTCAGGAAGAAGGTCATCTTTGTGGCTGGCTGGACCATGACCTCGACCAGATTGAAAAACGTCTTGAGTGGCTTGAAAACTTGCGCAACGAACTTTATGAAAAGGCCTTTCCAGAAGGAATGTAAGGTTTACATGTTTCATCGTTAAGTTGTGGACAGCTCTTTCAATGATATTTATGCTGTGAAACAACGAAAACAAAATGCGGAATATAAAACGGTGAAAAAACTTTCAAAAATTATAGCCGGGCTGGTCGGTTTGGGCGTTATTGGTATTGGTGGGTTGAAACTTGCAGAATATCAAGCCGAGAAAATTGTACGTGCGGACTTCGAGCGTTCTGTTGCAGAACAAAAGGTTAAGGGTGTGCATAATGCGAAGCTGAAGGAAGTTTCGGTGGATTTGCTGGCACGCACGATCATTGGGCGGGAACTGTCAGCCCACTACAAGGACAAGGTCGGTTCTTTTGTGATCAACGTTCCTTATTGGGATATCACCGGCGTAAATCTGCTGGATATCTTTACCCGACCCAAGGCGGTGCGCAGCCACAGTATGAGCTTTGCAGGTTTGAGTCTGGACGGCACGATTGAAGCCAAGGATGAACCTGAAAAATTCACTCTCAGTATTGCTGATCTGAGCATAGAGGGCACAAACCTCGGTGAATTGGGAGAGGAATTGGAAAAACTGGATGATATGACGCCAGAAGAAAGCCGGGCGCTGATTGACCGTATTGTGATCCAGCAACTGGTAATGAGTGATATTAATCTGTCTATTCCGGATGGGAATATCACATTAAATAAAATAACAATGGATGGTCTTGAGCAGGCAAGTGCAAAGGGATATTCTTTTGAAGGCATATCCTTTAAAGAGAACGGGCATCAATATGCGGGCCTGAAGGCCATGACTTACAAGGGGAATGATTTTGTTTCCGGTCTTGCTTCCAAAGGGGAAGTGTTGATTTCCGATCTGTACTTTGAAATCCCTAAAGAAAAGCGTGACGATGTTTTGTCCCAAACGCTTCTTGAGGCCGGCTTGGACCAGCTTAAAATGGATATTCATGCCGATTATGACTGGGACATTGAAAAACGGGTTTTGCAGTATAAAGAGTTCTCTGTGGACCTTAAGAAAGCCTTCAAGGTTGCGTTTAGTGCCTCGATTACCGATGCGCCGACCCTTGCGCAGATCAGGGCTGTTCAGGCAATTGGGTTGCAGGGGTGGAAGCCGGAAAATGAGCTTCCCCCTGTTGTCAGTGAAATGTTGCAGGCTGTGAACCTTGAAGGTTTGTCCGTTTCGCTGGAGGATAAGGCACTTATGGCAAACTTCCTTGAAAAGAAAGCCAAAGAGGAAAATATAAGCCGTGAAGCGTTGGCATTAGGCCTTGGGGTGGTTTCGCAAAATGTTTTAAAGCAACTTGTCAGCCCGGAGCTTGTCAGCAAAATAAACGGTGATGTTTTGGACTTTTTGCAAAAAGGCGGCGTCTTTTCGTTGGGCCTGCATGCCAAGAATAACAAGCCGGTGAACATTGCCTCGGCAATTCCTGTGGCGATGATTATGCCAAAGATGTTGATGAACCAGTTTGAGATTTCTTCAAGCCATCAAGAGACGGTGCATTAAAGTGAAGGGGCCGGGCCTGATAGGTCCGGCCTTTCTTTTTTTTTCGTCTTTTTAAAACAGGTGCTGTCCGCCGGTCAGCCACATTTCCGTGCCGGTTACATAGGATGAATCTTCGCAGCACAGATAATAGATGGAAGAAGCAACTTCCTGTGTGGTGCCCATACGGTTGAGCGGGATGCGTGGGATCAGGGTTTCATATTCCGGCTGGATCATGTCTGTTTGAATTTCACCAGGGGCAACCGCATTGACGCGCACGCCAATGGTGGCGAATTCGTTAGCCATTTCACGGGTTAAGGCGGAAAGTGCGGCCTTGGAAATGGAATAGGCAGACCCGGCAAAGGGGTGAATGTAATGCCCGGCAATGGAGGTGACGTTCACAATAGCGCCGTTGCCGCGATGAAGGGCAGGGGCAAAACCTCGTGACAGTTTTAGCGGGGCGTAAAAGTTCAGGTCAAAAACCTGTTCCCATGCCTTGAGGTCCCCGTTCAGGCAACCGAGTCGTTCCTTATAAGGCGTTTTGGGCGACATACCGGCATTGTTGACCAAAGCATGCAGTGGTTCATCACCCAATAGCTCATTAGCTTCCTTGACAAAGGCAGCAAGGCTGTCTGCATCGCCAAGGTCGGTGGGGAAATGAAAGGCGAAATTGGGGTCGCGTTTACATTCCGGTGGGATGTCCGTGCGGGCACAGGTAATGACCCGCCAGCCCTTTTTCATGAAGTAAAGGGCGGTGGCGTGCCCAATGCCTTGGCTGGCACCTGTGATCACGGCTGTTCTTTGTTTTTTATTTGTCATAGTATGATGGAGACTACCCCCACTTGCAGGTTAGGACAATCAGAAATGCATCAAAGTGACGTGATCAATTTTTTGTCTAAGCCGCAAACTTTCGGGCTGGATGAAAACACCCTTGTGAAACGGTGTGATACACATATTTCCATCGTTTTTCTGGCAGGTGAATATGCCTATAAACTCAAGCGAGCGATCAAGCTGCCATTTGTCGATTTTCGTCAACTGGAAGACCGACAAATATTTTGCCAACGGGAACTGGATGTAAATGCCCTTGGGGCACCGGGGCTGTATCTTGACCTTGTCGCGGTGACGCTTGGAAAGCAAGGGCTCGCACTGGGAGGAGAAGGTGAAGTGGTGGACTGGCTGGTGAAGATGCACCGTTTTGACCAGACGCAACTTTTTGATCAGTTGTGCGAAGCCGGAAAAATAGATGCCTCTTTGATGGAACGACTGAGTGATCACATCGTGGCCTGCTATAACGCAGCGCCTGTCGATCAGGAATTTGGTGGCTACGCTGGTATGAAACGTGCCTTTGACGGCCATTACCTTGCTTTTGAAAACTGCCCGCAAGGGGTGTTGGATCAAGAGAAACTTACAAAGCTGAAAGAACGTGTGGATGGGGAATTAAAGGACAGAAAGAACCTGTTGGAAGAGCGCAGCAAAAAAGGCTATGTGCGCGCCTGTCATGGGGATTTGCATTTACGTAACATCTGCTGGTTTCAAGATGAAATTATGCTATTCGATGCCATAGAGTTTGAACCGGATTTTTCTGTGATCGACGTTCTTTATGACCTTTCCTTTTTGCTGATGGATTTGTGTCACAGGGGACGTCAGGACTTGGCCAATGTGGTTTTAAATCGCTATGCGGGCTTAAGCGGGGATGTTGCCGGCGCATCGGTTCTGGGGCTGTTTTTATGTTCGCGGGCGGCCATTCGCACCCATGTGGATGCCGTGGCTTCGCAAAATCAGGCAACGCAGGAACTTGCGCAACAGGTGGCACAAGGGGCCCGGCAATATCTGGATGAAACGCTGTCCTATCTGGCAGATAAACCGGTTTGTATTGTGGCAATCGGTGGGTTGTCCGGGTGTGGGAAATCCCACCTCGCCAAGGCTTTGGCACCTTATTTGGGGCGTAAACCCGGTGCCTATATTGCACGTACGGATATGATCCGAAAGCGCCTGATGCAGGTTAAGCCATCTGAAAAACTTGGGCCATATGGTTATCGTGAACCCGTTACCAAATTGACCTATGAAACCCTTTACAGTGAAGTGTCTCAAGCGGCGCAGGCAGGGTATTGTGTCGTGGTCGATGGTGTTTTCGCCCGTGAAGAAGAACGTGAAAAACTGCAAGCCTTGGCCGCAAGTTTGAACATCCCTTTTATCGGCCTGTGGTTGGAGGCCCCGATTGATGTTTTGGAAGAACGGGTGCGTGCACGGGTGGGAGACCCTTCCGATGCCAATGAAGAAATTGTACGCTTGCAGGCAGGTTATAATCTGGGGGAGATCAGCTGGCACCATCTGAACGCAGCGCGGGATTTTGATGCAATTTTTTCACAGAGTTGCCTTATTCTTGATGCATATCTGGAAATAGAGAACAAATAGGCGTATCTTTCTAAAAGAAATGAGAAAACAGGAGGTTATCATGAGCATGAAATCTATCCTTGCTCCAATCGATGGGGGCAAATCAACAGAGGCCGTGCTACAGGCAGCCTTTGTTTTCGCCCGTGAATTTGGCGGTCATGTAAAAGTTTTACATGTTCAAGCTGACCCTAAAGCAGCGATTCCTCTGCTCGGGGAAGGGATGTCCGGGGCCATGATTGAAGATATGATTTCCCTTGCAGAAAAAGAAGGCAATGAAAAGCGTGCAGCGGCAGAAAGCCTGTATCGCAATGCCCTTCAAGCCTGTGGGGCAACGGAAAGCACTGTACCGGTTGACGGGAGCCCCTGCACTGTTCAATGGCATGTAGAACAGGGCCGTGATGATGAAGTGATTGCCAGTTATGGTCGTTTATGTGATCTGATTCTGGTGCCGAAACCCGTTCAGGATAACGAGGTTTATACCACGTTGGCCTTGAATGCCGCCTTGTTTGAAACCGGTCGTCCCATGTTGTTGCTCCCGGAAAAAGAGCTCAGCGTTTTTCCTAAAACAGTCGCGATTTGCTGGAATGGTTCCATGGAAGGTTCGCGTGCAGTTGGTGCCGCCATGGCGTTGATTCAAAAGGCTGAAAAAGTCTTTATCATGACGGCAGATACCTCTGCGACCAAGGAACCGGTAGGCAGGGAACTGGAAGAATATCTCGCTTGGCATGGCATTGATGCCACATCTGTCTTTTTCTCACCTGCGGGAAAAACCGTTGGGGAAGCCCTGTTGGCAGAAAGTGAAAGGCATGGCTGCGACATTATGGTGATGGGCGGCTATACCCATAGCCGTATGCGTGAATTGATTATGGGCGGGGCAACCCGTGACGTTATTGAAAGTGCGACCATCCCGGTTTTGATGGGCCACTAAGAAACTATAAGTCTGATTAAGACAGCAGCCCGTTCACAGCAGGTCCAACTGCAAGGTGGCGGGCTGTTCTTCTGTGATATGAAACGCAATGTTTTGAGGGGGGCACGCAAGGTGGAGGACGCTTTGCGTGCTTTGTTCAGGGGCCAGCCATTGTTCATAAAAGGGCGGGGCAATCAGGACGGGCATCCGGTTATGGATATGGGCAATGGAGGGATGCGGTGCACAGGTGAGGATGGAACAATGTTCCCCCTCATAAATGGCGGCCATGGCGAAGCTTTGAACACCCTGAATGGCTATCCTGTTTTTAAATTTGTTCCTGCCTTCTTTGCGCCATTCAAACCATGCTGTTGCAGGAACAAGACAGCGGTTTTCGCATGCTCTGGCAAAAAACTGTTTTTGCAGAAGCGTTTCACTGCGGGTGTTGATGACAGGTTGATTGCTCCAGTCCGTGCGCAAGCCCCATTGCATCACCTTGGCTGTGCTATGGGCTGTCAGGGTCAGAATCTCATCAGTCGGGCGTTTATTGAGTTTATTCAGGATGCTTTGAGGAACCTGATTCAGACCAAAACGCCGCTGTAATTGATCCAGTGTAAATTGAGCTTCAAAGGAGGAACACATGTTTTCTTTACTATATCATCAGTGTATTCAATATACTACGTGCTGGCATTGAAGGGTGCAACGTGTTACCTAAATCCGTCCTTTTAATAAAGAAAAACAAGTTCTGCCATGCTTCTTCCTAACAATGTTCATATCGGTTCTGACCATATCTGGTGTCAGGTTTTTGAAAGCGCAAAACGTTTTACGTCTGCGTGTCCTGCTCTTTTTCTAGATCGTGACGGGGTGATTGTAGAAGAGGTTCATTATTTGCGCAAAGTACCGGATGTTATACTCGTTCCCGGGGCTGGGGATGTGATAGCATTGGCTAACAGAAAGAATATTCCGGTCGTGGTGGTGACCAATCAGTCCGGGTTGGCACGCGGTATGTTCGGTTGGGAAGAATTCAACGCCGTTCAGGAAGAAATGCTGCGTCAACTGAACGCTGAAAGCGGCGCCTTTGTAGATGCCGTTTATGCCTGCCCCTTTCACAAAAGCGGAAAAGAACCTTTTTGCCATCCGGACCATGAAGCACGAAAACCCAACCCCGGCATGTTGATACGGGCGATGCAGGCCCTTCCTCTTGTTGCAGAAGGCTCCTGGATCGTGGGGGACAAGGCAGGGGATTTACAGGCCGGCGCGCGCGCAGGCCTGCAAGGTGGCGTTCATGTGCTGAGCGGACATGGCCGTGATGAGGGAGAGGCCGAAAAGGCACTGTCCCTTAAAAACGACAGCTTTGATGTCAGGAGCTGTGAGACGATTAAAGATGTCTCTGGTTTGTTAAGTCTGTTTGATCTGTAGCCCGGTTTATTCATTAGGCCCATAGTGGATATAGTCTGTCCATGTACGTTCCAGCCGGCGCATGGCTTTAAGGGCAAGTTCAACTTCAATTGTTGTCAGGCCGAAGGCTTCCATGGTTTTGGCATGCAGGTCTTCCATACGTTGCAGGCTTTGGGTGAATTCCAAAGCTTTTGGCGTCAGTTGCACATGAACGGAACGGCGGTCATGGGGGGAACGTTTTTGTTCCAGAAAACCGGCTTCTGTCAGTTTTTTAATGTTGTAGGAAACATTCGATCCTTGATAATAGCCCCGTTTGATCAAATCACGGATGGCAATTTCTTCATCGCCTATATTGGCCAGCAGCAGCGCTTGAACGGCATTAACTTCCTTGATTTCCTGTCGGTTGAGTTCTGCACGTAAGACATCGAGAAATCGGCGATGCAGTCGTTCGATCATACGTGTCAGGTCCAGGTATTCCTTTTTCAATGTTTTCCCCTCGGGCCAGTTTCTTTTCGGACGTAAGTTTCATTATTTTTTTCAGTTATTGCATGTTCTCGGCGTTTACTCAATCAAAGATGGCTTGTCAGGACTTCTTCCTTAACTGATGGAAGTGTTTTGAACTGTTTGAAAATATCTTCTGCGCAGGAAACTGTACAATAAAGGTCCTGAACGGCTTCGTGGGCAAACCCGTTGGCCATTGTAGCCTGAATAAGGTTTTCAAAAGGTTGCCAGTAATTATTTTGATCCAGCACGATGATCGGTTTGTCATGCAGGCGTAGCTGTTTCCATGTCATGATTTCAAACGTTTCATCAAGGGTGCCAAGGCCGCCGGGCAGAATGATAAAGCCGTCTGAACGTTCAAACATGGTGCGTTTACGATCATGCATATTGTCTGTCACAATCAGTTCGCTCAGGCCTTCATGACCGACTTCATGTTTTTGCAGAAAGTCAGGAATGACGCCTAAAACACGCCCGCCATTTTCCATGACAGCATCCGCAACAACGCCCATGATCCCGACTGAACCGCCGCCATAGACCAGTTCGATGTTGCGCTCAGCCATCAGTTGACCCAATTTACGGGCCTCAGCTTTAAATGCCGGGTCGTTGCCCAGACGGGAGCCGCAAAAAACACAAAGGGATTTAGGGGTAAATGTCATGATTGATCCTGTTTTCAGCATAAATGGGAAAGGGTTTGGTAACTCTTTAAAGCTATCTTTACACCATGAGTGATTTACTTAACAACCCGATGTTTTTATCGATCTTTTTTCCAGCTATAAGTGTAGGTGGCTTTGTGCCTCTTTTGCGCTGGGCTGTCAGCGGTGAACGCCGTGATGTTTTTGCCGCGCTGGGGATTGGGCTTGGCACAATGGTATGCTGTGTCACTGCCTTCGGGCAGGTGGGGAAACCCTTTGGGTTTGGGCTTTCTGTGCTGGTTTATGCCTTGGGCGCAGTTAACCTGATTGCCTTGTGTCGCTCCCTTTGGGTTCGTATCGGCTGGCTCAAGGTCGGGGTGTTTTTTCTGGCTTTATTGTTGTGGTGTTGGGTTTTGCTTGGAATGCCGATGAATGCAGCCTTAATTTATAAAGCCTTGCCCGCAGGTGCGGTGTTGCTTTTATCCGGTGTTGGTTTTGGCTTCAAATGCGAAACGGAGCAGGGCCGTCTTGGGCATGGGAGGGATGCGTTTTTTCTGTTGCTTGTTGTCTGTGCCAGTTTGTTCGTTTTTGCTCAAATTGTTGGAGATCGCATGGCGGGGTATTTTGCTTTGGCTTTGGCGACAGTGTGTGCAGGTGGTTTGTTTTGGAGCCATCCGCGCCTCAAGACTGAACTGGCACAAAACGGGCTTCTGCCTGTCAGTTTAAGCGTTGCTGCCTTGTCCTGGGATCTTTGGTTGCAGGGGCATTTACCTTTAATCAGTTTATTGTGTCTGGTCATGGTTGTTTTTACAGGCCATTCGACGGAAAAAATGTTTCTTGCCAAATCTGTCTGGATGGGAAAAATCCGCTTGCTTTTCGTCGGGGGGCTAAGCCTTCTACCTGTCCTGTTAGCTTTTGTATTTTTTGATGTTTTGCGCAATTTCTAAGACTTCTTGAATTGCGTTGTGTTTATTTTCAGTTTAGTCTGATTTTTTATAGGGATTTATAAAAATAATCAGGCGGAGATGTAAATTGCGTTCCATTGCTCTTATCGCACTTGGTTTAATTGCCGTTGTTTTAGCCATTTTTCTCACTCTTTATAATGAAGATGAGGCAACAACAGCACAACAAGCAACGCCGCCCGCACAATCTCAGACAGCGCAACCCTCAGACCATAAAAAACAGACACCAGAGCCTGCTCAAAAAGTCAGTGAAAATGTGGCGCCCAGCTTTGATGTTGTGCGCATCAACCCTAATGGCGATGTTGTGATGGCCGGGCGCGCAACACCCAAAGCAGAGGTGACGGTTCTTGACAGTGAGACATCCCTTGGCAAGGTCAAAAGTGATGAACGCGGGGAATGGGTTTTTCTGCCTTCTGCACCGCTTGAAACAGGTGAAAGAGAGCTCAGCCTGCGCTCTGTCAATCCCGACACCACGGTGATGACATCAAAAGATGTGGTTGTTCTGCTGGTGCCGGAACGCAAGGGGGAAACGGCATTGGCCGTTAGCATGCCCAAAGATGGTGACGGCGCGGTTCAGGCTTTACAGGTGCCAGGCGCACAGGCCTTGAAACTATCAATTGATGCGGTCAATTATGATGATAAGGGAAACCTGTCCATTGCAGGGATGGCACCGGAAAAGGGAACCGTTTTACTTTATCTGGATACCACATTCCTTGGTGAAACCGTAGCTGATGAACGTGGACGCTGGTCTCTTACACCGCACAAGGAAATTGCACCCGGTGTTTATCAGCTGCGGGCGGATCATGTGGATGAAAAACGCAAAGTGTTGAACCGTGTGTCCATTCCGTTTTCGCGTGCAGTCAATATGGTCAATGTACCAGAAGATCGTAAATTTGTGGTCCAGCCGGGCAATAGCTTGTGGCGCATTGCCCGCCGGATTTACGGCACGGGGTATGATTATGCCGTTATTTATCAGGCCAATGAAAGCCAGATCAGCGACCCGGATTTAATCTATCCGGGGCAGGTTTTTGAAATTCCTGAAAAAAATTAAAATAGAGGCTCAGGCTGTTTGAGGTTCCGCCGTGGTGGGTCTTTTAGGCGGTTGTAACTGCTTGACCAGTTCCAGATAGGGTTTGACTTTCAGCAGAATTTTGGCTGTTTCTGCCAAAACTCTTTTCGGTGTCATAATTCCTTCAACACTGACTGTATCTATCAGTAAAATGCGCTGTTTTTCATCTATTTTCACGAGGCTTGCCCCGAGCGCACGACTGGCTGCATGCACAACAGTCAGAATGTTTGCACGGGCAAAAACGCTTTCGTAGGAATAGGGAAGCCTGCCAATAATCCCGTGAACGCGCAGATAGCTTTTGCTTCCTTGTTGGTCCAGATGTATAGCGAACCAGAAATCTTCATATTGCACCATAAAGTCAATATCTGTGGTGCAGGAATCGTGAACAAGGCGACCTTCTTCCGTATGGAAACGGTCTGTTACAGCCAAAGCACCGGTTTTTGCTGCACTGAATTCAACCAGACTTTTGGTTTTTGTTGGCGTGTTTTTGGAAGAAGACACTTTTGAATCATCCTCATTTTCCGCATGGGAAAACAATTTAACATGCATTTTGTCGCGTACAAAAGGAAAAGCCGTCTTTACGCACCTGTGTGATCCTGATACCAAGGGGTTAAAGTATATTAATAATCTGGATGAAGACTGTGCTGAAAGTTATCTTTGTGCCGATCAATCGCGAAGGTTGGCCGTTTATTGCAATGTTTGCCATTTTGACCCTTGCCCTGATGGCAGGTGCCTATGCATTGGGCTGGGCTGCTGCGGTTCAACCCGTTGGCTGGGTCGGTGCCATTCTGACGGTTTGGTGCGTTTGTTTCTTTCGGGACCCGCAGCGCCACACCCCGACACGTGAAGGTCTGGTAATCAGCCCGGCAGACGGCGTGGTGCAGTTGATTGACCGTGCCGCCCCACCGGCAGAACTGGAAATGGGCGAGGAAGAGCGCACACGTGTTTGTGTATTCATGAATGTCTTTAATGTGCATGTGAACCGTTCTCCTTTAAGCGGTACAGTCAAGAAAGTGGCCTATCGCCCGGGGAAATTCCTCAATGCTTCTCTAGATAAAGCCAGTGTGGATAATGAACGCATGAGCGTTTCATTGGAAACAATTGCAGGCAAGGAAATTGCTTTTGTTCAGATCGCCGGGCTGGTGGCAAGGCGTATTATCTGCTGGACAAAGGAAGGTGATAAACTGAAAGCGGGTGAACGTTTCGGCATGATCCGTTTTGGCAGCCGGGTGGATGTTTATCTACCCGAAGGCATCGAACCTATGGTAGCCTTGGGGCAGACGACCAAAGCGGGGGAAACCGTTTTGGCAGACCTGCAAAGCCAGGAAGTCGCACGAACTGCTGAAGTGAGATAAAATGACAAAAGAACCGCGTCCCAAACTCAAACGATTGCCAATTAACCGGTTGATCCCGAATATGCTGACCATTGCTGCGCTTTGTGCGGGGATGACGGCCATTAATTTTGCCTCGCGCGAAATGTGGGAAGCTTCCGTTTTTGCGATTGTTGTTGCCGCCATTCTTGACGGTCTGGACGGGCGCGTAGCGCGCATGTTGAACGCACAAAGCAAGTTCGGCGCGGAAATGGACTCCCTGTCGGATTTTATCAGTTTTGGTGTAGCCCCTCCCATGATTCTCTATTTCTGGGTCCTTGAAGGGGCCGGGCGGATTGGCTGGGTTTTTGTTCTGTTTTTTACGGTTTGTATGGCGTTGCGGTTGGCTCGCTTTAATACGGCGCTTGAAGACCCCAACAAACAGGCTTGGGAAAATAACTTTTTTACCGGCGTTCCGGCACCGGCGGGTGCGTTGCTGATTATGTATCCGCTTGTCCTGTCCTTTATGTTTGGAGATGATTTCTTTAGAACAGCGCCGATGGCCTGCCTGTTTTTAACCATGATCGGCGGGTTGATGGTGAGCCGTTTCCCAACCTTTTCCTTTAAGAAAGCCAAGGTGCCGCAGGCCTATGTGCTGCCGGTCATGATCGGGGTGGGGTTATTTGTTGCCTTTCTGGTCAGTGCACCCTGGGCGATGCTGTCGGTGATTGGTGCGATTTATCTAAGTAGCATTCCCATGAGTTACCGCTCTTACAGAGGCTGGCAGAAACGTGCCGCAGACGGTCACTTTGATGATGACGAAGACGTGGAAGTTTCTGAAAAAGAAAAAACATAAAAAAGAAGGGCTCCTTTAAAAGGGGCCCTTAAGTTTTTCGGGAGGTATTCGGGGAATAGAAGAGAGGTCGTCTTATTGGCTGATGCGTGTGCGTGCACCTGTTTTGGGGTCAACTTTGAAAGTATCGACAAGGGAATTGTCTTTGGTCACGATTGTAGCAATGATATTGCCGTCTTTATCTGAAGTGACTTCGCCAACTTTGATGTTCGGGTTGCCACGCCAAGCCATTTTCCCTTCGAGGATTTGTTTGTAGCGTTCCGGTGTCAGTTGCAGGTCATAGGTTCCGTTTTGCATGAAACGTCCCATACGCGGGCCGTCCATCATGCCAAAGCCACCACCGCGATAGTCACCGCGCATCATGTGACCGTGGCCGTATCCATAGCCGTCACCACCACGTGGGCACCATCCTCTGTATGTATTATCATCGGCCAGAGCGATCCCGCTCAGAGCGCTAACGGCGACAACGCTTGCAGCTGTTAAAATCAAAAATGTGCGTTTCATAATAAGTCTCCTAAAGGTTTTACGTTTCAACGGGCTTGCCTGTCGCCCTTTCGATAAGTTTATTAAACGCCTTTTGTGTAACGCTTCGATGTCGCCAAACCTGTGAAAGGGTGACGGATTGTTTCTATCGGCTGATCTGTTACAGTCTGTTACAGATAAGAACGCACGGGAGTGACAAACTTGGGTATAGTGGGATCATGGAAAAGCAATCACATATATTGATCGTCGATGACGACCGCGAAATTCGCGACCTGCTCGCCAAGTTTCTCAAGCAGCATGGGTATCGTGTCACCACTGCTCAGGATGGGCGCGAGATGAAACGCTGCGTGGAAGACTGGGCTATAGACCTGATCGTTCTGGATGTCATGATGCCCGGTGATGATGGTCTGACGCTGTGTCGTAATTTACGGGCAAGTTCGCAGATGCCTGTCATTATGCTGACGGCGATGGGGGAAGAAACGGACCGGATCATCGGTCTTGAAATGGGAGCGGATGATTATCTGGCCAAGCCGTTTAATCCGCGTGAACTTCTGGCCCGCATCAAAGCTGTTTTGCGCAGAACCTCAGGACAAACGCAAAGTGACATTCAGGAAGGGGACTGTTTCATTTTTAATGACTGGGAGTTTCGCCCCGAACAGCGTGAATTGAAAAATGATGAAGGCGTGCTTGTCCCCCTGAGCCGTGGGGAATTTGAGCTGCTGGATACTTTTGTACGCCACCCCAACCGGGTACTGAACCGGGACCAGTTGCTGGATATGGCACGCGGGCGCGAGGCCATTCCGTTTGATCGTGCCATTGATGTGCAGGTCAGCCGTTTGCGCAAAAAATTGAAAGATGACCCCAAAAGCCCGGCCATCATCAAAACGGTGCGTGGCGGCGGTTATATGTTTGCTGCAAAAGTCAGCGGGTAGGTGATGATGCGTTTTATTCCACAGACCATGCTGGGGCGAACGCTGGCGATTTTGATCGGTGGTCTTGTTCTAGTCCAGATTCTTGGTGGCCTTTTACATTATCGTGAATGGCAGCAATTTCAGGAAAATGCCGAACATAGTCGTTTGATTGAACGTTTGGCGAACTATGTGCAATGGATCAATGCCGCAACCCCCATACAACGTGACTTTTTGCTGCGCACAAACCGTTTTTCCGGGATCAGGGCCTGGCAAACACCCGATAGTGTTCTTGAAGAAGCCGAAAACTGGTTTGGGGTGGAAGCTTATGTGCGCAGTCGTTTGTCTGAAAATCTTGGCGGGATTGATGAAAAACGTATTCGTGTGGAAGAAAATGCCGAACGGTTTGTTCCAAAACGGTTGGACCGCAAGGATGATGACCGCAATTTCAGACATTGGAAAAGCATGCGCCACCACATGATGGACGGGTTTGGTGGTGATGCCATCGGGCAGATGCTGGTTTCCGTTCATCTGGATGATGAGAGCTGGCTGAATATGCGTATTCCGTTTGAAAGGCCAACTCCACCGCGTTTTGTTCCTTTCGTCCTGCCGGTTTTGTTGCTGACAATTTTTGTTGCGGCCTTATCCTTTGTGATGATGCAACGCGCCAACAAACCGTTGGCACGCATGGCCAAGGCCGCAGAAGCGTTGGGCCGTGACGTTAATGCTCCACCGATGAGAGAGGATGGGCCGCGTGAGGTCCGTGAAGCAGCGCATGCTTTTAATGATATGCAGACCCGTTTGCGCCGCTTTGTGCAGGATCGCACCCATATGCTGGCGGCAATCTCTCATGATTTGCGCACCCCGATTACTCGTATGCGTCTGCGTGCCGAATTTGTGGAAGATGACCAGCAACGCGAAAAGATGCTGGCTGACCTGGATGAAATGGAAGCCATGATCAAGGCGACCATGTCTTTTGCGCGCGATGATGTCGCCAATGAAGAGGTGACGCAGATTGATCTGGCGGCACTGGTGGAAACCTTGTGTGAAGACATGCGTGAAACGGGTGGGGATGTTACGTACGAGGGGCTTGAAGAGCTGTCCTTTAAGGGGCGCCCTGTCGGGTTGAAGCGTGCTGTTGGTAACCTGATCAACAATGCCCTGAAATATGGCGAGCGCTGTTCTGTACATCTGCACCTTGATGGCAACAAGGTGGTGATCCGTGTGGTTGATGAGGGAAAGGGCATACCGGAAAGCGAACTGGAAGAGGTTTTCCGCCCCTTCAGACGTATGGAAGGTTCGCGCAATAAGGAGACTGGCGGGGTTGGCCTTGGGTTGGCTGTTGTTCGTTCTGTTGCTCATGCCCATGGGGGAACGGCACAATTAAAGAATATCCCGGATGGTGGGCTGGAAGCTATCCTAAGCCTGCCGGTTTAACCGAAAACCAGATTTCCACCTGTCAAAAACAGCAGGAAAGCAACAAAGCGGCGAAGTGTTATATCGTTGATCTTTGGTGGATAATGTTTTCCAAGCCATGTTGCGCCAAGAGTAACGGGAAAGCCTATCAGGCACGTCATCCAAACTGTTTGGGGCAATCCGTCCAGACTTAGGGCCACGATGAGGCGGATGCTGGCGCTCAGGGTGAAAAATGCCAGAAGGGAATCTCGAATAACCGTCAAAGGCAGGTTTTGGCGATAAAATTGAAAGACGAGAGGTGGGCCACTTGTTGAAAACAGACCGCTGAGCAGACCGCCAAGCGCCCCAAAAAGGGCGAAGACAGGCAAGCTGGAAACAGCTTTTCCTTTCTTTGGCGGGAAGATAAGGACCAGACTGGCACTTATAATCACACAGCCTAAAATGATGCGTAGTGTAGAAACGTCATTCTGGCTGAGATGTGTCAGCAGCCAATAGCCGACAGCAACCATGGGAATTGCAAGCGAGATGGTGCTGCCGACCAGTTTCCAGTCTGTATGACGCTGTGCCTTTTTGAGGGCAAAACTACTGTTTATGATGGCTATTATGGTGACGATCAGGCTGGCTGATACCAAGTCAAGAAACTGGCCTATTGAAACAACGGCCATAAAGATAAGCCCGAAGGCAAACCCGGTAACCGTCTGGACATAACATCCCAGTGCAATGGCACCAAGAAGATAGACAAGCGTTGCCGGGTCAAGGCCATTCACGGCATTAACATCGGTACAACGAAGTAACCGATGGCAATCAAGGCAACGATCTTAACGGAAATCCAGAAAGCCAGTTTCTTGGGTGTCATGGTTATTCGCCGCCGTTTTTGGCAGACCAGCCCAGCGGGTCTTCCAAGAATTCTTTCACACCGGCAATTTTTTCAGCGCTGAAGGCATTTGTTTTTTCTGCCACATGCAGAACATCCCACCAGTTACACAGATAGTGCAGGGTCACACCTGCATTATCCAGCGCTTCCAAAGCACCGGGGATGACACCGTAGAAGAAGACAACGAAAGCATCGCTGCATTGTGCCCCGGCCCCACGAAGGGCGTTGACGAAGTTCAGTTTGGAGCCGCCGTCTGTTGCCAGATCTTCAACCAGCAGAACCCGTTTGTTTTCTTCCATATAACCCTCGATCTGGGCATTGCGGCCAAAGCCTTTGGGTTTTTTGCGCACATACAGCATGGAGGCATCCAACTGGTCCGCCATCCATGCAGCATAAGGGATACCGGCCGTTTCCCCACCGGCAACGTAATCAAACACTTCAAAGCCGGCATCCTGTTGCAACTGTTCCTTGGCCAGTTGCATAACGGTGCGGCGTGCACGGTTGAACGAGATCAGCTTGCGGCAATCAATATAAACCGGGCTGGCTTTGCCGGAGGTCAGAATATAGGGTTCTTCCGGGCGGAAATTGATGGCTTCGATTTCCAGCAAAATCTTGGCAACGGTTTCACCTGTTTTCTTATGTTCCGGGCTGCGTGCAACAATAGCCATGAGCTTTGTATCCTCTGATCAACGTGTCATTCTTTGCTGTTTGTAGAATCAAAATGCGCACAAATCAATCTCTCCTGCATCAAGACAGGCAAAAAAAGGGCCGCAAAACTGCGGCCCGAGGGTCTCGACAATGAGAGTGTTGTTTTATTTATACCCGTTGATCTGATCAAAGAATTCAGGCAGGAAAAGGGATATCTGCGGAATATAGGTGATCAGGATCAGGAAAATCAGCAGCAGGGACAGCCATGGCAGAGCGGCCTTGACCGCCCATCCAATGGAATGTCCGGTGATCCCGGCGGTGACAAACAGGTTTAGCCCCACAGGTGGAGTGATCATGCCGATTTCCATGTTGACCACCATAATGATGCCGAGATGGATTGGGTCAATGCCCAGTTTTACCGCAATGGGGAACAGGATGGGGGCCATGATCAGGATGATGGCAGAAGGTTCCATAAAGTTCCCGGCAGCCAGCAGCAGCAGGTTGACCACAATCAGGAAGCCCCACCAGGGCAGACCCCAGCCGACAATGGCTTCTGCAATATGGTGTGGAATGCGTTCGGTTGTCAGCACATGGGCAAACAGCATGGCATTGGCGATGATGAACAGCAACATGATGGAAACCTTGGTGGCATCAATCAGTACCTTGCGTACATCCGGGTCATTGATGCATTTGGGCAGGGCAATGAGAGACTGCACAATTGCACGGCCAACAAGGGCAAGGCCATGTTCACCTTCCTGTACCCAGGGCTTGTTTTTCAATGGTCCCATATCGCGATAGATAAAGACGGAGACAAAGAAGGCGTAAACGGCAGAAACCGCTGCGGCTTCGGTTGGTGAGGCAATGCCGCCATAAATAGAACCAAGAACAATCACGATCAGCATAATGCCGCCCGATGCGCTGAGCATGGATAAAAGAACTTCACGCCAGCCGGGGAAAGGTTGGCTTGGTAAATTCTTGACGCGTGCGGCAATATAGATGGCGATCATCAGGATCAGCCCCATCATGATGCCGGGAATGAAACCGGCCATAAACATACGTGAAGCTGATTCTTCCGTTGCGGCGGAATAAACCAGCATAACAATGGATGGCGGAATCAAAATACCCAAAGTACCGGCATTCGCAATCACGCCTGCACCGAATTTTTCCGGGTAACCGGCTTTGACCATACCGGCAATGACAATGGAACCGATGGCGGCAACGGTTGCCGGACTTGAGCCGGAAACGGCAGCAAACAGCATGCAGGCCAGAACGGAAGCCATGGCAAGGCCCCCTTTGATGTGGCCGACAAGCGCAATGGCAAAACGGATCAAACGCTTGGCAACACCACCTGTGGACAGAAAGGCGGAAGACAGAATGAAAAAGGGAATGGCCAGCAACGTGTAATGTTCAGAAAGAGATTCAAACAGTTTTAAGGCAATGGAGGCAATTGAATCCCCAGAAAAAAGCAGGATTGTGCTGACAGAGGACAGGCCGAGTGCAATGGCAATGGGCATGCCCAGAAACATGCAGCCGAACAGGGTTGCAAAAAGAAAGGCAATGGTCATTTATTTGTTCTCCCCAACGGCATTTTCATGAGTGGTATCAATGCCTGCTTCTTCCAGAGCTTCCTTGGCTTCGTCAGCCATGTGCAGGTCCATCCATTCGCGGGTAATGAGTTTTTTAAGCACGATCAGGAAACGCACAACCAGTAGAATAAAACCAGCCAGCAAGGGGCCATGGGCAATCCATAAGGGGAGTAGCGGGTCTTCGTCATCAATCCTGAAGTTATCCCATATCATGCTATCGGGGATAAACCACATTAAAACGCTGGGCACTGGCGTATCATCCAAAGCCAGACCGAGTTTGTACATCTTGGCCAGATAAACCCATGCACCTTCTATAATCAAGGCGCAGTAGAGAAGACAGAGTAAAACGGCAATGATGCTGACAATGCGTTTCGTTTCAGGTTCCAGCAGGCGGGTGATTGCATCAACCCCGATATGGGCCCCAACTTTTACTCCGTAAGAAATACCAAAGAGGACGAACCATGCAGAAGTGTGCAGGGTCACTTCCTGTGACCAGTTAATACCTGTGTTGAAACCGTAACGCATCACAACTTCAACAAAGACCAGTAGTGTCATAAAGACCAGAAGAAAGCTTAAAACCCCTTCTTCCAGATTGCGTATATATTTTTCAACCATCACATTGCCCTAAGATGTTTGTTAGATATTCTATAGTTATACAAACACCCCCCAGAAAGAAACCTTTCTGAGGGGTGTTGAAAACAGGTAACTTACATGTTGGATGCGTAAGCTGCGTCAATCAGGTCTTTGCCGATTTCTTTTTCGAATTGGGCCCAAACCGGTTTCATGGCTTCAACCCATTGCTGGCGTTCTTCAGCACTCAGGTCAATAACTTTTGAACGGCCAGAATCTGCAATGGCTTTACGGTCGCTGACAGCTTTGTCGAAGGCGATTTTGTTACCGAAAGCAATGGCTTCATCCATGGATTTTTTAACAACACCACGCACATCTTCCGGCAGGCCTTCCCAGAATTCAGTGGAAGTTACAACCAGATAGTCGAGCAGACCATGGTCTGAATTGGTGATATATTCCTGAACTTCGAAGAATTTTTTGGAATAGATGTTGGACCAGGTATTTTCCTGACCGTCGATCGCGTTGGTTTGCAGCAGGGTGAACACTTCAGAGAACGGCTTTTTCAGCGGTGTGGCTTTTACAGCCTCAAACTGTGCAGAAAGAACGTCAGAGCTCATGATACGGAATTTCAGGCCGGAAGCGTCAGCCGGTACGTGCAGAGGTTTGGAGGCTGAAAGTTGTTTCATGCCGTTGTGCAGGTAACCCAGACCGATGATGCCTTTTTTCTTCATGGAAGTCAGCAATTTCTGACCGGCTTCTGATTGTTGGAACTTTTCAGCTGATTCCAGGTTCTTAAACAGGAACGGCAGGTCAAAAACTTGCAGTTTCTTGGTATATTTTGAGAATTTGGACAGAGACGGTGCAGCAATTTGAACATCGCCCAGCAGCATCGCTTCCAGAACCTTGTTGTCACCATAGAGCTGTGAGCTCGGGTAAACTTCAACGACAACTTTGCCGCCCAGGCGCTCAGCAACAAGGTCACGGAATTTGTTAGCCATTTGGCCTTTCGGTGTATTTTCAGCAACAACGTGTGAAAATTTGATCACAATCGGGTCAGCAGCAGAGGCAACAGTTGCCGTCATCATTGCAGCAGCCATAAACAGGCCAGCAGTAAGCTTACGCATAAGGAATAATCCTCCCAGATAAATAAAAAATGCGGGTTCGGCAACTCGTTCAGGTTCATCGATAGGGGGATGTGCCTGAACGTTCCCTTTGCCGAAACCGCATGACAGTTAAATACTTTTAGCAAAGAAAGTACGATCAAGGGTGGCAAAGCAATGTCATGAGGAGAAGTGCAAAAAAGCTTGAAAATCGTAAAAAAACACCTGTGCAGTGCAGCATTTGATATTTTATTTCGTACCAAAAGAGGTGTAGGTGGAAAACCGCTCATTCAAGAATGTGTTATGGCGGATTTCCGCCATTTTATTTGTTTGGGGTATGAACAACTTTTGCGGTATGCAAAAAAAGCATAACTGAAATACCGGATTCGCTTGGTTCGATGCTCCTCTGAGAGAGGTTGTATGCATCATTCTTTAAAGTGATCTTTGTTGATTGCATATTTTTTCAATTTGTCACTGAGGGTTTTACGTGGGGTTTGCAAAACTTCCATGGTAGCCTTGATGCTGCCATGGCATTGTTCCAGCGCTTGCATGATCAGACTTTTTTCATAGATTTCCACTTTCTCATGCAGACTTTGTGCTTCTTGTTCCTGAAGTTCCTGGGCCTTGGACAGGGGAGGCTGGCCGCTTGTGAGAACAAAACGTTCAGCCGCATTTTTAAGTTCCCTCACATTACCGGGCCACTGGTGTTCCATCAGAGTTTGCAGTTGCCCTGTTTTGAGAGGGGGAACCGGGCGATTAAAGCGTTCGGCGGCCTCTTCAACAAAATGCTGAAAGAGTTGCGGGATGTCTTCTTTCCAGTTGCGCAAAGGGGGCGTGGGGATGACAACAACACTCAGACGATAATAAAGGTCTTCGCGAAAGTTGCCTTTTTCAACTTCGGCCAGAAGGTCAACCTTGCTGGCCGCAACAATACGCAGATTCAGGGGAATGACCTGATTGGAGCCCAACCGTTCGATGGAACGTTCCTGCAAGACACGTAACAGCTTAACCTGCATGGACATGGGCAGGGTTTCAATTTCATCCAGAAAGAGTGTGCCGCCGGAAGAATATTCAATTTTTCCAATGCGCCGGTTTGTTGTGCCGGGAAAGGCACCGGGTTCAAAACCGAAAAGCTCACTTTCAAAAATATTTTCAGGCATAGCCCCGCAATTGACAGCAACAAACTGGGCGGCACGGCGGTGGCTGTTTTCATGAAGGCAGCGTGCAACGCGTTCTTTGCCGGTGCCTGTTTCTCCGGTAATGAGTACATCTGTATCCGTGTCTGCAATGTTGCCGACCAGCGCGCGCAAGCGTTCAATCGGTGGAGATTTACCCAACAGGTCAGAGGCAATTCCGGACTGGTTTTTGAGTTTTTCGCGCAAGCTGCGATTTTCGCGGATAAGAGCCAGTTTCTCCATGGCTTTGGAAGCAACATCGCTTAACAGCTCGCTTGGGAAGGGTTTTTCGATAAAATCATAAGCGCCATCGCGCATGGCTTGGACGGCCATGGTCACATCCCCGTGTCCGGTAATCAGAATAAAGGGTACATCCGGGTCTATCTTATGGGCGGCTTCCATAAAGCTTAAGCCATCCATCTGCGGCATTTTGATATCGGATATCACAATGCCCGGCCATCCCTGTTCCAACTGGGTCAGGCCATCGCGGGCATTTTCCAGACAGACGACATCAAAACCGGCCAGTTCCAATGTTTGTTTGGCGGATAACCGGATATGCAGTTCGTCATCAATGAACAGAACGGGGCCTTTATATTGATAGTCAACCATGGGACGCTTTCAACAGTTCAATGATAAAGAGGGCACCGCCTTCAGGGTGGTTTTGGGCTTTCAGCACGCCGCCGAAATCCTGTACGATGCGAGAAGAAATAGACAAACCAAGGCCCAGGCCTTTGCCCACTTCCTTGGTGGTGAAAAAGGGGTCAAACACCTGTTTGAGTTCATTTTCCTGAAAGCCGGGACCATTGTCACGGATATGGATTTGTATACGGGTTTCAGCCATTTGGGTTGAAATCCATATTTTACCGCCTTGTTGTTCGTGCATGGCATCAAGGGCATTGCGCAGGATATTGAGCAGAACCTGCTCCAATCGTATCGCTTCGCCCAGCACCATCTGGTTTTCTGTTTTGACCTGATTGATGATATCGACCGTTTCCAGTTTCGTGCTGCTTTGGAGCAGAGATAAAGTGTCGCTTAATACTTTGGACAGATCAATCGGTTCCCGTGTTGAGGGGGTTTTGCGTGAGAAAACTTTCAGCTGGCCTGAGATTTTGCCCAGTCTGGCGCAGAGCTCTGAAATCAGTTTCAGGTTGGATCTGACATCGTCCAAGCGGTCGCGTTCCAGCAAAATAGCGGCATTATCGGCATAGCTGCGAATGGCGGTCAGTGGCTGGTTCATTTCGTGGGTGATACCCGCTGCCATTTGCCCCAATGCGGCCAGTTTACCGGCTTGTACCAGTTCATCTTGTGCCATATGCAGGTCATCTTCTGCTTTCAGGCGTTCCTTTACTTCTTCTTCCAAGCGCAAATTCGCTTCGCTGAGGGCTTTGGTGCGCCGTTCCACCCGGTGTTCCAGCTCAATTGCGGCAGCTTCCAGTGTCTGGCGGTGGCGTTCCTGAAAGGCCATGCGGTGGTTGATCATATTTCTGCGTTGCAGGATATAAAGAAAGCTTAAAATGGTAATGAGCCAGGCAAAGGCTGCAATGATCAGGCTGTTGATCACATCATTGCGCAGGTTGGTTTCGCGCGAAAGGTAATGGATGGTCCAGTCCGTTCCCAGTACGGTACGCGAGCGAATATAAACATCTTCCCAGTTTTTGGCGTTTTGTTCCCCTGCAAGTGGGTGGAGAATGCTTAGGCGATGGGTGTGTTCATCAATAACTTGGGTTCGCCCTGTTTCAATCGGGATTAATTTTGCATCGCTATATTGTTTGCTTTCAATCAGGGCCTTGCGTTTTTCTGCCGACAATGGCGCGAATGTGCGAAATTTCCATTCTTTCTGCCCGGCAATAATGATGACACCATTGGTATCTGTAACCATGACTTCTTCATTGGCATTATCCCAGGCTTCTTCAAGGCGGGCCACACTGACTTTAACAATAACAACCCCGATGATGCTGTTGCCATCGCTGATGGGGTGGGAAAGAAAGTAACCGGGGATTTTTGAGGTTGTCCCCAATGCAAAATAATGCCCGGTCTTGCCGCTCATGGCATTTTGAAAATAAGGCCGAAAGGAAAAGTTTTTTCCAACAAAGGATTTTTCTTCCGCCCAGTTGCTGGCGGCAATGGTCAGACCTTTGCCGTTCATCACATAGACAGCGGAAACTTCGGCCGTGTTGCGAATGGCATTAAGGTGACGGTTTGCCCGGTCTACGCTGGCCGGGTCTTCTTCATTTTCCAGCAAATTATTTAAAATGGGGTCTCTGGCCAGAATTGTGGGAAGGTATTCGTATTTTTCAAGTTCACTGACAATATTGGCAGAATAAAGTTTCATTCGTCCATCAAGTTGCAGGCGCAAGGTGTTGAGGCTGTTTTCATGGGTCCAGCGCGCAAGACCCCACAAGCTCAAAGGCATGGCAAGAGACAAGAGGATAACCAGAATCAGTTTGACGGATTTTTTTTGTAAAAGGTCACCGGCTGATTCATCTGGTTGTTGCGCGTTGGTCAGGTCAAGGACGGGCATCGTGTTCATGATGATTTAATATAAACGGCCAATTGGTTGAAAAACTGGTCTGAGAAAACGTATTTGTTAATAGTTAAAAGGTGAATCCTTGTAACGTTCAACCATGAGGCGATCAATCAGAATGCCTTGAGGTGTTAAAAGGCTTTCCTGTTGAATCTCATGGAAGGCCTGATCAAAACGTTTGAGCAGAGGCATTTTCCGTTTATTGACCCATAGAACAACTGAACGGGTAAGCAACGGGACAAATGTTTGTTTTTCGGTTACCCCGAATTTGGAAAAGTACCAGTTGAAGTCATCTGACCCCCAGAGCAAAGGGGCTCGGTTTAAAATAAACATTTTGGTGGCATTGGCGATGTTGGGAGCTTTGAACAGGTGAATTTTATTTTGCTCGGACCATGTCTCCAACTGCGGCATGAACAGATAGGGAGAGCGCATGCCATTAACGATAATCAGCGAGCTACCAAGAATTTCCTTAGGTGTATGGGGGATGGATTTAACATTCTTTTTTGCAAAGAAACCGGCAGACCATGGTGCTTCCCACTGGCTGGAAAGACAGCAATCTTTGAACTTGTCCAGCTTGATGGTGATTAACGCATCGGAAACGCCGTTGATGACTTCCTGATGCGCGCGAGTCAACGGCACGACTTTGAAAAAGCACTTTATTTTGGCCCGTTCACAGATCAGTTTAACGGTTTCGCCCATCGTACCGGAAAATTCACCCGTACTGGAGGCATGGAGCAAAGGAGGGAAAGGAAAGGAGACAACCGTGAGCCTGTTATCGGAAACATCGCTTGCCCAACAACCTGAAGAAACGTTAAAAAGGATGCTGAACAGGAGCAGGAATTTTCCAAATGGAAACCGTTTATCTTTAAGGCGTGGTATTTTTCGTCTTTTGACCACAATCTAAACCTTCCGCTGAAACATTTTCTTGTAATCTTACCCTTTAGCTCGAAAGAAAACAGAAAAAAATGTCGCATGAACCGATCATATGGGTATTGGAAGATGACCGTGCCGGAAATGTCTCGCAGTGTCTCGGTGTCGCTGAACGACTTGGATTGCCTTTTATAGAAAAATCTATTTCATATAATGGTAGAGCGAAATTACCCAATTTCCTGTTAGGGGCTTCTTTGCGTGGTCTGGATAGGACCAGCCGTAACGAAATTACGTCTCCCTGGCCGGATCTGGTGATTGCAGCAGGGCGGCGTACAGCTCCTGTTGCACGTTATATTAAAAAGAAAAATGCAGGCAAAACGAAACTTGTTCAGATTATGCATCCCGGGGAAAGCGGGGCTGATGATTTCGATCTGATTTGTGTTCCTGCACATGATGAGAAAAGCTTTGCCCAAAATGAAATGACAATCATCGGTGCCCCCCATCGCATAACAGAAGACAAACTTGCTGAATCCGCCCGGAAATGGGCTACAGCATTTGCTGAATTCCCTCATCCGCGGATTGGTCTGATTGTAGGCGGGGCCACGCGTAAAAAAAGTTTTTCACCCGCCATGGCCGAACAACTTGGCCGACAAATTGATGGTTTGGCAACGGCAATGGGGGGAAGTGTTCTGGTTACCACATCAAGGCGAACAGGGGATGCCGCCAAAGCGTTGATGCAGGCCATCAAGGGAAAGGCTTTTAAATTTGAATGGGGGGATGAAGGGGAAAATCCCTATTTTGGCATTTTGGCACTGGCCGATATTCTGGTTGTTACAGCAGATAGTGTTTCCATGTGTTCGGAAAGCTGTGCAACCGGCAAGCCCGTTTATATCTATGCCCCTGAAAACCTGATTGGACCGAAGCATCGTCGTATGGTCAACAGTTTGTTCGCAGGCGGATATGCGCGACCGTTTGAAGGGGCACTTGATGGGCAGTTACAGCAAAAACTGGATGTTACAGGTGAAATTACAGCGCGAGTGAGGGAAATGTTGTACGCGTAAAACTTCTTTACCTTTGAGCCGATATCTTCATAATTAATGGTTGGTTTGATCATCTCTATAAAGAAATAAAAAAGATGCCGGGGAAATTAAAGGTACAGGACAAGGGGGCTTATTTTCAGGTTACTGCTGAAGGTGATGTGTCACGTGAGCATTTGATTGCTGTGTATTATGACTTGTTTCATCAGCATAAAGGGGCTGATGACCTTTATATCCTGATTGATATCCGCAAACATCCCAGTGTTTTGGGGATGGAGGATTTTGTCATTATTCTCAATGATGCTGATTCATGTAAAATCAAGCGCGTGCATATAACGGTCGTTTCCAAAGATCAGGCCCGCCCGGTAATTGGGGAAATGCTGATAGCGTTAAGTAAAAACTTTGATGTTGAAGTGGATATACAGTTTTTTATGACAATGGAAACGGCTCAAAAAGCTGTTGAAGACTCGCTTTGAGGAATGACCTTGCCCGGGTTCATGATGTTGTTGGGGTCGAGACTTTGTTTGATCAGCCGCATCATGTCCAGTTCAGGCCCACAACGAAAAAGCTGCATTTCAGAGAGCTTTAACTGGCCGATTCCATGCTCGGCACTAAAGGAGCCGCCGTATTTTTCAGCCATCTCATGAACGATTTCGTTAAAGATGGGCCAGTATTCATCAAAATCTTCACGTGCCATATGTTCCGGTTGGCTGATGTTGAAATGGATATTGCCATCTCCCATGTGCCCAAAGGGGCACAGGCGGATATCTGCCAAGACGTTGTGCAGCATATTTGAGGTTTCAGCCAGAAATTCCGGTATTTTGGAAATGGGAACCGAAACATCATGTTTGATCGAAGCGCCTTCAAGTTTTTGGGCAGCTGACATATTTTCCCTTAAAGCCCATAAGGCCTGCGCCTGTTTGATATCTTGTGCAACGGTGGCATTTTGAATGAAACCACGTTCAAACAAGGGGTGCAGTTCGTTTTCCAGAATTGTTTTTAGGCCTGCATGTTCCCTGTTGCTGGCCACTTCTACCACGCCGTACCAGTGGTAAGGCTGGATGAACGGGTCACGTGCCCCGCCGATATGACGGGTGACCAGTTCCAGCCCGAAGCGGGGCATGAGTTCAAAGGCGCTGAGCTCTTCCCCCAACTTGTGCCTGAGGATGTTAAAGGCATCCAGCATATGGGCGGGGCTGTCACTTGCAATAAAGGCGCTGGTGGTATCGGCCGGGGCGGGGAAAAGTTTAAGTGTAGCCGCAGTGATAATCCCCAATGTCCCTTCGGACCCAACAAAGAGATGTTTCAGATCGTAGCCTGTGTTGTTTTTTCTAAGTGCGCGTTGACCATCCCATAGGCGGCCATCGGGCAGGGCGACCTCCAGTCCCAATGTCAGGTCACGCATGTTGCCATAGCGCAAAACATGAATCCCACCTGCATTGGTGGCAATGTTGCCGCCAATCTGACAACTGCCTTCTGCGGCCAGGGAAAGGGGGAAATAAAGCCCTTCTTTCAGCGCGGCTTGTTGCACATCGGCCAGAATACAACCGGCTTCCACACTCATACTGGCATTGAGGGGATCAATGCTGCGTATTTTGTTCATGCGTGACAGGTTCAGCAGAATGCCGCCTTCGGGCACCGCCCCGCCACAATGCCCGGTATTGCCGCCTTGGGGGACGACCGGAATATTTTCATCATTGCAGATGCTTAAAATTTCACAGACTTGCTGCGTGTTAGCGGGCATCAACAGGGCATCACAGGTTCCGCGAAAGCGGTTGCGGCTTTCTTCCAGATAGGGAGATATTGTATCCTTGTCGGTGATGAAACCTGCATCACTGACAATGGTGCGTAGGGTTTGTAAAATGGCGGCGGAAAGAGGCATGGGGCTCCCGGATTTGAAAAGATTCTTAAAAGCGGCCTTTTTTCCAACACTACCTCTTGTTTTGCGGGCTTTCCAGTGCTACTTTCCGCCCCGCTAATTTTCACTATTTTTGATGCTCGAATTTCATGAGCGCGTAAGGGACGAAATCGTTATGTCTGCATTAGACAAAGATACCGTCAAGAACATTGCTTTTCTCTCACGGATTGAAGTGAGCGAGGACAAGCTGGAGCCGATTGCTCAGGACTTGACCAAAATCCTTGATTGGGTTGAACAACTTTCAGAAGTCAATACCGATGGCGTGGAGCCGATGACCTCGGTCGCTGCCCAGACGTTGCACTGGCGCGAAGATGTCGTGACCAGTGGCGACCAGCCGGACTTGGCTCTTCAGAATGCACCCGATCAAGACGATCACTGTTTCCTCGTTCCCAAGGTGGTTGAATAATCATGACCAAACTGACGAATTTGACACTGGCAGAAGCCCGAGATGGGCTTAAGGCCGGTGACTTCAGCGCGGTGGAGCTGACCAAAGCCCATATCGACGCGATGGAAAACCATAAAGACCTGAACGCCTTTATTACCGAAACGCCGGAACTGGCGCTGGATCAGGCCGCTGCTTCTGATGCCAAAATCAAGGCAGGTGAGGCTGGCAATATGGAAGGTCTGCCCATTGGCATGAAAGACCTGTTTTGCACTGAAGGTGTGCGCACCACAGCCGGGTCACATATTCTGGATAATTTTGTGCCGCCTTATGAGTCGACTGTTTCCAGCAACCTGAAACAGGCTGGCGCGGTCATGTTGGGCAAAACCAACCTTGATGAATTCGCCATGGGCTCTGCCAACATCACCTCCTATTTCGGTTCGGTCAAGAACCCGTGGGGCGAAAATGTGGGTAAAGACCTTGTCCCCGGTGGCTCAAGCGGCGGGTCTGCTGCGGCTGTTGCCGGTGGTTTGTGTCTGGCTGCTACGGGAACGGACACCGGTGGGTCTATCCGTCAACCGGCTTCTTTTTCCGGGATTGTTGGCCTGAAACCGACTTACGGGCGTTGTTCACGCTGGGGCATTGTGGCTTTTGCCTCCTCACTTGACCAAGCCGGGCCAATGACCAAAACGGTACGTGATGCGGCCATTATGCTGCAATCCATGGCTGGGTATGATGTGCATGATTCTACATCTGCCCGTGTTGATTTGCCGAATTTTGAAGCTGCGCTGACTGGTGATATCAAAGGCCTGAAGGTTGGTATTCCGCAAGAATATAAAGTGGATGGCATGCCGCAGGAAATTATCGACCTGTGGAAAAAAGGCGAAGAGATGCTCAAGGATGCGGGTGCCGAAGTGGTTTCCGTTTCCCTGCCGCATACCAAGTACGCACTGGCGACTTACTACATTGTTGCCCCGGCGGAAGCCTCTTCCAACCTGGCACGTTATGACGGGGTACGTTATGGCCACCGTGCAGAAGGTGAGCTGGAAAATCTGGATGACCTGTACATGAAAACACGAGCTCAAGGCTTTGGTGAAGAAGTACAACGTCGTATCATGATCGGTACCTATGTGCTTTCTGCCGGTTATTACGATGCTTATTATGCAAAAGCGCAGAAAATCCGCACGCTCATTTCCAATGACTTCAAGGCAGCCCACGAACAGTGCGATGTCATTCTGACACCGACTTGTCCGTCTGCGGCCTTTGGCATTGGTGAAAATGAGGACGATCCGGTGAAAATGTATCTTAATGATGTCTTCACCGTGCCGACATCTCTGGCGGGGCTTCCGGGCATTTCCGTTCCGGCCGGTCTGAGTGGGGAAGGGTTGCCGCTGGGGCTGCAACTGATCGGTCGCCCGTTTGATGAAGAAACACTGCTGCGTAGTGCAGACGTATTGGAAAAGGCGGCTGGTTTCAGCGCCAAGCCGAAGATGTTGGAGGCCTGAGAAAATGGGTTACGTGATCAAAGGTGAAACAGGCGATTGGGAACTGGTCATCGGTCTGGAAGTCCACTGCCAAGTGATCTCCAACGCCAAGCTGTTTTCCGGTGCGTCCACAACGTTTGGGGCAGAACCGAACCATAATGTGGCATTTCTGGATGCAGGTATGCCGGGTATGTTGCCGGTTATTAACGGAAAATGTATCGAACAGGCTGTTCGTACCGGTTTGGGCTTAAAGGCGCAGATCAACGAATATTCCGTGTTTGCGCGCAAGAATTACTTCTATGCCGACTTGCCGCTGGGCTATCAAATTTCCCAGTTCGACAAGCCGATCGTGGGCGAAGGTACCATGATTTTGGACCTTGAAGACGGCAAAACCAAGGAAGTGGGCATTGAGCGCCTGCATATGGAAATTGATGCTGGGAAATCCCAGCATGACCAGCACCCGTCCAAATCCTATATCGATTTGAACCGGGCAGGGGTCTGTTTGATGGAAATCGTTTCCATGCCGCATATGAGCTCACCGGAAGAAGCCGGTGCCTATGTGCGCAAGCTGCGTTCTATTGTGCGCTACCTTGGCACCTGTGATGGCAATATGGATGAAGGGTCCATGCGTTGTGACGTGAACGTTTCCGTGCGTAAGGTGGGCGAAACAGAACTTCGCACACGTACGGAAACCAAAAACGTGAACTCCGTTCGTTTCGTCATGCAGGCTATTGAGGCCGAAGCGGCGCGTCAGGTGGAAGTCTATGAAGAAGGTGGGGAAATCGTTCAGGAAACACGCCTGTTTGATTCTGCCAAGGGTGAAACCCGTTCCATGCGTTCAAAAGAACATGCGCACGACTATCGCTATTTCCCGGACCCGGACCTGCTGCCGTTGGTTCTGCCGGAAGGTTTTGTTGATAACATCCGTGCGACATTGCCGGAACTGCCGGATGAAAAGAAAGTGCGTTTCATCAATGAACTTGGCCTTTCTGCCTATGATGCCTCCGTTCTGGTGGCGGAAAAAGAAAAGGCTGATTTCTATGAAGAAGTTGCCAAAGGCCGAGACGGCAAACTGGCAGCCAACTGGGTGATCACCAACCTGTTTGGCGCGCTGAACAAGTTGGGTGTTTCCATTCAGGAAAGCCCGGTCAGTGCAGAAAACCTCGGTAAATTGGTGGAACTGATTTCCAACGACACCATTTCCGGGCGCATCGCAAAGGATGTTTTCGAAATCATGATCGAAACCGGGGATGATCCGGAAAAGATCGTGGAGGAAAAAGGCCTTAAACAGATTACTGATACCGGTGCCATTGAAGCGGCGATTGATGAAATCATCGCGGCCAATCAGGACAAGGTAGAGGAAATCCGCAGCGGTAAAGACAAAATGCTCGGCTGGTTTGTCGGACAGGTCATGAAAGCGACCCAAGGCAAAGCCAACCCCGGCGTGGTTAATAAGTTGTTGCGTGACAAAATCATGGGATAAAGAAAGTGAGCTCCTGCGAAGGCAGGAGTCTCTTTTTTTATATACCTGTTCAAAAATGCTTCCGAAATTTTCGGGAGCATTTTTTTTATGTTTTAAAGCATTTCAGGAAAGCGACTTGACAGTAGAGATTTAATTAAGGATATTTCATATCCTTAATTAAATTGGAGGAGACCCATGACACAACGTCTTAATCATTTTCAGCTTTCTGAACCGCTTTTGGAAAAAATGTCTGCCTTTTCCCTAGCGACCAAAACACAGACTTCACTGAGTGAAGATCTCTTACATCTCATTGATATTCGTGTTTCCCAGCTCAATGGCTGTGCTTTTTGTCTGGATATGCATGTCAAGCAAGCCAAGATGGGTGGGGAAAGGGAGTTACGCCTGTATCATTTGCCCATCTGGCAGGAATCGAACTTGTTTAGTGAAAAGGAAAAGGCCGCTTTGCGCTGGGCGGAGGCTGTGACGACCTTACCGACAGGGGGCATTTCAGAAGAACTGTATCAGTCTGTACGTACTGAATTGAGCGAACAGGAAATTTCCGACCTGACCTTTGCTGTGGCTTCCATCAACAGCTGGAACCGTTTGGCCGTTCCTTTCAATATGGTCCCCGGTTCGGCAGATGCCCAGTTTGGCTTGGAACACGCTGGTTTATAACACAGGCCTTTGAAAGTCGATGTTGTCGATAAAAGGCAGCATCGGCTTTTTTTCTTTTCATATTGGTTGTACAAAGTAGGGAAGCTCGACACGATAACCAAAAAGGCAAATGGGATGATCCTGAAAAATCAGGTAGAATGGGCGTTACACTGTTGTGCTGTGATGGCAGCGCTTCCCGAAGGAAGGTATCTTTCAACCAAAGCCCTGTCTGCTTTTCACGGTGTGCCTAAAGAATATCTCTCCAAGGCTTTGCAGGCGCTTTCTCAGGCGGGATTGGTTGAGGGGACGCTGGGGCCCAAAGGGGGATACCGGCTAGCCTTAGAGGCAAAAGAAATATCTTTTCTGGATATTGTGGAAGCCGTTGAAGGGAAAAAAAACAGCTTTAACTGTACGGAAATCCGGGCGAATAACCCGTGTCGCACAGCTAAGAGTTCACCTTTGACAAAGCCCTGTGCCATTGCCAGCGTGATGTGGGAAGCGGATGAAGCCTGGCGTGAAAAATTACGTGGTGTCACGTTGCAAGATTTGCAGGAAACCCTGATAAAAGAGATATCGACTGAAGAACTTGAGAAGAGCAGCGAATGGCTTTTGAGCTGTTAAGGCGTTAGCGGTTCAGTCCTGACGCCTGGCGTCCGGCTTCTGTAATGGTGGTTTTATGAAAGCCTGCTCCGAAGACACTGCGCTTGACCCAGCCTTTTTTCTCGCATTCTACCACTGTGCGTTCCAGAATGGTGTCGCTGATGTTGTCGGCCACGGCAATGTCACCGGACATGATCAACAGTTCCAGAAGCAATTTTTGTTGGGGCAGAACATCAGACATGGATATCTCTTGTTAAAAGCGAACACACAACTTTAATTCATCCAAAAGTGTGAATTACATCATGTTTTGAAGGAATTAATTTTATATACTATCCTAAAGTTCTAAAGGAAAGATAAAAGGATAAGCAGATGATTGATGTATATTCCTGGCCGACACCAAATGGGCATAAGGTCCATATTATGCTGGAAGAAACAGGGCTGGACTATCAGGTGCACGCCATCGACATCGGGAAAGGTGACCAGTTTACTCCCGAGTTTCTGGCGATTAGCCCGAATAATAAAATCCCGGCGATTGTTGACCCCGATGGGCCGGATGGCCAACCGATCAGTCTGTTTGAAAGTGGCGCGATTTTGATCTATCTGGCAGAAAAAACAAACAGTCCTTTGTTGCCGACCGATGCACGCAAGCGTTATGAGGTGCTGCAATGGCTGATGTTCCAGATGGGTGGTTTGGGGCCGATGTTGGGTCAAGCTCATCATTTCCGCCTTTATGCCCCGGAAAAAATTGAATACGGCATTGAACGCTATACCAAGGAAGCCACACGGCTTTACGGCGTTATGGACAAACGTCTGGGCGAGGTGGAATATTTGGCAGGCGATTATTCCATTGCAGATGTGGCCTCTATCGGCTGGATCCGTTCCTATAAAAATCAGGGGCAACAGCTTGAGGATTACCTCAACCTGAAACGCTGGTTCGATGCCATTATGGCACGCCCGGCTGTGCAGGAAGGCTTTGAGGTTTTAAGCAAAAATCGACGTGAAGGCGGCTATAACAAGCAAGAGCTGAAAACACTCTTTAACGTGGATGCAAAATAAATTTGTCGAAATCGTTTTTGTCCGTTGACAGCGCCCCCGTGTGTTTGTAGAACAGCCAAACAAACGGGCAGATTGTCCGACTTTGGATAGATGGGTGAGTGGCTGAAACCAGTTCCCTGCTAAGGAACCATACCCGTAAGGGTATCGAGGGTTCGAATCCCTCTCTGTCCGCCATTTTCTCTAATTAGCGTTAGAGAACAGAGACTTACAGACATGAAAATGTGACGTTCCTCCGTTTTGGTACAAACTCTGGTACAAAGCGGGGCTTCGTCATGTCTGCTTTCAAGACACCCTATCTCGTCACGCGGGGGCATCGTTTCTATTTTAGAAGGGCTGTCTCAAGCTCTCTAATTTCCCGTTTAGGAAGAAGAGAAATCAAGGTATCATTGGGCGAAATTGATGCACGACAGGCAAGGAGGCTTTGTCGTGAACTCACAAATCGCTATGAGGCCTTAATCGATATGGTGAAAGAATCACCTCAACTTACCAAAGATGTAATCAATGGTCTGGTTCGACATTATTTCCGGGTTGAACTGGAAAACATTGATGAACTTGTGGAACTCTTTGTACCTGAAGACGATCAATTTGATGTCGATGCAGAGATTGAGGGAGCAACGAACGAAATCGCTGATATGAAGCAGCGAATTGTGAGAAGTAAGTTCACAACACAAGAACTAAATTCTGCATTGCAATTAATTGCACACAATGGTTATGCAAAGCCAGCACGGGCAAGTGAAGAATTTGAGAGTGTATGCAGGGGCATTCTTCGGGCCGAAATGGAGAAACGCCGTATCCTTATTGCCAAACTCCAAGGGGATTATGATGATGTTGAACCCAAAGATGCAATCTTTAAAGTCCCCGCTATATACAATCCAGAAAGCGAAGGGGATCACTTAAGTCTCACCGTTCAGGAGCTTGCTGATGCATATATTAACGAAAAAGTATCGGGCGGAAGATGGAAGCATAGAACCCTTGGTGAAAATAAACGTATTCTTGGGTATTTTGTGCAAGTAGCAACCCCTAAACGTCCTGCTCAGCTTCTCCAAACTGACGATGTTCGTCGTTTCAAAGACCTTAGCGCTGAATTGCGTACGTTCGAATTCGTTAGTTGCGATGATTGAATTCTCCATTGGAGAATGGAAGCCTCTTATGGCAACGTGGTTCAAGAAGCCTAGCATCTTATTCGGCTACTTCATTCTAGTTCTCAATTCCCTTTATCCTTCATTCAAAAGTTGAACCTTGTGTTCATATCAATTCCGCATGAAGGAGAATTTTGATGAAAGTCGGATTTGTAGGCCTCGGGCAGATGGGGGCCCCCATGGCTTGTAACCTGTCTAAAAAGTTTGAAACACTTGTTTATGATAGAGACGTTACTAACGCAGAAACAGCAATTGAAGCAGGCGCAAAACTAGCGACGGATTTAGAAAATGTCGCATCAGCAAATCTTATTCTGCTTTGTTTGCCTAACGGTGCTGTTGTTGAACAGGTTCTCTTTGGGGCAGAGGGGTTGGCTCAGTTCCTTAAGCCAGGTGTGATTGTTGTGGATACGAGCACTATTGAATACGGTACCACACTATCCGTAGCCGAGCGATTATCACAACAGCAGGTGCATTTCATCGATGCCCCTGTGTCTGGTATGCGGGCTCGTGCTGTTGAAGGCACCCTTACCATGATGTGTGGCGGGGAAGAAAGCTTGCTGGATGACATTCTGCCGGTTTTGGAAACAATGGCTTCAAATGTTCTCTTCATGGGAAAAACAGGAAGCGGCCAGCTAACGAAACTGATTAACCAATTGTTGTTTGATATCAACGCTGCTGCGCTTGCTGAAATCCTGCCTTTAGCGGTCAAGCTTGGCTTGAATGCTGAGAAAGTCGGAAGTGTTGTCAATAGTGGCACCGGGCGCAGCTACGCGTCTGAGTTCTTCATTCCAAATATGCTTAAAGGGGATTTCTCTCAAGGGTATCCATTGGCACATGCCTATAAGGATCTGATTAGTGGGGCTGAAATTTCAGCCCGTCATCAAATCCCAACCCCCGTTCTATCCGCAGCGACAGCAACTTACCAGATGGCGCTATTGGCCGGGCATGGGGCATCGGATAAAGCCGCAATGTTACGTGTCTATGAAGACATGCTCGACGTTCAATATCGTGCAAAGTGAGGGAGGGAATTATGTCTGATAAACATGGATTGAAAAAAGGTTTAACCAATTACGGTGATCCTGAATTTGCGACTTATCTGCGCAAATCCTTTGCCCGTTCAATGGGAATTTCTCCAGAGATGCTGGATAAACCGATTGTTGGTATCGCAATGACACCATCAGGTTTCAACAGCTGTCATCGTGGTATGCCGGAACTTGTAGAAGCTGTTTCCCGTGGTATCCTTGCGGCTGGTGCGCTCCCTCGACCCTTCCCCACCATTTCATTAGGTGAGGTTTTTCTGAAACCGACCAGCATGGTCTATCGCAACTTGATGGCCATGGACACTGAAGAGATGGTTCGCGCCCAGCCGATGGATGCTGTCGTCATGATTGGCGGTTGTGACAAAACTGTTCCGGCACAGTTAATGGGAGCAGCTTCTGCAAATATTCCAGCTATTCAGCTTGTGACAGGGCCGATGTCTACAGGCCGTCATAAAGGGGAACGCCTAGGGGCCTGTACAGATTGTCGCCGTTTTTGGGGCAAGTATAGAGCGAACGAGATCGACCAGGCTGAAATCTCTCAAGTCGAAGGAAAGCTGTCTACAACCTCGGGAACCTGCGGAGTCATGGGTACAGCCAGCACAATGGCTTGTATTGCCGAAGTCATGGGTATGTCCTTGCCCGATAGCGCTGCAATTCCATCAGTTCATTCATCTCGTTTGGTTGCGGCTGAAATGTCAGGCAAGGCTGCTGCTGAGCTGATCAAAAATCCGATTTTGCCAAGTGAGGTAATTACTGAAAAATCAGTAGAAAATGCCTTTCGGGTGTTGATGGCGTTGAGCGGTTCGACGAACGCAATTGTACATTTGACGGCTGTTGCAGGACGCCTAGGTATTAAAATCTCGCAAGAACGTCTGAACCAAATTTCCGATGAAACGCCGGTATTGGTTAACCTGAAACCCGTCGGTGAAGGTTATATGGAAGATTTCTTCGCTGCTGGTGGTGTGCGTGCCGTTCTTCATGAGATTAAGCATCTCTTGCATTTGGATACAAAAAACATCCTAGGTCAAACGCTAGAAGAAGTTTTGGAAGAACCCATGGACTGGGTAGATCGCAACTATATCAAAACGCTAGAGGACCCTGTTAGTAAAGTAGGAGGATTGATTTCTGTTACCGGGAATATTGCACCGGATGGAGCAATATTCAAACGAGCCGCAGCTACCCCGGATCTGTTTGAAGTAGAGGGTCGTGCCGTTGTATTTGAAGGGTTGGAAGACTTGTCCAAGCGCATTGATGATCCTGATCTGGATGTAAATGTAGATGATATTCTTGTGTTGAAAAATGCCGGTCCTGTAGCAGCAGGTATGCCAGAGGCAGGGTATCTTCCTATTCCTAAAAAGCTGGCACAAAAAGGTGTAAAGGACATGGTGAGAATTTCGGATGCGCGGATGTCAGGTACAGCTTTTGGCACCATCGTTCTTCATATGTCGCCTGAGTCTGGTATCGGAGGCCCGTTGGCCGCCGTTGAAAATGGTGATCGCATTCGTTTTTCTGTAGCTGATAAGCGGATCGACCTTCTGGTGGACGATGCTGTCATTCAGGAACGATTACGCAAACGGGTTCCCTTAAAAATTTCAGAACGCGGTTACCAGTCACTTTATAGCAAAACAGTCACGCAAGCTCCCGAGGGCTGTGACTTCGACTTCTTGCAACACGTCGGATAAGTCGACTTACATAATAAAGGAATAGAAAATGAATTTATTTACCATGCTGCAACAGCGTGCCGAAGAAGGTCGTCCTATTAAAGTAGGTCTGATCGGTGGCGGGAAATTCGGTACCATGTTTTTGTCTCAAGTCGTGAGGCTTCGGGGCATTCATGTTGTTGGTATCGCAGACCTTAACCCACAAGCCGTTCGTTCAAATCTGGCTTTGGTGGGATGGCAGCAAGAAACTTATAGTGCAGCAACCCTTCAATCTGCCGCTTCCTCGGGGGCGACTTACATCACGGATGATTGGACTGAATTACTGGCTCAGCCAGATATTGAAATCATCATTGAAGCCACTGGGAATCCGATTGCTGGAATTGAACATTGCCTGAAGGCATTTGACGCGAGAAAACATGTTATTAACGTGACTGTTGAAGCCGATGCATTCTGTGGTTACGGTCTTTCGATGAAAGCTCAGGATGCTGGTGTTATTTACAGTATGGCCTATGGTGACCAGCCTGCGTTGGCCTGTGATCTGGTTGACTGGGCACGCGCATGCGGCTTCAGCGTTGTTGCGGCAGGACGTGGTCATAAATGGCTTCCTCATTATAGGCAATCAACACCTGATACGGTCTGGGACCATTGGGGGCTTACGGCTGAACAGGCTGAACGTGGGCGGCTTAACCCAAAGATGTTCAACGCCTTTTTAGATGGTTCCAAACCCGCCATTGAATCTGCGGCCATTGCAAACGGAACCGGTCTGGAAGCACCTGTCGAAGGGTTGCAATTCCCTCCCGGCTCCATTGATGATGTCCCGACCCTTATGCGCCCGCAATCCGAAGGCGGTATTCTTGAACGCAAGGGAATGGTGGATGTGGTGTCCTGCCTGACAACAGAGGGGCAACAAATTCCCCACGATATCCGAAAAGGGGTTTGGGTTGTTTTTGAAGCAGATACCGAATACCTCAAAAACTGCTTTGAGGAATACAAAGTTGTTACCGATCCCTCAGGTCGTTATATGGCCAATTATAAACGTTGGCACCTGATTGGGCTTGAACTGGCGATCTCGGTTGCTTCGGTAGGTATTCGCGGGGAAGCTACAGGGTTTGCAAAATGTTTTAACGCCGATGTTGCCGCCATTACAAAACGTGACCTGAAAGTCGGTGAAACGTTGGATGGCGAAGGCGGATATACCGTGTCCGGCGGTCTTCGCCCCTCATCCATTTCGGTTAGAAACGGTTATGTGCCTCTTGGTTTGGCCCATAATGTCGTGCTGACCAAAGATGTTGCCGCAGGGCAGGCTGTAACGTGGGATGATGTTCACATTGATTCAACGACAAGCGCTTACCAGTTACGTCGTGAAATGGAGAACATGCTCCTGTCTACATGAAGATGAAATGATCGCCCTGATTGGGGCTGGCAATGTGCTTTTTATTTTCTGGCTCAAAATACCTGTCATCTCTGATGATGGGTATTTTTTTGATTTGAAGGTGCTGCTCTTTTGCTTGCCATCGTGAAGCGAGATGTCCAAGCTTCCTAGGTAATACTGGCCTATTAGGGGGCCAGGACAGAAACTGTTCCCATTAAAAAAACATTTCCTGGGAGGAATTCATGTCAGTTTCAAGACGTAACTTTATGAAAGGCATTGTTACTTCTGCTGCCGTTCCGTTTTTGGGTGGTAAGAAGGTATTTGCCAATACGAATGATGAAATCACAATCCACGTTAATTCCACAATGAAACCCGGTGGCTCGGAAGAAGCCGGTATCAAAAAGTTTGCCGAAGCGCTGGAAAAAATCGCACCGGGGCGTTTCTATGTGATGCCCTTTATGAGCGGGCAACTTGGAGGTGAGAACACCGTTCTTGAACTTCTCAATATCGGTGAAACTCATATGTCTTTAACCGGTGGCAATTGGCGGACACAATATGGCCCGAAGTATGATCCGGTTTCAATTCCATTCCTGTTCCCGAATGGTAAAGCTGTTGAAGCCTTCATGGGAACTGCATCCGGTAAAAAATTAACTGACGCAGCACAAGCCCAAGGTGGGATCGTCCATCTTGGGGCGCAAATGCGTGCGCCTCGTCATATGACAGCAAACAAGGCAATCCATAGCCCTGAAGACCTGAAGGGTTTTCGCCTCCGTCTGCCATCCATCCCTGTCTGGATTGATGTATGGGGGTCTTTAGGTGTTCAGACCGTCGTGGTCCCTGCTCCGGAAATCTATTTGGCTATGCAGACAGGTCAGGTCGATGGTCATGAGAACTCTCTCGTTTCCCCCTATGCACGTAAACTCTATGAAGTGCAGTCTCATTTGATTATGACAGGTCATGTGCATTTCCCATGGCACTGGGTCGCAAGTAAATCTTGGCTGAATACATTAGCAGATAAGGATCGTAAAGCTGTCGAACAGGCTGTCGAAATTGCCCGTGCAGAAGGTAATGAAGTCGAAGCTCAGAAAAATGGTTTCTATCTGGAAGAGCTCAAGAAAAAAGGCATGAAGGTTATTGAGCCTGATGTCGATGCCTTCAAACAAGCAGCCAGACCTGCAATTGATAAGGCAGTAGATGCATTGGCTGATGGCGTTCTTGAGGACGTGAACAAAGCCATCGCGTCTGTCGGTTAATTGTTATGGGGCTCCTGCTTCCCCTTGATGGGAACAGGAGCTATATTTATCTGTCAGACGAGACAATTATGACTGAATTATCCAAATTACATCCAGAAGATACCTACCACGGCATGGAAATTTTTCTGGACGATACAGAAGTCCGTGAACAAGACACCATTATAGAGAAAGGGCTCTTGGTTATTGCCGATGCTGTGTGCGCATTAATGCTCGTAACCCTGCTGGGACTTTTGGTTTTTTCCATTTTGGCACGAGATGTTTTTCTATTTCCAACACCCTGGCTTGAAGAAATAGCCACTCTGGTGACCGTTTATGCTGTAGCGGCAGCTTCGATAGGCGCATGGATGAGAAATGCGCATATTGCAATTGACATTGTTCCCTTGATGTTCAAGGGGAAATTCCGCAAATACTATGATGTACTCCTTCAATTGTTATCGCTCGTATTTCTGATGCTTGCTGCCTATGGTGCACTGGAAATGATGGAGCGAAGTGCCAATAACCGCACAACCTCTCTGGCCATAAGTTTTGCCTGGTATTATGGCGGCTTGGTCTGTGCATTCAGCGGGATGTTTCTGGCATCCATTTTAAAAACCGTTCGAGATTTCCGCACGAAGGAGGATGTGAAATGAGTGTTTTAATTCCCTTCGTTGGGGGCCTGATTGTTTTCATGATGATGGGATTGCCGGTGTTTGTTGCGCTGGGGGCAACCTGTTTGCTGGCTCTTGCCCTTACATCGGCAACAGGAGGGCTACCTGTAGAGCTTATGTCACTGAAAATTATGCAAACCATGAATAGCTTTCCCCTGTTAGCCATTCCGTTATTTATTCTGGCAGCAAATTTGTTGAATAGAGGCAGCGCGACGGAGCGTATTTTTGATTTTGCAAATGTTATGGTTGGTTTTGTGCGTGGTGGTCTGGGCCACGTAAATGTTCTTGCCAGTATGATTTTCGCGGGCATGTCAGGGACTGCATCGGCCGATGCAGCAGGACTTGGCGCTTTGGAAATTAACGCAATGAAGAAAAAAGGTTATGCTCTTGACTATAGTGTTGGCATAACAGCTGCTTCCAGTGTAATCGGGCCGATCATTCCTCCAAGCGTTGCCATGCTTGTCTATGGTTGGCAGGCCGATGTCAGTGTCGGTGATCTATTTCTTGGCGGTTTTGTGCCCGGTGCACTTATGGCTGCGTTATTGATGCTAACCACTTGGATTATGTCCTATTATATTGAAATGCCGACTCGTCCTTTTCCAACCTTAGAGGAATTCTGGAAGACGGGAAAACGCGCGATCCTTCCCTTATTGACACCCATGATCATTGTCGGCGGTATCTGGAGTGGAGTTTTTTCCCCAACAGAAGCAGGGGCCGTTGCCTGTTTTTATGCCCTAAGCTTGGGGCTGTTTGTCTATAGAGATGTCTCCTTCAAGGACTTGTATGATGTTTTCCTGCGCAGTATGGAATTCAGTGCCGTCATTTTGTTGATCATTGCCGTTTCCGGTTTCTATGGATGGCTGCTTGTCCGTTTGCAGGTGCCCCAGACATTGGCCGGCGAACTAGTCAGTCTCCAAATGCCAACCATCGCTTTGACGCTGATTTTAATGGTCTTTTTTATAATGGTGGGCTGCTTTATGTCGGTGATTGAAAGCGTGCTGATTTTAACACCTATTTTGGCACCGGCAATCGTTGCAGCCGGGATCGACCCTCTGTTCTTTGGCGTGTTTATGGTCATTACCTTATCGGTCGGCGTTATAACGCCACCATTTGGGACCGTGCTCTACATCATGGTCCCCATTACAGGAATGCGCTTTGAACAAGTGGTTAAAGCCGTTTTACCTTTTCTTATTCCCATTGTCGGAACCATTTTGTTGCTGGTCTTTCTACCGCAATTAGTTCTGTTTATTCCGCAACATTTTTAATCATGAGGACATGATGAATATTGAACGATTGGACCATTTGGTCCTGACTGTTAAATCTCTTGAGGCGACCTGTCACTTTTATGAAAAAGTAATGGGAATGCAAACCGTCACTTTCGCAGAAGGTCGAAAAGCACTGAGTTTCGGTCAGCAAAAAATAAACTTGCATGAAGTCGGCAAAGAATTTTTGCCAAATGCGGATAAAGCAACTGCAGGCAGTGCGGACCTGTGTTTTATCACAACGGTTTCGATTGATGACGTGATTGCACATATTAAAGAGCAAGGTGTCCCAATTGAGGAAGGCCCTGTGCC
>JBNKSC010000004.1:0-36518 GCA_050297075.1 Terasakiella sp.
CCGCTGTCGTCGTTTAGCAAAAGACTGGGAGCAATCCATCCAATCTGCAGAAGCATGGATATTGGTATCCTCTATAAGGATGATGACGCGAAGACTGGCAAGGTATTGTTATCAAAAGTGAAGTTTTGAGTCAGACTCTCACACAATGTTGTTTTTTTCGCGAATGACATACAATTCAAATGTAGCCAGACTTGTTGATTGTCGTTATCTTCTGTCGCGCAATTGGTCAGGAGCTTTGGGAATTTGCGCATTCTTTTCATCACATCCACCCGCATAGGAGATGCGGTTCTGTCAACAGGACTGCTGAACTATCTGATAGAAACCTATCCTCAGGCCAAATTCACCATCGCCTGTGGCCCTGTGGCTGCCCCCTTGTTTGAAACCACCCCCAATGTGGAACGCATTCATGTGATGCGCAAAAAAAAGCATTCCATGCATTGGGTTGATCTGTGGAAAGCCTGCGCCACAACATGGTGGTACCGCATTATTGACCTGCGCAACGGGCCGATCACCTATCTTTTGCCCACGCTACGCGGCACACATATGCACCGTGATGACAAAACCCGCCATCGTGTTGAACTGTTTTCCCAATTGCTTAAAATCACACCACCACGCGGCCCCGTACTGTGGTGCAATGAGGCACAGGAAAAAACAGCACAGGCGTTGCTGCCAGAAGACGAAAAAATCCTCGCCATCGGCCCAACTGCCAACTGGCGTGGCAAAACATGGCGTGCCGAAAATTTTTTGCAACTGGTTGAACGCTTGACAGCCGCCGATGGCCCCATGAACGGTTATAAGGTCGCCCTGTTCGGTCATATTTCCGAGCGCGATCAGGCAAAACCTCTCATTGACGGGCTGAGTGAAAGCAAAAAAATAGACCTGATCGGGGAATTTGACCTGCCCACCGTTTATGCCTGCCTGAAACGCTGTTGCTTTTACATTGGCAATGACAGCGGCCTGATGCATATGGCAACAGCCGCCGAACTGCCCACCTTGGGCCTTTTCGGCCCAACACAGGAAAAGCTCTATGGTCCATGGGGAAAACATAGTGCCAGCGTGCGCACGGCCATTCCCTTCCTTGATTTGTTCGGCGAAAACTTCGAGCCTAAAAAAACCGATAGCCTGATGGACAGTTTAACGGTAGACATGGCGTATGAGGCTGCAAAAAAATTGTTGGATCAACACCCTTAAGACGAAATGAACCTATGGATATTTCATCGCTCAAAGACCTGATTAATCCGGATTTCATTCAAGGCAGTGCGCTTTCATTGATCCTGAGCGCCGGTCTGGGAACTATCGTGATTTTGTTGGTCCTTCTCAAAGTCGCCTACATCTCCATGCATAAAATAGATCAAGAAAAAACCCGCCCAGCAGATTTGAACACCGAAAAATAACGCCACAGATCAAAAGACAGGTCCTGTCCTCATGAAAAAAGCCAATCTTATTCTCTTCTTCGTTAGCATTGTCGTCTCATTGGGCATCATTGAACTGGGGGCACGCTATTACATTAATAGCAAGGAATTGAACCATTACATTCGTATGGATGATGAAACACTGGCTTTCTATGAAAAATACTATAAGCAGATGCACCATCTGCGTTATCTGGAAAAACAGGACAAAAGATATAATGGCCATGTAACCGATCTGCTGTTTATGACGATTGCCCAGCAAGAACAAAAAGCGCCAACCCTGCTTTTCCAAGGCGATTCATGGGGGGCACAGATCAACCACGCCCCCGGTGCAAAAGAGCTGCTGGCTGAATACGCCAGTCAAAAAAAGATCAATATCGTCAATGGCGGTATGTCTTCCTTTGCGCCCTCCCCCATGACCATTCAATTACGTGTTTTGCGCAGTGATTTTGATATCCATCCCAATGTCATCGCAACCATTATCGACCAGACCGATGTGGGGGACGAACTCTGCCGCTATGCACCACGCCTGCAAAAAGATCCGCAAGGTCATCTGTTGCGCGTTGATCCCGAACCCCTGCTTTCGCGCGATATTTACAGCCTGCAACAATATATGACAAAACAGGCAAACCTGCGCGAAGGTGGTTCAGCCATTGTGCGGATTATTAAAAACGTTCTGGTTCGCTTTAACTATCGCAATAACAGACTTCCCAAACGCTGTGGCTGGGGTAAAATTTCAGAACCACTGAAAGAGGGTGTAACCCCCGAACAGGCCGAACAATTTGAAACGACTGTCAAAGGTTATATTGATGAAGTCTTTTTAGACCCAAATGTCAAACAACTGGTCTTGATCACGCATCCGCATCGCGGCCACCTTACCGGTTATGATGTTGATAAGTATAAACTTTATAACAAAGACCTAATTGAAAAAGTCGTTCAGGCGCACCCCATGCAGGAGCGCATTGTCCTCATGGACAACAAGGAAGGTTTTGCAGAACACTATCAGGCCTTTGCCAAGGAAGATATTTTCCTCAAAGACGATATCGCCTCACATCTGTCTGATAAGGCCTTTGTCGGTGTCTTGTTGCCGCGCATTCTGGAACAGATTCAGTATCCTTAAAACTTCATATGGCGGATATGCCACCAAAGCCGTTTCAAACCTTTGGGCTTGCCCGGTTTACGGCGGTTGACAAGTTTTCGCATCGGGTCGGGCAAACGGCGTTCATCGCCCAGATGCACCACGCCGGGTGTATCTGAAATCACACAATAATATCCGGCATCGCGATAGCGCAGGTTGACATCCAGTTCACTGTGGCAATTATCATAGCCACCCAGCTTATGATAATCGGCCATTCGTTTCAGACCCGGGTTAAAGGAAAAGGACCCCCATTCGAAATCCGCTGTCGGATAGACGCGGCGAAACCCATATTGTTCAACCTGTTGAAGCTCCCCGAAGGTAAAGAAGTTTTCATCCCGGTTGAGGTTTTCCTGCGTGCGCAACAACACTTGCGTGATTTTTTCATCGCTGGCCAGAATAGCGAAGGCTTCCTCGATAAATCCCTCTTTATAGAATTCCCAATCATCTTCACAATGAAAGGCATATTCCGTATCAATAGTCTCATAAGCATCGCGAATAGACTGCATCTGGCCTTTCTTCTGCGCATTGCACATGATGTCATAGCGATCACCGAACAGCTCACGTACCTGCTTGTAGACCTCTTCATCACAGGAATCTTCTGTGATGATGCCGCGTTTAATGGGGTAGGTATTGAATTTCTCAAAGCTTTCGATCGTCTTTTCCAACAGATCGACCCGGCCGCAGCTGGTCAGTACAAATGTCACTTCCGGTTGGCTCATGAAGTCCCTCACCCTTTTTTATATTTATGGCCGCCTGATATGGGCGTTTTTACGAAAAACACCGCACATGGAAACAAGTTGTTCTGGCGCCACTAGAAAACCGCACCGTACCGCCAAATAAAGCATAAATTCAGCACTGAAGAAACCGACTTTATGCTCTTTCTTCGCCCATTTCCAAACCCGCGAAACAATCTTTTTTTGCGCTGCCTGTCTTTGCTGCCCAGACAGATCATCACGATCCTGTAGATGGTAAGCCAAAGCCAATGTGGCATCATGGACCACTTGCGCCGTGTTATTCATGATCCGCCCCGGTTCATCGCGTGGAGATAAACAAACCGTCTCAAGCACCTGAGCCAGTTTGCCCAAAGTAGATAAACGAATGAACAGGGAATGGTCCTGTGAAAAAATCCGCTCATCACATCCGCCGGCACGTTCAAACAATTCTTTTTTAAACAGGCAATGGCTAACCCGCGCAAAACCATGCTCAATCACACAATAAAGCGGGTCGTCAAACACAACCACTTCCGGATTTTCGACGGGTTTAAAACAGACTTCCTTGTCATATTCATCGGAAATTGCAAAAACAAAATCGCTGTCGGTTTCTTCCAGTGTTTTCAACAACAAAGCTGTACAGAATGGTGCCAGAATATCATCTGCATCCACCAGCTTGATTATCTCACCACTGGCCGCACGCACCGCGTTATTGGTGGCAATGGTCACCCCCTGATTGTCCTGATCAACCAGCACCACATTGTCTAGCCCGGCCGTTTCCCTTTTGACCACCTCCCATGAATCATCTGTAGAGCCGTCATTCACAAAAACGAATTCACGCTCAAACGCACCACTTTGCTCTTTCAAAGCAGCAATCACATCGGGCAAAAAAGGCGCTTTATTATAAACGGTGAGTACAAAAGAAACTTTTGTCAATTTATGGGCACCACATCAAAGGCAATCGCAATGCGCGGCTGTTTACTTTGCGTTGACACTGTGGAGTGATACAGGAACGAAGGAAACAGGGCAACCAGCCCTTCCTGCGGTTTGAGAAAACGCAGACGCTCTGTGCTCAAATTGGGAAACTCGTCATTAATCTGGCCGAATTCAATAAATCCGGCATGGTCCGGGTTTTCTTCTGCTTTCATCACATCGGGCAAACGCACGTAATAACAACCGCTCATCCAGGCTTCCCCGTGAATATGGGCTATCTGGCGCCCCGGCCCACTGAGGATATTGGCCCAGGATTTGATCCGCCATTTTTTCGGGGCAGTGGCAACAAACTGGTTATCCGGGTCATCAGGCAGGTTGGCAATATAGTCGGTGACATGCTTTTCCATCGCCGCTTTCAGATATGCAACCGGCCCCATTGGTTCGGAATAAATGTCTTTAACTTCCTTACCAAAGCGCGTGACCTCATAATGATCAAACGAAAAAAGCTTGGGGTGATTTTCCACATGCTTGACCAGTGCTGCGTTAAAATCGTCAATGGATTTAAACCCCTCCGGCACATCGACCCATTGGGCTTTGACATATTTATCAAAATCCATATAGCGGTCATATTCTTCCCCACCGCCAAGCTGGTCCAGTGCCGTCAGTTTCCAGGCAATCGCAGTTGTCTCACCCGGGTAGAGTTCAAGTGCCTTTTCAGCAGCCTTCAACCCTTCTGTGGCATTGCTTTGTCTGAGTTTGATATAGGAAAGAGTCATATGAGCCGGATAGAAATCCGGCTTTAAATCCAGAGCTTTTGAAATAATCTCTTCAGCCTCATCGGATTTACCGGACAAATTCAATGTATTGGCCAATTTAACATAAAGAACGGCTTCCTCTGGCACCAAGACAAGCGCTTTACGATAGACTTCCTCCGCCTGTTCCCATTTTCCTTGTGTATCCAGCATATCGGCTAGGCTGACCATCACAGAAATATCTTTTGGTGTAATTGCCAATAAATCGCGATAATGCTTTTCCGCTTCATCAAATTTTTCCGCCACATAAAGGGCATCACACAAACAACGATGTGCCGGTAGGTAGTCCGGCTTTAATTTTAATGCTTTCTTGAAAGACTGAATGGCCTTGTCCGGTTTGCCCATTCCCATAAACACATTGCCCATGTTGAAATGCGCAAACGTGAATTTCGGGTTTTTCTGTAACGCCTTTTTTATTTCTTTTTCTGCCTCAACGAATTTGTTTTGTTGTAAGTAACTCACCCCCAACAAATGACGCGCATCAGGATGACTCGGCGTTTTTGCCAGAATTTGATTCAAAACAGATTCTGCCGATGCGTATTGTCCCGCATTAAGCTGTTGCATTGCAAATTGCAACGCCTGTTGTAAGGAAAGGCTCCTGTTTTGGGCCTGTTGCATATGGGAAAACCTTTGAGACGGAAAAAATATCTGCGAACTATAAATCACCCAGCCTCATTTGCAAGCCGCTGCGCGGCCATACGGGCAAATTTCAGGGTCTGTTCAAAAGCAAAAGAAAAGCCGGTATGCATTTTAAACACATACCGGCTTTTAAAGAAGCAGTCAAAATGGTCGTTATTTTTTCAATTTAACGGCGACGAAGCGCAGGCCTTCCTGACCATCGACCAAAAGCAATAAGGATTTCTGGTCATCATCCAGTGCTTTCTTTACAGCTTTGCGAACATCCTGCGGGTTGGTCACCTCTTTCTGGCTGACTTCCACAATCAACTCACCGGCACGAATGCCTTTCTGCGCAGCCGGACCATCGCCATCCACATCCAGAATAACCACACCGGCAGCTTCTTCCGGCAGATTGAAACGGGCACGGGTGTCCTCATTCAGGCTGCCCAGTGACATGCCCAGTTCCTTCACGGAAGAAGACGTATGTGTCACTTTCGGTGTCTCGACCTTACCGTCCTTTTCGGCCACTTCCAGCTCACCGACTTTCACGCTCAGTTTCTTCACCTTGCCTTTGCGCCAGACTTCCACCGGCGCGGATTTACCGACTTTGGTCTCCGCCACAATGCGCGGTAGTTTGCGCATTTCAGAGACATCCTTGCCGTTAAACTTCAAAATCACATCGCCTTTTTCAATACCGGCTTTTTCTGCCGGGCCTTTTTCGGCAACGCTGGTTACAAGGGCACCTTTCGCCCCATCAAGGCCGAGGTTTTCGGCAATTTCGTCAGAAACGGTCTGGATGCGCACACCCAACCAGCCCCGGCGGGTGCGGCCATATTCCTGCAAATCCGCGATCACAGATTTTGCAATATTGCTGGGAACGGAAAAACCAATTCCGACGGAGCCGCCACTGGGAGAATAAATCGCCGTGTTAATACCGATCACTTCCCCATCCAGATTGAACAGCGGCCCACCGGAGTTCCCCTTGTTGATAGAGGCATCGGTCTGGATGAAATCATCATAGGGGCCAGCCTGAATGTTACGCCCACGTGCAGAAACGATCCCGGCTGTGACGCTACCGCCCAGACCAAACGGGTTACCGATGGCCATAACCCAGTCACCGACACGCATATGGTTGGAATCGCCCAGTGCCACCTGCGGCAGTTTGATCTTGTCCTTATTGTCCACTTTCAACAGGGCAATATCTGTTTTCGGGTCGGTACCCAAAAGTTCCGCATTCAGCGTGGTATTATCCTGCAAAATAATTTTGATTTCTTCGGCATCCTTGATGACATGGTTGTTGGTCACCACCAACCCTTTTTCACCATCAATGATAAAACCGGACCCCAAAGACATGGCTTTGCGCGGATGGCTCGGCGGCATCGCCCCACCGCCACGACGTTCAAAAAAGTCGCGAAAGAAATCCGGCACGCCTTCAGGCAACTGACCTTGCGCCGTTTCAACCGTTTGGGTGGTAGAAACATTAACCACCGCCGGCAACAATCTTTCCGCCAGATCGGCAAAACTGTCAGGTGCCGAACGGGCAAAGGATTGAGAAGCAAAAATCAACATCAGACCTAACGCGCTGAGCGTGGCAATGATCCAGAGGTTGGGGTTTAGCACCTTGGCCTGAGCCTTGGTCTGCGTCATTGGGCGTTGTTTCATCACATTCATTTTCTATCTGAGCCTCTTGCTAACAACCTTTTAGGAATAATCTATCGTGTGACTGGAAATGCGCAAGCTTTCCAGTGATTGCCCCCAATGTGACAAAGGAATTTGCCAAGCAAAAGGCAAGTTTGTAACAAACTGTTTCAAATGATTACAGTTTCTAAAACCCGGCACTACGGGCCAGCCAGACCACAACCACACCAATCATGGCTGCTGTCAATCCCGCTGTACGAATGGCAGCGGGCGGCATGGCCAGAACCTGCATTAACATACGTTTCATCCCTTCCGGGAAAAGCGCATAAAGAATACCTTCAATAGCCACCGCCAGACCGATGGCAACGAAAAAATCTGTCATCACCTGTTCCTGTTTGTGCAGCCATAACAAGGAAAACCCCGTCTCACAATTGCGAAACGGGGTTTTCTCTCTGCTTTACTTATCGCCGCGGGTGCCGAAATAGCTGAAGAACTCGCTATCCGGTGACAGAACCATAGAGGTGCCATCGCCCAAAGCTTCGCGGTAAGCTTCCATGGAACGATAAAAACGGAAGAATTCCGGGTCCTTGCCGTAAGCTTCCCCTAAAACACGGTTTCGCTGGGCATCTCCCTCCCCGCGCAGGATGTTAGACTGACGGCGTGCTTCCGCCAGAATAACGGTTTTTTCGCGTTCGGCCTCGGCTTCGATCTTTTGTTTGATCTCATCACCTTCGGCGCGCAGTTCGTTGGCTTCTTTCACCCGGTCTGTGCGCATCCGGTCAAACACGTTCTGGGAAATCTGCGGCGGCAGGTCTGTACGGCCAATGCGCACATCCACAATGGATACACCATATTGCGGAGCGGCCAGACGGACTTTCTGAACAATTTCATTCATCACATCAACACGCTTATCCGACAACAGATCAACCATTTCCACTTTGGCAACAGAGTCACGCACGGCCGCATTCAACACACTGCCGAAACGCTGGATAAAAGCACGCTCATAACGAACCGACTGAAAGAATTTAAGCGGGTCCGTAATGCGATAACGTGCATAGGCATCAACCAGAATACGCTTCTGATCCGCCAACAAAATTTCTTCAGGCTGCGGGTCCAGATTCAGAATGCGCTTGTCAAAATATTCCACTTCCTGAACCAGAGGAAGTTTCCAGGCCAGACCCGGTTCAGTGATAACACGGCGCGGGTCACCAAACTGGAAGACAACCGCCTGTACCGGCTCCGCCACTTTAAACAAAGTGCCACTGATCAACGCCAGAACACCAATGAACAAAAGCCCAAAAGCAATAAGTTTCTTAGGCATTATTGAGCTCCTTTGCGTTTTTGCAGTTCAGGCAACGGCAGGTACGGCACAACACCGGAACCACCCTTGTTATTATCGACAATGATCTTTTCAGATTTGCCCAAAACATCCTGCATGGTTTCCAGATAGAGGCGTTCGCGTGTCACATCTTTGTTGCTGGTATATGAATCGTAAACGGAAGAAAAGCGTTTGGCTTCCCCTTCTGCATCCTTGATCACACGTTCTTTATAGGCTTCGGCGTCCTGTAACATTTTCTGCGCTTCACCACGTGCTGTCGGTACAATCCGGTTGCGATAGGCTTCGGCTTCGTTTTGTTTACGCACCTTGTCCTGACGGGCTGCCTGCACATCGTTGAAAGCTTCGATCACCGCTTTGGGCGGATCAATTTTCGCCATGTTGACCTGCTGAATGGAAATTCCGGCATCATATTCGTTCATAATGGCCTGAATCAAATCCTTGGCTTCTTTCGCCACCTGATCACGTTCCTTGGTGTTTACGTTGGCCAGACCACGCTGACCGATTACCTCACGCATGGCGCTTTGTGCCGCCGCACGCACGGTGGTTTCCGGGTCACGAATATTGAACAGATATTTGGCCGCATCGTTGATAATCCACAGGATCTTGAATTCCACATCAACAATATTCTGATCGCTTGTCAGAATCAGACCTTCACTGGTACTTCTTGAATTCCGGTTAAAAGAGGAGGCCCCGCTGCCGCCGCCAATAGCGACTTCCTGAACCGTTGTGACCTCGGGAATGAAAACATCACCAATGGGTGAAGGAAAATTCCAGTGCAAACCCGGAGGGGCAGTTTTGACGAATTTTCCGAACACGAGAGCAACGCCCTGAGATTTCGAATCGACTTTATAAAAACCGGTTGCCATCCACAGGCCAAACAGAACAATCGCAGCCAAGGCAAACAATTTGCCACCGCCCACGCCGCCGGGAATGAACTTTTTCATATTTTCCTGGCTTTTGCGCAACATTTCCTCAAGATCGGGAGGAGTCGGCCCCTTGCCGCCACCATTCGGTTTACGCGGTCCATTTCCCCAGGGGCCTTGATTGTTTCCACCGCCGCCCCAAGGGCCACCGCCCTGATTGTTCCATGACATATTGGGTATTTCCCTTTATGAATTCCATACAAAGGTTGAAGAATACTTGCACTTGGCAAACATGCTGTAACAGTCTTATATGACACCAGCCGCTTTTGCAATGTGCGAGCAGTTAAAGATTAGATTTATCCGGTGTGAAGGAGATTTCAAGCATGCCCCCCCAAATAGAAGAAAAAGTTCTTCAGACCCTCAAAACCATTATGGACCCGGACAAAAACGTCGATATTGTCTCCGCCGGAATGGTGATCGGTCTACAAACACGAGACGGGCATGTTGCCTTCAGCATTGATGTGGGTGACCCTGCACGTGCCAAAACATTTGAGCCGGTGCGCAAGGCCGCAGAAGAAGCCGTACATGCGCTGGACGGTATTTTGAGTGTCACCTGTGTGCTGACCGCAGAACGTGCCGCACCCCAGCAAAATCAGGCCCCACAACCTGCACAAAATGCTGCCCTGATGCCCGATGTCAAATCTATCGTTGCGGTATCTTCCGGCAAAGGCGGTGTGGGCAAATCCACCACATCGGTCAACCTTGCCCTTTCACTGGCCGCCAAAGGCCTGAAAGTCGGCCTACTGGATGCCGATATCTACGGTCCGTCCATCCCGCGGATGCTGGGCATCACCGGCCAACCTGTCACCCATGATGGCAAAACACTGGAACCAATGGAAAATCACGGCATCAAATGTATGTCCATCGGCTTTCTGATTGAAGAAGATACCGCCATGATCTGGCGCGGCCCCATGGTAATGGGCGCCCTGGAACAATTGATGCGCGATGTCAACTGGGGCGAGCTGGACATTCTGGTTGTCGATATGCCGCCGGGAACCGGTGACGTTCAGCTGACCATGGCGCAAAAAGTGCCGTTGACCGGGTCTGTTATTGTTTCCACCCCGCAGGATATTGCCCTGCTGGATACGCGCAAAGGCTTGAATATGTTCCGAAAAGTGGAAATTCCGGTGTTCGGCATTGTGGAAAATATGAGCTATTTCTCCTGCCCGCATTGCGGGGAGCGTACAGATGTCTTCAGCCATGGCGGTGCACGCCAGACAGCCGAAGCGCAAGGGGCGGACTTCCTTGGGGAAATCCCGCTGGATATTCAGATTCGCGAAACCTCTGACGGCGGCAACCCGATTACCGCCTCCCAGCCGGAAAGCGAACATGCCAAGGCTTACGCTGCCATTGCCGATAAAGTCTGGTTCAAGGTAATGGAACAGATGAACGGTGCAACGGGGCCAAAAATCGTTTTTGACTGATTAAAAGTAATTTTCGAGGATGGCATCCAGCGTGCCATCCTCAACCAGTTCCAGTAAAACATGCTGTAATTTCTGCGCTTCGGCTTCAGGAAAATTCAAAGACGCCGCAACATAAAAATAGGACTTTTCAACTACAGGCCCTATTTCCAGTCCCTTTTCTGCGGTACGCCGAATCATATATTTTGCAAACCCTTTTGCCGTAAACCAGGCATCGACCCGACCACGGGCAAGGAGTTTGATGTTTGTTTCGGCCGCTTTGGGAAAAGCCATCACATTTGTATAGCCCTGACGGCGTAAATAGGCTTCTGCCGGTGTGCTTTTCTGTACAGCAATCCGGTCAAAACCATTGACCGGACCTGCGGTTTTACGCTCCCCTTTACGGGTGACAAACACCAGCTCCATCGGCAAGGCCGGAAAAATCCAGCGATAATGGTTCTCCCGCTCCGGCGTGCGTGTCAAAGGGAATATAACCACATTGTTCTCATGTTGCGCCAACGACTGGGCCCGTGTCCACGGGTAGAACTTCACCTTGTAAGGCATATTCAGACGGCTGATCGCCGCCTCGACCAATTCCACAAAAATGCCCGACTGCTTTCCCTTTTCAATGCTGTAAGGCATCAGATCGGAGGTGACAAAGCGTAACGGCATTTCCTGAGAGAAGGCTTGTCCACAAAAAGGGAAAAACAATAGACTTGCACACACACCCATGAGAAAACGAGACGGTGACGCGAAAATAAATCTATGTAACGATTTCCAGAACATAACCACATCATTTCATTTTTGACCGGATAAATCCAGATGGCAGTTTCAAATTTACAAAGAGTTTCCTGGGCCTTTTTTGATTTTGCCAATTCCGCCTTCCCCACCGTGATCACCACCTTTGTTTTTGCCGCCTATTTTTCCAAAGCCGTGGCACCGGACCCCGTTACAGGAACCAGCGCTTGGGGCTATGCCAGCGGCCTTGCCGCCCTGTGTATCGCCCTCTGCGCCCCCATTTTCGGGGCGATTGCCGATAAAACCGGGGCACGCAAACCGTGGATTTTCCTTTTTTCCCTGCTCTGCATCATCGGTTCTGCCCTGCTGTGGTGGGTGGAACCGAATGAAAGCTTCATCCCCTTGGCGCTGATCTGTGTTGCGGTTGCCACCTTCGGCTTTGAAATGGCCATGGTGTTTTACAATGCCATGCTGCACGGCCTTGCCAAACCCGGGGCAGAAGGCCGTCTTTCCGGTTTTGCCTGGGGGCTGGGCTATCTGGGCGGGTTGCTGGGGCTTGGTCTTGTGCTGGTTCTGTTTGTGCAGGCCGAACACCCCCTGTTCAATCTGGATAAGGACATGGCCGAACATGTGCGCATTTCCGGCCCGTTTGTCGCCCTTTGGTATGGCGTTTTCGCCCTGCCACTTTTCCTGTTTGTGCCGGACCATCGCACACGCGCCCCCCTCAAGGCAGCCGTTTCAGAAGGGCTATCCACCCTGTGGGATACCTTGAGAAACTGGCGGGACCATAAGACGGTTTTTCATTTTCTCATTGCGCGCATGATCTATACAGACGGCCTCAACACCCTGTTTGCCTTTGGCGGCATTTACGCTGCCGGCACCTTTGGAATGGAATTTGCCGAACTGATTATTTTCGGCATCGGCATTAACGTTACCGCCGGGCTGGGTGCGGTACTGTTTGGCTGGCTGGATGACCGCTGGGGGCCAAAACGGGTCATTGTGCTGTCCGTCCTGATCCTTGCGATTCTCGGCAGCGCCACCCTGATCGTCACCGATAAAAACCATTTCCTGATTCTCGGGGTCACCCTCGGCCTGTTCGTCGGCCCGGCGCAAGCGGCCAGCCGGACCTATATGACACATCTCACCCCCGATGCGGTGCGTACCGAACTGTTCGGTCTTTATGCCCTGACCGGTAAAGCCACCGCCTTTGCAGGGCCCATGCTGGTTGCCTTTTTCAGCGACCTGTTCACCTCCCAACGCGCAGGGATGGCAACAATCATCGCCTTTTTGCTGATCGGGCTTGCGTGCATGCGCAACTTGCCTGATATAAGAGGGCAACATTCAAATTCCTAAAAAAGACGAAAGCCCGCATGATGGTGAATTCCTCCCTTTCCTTGCTCAGCGATTATCCGTTTCAACGCCTGCGTGACCTGCTGGACCATCTGGAGACACCGACAGGCCTGCACCCACTCGCCATGTCCATCGGCGAGCCGCAGCACCAGCCGCCTGCCCTGCTGCAAAAGGCCATCACTGAAAACGCCACGCTGTGGAACAAATATCCACCCATCACCGGAACGCCTGAACTACGCAACGCCATCAAGGGTTTTCTGGATCGTCGCTACGGTTTGAAAAACGACTTCCTGTCCAGTGATAACGTTCTGCCGGTCTGCGGCACACGTGAAGCCCTGTTTTTGATCGGCAATCTACTGATTGAACGCGCGGCCAAAGGGGAAGAAAAGCCGCTGGTACTGGTGCCCAATCCGTTTTATCAGGTCTATGTCGGTGCGGCGGTGATGAATGAGGCCGAAGCCGTTTACCTGCCCGCCGGCCCCGAAAACGGCTTTCTGCCCGACCTTGACGCCGTTCGTGAAGAAACATGGCAAAAAACCACCCTGTTGTTCATCTGTTCACCGGGTAACCCGCAAGGCATGGTGGCTGATCTGGCCTATTTGCGCAAAGCACTGGAACTGGCGCGTCATTATGATTTCACCTTATTGATGGATGAATGTTACGCCGAGCTTTATTTCGATAAAGGCAAACCCCATGGTGCGCTGGAAGTCGCACAGGAAAGCGGATCACTGGATAACCTGCTGGTTTTCCATTCCCTGTCCAAACGCTCCAACGCGGCGGGCTTGCGCTCCGGTTTTGTGGCGGGTGATCCCAAACTGATCAAGGCCTTTGCCAATTTGCGCAACTATGGCGGGGCGTCCATGCCCCTGCCCTTGCAAGCCGCCAGCACGGCCCTGTGGAACGATGACAGCCATGTGGAAGAAAACCGCCGCCTTTATAAAATGAAAATCGATGCCGCCGAACGCATTCTGGGCAACCGCCTCGGCTTTTATCGCCCCGATGGCGGCTTCTTCCTTTGGCTGGATGTGCGCGAACGCTGGGCCAACGCCGAAGAGGCCACCAAAGAGATCTGGCAAAAATGCGCCGTGCGCGTCATCCCCGGTGACTATCTGGCCAAAACCGACACCAGCGGTGAAAACCCCGGCAAAGCCTATATCCGCGTCGCGCTTGTGCATGAACAGGATGTCATCGAAGAAGCTCTGGGCCGGATTGCTGATATTTTGTAGTTAAAAGCCTGAGTCTTCTCAATGGGTTAGGAGGGTGTTTTCCTGTTAATTCATTGTTAACATTATATGAATCAGTACTTTTATTGATATTTATCATTGACAAGAATCTATGATAAGCTTAAGTATTGGGTACGACTTAACCTTAAAGGCGACATTAGGTTGACGTTCTTTTTGGTCTAAAAGCCACCCTTTGGGGTGGCTTTTTAAATGAAGAATGGTATATGAAAACAATTGTTTATATTGATGGCTTCAATTTATATTATGGTCGTTTGAAGCACACACCGTATAAATGGCTAAACCTCTACGAATTGTTCCAAAAGCAATTGCTTCCATCCTTGGTGCCGGGGTTTGATCTTATCAAAGTTAAGTTTTTTACGGCACCAATTAAAGCAAAGTTTTCCCGCCACGGGCATGTGGCCCTTCATTCCCAGCAAAAATATCATAAAGCACTAAAAACATTGTTCGGTGAGCAAATCGAAATCATTGAGGGCAGCTATTCGGCACGAGAGGCAAATCTGATACAGCATTGTGAAAAGCTTGATTTGAATAAAACTCATCGAGTTTGGCGTCTTGAAGAAAAGAAAACTGATGTAAATATTGCGCTTCAGATGTATCGCGATGTAGTAAAAGAACAGTGTGAACAAGTCATTTTGTGTACCAACGATACAGATTTAGAGCCTGCGCTTTCTCTCATAAAATCTGACTTTCCACATATTTCTATAGGTTTGGTTATCCCTTCCCCGCCTGAAAAGCGAAAGGCCCAGACCGAACTTTCAAAATTGGCAAAATGGACGCGTCACCACATAAGTGATAACGAACTAGCAAATGTTCAAATGCCCGCAGTGATCCCAACGACTAAAAAGGCAGTCTTTAAACCAGACTATTGGTAAATGATCATCAGCGCGTCACGTCGTACCGATATCCCGGCCTTTTATAGCGACTGGTTGATGAACCGGGTGCGCGCAGGCTTTGTGATGACGCGCAATCCGTTTAATGCACAGCAGGTCAAACACGTTTCGCTTTTGCCTGAGGATGTGGATGTGCTGGTGTTCTGGACGCGCAATCCGGCCAAGCTTCTGCCTCATATGGATGAACTCAATGAGCGCGGGTTTCGCTCTTATTTCAACTTTACCCTGACCGGCTATCCGCGCGCGCTGGAACGAAAAACGCCGCATCCTGCTAAAGCGATTGAGCTGTTTCAACAGCTTGCCGAACGAGTCGGGCCTGAAAAGGTCATCTGGCGATATGACCCCATTTTGCTGTGCAACCTCTTGCCTCTCGAAGAGCACCTGCGTTTGTTTTCAAAAATCGCTGCTGGCCTTGAAGGGTCAACCCAACGTGTTGTCATCAGCCTGAGCGATTTTTACGCCAAGACACAGCGCAACCTCAATGCCATCGAAGGCTTGGTCTATGAAGACCTGAAAGAGAAGCCCGATCAGGCTTTGCAACTGGCCTGTCAGATGAAAGACATCGCCCACCAGTACGGTATGGGGATTCAGGCCTGCGCCGAAGAGTTTGACCTGACACCGGCAGGGATTCAGCCCGGCAAATGCATTGATGATGCCCTCATTCACAAGCTTTTTGACATCCGGCTTTCCCCGAAAAAAGATACCGGCCAGCGTGCGGCCTGTGGCTGCATTAAAAGTGTAGATATCGGGCAGTACAACAGCTGCCTGCATGGCTGCCAATATTGCTATGCCACCTATAACGACAAACAGGTCCGCCGGAACCATGCCCGCCATGATGTGGACAGTGCATTTTTGATCGGCAATGAAGAAATATAATTTCAATTAAAAGCGCAGAAAACACCTTTTATTGCGCCGCAAAAAGTGCTAGAACCCTGCAAAAATCTTTTACAAATCAAAAATTCAGGACGTCCAGTTATGACAAAAACAAATCCGGGTAATTTCTTTGAAGATTTCTCCCTCGGTCAGGAAATTGTGCATGCCACGCCGCGTACCGTCACCGAAGGCGATGTCTCTTTGTACACAGCACTGTACGGCTTTCGCCATATGCCGCACTCAAGCGAACCGGCGGCGCGCAAGCTCGGCTTTGAAGCCATGCCTTTGGACGACCTGCTGGCCTTCCATATGGTGTTCGGCAAAACCGTGCCGGACGTCTCGCTCAACGCGGTTGCCAACCTCGGCTATGCCGAAGGGCGTTTCGGCGCGCCGGTTTATCCCGGTGATACGGTGCGCACCACTTCCACCGTCATCGGCCTGAAAGAAAATTCCAACGGCAAGACCGGGGTGGTCTACGTTAATTCCGTTGGCGTCAATCAGGATGACGAAGTGGTCTTGGATTATGTGCGCTGGGTGATGGTGAAAAAGAAAAACCTCGATGCCCCGACACCGGAAGCCGCCGTGCCGAACCTTGCTTCTGTTGTCGATGTAGACGATCTGGTTATTTCAGAAGGCCTGAATTTTGCCGATTACGATACCGATCTGGCTGGCAGCCCACACCTGTGGGAAGACTATGAAGTGGGGGAAAAGATCGACCATGTGGACGGCATGACCATTGAAGAAGCCGAACACCAGATGGCCACCCGGCTTTATCAAAATACCGCCAAGGTGCATTTTGACCAGCATGCCGCCCAAGACAACCGGTTCGGCAAACGCCTGATTTACGGCGGGCACATTATTTCACTGGCGCGTGGTCTATCCTTCAATGGGCTTGGCAATGCTTTCAAGGTCGCCGCCATCAATGCCGGTGCCCATGCCAACCCGACTTTTGCCGGCAACACCATTTTTGCCTGGTCTGAGGTTCTGGATAAACAGGAAATCAAAGGCCGCAGCGATATGGGTGCCCTGCGCCTGCGTCTGGTCGCCACCAAGGACCACCCGGCGGATGACTTCCCCTACAAGGGGGAAGATGGCAAATACCACCCGGACGTTGTTCTGGACCTGGATTACTGGGTTTTAATGCCGCGCCGTGGCTAAGGTTTCTACCTTTTTTTACGGGGAAAACAGGACTTAAAAAACTCAGGGGAAGCTTGGAACGGCTTCCCCTGTTTTATTTGTTTATGCTAATTTCACTTTGCAAGTTTGGATAATACCCGTACTCTAGATACTATACTTTGGGTTTATATTTTAGGTTGAGGCTTGTACATATGACTGCGATTATTGCTGTCATGAACCATAAAGGGGGGGTGGGAAAAACCACAACCACCCTGAATATGGCCAGCGCATTGGCGGCTGGAAGCAAGTCTGTCCTCATCATTGATATGGACCCGCAAAGCAATGCGGCCACAGGTCTGGGCCTTGATACCAAATCCATCACCGCTGGCAGTTACGAGCTTGTACTGGGCGATGCCCATGTGCCTGATGTGGCTATAGAAACCGGCCTGCCCGGCGTTTCCCTGATCCCGGCAACCTTCCAGCTGGCGGCACTGAGCACCGTTTCCCCGGATTCGGAAGAACCGGAATACTGGCTGCGCGAAAGCCTGTCGGACGAAAGCCTGCCTTATGACTATGTCTTGATTGATTGCCCGCCCTCTTTCAGTATCCTTAGTCTCAATGCGCTGGTGGCCGCGCAGAAGGTCATCATTCCGGTGCAAAGCGAAAGTTTTGCCATTGCCGGGCTGCAACAAATGGAACATTCCATTGCAGATATCCGCGCCGAAGCCGAACACAATCTGGATTTTCGCATCCTGATGACCTTAAGCGACCCGGCACAACAACTGCACAGGCTGGTGGATCAGGAAGTCAGGGCCCATTTCAAGGACAAGGTTTTTCAAAACGCCATTCCGGTTGAACCCAAAATTGCCGAAAGCGCCTTTTTAGGACGCCCCGTAGTGGTCCATTCCCCACGTTCAAATGGTGCACAAGCCTATGTTCGCGCCTGTGCAGAATGTATTCTCTGGGCAGACCCGGAAGCTGCCTCTTTCGAACAACAGGCACAAACCATTTTTGCAGGCTTGCATGACTGGGTCAAAGATGAAACCATCAGTGCAGCCAATGAACCGGTCCATTTGCAAAATGAACCCGCTCCCCCAACCGTTCAAGCCCCGCCCGCCGCAAACAATGCCAACCAATTGCGCATTAGTATCCGCAACGGGGTTATTCTGGCACTGGCCTTAACGGCTGGTATGGCGTTAGCTTTTCTGGGAATGTAGGTCTAATTCGACCAGAACAGGCGCATGGTCGCTGGGTTTTTCCAGACCCCGCAAATCCAGTAACACGTTACAGGAACGCACCTTTTCTTTCAAATCCGGGCTGACCCAGACATGGTCCAGTCTGCGCCCCTTGTTGGCCGCACGCCAGTCACGCGCACGGTAGCTCCACCATGTGAAACATTTTTCTTCCGGCAAAATCTTTTCACGCATGGCATCCACCCAGTTTCCTGCTGCCTGCAATTTATCAAGCCGCTCAATCTCCACCGCCGTGTGGGTGATGATGTTTTTCAATTTCTTATGGTCCCAGACATCGGTTTCCAGCGGGGCAATGTTAAAATCCCCCACCATGATCCGTGTCTTCCCATCGTCGGCGCGCCCGACACACCATTGTGTCATTTCATCGAGAAACTGCAATTTATGGGCAAACTTCGGGTTCACCGTTTCATCCGGCTCATCACCCCCTGCCGGGATGTAGAAATTGTTCAATTCAATCCCGTTTACCAGTTTGACCGAGATATGGCGCTTGTCTTCGCGCCCGCACCAGGACAAGGCATCCGTCTGCGTAAAGGGAATTTTGGAAAGAATCGCCACCCCATTATAACTTTTTTCCCCGGCAATATGCAGATGGTCATAGCCCATCGCACGCACCTCCATTTGCGGGAAAAGTTCATCGCGTACCTTGGTTTCCTGAAAGCAGATAACATCCGGATTATAATTGTCCACCAATTGTTTGACATGGTCCAGACGGATGCGAATGGAATTGATATTCCAGGTAACGAGTTTCATGTGCGATTTTCCCTTTTGAAAACTGTTTGCACTCTTCTAGCAGAAAAGAAAAGCGCCCGACTAGGGGGCAGTCGGGCGCAAAGGCTGTACTCTCATGGCTGAGAGGGTCCAAAAGGCGATAGGGGAACCGCCTTTTCAGGGTGAGGTCAAGTTCGGGTCACCCATGAGACTCTTATGTAAGGTGCCTTTGCCGAAAAATCATTGCAAATTGGTAATACCAGATATGCGATTTACGCATCCCTGTCTTTGCTCATTGATCCACACGACCATAACCGGGATCAATGAATTCAAAATACTTCGGGTCAACCTTTTGTCCGCTAACAGGATTCAAGAGCGAAATCTGTGTCATTACCCCTTGCGCATCAACCACAGCCCATTTGCGCAACGCCAAAGGGGCATCACTGAACACCAACGTCACAGAGCCCATGCCCGGGTCCTCTTTATCCACCATGGTCAGTTCAATCACACCCCGGCCTTTGGACAGGTCAACAATATCCACATCCTGTTCAAAAGAAATTTGATCTTTCAACAAAACAGCCAGTGGGGTAGCGGCCAAGGGATAATAGGTAACCTGCTTGAATTCCTTATCATGGTAGATAATGGTGTCGTTGCGCACAATCATTTCAGTCTGCGCCGGTGGGTTATAGATCAGGCGCATCTTGCCCGGGCGCTGCATATAGACCTTGCCATCGGCATATTCACCGGTGGAACTGATCTGGGCAAAGCCGCCTTGCAGGGTTTTCATCCCGTTCAGATAGGTTTTGATTTTTTCCATCAAGACCTGTTGTTGCGGGTTAAGCGCCACAGCCTGTGCCACACCGGACAGGCTCAACAGAAAAACGGCAAGAAAAGCAAAAAGGCGAAACATAAAACAGGCTTTCAATGGGCTGTAGATGGGAGTCAATTTAGCGGCTTAAAAGACGATTGCAATCTCTATTGGTTCATCTCGCGCAGAACCCGAAAGGAAATATTGTAACTGAAAACATTCACGCCGTTTTTATAGCGATAGGCCGAACGCGACAGCTTGGGGAAATAATACCATGACCCGCCACGCGTCACCGGCTGTTTACAATCCCCATCCCTTCTAGCACTGCCGTCTGTGGGGGCCTCTACATAATGCGGGCTCCAGCAGTCAGCCAGCCATTCCCATGCATTGCCGTTCATATCGTAAAACCCCCACGGGTTGGGCGCAAAGGAGCCGACTGGAGCAGACCCAATGCCGGACCATTTTGACCCGCATTTGCGGCAGTTGGCGTTGTTTTTGCCAATCTCGTCACCCCACCAGTATTTGGTTGTTGTACCCGCCCGCGCGGCATATTCCCATTCCGCCTCACTGGGCAAACGATAGCGATGCCCGGTTTTTGCCGACAACCAGTTCAGATAAACCTGAATATCGGCATATGTGATGTTAATGATGGGGTTACGCCCGCGCCCCCAGCCATGATCATCAGGTTCTGGCTTGCACTTGCCCGCAGCCGCGCAAGCCTCCCATTCCTCAAAGGTCACCTCATATTGCCCCAGCGCAAAAGGGTAATTAATGGTGACTTGATGGGCCGGACGGGCATATTTATAGCCGTCATCATCGCCCATGATGAAAGAACCCGGCTGCACCACCACCAGCTTCGGGCAAGTCGGGCAATCCTGAAATGTCTGGCCGGGCGTAACCCCCTCTTCGCCCAGACCCGGAAAAGCCCATAAAAGACATATGATCACAATCAGATAGCGCATAAAGGTATCTTAACGCTAAACATCGCAGGGATAAACAAAAAGGGGAGAAGCATCACGCTTCCCCCCTTTTAAAACGCCAAATATTAAATGCGTTCTTAACCGATTTTACCCAGATCCGGGTTAACCGCAGACATGCGCAGGCGCAGGGCATTCAGTTTGATGAAGCCTTCCGCATCGCGTTGATCGTAAACTTCATCTTCTTCAAAGGTCACATGCTCTTCGGAATATAAAGAGAAGTCGGACTTACGGCCCACAACAATAACGTTGCCTTTATAAAGCTTAAGGCGAACAACACCGGAAACGTTTTCCTGTGTTTTATCAATCAATGCCTGCAAGGCACGGCGTTCCGGTGACCACCAGAACCCGTTATAAATGAGTTCTGCATAGCGCGGCATCAGCTCATCTTTCAAATGGCCCGCGTTACGGTCCAGTGTGAGCGATTCCATGGCACGGTGAGCTGTCAGCATAATGGTGCCGCCCGGTGTTTCATACACACCACGGGACTTCATGCCGACAAAACGGTTTTCTACCAGATCCAGACGACCAATGCCGTTTTTACCCGCCACTTCGTTCAAAGCCGTCAGCATCGCAGCCGGGGAAAGTTTTTCACCGTTCAGGGCAATCGGGTCACCCTTTTCATATTCGATTTCGATATAAGTCGGCTCATCTGGGGCATTTTCCGGGGCAACGGTACGCAGGAACATGCTTTCATCGTATTCCTGCCACGGGTCTTCCAGAACCTTGCCTTCATAGGAAATATGCAGCAGGTTGGCATCCATGGAATAAGGCGCTTCGCCGTGTTTGTCTTTCGGTACCGGAATTTGATGATGCTGGGCATATTCAATCAGCTTGGTACGGGAATTCAAATCCCACTCACGCCAGGGTGCAATCACCTTGATGTCCGGTTGCAGGCCATAGTAGCCGAGCTCGAAACGCACCTGATCGTTGCCTTTACCGGTTGCCCCGTGAGACACCGCATCAGCACCAACTTCACGGGCGATTTCGATTTGACGCTTGGCAATCAACGGGCGCGCGATGGAAGTCCCCAACAGGTAAACCCCTTCGTAAACCGCATTGGCACGAAACATCGGGAAGACAAAATCGCGTACGAATTCTTCACGCAGGTCGTCGATGAAAATTTCCTTGATGCCCAGCATCTCGGCTTTTTTACGTGCCGGTTCGACTTCTTCGCCCTGACCGAGGTCAGCAGTGAATGTCACCACCTCACAATTGTAAGTATCCTGCAACCATTTCAGAATGATAGAGGTATCCAAACCGCCGGAATAAGCCAGCACTACTTTTTTGATATCGCTCATGTCCAAATCGCCTTCAAATAAGGAGTCATCTCAATTGGGGCGAGAAAATAGGGCAAAGAGTAAACAAGAGCAAGGACTCAATACAACCTCCCCTCTTTTGCCTCTTGAGCTTCATCAACGAAATACAATTTTTACATTACATGATCAAAGAGAGATCGACTTTTAAGACAGCTTTCCATACCATAAGTTGGTCGCTGTTAGTCGGAGCTGAGAACCAAATGAACGAACAGTCCTTATTGGATGCCGCACCCGCCATTCTGGAAGCCAGTAGCGAAGCCATTCTGACCATTGACAACAATGGAAAAATCAAAGGCTGTAACAGCCAGTTCCTTATTCTTATCGGCTTAAAGAACGAAGCAGAAATCGAAGACTGGAACATCAACCAACTGTTTCAGGATTATGATTTCTCGGTGCGACACCGCGACCATATTGATGTCTTCAGACCGACAAAACTGACCAAACCCGGCGGCACGGTTTCCACCGTTCTTATCAAGGCCATACCGGTGGGGCGTCTCAGCCACAGTTTCCAGACTATTCTGATTCAGGACCCGGAAGCGATCCGGCGCATTATCGACCATCTGGATTATATCGAAAGCTTCGATGTCGAAACCGGATTGCTCAATCGGCACAAAGGCACCATTGAATTTGAACAGCTTCAAACCTCAGACCTTTCCGGCGGTTGCTTTTTAATCAATACAAAGCTGCCGGAAGACAAAGCGGAAAATAATTACGGTGAGATTCTGAAAAAAATCTCTGCCTGCCTGAGTGAAATTTCAGAAGAATTCATTTCCTGCCGTTACAGCGAAACCGAACTGCTGTTTGTGTACGCTGCCTCGCCCCTGCCCGATGAAACAACTCAGTTAACAGCCATCGAGGCAATCAAAAAACTCTTCCCGCAAAATGACGATATGGACATCTGGATTTCCTATCAGGAATGGGTTGCCGGAAAAATGGATGTCGGTAGCCTGATCAACAACCTGCGCCACCATTTGATTCAGCTCCATTCTCCCCACTTGCCCGATGAAATTTTCAATCAGACCAACCCAAACACCCGGGTTGTGTTTTTGAAGTCACTGGAAGATGCGCTGAATGCCGGACAGCTTGATTTCTTCATCCAACCACAAATCAATTCAGAAAACCGCCATGTTGCCGGTGGCGAGCTTCTCATTCGCTGGCAACCCAAACCCGGTGAAATCATCCCGCCATCACAATTTGTCGATTTCATTGAGCAAGGGGAATTCGGCAAAACTTTTTTACATTGGTCCATCAAACGCAGTGCGGAAATTCTGCGTGAAATTCACACCGCCCTTGGCCGCTGGGTGCCATTATCGCTCAATGTCGCCTCACATTACTTCACCCGCGACATTCTGGTGGACCCGATGATCGAATGCCTGCGCGAGGCCGATATTCCCTTTGAAAATCTGGAAATTGAAATTACCGAGCGTGTTCTGGCGGAAAATCCGAAAGATGTCATGGAAACACTGTATCAATTGCGCGAAAACGGTTTCCCCGCCGCTATTGATGACTTCGGCACCGGCTATTCCTCTTTATCCTACTTACGTAAATTCCCACTGGATCGCTTAAAGATCGACCGTGTTTTTGTCACCAATCTGGCCGAAAACGAAGAAGACCGGCTCATCACCGTTGCCATTGCTTCGCTGGCCCATGTACTGGGGCTTGAGATTGTGGTGGAAGGCATTGAAAACAATACTCAAGGGGCTTTCCTCAAAAACATCGGCTGTGAATATTTTCAAGGCTACCTCACCGGCAAACCCATGCCTGTCGCTCAATTCATTGACTTCTGTCGTGATAATGACCTGATCCTAGATGGGGATGAATGGTCAAGTCTGGATATGGAAGATGCCAAGGTCAGCTCCAAACATCGCAAGGTCGTCTGGAAAAAGAGTTTTTCAACAGATGTGGTCTCCGTTGACAATGAACATCGGGACCTGATTGACCTGCTCAATGCGGCGATGGAAAGCTATCTGGAAGACCCGGAAAGTGTGGATATGTGTGAAACGCTCGACCTGCTGGCGGCAGAAACGATCAAACATTTTGACCATGAAGAAACCGTTATGCGCAACATGAGTTATCCGCGTTACGAGATGCATCGCGAAAAGCATAAATGGCTGATCGCCGATATTTCCAAACGCAAGGCAGAACTGGAAGAAAACCCGCAGGCAACCAATTTTGAAGAGCTGATGCAATATGTCAAATACTGGCTCTTGCGCCACCTGATCAGCGAAGACACCCATATCCTGCGCTTCCTCAATAAATCCAACCGCGAACGGCGCATTTCCTGAAGCCCGGCAGAGTGTTTTTTTCTTAGAGTCCTCTTTCAAGCTGTGCTAGGTTCGCCGACATAAAATTACTCTTTGAATGGTCGTTGGGAGCATAAAAATGAAAATCGGTATTGTCGGCTGCGCCGGGCGCATGGGGCGTATGTTGGTTCAGGCTGTGGTCAATCAGGATGGCGCAGAACTCGCTGGCGGCACGGAAATGGAAAGCTCCCCCTTTATCGGACAAGACCCGGCCATGGTTGCAGGGGAAGAACCCAGCGGCGCCAAAATTATTACAGATGCTGATAAGCTGTTTGAAATATCAGATGTCGTAATTGATTTCACCATTCCCGCAGCCACTGTCAACCATGCCAGACTGGCCGCCAAACACGGAACCAATCTGGTCATCGGCACGACAGGACTAAGCCCGGAAGATCAGGCTGTCATTAGCGAAGCGGCAAAAGATGTGACCATCATTCAAGCGCCGAACATGAGCCTCGGTGTTAATCTGGCTTTTGCCATCACCGAAAAAGTTGCGTCCATGCTCAATGACGATTGGGACATTGAAATTGTGGAAATGCACCACAAACACAAGATTGATGCCCCTTCCGGGACTGCGTTGGGGCTGGGCCGTGCGGCCGCTGCCGGGCGCAATGTCAATCTGGATGATGTTGCCGACAAAGTGCGTGATGGTGTTACAGGCGCACGTAAAAAAGGCGATATCGGCTTTGCCACCCTGCGCGGCGGTGATGTTGTGGGGGAACATACAGTGGTTTTTGCCATTGAAGGCGAACGTTTCGAAATCACGCACAAAGCGTCCAGCCGGGTGATCTTTGCGCGCGGTGCCGTTGCCGGGGCACTCTGGACCCAAAAGAACGCTTGCGGGCTGTATGACATGCAGGATGTTCTCGGCCTGAAAGAATAGACAGATGAACAAAGCTGATCGTGAAGAGTTCTTCCGCCGTCTGGAAGAAGACAACCCCGAACCCAAAGGGGAGCTGAATTATACCAATCCCTACACGCTTCTGGTCGCTGTGGCGCTATCGGCACAGGCAACCGATGTGGGGGTTAACAAGGCAACTGAAAAACTCTTTCAGATCGTTTCCACCCCGCAAGATATATTGGACCTGGGCGAAGCGGGCCTGAAAGAACATATCAAAACCATCGGGCTTTATAACTCCAAAGCCAAGAACGTGATGAAAGCCGCGCAAATGCTGGTGGATTTACATGACGGTGTGGTGCCCAACGATCAGGCAGCACTGGAAGCCCTGCCCGGTGTGGGGCGCAAAACCGCCAATGTGGTGCGCAATATTGCCTGGGGTGAACATACCATGGCGGTTGATACCCATATTTTCAGGCTCGGCAACCGCACAGGACTCGCCAAGGGAAAAACCGTTCTGGAAGTCGAAAAAAAGCTGATGAAGGCCGTGCCCAAGAAATATATGCTGCATGCCCATCATTGGCTGATTCTGCATGGGCGCTATATTTGTAAGGCCCGCAAACCAGACTGTGCCCAATGCAAGGTTTACGATTTGTGCAGCTATAAAGCGAAAACAGTATAGTCATAACCCGCCTTTTGCGCACTTTATACCTTGAGAATTACACCTAAAACATTATAATACAAATGTGTAAATGTGCGGGTGGTATTCCTTATGTCTTTGTGGCATCTCAGAACGCAGGCTTTATTTATACCGGTTTTTCTACTGGTCTGTTGGTGCATGCCTTCACACAGCTTCGCAGACCCCGATACCATCACATGGGCACGCAACGGACTTATTCCCTTTTATATTCAGGAAGGCCCCTATAAAGGGCAGGGGATTTCCGACAAGTTAACCCGTTTTTTCCAAGCACAATTGCCACAATACGAACACCAGATGGAAAATATGAATTTCGCCCGGTTCTTTGCTCTGGCTGAACGTGGGGAACTGGTCTGCAACCCTTTACTGTTAAAAACAAAGGAACGTGAGAAGGTCTTGGCTTTCTCCCATCCCTATAAACCTGCTTACGCCCATATACTGGTCAGCAGAAAACCAATTGCCTACCCTGCTGGTGGCCTGTTCCTGAGCCAGTTCCTCAAACAACAGGTCAGCACACCCCTGATTATTCAGAAAAAGCGTTCCTATGGCCCGGTTCTGGATAAAGTGCTGCAAGAAGCCATCAAGAACAAGAAAGTACAAGTGGAAAGCTTTCCAACCAAACAGCTCTATACCATGATGGAAAAAGGGCGCATTGCCTATTTTCTCGATATTGAAAATAGCGTGAGCTACTACAACGCTTTGCGCACCAGCAATATAAAACTCTACAATATTCCCTTGCGCGAAGACCGATTGGACCGTTACGGCTATGTCGCCTGTAGCAAGACAAAAGCAGGTCGCGCACTTATTAACCGCATCAATCTGGTTTTAAGCAAAAACAAACAAGACCCCGCCTTCCGCCAAATTCTGGAATCCTGGCTGGCAAAAGAAAACCTGCCGCGCTTTCGCCGTTTCTATCTCTCTGAATTCCTCAATCAAAATTTAACCCAATAAGCCGAAACGGGCTTTTCACCGTTTTTTATGCTATACTCTTAGATGAAAGATCCCTTTTGATATGGGGAGGTGTGTTATGGCCATTTCATTAACCTTAAAACAATATCTGGATGACCAACATGTCCCATACGACACGTTGAAACATCAGCTGAGCGCCACATCAGGCGAAACAGCAGAAGTCGCCCATGTCCCCGGTGCCCGTCTCATCAAAGCCGTTGTTGTCAAAGCAGAAGACACCTACATGCTGGCCCTGTTGCCGGCTTCTCATCATATCAATCTTGATATGCTGCGCGATACATTGGGATGCGATGTCGAATTGGTAGCGGAAGCAGAATTTGCCAACCGTTTTAAAGATTGCGAAACCGGGGCCGTTCCGGCTTTAGGCATGGCCTACAACATGGATGTGATCGTTGATCGCACCCTTGTCGATGTTGGCGATATCCTGTTTGAAGGCGGTGATCACCGCACGTTGGTCCATATGCGGGCCCCGGATTTTGAAAAACTGGTTGCAGATTCTGTGCACGGACTGTTCAGCCGTTATGACAAACATCCTGAAAAACGTGGCGGTTTCCGCTTTAGCCACAGCTAACGATAGTGTTGAACCACAAAAAACGCCCTGCCTTCCTATGAGGACAGGGCGTTTTTATTAATAGACTGTTAGGCTGCCTTTTCCACCAAAGAAACGATATCAGCCATGATCGTGTTGATTTCATAATCTTTAGGTGTGTAGATACGCGACACACCAGCTTTCAGCATTTCATCCTCATCTTCGGGCGGGATGATCCCACCAACAACCAGAGGCACATCCTCAATACCGGCCTCTTTCATACGTTCCAGAACTTCCGTCACCAGCGGAATGTGGGAACCGGACAGAATGGACAAACCGATGACATGCACGCCTTCTTCAAGGGCTGCATTAACGATTTGTGCTGGTGTCAGTCGAATGCCTTCATAAACAACTTCCATACCGGCATCACGGGCGCGCACAGCAATTTGTTCCGCCCCGTTGGAATGGCCATCCAGCCCCGGCTTACCCACCAGAATTTTCACCCGGCGGCCCATTTTATCTGACAGAGCATCCACTTTAATGCGAACCCCAGCCAATTGGTCGCCATGTCTGGCACTGGAAGCCCCGCCAACCCCGGTTGGGGCACGATATTCCCCGAAGACTTCGCGCAAGGCCGCGCCCCATTCCCCTGTGGTGACACCGGCATGGGCGGCTGCAATGGAAGGTTCCATAATGTTGCGCCCTTCCTTGGCAGCAGATTTAAGCTCTTCCAGCGCTGCCTCTGCCTTGGCACTGTCGCGTTGTTCGCGCCAAGCTATCAGGCGTTCAATCTGTTCGGCTTCCGCTTTGGGATCAACAGTCAGAATAGCACCATCCCCGGCTGTCAGCGGGCTGGCTTCACCTTCCATAAATTTATTAACACCGACAACCACCTGTTCACCAGCTTCAATAGCCGCCAGACGGATGGCATTGGCTTCCACCAATTTCTGTTTCATATAGCCGGTTTCAACAGCCGGAATGGACCCGCCCATTTCATCGATTCGGGCGAGTTCGTCACGCGCACCGGCTTTGAGTTCTTCCACCTTGCGGGTGACTTCGGCCGAGCCATCAAACAGATCCCCATATTCCAGCAGATCGGTTTCATAGGCCATAATCTGTTGCAGGCGCAAAGACCATTGCTGGTCCCATGGGCGCGGCAGGCCCAAGGCCTCATTCCAGGCCGGAAGCTGAACCGCACGCGCACGTGCATTTTTAGATAAAGTCACCGCCAGCATTTCCAGCAAAATCCGATAAACGTTATTTTCCGGTTGCTGTTCGGTCAGGCCTAAAGAGTTCACCTGCACGCCATAGCGGAAGCGGCGGTATTTCTCTTCTTCAACGCCGTAACGTTCGCGACAGATTTCATCCCAAAGCTCTGTAAAGGCGCGCATTTTACAGATTTCCGTCACAAAACGGATACCGGCATTCACAAAGAAGGAAATCCGGCCCACCACTTTGGGGAAATCTTCATCCGGCACCTGACCGGAAGCTTTAACGGAATCCAGCACCGCCACCCCGGTGGCAAGCGCATAGGCCAGTTCCTGTTGCGGGGTCGCACCTGCTTCCTGCAAATGGTAGGAACAAACGTTCATCGGGTTCCATTTGGGGATTTCACGATAGGTAAAAGCCGCAATATCCGTAATCAGTTTAAGGCTGGGTTCCGGCGGAAAGATATAGGTCCCGCGCGAAAGATATTCCTTGATGATATCGTTTTGCGTTGTCCCGGCCAGATCGGAACGCGCAGCGCCTTGGCGTTCAGCCGTGGCAATATAAAGCGCCAGTTGCCAGGCTGCCGGTGCGTTGATCGTCATAGAGGTATTCATCTTGTTCAATGGAATTTCATTAAACAAGGTTTCCATATCCCCCAGATGGCTGATCGGCACCCCGACTTTACCAACTTCACCGCGTGAAAGAACATGGTCAGAGTCATAGCCTGTTTGTGTCGGCAAGTCGAAAGCAACCGACAAACCGGTCTGACCGCGACCTAAGTTGGTGCGAAAAAGTTTGTTGGTTTCAACAGCTGAACTGTGACCCGAATAGGTCCGAAACAGCCACGGGCGATCTTTTTGAACCGGTTGATTTTCAGTCATTTCCTGGCGCTCCTAAGCGAAATAAAATGTCCGATGAAGACTCATGATTGGCATGATTATTATAAGAGTCCACTCTTCAATTGCCTGCAATCTATCACTTAGTGCATCGCAAAAAAAGCCCGAAATGCACCTGAAACTGAGATTTTTTAAAATATGGTTGCATATGCAACTTATTTTTTGTGCGCAAGCGCAAAAAAGTCTTGCCTCTACGCCAAAATGGTGTAGACCAGATATCAAAGGAAATGCCCAAACGGCATTCAATTAGGAAACGTTTTTTCGAAAGCAAGGGAGTATCCCGACATGAGTTATCTCGCCGAAGTAACCGCAAATCAGGAAAAGAAAGACCTGTATGAAATCGGTGAAGTGCCGCCTCTTGGTCACGTACCATCCAAAATGTACGCCTGGGCGATCCGCCGCGAACGCCACGGCAACCCGGACACAGCCATGCAGATGGAAGTGGTTGAAACCCCGAAACTGGATAGCCACGAAGTTCTGATCTACGTCATGGCAGCTGGCGTTAACTACAACGGTGTCTGGGCAGCCCTTGGCAAACCGATCTCCGTTTTTGACGTTCACGGTGAAGATTACCATATTGCCGGTTCCGATGCGGCTGGGATTGTCTGGGCCGTTGGCGAGAAAGTAAAACGCTGGAATGTGGGTGACGAAGTTGTTGTTCATTGTAACCAGGACGATGGTGACGATGAAGAATGTAACGGTGGCGACCCGATGTTCTCCCCGTCTCAACGCATCTGGGGTTATGAAACGCCGGACGGCTCTTTCGCCCAGTTCACCCGCGTTCAGGCCCAACAGGTTATGGAACGCCCCAAACACCTTTCATGGGAAGAATCAGCCTGTTACACCCTGACACTGGCGACAGCTTATCGTATGCTGTTCGGTCACCGCCCGCACATCCTGCGCCCGGGTCATAATGTTCTGGTTTGGGGGGCTTCCGGCGGTCTCGGTTCCTTCGCCATTCAGCTTTGCGCCGTTGCCGGGGCCAATGCCGTTGGTGTCATTTCTGATGAAACCAAACGTGATTTTGTCATGAGCCTTGGTGCCAAGGGCGTGATCAACCGCAAAGACTTCAACTGCTGGGGCCAATTGCCCGAGGTCAACGGTGAAGGCTTCAACGAATATATGAAAGAAACCCGCAAGTTCGGCAAAGCCATCTGGGAAGTCACCGGCAAAGGCAACGATGTGGATTTCGTTTTCGAACACCCCGGCGAAGCTACTTTCCCGGTTTCCTGTAACGTGGTGAAACGCGGCGGGATGGTCGTCTTCTGCGCCGGGACCACCGGTTTCAACCTGACTATGGATGCCCGTTTTGTCTGGATGCGTCAAAAACGGATTCAAGGGTCTCACTTTGCCAACCTGAAACAGGCTGCGCAAGCCAACAAACTGGTGGTGGAACGCCGCATCGACCCCTGTATGTCCGAAGTCTTCAGCTGGGATGAAATTCCGCAAGCGCACATGAAAATGCTGGCAAACCAGCACCTGCCGGGCAACATGGCCGTTCTCGTCAACGCCAAACGCACCGGTCAGAAAACGCTGGAAGAAAACATCGACTAAGCGAAGTCCACGTCCTTTTCCGTACATCGCGGAAACCCACAGGAAAACTGATTTGGGCCCCTGCGTCGTGCAGGGGGACGGCCTTACTAATTTATTCATTCTTTTAGAAAGGAATGATCCATGAGTGATCTTATCCTATCCGATCTTCTCAATTCAGCTGCGCGCGCTGTCGAAGCTGCCGATAGCTTGCTGGAAAAAGCCAAAAATGCCGTCAGTAAAAAAGTCACGACTGACGGGCGTGTTGATGGCGCCAAACTGGAAACTGAACAAACAGCTGCCCATGGCCTGTCCTGGATGGCAACCTATGTGGAAGCCCTGCGCCAGATGCACAAGTGGGGGGAAAAACTGACTGAAGAAGGCCATTTCGGAGAGTTTGAACAACTCATCCTGCAATGCGCCTTTGGCGAATATTGCACACAACTGACCCATGGCATTGCCATTTCACAGGTTGAAGTGATTCGTCCGCACGATATGGGGCTGACTGCCAAAGACTGTCACGATTACATGACAGCCGATATCAAGCGTTTCAAATATGAAGCAAACACCCCGGCCGTACGCCGCAAGATCGCCGAATATGCCAAGGACGGTCTGGAAACAGGTTCGTTCGGGCATACAGGTCTGGATGAAGAACTGGAAATGATCCGCGACCAGTTCCGCCGTTTCGTCAATGAACAGGTTATCGATGCCGCCCCGACATGGCATGACAATGATGAACTGATCCCGCTTGAAATCGTTGAACAAATTGCTGAAATGGGCGTCTTTGGGCTGACCATTCCGGAAGAATACGGTGGGCTCGGCATGGGCAAAACGGCCATGTGCGTGGTGACCGAAGAACTGTCACGCGGCTACATCGGTGTCGGCTCCTTAGGCACACGTAACGAAATCGCCGGTGAATTGATCCGTCTGGGCGGCACGCAAGAGCAGAAAGAAAAATATCTGCCGAAAATCGCCTCTGGTGAGATTCTGCCCACAGCCGTTTTCACCGAACCCAACACCGGTTCCGACCTTGGTTCGCTTAAAACCCGCGCGGTACTGGAAGACGGGACTTACAAAATCACCGGTAACAAAACATGGATCACCCATGCATCACGTTCGGACCTGATGACCCTGCTGTGCCGGACCAACCCGGATGAAAAAGGCTATAAGGGCCTGTCCATGATGCTGGCGGAAAAACCGCGCGGTACAGAGGAAGATGCCTTCCCGGCTAAAGGAATGAGTGGTGGTGAAATCCACGTACTCGGCTATCGCGGCATGAAGGAATACGAACTTGCCTTTGACGGCTTTGAAGTACCTCAGGGCCAGTTGCTCGGCGGACAGGAAGGTCAGGGTTTCAAACAATTGATGGAAACCTTTGAATCTGCACGTATCCAAACCGCCGCGCGTGCCTCCGGTGTGGCCACCTGCGCCATGGAACTGGGCATTCGCTACGCAACGGAACGTGTTCAGTTCGGCAAGCCGATCTTTGAATTCCCGCGCGTTCATTCCAAAATCGCCTGGATGGTGGTCGAAAGCATGATTGCCCGTCAGTTGACCTATTTCTCCGGTTGGGAAAAAGACCATGATGTGCGTTGTGACATCGAAGCCGGTATGGCCAAACTGCTGGCTGCACGTGTTGCCTGGACCAACGCCGATAACGCCTTGCAAATTCATGGCGGCAACGGCTATGCGACAGAATATCCGATTTCACGCGTCCTGTGTGACTCACGCATTCTAAATGTTTTTGAAGGGGCCGCAGAAATTCAGGCAGGCGTTATTGCCCGCGGCCTGCTGACACGCCGATAAAACTTTTCCACCCGGTTTTTTACGATATTCTTTCCCTCTCCATCTTTAAGAATATCGTAAGCCGGGGGTTCTGGCGTGGGACAGGTGTAGCCGGGATTCTGCCATCCCCCTGATCCATAAACACGCCTTCCCTGGGCTCCCCCGGGAAAAGGCAGACAGCGAAGCCGACTTGATCCCCTCTTTCTGTTTTGAAGGAGGGGATTTTTTGCCTTTTGTATAATCTAAACGTTAAATTGGTCATACAATTTGTAATATTTCTTCCGCCCACACTCATAAAGTGCTATGGTCCTGCGCGATTTTTAAAACTTTGCAAGCAGGGACACTGCTGACAATGGATTTTGAGGCGCTGGTCGGGCGGGCCGCAAAATACAGTGCTGATGTAATTCTGATTGTTCAGAAAATATCAGACGATAACGATTTAAAATTACTTTACGCAAACGATGCTTTTCGCAATGACGTGAACTGCACTTTCAGTGAAGCCCAACCGTGCGACTGCCATCTTAACCTCGGCGAAAGCGACCTGACCAATCAGGCCTTGCTCTGCCTTATTGAAGGCCAGCGCGTTACCAACAGTTTTCGTGTCAGCGTCACCGAACTGCCGGAAAGTGAAACCGCATTGCCCGGATGCCTGCTGTTGAACGGGCGCCCCAGCGGTACCAGCCTGTCTGAAGGGCGTGAACGCCTCTACAGTATGATTGCCCGCCAATTTATTGAACGCCCCACAGACGAAGCCGTGCAAGCGGCGGTCCGTGCAAGCGGCTTATATTTCAATGCTGATTTATGCTATGCCGCGCGCATGAAAATTTCCTCTTCTCAAATGGAAATGCGCTACAGCTGGCAAAAAAAGGACAATCAGACACAAAGCCACCGCGAAGAAGAACCGCAAACCAGACACACCGTTTGCTCATGGGTCAAAAAACGCCTTCTTCAGGACGAGGCTGTCATCGTCAATCAGATTGATGACCTGCCAGAAGACGCCTTCGAAATGGCTCAGAACATGGCCCAACAGGGAACCCGCGCCGCTTTGCTGGCGCCTGTACTTATGGTTCACGATTCATTGTGGTTCATCAGCATTCATTGCACGAACAAAAGCCGGTTCTGGAACCCTGAAGATATCGACACATTCAAGGTTGTTGGTGACTTGCTCGGTAATGCCTTTACCCAGACGGAAACCAGCTGGTCCTTGCAGGAAACGCAACGCCGCTTTAGCGATGTGGGTGCCAACCTGCCCGGCCTGATCTATCAAATGCAACGTGACCCAAAAGGAAAAATATCCTTCGGCTACATCAGCCAGGGGGTACGCGAACTGACCGGCTGGGGCCCGGCCACCATGGTTTCCTCGCCGGAACTGTTTGAACAGCTGATTGTCCATCAGGATCGTGGTCGCTTCCGTGAAACCATGGAACATGCCGCACAAAGCCTGAATGTCTGGTCCATTGATGTTCGCATCAAACATCGTGATGAAAAAACCATCAAATGGGTGCGTGCCAGCGGCCGGGCACATAAAAGTGTCAATGGGGACACAATCTGGAACGGCCTGCTTCTGGATATTACGGACCGGCGCAATGCCGAAAACGAACTGCGTGTTTCCGAAGAACGCCTGCGCCGCATTCTCGGCACCAGCCCGATTGCTATCGGGATTAGCGACACCAGAAGCTTCAAGCTGCTCTTTGCCAACAAAATGCTGGCGCAGATGTACCAAATCCCCACAAAACAGATCATCGGGTTTGACAGCCGCCAGCTTTATGTGGATCAGAATGAACATAAAAGCCATTGGCAACGGACGCGCCAGTTACAAACCCTGCATAATGTGGAAACCGAATGCCGAAAAACAGACGGTTCTCCCTTCTGGGCGCAAATCACCACCCGGATGATCGAATATGGCGGGCAGGAAGCCATTTTATGGTGGGCTTTCGATATTACCGACCATCGTAATGCCAAGGAAACACTGGCCCATCTTGCCCACCATGATTCCCTGACCGGGCTGGCAAACCGGCGGCTCTTTGACGAACATTTCAAAAAGGCCATTGCGCTGGCCGCCCGTAGCGGGCGCCCCGGCGTGCTGTTCTATTTCGATCTCGATGGTTTCAAGGGTGTCAATGACCAATACGGTCACGGTTTCGGAGACTGGGTGCTCGATCAGGTGGGCCATCGCCTGCGTGACGTGCTGCGCGACACGGATACCGGTGCACGATTGGGCGGGGATGAATTTGCCGTCATTGCCCAAGGCATTGATGACAAAATGGCAATTGAAGCTGTGGTTCACAAACTCCAGACAGCCATTTGCAAACCCTATATCAAAGGCGAAAAAACCGCTCAAATCGGCCTATCGATCGGAATCGTACAGTTTTATGGTCAGGAAGAAAACCTGCAACATCTGGTCACATTGGCCGATGAAGCCATGTATCAGGCAAAACAGGCGGGGAAAGGGACCTATCGATTAATTGAGAACCCCGAAAATACCATCATGAAAGCAATACTTTAACATCTCGCGCTGGCGAAATGTCCGTATCGGGGCGAATCCGATGTGTTTTGCGTATTTTCTTCTTCTTTTCCTTCACACTTTTTTACCTCTTTTTACCTTGACGCCAAAAAGAAAACCTTCACAATCATGCGCTCACAAAACAAGAGATAGCGTGACATAAAAGAGGTATGACACAAAGATGGTGACATTAACAAAAATCTACACCCGTGGCGGTGATAAAGGAGAAACATCGCTGGGCGATGGGACCCGCATTGCCAAACACGACCTGCGCGTGGAAGCCTACGGATGTGTAGATGAAACCAATGCCACCATCGGACTGGCCCGCCTCCATGTAGATGGAAACATTGATTCCATGCTGGAACGCATTCAGAATGATCTTTTTGATCTGGGGGCCGATCTCTGTACCCCTGAGGAAGGACGTAAAAGCGAAGGTGCCTTGCGCATTGTTGCCGAACAGATTGAGCGTTTGGAAGCTGAAATTGATCAGATCAACGAACAACTTGATCCTTTGACATCTTTCGTCCTGCCCGGTGGTACAGCTGCCTCTGCCCATTTGCATATGTTGCGTACCGTTTGCCGCCGTGCAGAACGGCTTTGCGTTCAGCTCGCAGAACGCGAAACCATTAATCCGCTCTGTGTGCAATATCTCAATCGCTTGTCCGATCATGCCTTTGTTATGGCTCGTTTTCTTAATGACAAAGGCCGCTCGGATGTTTTGTGGAAACCCGGCGCACACCGCTAGGTTTTGGAGGTTTTTTCGCATGAAGCAGACCTTTTGCTCCGGTTGACATTCCATGAGCCAAGGATTATTGTGCAATGCGAAAATGTGAACGGTTTCAGACATTGTCAGAAACCAAAAATAAACACAGCCTCAGGCGTTAAATGAAACGACTTCTGAGAAAGGAATTCCATGAAGGTTCTCGTCGCAGTAAAGCGCGTAATTGATTATAACGTGAAAATCCGCGTTAAGTCAGACAATACAGGTGTAGAAACCGCCAACGTCAAAATGTCCATGAACCCGTTTGACGAAATCGCGGTTGAAGAAGCCATTCGTTTAAAG
>JBNKSC010000005.1:0-74182 GCA_050297075.1 Terasakiella sp.
TCTGGCGAGAACCATAGTATGGGTCTTCCAGAAACTTCTCGTCGATCATCCGCATGAGCCTGAGATTATAGGCATTTTCCCCCTTGCAGACAGAATAATAGGTCGAACGCGAAATTTTGAGCAAGTGGCACTGGCGGGTCAACGAGAGCTTTTCAAGTGGAATAATCATCGCCTTCCTCCGTTCCCGAGAGAGCGTTTGAAGGCCCGATCTAAAAGATGGCGTTCCGCCCGCTGACACGAACAACTTCCACCGTCAATTCACCAATTTTAGCATGAAGTTCCTTGATCTCGGCTTCGTAGTTGTCTTTTTGCTTTTCCTGCTTGCCGGAAAAAATATCAGCCATATTTTCCAGAGCTTTTTTCTTCCATGTGCTGATCTGGTTGGGATGCACATCATATTTTTTGGCCAATTCGGGAAGCGTCAGTTCTTCTCGCAAAGCTTCCAAAGCAACCTTGGCTTTGAAGTCAGCTGAATGATTACGGCGTTTTGCCATGAGATAGTCCTTTTCAAAAGCGGCTATCCCACCTTAGCACCCTGTCCAGTTTTTGGGGACCATCTCTCCCCGCAACCAAACACTATGCCGCTAACTCAATAAGTTAGCGGCATTTTACTTTTTGAACCAAACTCCCAAAATACGCTTTCGGAATTCAATCGGAATTTTTTAGAAAGCATTTACAGACAAGTCCTGACACGATCTTGGGAAGAAAAGGGGATGACACATTTGCGGAGTGTACCGTGCTGTTTCTTCATGGTAGTCTTTGGCGTGCTTTATCTTTAAAAGGAGTGCGGTATGTCTGAGGCAGGGGTGACTCACATTTCCGGTGTTGATTGGCGTGATGTCGGTTTTATTGTGCCGCTTAATGATATCCAGAGTCAGGAAATTGTCCAACTCATTGAGGGGATAGGATGTAGAACGGAGGCTTGTGACGGATACGGGGTAATCGTTGAACCGGGTCGCTTCTTATGACGCATCTTGAAAATTACGAAATTCTGGCTTCGACTGACCTGCATGAAATGCAGGAGATACTGGCTCGGACGACTGAAACCCATAAGGTCGATCTTATTGGCAAGGGGCATGAAATCGATGCTTCCTTGCGTTCTGCTGCCTTTGGCGATTTGAATCTGATACATGTAACTTACGGCAACGTGCCGACCAGCGTTCAAACCTATGAAAGCGACGAGGATGCGCAGTTGTTGTTTGTCATGACCGGTGGGAGCGCCAATGTTAAGCATAAAGGCGAGATGTTTGACATTTCAACAACGACCGGATTGATGCGAGATGCACGCATTCCCTTGTCTGCATGTCAGGATTCTTTTTCAAGCTTTGTTTTGCCGCTTCCCAACACCCTGCTGAAACGGCATGCTGTGACTCTTCAAGGCCGGGACGTTTGTGATGCCGACATTCGTTTCGATGCAGCTTTGGGTTTGAGCACCCCTAACGGGAGGCATTTACGCAATACGGTGCACTACATTGCCGATGCGTTGGATGGGCCGTTGCACGGAAGCGACAATCTCATTTTGTCTAATGCGCTTAGAGACCTTTTGTTGACAAGTGTGTTAGCCCTTTCGCCGGGTTTTCTGGAACAGACTCAACCGTCAAATCGTATTGTGCCTTATTATGTCAAGCGCGCGCGCGACTATATCCATGCTCATGCGGCTACTTCGATCACGCTGGAAACTTTGGCAAATCATGCAGGTTGCGGTTATCGGACACTTCAGATTGCCTTCAACGATGCCTACGGCATGTCGCCGATGACCTACGTGAAACATGTGCGCCTGTCCCTTGCTCATGAAGACCTTAGAACTGCGCCGGATGGGGTAAGCGTGCGCGAAATCGCCTTGAAGTGGGGCTTTACCCATATGGGCTGGTTTTCAAAGAAATATCTGGAACAGTTCGGTGTTTTGCCATCGCGGACCTTGCGTATGCGTGATTGATTTGCACAATTGCGCAAGCACTGTCATGGATGCGCAAAAAACGCGCGTGTATCCCCTTAATATCATAATGTACCCATTGAATTTTCGATGTGGCTTGTTGAAAAAGGAACAATGTGAATTGATCTGACAGCGCCATTCGCGCTGAATGGGGGGGCATGTAATGCAATTGATGGGAAAAAGATACTTTCTGAAAGTATTATCCGCGCTGGTCATATGGCTTTTCTGCCAGAGTGCCGAGGCAAGTGATCTTTGGGTAGCGCCGGCGTGGCAAAACCTGAAAGGCCATTCCAGTTGTGGCGGTCTTGATCAATATGGCAGAATTCAACCTCCCTGCGGGCTTTACGGGGCAGACTATATAGGAAAGGCGCTTACACAATGCCCGCAAGGCACTTTTAAGGATCTTGGAAGCTGCTGGGCCTGTCCCGAGGGATATACCCGTCCCGCAAGTTTTCACGGGATTGATAGCGACAAGGCTTGTATTAAGCCTGCACCTGTTCAGACATCATCGGCAACCCGTGTATTCGAAGGGGGGAAATGCCCAAACGGAACCTTTCTGGACCCTCGCAACGGGGGGGAGTGCTGGCAATGTGATCCAGGATTCGGTCGCACGCTGGGAACCGGTGTGGATGAATGGAATGCTTGCGGCAAATTCGGTCAGCGGGCGCGCTCGGCCACGTTGGTTAGCACACCTTGTCCGAAGGAAGGCTCGTTTTATGATCCGCGCAATGGCGGGGAGTGCTGGCAATGCCCGCCGAGCTTTGACCGCACGGGCAACCCTGTGACCGGTGCCAGAGCCTGCAAGAGAACATATTATTACTCAAGTGCCATAAACAGAGGCAATTTCCGGTGCAAGCCGGGCGAAGTCTTTGACGCCATTGACGGTGGCACTTGCTGGAAATGCGAAAATGACGGAAAGCGCACATGGGATAGCGTCAAATCGAAAACCGCCTGTCGCCTCAACGATCTGAAATGGGTGGTGCCCAACCGCCGCATTTATGGCATGTTCGGCATGGGGGCTGAGGCTGACGAGATTCTTGCGAAGATCATCAGCGAGCGCACACGTATTGATCAGGCCGCCAGTAAAATGGCCGCGTTGAGCGGGAAACCGGAAGCGACCGTGCGGCGAAATATCTGGGATGTTATTGACAAGACACCGTGGAATAGCCCTGTTTTGAATGTATTGTTCGAAGAAGACGTGATGGCTATGGCAACCAAGCCGGTCGCCCAGCTAACGGCGGGCGAGAAAGTCTTGCTGTCGCGTGTCGCAACGTTGTTTCAGGCGAACAAGAGATTTATCGCCTATCAGGCAAAGCAGGCGCACGACACCTGGGTGACCGCCAACAGGATGTACTATGAACAGGCATTGACAAAGATGGGTGCAGCGTCCGTCTATTCCGACTCAATGGTGACACCGCCCGACTATAACGAAGTTGTTACGGGTGCCATTCAGGTAGGGGCCGGGATTGTCGGCCCGGCAAGCGCTGCTCTTGTTTCAATCGGGTTTGCTCCTGCCAAAAATTTTATCCTCCCCTACGCCGGACGAAAGGCCGCTGCAGAAGCGGCTAAAAGAACGGCAGCAGAGGCTGCGAAAAGAGTCGCGACAGAAGTTGCGAAGGAGGCGGCCGTAGACGGAGCCGCAGCCGCATCCGAGGTGACGGCATCGGCTGTAGCCGCTGCGGCGGGGCCGCTATTGGTTGCGACGGCAGCTGCGGTTATTATGATGATGGAAATCGACAAATTTATGGCTCTGGAAAAAGCCGAAGCGCTTATCCAAAACTCGATCCGGATTGCCGAACGTCCCATTGATCTGGGCGCCCTTTTGCGAACGGATGGCGGGTCCGACGAATTTGCGTTCCACTGGGCGGCCGTTCTTGGCGGCGAAGTACGCCCGAGCGCCAATTTCAACAGCCGTCTTGCCGCTTACAAATCCGGTCGCGCAACGGCACCGTCATCAGCAGGGCCGGTCGCATCGGCTCATCCGGTTCTGAACTCCACCCAGTTCCAACAGTTGAGTGTCACTCCGTCAAGCGTGCCCTCAACGGGAACATCGAACACGGGTCCGATGACAGCGGGCACAGCATCTGTGCAGATGTCCGGCATGTTGCCGGGACAAGGCAGTACCATGTTGCCCGGCCAGACGACACCTGCCACGACCACTACTCCTCGTACACCTCGTACAGTTGAGGAACTGATAGAAAATGCTGTTGCGCATCAATCGAACAGACCGACAGGCAAGAAGGGCAGCAGTATGCGCCTTGAGCTGTCGAACACGCCGGGAAGTTGCTTGACGAAAGAGAATGGCACATCGACGATTCTGAGCTTGACGAACTGTACCAAGCGTCGTGCCCTTTGGATCACGCCGGATGCCCGAAACGGTGCGCTGGTGTTCAGTCGAAAATACTGCATCACGTCGATGGCCCCGTTTAAAGTAGGTGAGCAGTTTGTTAATACGCCGCTTGTCGCTCTGGCGGAATGCAATAAAAGCGATAAAAAACAGAAATGGCAACTAACCAGAGAAGGCCTCATCCAACAAGTAGGAACTGGCCTGTGCGTATCGGTGGACCGAGATGACAAGGTCTCTTTCAGGAAATGCGATTTGGGTCAAATTCGTAAAATCTGGCGTCCATGGGCGGGGAAATAGGTGGTTGCCATGAACGGGTTGCTGTTTCGAATATAAAATTAACGTTTGCGGATAACTTGATGCACTTGCGCGTCACGGATGAGATGCAGGAAAAATGAAAAGCCTGTGAGCATGTTTAGGGAAATTCAAGAAAAATGAAAAAATCATCATTTTATAGAGCATTGCTGGTTACGACTGTGCTGGCGACATCGGGGTGTCAGACGTTGGGGCTGGATACAAATACACAGACACCTGTGCTGGGCGTTGTAGGACAGCGGGATAACGGTATTCAGGCGTTGGTGCGCAAGAGCACCGAGGCCTTGCAGGACGGTAAGCTGAAAGAGGCTTCGCGCTATATCAATCTTGCACTCAAGCTCGATATTACCAATCCCGATCTTCAGTTCCTTAACGGCCTGACCTATCACATGATGGGCGTGCGTGGCGATGCGTCTAAGTTTGAACTGGCTGAGCAGGGTTATCTGGAGGCGTTGAAATTTGATAGCGGCAATCTGTCGGCGCGCTATCAGCTTGGCCTGCTCTATATGGATCAGCGCCGTTACAATTTGGCGCAAGGCCAGTTTGCGGCTGTAGCACTTCATCGCGGGCAAGATGCGGCGGTGCTGTACAGTCTGGCGAGTGCGTCCTATTACGCGCACGATCCCAAAACGGCGGATGCGGCCCTGAAACAGTTGATGAAAGTTTCCCCCGAAGCGATGAGACGCCCGGATATTCTCAAGGCTGTTGCCTTGACCCTGTCGGCCATGGATGACCGTGACGGCGCGTCCGAATACGCTGCCGCCTATTACAAGGTCGTTGCCGACAAGGGCGAGGGGGATGAACTGCAACAACGCATCGCCAATTGGCAATCTTTCTACGACAGCGATGCGAAGGTGATACAGGCACAGTTCGCGGGCAATCCCTATGCAGCGCAGAACCCCTATGCACAACGGCCCGACCCTTACGGGCAACAGGCCAACCCTTATGGCGCAAACACAGGACAGAGCACAGGTGCTGGCTTTGCCGACCCGTCCATGGTCGTCGTCGATGTGGTGTTGATCGGTACGCAGGAAGATGTACGCGAGGCGCGCGGGGTCAACCTGTTGAAAGGTTTGCAATTGCAGTTCGGTGACCCGGTGGCGGGAACGGCCGGATACAGCATCAGCCGGACACGTACGAAAGACAATCTCGCCTCCGGTCTGGCGCAGAGTACACAAACGATCACGCGCTTGATCTCCATTCCAGCGGTGACCTATTCTCTCAATATCGCGAACTCGCTGGATGCCAATAATCAGGTTTTGGCCAAGCCATCGCTGGTGGCGCAAAATGGCGAGACCTCGGAATTCTTCTCTGGTACCGAGATTCTGGCGGCGGCTGTATCGGGTGGCAGTGGCGACAGTGTGTCGGTGCAAAAGGAAGTCGGGGTCAAGCTCTCGGTCAAGCCGGAAATCTTGCCGGACGATCAAATCCGTTTACATGTTGTTGCGGAACGGACCTTTTTGACCGATCCGTCCAGTTCGGTCGTGTTCGAATTCCGTCTGGATACGACCAAGACGAACGTGAATTCGACGGTGACCATGAAGTTCGGTGAAACGCTGGTGTTGGGGGGCTTGAGCGAACGCGAAACCTCGAAGACAGGTGACGGTGTGCCCTTACTCAAGGATATTCCGGTGCTGAATTATCTGTTTTCGGAAAAAGTCAAACGCCAGTTCGAACGCTCTGTGCTGATCCTGCTGACGCCACGCCGGCCCCATTACACTCGTCAGGCGCAAGCCGATCGTGAGGGGGTTGAGGAAAATATGTCGGATCTGGAAAAGGACCTCAAACGCTTGCAACAACGCAATGGCGACTGGTACACACCGCGCCCGACGTTCGATATTATCAAGGATAAGTTGCAAAGCGATGCGTTTTTCGAAGAGTTTCGCGCGGGTGACGTTCAAATTCAATCATGGCACAAAGCTGTTGACTCCCAGTCGCATATCGCACGGGTGCAAAAACGTTTGTTGAGGGGCTAACCATATCAATCTGATAAGGGGGGAACCATGAAGCAGATTGGAAAAATGCTGCTTGTTCTGTGTTTTGCCGTTTTGCCGTTTTGGGAAAGCCATGCGCAGGAGGCGGCAGAAAAAAACTGGTTGAAAGCACCGGGGCGCGCCATTGATATCTCGATCAACGGCGCTGGGCAGGGCTATGTCATCGGTACGGATGGCACGCCGTGGCGTTGGGACAAGACGGAAATCCGCTGGCGTCGTATGTCGGGTAAATTTATGCGGATCAGTGCCGCCATAGGTAACCGCCCCTGGAGCGTTGATAAAGACGGCGCGGTTTATCGCTATAACGGGTTATGGTGGGAAAAGAAGGAGACGGGTGTTCTGGACGTTGCCGCCGATACAAAGGGCAACGTCTATATTGCCAAGCGCAACGGCGAGATCAGAAAATGGTATGACTTACGCAGTGAATGGCAACCCGTCAGTGGGTTCGCCCATCGCCTGAGCCTCGGCCCTTCCGGCGATCTGTGGGCACTTGATCCAAAAGGATTTATCCATCGTTTCGACGGCAAAATCTGGTTTTCCCTACCCGGTCAGGCCCGCGATATCGCAGCGGGCGGTACCGATAGCGTCATGATCGTCGATATGGACGCTCACCTGCGGGCATGGAAGGCCGCAGATAAACGTTGGGCACCGATTGCTAGTCCGATGGATCGTTTGAAGACTCTTGCTCTCACCCCTGAAGGGAAGGTTTGGACGGTTGGAGAGAACGGCACGATTCTAACCGATGATGCAGCCGCTTTTACAAAACCCGAAGCGACCCAAAAGAATGAAGAGGCACAAGGGCTTCAGGCCCCCAGATTGCAAGTCGCCGCAAGCGTACCAGAATCACTGTTGGCCCCTGTCCCAGCCCTGACAAAGCCTGTTGCACAGAACCTGAGCGTCAGTGCCAAAGAGGTAACGGGCAGTTCCACCACAGCACCGGACAGCGGTGATCCGGGAACGATTACGTCCGGTGAAAAGATCATTTTTGTTAACACGCGCAAAAGCGTTACAACACTGGCTATCGGTGCGGACGGCAGTGTCTTCGGGCTGGATGACGGTGGCAATGTATTGCGCTGGTCCAATACGCAAAAGAAATTCAACAGCTTTCCCGGCACACTCGTGCGGCTGGCTGTGGACAAGGAGGCGCATCCTTGGGGTGTGTCTGCACTGGGGCGGGTGTTTCGCCATGACGGGCAAAAATGGATACAGATACCGAACGCCACAGCCAACGACATCGCCATCGGTTATGACGGTACGGTGCTGATTGCCGATGCCGCCGGGGTATTGTACAGGCTCAACAAGGCGCAAACGGCATTTGCACGAATCAGAGGTAACGGCAGCGCAATTGCGGTCGACCCCAACGGCATTCCATGGGCCATTCGTTCGGACAAACTGGTGCAGCGTTGCGATGGGACGCCCTGCAAGGTACTGAAACAAAAGGCGCTGAGCCTGTCTATCGGGCCGGACGGCAGTGTATGGATCGTTTCCAACCAAAATCGCCTGATGCGCCTGAAAGACGATGGGGAGACTTTCGAAACCGTTCAGACACCGGGCCATACCCCGTGGAAAGTCGCTGTCGGTCCTAGCGGTTATCCGTGGGTGATCAGCGATGCCAGAATTGCGCTCGCCTCGAAATACTTCGAACGGGACGAAGGTGCAGACACCAAAGTGGCAGCCGCAACATCCGGCGACACAGCGGGCAGCGGCGCAAGCTCATCCGTGACGACGATCAGTTCATCCGCCTTTACGTTCTCCAAAAACGTGCAGTTCGAGACTGTCTCGTATACAAACCTGAGCAGCGGAACTGCCCTTTTGGCAAGCGATCCGGACGGTGTGATCTGGGCGCATACATCGGGTGGAGCGATAGATAAATACAGTTCCAGCAAAAAGAAACTGATCGATGCGGAAACCAAATTCACCAGTTCCGGTTACAATTTCGGTGCCTTCGACCTTGCCCCGAATGGCGACATCTGGGCCTATGTCAGCAGCCCTGTCACGGGGCTGTATCGGGAACGCAACAAGGTGCTCAAGAAATATAGCGTCAGCGGGCTGACAGCCGGTAATGTTGCCGTCAGCCCCGATGGGACCGTTTATGCTGACTTTTACACTGGTTCGACGCACTATATCTATACCAAGGCGACAGATTCCGAAGTGTTCAAAAAATTCAAACAGGTCTACGCTTACGGCATCGCCATTGGCCCGGGTGATGATCTGTGGATCATTCAGGGCGATAACTACGTCTATCAGTGGACCGGATCGAAGTTCGAAAAACGCCCCTCCAGCGGCCAAAAAGCTGGCAAGATTGCGATCAGTAAAACCACCGGAACGGTTTATATCTCCGGTCTGGACAACAAGGTGTATAAATGGAACGGCACCAACAATAGTTTCGACAAACTCAACAACGTGAGTGGCGATTACATCGCCGTGGATGATGAGGGCCGCCCCTGGGTCAACACAGACAGTACTCCAACGATCAAAAAGGCGAAGGATTGAGCGTCTTGAGACAATATTGCGATGCTCAATCAATCCCGGTATTACCGGGGTGGTTTAAGTACTAGAACATTTTCTACAAAAAAAGATGCAGTGACTTTCTTCAAAAATATGTTGGGTGTTATTCGCCAAACGAAAGAGACAGTGAGAAAGAGGCTAAGATTAGATGCGGGATCAAGAAGGGTAATGCGCATGATGTATTAGGTGTAAAAGTCAATAATTGACCTGACAGTCACCCCGTCAAAGTGGGTATGTGTTAGATCAAGTCGCGACGACTATAGATTATTCGACTCTGGGGCGGTGCATTTCAAAGACTTCGTCGATTACGGCATAGTTCATATAGCCCAAGCGTGAAATAGGGCGTAGTTTTTTTATGTCGATGAGGCCTTCACTTAGAATAGCCTCATCAATATTGATGCCGACGACCTCTCCGATAATCATTATTGTATCACACGGCAGACCACTTCGGGGTTCAAGCGGGATTGTTCGGTTTAAGATGCATTCAATGGATGCGGGCGATTGGGTGACGCGGGGCGGTTTGACATTTTTACAGGGGCTTTTTTCCAAACCGGCCAGTTGGAATTCATCCACACCGTGCGCAACAGGGGCGGAGGTCACATTCATTTCTTCGCGCAAATCCCAGGTGACAATATTTACAACGAATTCTCCGGTTTGTTGAATGTTGTGCAGTGTGTCTTTGGCTCCGACAGAGGAAAACATGACAAAGGGAGGGGTTGAAGAAATGGCATTAAAACAGCTAAACGGGGCTAAATTGACTTTTCCCTCAGATGAGATTGTCGAAATCCAGCCGATCGGGCGTGGAGAAACGAGGGCAAGCCACGGATTTCTCTTTAATCCATGAGGTTCGGTGCGGGGGTCGTAAAACATCTTAATCCTTTCCAAAGGTGAAGATCGGCTCGGCGTGGGATGTCTCTTTCGCAACATCATCATTGATAATCGGGTTGGCTTTTACCGAGGGACGCAGACAAACCGTCTGATACCATTGTCCCAATTTAGAGAATTCCGTTTGCCATCCTGTGCCCGGCCATCTGAAATCCAGTTGTCCGAGGGCGCATATGATTGCGATATGGCCAATTGCGAAAGGCATTTCTTTCAATTGATCTGCTTCATGTTCAAGCTGTTGCAGGGCATGGCGGACTTTGATTTCGAAACTGCGGGCAATTTCCGGGTGGCAACAATCACCTCTGGAACGTTCGATACGCCATAACAACAGGATATCGCTTAAACCATCGCCCAGAGCCTGCCACCTAAGCTGGGTCATTCGTGCCGGGAAATCTTTTGGGAAGAGCTGTGTATCGCTTTTATGGGCGAGATATTCACAAATGACACGGCTGTCAAACAAAGGTGTGCCATCCTCACAAACCAAGGCGGGAATTTTACCCAGAGGATTAATCTGTAAAACGTCAGGGGCAGGGGCCATGTTCATGGCAACGACATAACGATGTTTTTCCACCTCTGTTTCAAGGCCGGTTTCGTGTAAAACGATCATTACCTTTCTTACAAAAGGGGAACGCGGGGACCACAAGAGTTTCATCATGTCCGGATTTCCATAGGATGTGTTGGCTGTTTTATTGTTATAAAGTCAGGGGAGATCACTTGAAAGAACAGGCTGGGCTTCGGTTTTGCTTTCAGGCCAGACGACCTTGCAAAGCCAGACCGTGAACAAGAGCACAATAACACCTGCACTATCGGAGATGTATCCGGGGATGATAAACAGACAGGCCGCTCCCAGAAGAAGAAGGCGTGCATAGGGTTTCAGGCGTCCAACGCCATGTAACCAGCCCTCACCACCGCAGGCAATAAGCCAGACTGCGATAATGGCTGTGCCAACGTTGTGGATGATATCCATGGTGTCCCCGCGCATGACCAATGTCGGGTTCAAGGCGAACAGGAAAGGCAAAATGAAATTGATGGCCCCGAGGCGCATGGCGAGTATACCTGTTCGCATACCATCCGTTTTGGCAACGATGGCCGCTGCAAAGGCAGCCAGTGCAACCGGGGGCGTGATATAGGATAGCATGCCCCAGTAGAGGATAAATAAATGGCCTGCAATCGGGTCAATCCCCACATCGACCATGGCAGGACCAATGACGATGGCCAGAAAGATGTAACAGGCGCTTACCGTCATGCCCATCCCTAAAACGAAGGATGTCAATGCACCGAGCAGCAGAATGAGGAAAATGTTATCTCCGGCAAAGCGAACAAGTTCGCGTGAGAAGGCTCCCCCCACGCCTGTATAGGAGAGCGCGCCAACGATAAGGCCGATCCCCGCCAGAACACCAACCATATTGGAAATGTTTTTGACACTATCCTCAATGAGTTCAAGCAATGTTGTAAACGTGATTTGGTTCTTTTTGGTGATGTATCCGTTGATGAAGCTTGTAAACAACAAGACCAGTGTTGCGTAATAAGGCGCTTGGGCTTCGTTGCCGACAACGACAATCAGATACACCAGCAAGAAGAGAGAGAATAAGAAATGCCAGCCGCTTTTCAAGGTTGCTGACAGTTTGGGTAATTCTTCAGCAGGCTGCCCCTTAAGGCCATTGCGTGCGGCAAAGCAATCTGTTTGCAACAACAAGGCAAGATAAAACAAAAGGGCAGGGATAATCGCCGCAGTCATGACCGTAACGTAAGGAACATCCAGATTTTCAGCCATAATAAAGGCGACAGCACCCATGACAGGCGGCATCAGGGCCCCCCCCGTTGAAGCACAGGCTTCAATGGCGGCAGCATAGCGGGCTGGATATCCGACCCGTTTCATGGTGGGAATTGTCATTTGGCCGGTTGTGACTACATTGGAAATGACGCTGCCTGATAGAGAGCCAAAAAAACCGCTTGAAAGAATGGAGACTTTTGAGGGCCCTCCACGGGTTCTGCCAAGCAGGGCGGCGGCAAATGCCATGAAGAAATCTCCGCCGCCGGTAACAACAAGGGCGGATCCAAAAACAAGGAAACCAATCAACAGCCCGGCAACCACGCGCATGGGAACACCGATAATGCTTTCCGTTCCAAGGACATGCATCATCACAAGGCCGGGTAAATCCGTTGATGGGCCCCATAAGAAGCCGACCAATTGATCCGAATATAAGGGAAAAGCAAAAAAGACAGAACAGATGACCAGAAGAACCAGCCCGCCTGCACGGCGTAATGCCTCAAGGACAAGGGTACAGACCAATGCAGCAATCAACTGGGCATGTTCAGGGGCAAGCAGGTCCCAACCTTCCATAATGATCCGGTTACCATTCCACGCAAGATACAGGCAAGAGCCCAGACTGCATGATGTCAGCACCCAGTCCCATGTACGGGTTAAAACCGTTTGGGTGTTTTTGCCTGTCGGGTAAAATTGAAAAACCAGACACAGGAAGAGGCCCAAAAGCAGATAATAATAGGATGTATCGAGCAACACATACCCGACAAACATCTGCAATCCGAATAAACGGTTTACGTTAAGGAAGAGGGCGATAAACCCAATCATGAGGATGAATGTTCGGGTGATATTTCCCCCATTTAGCCAATTCGTTTTACCATTTCCAGTCGTTGTTTCTGTGATCTGCTGCACGTCCTGCATGACGCTATACTCCCAATCCATGCCACACATCACATGGCATAGCCTCTTTGAAAACCTGTCGATTTTAATAAAAGATGGTGCGAGGATGTTTGCCCTCGCACCAAATGTTGTTAAATTAAATGCTTATTTTAAGTTTTTAGAGCGCCACTCTGCCCAGAATTTGGGCCAGGCGCCTTCTTCTGAGCTTTGCTTGGTGTCGAGTTTTCCAAAGGCTTTTTGCGCCAATGCCCATTGTGACTTTACTTTTTTATAGCGCGCCAGACGGGTTTCGTGCCACGCTTGGGCAGCATCTGTCCAATAGCCTTTTTCTTTGGCATATCGGATTGCGCCGGGGTGCCAGGGTGCATCGGCTGGCGGGACAATAGATTTCGAAACTTCCCAGTTTTTAGAGCTGCCTGTTGTGTTTTTAAACAAGTCAAAACTCTCATCAATCGCTTTAACCAGGTTGTAAACTTCATCTTCTGATGTAGATGCATATGTTGCCAGCATGGGGTAACGATAGCCCAGCAGCCAGATGGGGTGGCCTTTATTTATGCCAGCACCATTCTCAACAAAAACGGGTTCTGCAAAACTGATGACATCTGTGGCGTTTTTCCAGCCTTTTTTGTCTTCCGGGGGGAAACTCATCCATTGAATGCCGCGTGAGGAAGCTTCAATTTCCCGCGCAAACGATGATGTCGGTACCATACCCATGGCATCCAGCTGATTGGCGATAATGGCTGTTTTCATGGCACCGTAACTGCCAAACCAGGTGACTTCTACATCATCACGGGTCAGGCCGCCAAAAGCCAGATAGGCGTCTGTCTTGATGTTCAGGGAAGGGTTGCCCCGGACATAGCCAATACGGCGACCTTTTAGATCTGCCACGGTCTTGGCACCCAAATCTCCGGCTGCGGCGATGCCAACGGCGGCAGGGCGTCCCAAAATAATTCGGACATCCTGAGGCCCCCATTTGGGCACGGCAAAGTCCTGAATGGCTTCCGATGCAAAAAACAATTCATTGGACAGGAAACCGAATTTTGCTTTTCCTGTGCGTAGCGGCAACAAGCGGCCGATGGATGTTCCAGACGGTAAAATTCGAATTGTGGTGCCAAATTTATTTTGCACCGCATTGGCTATTGCTGATGCTTCTGTATAGCCACTTGAACCGAGATCGTAGGAACTCCAAACCATTGTGCGGGGTAAATCACCCGCCTCTACATTGCCGATAGTAACCGATGCGCAAAGTGCTACGGCCATCGCGCCGGACACTTTTTTTAATGCTCCCAGCATTACATCCTCCAAAAATAAAAAAGACTTTCACAAATGTGACAAGCTTTCCGACTGAAACAATTTCTTTTCACTGCTCTTTTAACAAGAGTTGAAGATAACCATAATGTATAAAAAATGATAAATATAGTTTTTTATTTTTTAAATAATTAATTGTTGTTTTTCAAATATTTATGAAATTACTCTCTTGTTGGAATCGAAATGATGCCGTCATGTAAATAAAAAACTTGCTCTTATTATGCTATAAATATAGCTTATAAGAAAATTAATAAAACTTAAAGAGGAAAAAATGCCAAAGATTTTAGAACACATCAAAGTGCTGGATATTAGCCGGGTTTTCGCCGGACCATGGGCGGCGCAGATGCTGGCAGATTTAGGTGCAGATGTGATCAAGGTTGAACATGTAAAGGGGGGCGATGATGTGCGCCGAATGGGTGTCGCACATATTAAAAGGAACGGTGAAAAAAGCGGAGAAACATCCTCTTTTTTTGCGATGAACCGGGGGAAACGCTCTCTGGCAGTTGATTTGAAATCTCCAGAAGGTCAGCAGATCGTGAAGGATTTGGTGCGTGATTCTGACGTGCTTATTGAAAATTTTAAAACCGGCAATCTCAAACGCTTTGGCCTTGATTACGACAGTTTAAAAGAGATCAACCCCAAGCTCGTTTATTGTTCAATTACGGGGTACGGACAGGACGGTCCCAAATCCCACATGGCCGGGTATGACCCTATTTTTCAGGCCATGAGCGGTGTGATGAGTGTTACTGGGGTCGCTGATGGACTGCCCGGTGCCGGACCGAATCAATATCCGATATCAATGCCGGCTATTACGCAATCATTGCTATTTTAGCAGCAGTTAACCATCGTGATCAGGTGTCAGGACATGGGCAATATATTGACATTGCCCTATATGATTCCCAGCTTCATGCCGCGTCTCATATGGCGATGAACTATCTTGCTTCCGGTAACATCCCGGTCAGGAACGGCACAGCTTCCCAGATCACTTGCCCATGGCAAACCTTTGAGGCCGCTGATAAGTCCATTATGATTGCGGTGGGCAATGATATGCAGTTTGAAAGATTGGTTCATTTACTAGGCCTTGAGGGGCTTGAAAAAGATAGTCGCTTTCATACCAATCTGGACAGGGTGAAAAATGCCAAAGTCCTGATACCGCTTCTGTCTGAGAAAATTGTGACCCAAACGGCGGCATATTGGGAAGAGAAGCTGGAGAAGATCGGTATTCCGTCCGGCCAGATTAATAATTTTGAAGAAGTGTTCGAAGACGCACAAATCAAACACCGCAATGTGAAGCAGACCATGATGCATGAGACGGCCGGTGAGATTGATATCATTGCCAATCCCATCAAATTTTCTGAAACCGAAATTGAATATCGCCTGCCGCCGCCGGTTTTTGCCGCTCATACAGATGAGGTTTTGAAGGAAAGGCTGAATATGGATCAGGCGCAACTTAATGCGCTGAGAGATAAAGGCGTTATTTGCTGAACGAAAAATAACGCAAGTTAAACAAGGAGGTCATAATGAGTGAAGAATGGGCGGATAATGCCCGTATGATTGTGGACAGTCTGGGGGGAATTGTCCCCGAAGATAATAATGTATTTGATGTGCGTGCAGCGAGATTTGAAAAGCCGGGATGGCGTAGCGATGTCATGGAAACCCTTTCTGAAATGGGCTTGCTGCACTTGATCATACCTGAAGACCAGGGTGGCTCCGGCTTGGGCATGCGTGAATATTGTGCCATGGTCAAACGACTGGGGGAGGGGATTGTGCCTGAGCCTGTGATTTCGTCAATGCTTGCCCTGCGACTGGCCAAAGGCGACGAACGTGCATCCGGTTGTGTCTGCGCATGGCAGCCGCAAAGTAATAACCTTGAACTTTCAATCGGCGTTGAAAGCACAAAAGCAGGGTTGTGTGGGACAAAATGCAATGTGGATGGTGGCCTCGGTGCAACGGGGTTTGTCGTCACACTTAAGGATAAGGTTGCTATTGTCAAAGCAGACCAGCCCGGTGTTGACGTGGTTCCGGTTGCTTTGCAAGACGGTAGCTTTGTTGCTTCGTTGGTTCTTGATCAGGCTGAGGCGGATTTTATAGATTGTCCGGCTGATGATATGGAGTTGGCGTTAGGAGAAGCAACTCTGGCCCATAGTGCCTATTTATTAGGGGGAAGTGAAAGAGCCTTTGAAATCACCCTTGAATATTTACGTGTGAGAGAACAATTCGGCAAAAAAATCGGCAGTTTTCAAGCCCTTCAACATCGTGCAACGCAGATCAAGGTTCAATTGCAATTGGCCGAGGCTTCCCTTTTTGCCTGTGCTGCAAAATTTGATACGTCCCAAACCCGAGGGATGGAACTATGGAAGAATGTGTCCCGGGTTAAAACACGCTGTTCCACGCTTGCCATGCATGTGGCACGTGAAGGTATCCAGATGCACGGAGCCATCGGGTATGCAGATGAATCCGATATTGGGCTTTATGCCCGCAAGGCGATGAGTTGTTGTAATTCCTATGGGTCGGCTTCATTGCATCGAAGATTGTATGCTCTTTATGCCGCGCATCTTGAAACGTTATCACTTACGGAGGATGCAGCATGAGCTACCCCGCACAGACTTTACCCGACTTCAATCAAATGTCGGACGGTGAATTTCGTCAAAACGTTCAAACTTTTCTGGAAAATAACTATCCCAAAGATGCACCGCGTTTTTTGCAACGCCGGGCACGGTTGACCGAGATCATGCCGTGGTATCATAAATTGTCAGAACAGGGCTGGATTGCACCAACATGGCCTCGAAAATGGGGGGGAATGGAACTGAATGCCATGAAACATCTCGCTCTTATTGAGGAGTTTGAAAAATTCGGTGCGGCACGTATTCATGACATTGGGGTTGTTATGCTCGGCCCTCTTTTGATGAAATACGGATCGGAAGAACAGAAAGCCCATTATCTGCCGCGCATTCTTGATGGTACGGATATTTGGGCACAAGGTTATTCTGAACCCAATGCGGGCTCTGATCTGGCGGCCCTTAGAACGAGTGCGCTCAGAGATGGTGATGAATGGGTTATCAACGGGCAAAAAACATGGACCACATTGGGGGGAGATGCAAACTGGATTTTTATTCTGGCGCGCACAGATAAAATAGTTAAAAAACAGGCTGGTATCAGCTTCATTCTGGTGCCGATGGACGCCCCGGGGGTAACCGTGCGCCCCATTGAAAATCTGGAACTTCATGACGAACTTTGTGAAGTCTTTTTTGATAACGTTCGTGTACCTGTCGAAAATTTGGTGGGTGAGGAAAATCAGGGATGGTCTGTTGCAAAGGCTTTGTTGGGCCATGAACGGGTCTTTATCGGGGCGCCCAGACTTTCCGCACAGGCACTGGGGCGTTTGAAACGTTTAGCTATTCACACATCCCAGTGGGATGATCCGGTCTTTCAGGATCGTTATAGCGCGCTGTCCATGGACCTGGAAGATTTATCCGATCTCTTTGAAACTTATACAGAAAAATTGCGTACAGGTGCACCGATAGGGGCTGATGTTGCGGTTTTGAAAATTTTCCAGTCGGAATTATATCAGCGAATATCCGATGAAATGATTGAAACGGCAGGGGAAGATGCGGGGCATCGTTTTGCGGCTGAAGGGGAGGAGCAAACACATGCCGCAGGTGCATGGCTTGCTGCAAGGCCCACAACGATCTTTGGTGGTTCTACCGAGATTATGCGCAATGTCCTCTCAAAAGCCGTTCTTGATTTGCCAACCGGGTAAAAAACATTGATTACAATGTATTAAAGTATTTGTGAGAGCTAAAGTGGTCCCGTGAAATGAATATTTCGCGAGGACCACTTTTTATGGGCTATAACTGTTTGTTAAGGCTTATCTGATGCGGAAGACGGCTTCAATTTCAACAGCAGCGTTGGAAGGCAGGCTTGCATTGCCAACAGCAAAGCGCACATGATTTCCTTTTTCCGGACCAAACACCTGCACCATGAGGTCTGATGCACCGTTAACGACCTTGGGATGGTCTGAAAAATCGGGGTGGGCATTGACAAAAGCCCCCAGCTTTATAAGCCTTTCTATCTTATCCAAATCCCCTATGGCCCCTTTGGCACGGGCAAGAATGCCGATTGCGCAGCAGCGTGCAGCTTCGATGCCTTGTTCCAAAGTCAGGTCATGACCAAGCTTCCCTTTGATCACTTTTCCTTTTGCATCGATTGAAATTTGTCCGGAAATATAGAGGTGCTCACCATCTATAAGGTAAGGGGCAAAATTGCCAAGGGGAAGAGGGGCTTGCGGGACGTCTATGCCCATTTCTTCAAGCTTTTGTTCAATTGATGTCATCATGCATGGCCTTGGTTTAAAAGAATGTCTGGAAAACAGAAAGAACGGATTATGACAGATAAGTCATATCCAAATAGTCCTTTTTATCAAAACCATGCAAGTTGTAATTGGAGAAAACACATAAGGGAGAATGGTTTTGTTGTATATGAAATAGCTCACGTATCGTGCTGTCTGGTCTATTCTATAGTCATAATAGGTTAATGATCACCAAGGTCATTTTGGCTTGTAAATGAAAATAAGGCAGATTATGTACATCTGCGATTTATTATATCCAAGCCCAGTTGACGCATTTTGAAGGTGCAGACGTTTGGGACAATAATTTCGTTGAGATTTAAATAAGCAGCCTGACAGGAAATGTATACGCCTTAAATAACAATAAATATTAGTTGCATTTTAGTTGTTGGGCCATAAGGAATGGCGCATGATGAATAAAGCGAGAGTATGGTTGGGAAAACTGACCGTCGGAAAGAAACTTGGGGTCGGATTTGGAATTATTTTGATTCTGGCGGCTATTTTAGGGGCCGAAGGCATGTGGTCCATGTTCAAGGTCAATGAACGTATGAGCAAGGCCGATGATGCCAATCGGATTGTTAAATTTACCTTGGACCTGCGGGGTGAAGAAAAAAATTATATCATTCGCGGCAGTCAGCAGGAAAGTGAGGCTACACACGCCATCATCGAGAAGTTGAAGCAGCAGATTCAGGTGACCAAAGCAAAACTGGATACACCTGAAAACCTCCAGCGAATGGACCGTTTGACAGAAGTGGTGAACAATTACACCAAAATTTTTGACCGCTATGTTGAAATTGATGGTGAAGCCGATGTTGCCCAAACTGAAATGGAACAGGCTGCACGTTCAATAGAGAAAACGCTGGCCGATTTTCGCGAACAGCAAAAAAAACAGGCTCGCGACCTTGTTGCACAGGTGGATAGCGGTTCTGTGAAACAGGCGGAATTGTTAAAAGAGTTGCGAGATGCAGATGCCGCCAACCGGTTGGTGAAATTTATGCTGGATGTGCGCCGTAGCGAAAAGAATTTTACCATTCGCAATGATGATGAATCGGCACTGGATGCACAAAATCTGATCAAGAAAATGCAAGCTGTGGTCGAGGATATGCAGACCAAGACCAAAAGTGAGACCACACGTGAAATCACCGCAAAGGCATTAAAAGGTCTGGCAAGTTATCAGACCTCTTTTAATCATTATGTGGATGGTCGTCGTGAACAGCGTGAAAGCCTGCCCAAACTGGTTGAAAATGCACGCGAAGTTGAAGAAACAGCAACGGATTTGCGTCTTCAGCAAAAAACGGCATTGGCCGGTGATACACGCTTTGCATGGACAATGCTGATTGCTGTTTTAGCCGGTACATTGGTGATTGGCAGCTTGGCTGCGTGGTTGATCGGCTCCGGGATTTCAGTTCCCATCATGGCGATGACGCAAGCCATGAATAAACTGGCCGATGGTGATAAAAACATCGAAATTCCGGCGCAGGAACATCGCGATGAAGTTGGTAAAATGGCCGTTACGGTTCAGGTCTTTAAAGACAATATGATCAAGGCGGACCAGTTGGCAGCAGAACAGGCCAGAGAACGAGAGGTGCGCGAAAAACGTACCCAGCGCATCGAGGAATTGACACAAAACTTTGATCAACAGATCGGTAGTATTCTGGATACGGTTGCCTCGTCTGCGGTTGAAATGGAATCTTCGGCAACGGGTATGGCGGCCACGGCGGAAGAAACATCGCGTCAGGCCACCGCTGCGGCAAGTGCTTCGGAACAGGCTTCCGGTAACGTACAGACTGTGGCAACGGCGGCTGAGGAATTATCTGCCTCTATCGGTGAAATCAGCCGTCAGGTGCAGCAATCCACACAAGTGACGGACAATGCGGTCAAACAGGCGGAAGAAACCCATGATACAGTTCAAAGTCTGGTGGCCGCTGCCAACCGGATCGGGGATGTTATTAACCTGATTTCCGATATTGCGGACCAAACCAACTTGTTGGCACTTAACGCCACAATTGAGGCTGCGCGTGCCGGTGATGCCGGGAAAGGTTTTGCTGTTGTGGCGAGTGAAGTGAAAAACCTTGCCAACCAGACAGCCCGGGCGACTGAAGAAATCAGCAGTCAGATTATCAGTATTCAAACGGAAACGGAAACGGCTGCAAAGGCGATTGAAAATATCAGCAACACGATTGAGCAAGTGAATGATATTTCGTCTTCCATTGCAGCCGCTGTTGAACAGCAAGGGGTTTCAACCAGTGAAATTGCGCGCAATGCTGAAGAAGCAGCCAAGGGAACAAGCGAAGTTTCTTCCAACGTAACCAACGTAAACCAAGCCGCAGATGAAACTGGGGAGGCGGCTGTTTCTGTTCGCGCTGCTGCTCAGGATTTATCGACGCAGAGTGACAACGTTAAAAAACTGGTCGATAGCTTTTTGGAGAATGTACGAACAGCCTAAAGAGATCGACAGTCTTTTTGAACCGGATTTCGGGAGCGCGACAAGGGTTGCGTTCCCGATTTTTGTTAGGGGCACCATCATAGACCTAAGTCCAATTTATTCTTCCCATTGACCTGCCATACTCTTTGACAAAACAGAGAAAAGCAGGAGAGGCTATTTTGAAAGTCAGGATACTGGGCTCGGCAGCAGGTGGCGGTTTTCCTCAATGGAATTGCCATTGTGAGAATTGCCGGAAAGCATGGTCGGGGGATGCGAATGCCATTACACGAACGCAATCCTCACTGGCGGTGAGTGTGGATGATGAAAACTGGTTTCTGTTGAATGCATCACCGGATATTCGCCAGCAAATTCAGGCGAACCCCTGCCTGCACCCCAAACAGGGCAAACGTCATAGTCCCATCAAGGGGGTGATCCTCACCAACGCAGATGTGGACCATATTGGTGGTTTGCTGACATTGCGCGAAAGCCAGCCTTTGGCCATATACGCCACTGGCCGTGTGATGACGGTTTTGGGGCAGAACAGCCTTTTCAATATTTTGAATCCGCAATTTGTGGAACGGCGTGACCTGCCCGCACATGCCGTCACCGAACTATGTGACCGGGAAGGACGGCCCAGCGGCATTGAGGTTGAGCTTTTCCCTGTGCCGGGCAAGATCGCCCTCTATCTGGAAGATGAGACTGCCGGGGAAAATTTTGGCTCCGTTCCGGAAGATACGGTCGGGATTTGTATCTCTTCAAAAGAAAGTGGCAAACGATTTTATTATCTGCCCGGATGCGCAGCTATGCCGGAAAGTCTGGCACAACGGGTTAAAGGGGCTGATCTGGTCTTTTTTGACGGCACGACATGGATTGATGATGAAATGATCCAGACCGGATGCGGGGTCAAGACCGGGCAGCGCATGGGCCATATGTGTATGGACGGACCCGATGGCAGTATTGCAGCCTTTCAGGATTTGGATGTGAAGCGCAAAATTTTCATTCACATCAACAACACAAATCCCGTTCTTTTAGAGAACTCGCCACAAAGAGCGAGCGCAAACCAAGCCGGGTGGGAAGTCGGCTATGATACTATGGAGGTGGTTATATGATCAAAATTAAAACTGTTTTAACACCGGATGAGTTGGAAGCAACCTTGCGCCAAATTGGCGCTGAACGTTATCACAACCTGCATCCGTTTCATAAAATGCTGCATGGCGGGGAAATGACGTTGGGGCAGGTTCAAGCCTGGGCCCTGAACCGCTATGTCTATCAACAAGGCATTCCGATCAAGGATTACGCGATCCTGTCCAATTGTGAGGATAAAGAACTGCGCAACCTGTGGCGCCAGCGTATTTTTGACCATGACGGTCTGGGCGATGACGAAGGTGGGATTGAACGCTGGCTCAAATTGTGTGAGGCATTGGGGCTGGATCGTGACTATGTCAAATCCATGGAAGGGGTGCATCCAGCTTCAAAGCATGCGGTCGATACCTATATCAATTTCTGCCGTCGTGCACCTTTGTTGATTGGCTTTGCCTCTTGCCTGACAGAACTTTTTGCACCGAAAATCCATAAAGAACGCATTGTCGGCATGTTGGAAAATTACAGTTTTGTAGATGATTCCATGGTGGCCTATTTCCGTGAACGGCTTAATCAGGCCCCGCGTGATGTGGAGTTTGCCTTGCGCTATGTGAAAGAACATGCCCGCACGGTTGATCAACAACAGGCAGTTATTGATGCGCTTTATATGAAAACGGGCGTTTTATGGGCACAGCTGGATGCACTCTATCTGGCGTACGTTTCCCCGGGGATGATCCCGCCGGGCTGTTTTAACCCTGAAGAGCATAATGCCATGGCTGCTGAATAGCCCAAGCGGCCCACCTTGTTACACCGGTTTTTCCATTTGGGAAAATTGGTGTTTTTTTATGTTTGTGCGATCTGGGAAATTAAGTCTTCTACACTGGCGTTGAACAGTTTTTGCCCATCTTCAGGGTTGGCCAGAGAGGTGTTTGCCCCAATGCGGCCATCAGGATGTTTGGCCCGCATATCCTTGGGGCCCGTGTAGTCGGAACTTGGGGCGCAAACCGGGTTAAGGTCTTGGGTGCGAATAGTTGCGGGGTCTAGATATTGCACAAGGGCGATTTCGCTGGGGGTGGCATGGCGACCTTCCTGATCCCCATAGAGGTGGGCGCGTAAGGCTTTGGTTTTCTCCCCCATATACCAGTTGTAAAAGCGGCAGTTTTCTTCCAACTGTTCAAAGGTTCTTTTGAGCGAAGGCATATTACCGCCATGGCCGTTGATGAAAATAAATTCCTCGAACCCGTGCTCGGACAGAGAGGTCACTATATCCTTGATCATTCGAACAAGCGTGTCTGGTTGCAAGGTGATGGTGCCGGCAAAAGCCATGTGATGGGTTGCCATGCCGTAGTTGAGCGGTGGGCAGACCATAAGGTTGAGACGGTTTGCGACCTCTTTGGCAATGGCGTCTGCGCAAAGACTGTCGGTGCCAATCATACCGGTGGGGCCGTGTTGTTCTGTTGAGCCGATGGGGATGATGACACTCTGGCTGTGTTGAAGGTAGGCTTCAACTTCTGGCCAGGTGCATTTTTGCAGTTCCATTTATTTTTTCCATCAGTTTTGCTTTGCGTTTATCAAAGGGGGGATGCCCGTAATAAACGAATGCGTATAAAGGGTCGGCTTTATTGAAAGAGTTGTTGAAATGATGGATTTTTTCAAGGGCGTTGATGAAAATAACCGGATCGCTCATTTTTTGGACGAATTGATCGGCCTGATATTCGCAGGCCCGTTTAAAGCTGTTTAATAAGGGGGGACAGAGGCTGACAAGAAGCGGCGCCATAATCACCAAGGTCGTTAAAGAGCTGGAAAAATGCAGAAAAATCATCAAGGCAGCAATGGAAAGCCCGCCTTTGAAAAGTTGATATTTCAAGATGTGTTTGTGGTGCACATGCCCCAGTTCATGCGCAATCACGCAAAGCAGCTCCGCCTTATTGAGGATTGCCAGCAAAGGGGCTTGTATGGTTAAGCGCTGGGCGCGGCTAAAGCCTTCTATACCGGCATTGGCTGATGGGGGGGATGAATGATGAATAGACATTGGCAAAGGCCTGACGGCACAGAGCTTAACCAGTTCATCCATTTTTTTTTGTAAGCTCGGGTCTTCACAGGGGCTTGCATCATGCTGCTTTTGTGATGAGAAAAGCGGTTTTACAAATGTTTGCAGGCTATCCTTTATAAACCAGAAAACCCAGAGCGTTCCAAAGATGAAAAGGGCAGGCTGCTGCCCCATGGTGTTCAGCCCAAGCGCTACGGCTCCAATCACAAGCGTATTGAGAATAAAACCGGGAAACCAAGCTTTCCATAACCGCCATTGCAAGGCGGTGCCTGTGGCTTGCTGCACAAGGCTCAGACATATCTTTTTGATCAGTAAATATGAAATTGTCAGCACGGCGGCTTGATAAACAGTTTGCGCCCAGTTGCCCTCTATCAGCAAGGCACACCAGAAGATGTCAAACAAATGGTTTACAAGAGTGATCAGGATGCGTTTTTTTTGCGCAAGGCTGATGTTCTGCGATGCGTTTTTGTTCAGGAAACAGGTTTGTCGCCAGAACAGGTAGAGATGCACAATGCAAAGACAAAACAGAACCAGATGAAGCACCATTTAGGCACAGACCGATTTAATGTTGTTACCCAAAGCCCCGCGTGTACGCATGACAAGCGGCATGCCGGGGCGTGATGTGATGCGGGCGTTTTCAACAGCAGAAGTGATCATGTCGAAATGGGCGGACTTGGAACAGGCCGGGTCCGTATTGGCAGCGTCTCCTGTCAGGGCATAGGCCTGACATCGACAGCCGCCAAAATCTTTTTCTTTTTCGTCGCAATCCTGACACGGTTTTTTCATCCAGTCGGTGCCGCGATAGGCGTTGAAAGCCGGGGAGTTGTTCCAGATCCAATTCAACGGGTTATCTTTTACATTGGGGAAATTCAGCCCTTTAATAGTCTGGGCTTCCTGACAGGGCAGGGCGGAACCATCCGGGGCAATGGTTAGGTGAATGGCCCCCCAGCCGTTCATACAGGCTTTGGGGCGGCCGTCAAAATAATCAGGAATGACAAAAAGCAGGGTTGTTTTATTGCCCAGCCTTTTGCGTTCTTCATTCACAATGGCTTCTGCCTCTTGCAGCTGTTCGATGGTGGGCAGCAGTTCATCGCGGTTCAGCAGCGCCCAGTTGTAATATTGAATATTGGCAAATTCGACGAATTCAATCTTGTTGTCTTCGGCCAGTTTAATGATTTCGGGGATGGCCCCAATGTTATATTTGGAAACCGGGACATTCAGGACAACAGGAAAGCCAAGCGATTTGATGTCTTCAATACAGGCCATTTTACGTGCGAAACTTTCAATGCCGACCATGGCATCGTTTTGCGCCTGACTGCTATGTTGCAGGCTCAATTGAACCTGTTTAAGCCCTTGTTTTTTAAGTTCTTTCAGGCGGTCTTTGGTAACCCCCATGCCGGATGTGATCAGATTTGTGTAATAGCCCAGTTCGTTGGCTTCACCGACCAGTTCTTCCAAGTCCGGGCGCAGCATGGGTTCCCCGCCGCTAAAGCCCAGTTGCAGGCTGCCAATTTTGCGCGCATCTTGCAAAACGGTTTTCCACTCTTGTGTGGACAATTCGTTTGAATATTCGTCAAAATTCAGAGGGTTGGAACACCATGGGCATTTCAAGGGGCATTTGTAGGTGAGTTCCGCCACAAGCCAGAGCGGTTTTTTCGACCCGCTAAGCTGTAAGCTTGATCCAACCTTTGTCATTGGCAACCTCCATGAATTTTATGATGTCATCGTCGAGACCTGTTTGATCAAATTCATTTTCCAGAAGGTTGATGACCTCCTGAATTGTGCGCTGGCCGTCACAATGTTTAAGAATATGCCCGGCGGAGTTATTGAGTTTGACGATGCCTTCGGGGTAAAGCAGCAGGTATGCCTGTTCCTGCTCTTCCCAGCGAAAAATGTAAAGCGGGTTGATGGCGGGGCAGTGTGTCGTGTTGATCTGTGCTTGGGCATTCATGGTTTTGTCTCGGCGAAGTTTATGAATGAAAAAAGGGATACCCGTGCCGGGCACCCCTTTTCAGTGCTTAGCGAACGTTGATGTAAGCTGTTACTTCAAAGCCGAGACGCAGGTCACAGTAAGCCGGTGTTTCCCATTTCATGAAAGTTCTCCTGTTAAATAAAAACATGAAGATTTTGCGATGGGGAAAGTCAGGCTGCAATTAGCCATTAGTCTTATAAGGATGGCTAATTACGGGATTGGGCCGTTTGGAAATGATACAAGAGCGCTTTTAATTTGGCTGGCTTGAGAGGTTTGTTCAGCAGGTGATAGCCCGAAGCCTTGCATTGCCGGTTTACTTTCTGGCTACGATCAGCCGTAATGATGACTGCGGGAATATGATGGCCGTGTTGTTCATGTATGGCTTCAATAACGTCAATGCCGTTTTCTTCTTGATCAAGATGGTAATCAGCTAAAATGACGCTCGGCGTATGATCTGAAAATTTCATTTCACTGAGGGCGGCACTTTTTGAAAGCGCACAATGGGCATGGGCGCCCCATTCTTTCAACAGGTCGGCCATGGAATGGGTGATGCTTCCTTCGTTATCGATAACGAGAATATGCATGCCTTGCAGATTGTTTTGAAAGATATTTCCATCCTGTGTTTTGGGCCTGTCTATGGCAGGGGGAATTTTGCAGAGAGGGACATCAATACTGAAAACGGACCCTTTTCCTACAATGGACTGTACGTGGATCGGATGATCCAGCATACTTGCGATGCGCTCAACAATCGCCAAGCCCAGACCAACGCCTTTATTTGTTCCTGTTGCCGGGATGTCTTCCTGCAATTGTTTGAATTCCAGAAAAATTTCGTCAAACTTGTCTTTCGGGATTCCGGGGCCACTGTCCCAGACTTGGATGCGCAAGAGCTCGCCGCGTTTTCGACAGCCCAATAACACCCGCCCGCCATGGGAATAGCGAATGGCGTTGCTTAAAAAGTTTCGTAAGACACGGCGTAACAAATGGGGGTCTGTCTGCACGCCATAACAGCAGGGGCGAACGCGTAAGGAAACCTTTTCTTTTTTGGCAACCGATTCAAATTCGTCCTTGAGGGTTTCAATGAGGGTGTTGACAGGAGTCTGGATAACTTCATGGGGGATGGCATGGGCATCCAGCTTGGCAATGTCCAAAAGATCGCTGAGCAGTTCTTCCGCGTTATTCAGGGCATTATGAACACGGTTGACGAGGACAAGGTTATCTTGTTTCAGTTTGCGTTCCTGTAATGTGGAAACCAGAAGCCGGGCGGCATTAAGAGGTTGCAGCAAGTCATGGCTGGCAGCAGCCAGATATTTATCCTTGCTCAAGTTGGCTTGAACGGCAATGTCTTTGGCAATATTGAGTTCTTTTTCTATTTGGCGGCGTTCCTGAACTTCCCGATTGAGCTGTTTGTTGACGTTGACCAGCGTTTGCGTGCGTTCAGCAATTCGGCTTTCCAGTTCACCATAAGCGTTTTTAAGTTTTTGTTCGGCCAGTTTTCTGTCGGTAATATCGCCAACCGAGCCCACCATGCGATAGGCAATGCCATCTGCGTTGCGCAAGGCTTTACCACGGGCAAAGACCCAATGATAAATGCCATCTGTCGCTTTGACGCGATATTCACATTCGAAATATTCGCTTTGCCCTTTCAGGTGACGGGTCACCATCTTTTCATAGCGTTCTATATCGTCGGGATGAACCCATTCAAGCCACTGGTGAGTTGTTGTGCGCAGGCTGGCGTTTTCATGCCCCAATGTGGCCATGAGGCGAGATGAGATAAGCAGGTTTTTGTTGACGGGGTTCCATTCCCACAGGCCTTCGTTGGCACCATCCATGGCGAGCTTGTAGCGCTCTTCAATCTTTTCAAGTTCGTCAATGCGTTTTTGCAACCGGCTACATTCTGCCTGTAACGCATCAAGGTCCTTCCTGTCTGCCAATTTTGCCGCCATATGAGGGTGAATATCGTTCTTTTCTCTGGAATTATAACTTGTAAACATCCGCTCTTCCATATCCAAATCAGATAGGTTCGATTGTGCAATATATTCCTTTCAGATAGGCATAAACTGATTTTCTATTAAAGGGCTATTGGACTTTTGGGCAGCATATATTGGCCGAAAGTCGAACTGAATTTACGCGCAAGCTTCCTTATTCTTAGCACAGTTGCAGGGGGAACTTTGGAAAACACCTGCTCAAAAGATATGCATTGAAAAGGAAGCGAACAGAAATGCTTAAACAAATATTGGCAGCTTTAGTCTGCATGGTTCCACTGGCTGCTTTTGCAGCGGATGATGCCGAAGTCAAAGAGAATTATTTCGGGTATAAACCGCCTAGCACACAAGCGGCAGCCGGATTGCAGATCTTTCGTCGTTGCAAGGAATGCCACTCTTTGAACCCCTCCCTAAACACGTTTGGCCCTAATTTGCGCGGTGTCTACATGCGCCCTGCTGCAAGCCTTCCGCGGTTTGAATATTCAGAGGCATTGAAAAAATCCGGCATTGTCTGGGATGAACAAAACCTGCGTGACTGGATTTCTGGAAATACTTGGCTGGTACATGGCACACGCATGCGCCATATCCAGATTATGGACCCGGCGGAACGTGATTACCTCTTGGCTTTTTTGAAAAGTTTTAAATAGGTTTTAAGGAGGTTGCAATGTACCGTATTTCGATCTGGTTTGCATTTTGTGTGTTGCTTGGTCTTCAACTGGCACAGGCAGAAATGCCAACGTTGCGTATCGGTGTTTTGAAATATGGTACGGTGAATTGGGAACTGCAAACCATTAAATCCTATCATCTGGACAAGGAAGCAGGGTTTCATCTGGAAGTGGTCCCTTTTGCTGGTAAACAGGCGACATCAACTGCCCTGCATGGCGAGGCAGTTGATGCCATTGTCAATGACTGGATCTGGGTTTCCAGACAACGTCATGACGGACGCATGTATGGCTTTATTCCCTATTCGCGCATGGTTGGCGGCATGGTTGTGCGACAAGGCATTGAAAACCTGCCTGATTTGAAAGGTAAAACAATCGGAGTTGCCGGGGGGCCAACGGATAAAAGCTGGCTGCTTTTTCAGGCTATCTGCCGACAGAAGTATGGTTTTGATCTGGCTGCTTCTGTGGATGTTGTGTTCGGGGCACCGCCTTTATTGTCGAAAAAGCTGGAAAGTGGCGAGCTGGATGGGGTGATCAATTTCTGGCACTACATCGCCAAATTGGAAGCCAAGGGGTTTAAGCGTTTGCTAGATGTCAGCGATGTTCTGGGCGACCTTGGACTGAAAAATGATATTCCGATGATTGGCTATGTTTTTTCTGGTCGCATCAGCCAGCAACATCCTGAACTGATGGTGGCGTTATCAAAAGCTTCACGCAAGGCAAAAGATATATTGAAAAATTCGCCGCAAGCATGGGAACGTCTTAAACCGGTCATCAAAACCAAGAACGAAAAAGAATTTTCAGCCCTGAAAGCAGGCTTTCTGGCAGGCATTCCCGATAAATGGGATGATGAAATTCGCCTGAGTGCCAATAAACTTTATGAACTTCTGGCTCGCCAAGGTGGAACCGATCTGGTCGGCAAACAGATGTCTCTTGCCAGTGGCACGTTTGTTTCCAGTGTTCGCTATTGAAATGAAAGAAAATACTGTCCTGCAACTGGCTTCATTTGTTTTGCTTTTCATAGTGTGGACAATTTCAGCCTTGTTGGGGGATGCAACGGTTCTACCTTCTCCCGTGACAGTGTTTGAGCGCATTGTGGAAGAAATTTCACAAGGCAAGCTGTTGTTTCATTGCGCGGTGACGCTGTTGCGTGTCGGTGCTGCCTTTGTTCTGGCTCTTGTTCTGGGCAGTGTTTTGGGCATTGCCATGGGGATCAATAAATCGACAGACAGTTTTTTTGACCCGTGGCTTTTACTGTTTTTGAATGTACCGGCGCTGGTGATAATCGTTTTGAGCTATATCTGGATCGGTTTGGGCGAGACGGCGGCGATTGTAGCGGTGACCATCAATAAACTGCCGAATGTGGCCGTGACCATGCGCGAAGGGGCACGCGCACTGGACAGGCAATTGGCTGAAATGGCGCAAGTTTACAAACTGTCGTTTTACCGAAGAATGCGCTTCATTGTTTTGCCGCAACTGGCCCCTTACTTGCTGGCATCTGCACGTTCCGGTCTGGCCTTGGTGTGGAAGATTGTTCTGGTGGTTGAACTTCTGGGGCGCAGCAACGGGGTCGGGTTTCAGTTACATTTGTATTTCCAGCTTTTCGATGTGGCTGGGATCATGGCCTATTCCCTTGTTTTTATCGCGATTGTTTACACCATCGAACATCTTTTGATGCGCCCGCTCGACAGTCGCCTGAACGTTTGGAGGGCGAGCTGATGCAGGTGGATATTCGTTCAAAAAATTATGGGGACCATTGCGTCCTTAAGGACATTGACCTCAAGCTTGAGCCGGGGGAGGTCAGTGTTCTATTCGGGCCTTCCGGTTGTGGTAAAAGTACGTTGCTTAACCTGATCTGTGGTCTGGATATGAATTTTGACGGCTTTGTTGATATGCAAGGCAAACGTATTGCCGTGGTCTTTCAGGAACCCCGGTTATTACCCTGGTTGAGTGTTCGTGAAAACATAGAGCTGGTTGAGCCTCAGGTAGATGTTGAAGAAATCCTGCGTGAGGTTGGCGTGGGCGATGCTGTTGATATGTTGGCAGCAAAACTGTCTCTGGGCATGGCACGCCGGGTGGCTTTTGCCCGTGCTTTAGCTGTTTGCCCGGACCTTCTGATCATGGATGAACCCTTTGTTTCATTGGACCAAGAACGTGCACAAAGCCTGCGCATGATGGTGCTGGACCTGATGGAAAAACAGCACTGTACCACCTTGTTTGTGACGCATGATCTTGAAGAGGCAGTGCAATTGGGACAGCACCTTTTCGTTATGGGAAACACGCCCAGTCGTATTTTAGCTCATAAAAAAATAAACTTGGATTCACAAGCCCGGCGGCTACCTGAAAGGGTTCATGCTTATGCCCAGACTTTTATGGAATAAAGGCCTTTAGACCTTTGGCTAGTACCAATTCGACCAAAGTCGAGGAGAATTGTCCCAAGGGGGCAAGCTATAAAGAAGACAGAAGAAATTGCATTTTGACGTTGTTAAAAACGACGATAATTGGAGGACTAGAAGAATGCTTAAAAAGTTCCTTTTCGCCACAATGGTTGCTGGAATGACGGCGTCATTTGTCCATGAAGCAACGGCCCATGGGAACGTAACGCCGCAAGCTGTGGACACAACAGGATTGCCGGCGCTGGGAGAAGAGTGGACGGATGAAAACCCGTTTCGAAATGATAAAAAGCTGAAAAGTGTCGCCGTTGAAATCGGTTCTTCAGCTTATAACCAGAACTGTGCCCGCTGTCATGGCCTGCAAGTGATTTCCGGCGGTATTGCACCAGACTTGCGTTACCTTGAAGCCGATATGGATGGCGATGAATGGTTCAAGGAACGTGTTACCCACGGTGCTGTGCGCGATGGCAAGGTTTACATGCCAAAATTTTTCGGGACGATTTCGCAGGAAGGGTTGTGGGCCATTCGTACCTATATTGACGAACAGCCGGAAGACTAACATTTAGGGGGCGTGCTCCGTGTTGGACCAGAATAATAATCATAAAATTCCAAAGGGGAACAGTACCTCCAAGGATCCACTTCAGGCAGCCAGAGAACTTTTTCGCGGACTGGGGAAGGAAGAGTTCGCGGCTGTGTTTTTCTTTACATCCGGGACTTACGACCTTGCAGCGCTTGGTCAGGCATTGTCCGCTTTTTATCCGGATGCTCGCATTGTTGGGTGCACCTCTGCCGGGGTAATCGGGGGAAAGGGGTACCTCGAAGACGGTGTTTGTGCCTTTGCCTTGCCGGAGAATAAATTTCGTGTGGACGGAGAAATCATTACTGATGTATCTTCCCTTAATATCGGTGAGTGGAGCCAATGTGCCCAGACGTTGGTAGGGCGTTTTTCGTCTCAACATGAAAGAGATGAAAAAGCAAGTGCGTTCGGTTTTGTCTTGATTGATGGCCTGTCTTTGGCTGAAGAGTCGGTTTTGAGTGCCATTTATCCGGAACTGGGCGATATCCCTCTGTTCGGTGGGTCAACCGGGGATGATCTCAAGTTTGAGGAAACCTTGATTTATTATGACGGTGTCGCCCATCGTGACAGTGCACTGATCATTCTTGTTGAGACCAGTTGTCCGTTTCAGGTGTTTCGCACCGAACATTTTGTGGAAACCGAGCGCAAAATGGTCATTACAGAGGCGGACCCGGCCTCGCGTCTGGTGCGTGAAATCAATGCTTCACCGGCAACGGAAGAATATGCCCGCCTTGTCGGGGTTTCTGTTGATGAACTGAATGCCGTTTTGTTTGCCGCCCATCCGGTGATGGTGCGTGTTGCCGGTTCCTATTATGTACGTTCCATTCAACGCCCGGAAGGCGAAGATGGTTTGCGTTTTTTCTGTGCCATTGATGAAGGGCTGGTGTTGACATTGGCCAAAGGGCAGGATCTGGTGAGCAACCTGCAAAACCGGTTTGATCAGCTTGAAGCAGAAATTGGCAAACCGGAACTGGTCATCGGGTGTGACTGCATTTTCAGAAAATTGGAGCTGGAACAATATCCCGATAAGAAGCGGCAGGTTTCAGACATTCTGGTTAATCATAATGTTTACGGCTTTAATACCTACGGGGAACAGGTTGCCGGTATGCATGTGAACCAGACCTTTACGGGGGTCGCCATTGGCTGGAGTGCGGATGATGATTGATGCCCTTGATATTCCAACCGGGACGACCGATGAAACGGTAAAATTGCGCAAGATTATTGCGGCCTTGATGAAACAGGTGGAACGTACACTGGATGTTCAGGGCGGGGCCTATTCCTCCTTTCAGACGGCAACCTTGCTGGATGAAAAGGTGCGTGAACGCACACACCAGCTTGAGCAGGCGCTGGGGTCACTGGAAAAGGTTAATCAGGAACTGAACCGAACCAAAGGCGAAGCTGAAACATCGCGTGTGCGACTGGTCGAGGCTGTTGAAAGTGTTTCCGAAGGGTTTGCCCTTTATGACAAGGATGACCGCCTGATTTTATGCAACAACAAATTCTGGGAATTTTGGGGGAACCATCAACGCGATGTGCCTTACGGGACACGGTTTGAAGATATGGCACGTATGCTGGTGCGCCAATATCTTGTGCCTGAGGATGTTGAAAACGAGACAGAGTGGATGAATGAACGTCTGTCACGCCACCGTCACCCCAAAGACCCGTTTGTCATTCAGTTAAAAGACGGGCGCTGGATCAAGATCAACGAACGCCCGACAAAAGACGGTGGCATGGTTGGTGTCTACACAGATATCACCGAGATCAAGGAACAGGAACAAAAAAGGCGCGAGAAGGAACTGGCAGAACAAAATGTCCTGTTGCAGTCCACTCTGGATAATCTGCGCCAAGGGGTGTCTGTGTTTGACCGGGATTTGAAATTGGTCGCATGGAACGAGCGATTTATCGAACTTCTGGATTTGCCGGACGGTCTGGTGGAACGCCATATGAGCTATGAAAGCTATACCCGGTTTAATGTTTTTCGTGGGGAATATGGCCCCCAATCCATTGAAGCCTATAAGGAAAGAGTCGCGCGTGCACGCTCGCAAGAGCCGCTTTTTTACGAATATACCCGCCCCAACGGCACGGTGTTGGAAGTTCAGCGAAACCCTATGCCCGGTGGTGGCTTTGTTACCACTTACACAGATACGACAGCGCGCAGAAAAGCTGAAGAAGATTTGCGCGAAGCAAAGGGAAATCTGGAAGAACGGGTGCGTGAACGCACTGATGAACTGCATTTTGCCAAAGAGGTGGCAGAAGAGGCCAATTTATCCAAAACCCGTTTTCTTGCTGCGGCAAGCCATGACCTGTTGCAGCCGTTGAATGCGGCACGTTTGTTTATTTCTACCTTGCTTGAACGTTCGCTGGAGGAGAAAAACCTGAATTTGGTGGAACGGGCGGACTTTGCCTTGAAAGGGGTGGAAAGCTTGCTGAGTGCCCTTTTGGAAATTTCAAAGCTGGATGCCGGTGCGGTACCGGTTGTTTTTTCCGATTTTGATTTGAGCGATCTGTTCAACCGCTTGCAGGAAGAATATGGCCCTCTTGCCCAAAGAAAAGGGATTGAACTCAAAGTGGTTGCCTCACGTTGCAGCATCAAAAGCGATCAGAAACTATTGGCCCGGATTTTACGTAATTTTGTCAGTAATGCGGTTCGTTATACGGAACAGGGGCGCATTCTGGTCGGGGCGAAGCGCAAGGGCAAAATGTTGCACCTTAGTGTTTATGATTGTGGCCCCGGTATTGCTGTTGAGGACCAGAAACGCATCTTTGAAGAATTTCGACAACTTCCCGGTAATCAAAGCAGTGATAAGGGCGCAGGGCTGGGGTTGGCAATTGTCAAACGGATCGCCCATACATTGAACCACCGGGTAATTGTTTCTTCCTGCCCTCAAAAGGGTTCCTGTTTCAGCGTGGAAGTTCCGTTTGTTGAGAATTCAACACCGAAAGCAGCGCCCAAACTTATGGAGAAATTTATCGAAAATTTGAATGGGATGAATGTCCTGATTGTCGATAACGAGGATGATATTCAGGTTGGTATGCAAAGTCTGATGGAAAACTGGGAATGCCGGGTGATGGCCGCGGCCACGGCAAAAGAAGCGGTGCATCAGATTGAGGAACTGGGGTGTTTCCCCGATGCGGTAATTGCCGATTACCATCTTGATAATGATGAAACGGGCGTTGACCTGCTGGGCACGTTAAAACGGGATTTTAAACCGGACTTTCCGGCTATGGTGATTACCGCAGACCGCACGGATGAAATCCGTGCGTGTGTGACCTCTCATGGCTATGCCTTGTTAAACAAACCCTTGAAACCGGCGAAGTTACGGGCCTGGCTTTCCCATGTTGCCAGCAAATTGCCGCAAGGCCGAGCTTAGGATGAAAAATCCAGCGTATTGGCAACAAGAACAGCTTGGGTGCGGCTATGGACACCCAGCTTGCGCAAAATGGCCGAAATATGTGCTTTTACGGTGGACTCTTTTATATCCAGTTCATAAGCAATAATCTTGTTGGGTTTACCAAGGGTCAAAAGCTGGAGAACACCCAGTTCTGCCGGGGTCAGAAGGGCTGCTTTTTCTCTGAGTTCATCACTCATGCGGCGTTTTTCCTCAATGGCATCTGCCAATTCAGGCGGAACGAATGATTTTCCAGACAGAACAGCATTGATGGCTTCACCTATGCGTTCCTTGGAGGAGGACTTGGGGATAAAACCCAAGGCTCCACAGGTTAAAGCCCGCTGGATGACATCACAGTTTTCTTCGGCGGAAATGATGACGACCGGCAGCATGGGGGCAGTATTGCGAATGGTTAATAGACCTGAAAAACCTTCCGCGCCGGGCATGTTCAAATCCAGTAGAACAATGTCAAGGTCTTCATCCTCTACGGCACAGTTTTTCGCCTCTTCCAGTGTGGAAACTTCTACAACGTCTGCATCCTGCCATTTCTCATCAATTACCTGCTTGATGGCATCGCGAAAAAGCGGGTGATCATCAGCAATCAGGAACTTGTACATATTTTCTGTGAGCCTCTGTTAACTTTTATATGTGTTTTTTGAGGCATTATACATGAAAAGGGGTGAAGCCCAAAGGCTACACCCCTTCTCCAATAGTCGTAGATGATGGGACTAATTTTAGCTGGACAATTTGAAAACCCAAACACTGCCACCTTGGTTCAGGTGCCTGATCCGTTTGGCCACATCACCGCCCCATAAAGGAACAGCACCGCCCCAACCGGAAACAACGGCGATATATTGTTCACCGTCCTGTTTCCAGGTGATCGGGGAACCGACAATGCCGGAACCTGTCTGGAACTTCCAGACTTCCTTGCCCGTGTTGGCATCAAAGGCTTTCAGGTAGCCTTCCGGCGTGCCGGTGAAAACCAGTTCCGGTGTGGTCATGACACCACCCCAAAGAGGTGCGTTGTTTTTATATTCCCACTTAATGTTACCTGTGCGCGGGTCAATGGCTTTTAGGGAACCGATGTAATCTTCGAACAAGGGTTTGATGGTGAAACCTGCCCCAAGATAAGCTGCACCTTTTTTGTAATTGACGGGTTCGTTCCAGATATCCATGCCCCATTCGTTTGACGGCACGTAGAACGTTTCGGTTGTCGGGCTATAGGCCATCGGCATCCAGTTTTTACCACCAAGGAAAGAAGGTACGGAGAAAATGGCCTTGCCCTTTTTCCCGTCTTTGCCTGCTGCCGGGTCACCGGGGCGACCGTCACCGGCATAAACCGGGCGACCTGTCTTGAGGTCAATTTCTTTGGCCCATGTGATGTCGCGAACAAACGGTGTGGCATTTTGCAGTTTACCGTTGGTGCGGTCTAGCACATAGAAAAAGCCGTTACGGTCAGCCGTTGCAGCCAGTTTTTTGCCATCAATATTGAAAGAAACAACTTCGTTTACACCATCAAAATCCCAGCCGTCATGCGGGGTGGTTTGATAGTGCCACTTGATTTCCCCTGTATCGATGTCGATTGCCAGACGTGAAGCGGTGTACAGGTTGTCGCCGGGGCGCAGGTGGGAGTTCCACGGGGCCGGGTTGCCTGTGCCGAAGAAGAGCTGACGGGTTTCCGGGTCATATGTACCGCCAAGCCAGGTTGCACCGCCACCATGTTTCCACATATCACCGGGCCATGAAGCATTTTTCTTCCCGGTCATAGTGCTATCTTTGCCATTCAGGCTGCCCATATGCCCTTCAATGGTCGGGCGTGACCAAAGCAGTTCACCTGTTTTCGCATCACGGGCTTCGACTTTTCCGACAATGCCGAATTCGCCGCCGGAGACGCCGGTGATGACTTTGCCTTCAACAATAAGCGGGGTGGCGGTCAAGGAATAACCGGCCTTATAGTCACCGACTTTCTTTTTCCAGACGACTTTACCTGTTTTGGCATCTAGGGCGACGATTTTGGCATCAAGGGTGCCGAAATAAACCAAGTTTTCATAAAGCGCGGCACCACGGTTGATCACATCACAGCAGGGCATAATCCCATCAGGCAGGCGGGCATCATATTGCCAAAGTTCCTCACCTGTTTTGACATCAATGGCGAACAGACGGGAATAGGACCCTGTTACATACATCACACCATCGGAAACAAGGGGCTGTGCTTCCTGCCCGCGTTGCTTTTCACCGCCAAAGGAGAACGTCCATGCCGGAACAAGTTTCTTGACGGTTTTCAGGTTGACCTGATTAAGAGGGCTGAAGCGTTGAGCTTGCAGGCCCATGCCATCTGTCACCACTTGTGATGTGTTTTTATTGTCATTAAGAATATCTTCGTTTGAAACGCCTGCTATGGCGTTTGTCGCTGCCAATGCAGACAGGGCCAGCCAACTGAATGCTGCTGTGGTAAATAGTGCCCGTTTCATGAATGTCTCCCTTCCAAGGATGATGAAACCTCTTTAAATGAATGGTCATTGTGCATGCTTTGCACATGCTTCAAGGACATCTCCAACTATGACGTTTCATGGGGGGAGCGAATATTGGCAAAAAGTCTAACCGCTTTGATTTGAGGGTGTTTTATGCCGGTTTCGCCTTACACTTTAGTCTAAGAAATATTCTAATTATAAAAACCGTCAGCAGGGGGCGTGTAAGTCAGGCCGTATTTCTCAAAGAGGGTTTTCATAGCACCGCCTGTCACCATTTCACCGATAATGTCTCCCACGGCATATCCCAACTGGCGATAGTCGTTTTTGACTGCAAGGCCGAGCAGCCATGTTTCCTTTTGCAAGCCCGGCATGGGGATTGTGCCGATATCGTAGGCCTGACGGTGTTTGACCAAGGCCCCTTCAACCGCGCTGCGTGTTCCCATCAGGCCGGCGGCTTTGTGGTTTACAAGCTCATGGGCGGCTTGTTCAGTGGTTGTGTAGTGCAGAATGTTGTTGCGAATTGAGCCACCAAAGGCGCCGCTCAAATACAAATCAGCCAGACTGTCCAGCTCCACGGCAATTTTTTCGTAGCGGAAATGGGCCAGCGTTGCATCCTTGCCCAGTTTGGCAATGTCACGGGCAACGACCATTTCTTCCCGGTAATAAGGGGCGAACAGAACAACCAGTTCATTGCGTTTTTCAAGCTGCTTGTCATAAGGAATATGCAGCATGATGTCTGCGACCTGCCCGCCCAGATAATGCCCTTTCCATATGGCATTGCGCAAATCGTCATCCACATTTTCATCTGCGCTTTGTTCAATCAGGTTGAGTTTGACGCCAAGTTTATCGGCAATTGTGCGGGCAATATCAACATCAACACCCTGTAATTTATTCTTCTTGCGATAGGAGAAGGGAGGAAAGTCGCGGTAAACCGCGATGGAGATCACACCCTTGTCCATGATGTCGTCAAAAGAAAGCGCAAACCCCGCTTTGGGATTTGCGCATAAAAGTAATAACAGGGAGGCTATGAGTCCCTTGTTCATCAAAGATGAGCCATGGGTATCATAGGTCTGAGGTTGAGGCTTGTGCAACTTCAGATGCTTAAATGTTAGCAGATGCAAAAAAAATACGCTATTCGACTTTAGGCGAGCTTTAATCATTTTTTTGACAAGCACTGAATGGTGCTTTTCCCTGTTACAATAATTGTACGGTCCCACGGGGTGAAAACCTGACAAAGCTGGCGGGCATTTTCAACCCACCAGAGGGCGATTGTGACCTCTTCTTCATCGTTATCGAACGACACGGTTTTAACGCTGTGGGCATCGACATAGGCGCGTCCGCCAACAGAAGAAACCTTCAATTGTTTGGATGTTTTATTTTCCACCTGCACACTTCCTGCCTCTGCCGGGGAGGAGAAAAGGAGGGCACATGACAGGATAAGCAGAGAGGCAGTCTTCATGAATGTTTCACTTTACCAAGCCGGATGAACGAAAAGAACTTAAGTAACGCGCATTCGGGATAAAGATTTTGTCACACTGGCGAAGGCCAGTGTCCAGCATTCGTGCCCTCAAGCATTATGGATGCTGGCCTTCCCCAGCATGACGACATTTCCCTGATCCCGAGTTGGCATTAAGTACTTCTCAAGTCAGGCTATCAAGCAAAAGGCGGGGCTGCCATTCGACAAAGGTCGAGTTGCCGTTTGGGGGCCTCCCTTGTTCTAATGGGGCGGTGAACAACCTGAGGGTTGAGAGGATGAAATGAAAATACCCCCCCTTTTTTATGTTTGTGCCTTATTATGTTTATGGTCGTCTTTTGTGTTGGCAGAAGATGTGCAAAATATCTCTCTTGTCTTTGTCTCACAGGAGGTAGAACATCCGGCAGTTCTTTCCAATTTGCTGGAGGACCCGGATGATTTGGGTGTGCAGGGTGCACGTCTGGCTTTAAGTGATAACAACACAACAGGGCGTTTCCTTAAGCAAAAATTCAGCATGGCAGAAGTACGCCTTAAACGTGAAGCAGACGTTCTTGCATCGGTTAAGGAATATATCGCGAAAGGTGATCATCTCTTCATTCTGGATTTGGATGATACAGTTTTGCGCAAGGTTTTGGCCGGGGTTGAAAGCCGGGATGTCCTATTTTTTAATTCCCGCGCACCGGATAATCATTTTCGTCAGGAAGCTTGTGATTACAGACTTCTGCATACAATGCCAAGCCGGGCCATGTTGGGCGATGCGTTGGCGCAATATCTAGTGAAAAAACGTTGGGTAAAGTGGTTTCTGATTTCGGGGGAAACAGAACGTGATGTGCGTTTCAGCCAAGCGTTAAAACGTGCAGCAGCTAAATTTGGCGCAAAAATCATCACGGAAAAAACATGGGATGGCGCACGTGATGCCCGCCGTACCGCACAGGCCGAAGTGCCGCTTCTGACTCAAGGAAAAGATTACGATGTGATGATGGTGGCGGATGAATTGGGCGATTTCGGTGAATTTTTAATGTATCGCACGTTTGATCCCCGCCCGGTTGCAGGAACACAAGGGCTCTTTCCTACCGCCTGGTTCTGGACGCAGGAGCAATGGGGGGCAAGCCAGTTGCAAAAACGTTTTAAAGGGCTTGCCGGGCGTTTTATGCAGGCACGAGATTACAGCGCATGGGTGGCCGTGCGAACGATTGGGGAAGCCGCAACCCGTACAGGCTCAAACACGTTCAGCAAGATTAACGATTATATCCGCAGTGATGCCTTTGAACTGGGTGCCTTCAAAGGCAGAAAACTTTCCTATCGTCACTGGAATGGACAATTGCGCCAACCCATTGCGTTAAGCGCAGCGCGTTCTTTGGTCGCGCAAGCCCCTCTTGAAGGTTTTCTTCATCAACGAACAGAACTGGACACTTTGGGGTTTGATCTGGCGGAATCAAAATGTAAGGAATTTATAAAATGAAAAAACTGTTTGCTCTGTTATTCGGCTTTTGTCTGATGACACAACCGCTTTTGGCTGCAACCGCTTTTATTACCAATGAAAAAGATGATTCGGTCTCGGTTGTTGATCTGGACAAGCAGGTTGTGCTCCAGACCATTGAAGTTGGCAAACGTCCACGCGGGATCATCTTGAACAAGGATTATTCCAAGCTTTATATTTGTACATCCGATGAGGATACGGTTCAGGTTTATGATGCTAACAGCCTCAAGAAGATTGGTGAGCTGCCATCAGGCGCAGACCCGGAACAATTCGCCTTGCACCCGAATGACCGCCATCTCTATATCGCAAATGAAGACGATGCCCTGACCACGGTTGTGGACGTGGATACATCACAGGTTATTGCCCAGATTGATGTGGGGGTGGAACCGGAAGGCATGGGGGTCAGCCATGATGGGAAAATTGCCATCACCACCTCGGAAACCACCAACATGGTGCATTGGATTGATACAACTACCCTCAAGCTGTTTGACAATACGCTGGTGGACCAACGCCCGCGCCATGCCGAGTTTGAAGAGGATGATAGTTTGTTGTGGGTGTCGTCCGAAATTGGCGGAACGGTTTCGGTGATTGATGTGAAAGAGCGCTATATCCGCAAGAAAATCCATTTTGCAGTCAAAGGTATTCATAAAGACAGAATTCAGCCTGTCGGCATCCGTTTAACCAAGGATGGGAAATATGCCTATGTGGCTTTGGGGCCAGCAAACCACATTGCGGTTGTTAATCGCAAAACCTTTGAGGTGGAAAAATATATTTTGGTCGGGCGCAGGGTCTGGCATATGGCTTTTAGCCCGGATGAAAAACTTTTAGTGACAACAAATGGCATTAGTGGTGATGTGACTTTCATTGATGTTGAAAAACAAAAAGCAATCAAGTCCCTAAAGGTAGGGCGTTACCCATGGGGCATTGTGGTCAAGCCATGACCCATGTTCTTGTTGGTGAAAAACTGAATTTCATCTATCCCAACGGTAAGGAAGCCTTGAAAGAGGTTTCCTTTGCCGTGGGAAAAGGATGTTTCTGTGCCTTGCTTGGGCCAAATGGGGCTGGCAAATCGACTTTTTTTTCTTTGGCAAGTAACCTGTTGAAACCGTCTGGCGGGCAACTTGAAATTTGTGGCTATGCCATGGGGGGAAATGCCCGCTCAGCACTGGCCCATGCGGGGTTTGTCTTTCAACAAAGCACGCTGGATCTGGATTTGACGATTACCCAGAACCTGAACTACTTTGCCAGTTTACAGGGGCTGTCTTCTAAAAAGGCAGCCCGGCGCATTCAGGAAGAACTGGAACGTCTAAATCTTTATGAACGGCGCCATGAAAAAGTGCGTTTGCTCAATGGTGGGCATCGTCGCCGGGTGGAAATTGCCCGGGCTTTGTTGCACAGTCCCTCCCTGTTGTTGCTGGATGAAGCTACGGTCGGGCTGGATGTGCAAACGCGTAGCTCCATTGTCGAATATGTTCACCACCTTTGTGAGGAAGAACAGGTTGGTGTGCTTTGGGCGACGCATCTAATTGATGAAATCAGGCCCACCGATCAGGTTATTATTTTAAATGAAGGGCAGGTCTGCGCACAGGGCAGGGCAGATGAACTGGCAGCACCAACACTGAAGGAAACGTTTAACAGGCTGACCCAAGGGGGCGTGTCATGACGGCTTATCTGTCTTGTCTGAAAGGTGTAATTGTCCGGGAATTGTTGCGTTTTTTACAGCAACGCGAACGTTTTTTTGCCGCCCTTGTCCGCCCCTTGATGTGGTTGTTTGTTTTTGCGGCCGGTTTTCGCGCCGCATTGGGCGTTTCTATCATTGAGCCTTATGAGACCTATATTACCTATGAGGTTTATATTCTGCCCGGTCTTGTCGGGATGATCCAACTGTTCAACGGGATGCAGAGCTCCCTTTCCATGGTCTATGACCGGGAGATGGGCAGCATGCGAGTGTTGTTGACAAGCCCGATGCCGCGGTGGTTTTTGCTGTGTGGCAAACTGATTGCCGGGGCGGTTGTTTCCATTGTTCAGGTCTATGTTTTTTTGCTGATCGCTTATGGTTTCGGTATTGAACTGCCTTTGAACGGTTACTTCTATATCTTGCCGGTTCTGGTCATTACAGGGGTAATGCTGGGGGCTTTGGGGATGGTGCTTTCTTCATGGGTCAAGCAACTGGAAAATTTCGCCGGCATTATGAATTTCGTGATCTTTCCCATGTTCTTTTTGTCATCGGCACTTTATCCCATCTGGAAAATTGCCGAAGCCAGCGAAGGTCTGGCCCGGATTTGTCATTTCAACCCGTTTACTTATGGGGTCGAACTGATTCGGTTTTCCCTCTATGGAAAAATCAACGAGAGCGCCTTTTTAGTCTGTTTCATTGCGACAATGCTTTTTTTATGCATCGCCATTTGGGGGTACGATCCGTCGCGTGGCCTTTTGAAGGCAAAAAAATAACATTTGCGCATAAGACTTAAGTCTATTTGGGGTCAAACTCGACTTAAGTCGAGTTTCAGTCATCCGAAAAATTAGTCGATAATACAACCGCTATGATCAATAAAACATAGCGGTTGTTAAACAGGTTCAGGCGCCGGTTCTGGCGTTTGCTTCATAGTCTAGGAAGAGAAAATGCTACTGAAAAATTTAACTGAATTGGCCGGTAATGTCGCCATCCGTACGCAATATGACAACTTTATTGGCGGTGAATGGGTTGCCCCGGTTGGCGGTGAGTATTTTGAAAATATCTCTCCGATCACAGGGTCTAAAATTTGCGATGTTGCGCGCTCCAAAGCAGCCGATGTTGAGTTGGCACTGGATGCAGCCCACGCGGCTAAGGATGCCTGGGGCAAAACTTCCCCGGCAGAACGTGCACTGGTTTTGAACAAGATTGCAGATCGTATGGAAGAACGTCTGGGTCTTCTGGCGATGGCGGAAACAATTGATAACGGTAAACCGATCCGTGAAACAACAGCGGCCGACCTGCCGTTGGCTGTTGATCACTTCCGCTATTTTGCCGGTTGTATCCGTGCACAGGAAGGTTCTATTGCCGAAGTGGATTCTGAAACATATGCCTACCATTTCCATGAGCCGCTTGGTGTTGTTGGCCAGATTATTCCGTGGAACTTCCCGCTGTTGATGGCTGTCTGGAAAGTTGCACCGGCGCTGGCTGCGGGGAACTGCATTGTTTTGAAACCGGCAGAACAAACCCCCATGGCCATTATGGTTCTGATGGACTTGATTCAGGATATCCTGCCCAAAGGTGTGTTGAACGTGATTAACGGCTTTGGTGTGGAAGCAGGCAAGCCGTTGGCAACAAACAAACGCATTGCCAAAATTGCCTTTACCGGGGAAACCGGAACAGGGCGCCTGATTATGCAATACGCAACGGAAAATATCATTCCGGTCACACTGGAGCTGGGCGGTAAATCACCGAACATTTTCTTTGAAGATGTGATGGCGGCGGATGATGCCTTCTTTGACAAAGCCCTTGAAGGTTTTGCCATGTTTGCCCTGAATCAGGGGGAAGTTTGCACCTGCCCGAGCCGTGTGCTCATTCAGGAAAGCATCTACGACAAGTTTATCGAACGTGCAATTGACCGGGTGAAAAAAATCACTCAGGGCAACCCGCTGGAAACGAGCACGATGATTGGTGCGCAAGCTTCCAAAGAGCAGCTTGATAAAATTCTTTCCTACATTGAAATTGGCAAGAATGAAGGTGCTGAAGTTCTTTGCGGCGGTAAACAGGCTCAATTGGGCGGTGACTTTGCAAACGGCTTTTACGTAGAGCCGACCATTTTGAAAGGTCATAACAAAATGCGTATCTTCCAGGAAGAAATTTTCGGCCCGGTTGTGAGCGTAACAACCTTTAAAGATGAAGCCGAAGCACTGGAAATTGCCAACGATACGTCATACGGTCTTGGTGCAGGTGTCTGGTCACGTGATGGCAACCGTGCGTTCCGTATGGGGCGTGGCATTCAGGCAGGTCGTGTCTGGACCAACTGCTACCACCTCTATCCGGCACATGCGGCCTTTGGTGGTTACAAACAGTCCGGTATTGGCCGTGAAACGCACAAGATGATGCTGGATCATTATCAGCAGACTAAAAACATTCTGGTCAGCTACAGCCCGAACGCCCTTGGTTTCTTCTAAGGCTGTTTGGACAGATTGATCCGGAAGGCGGGAAGGGGAGTGATTTCTTTCCCGCCTTTTTGCTTTAAAAGATGAGGAAGAGACAATGCAGGAACTGGAAGTCACCCCAGCAGCACACGATATGATCACCCGTTTGCAAGGTGAACATGGTAAATTGCTGTTTCTGATTTCGGGCGGTTGTTGTGATGGCAGTGCGCCGCTGTGTTTCAGTGCAGATGATTTTAAACTGGGTGCACATGACGTTTTGCTGGGGCAGGTGGGAGAAACGCCCGTGTATGTTTCAGATGCCCTGAGTGATTATTTTACGGATGACTATGCCTTTTGTCTGGACATTGAAAAGGGGCGCGGGGGCGGCTTTTCATTGGAGGCACCTTATGGCGTGCGCTTTATCAACCGTGGGAGTGTTTGCGCGCTTCAGGAATAATAAGCCTGTGTGCCGGGAAATTTCTCAAGGATCATTTGACCTTGGGAAACATCGCACAAGGCAAGGGCTGTTGAGAGTGCATCGGCCCATGTGGCATTAGGGGCAACCACACTGACGTTTCGTTTGGGCTGGGCAGACTTTCCCGACAAAGGGTTAAACAGGTGATTAATACCGCTGCCTTGAAACAGCACCATCCCTTGTCCGCTGGATGTTGCAATGGCTTGATTGTCCAGTGCAATAACCTCTTGAGACGGTAAGGCAATATGCCAGTTGCGGTTTTGTGGGTGTTTACCCGCTGCGCGCCATTCCCCCATATTGACCAGTATATTGTGATATCTGTTTTCTTGCAGAAGCTCGCTGATCCTGTCGGTGATATAACCTTGGGCGATGCCGTTTAACGTCAGCGCCATGTTTTCTTTTTCCAGTACAATCCGTTTTGAAGACACATGAATATGGTCTGCTCCGACCCGGCTGAGTGCCTGTTGTATGTCCTTAGCTTTGGGGACAGTGTTTTGTGCGGCATGGCGGGTGAAGAGTTGCCATAAGGGCTGGACACTGACATCAAACAAGCCGCCCGTTTTTTGCGTCATCTGTTTGGCAAGGCTGAGAAGATCAACAAGTTCGGCTGATGGGCTATCCAACCTGCCTGACTTGTTGAGGGTGACGAGTTCGGAATCACGACGAAACAGACTGAAGATTTTTTCCAGACGGGTGATTTCATCAAGACAGGCTGTAATAATCTGATGGGTCTTTTTTTCATCCGGTCCATAAAGGGTGAGGCTGGCATCGGCCCCCAATGCTGTACCCTGCCATTGACCTTTGAACAGCTCCGGTGTTTGTGCCCATAAATGTGGCGGGACCAGAGCTGCTGCCAGCGAACAGGCGCTTAAATGGAGAAAACGTCTTCTGCTAATCCGGGTCATGAGGTTTTCTTCTTTTTGTGGGCAAGGATGAGGGGGACACATTTTTGGTCGTTCTGCATAATCTCGACACAATCCAGACATTGAAAACAATTGCTATAGATGATCTTGCCTGTTTCCTTTTCAATGGCATCATAACCGCAGCGCACTTTGCATAGCTGGCAAGGGGTCCCGCATTCGGGTCGTCGGCCAAGCCAGTTGATGAGGCGCAATTTTCCGCCCAAAACCATAAAGGCCCCCAAAGGACAGACGAAACGGCAATAGGCTTTGAAGTGGAACAGCCCAAGAATGAGCCAGAAGACTGCATAGGCCACATAGGGGAAACTGCGGGCAAATTTCATGGTCATAGACGTTTTAAAGGGTTCTATTTCCACCAATCGGTCAGACAATTCCGGTACAAACAGGCCGCAGCCAAGCAAAAGCGCAAGGACGATATATTTGATTTTTTCAAGCTTGCGCGTGAGTGCCTCGTTAAGATGAATTTGTGGCAGAGATAAAAAACGCCCCAGCATATGGGCAAGTTCCTGTAGGACCCCGAAAGGGCAAAGCCAGCCACAAAAGGTACCACGCCCCCATAGGAAAAAAGACAGAATAACAGCCCCCCATAGAAGCAATGAAACCGGATCAAACAGCATAAAGCTAAGGTTCTGTCCGGCAACCAGCGCCTTGAAAAAGGCGATGACCGTAACGATGCTGAGCTGGCCTTGCGCAAACCAGCCGATGAAAAACAGGGTAAAGAGCAACAGGGCAACCCGCTTGGCTGTGCGCTTTTGATGTAGAACACGATTAAAACCCAGCAAAATAAAAAGCATCACAAGGAAAACGGCAATGATGGCAATGTTGGTGCGTTGGTCCTGCCATGACTTCAGCCACATAGGACCGGATTGGTTTTTGTCTTCTTCATTCAGGAAATAGTTTTGTGGGTATTGAACAGGCAGTTTGATATCGCGCAAGGCAATGGTCGGGCGGAACATCCCTTTTTGCCGGGCGGTTTTTACAAGAAAGTCCCACGGGCTGGACGGGTCAAACCCCAAGCGGGTATCAAGGCGAAAGATCATGGCCTGTTCAAATTCGGGGATATTGTCTTGCAGGCGAACGTCGATATCGGCATCGCGGATATTGACGAAGAAACCGTTTTGCTGTGCGCCCAGCCTGTCGGGAACCGTATTGCGGATAAAGTTATCCAGAACAAGATTGTGGCGCCCGTTTGCCAGCACCAGCATGGGCTCTTCAAACGGGGAAAGCTGGTTGGTGAGGTCTTGTTGGTTTTCATCGCTCATCAGGTTTTTCATGAGCGTTGGTAACCCCAGATCGGCCACCCAGAGGTCCAGATACAGCCCCTCAGGGGTTTGCGTGGCGATGTCATCTATCCCTGCATAAATCGTGTCTTTAAAAAGTGCTTCCACATCCCTGTTCTTGATACGGATATGTTTGATCAGCCCTTCTTTGAGAAGCTGGTTCCACGTCATTTTCTTGAAAAGGGATTTATCCGGGTAGGAAACAGGTTTTGGGGCAATATGGGCGAGATGCGCGCGTGCAACCTTTAAAGCGGCGGCCAGAATGGTCTGGTTGGCAATCCTGACGGAGGCGGTGGCTTTGGTCACCCCGTCAATCTGTACGCTGTTGCTGATGTTTTTGTGACCTTTGACCTGCACACTGCCGATTTTGATATTATTGGCAAGAGAAAGGCCACGGTATTGGTGTAGGAATTCATGAAAGGGGCGGGGGCCTAAACCGCTGACAAAAACGGGTTCATTATGGTCCAGAACGCGCACATTGATGAAGTTCCCTTCAAGGTCGATAGAGATCAAAAGGTTCATCGGTGTGCCTGAAAATCCGGGAAAGGGCGCCAGTTCTTCGCTTTCGAAAATATATCCAGCCAAGGCCCCGCCGCTGTTGAGCAAGGACCAGACCGGCAGGGCTTCATCCCTCGTTCCCAGTTGCATGGGAGGGATGACGTATTGTGCCATTTCCTCTTCGCTCAACGCTGCCTGCGCAGGAATGTTGAAGATGAAAAGGTTCAGGAAAATAAACAGGAGGCCATAAACGCTCTTTCTCATGAAATGATCTTAGAAAGAGCGTAAATGAGGCACAATTAGCCAAAGGTCTAGTGGTATAGCGCCAGCCTCTGTCTGGTTTTATATGTTTTGGAAAGCAAAAGTGTTTTTTAAGCGATTCGCCGGGATTTTATTGTTTATAAAGTTAAACGAAAGAAGGAAAGTGTTTAAAAAGTAATCACATATTTTGTGCATTTGCTCATTATTTAGAAAATGAAGAGTATTTCCATAGCGGAATGTATTGTGCGATGCACCATTTGCAGCAAGCTGTAATTATGGGTTTAAAATTGTATTGATATAATAAACACTGTGTGTAATCTTTTGCAAAATTATTAAACGGGTGAGTTTCGTTTTAAAGCGTGGGCTGAGTATTTTAAAAGGGTTTGGTGAATGGCTTCTCAGGTTTCTGATCCGCTGGTTCGTTTTGTCGATGTTCAAAAAACATACGATGGTGAACATCTGGTCGTAAAAAAGTTGAATCTGGATATCGAACAAGGTGAGTTTCTCACGCTGTTGGGGCCAAGTGGTTCTGGTAAAAGTACATGCCTGATGATGCTGGCGGGCTTTGAAACACCAACCCACGGTAATATTCTCCTGCAAGGTCAGGAAATCAACAACGTACCGCCACACAAACGCGATATTGGCGTTGTCTTCCAGAACTATGCCCTTTTTCCTCATATGACTGTGGCTGAGAACGTTGCTTTTCCGCTGACGGTGCGCAAGGTCAATAAAACAGATGCCAAGGCAAAGGCGATCCGGGCGCTGGAAATGGTCCAGCTTGGGGGCTTTGCCGAACGTCGCCCTGGGCAGCTTTCAGGCGGGCAGCAGCAACGCGTTGCCTTGGCGCGTTCTTTGGTTTTTGAACCGCAACTGGTGTTGATGGATGAACCGCTGGGTGCGCTTGATAAAAAGTTGCGTGAACAGATGCAAATCGAGATTAAGCATATTCACCAGAACCTTGGCGTTACGATGGTTTTCGTGACGCATGATCAGGATGAAGCTTTGACCATGTCTGATAGGGTTGCGGTTTTCAATGATGGCATTATTCAACAAATCGAACCCCCGGCGGAACTTTACGAACGTCCCGTCAACAGCTTTGTTGCCAATTTTATTGGGGAAACCAACACCCTGTGCGGCGAAGTTCTACATACTTCAGGGCCGGAATGTGCGGTGAAGTTGCCAAATGGTGCGGAAATTACGGCACAAAATATTATCGGGGGAAATAACGGTGATCGCACGTCCGTGTCGATCCGCCCCGAACGTGTACAGCTCAATGATGACAGGCCAACAGACAAGAACGTCTTTGAGGCCACGGTTATCGAAACAATTTATCACGGCAACCATGTCAGGGTTTCCCTTGATGTTGCCGGACAACAGAATTTCAGAGCGATGGTTCGTTCTGGGAACATTCATGCTGATTTAAATCCCGGGCATAAACTCTTCGTCGGGTTTTCAGAGAATGACTGCCGTGCATTGGACCCAATCACGGACTAATGGGGAAGTGTAGGGAAAAGATAATTTTGCCTGCTTTAACACTATTTAGGGAAAGTTCATATCCATGAAAAAACTTCTAACTTTGACACTTGGTGCAGGGGCGCTTTTGGCATCCGTATCCATGAATGCGCAAGCACGTGACCTTACAGTTGTAGGGTGGGGCGGCAGCTCTCAGGAAGTTCACCGCAATGTTTACTTCAAACCGTTTGCGGCCAAAAGCGGCGAAACGGTTGTTGAAGACAGCTATAATGGTGGTTTGGCCAAAATCAAGGCGATGGTTGAAACCAAATCCGTCACGTGGGATGCCATTCTGGTGGAAGCACCGGACCTGCTGCGCGGTTGTGAAGAAGGCCTGTTTGCCCCCATCGCCTGGGACAAAGTGGGCGCAAAAACAGATTTTATTGACCCGGCTGTCAGCGAATGTGGTGTTGGCTCCTATGTTTGGTCCGTTGCGCTTGCCTATGACGGTGATGTTCTGAAAGAAGGGCCGAAAAACTGGGCGGATTTCTGGAACGTGAAAAAGTTCCCCGGTAAGCGCGGTATGCGTAAAGGCGCAAAATTCAACCTTGAAATCGCGCTGATGGCTGATGGCGTTGCTGCGGCGGATGTATATTCCGTACTGGAAACACCGGAAGGTCAAAAACGTGCTTTTGCCAAACTGGACGAACTGAAAGCCAATATTCAATGGTGGGAAGCTGGTGCGCAACCGCCGGAATGGCTGGCTTCCGGTGATGTTGTGATGACAACGGCCTATAACGGGCGTATCACAAATGCCAACAAAGAAGGCAAAAACTTTAAAATCACTTGGGATGGGCAGATCTATGCGGTTGATAGCTGGGCTGTTGTTGCCGGTTCACCGAACAAAGACAAGGCGATGGATTTTGTTTCCTTTGCTTCACAAGCGGAAAATCAGGTCAAGTTCCCCGAAGGCATTCCTTACGGTGTGACCAACAAAAAAGCCATTGCAGAAATCCCGGCTGCTGTCAGTGCTGATTTGCCGACAGATAAGGCAAACCTTGTCAATGCTTTGGCAAACGACACAACGTTCTGGATTGATTTCGAACAGGAATTGAACGAACGCTTCAACTCCTGGGCGGCTAAATAAGTTCGGATACACAGGCGCGGGGAAGGTTTTATCTTCCCCGCATTCCTTTAATCTCTATTGAATGTTGATGAATAATGGAACAGGTTTCGACAATGAAGGATTCCCAGTCGGAAGTTTTACCTGAAGAGGAAAATGCCATTCCTCTTAAGGTAAAGCTCAAACGGGCAGAGCGCATGCGTAAATATCGCGCAATGGCGCTTATCGCCCCGTTGTTTCTTTTTATTCTTGGCGTTTTTGCCATTCCGATTGCCATTATGATGTGGCGCGCTGTTGATAACCCGGAAGTGGTGGAATATCTGCCCCAGACGGTTGATAAACTGGAAGAATGGGATGGGGATACGACACCGGGGGTAGACCTGACTTCTGTGTTGGCTCGGGATTTGATTGTTGCCTATAAAGCCAAAACAGCGTCAAAGGTTGGTAAACGATTGAACTATGAAGTTTCCGGTATGCGTTCTCTCGTTTCGCGCACAGCACGGAAATTTAACAGAACGAAGCCGGCAAATGCCACCTTTGAAGATTTCGTCAAAGCCGATAAACGCTGGAAGGATTTACGTTACTGGAAAGCCTTGAAACGTTCTGCCGGTTCCCTGACGCCCTTCTACGTTCTGGCGGCGTTTGATATGAAGGTTAACGATAACAACGAAATTCAAAGCGTCCCGGAAGGGCAGGCGATTTATACCAATATCTTTTGGCGCACCATGTGGATTGCAGCCGTTGTGACAATTGCAAGTCTGGTTATCGGTTTTCCAATCGCGTACCTGTTGGCCAATACATCTTCCAAAGTGTCCAACCTATTGATGTTTTGTGTTCTCTTGCCGTTCTGGACATCCTTGCTGGTGCGCACCAGTGCCTGGGTCGTGCTGTTGCAAAAGAACGGTATTGTTAATTCAACCCTGATGAATCTGGGCTTGATTGATGAACCTTTAACCCTGCTGTTTGCTCGGCCGGGGGTTTATATCGCTTTCTTGCATCTCTTGTTGCCCTTCGTTATTTTGCCGCTTTACAGTGTGATGAAATCCATTTCCCCGGCTTATATGCGGGCTGCGGAAAGTTTAGGGGCGCATCCGGCTGTGGCCTTTGTTCGGGTTTACTTGCCGCAAACCTTGCCCGGCATTGGGGCAGGGGGTGTCTTGGCCTTTATTCTGACAATTGGGTATTATATTACGCCTGCATTGATTGGCGGGCCGCAGGACCAGATGTTGAGCTATTTCATTGCCAACCATGCCAACAGTACCCTCAACTGGGGGCTGGCATCTGCGCTGGGAATGGTGCTGCTGGTGACAACCATGATTTTGTTTACAATCTATAACCGACTGACCGGCGCATCCGGCGTGAAAATGGGGTAATGAGATGAAACTTCAACCATACGCCACAACAGGCCAGAAAATCTGGTATTATACGTTTTTGACAATCGCGGGCGGTGGGCTGCTGTTTTTGGTGCTGCCCATTATCGTGATTATGCCGTTGTCTTTCAACTCTACCAGTTTTTTGAGCTACCCCTTATCGGGTTTTTCCTTTCGATGGTATGAAGAGGTCTTTAATTCGGTTGTTTGGATGAAGGCGATCAAGAACAGTCTGATGATTGGTTCGGCTTCTGCCTTTTTGGCGACAGTACTGGGAACATTGGCTTCCATGGGTTTGACACAGGCCAATTTTCGGGGAAAAGGCGCGGTGAATGCCTTGCTGGTTTCGCCGATGATTGTGCCGATTGTGATTTCGGCCTTGGGGCTTTATTTCTTCTTTGCCGAACTGGGGTTGAACGCGACCTACACGGGGCTCATTCTGGCCCATACAGCCCTCGGTGCACCGTTTGTTGTCATCACCGTAACGGCAACCTTGCAAGGGTTTGACAATACGATGATGCGTGCGGCGGCCAGTTTGGGGGCCAATCCGGTTAAGGTCTTTTTTGCGGTTGTCTTGCCGTTGATCTTGCCGGGGGTTGTTTCGGGCGCTCTTTTCGCTTTTGCCACTTCGTTTGATGAAGTCGTTGTGGTTCTGTTTACAGCGGGGCCGGAACAACGCACCTTGCCGCGCCAGATGTTCGATGGCATTAAAGAGAATATCACGCCCGCCATTATGGCAGCGGCAACCTTGTTGATTGTTTTTGCTTTGGCGCTTTTGTCCGTACTGGAATATCTGCGCAGACGTAGTGAAAAATTGAACAGTCCGAGCTAACTGTTTTAGACGTAAGGCGGGGTGCAGGCGCTGATCATGACGCAGACTTCATCGCCTGTATTTCTAAAACGATGCGGGATTGTACTATCGAAGAGGTAGCTTTCTCCCTCTTTCAGAATTTGGGTGTTTTCACCGACTGTGAGTTCAATCTCACCTTTGATGACAATGCCGCCTTCTGTGGAAAAATGGCGCAACATTACATTTCCTGTATCTGCACCCGGTTCGTATGTTTCTTTCAGAATTTGCAGATTATGGTGTTTGGCATCACCTACCTGCATAAAAGACAAGAGGTTGTCATTGCTCAGTTCTGTCAATTCATCAGCTTTGAAAAAGACTTTGTCTTTTGCATGTTCGCCGGAGGCAAAGAAGCTGGAAAGATCCATCGGAATGCCTTCGAGAATTTTACGCAACATGGCAATGGATGGGCTGTTCTGGTTTTTTTCGATCAATGAAATGGTGCCGTTTGTCACACCTGCGCGCCGGGCCAGTTCTCTTTGTGAAAGCTTATATTCTTTTCGAACCTGTTTCAGACGTGCGCCTACATTGAAGTCGTCCATTACGTAACCTTTTGACTTTTTGGGTGTTCTCGAAAGTGTGAGCGTAGGCTCAATTATAAAGACCAAAAAAATAAAATAAACGAGATTGTTTAAAAAATTAAACATGGTATTATCGCGTTTAATATTTCATCACGAAAATGTAATTTTGTGATTACAAAATAAACGTTCATGATGATTTAAACGAGAATACAAGCGATTTCGCAGCTCTCGGTTTTCAATTAATACAACATGATAAGAGGCATATGATGGCTACAAACAAGGCTCTTTTGGATCGTCGTGTCGATGCGATTTCCCGCGGCGTTGGTTTCTTGACAGACTTTTTCGCTGAACGTGCCCAAGGTGCGGAAATCTGGGATGTTGAAGGACGTCGCTATATTGATTTTGCCGCCGGGATTGGTGTGTGTAATACGGGCCATCGTCACCCGAAAGTTGTTGAGGCTGTGGAAAAGCAGGTTGCTTCCTTCTTTCACACCTGCCATCAGGTGACACCTTATGAAAACTACGTTGAACTGGCTGAAAAATTAAACGCTGCCGTTCCGGGGGGCAGCAAGAAAAAGACAGCTTTTGTAACCACCGGTGCCGAAGCGGTTGAAAATGCCATCAAGGTTGCGCGTGCCTATACGGGGCGCACAGGTGTGATTGCCTGTGGCGGGGCTTTTCATGGTCGCACGTTTATGGGGATGAGCCTGACTGGTAAGGTTGTGCCCTATAAAGCCGACTTCGGGTCGATGATGAATGATGTCTTTCACTTCCCGTTCCCCAATGAGGTGCATGGTGTAAGTGTTGATGATGCCATTGAGGGGCTGGAAAAACTGTTTAAGTCCGACATTGCCCCCAAGCGTGTAGCAGCGATTATTTTTGAGCCGACACAAGGCGAAGGCGGCTTTTATGTGGCCCCGAAAGAGTTTGTTGAACGTATTCGTGCGATCTGCGATGAATACGGCATTGTTATGATTGCTGATGAAGTGCAATCCGGTTTTGGCCGGACAGGCAAGATGTTTGCCATGGAACATTATGGTGTGGAAGCAGACCTGACAACTTCTGCCAAAGGACTGGGCGGCGGCATGCCGATTGCTGCGGTCATTGGTAAAGCGGAGATCATGGATGCCCCGAACCCGGGCGGTCTTGGCGGTACCTATGGCGGGAACGCGGTTGCTGTTGCCGCAGCCAATGCGGTTTGCGATATCATGGCTGAAGAGGGCTTTCATGAACGTACAACCCAACTGGGTGAAAAACTGAAAGCGATGTTAAGCGCTTTGAAAGCTGATGTACCTCAAATAGCGGACGTGCGTGGCACAGGCTTGATGATTGCTGTTGAATTTATGGAAAACGGTAAGCCGCGTGCCGATATGGTGCCTGCGGTTATTAAATATGCCAAAGAGAATGGGCTGGTTTTGATCTCCTGTGGTGTATATGGTAACTGCATCCGCTTTTTGCCGCCGCTGACCATTGAAGATGCGGTTTTTGAAGAAGCTCTGGAAATCATTGCCGCAGCAATTAAAAATGCAGCAACAACAGCACAAGCTGCTGAATAAGAGAGGCGTTTATGTTTAATCTTTCGAATGCAAACCTGTTAAAACAACAAGCCTATATCAACGGTGAATGGGTTGACGCCGATAGTGGCGAAAAACTGGAAGTCAACAACCCGGCGACCGGGGGAATCATTGCAACGGTTCCCATGATGGGGGCTGCTGAAACCCGCCGCGCTATTGAAGCAGCCGAAGTGGCGCAAAAGTCCTGGAAGAAGCGCACGGGTAAAGAGCGTTCCAATATTTTGCGCAAATGGTTCAACCTGCTGATCGAAAATCAGGAAGATCTTGCACGCATCATTACCATGGAAATGGGCAAGCCTTTGGCCGAAGCCCGTGGTGAAGTGGCTTATGGGGCCAGTTATATTGAATGGTATGCTGAAGAGGCAAAGCGCGTTTATGGTTCTACCATCCCGGCGCCGGGGGAAGACAAGCGCGTGATTGTTATGAAGCAGCCGATTGGTGTTATTGCTTCCATTACGCCGTGGAACTTCCCCAACGCGATGATTACCCGCAAAATTGCGCCAGCTCTGGCCGTTGGGTGTTCAACCGTGATGAAACCGGCGGAACAAACCCCGCTTTCTGCCCTTGCGTTGTGTGTGCTGGCTGAAGAGGCCGGGATTCCGGCCGGGTTGGTCAACTGTGTGACAGGTAACCCGGTTGAGATCGGCGGGGAAATCACCTCAAACGATATTGTGCGTAAAGTGACCTTTACGGGGTCAACCGGCGTTGGCCGTTTGTTGATGAGCCAGTCTGCGCAATCCATCAAAAAGATGGGGCTGGAATTGGGCGGCAATGCCCCCTTTATCGTCTTTGATGATGCAGACTTGGACGCAGCCGTTGAAGGTGCGATGGTTTCCAAATATCGCAACTCAGGCCAAACCTGTGTCTGTGCCAACCGTCTTTATGTACAGGCCGGTATCTATGATGCCTTTGCGGAAAAACTCGCTGCAAAAGTCAAGGAACTGAAAGTTGGCAACGGATTTGAAGACGGTGTGGTCCAAGGCCCGCTGATTGATGACAAAGCGGTTGCCAAGGTTGAAAGCCACCTGGAAGATGCGGTTGCAAAAGGTGGGGAAATCCTGTGTGGTGGTAAGCGTCATGAACTGGGGCACAGTTTCTTTGAACCGACAATCATTAAGAATGTCACAAAGGAAATGAAAGTTGCCCGCGAAGAAACGTTTGGCCCGGTAGCGCCTTTATTCAAATTCAAAGATGTGGAAGATGTGATTGCACAAGCCAATGATACGGAGTTTGGTTTGGCATCCTATTTCTACTCAAAAGATATGAGCAATATTTTCCGTGTTGCAGAAGAGCTGGAATACGGCATGGTTGGTGTCAATACGGGTATTCTGTCCAACGAGGCCGCCCCGTTTGGCGGTATCAAACAATCCGGTCTGGGCCGTGAAGGCTCAGTGTACGGTCTGGATGATTATCTCGAACTGAAATACGTTCTTCTTTCCGAGATTTAATTGTTCCTGCCATAGCTCTCTTATTCATAATGATAAATATGAAAAGCGGGCTATGGCTTTATTTTGCCCTATTGCACGCATCCATTTAGATATCACTTAAAAGTTCCAGCGGTAAGGTTGCGATAAAGTTGTTGAACGATCCTTGCTGAATGGTGACGTGGGATTTAAGCAACTGCGAAGCCTGTTCAGAATCGCGGTTTTCCATGGCATGCAGAATCGTTTCATGTTCTGCAAAGGATGTTTCCAGCCTTTTGGGGGTGCGTAGTTGAATGCGCCGATAGGGGGCAACACGGTTGCGCAGGTTCATTGTTTGCTCTGCCAGAAAATTATTGTGCGACCCTTTGTAGATACATTCGTGGAACAGCACGTTTGCATCATAATATTCATCATACTTTCCACTTTGCACAAGCTGAAGCGTTTCTTCATGGCGTTTGCGCAGTCTGTCCAGTTCTTCATTGGTCATGCGTTGGGTTGCGAGAGCACCGCACAGGCCTTCAAGTTCGGCCATGACTTCGAACATTTCGATGAGTTCTTTCAAGCCGACTTTGCGAACGGTAGCCCCGCGGCGCGGCAGGATGTCGATCAACCCGATTGTGGACAGTTTGTGCAGAGCTTCGCGCACAGGTGTACGCGAAACATTGAAACGTTCTGTCAGTGATTTTTCATCGAGTCTCGTACCAGGCTGGAGTTCGCCTGTCAGAATTTCCTGTTCTAGTTGTTTTAATAATTCTTCAGACCGTTTGACAGCCATTTCTTTTTCTCTTGTTTATTGATTCTTCTCTAACGCTAACATGTGAAAAACAAAATGTCACGAATTGTATACAAAAATAATTTATAGGGATTCAAGGGTACCTGAGAATGTCTGTATTCGCAGTGGGTAGGCCATAAGTCCTGAGCTTTATGCGAATTTTTTAAAAAATACATGCTATATTTTTTTGTATACAAAAATATTTGACTTTGTATCCATTGAGTGAGATAACGGAAATGTAAAACACATTAAAGGGTGCGAAAAGCGCCGTACTTAAAATTGAATTACAAGGGAGTAATTTCATGTCTGTTAAAAAACTGTTTGGTGTTGTGTCTGCAACGGCATTGATGTTCGGTGTTGCAACAGCAGCATTTACAACTCCGGTCGAAGCGAAAACTCTGAAAGCCTCGCACCAATGGAATACAAAAGACGTTCGCCACCAAATGGTACAGCTGATTGCTGATGAGCTGGAAAAGGCCAATGTGGATCTCAACGTTAAGATTTATCCGTCAAAATCCCTCTATAAGCCGAAAGAACAATGGGCGCCGGTCACAAAAGGCCAGCTTGATATTACCGCATTCCCACTGGCTTACGCGGCCAGCCGCCACCCCGAATTTGATGCAACCCTGATGCCGGGTCTGGTTAAAAACCATGAACATGCGGCACGCCTGAATGACTCCCCGTTTATGGATGATATCAAGGCGATCATTGATAAAGCCGGTGCCATGGTTATCGCTGATAGCTGGCTTGCAGGCGGTTTTGCATCCACAAAACAATGTATCCTTGACCCGAAGGATATCAAAGGCCAGGTGTCTCGCGCAGCTGGTAAAGCGTTTGAGCAAATGTTGGTTGGTGCGGGTGCTTCCATCGCCTCTATGCCGAGTTCAGAAATTTACACCGCCATGCAGACAGGCGTGCTGGATGCAGCCAACACAAGTTCCGGCAGCTTTGTTTCCTACCGTATTTTCGAACAGGTCAAATGTCTGACAGCCCCGGGTGCCAATGCCCTTTGGTTCATGTATGAGCCAGTTCTGATGTCCAAAAAGAGCTTTAATAAACTGAACAAGGAACAACAGGCAGCTGTTCTGGCAGCCGGTCAAAAAGCAGAGGATTTCTTCTATAAAGAAGCTATCAAGCTTGACACAACAATGGTTGAAACCTTCAAAAAGGCTGGCGTTAAAGTTGTTGAAATGAGCGATGCTCAAGCGCAAGCATGGCGCGATATTGCCAAAGAAACTTCCTATAAGGAATTTGGCAAAAAAGTTAAAAATGGCGAAGCCCTGATCGAAAAAGCTTTGGCTGTCAAATAACAAGGTAGAGCCCATCCCGGCTTGTCCGGGATGGGTAATCTTTTCCTTACAAATTACATACAGCCGGGTTTTAGACATGGATTTGTTTTTTAAAACAATACACGGCATCTCAACCCTTTGTGGGATTGTTGCCTCTCTCATGGTCGGGAGTTCGATCTTCGTCGTTTGCCAAATGGTTTTTATCCGTTACATCATGAACGGTTCCACAGTCTGGCAAACAGATTATGTTACCTTTGCTTTGGTCGGTGCCACATTGGTTGGCAGCCCTTATGTCCTGCTTTTGAAAGGACATGTGAACGTAGACCTGCTGCCCCAGTTTCTTTCCTATCCGCAACGTGCCGTTCTTGCCTATACGGGCTCTTTGATGGGCTTGATCTTTACCGCCACGCTTGGATTTTATGGTTATGAGCTTTTTATGGAATCTTTAGAAGGCAACTGGGTCTCCGAAACTGTTTGGGAATTGCCTCTTTGGATTCCCTATCTTGCCATGCCGGTCGGCATCGGTTTGCTGGCCCTGCAATATGTTGCCGATATTATGGCACTGATTACAGGTCGGGAAATGCCCTTCGCGATGGAAAAACACGAAGCGTTTGAAGGAGAATAAAATGGAACCGATTACGATAGGTATACTTATTTCAGTCGCTTTGGTGCTGGTTTTAGGTTCTGGTATTCCCGTTGCTTTCGGGTTGGGGTTTGTTTCAATTGCATCGTTGTTGATCTGGGAAGGTCCGGATTCAATTTCAGGCATTGCGGAGACCTTTTATTCGGGATTGGCGGAATTCACACTGGTATCCATTCCCATGTTTATTGTGATGGGCGCTGTTGTTGCCTCTTCACCTGCGGGTAAGGATTTGTACACGGCGCTGGATCGCTGGCTTAACAGAGTTCCGGGTGGTTTGATTTTATCGAACCTTGGGGCCTGTTCCATCTTTGCAGCGCTCAGTGGTTCTTCACCTGCAACTTGTGCTGCCATTGGTAAAATGGGGATTCCCGAAATGCGCAAACGCGGCGTTTCGGATGGTCTGGCAACAGGTTCCATTGCTGCGGGCGGCACACTTGGCATCCTTATTCCGCCTTCCATCACCATGATTGTTTATGGGGTGGCCACGGAAACCTCAATCGGGCGTCTGTTTCTGGCCGGATTGATTCCGGGGTTGTTGATGACAACTTTCTTTATGGCCTGGGCGCTGTATTCCGCCTGGAAAAAAGACCCGGATTTCATGAAAAACGCCCAAAGTTATTCATGGTCAGATCGTTTTAGAATCCTGCCGCGCGTTTTGCCCTTTCTTGCCATCATTATCGGTGTGCTCTATGTGCTTTATGGTGGTGTTGCAACTCCATCGGAAGCAGCCGGGGTCGGCGCTTTGATGTGCTTGCTTGTGGCAATCGTTGTGTACAAGCTGTTTCAGGTTCGCAAAATCTGGACCATTCTGTCTGACTCCATGAAAGAAAGTGTGATGATTTTGATGATCATCGGAGCGTCTGCATTGTTCAGCTATACGCTTTCTTCCCTGTTTGTCACACAGACTGTTGCAGAAACCATTGCCTCACTGGATGTAAACCATTGGGTCCTGCTGGCATGTATCAACCTGTTCCTGTTGGTTGCCGGGATGTTTTTACCCCCCGTTGCAGTCATTTTGATGACGGCACCGATTCTGTTGCCGATTATCACCTCAGCAGGATTTGACCCCTACTGGTTTGCTGTCATTCTGACCATCAATATGGAAATCGGGTTGATTACACCACCGGTCGGGTTGAACCTTTATGTCATCAACGGCATTGTTCCTGATGTCAGCTTACCGACTGTTCTTAAAGGGGCTTTCCCGTTTGTTGTGTGCATGGTTCTGGCGATTGTTGTTTTGTGCATCTTCCCGGAACTTGCGACCTGGTTGCCAAATGCCGTTATGGGAGACGCTTTATGAGACGCGAGATTTTCCAGAATGCTTTGAACTCTATCGCCGATGCGGGGCGGGAAATTTTAAACCTGCGCTCTTTGTCGGGGAACCGTACTCAAAGCGAAACCGAGGTGGGAATATCTCAACTGTGCAAGGAGCTTCTTTCTCAAAAAGGGGAAGCTCTGGGAACAGCGTTGGCGTGCAATGTGATTGAACGCTATAAAAAACTGGATCAAGAAGGGCGCCTTGCCTTTTTCCATATGCTGCGCGATGAATTCGAGCCTGTGCAAGATGTGCTGGAAGATGCGATTTATACCTATCTTAATGATCCAACGCGTGAAAATAGGCAAAACCTTGAGAAAAAGGCAGAAGCGCCTCGTCAGGCTTTGATCCGGGCGATGAATATGGCACCGGATGGCACGTCTGCCTTGCTGAGAATGCGCGAGGATTTGCAGAAATTTCTGAAGCAGGATGTCAGCCTGAAGGTTGTTGATGCAGATTTTGTCCACTTGTTTTCTTCATGGTTTAACCGTGGTTTTCTGAGAATTCAGGAAATTTCGTGGGAGACACCGGCAACGGTTCTGGAAAAGATCATTGAATATGAAGCTGTCCATGCGATTGCAGATTGGTCGGACCTGCGCCGACGTCTGGCGTCAGACCGGCGTTGCTACGGCTTCTTTCATCCTGCTTTACCCGGTGAACCGTTGATCTTTGTGGAAGTCGCCCTGACCAATGAACTGTCAAATGCGGTGCAACCTCTTCTGGACCCCCATAACGTGACAGGTGCAGAAGATGCCGATACGGCTATTTTCTATTCCATCAGCAACTGCCAGCAAGGGCTTAAAGGTATTTCTTTCGGGAACTTCCTGATCAAGCAGGTGGTGATGGAACTGAAGCAGGAACTTCCCAATATCAAAACCTTTTCCACTCTTTCACCTGTGCCGTTGTTTCGCAAATGGCTGGATACGGATCTGGAAGGGAGCCACTCAAAAGAGGATGACCTTGGTATTCTTGCAACATGGTTGAAGAAGGCTGAATTTGCTGATGCCTATTATGAATTCAGGCAGAGAAAAATAGCAAAGGCATCCGACATTAACGATGAAGACCGCAAGCTTTTGGACAAGCTGTGTGCCTATTACCTGACACAGGTGAAAAAGGGAACCATGCCTTACGACCCGGTCGCGCGTTTCCATTTGGGGAATGGGGCGCGTCTGGAGCGGATCAATTGGCAAGGGGATGTGTCTTCAAACGGCATTCGCCAGTCCTATGGCATGATGGTCAATTACCTTTATGACCTGTCATCCATTGAAAAAAATCACGAGGCTTTTGTGAATAGCAATGAAGTCATCGTTTCTGAAAATGTCGCTCAAATGCTGGGCGTCGATAAAAGAGGTAAATAAAAATGTACAAGGGCAACTTCTTGGCGCAGAACCTGCGCGCTTCTTCTGCTGGTCGTGACGATGCAATTTTTGCGACACTTGAGAATGGCAGAACCCTTTCTTATGGTGAATTCTTCAAAGGGGCAGAGACCTATGCGTCTGCTTTGGTCAAACTTGGTGTGAAACCCGGAGATCGGGTTGCGGTTCAGGTGGATAAAGCAATCGAAGTGTTACAGCTTTATGTAGGCACAATTATTGCCGGGGGTGTTTTTCTGCCATTGAATACGGCCTATACGCCTACAGAAGTTGAATATTTTCTGGGGGATGCCAAGCCGCAGGTCTTTGTGTGTTCGTCTAAAAACTGCGATAATCTGAAGCAGGTTGCTGAGAAATGTTCTGTCGGAGCTTTGGAAACATTGGATGCCAATGGCCGAGGTTCTTTACCTGAACTGGCTGGAACGCAGATGGCGGGCATAAAAGCTGTTGAACGCGGTGAGAATGATCTGGCTGCTATCCTCTATACTTCCGGCACTACAGGGCGCTCCAAAGGGGCTATGTTGTCTCATGGTAATTTGTGGAGCAACGCAGCAGCCTTGCGTGAATACTGGCATTTTTCATCTGATGATACATTGATCCATGCTTTGCCGATTTTCCATACGCATGGTTTGTTTGTTGCATCAAACGTAACGCTGGCAGCCGGTTCTGCCCTGAATTTCATGACGAAGTTTGATGCCGATGCCATTGTTACAGCTATGGCGAATGCAACCGTTCTTATGGGGGTGCCGACCTTTTATGTGCGTTTGTTGGGTCATGAAAACCTGAATAAGGAAACCACTAAAAATATGCGTTTGTTTGTTTCCGGCTCGGCACCTTTGCTGGAAGAAACACATCTTCAATGGCGGGAAAAAACCGGGCATGCCATTCTGGAACGTTATGGCATGACAGAAACAAACATGAATACCTCCAACCCTTATGAGGGCGAACGCCGTGCCGGAACGGTTGGTTTTCCGCTTCCGGGTGTGGAAGTGCGCATTATGGATGGAGAAACGGAACTCCCTGTTGGTGAAATCGGCGCTATTGAAGTGCGCGGCCCCAACGTCTTTCAGGGGTATTGGCAAATGCCGGAAAAAACCAAGGAAGAACTGCGTGACAACGGTTTCTTCATTACGGGTGATCTGGGCATGATTGATGATCGCGGGTATGTGTCGATCATCGGGCGCTCCAAAGATTTGATCATCACCGGCGGCTATAACGTCTATCCGAAAGAACTGGAACTGTTAATCGATGACATTGAAGGCGTTGTTGAATCCGCCGTCATTGGTGTGCAGCACCCCGATTTCGGCGAAGGTGTTTGTGCCGTCATTGTTAAAAAGAACGATGACTTGTCTGAAAGTGATGTCATGGATGCCATGAAAGACACCGTGGCAAAATATAAACAGCCCAAGAAGGTCTTTTTCGAAGCCGAACTCCCCCGCAATACAATGGGCAAAGTACAGAAAAAAGAACTTCGCGAAAAATATAAAAATACATTTGGCAGCTAATTAAAACTGCCGCTAGAGAGGCGCAAATGAATACTCCGGCCCAAAACGATATTTCAAAAATTCAGCCGAAATTCGGTATTGGCAAGCGATTGATGTCTGCCTTTGGTGTTGTTGCGGGCTTGAGTGTTCTGGTTAGCCTTATTGCCTGGAAAAGCCTGTCGGATGTAACCGCCAGTCAGGGGAACCTGACCAAGCAAAACATTCCAGCTATTGTGGAAGTTCAGGAACTGGCAAACAAGACGTCACAGCTTGTTGCCAATGCCCCTTTGTTGATGCACGCAAAAGAAAATGCGCAACGTGAAGAACGGTTTACAAAAATCGAAGCCATAATCAAGGCTGCGCAAACTGTAGAGCAGAAGTTGGCGAAATTCCTTGCCGATGAAAAAGTGATTTCGGGGCTTCAAAAGGATATCAAATCGTTTTCTGCATTGGTGGGAACACTGAACGAAAATGTTCAGGAGAAATTGACGACAGCACAGCAAAGAAAGCAACTGACGCGGAAATTGCCAGAGCTGCGTTCTGCGTTGATAGAAGCCGTGGACCCTTTTGCCTCTTCGGTAACAGATAAGCTGATTGAAACTTCCGATGGCTGGGTTGACCTGTTGGAGAAAAGCATTTCAGCTACAAAGGCCGGAGAAGAAGCGGACTTTGATACCATCAATCTGGAAACCGGGCCTATTAAAGCCGTCTCCTACCACAGTGCTGTTCTGGAATTTAAGAACGGCATTAATCATATGATCAGTTTGCTGGCGGAAGGGGCCAAAAGCGAAAATCTTGAAAATCTGATGCAAATTCGTGAACAGTTTCGCGCATCTGTAAAGACGATGGTTGAACCGATGGGGGTGTTGGCCGCTGAAAGCGATATCTCATCGCTGACAGCTATTTTGAAGAGTCTGATGCAGTTGGGTGATCGCGGTGCATTGGAAGAGAATATTTTAATGCTGCGCCAGAAAGAACTGGAACTTGAAGGCGCAGCACAAGAAGTGATTGTTCAGATACATGAATTGTCCAATGGCCTGTCGCATTCCGTCAATCAAATTGTTTCGTCCGTACAATCGCAGATGGATACTGTGATTGAAGATAATGAGACAAAGGCACAAAACACCTTTTTCGTTTTGTTGATTGTTGCGGTGATTGCAATTGTCCTGAGTGTTGCAATCGGCTGGCTTTATGTTGCCAAGAATTTGATCAGACGTTTGTTGAAATTGCAAAACTCCATGCAACAAATTGCCGATGGAGACCTTGCCACACGTATTAACCGTAACGGGAAGGATGAAATCAGCAGCATGGGCATGGCCTTGGCTGTGCTGAGAAATGGTTTGCGAGAAACAGAAAAACTCAAGCAGGAGCAGGAGACAATCCGTCTGGCCAACGAAAAGGAAAAACAGGAACATGCTGACCGACTTTCGGAAGAGTTCAATACATCCGTTGGGCAGTCTGTCGAGGTGTTGTCAAGTAACGTGCGGGACATTCGTACTCAGGCACAGGAAATGAGTTCGCAGTCTTCTCAGACGCTGGATGAAACAAAAGAGGTTTCCGGGGCTGCACAGGTTATGTCTCAGGATATTGCTGTGGTGGCGTCTTCTACGGAACAGCTTTCTGCATCCATCTCGGAAATCAGCCAGCAGGTCACCCAGAGTTCCAAGGTCGCGACCAAGGCGGTGCAATGTTCAGCCACCATGAACGAAAATATCGCCAAACTGGAAGCCGGGGCCAAAAAGATTGAAAGCGTGATCGGGCTGATCGATATGATTGCCGAACAGACCAACCTGCTTGCCTTGAATGCGACCATTGAGGCCTCACGTGCAGGGGAGGCAGGCAAGGGCTTTGCCGTTGTGGCTTCCGAAGTGAAAAACCTTGCAAATCAGACGACAAGTGCGATTGATGAAATCAGCACGCTTGTGCAAAATGTACAGTCGGAAGTCGTGGCAGCTGTGAAAGCAAACAACGAAATAGCAAACATTATCGGAGATATGGATCAGCTTTCAGCCGGTGTTGCCTCTGCGGTGGAAGAACAAAGCGCGGCAACGGCCGAAATCAGCCGTACAGTAGGAAATGCGGCACGACAGGTTGATCTGATCACCTCTCAGGTTGAAGCGGTTGCCTCACGGATTCAACGCAACGGAGAATTGACGTTCGATGTTTTGAACGGTGTGGCCCAAATTGACGAACGGACATCTACCTTGACAAATGACGTGGATACTTTTTTGCGCAACATCTAGGGTCTGTGTAAAAATCAAACTTGGCGGATGAATATTCATTTGACATGAAGGCTTGATTCCATAGGAATAGGATGATGTGCCGTCACTTGAAACGCGGTTGTGTTGGTTCCCTCCGTTATCTGTAAAACGGGGAGGTAGAGGAGTTTTCATCCGAAATGCTCAAAAGGTTTTCTGTTGCGCTATTGGGCGCATTTTCCGTCTTTTCTGCAAGTACTGCTTTGGCAGAAGAGGAAAAGGTTCTCAACGTTTATAACTGGAGCGATTATATTGCCAGCGATACGCTGGAGCGTTTTACAGCAGATACAGGCATCAAGGTTAATTATGATGTCTATGATTCCAACGAAATGCTGGAAGCCAAACTGATGGCCGGGCGTTCCGGTTATGATGTGGTTTTTCCGACAGCGCTACCGTTTGTTGCCAATCAGGTGAAGGCTGGTATTTATCTGCCGTTTGATGCAGCTAAACTGAGCAATCTGAAAGGTCTGGAAGAAGGCGTTGTTGCCAGTCTGAACAAGGCAGACCCGGCTTTAATGAAACATGCCGTTCCTTATATGATTGCCGCAACCGGCGTGGCCTATAATGTAAAAAAGGTCGCTGAATTTGCACCGGGCGCACCGAGCGATAGCTGGAGCCTGATCTTTGACCCGAAATGGTCCGGCAAATTGAAGGATTGTGGTATTTCATTACTGGATGACCCAACCGAGGTTTTTGCAGCGGCCATGGTCTGGCTGGGCAAGGATCCCAAATCGGAAGATCCGGAAGATTTGAAAGCGGCCAGTGCCGCAATTGAGGCCATTCGCCCCAACATCCGTTATTTCCATTCTTCCACCAACATCAACGATATGGCCAATGGGGATTTATGCGTTTCCCATGGCTATGGCGGTGATCTAATTCAAGCACGTGACCGGGCGAAGGAAGCGGGCAACGGGGTGGATGTGAAAGTTTATCTGCCCAAGGAAGGCGCGCAGATTGTGATTGACGTGATGGCGATTCCCAAAGATGCCCCCCATCCCGACAATGCCTACAAGTTCATTAATTTTATGATGCGCGCTGATGTGGTTGGGCCGATTACCGATGCGGTTGGCTATGCCAATGCGGTTCAGGGCTCTGATGCTTATGTTTCTGAGGAGCGCAAGGCTGATCCGGTGATCTATCCTTCGCCTGAAACACGCAAAAGCTTTTTCTCCCTGCCGCCGAAATCTCGCAGATATATGCGCCTGATGACGCGTGAATGGACGCGCCTGAAAACCAATCAGTGATCTTTGGTGCTTGCCCAACCCTTTTCTTGAAGTAGATGGCGATGATGACAGAGTTGGAAAAAAAGCCCTTTATTCGCATAGAAAATGTCACCAAGACGTTTGAGGGGGAGGTTGCGGTTAATGACCTCTCTCTTGATATTTATGAAAATGAGCTGTTTTCCCTTTTGGGATCAAGTGGATGTGGCAAGACGACCTTGTTGCGCATGATTGCAGGCTTTGAAAAGCCAACCTCCGGTAAAATCTGGATTGATGGGGTCGATATGACCCACATTCCACCTTTTGAGCGCCCGGTTAATATGGTGTTTCAATCCTATGCCCTGTTCCCGCATATGACGGTGGAACAGAATGTAGCCTTTGGTTTGCGACAGGAAGGGGGGGCAAAAAGCGAAATCAAGGACCGGGTTGCAACCATGTTGAAAACGGTTGAGTTGGAAAATTTTGCCAAACGCAGGCCCCATCAAATGTCGGGCGGGCAACGCCAGCGTGTTGCCCTGGCGCGCTCGTTGGTTAAACTGCCGAAAGTTCTTTTACTGGATGAACCGTTGGCGGCATTGGACAAAAAACTGCGTGAGCGTACCCAGTTTGAATTGGTCAACTTGCAGGAACTGACCGGGATCACCTTTATTATGGTGACCCATGATCAGGAAGAAGCCATGACCATGTCCACCCGCATTGGGGTGATGAGTGCCGGGGTCTTGCAACAGGTCGGTACACCCTCCCAGATTTATGAATATCCTGTCAGCCGGTTTGTGGCCGATTTTATCGGGGCTGCCAATATGTTTGAAGGCGTTTTGCAAAAAGAAGAAGACGGCAGTGCCCATATGCAATGCCCGGAACTGGGGCAGGAACTGATGATCAAACGCCATGATGTGGCCGAACATGACGCCCCCGTGGCTGTGATGATCCGCCCGGAAAAAATGCGGATTTCACTGGAGGAGCCTGAACAGGGCGGGATGAACAGTGTGAGCGGTGTGGTGCGCGACATTGCCTATCTCGGCGATATGTCCATTTATCACGTGGAGCTGGAAAGCGGGCGGATCATTCAGGCTTCGCAACTGAATTTTCAGCATACGGCGGAACGCAAGATCACGTGGGAGGATGAGGTCGTTTTATACTGGCACCCGGGAAATGCGGTGGTGCTGGCACAATGAAGAACCTGTGGAAAAGGGTGAGCCATCGGTTGGGGCGTTTCAGTGTCTTGTTGATCCCTTATCTGTGGATGAGTGTTTTTTTCCTCTTGCCGTTCTTCATATTGTTGAAAATCAGTTTTTCAGAAACCCGCACAGGTATCCCGCCTTATAGTGAAGTGTTCCAATGGCTGGGGGGATTGGCCTTTAAAATCCGCGGGTCGTTTGAAAATTTCTATTTTTTGTTTTCAGACAGCCTTTATATGGCGGCTTACCTGAATTCCATTAAAATTGCCGCTCTTTCCACATTGATCTGTTTGTTGATCGGTTACCCCATGGCTCTGGGCATCAGCCGGGCAGGGGAGAGATTGCGCAATATTTTGCTGATTTTGGTGATCTTGCCATTCTGGACTTCTTTTTTGATCCGCGTTTATGCCTGGATTGGTCTGTTGAAAAATGAAGGGTTGATCAACAATATCCTGTTATGGTTGGGGGTGATCGACCAGCCGTTAACTATGTTGCATACCCCGTTTGCCGTTTATCTTGGTATTGTCTATTCCTATCTGCCCTTTATGGTGCTGCCGCTTTACGCCACGCTGGAACGTATGGACCATACCTTGCTGGAAGCCGCAGCTGATTTGGGGGCACGCCCCTTTAAAGCTTTCATCAGTGTGACGTTACCGCAATCCCTTCCCGGTATTGTTGCCGGGTCCATGCTGGTGTTTATTCCGGCCATCGGTGAATTCGTTATTCCCGACCTGTTGGGCGGAGCCAATACATTGATGATCGGTAAAGTGCTGTGGAACGAGTTTTTCCTCAATCGGGATTGGCCGTTGGCTTCTGCCGTGGCGGTGGTCATGCTGATTATTCTGGTGGTGCCACTGGTGATGTGGCAACGCCAGCAGCAGGTGTTGGAGGAACAAGGCGAATGAGATTGCCCAGACCCGGTTTTGTTTTTACCGCCATGGCTTTTGCCTATGCGTTCCTTTACCTGCCCATTATTGCCTTGGTGGTTTATTCCTTTAATGAATCAAAGCTGGTAACGGTCTGGGGCGGGTTTTCCACTAAATGGTATGGTGAACTTATGCATAATGAACCGCTGTTGTCAGCGGTTTGGCAAAGTTTGAAGATTGCCTGCATATCAGCCACTTTTGCCGTTTTTTTGGGAACTCTGGCCAGTGTGGCGGTTGTACGTTTTGGGCGCTTTTGGGGGCGCAGTTTTTTGCAAGCTGTTTTAGCCGCGCCCTTGGTGATGCCGGAAGTGCTTTTGGGTCTGACCATGCTGATGCTTTTTGTCGCGATGGAGCAGTTGATCGGCTGGCCGAAAAGTCGTGGCCTTTTGACCATTTCAATCGCTCATATTACATTTTCTGTGGCTTATGTGGCGGTGGTGGTGCAGTCGCGGTTGAAAACGATTGATCGTTCACTGGAAGAAGCGGCGCTTGATCTGGGCGCGCGTCCGCTCAAGGTTTTTTTACTGATCACTTTACCGTTGATTGCACCGGCTCTGCTTTCCGGCTGGTTGCTGGCTTTTACCTTGTCGCTGGATGATCTGGTGATTGCCAGCTTTACGGCAGGGCCGGGCTCGACAACTCTTCCGATGGTGGTGTTTTCTTCTGTGCGTCTGGGGGTGAATCCTCAAATCAATGCACTGGCGACAATCCTGCTTGTGCTGGTGATCGTTTGTGTCTTGATTGTTAACCGGGTAATTCGCAAGAAAAGGTGAGACGTTGCCTTGTTTCAAAGGGATTGGCGTATGCGTTGTTGCAACTGGTCCCATTTAACAGGCTTGATGATAATGTCATTTATGCCTGCACGTAAGAATTTTTCATGATGTTCACGCACAGCATCGGCGGTAAAGGCCAAAATAGGTGTTTTCCTGTTGGGGCCGTTTTTACACCTGATGGCTTTGGTTGCCTCTTCACCATCCATTTCGGGCATTTGCATATCCATCAGGATGATGTCGTATTTTTGCTTTTGAGCCTGTTCAAGGGCCTCCAGCCCGTTCATGACGCGATCAACCGTATGGCCATTATGTTCAAGCATGGCGCATACAACACGTTGGTTCACGATATTGTCTTCTGCCAGAAGAACATGGATCGAAGGCAGGCTGTTTTCGGATGAAAGGGTGTTTTGTTTCAGGAGTGCCTCTTTGATCGGCATTTTCACCGTAAAGATTGTGTATTGGCCTTTTATGCTATCAACCGTGATGGTTCCTCCCATGATCTGGGTCAGACGATGGGCGATGCTCAGGCCCAGACCGCTTCTGCTATGACGATCGGCAACAGTTTGTGTGCCCTGTTCAAAAGGCTTGAAGATGTTTTTCATTTCGTCGGCACTCATGCCGATGCCTGTATCTGCAACGCTGACTGACAAAATTTGCAGGTCTCTGCGTTGTTCAATTTCAGCACTGATTTTAACAGAGCCTTTTTCCGTATATTTAATCGCATTTGCGACAAGGTTGGAAATGATCTGCTGGAAGCGCACGTGATCCATTAAAAAGGCTTTCTGTTCATCAATACTGATTTTACTTTCAAGGTTTAAACCTTTGCGCTGTGCTTCTGCCTTGAACAGATTAATGACATTGTGAATGGTGTCTCGCGGACGATGGGGGGTAAACGAGATGTCAAGCTTACCTGCCTCGATTTTGGAAATATCAAGAATGTCGTCCAGTAAATTCATCAGGGCATCTGACGAGGAATCCAGATCGTAAAGCAAGTTACGGATTGTCGGGTTGGTTTCTGTTTGTTGTTTCAACAGTTCGATACACCCCTTGATCCCAACCATGGGGGTGCGAATTTCATGGCTCATATTGGCAAGAAAACGTGATTTTGCGGTGCTGGCAAGTCGGCTGTCTTTGACGGCTTTTTCAAGTTTTTCCTGTAACTTCTTCATTTTGCTGATATCAACCATAACCCCGCGCGCAATGGCTTGGCCCTGTTCACTGGTAATGGTCATATTGGATTGTAGCCAGACGTAATGGCCTTCTGCATTTTTTATGCGATATTCGAGAATGGCTGTGTTTTGGGTTCGAAAAGCATGCTCTCTTTCCTGACGAATACGTTTTTGATCGTTTGGATGAATCCTGTGATCCCAGAGAGTTAAATCGTTGAGCACTTTTTCCGGTTCTATACCGATCAGGCTTTGCAGTTGCGGGCCAAGAAAGGAGAAGTGTTTTTGGGAAACGTTATATTCGTACGGGACCGCATTGATTTGTTGCAGAACATGAGAATGACGTGACAACTCCTTTCGTGAACTGCGAATGGTTTCAATCATTTTATTGATTGATTGTTCCAGAGAAAAAATTTCACTCACGCCACGTTCAATGGGAGGGGCAGAAGGAATGCCGTAACTGTCTGTATTTTCAAGGTGGGCAGCGATAGAGAAGACCGGCTTTAAGACAAAATGGCGAAGCACAAAAAACAGGAAAGCGACCAATATAAAGGAAAGTGTGAGCGTTTTTGAAATTGTCGCAATGATTGTTGCACGAAGCTGTTTTTTCAGGCCGTGGTCTGAACTGCAAATGGAAATTTTCCCAAGACGCCCTTCTTCAACGGATGTGATCAGGGCACTTTCTTTATGAAAACAGTTTTTAACCTGTTGAACGTGTTCAGGATTGTCGAATTGATAGGGGATGATGTTCCAGTTCCGGTCTCGTATGGAGCCACTGACATAGGCTTCAAGGCCAAGAATTTGCCCCATTTCATAGTTGGTTACCACAATGGCTGAAAAATCTTCGTTGCCCATTTCATGGGTGATGAGCTTTTCATAATCGTTGACGGCAAAGGACTGAATATCGCTTGCGACACTGTTTTTCAGGGAGATCAGGGTCGTGCGTGACGTTTGCTTGATCGCACTGATCATTTTATCTTCCTCTGCTACATAATCAAATGCAGCATAAAGGCCCATGATGAAGATAACCGTTGAGACAAGAGTCACCCCTAAAATAGTGTAGACTGAGTATTCAGAGCGCTTGAACATTCTATTGCTTTCATCCGCTGCTATTTTATCAACCCTAAAACATTACGCCTTATTTGGGGCAGCAGACTCGAAATGTTTGATGAGGAAACGGCAAGTACATTAAGCTGTTTGTCTTTGTTAACGGTTTTTCCTTGCAGGTGGTCGTGCAGGGTCTGTACGGCAATTTCGCCCATTAAAAACGGTTGTTGCATGCCCGCGCCGATAATGGATCCTTTGGGGATCAGGTCCAGAAAAACAGGCTCGGCATCAAACGTCAGCAACAGGATGTCACCTGCTTTACCCGCATCGTTTATGGCATCCAGTGCACCTTGATAACGGTCCGAGCCCTGAAGCCATAAAGCCCTTAATTGGGGATTGTGCAAGATCAGCTCTTTTGAGAAATTATATGTTTCTTCATAAGAAAAAGTGACTTGCTGGCGCATATCGGCTGAAGAGATTCCGGCTTCTTTCAGGGCTTGCATGAAACCGGCCGTTCTGGCCTGACCATTGGCTCTTTTCTGGGGAATGGCGATAATGCCGACGGTTGCCTTTTGCAATTGCCTTTTATGCATCTCTTCTGCCAGAAGTTTGCCAAGTTTATAGGCGCCCCCCTTATTGTTTGAAGAGATATAGGACACATATTCTCCCCCATCTGTTCCGATATCGGAAATCACGACAGGAATGCCGGCTTGCTGGGCAAGCTTTAAAATGGTGACACAAGTGGATGAATTGGTTGGGGAGACGATAATCCCGTCAACTTTTCCCTGTAGGGCTTTGACGGTGTTTTGCAATTCTGCTTTGGCATCGTTTTGGGCGCTGTAGAGGGTTACATCATAGCCGAGGTCGTTGGCCTTGTGAACGATGCCCCGCGACATGATGTCCCAGAAGGGAATGCGCAGGTCTGAAACGAGATAAGCGAGTTTTTTAGGGCTGGCAACAGTGTCGGCATAACTCAACCCTGCCAGCAAAAAGACAACAAGGACAGTTATGCATGTTTTGAAAAGTTTCATGCTTTTGCTCCCACAGGACGGGCAATTGAACCTGTATAGTATAGATATAATCTACAGGTTGCCCGTGACTTGAATCAAAAAGCATTTGAAACTTCTTCGTAAACCCTTTGTGCGAACAGTGCTTTGTTGGCGAGGAAAGACCTATTCAAACTTCTGTCGTGAAATTTCATAAAGTGCAACGGCTGTCGCGTTGGAAAGGTTCAGGCTTTCAACTGCCTGAGAGATGGGGATTTTGGCAAGGAAATCGCATTTTTCCCGGGTGAGACGGCGCAAACCTGTGCCTTCTGAGCCCATAACCAGAAGGGTTTTGCCCCGCAGGTCTATTTGGGAAAGTGTTGTATCTGCATATCCATCCAGTCCGACAGACCAGAATCCGGCTTCTTTCAGCTGTTCCATGCTGCGTGCAAGGTTGGTGACCCGAATGAAAGGCAGGCGTTCCAGTGCCCCGCAGGCGGCTTTGGCCATGGCTGCGCTGACTTCCGGGGCGTTTTTATCGGGAATAAGAACAGCCTGTGCCCCAAATGCTGCTGCTGAGCGCAGAACCGCGCCAATGTTTTGCGGATCTGTTGCCTGATCCAGTGCAATGACCAGAGCATCTGCTTGAGCTTCCAGTTCAGGGATCAGTTCTTCCAGTGTTGTGCGGGGCAGGGGAGCCACTTGCAAGGCAATCCCCTGATGGACGCCTCCTTGTGTCAGGTCCTCTATTTCCCTGCGTTCCAGCGTTTCGGTTTCGGGGCGATTGCGTGTGGTTGCCTCAATCGCTTTTTTAAGCTCCGGGCCATGACTTTTGAGAAAGTCTTCACTCACAACAAGACGGTGACATTGGCGCTCAGGGTTTTCCAGTGCCGCAATAACGGCATGGCGTCCGTATAACCACGGCGGTCCTTTGGGGCGGTCCTGCTGTGGTCTGTCGAAATTGTCACGCGGTTGTGAATCCTTGCGCCGAGGCTTGTTCGAGCCTTTGCGTTTGGGCGCTTGAGGATGACGTTTACTGGCTTTGCTCATAGAGGCTTCTTTATCATTGCTATGTTGCAAAATCCACAGGTTTGACGTGACGAAAATGAAACAAAATCATTTTTTCTGTGGATATGTTTCTTTTGGCGTTGACAGGGCTTCGATTTTTCCATATCTCCTGCGTCACGCTTTGCGCGACTGACGGTCCCTTCTTTATTGTGGAGGGATGCCTGAGTGGCTAAAAGGGGCGGACTGTAAATCCGCTGGCTATGCCTACGTTGGTTCGAATCCAACTCCCTCCACCACCATTCAGGGGCTGTGTTGTTTGTGCGAAGCACGAAGTTACAAGTGACCGCGCGGAAAAAGCGAACAGGGCGGGTGTAGCTCAATGGTAGAGCAGAAGCCTTCCAAGCTTATGACGAGGGTTCGATTCCCTTCACCCGCTCCAACTTTTCTTACGTGGTCGTTTTTGTGTTTGCTATTTACTTAGATTTCAAGGACGAAAAATGGCTAAGGAAAAGTTTGAACGTAATAAACCGCACTGTAACATTGGTACAGTTGGTCACGTTGACCATGGTAAAACCACGCTGACTGCTGCGATCACCAAAGTATTGGCTGAACAAGGCGGGGCGTCTTTCTCTGACTA
>JBNKSC010000006.1:0-170900 GCA_050297075.1 Terasakiella sp.
GTTGTTTTGTTGCCAAGAGCACGCACGTCAATGCGGGTACTGCGCACCCCGCCTTCATTGATCAGATAGGAGCGCACAGCCAGTGCACGCGACAAAGACAAACGGCGTGCCTTACTTGCAGAAATGTCTTCCCCCCCTGCGTAAGCCAGCAATTGCACCCGGTCATCCGGGTGGGCGTTCAACTGCTCAGCCAGCTTTTTCAGGCCAACCTGAGCATTTGTCGGCATTTGTCTCTGCCCGGCATCGAATATTACACGAACATTGCTTTCTTCGCCTTGCGTGGGCAAGGAAGCCGTTTTGACAGCTTCTTCCTTGGCCGCCTGCATCGCCGATTCAACTTTTTGCGGTTCAACCACAGACGGCGGCGGTGGCGGTGGCGCTTCGGCCATTACAGTTGCCGGGGCGGGTGTCGGTTTTTCAGCAGGTGCCTCAACGGTTTTTTCCACAACAGGAGCCGGTTTTTCAATCTTCACCGGTTCGGCCTTTTTCACCTCTACTGGTGCCACAGGTGCCGGTTTGGGAGCTGGCGGTGCCTCAACCTTAGCTACAACCTTGGGAGCCTCGACAACTTTTGCAGTTTCCACTTTCGGCGTTACCGGTGCCTCTGCCTTCACAATAGGTTTAGGGGCGGATTTTGCCACCTCTTTGACAACCGTTTTAGGAGTTGAAGGCTTGGGTGTTGCCGGTTTTTTCAGGGTAATGGCTTGTTGTTGCTCTGTCGGCAGCTTGGGCGCCGGGCTTACAACTTGACTGGGGCGGCGCAAAACAATGCGTGATTTAGGTTCCTGCCCCGGCACAACAATTTGCGGCGCGGCTGCACTGGGGGCCTGCGTCTTGAGATGATCGGGCAAACCGAAGAATGTGGATTTCGGCATGACTTTCGGTGGCATTTTCATCCCCGAAGTCTGATGCCCCTGAGTAGAAGGCGATCGCGCACGCACACCGTTATCATTGAGTACGGACAGATCGACCATCACATTATTATCATAATTTGCAACCATTTGAGCCTGCGCGCAAACCGCACCTGTCAAAGAGATTGCAACAACCGAAGCGAGAAGACTTTTTCGATAACCAGCCAGTTTAGCCATGAAATAAAACCCGTTTTTTTTCGGGTGCTCCCATCAATCAATCCATTTTGCTTGCAAACAAGATAACCAAGCTTTTGCTATCAAACAACAGTTGAAGCAAAAAAAAGACCCATTTCACAAGGAAATGGGCCTTTTTCACAATTGATTCATATTCAGGCGCGCTTACGGGCCTCACGAAAGGTCTTCAACAAGAGGCTATGCTGATACTCATTTCCGCAAACAACATCACCTGATTGCAACATTTTCTGGCGGGCATCAAATTCGGAAACAAAGCCTCCCGCCTCTTTCACCAACAAAATCCCTGCTGCGATATCCCATGCGGCCAACCCGCTTTCCCAGAATCCGTCATAACGACCGGCAGCAACAAAAGCCAGATCCAGCGAGGCAGCTCCGAAACGGCGCACCCCGGCAGAAACCTTCATAATCGCTTCGACTTCATTGAGAAAACGACCATGGTCGCCACGCCCGCGAAACGGAATGCCTGTGGCATAAACGGCGTCTTCCATGGAACGGCGCCCTGCAACGCGCAAACGCCGACCATTCAAAAAGGCACCCTGACCTTTTTCCGCCCAATAATTTTCATCTGTTACCGGGTTATAAACCATACCGGCAACGATTTCGCCATTTTCTTCCAGCGCAAGGGAAATGGCAAAATGCGGAATGCCATGCAGGAAGTTGGTGGTGCCGTCCAGCGGGTCGATAATCCAACGCTTGGTTTCATCCTCACCCTTGATTTCGCCGCCTTCTTCAAGCAGAAAACCAATTTCCGGGCGGGCCTTGGTCAGTTCTTTAATGAGAATTTTTTCGGTACGGGTATCTGCCGTGCTGACAAAATCGGCCGGGCCTTTTCTGGAAACTTGGAGGTTTTCGAGTTCACCGAAATCGCGTAACAACCCGCGACCGGCAGCTTCAACAGCTTTCGCCATTACATTAATATTGGCAGAACGAACAGCCATGACATCACCGTATATATCAATTCAAGGAGCAGATTCAGTTCATCCGGTTTTCTAGGTCCCGGACGAAGGCGCCACGTTTACTCTCTTGAGCTTCAAGATGCAAGGCCTAAAAAAATCCACCTTCTCCAGAAAGACAGGCTTCGTCTTTCATGAATATTGATTTCTTCTTTCATGGGAACAGGCTGTCACAAAGCTTATCCCTTCGCGCCTATACGAAAGAACAAGACAGATACCAGAAGGCCTTACAGAAAATCTCGCAACATGGAGACCAATGGAATATCCGCCCCCGGCATGGGCAAATCCATCATCTTATTGGGATAAACCCATTTCAGTCTCTGGCCTTCCTTGCCATGGGGTTCACCTTTCCAGACGCGACAAAAATAAAGCGGCATGAAAAGATGAAACTTCTCGTAAGAATGAGAGGCAAAGGTAAAGGGGGCCAGACAGCTTTCTGTAATATCCACCCCGAGTTCCTCATGCAGTTCGCGCACAAGGCAGGCTTCCGGCGTTTCGCCTTCTTCCACCTTGCCACCGGGAAACTCCCATAATCCGGCCATGGATTTTCCTTCTGGGCGTTCAGCCATCAAAACGCGGCCATCCACATCAATCATCGCGACAGCAGAAACAAAAACAATTGGCAGGCCCGGTGTTGTAACCTGCTGGCCCCAGCAACCGGATTCCTCTTCCTGCGTCATGAACGATAATCCGCATTAATGGTGATATAGCCATGAGTAAGGTCACAGGTCCAGACGGTGGCTTTGCCGCTGGCAATACCAACATCAACACTCACGTCAATATTCAGCCCTTTCATATGGGCTGCCACCGGGGCTTCATCATAGCCGTCAACGGCTTCGCCTTCCCCGGCAATCAACACACCGCCGATTTCGATTTTCAGCTTGTCCCTGTTTGCGCGTTCGCCTGCCTTGCCAACCGCCATGACAATGCGGCCCCAGTTGGCATCTTCACCGGCAATTGCCGTTTTTACCAGTGGGGAATTGGCAACCGCCAGACCGATCGTCTTGGCCGCCGCATCAGTCTCAGCACCGCTAATGTTGATGGTGATAAACTTGCTGGCCCCTTCCCCATCTTTCACAACCAGTTGGGCCAGTTCTGTCATCACCTCGCCCAGCGCCTGTTTGAAATTGATCAGACGGGGATCCGACAAATCGACAACCGCCTCATGGTCTGCTTTGCCTGTAGCAGCCAGCAAAATAGTATCACTGGTGGAGGTATCGCTATCAACGGTGATGGAATTGAAAGACCCTTCTGTAAGCTCGCTCAACAAGCCTTGCAAAACATCCGGGGCGATTGCCGCATCGGTAAAAATAAAACCCAACATGGTCGCCATATCAGGGGCAATCATGCCGGAACCTTTCACAATACCGCTAATTGCCACATCTGCATTGCCGATTTTAACAGAACGCGACGAGGCTTTTGCAAATGTATCGGTGGTCATGATGGCCTTGGCGGCATCTTCAAAAGAAGCCTCCCCCAGACACTCTTTCAAGCCTGAAAAAGAACCGGTAATTTTATGATCCGGCAGAGCTTCGCCAATAACACCTGTCGAAGCAGTGAAAATTTCATAAGGCTGACAGCCGAATGTCTCACACGCCCCGGCGACAATCCGTTCCACCGATGCAGAACCTTTCTTACCTGTAAAGGCATTGGCATTGCCGGAGTTTACAATAATCAGGCGGGCTTTCCCCTGCCCGTCCTGCAAGGCCTGACGGCAGGCTTCAACCGGGGCCGAACAGGTCAGGGACTTGGTAAAAACACCAGCCATCACCGAGCCTTCATCCAGTTCGGCAAGCATCAAATCAGTTCGGTCCTTATATTTCACCCCAACGGCACCAGTTGCAAAACGCACGCCGTCAATGGATAAAACATCAGGGAAAGAAGCAGGTGCGAGAGGGGAAATGTCCGTCATTTTTTTGTCCAACGTCCTTCTTCCCCGTCATGCCGGATTTAATCCAGCATCCAGAAAATGGATTCTGGCCTGCGCCAGAATGACGGGCGGAAGAAAATATAGGTTTATTTATCCTGTTCGATTTCTTTACCGTCTTTATCGAACAGTTTGATTTCCGCTTTTTTGCGTAAATCGTCAATCAGTTTTTTCACGGCGTCATTCGCAATTTCGCCTTTCAGCTTTTCAGCAACGTCTGCCAGCTTCGGCGCTTCTGAATCTCTTGATTCTTCAACCTTGATGATATGGTAGCCAAATTGCGTTTTAACCGGTTCGGCAGAAACTTCACCGTTTTTCAACTCAAAAGCTGCCTTTTCAAAAGCCGGTACCATTGCACCGCGGGCAAAGAAACCAAGGTCGCCGCCGGTTGCCCCACTTGGGCCGGTGGATTTGGCTTTGGCCGTTTCAGCAAAATCGGCACCCTCTTTCAATTCCTTGATGATGGCTTTGGCTTCATCTTCCGTCTTCACCAAAATGTGACGGGCATGGACTTCTTTTTCCGGTTTAAAGTCTTTGACCATATCGTCATAAGCTGCTTTGACCGCATCATCGGTCATTTTGGACTCAGCAAAACCGTTCAGGAACTGGCGTGAGAGCACACCTTCCTCTACCGTAATCATACGTTTTTTGAAGTCATCTGTTTTATGAATGCCTTCCATACGGGCTTTGGCTGCAACCATTTTACGGTCCGCAATGGAATTGATCAGAAGGTTTTGGATCATCTCCAGCGGCATGGCCTGAGCCTGCGCGCCCATATCACGCTGCGCTTCCATCAAATCGGAAAAATAAATCTCCGAACCGTTAACGGTAGCAACAACATAATCGTCTTTTTTTTCTGCATCAGCCGCAATTGCCGGCAGGGCGATTGCCATGGCGCCAGCCAGAACCAAACCTTTGAATGTGGTTTTCAACATATTTGTATGACCTCTTTGGAAGGTGTTGTGAAAATGATCTAAAGGCATAATGCATATCCCTGCGCCCACGTCTAGAAATTAAACGTAACGCGATTGTAACGGCTCTGCACAATTGACTCACAGAGCCAACCGTTCTATCTCTCTTTTCGGTTCGTGAATCCCACGACCATATGCTGTCTATTTATTTTCCGAGGAATGCCCATGCTTGGCGCCATTGCCCGCCGTTTGTTCGGCACTGCTAACGAACGCTATATCAAAGGTCTGCAAAAACACATTGATGCGATTAACGCACTTGAGCCGGAAGTTGAACCGCTCAGCGATGAAGATCTGCGCGCCAGAACAGACTGGTTGAAAAAGCGGGTGAGCGATGGCGAAAGTCTGGATGATGTGCTGGTTGATGCCTTTGCCACCGTACGTGAAGCCGCCAAACGGACATTAGGGCAACGCCATTATGATGTGCAGCTTCTCGGCGGAATTGTGCTGCATAAAGGCCAGATTGCAGAAATGGCCACAGGGGAAGGGAAAACCCTTGTCGCCACACTGGCTGCCTACCTCAATGCACTGGACGGCAATGGCGTGCACGTTGTTACGGTGAACGATTACCTTGCCAAACGGGATTCGGAATGGATGGGACAGGTCTATCGTTTCCTCGGCATGAGCACATCGTGCATCCTCAACCACATGGATGATCAGGAACGTCAGCAAGCCTACGGTTGCGACATTACCTACGCCACCAACAACGAACTTGGCTTTGATTATCTGCGCGATAACATGAAATTCAGTCTGGAAACCATGGTCCAGCGCCCGTTCAATTTCGCCATTGTCGATGAGGTCGATTCCATCCTGATCGACGAAGCACGTACCCCCTTGATTATTTCCGGGCCAAGCGATGACAGTTCGGAACTTTACGGGGCCGTTAACAGCATTATCCCCAGCCTGAGTGCCGACGATTATGAAAAGGATGAAAAAGTCAAATCCGTCACCCTGTCCGAACAAGGTATGGAAACAGCAGAAAGACTGCTTCAGGAAGCAGGCCTGCTGGAAAGCGGTAGCCTTTATGACCTGACCAACGTATCCCTGCTTCATCATGTCAACGCTGCCCTGCGCGCGCATCATATTTTCACCAATGGTGTGGACTACCTTGTCAAAGACGGCAAGGTCATGATCGTGGATGAATTCACCGGGCGCGTGATGGAAGGCAGACGTTATTCAGATGGTTTGCATCAAGCCTTGGAAGCCAAGGAAAACGTGGCTGTTCAACAGGAAAACCAGACACTGGCCTCCGTGACCTTCCAGAATTATTTCCGCCTTTACCCCAAACTCTCCGGCATGACCGGAACAGCCATGACAGAAGCTGGCGAGTTTGCAGAAATCTATAAGCTGGAAGTGGTCGATATGCCAACCAACCGGCCGATTTCGCGGAAAGACCATGACGATGAAGTCTATCGCACCCGTGGTGAAAAAACCAACGCCATCATCGCCCAGATCGAAGACTGTGTGGAGCGTAACCAGCCGATCCTCGTTGGCACTGTTTCCATCGAACAATCCGAAGAACTTTCCGCCGCCCTGAAAAAGAAAAAGGTCAAGCATGAGGTGTTGAACGCCAAACAGCACGAACGTGAAGCCTATATTGTCGCACAGGCCGGTGTGCCCGGCGCGGTAACCATTGCCACTAACATGGCCGGTCGCGGGACCGATATTCAATTGGGCGGCAACCTTGAAATGCGTGTTCAGACAGAACTGGGTGAAAACGCATCCGAAGACCAGATTGCCAAAATTCAGGCCGAAATTGCTGAAGCCAAAAAAGTCGCGCTTGATGCCGGAGGCCTGTTTGTTCTGGGGACAGAACGCCATGAAAGCCGCCGCATCGACAACCAGCTTCGTGGTCGTTCAGGCCGTCAGGGTGATGTGGGTGCCTCAAAATTCTTCCTGTCACTGGAAGATGACCTGATGCGCATTTTCGGCTCTGAACGCATGGATGGCATGTTGCGCAAACTCGGCCTTGAAGAAGGCGAAGCCATTGTCCACCCGTGGATCAACAAAGCCCTTGAAAAAGCCCAGCAGAAGGTCGAAGCGCGTAACTTCGACATGCGTAAACAACTGCTGAAATTCGACGATGTGATGAATGACCAGCGTAAGGTCATTTTTGAACAACGCCGCGAAATGATGGCCGCCGAAGATGTTTCCGATTTCATCAAGGATATGCGTTACGATGTGATTGACGATATCGTCACCAAATGCATCCCGCCCAAGGCTTATGCAGAACAATGGGATACAGACAGCCTGCATGAAGAAATCATGCGCGTCTTCAATCTGGACCTGCCCGTTCAGGACTGGGCCAAGGAAGAAGGCGTTGCCGATGAGGAAATTCGTGAACGCATTACCGATGAAATAGACCGTAAAATGGCGGTTAAGGTTGCCAATTACGGCGAAGAAGTCTGGCGTTCTGTTGAGAAATCCGTCCTGTTGCAGTTGCTGGACACCATCTGGAAAGAACACCTGCTGGCACTGGACCATCTGCGTCAGGGCATTGGTTTGCGGGCCTATGCGCAACGTGACCCGCTGAACGAATATAAACGTGAAGCCTTCAATCTGTTTGAAGAAATGCTGGCCCTTTTGCGTGACCGCGTCATTACCTTGCTGGCCCATGTAGAATTGCAAATGGGTGCCGCCGAAGAGGAACTGGAAGCTTTCAATCATCATGATGATCAGCAAATGATGGAAAGCCGTGAAGACCCTGCCCTGCATGCACAAGGTGGCGATAGCCCGGCTTACGGCAGTGCCACTGTGCGCACCAATAAACCGTCTGACCATGTGGACCCGAACGACCCGGAAACATGGGGCAAGATTTCTCGCAACGCGCCTTGCCCCTGTGGGTCAGGTAAAAAGTTTAAACATTGCCATGGTTAAGCTGGCGGGTGTTCTTGGCCTTGTGATATCAGGCCTGTGCCTTTCAGCCGTTGTGCAAGCAGAAGAGACCGTTTCCCTGGAAAAAGGCCAAGAGCTTTACCTTGCCCATTGTGCAGACTGCCATGGGATTCAAGGAAAAGGAAACGGTCCGGCAGCGCAAAAACTTGACCCACCCCCAGCCGATTTGCATGAGGCCCTGCAACAACGCATTGTCTCGGATGAATATCTGCTCTGGACAATCAAGGAAGGCGGGCGCAACCTGCATACGGACATGCCCTCTTTTGAAGAAACTGAAAGCCTTGATGAAGAGAAAGCCAAAGCCATCGTGCGCTATCTTTGGCATGCGTTCAAATAAATCACCGCCAATTCGGGATAAGGAAAGATTGTCATGCTGGCAAAGGCCAGCATGACAATGGTTTAGACAGTAGTATCTGGACGCTGGCCTTCGCCAGCGTGACAAAATCTTTACCTGCTTCAAAGCAAGGAAATATTTTAAATCAACATGTTAGAGAATATTTACCCCGAATTCACGTTAAACGCAGAATGCTCGCCTCCCTCGCCCGAATGATCGTTTAATCTGTTTTTGGTAACATCGTTGCAGGCATTTTCACGGCAATGACGCTGCCTTTGGCGCAAATCTGGCCCTGTGCAGAAACGGTAATTTCCACAATAACCTTCTTTTCCTTGATTTCCTTGAAAGTGCCGCGCAGTTCCAAATTCCCGTTAATCGGCGTTGGCTTCAAAAAATCCACATTCAGATTGGCTGTTACAAACCGCAAAGGGGGCTCGGTTCCCGGTTCTCTGCCTTCTGCTCGATAGGCCGCAGCAGAAGCTGAACCCGTCCCATGGCAATCAATCAATGACGCAATCAACCCGCCGTACACAAACCCCGGCAACGCCGTATGTTCTGGTCGTGGTGTAAAAGTCGCTCTTGTCTCTTCCCCATCCCAGAAACTTTTCAGTTGCAAGCCTTTATCGTTCTGCTTACCGCACCCATAACAATGGCTTAAATCATCGGGGTAGGTATCTTGAAAAGCGTTCGAACACATTCGGGCATCTCCTGTTATCAAATTGTTGGGTATATGAACAAATAACCATTTAACACTGCCCCATCATCAACACATTGATGAAACGCAATTCGATAACAGATTATCAGGATAAAATTTCAAGCAATTGATCTGCTGTGGTGGTTAAAACCAGTTTCCCTTCATGCTTGAGAACCCCGGTGCTTATTTTGCGCAAATGAGGATCAACCGTTTCAGGTACCCTGTCTTTTTCCTGCAAATTCAGATCGAAGACACCAACAACCTTGTCAATCATCATGGAATATAAATAACCGTTTTGATCGACAATAAAACTGGCCCCCTTCTCCCCTTCCTCGACTGGCAGGTGCAAAGCCGCCCTTACATCAACAGCCGTAATAATATGACCGTGCAATTGTGATACCCCGGCAACCTGAATGCCGGAACTGGGAACGGAAGTCAGGTCATCCACCATTTCAACCGATTGCACATCCTCGACACCAACACCGAAAAGCTGCCCTCCCAACATAAATAACAAATAGGTTGAACTTTGTGTTTCTTGAGGCAAAACATCATTCATAATACTACCCCTTCTTTTTTTTCCGGCTTTGCTGTTCTACAGCTGACATATCAATCATCGGGAAGTTTTCCATTTCCCCAATGACATTTTCCCCTTTGCCGAAAATCGGACTTGAAAGCATATATTCTCCCAGAAGTCTTGCGACACAATCAAGGGATTTTATATGAGTGCGCTCATAGCCATGTGAGGCGTCCAGTGCAAAACAGACCAGAGCCGTGCGGATATCGTTACCTGCTTCCAGTGCAGCAGCCGAATCACTGCGGTAATACAGGAACACATCCCGGCTGAACTCGATGGACTTATGCATACAAAGATCAATAAGATGACCACTTAAATGACGGTCAAATGGACCGCTTGAATCTTTCATCGCCAGTGTCACGCCGTATTCGCAAGTATTCTGGTTGGGCGCGATCGCACCATTGTCGACAGACACCATTTCAGCAACATCTCCATGCAAGACGTGCGATGCCCCCACCCCGACTTCTTCGGAAATCGTGAAGAGAAGGTGACAATCCAGAGGAATCTCACGGTCACTTTCCTTGACGGCCTTAGCCGCTGCCAAAATAGCAGCCACCCCTGCCTTGTCATCAATATGGCGCGAATTGATAAAACCATTCCCGTTGAATTCTGGCTGAGGATCAATGGAAATATAATCGCCCACCCGAATACCCATATTCCATAAACTATCCAGATCGCTACAGACTTCGTCAATGCGCAGTTCCAGATTGCTCCAGTTCGATGGTTGGCTGTCAATTTCTTCGTTGTAGGTATGCCCCGAAGCTTTCAGCGGTAAAATTGTGCCACGAAAGATCCTGCCATCATCACTATGGATTGTACATTTTGCCCCTTCGGCAAAACGTGCCGACCAAAAACCGATCGGGACAATACTCAGGCGGCCGTTGTCCTTAAGGTTTTTAACCATCGCCCCCAATGTATCCAGATGTGCCGCAATTGCACGGCGCGGGGAATAATGCGCCCCCGACAAAGTGGCGCGAATGGCACCTCTGCGGGTCAGCTCATAGGGGATATCAAGGTTATCAAGTTCACCACAGGCCAAGCGCACCACATCATCCGTCATCCCCGAAGGGCTGGGCGTATTTAACAACCGTTCAAGTACCCCTTTGAGGTATTCCAGATCAATTTTCAGATTATTCTTGTCATTCATGCGCGGCATCTACTTTCTTGGTATAGGGGAAAAGCATATCAATAAATTTTTCCGCCGTGGGTTGCGGTTCATGGTTAGCCAGCCCGGGGCGTTCATTGGCTTCAATAATCACATATTCGGAATCTTCCACATCCGGGACCATAAAATCAAACCCGACCAACGGAATTTCCATCGTTAGAGCCGCCTTGATCGCAGCACGTTCAAGAACAGGATGCAAACGTTGCGTCACATCGTGAATGGTCCCTCCCGTATGCAGGTTCGCAGTTTTGCGCACCCGCAGTTTCACCCCATCGCCCAAAACATCATCCATTTCGTAACCGGCAGCCTTAACACAGCGAAGGGTTTCCCCATCCAGCGGGATGGTGCTTTCCCCTTGTGTCGCTGCTGCCCGCCTTCGGCTCTGGTATTCGATCAAATCGCGAACGGTCATTTTACCATTACCCTTGATCTGCGCGGGTTTGCGAATGGCGGCTGCAACAACTTCATTATCAATCACGATAATACGCAAATCCTCCCCACGGATGAATTCTTCCAGCAAAACCTTGTCAGCCACATCCTGCGCCTCTTCAATCGCGGTCATGACTTCCGACAACTCGCTTAAATCCACCTTAATCCCGCGCCCCTGTTCACCACGGGCAGGCTTGACCACAATGCGTTTATGCTTCTTCAGAAAACCGGCAACTTTCTCCAGATCATCGGCCACAATCTGCTCGGGTACACGCAAACCTTCCTTTTGCAGGATACGGCGTGTCACCGCCTTGTCATCGCACCGGCTCATGGCAATCGCACTGGTCAATTCACTTAAGGATTCCCGGCAGGTGACACTGCGCCCACCAAGGGAAAGCTGGAAAAAACCACCCTGTGCATCCAGAATTTCAATGCCAATTCCACGGCGGCGCGCTTCATCAATAATGATCCGGGCATAGACATTCAGGTCTTCTTCCGGGTCCGGCCCCAGAAAAAGTTGTTCATTGATCGAATTCTTGTTCTTGATGCAATAAACAGGCACCTGTTCAAAGCCGAGTTTGTGGTATAAAGCAATGGCCTGTTCGTTATCATGCATCACCGAAAGGTCCAGAAAACTGCGCCCGCTACGCGCAAAGGTTTCAATCAAACTACGCACCAGCGCCTCACCGACAGCCGGGCGTTGACATTGCGGGTCAACCACCAGCGCCCAAAGACTGCACCCGTTATCCGGGTCGGCAATGGCCAGGTGATGGTCCACTCCGCTCACAGCCCCGATAATTTCCCCACTGTCTTCGTCTTCTGCGATTAGAACCTTGAGGGCTTCCATTTCAGAAGTCTTGCTGTAAAAGCCGTCATAAGCAGGCACCATGCCGCGCGACATATAAATACGGTTAATTGCCTGTTCGTCATCTCCGGTTTGCAGACGGCGAATATTCACGCCCGCAGGACGAACATCACCGGTTTTATAACGTCTAAAATCAAGCCTGTAGGTTAACGAAGGGTCCAGAAACAAATCCTGCGGTGCATAAGACACCACCACATGGGGGTCACGCACATAGAGCGCCACATCGCGCCTGCCTTCTTTTTCTGCACTAAGCACATCGGCAATCTTTTGCGGGTCATCAAACGTCTGACCGAAAATCAAACGCCCCCAGCCACAATCAACACTGATTTCGTGTTTCATGGCATCAATCGCCTCACCACCAACCGGCTGCCCCCAATGCTTGAGGGATGCCATTTTTGTCGGATTCATCGGGTCGAGATTGTCTTTATGCTCTTGGGTCATCATCGTTAAATCCCATGTTCCTGAAGCCACATTTCCAGCAAAGCAACCTGCCACAGGCGTGAGCCGCGCAATGGTGTAATATGGTCTTTCGGTTCACGTAAAAGTGTTTCGATATAGTCTTCCCTAAAGAGGTTGCGTGCACGTGCCGTCTCACTTAACAAAACATTGCGCACCAGTTCCAGATACGGCCCCTGAATGTATTTTAAGGCCGGAACCGGAAAATAGCCTTTCGGGCGATCAATCACAGCGGATGGGATCACCTTGCGTGCTGCTTCTTTAAGCACCCACTTCCCGTTACCCTTGACTTTATATTCCGCCGGAATGTGACCGGCCAGTTCTGCCAGTTCATGGTCCAGAAACGGCACACGTGCCTCCAGCCCCCATGCCATGGTCATATTGTCCACCCGCTTGACCGGGTCATCCACCAGCATAACCGTTGAATCCAGGCGCAATGCCTTGTCTACATCCCGCTCCGCACCATCCTGAGCAAAATGATTTTCGACAAATTCACGTGAATAATTGCGTTCCTGATACAAATCAGTGACACAAGCACGGTGGCTTGTTTCATCGCTATCAAAAAAGGCGCGGGCATATTTATCAACGGCCCTGCCTTCTTCCATCATCGGCGGGTACCAATGATAACCGGCGAAAATTTCATCGGCCCCCTGCCCGCTTTGCACTACTTTCAAATGTTTGGAAACTTCCTGCGACAGTAGGAAAAAGCCCACATTATCGTAACTCACCATCGGTTCGGACATGGCAGCGATGGTTTTGGGCAAGGCCTCCAGCAGATCAGAGGACGGCACAAAGGTTTTGTGATGGGTTGTGCCGTAATGCCGGGCAATCAGGTCCGAATATTGGAACTCATCGCCTTTCTCGCCACCGGCTTCTTCAAAACCAACCGAGAATGTATTGAGGTTTTCCTGCCCGGCCTCAGCCAAAAGTCCGACAATCAAACTTGAATCCACCCCGCCGGAAAGCAGCACCCCCACCGGCACATCTGCCACCATGCGGCGTTTCACGGCCAGACGCAAGGCATCCAGCACCCGCTCCTGCCATTCCTCCCCGCTTGTTTCACGGTCCTTCTCGGACTGGTTCATGCCCAGTTTCCAATAGGTTTGTTCAGAGCTAAAACCATCAGCATCAATCATCCGAATGGTTGCCGGGGGTAATTTGCGCACGCCCTTGATCAAGGTATGAGGGGCAGGTACAACCGCATGCCAATGGAGGTAATAATGCACCGCCACCGGGTCTAGCATTTTATCCACTTCACCGGCCTTTAACAAAGCTGGCAAGCTGGAAGCAAAACGAATCCCGTTGGGGCGTTCACTATAATAAAGCGGTTTAATACCGAAACGGTCCCGCACCATGATAATGCGCCCGCTTGCATGTTCATGAAGAACAAAAGCAAACATACCGTTAAGGCGTTGCACACATTCTGGCCCCCAGGCATGAAATGCTTTCAGGATCACTTCCGTATCCCCATGGGAAAAAAAGCTATATCCCTTGGTTTGCAACTCCTCACGCAGGTCCTGATAATTATAAATACAGCCGTTAAAGACAATCGTTAACCCAAGGTCATGATCCACCATTGGCTGACGGGCTTGATCACTCAGGTCAATAATTTTCAGGCGGCGATGCCCCAACACAACCCGGCCCTTCTCATAAATATCGCCGCTATCCGGGCCCCGGGGAACCATGGCAGAAACCATGGCAGAAACCGCCTCAGCAGAAGCCGGGGCGTTATTGAAATTCACGTCACCGCAAATACCACACATAGTAAAAATTACACAGCATTGTAATATTTTCTTCATAGCGTAAAAAAGAAAACACTTCAAATATCTCTTTAAATGAAATTACATCAGGAAAAATAAAAGACAAAGTATCTCTTTTTTTATCTCGTATATTTCATAAAATGAGTTCAGGCTGCACCTTTCATTTATTTATCTAATTCATTTAATTTTGATCCTGACATAAAAATATTGACAATAATAGGTTGTTTCTATATTTTTTGTTGGTAACGGCCTTCTAAAAGGTCATGATTTTTTTGCTTTTTGCGGGCAAGAAATTTTCTATTGAATTGACTTTTGGTTGCCAATCCCGTATATAGGGCGTTCAATATTTCGCACCGTTATGCGTCACTGCTATCCTCGACCTTTGTCGATTATTAAAGTTTCACCATACATTGTGATAAAATTGAACGCATCACACCGGTGGTGTATGCGTATATCTACCTTCCAATAATAAAGGACAATGTTATGGCTATTGGAAACGTAAAATGGTTCAACCCGACAAAAGGCTATGGCTTCATTACACCTGAAGGCGGCAGCCAGGACGTATTCGTTCACATCTCTGCTGTTGAACGCGCAGGTCTTTCCGGCCTGAACGAAGGCCAGAAAGTTGAATACGAACTTGAAACAGGTCGTAACGGCAAAACTTCTGCAACCAATCTGGCTGTGCTGTAATCCGGTCTTCTGAATATTTCAGAACGATAAAACAAAAAGCCTGAAGAGAAATCTTCAGGCTTTTTGTTTTATACTACTGGTTGAAAGAGTTACGCCGCTCCGGCTTACCCTTTCAACTCCCCAAATACCTGCTGGTGATATGATCCATCGTGCCTTGAAGACGCATTTCCTCAAGAGCCTGATCCACCTGTTTTTTGAGTTTGTCGAGTTTTCTGGAACGTGCGAATGTCAGGTAAGTCGGAACCAGTTCAATCGGCGGGTTCAGTTGCACAACCTGCCCATTCAACCCTTCCTGCTCAATCAAATTCATGATCGTAAAATACGGCCCCACCATAACATCCAGTCTCCCGACCATCAGCTTATGCAAATTCATTCGGTAATCGCCAACAGCTTCCAGCTTGTGAAACGTCCCGGCCTGAACAGCTTTTTCCCATTGTGCACCATAAGTCGCCCCACGCAAAACCCCCACATTCAGCTCGGCCAATTTTGACAAATCCCCATCGAAATCCAGCTTGGAATCAGCTCTTACAAACAGGCTCCCGGTTTGTTCAATGAGAATTTCCTCGCAGTAATCCATATATTTTTCACGTTCTGCGGTTTTAACAACGGCAAAAAGCCCATCAACTTTCCCGCTCTGCATCAAGGCCAATGTGCGTGCAAAGGGATAGATTGAAATATTGACCGGTTGCTTGATCCGCCGGAACACCTCTTTCACAATATCCACGGAAATCCCTTTAACAACGCCATCTTGCTGAAAGACCAAAGGCGGTTGTTCCAGAGAAACGAGCTCCAACGTATCGGCCCGCACCTGCCCGATATTCAAAAAAACAGTGCAAATGAGCAAAAATAGAAATTTCACCATTTCACCACCCTGCTTCCAATCAACAACACGGCGTTTCCAGATATCAGCAACGCTGAACCCACAACGCCACAACCATCAACCTCAATGAAAAATTCCTGTGTATGTAGGTTACCACAGCAGAGGTTCAGATGTAACACTTTCTCGTCATATTCAACCTATACGCTTCATTCGCCACAGGCACAATCCCGTATCAATACTTAACACTTGGGCTTTCCAGGCAAACCCCGAATTCGCCTTTTTGCTAATAGAGCTGTCATTTAGAAACCATCAACTGAAAGACCAGATCTTTACTACATGTCAAAGATACTGCGCGTAACAGCGTGTTCTTGTGTTGTTCTGCACATTACCAAGAATTGAAATAACCATAAAAACGACAAAACCCCAAGGCGTTAACCTTGGGGGTTCGATGGTGCTGATGAGTAGGATTGAACTACCGACCTCTCCCTTACCAATGATTCCCGATTATGGAAATATTTGCCTTATAAGTAATTGTAAATAAAAACATTTTAAATATCATTTTATACTAATGATAAAAAAGGCTGCATTTTAACCCATTGATATATATAGGTATGTGCCACTTAAATTTCATCTTGTGGCACAGTAAAAAATGACACAAAATACGGCACAGGAAAGGGTAATCTGTACTGCCTTGAATTCAAACCTTAATCACAGGATTCAGATAAATTGAAACAGAATCAGGGGCGAAAGTTGGTGGTCGAAGATGATGCTGGGCAAGTATCCATCTATTGGCGCGATGGCGTTAACAAGTTTTACTATGACTTGACTTTGCATGGTCAACCCCGAGAAAGAAAATCCACCCGTACCTCTGATGAAGTCACAGCTATTGCCTTTGCCAAACAACGTTTTGACGAAGCCAAATACCGGGTCGGCTTAGGGCTGTCGTCTAAAACCAGTTCTATTGTCACGTTGGTCAAAGAACATATCAATTATCGGCACGAAGAAGACCTCGGTTACACGATCACCTTGGAAGGTTATAACGCCGCTGTGAAAGTCCTGAAAAGTTACTTCCTGCCGTGGCTCAAGGAAAATGACATCAGTCGGGTTGATGAGTTACGCAACAAGCATCTGAGTAATTACATTTCATGGCGTAAAAAGATAAATGCGCACCGCCCCCGATATATGGAAGTGATTCGAAACGGCAAAACCTATCAGCAGAAACGCCCCCAAAGTCATTTTCATCCGCCCAGCAACAAGGCGTTAAACAAGGAAAGCAACGCCATTAACAAGTTCCTCAAATGGTGCCTGTTGAACGATCATCTGACCAATGAACTCAGAATGCCACGCTTTCCCGAAAACAATAGCCGTAATAACGTGCGCACACCGATCAAAAGGGAAAAGGGTCGGCGTAAAAATGAAATCCCCTTGGAAGATATTGATCAGGAAACCGAAGTCGATAACTGGATCACCATTGAAGAATTTGCCCGTCTGTTTTACGGAGCTAAAAGCAAGATCGCTATTGAAGTTGCCAAGATGAAGGACAACAAGGCAAAATACAAAACCCAGTATCGCAATCGAAATGGCAACAATCCCCACAGCTACACCCGCAATGTGCTGACATGGATGTCATTCCAATGCTGGCTAATTGTTATGGTCAACACGGGTATGCGTCCTGTCGAGTTCAGAAATTTACGATGGGGTCTGGTCAAACGCTATCGCTTCAACGATGGGGAAAAAGGGTTGCAGATCGTTGCGGCAGGCAAAGGGCAACGTCGTCCCGTAGTGTTGAAAGAAGGGGTGAGGAAATGGTTTGAAACACTTGCCGACCTATGCTTTGAACGTACCTTGGACGAGATGCTGGATGATGCCACCATGCGCGAAGAATATGTCTTCCCACGCGAGGATTATACCAGCCAGTTGCAAGAAATCGCCCTTGAACGCGGCATCGAAAGACGGCTGATCCAGTACACCTTACGTCACACCTTCATTAACTGGCAGTTCCTCTATACCGAAAACCCCGATCCGTTAAAAATCGCCACAGTTGTCGGTAACAGTCCTGCGGTGATAGACCGATACTATCGCAACATCACGCCGTTCATGTTAGCCGAAACCGAGAAAGGCGAACGCCGCAAAGGCATCATGAACGTCTTGGAAGACGAACTGGCAAAAGCCAAAACCGATTATCAGGGAATTACAGAAATTCTTGAACGACAGGCCAGAAAGAATAATTAGGTGGAAAGGGCTTGTTTCACCACATCGGGTGCAACGCTGATCACCTTCAATAGATTCTGAGCCGCTTTATCTGGTTCAGTGCGGTGTTGTTCCCAATCGCGCAATGTACCAAGCGGGATGTCATATTCACGGGCGAAGGCTTCTTGAGTCAGATGTAACGATTTGCGGATCGCTTTGACATCGGCAACGGGTTTAAAGGTTGTGAGTTCTTCCTCACCGATAATGGGATTGTCAGGGTCAGTTTGTACGGCATGAATAATGTCGGCATCAGTCATGGCATCCAGACGAACGCGATCTTCATCACGCATACGAGGGGTTTTGCTAAAATCGACCACAGTTCTTTTCATAGTATCTTCGCTCATGGCTGGTTGCCTTTCGTGCTGAAATCAAACGAATGACTTCTTCACCATCAATATTCACACGTTCCGTGGTAATCACCACGTAAACACCGACTTCAATTTGACCAATCACCTTGAGGCGTTCCTCACCGTGTCGGTACTGAAAACTTTCCAGACGATGGTCATCTGCGAAAACATGGCAAGTGTAGTCAAAAGAAACGGCATGCTTCTGTAAGTTCGACGCTGCTTTATTCTCATCCCATTCAAAAACCATTATACGGGATTTCCGTAGTTATTGCAATTCTCATTAAACCTACCCAATCACAGCATATTAACCAACTGCTTTTGAGCGTCCGTATTGCATTCAATGTAACTGGCGGTCATCTGTAGTGAACGATGCCCCGCCATTTGCTGAACATCACGAATGCTACCACCAACAGTCCCAACACGTTGGGCCGCACGGGTGATAAACGTGCGGCGACCAGAATGTGAACTGCAACCAATGTAGCCAAGTCTTGAATATTGGCGATGGAACCAATGGGCAACCGTATTCGCCGACATCGGTCCATGACGCTCGGACTGAATGACAAAATCGTTTGGCAACGGTTTGCATTGGGCGGCCAGGGCGACCAATGCGGATCGTAAATCACGATTCATCGGTACAGTTCGACCCGACCCTTTTTTCGCGATACGGTCTTCCAACGCAATCACGTCGCTCACCTGTGCGTTGGCATCCATCACCATACTCCAACGCAGGTTGGCGCACTCACATGCTCTTAAACCTGCTTTTGCGGATAAAAGAAAAAGAACGCTGTTTCGTTCGGGGTGTCGTGTGGTTTGAAATGACATCAATGCCGTATCAATCTGTGCCTTCGTCAGCACCTTCGCCTGTTTTCCAGCCATACTTTCCTCGCCATAAAATCATGTAGCTCCATAATAATATGACCAATTATAGCGACTTTGCAGGAAGCGGCCTACCCACACCCGTTGATTCCCAACGGGTTGTGGCCGACTTGACACAGAATTGTAATTATATGTCGAGTTAGGTGACGCTAACATCACCAATATAAAACGGGTTCTCATAACGTTTAATCTCAAACTCCCACGCATCATCAAAAAACTCCATCGAAGGGTAAGTTCCGTCACCCAAAATTTTCAGTTTGTATTGACGACATTCCAAGAACGATGACTTTTCGTGTTTAGGAATAAAAATACCACTGGCAATGAACAGAGTACGATCAAAACGCGAGGACACGAAGTTATGGATATTGATAAGAGATTCAGTGAAGGTACATTCTTCAAACTCAACGTTATTGAGAGTGTGAAATCCTATTGTTTCAATCCACATAAAGGTGCATTTTGAAAAGGTACTATGCACCATATTTGCATTGATTAACTTTGTTTTACTGAAATAACAGTCAACGAATGCTGTACGACTCAGATGTGTTTTACAAAACATACTTTCCCTAAAATCGCAGCCTGAGAAGTACAGAACACTTCCGTCTTCAATTTTATCCGTTTTTTCAAGCCTTCTGCTGTGCAAAAAGTCTGCGCGGACAAATTGGCATTTAATGAACTGTCCTTCACGCCACCACGCTGAATCAAAATCACAATCAGTGAAGTTTGTTTCGGTTACCTCACCTGCTGTCAGGTGACTGTCTTTGAAAGATGCCCCTTCAAACGAACAATCATCAATAAAGCGAGGCATAAAAACACTTCCCGAAAAATCACATTGTTCAAAGCAACAGTTTTTCAGACCAAAACGGGGGAAGCGGCGATTGGAAAAATTTAGCCCTGTAAAATCACATCCATCAAAAACAATACTTTCGCTAAGTTTGTTAATTTCTTCCAGATCGGCTTCCTTGAAGTTGACGGATGCGTCATTGTTCCATAACGGACTTTGGGCATGAGTTATGAAGTTCACCAAGTGCTGGATATTTACCTGTTCACTTGCCGTGCGGTCACCTTTGGGTTTCTTAGTAAGATTAATCAAGACATCGACTAAACTCAGATAGAGGTGCTTGAACTTATCTTTATCCAATACAGCACCATTCAAAATCGACATGGCCATTGGTGAATATGGGCTGTCACCTTCATTCAAGATATTAAAGGCTTTCTCAATAATTTCGGAATATTGTTTTTGATTGGCAATCTTGGCTTGTTCAACAGCAGCAACACTTTGCTTGTTCAAGTACCTGATACGCCAAAAACCAAGAAATGCAGTGATTAAGCCGACAAACAATGATGCTCCGACAATCAAATAATATTGTGGGGGTATTGGGGCGATAAATTCAACGAATGTCATTTATCAATCCTTCTTAAAACGCCAGCGAACGGAAATCAAAAAGACCGCAAAAAGAGAATAGATAATTAAACTCTCTAATGCGCCAATATATGAACGCCAACTTGTTTTGTGGTCGCTTTTGAAACTTTCAAATGGTTTGAACACGTTTTTAAAGGATTCATTTATGGGAGAACCAAAACATTTTCCATGCGATACGTCACCGCATCCATTCCAAACATTTGGCATTAAAAAGATCAGTGCAAATAAAAATATACAGGCGCATATCCAGCCCAACGGTTTACCGATGCTTGTCCCGTAATTGGATACTTTTTCGTATGACAAGGACAACAAACGCTCAAACCATGATTTTCGTTTCAGAATTCGGTAGGCAATCTGCTCACAACGGAAGAACTTCCCTTGGGAGCGACGATCCCTGAGTTCTTCCATTTTGTGTTTCAGCGTCCTGTATCTTTCAGGTGAATATTGCTTCACTCGGCCATTTTCAACATCATGAAAATATGCTGTCTCCATTGTCGTATGCTGTGAAAGGGATGCCTCAGAAAAGTTAGGAGCCTCATGGAAATGGGTTTTATCAAAAGACAAGGAACCGTCAAATTTGCGGTTACTGAAATCCACATCTTTCAAGAAGACCGTTCCCGCAAAAGAAACTAAACCATGTACTGTATCTGCCGAGGCTTCTCGCGATTTGGAACTGCATTTAAAAATCGCATCATCTTTGAAGACTGTATTCCGAAAGTCAGCATCTCCCAAAAAATGACAATTTTTGAAATAGGTCTTACCCCCTACCTCGTTGTTATTAAAAGAAAGTGTTTGCACCATAATGTCAGATACTTGCAGTTCATCTTTGATCTCCGTCTCTTTGATAGAAACTTGCTCATAAATATCTGTGTCATTGGTTGAATTGCTGGGTGCAATTTTTAATTGGTTGGCATTCAGGGTATTAATTTGCAATTTGCCACGTAGTGCAGAAAAGCCAAATGACACAAAATCTGCTTTGACCTGATCCAAGAAGATGTCCGCTATTGGGCGTGTTCCCAAAACACTCAACACTTTAAAGCGTGTTTTCTTGCGTCGGCCATTTGGCATGAAACGCAACGCCTGAATATGTTCTTGAATCTCGACCGAGAGGCTTTTCTTACATTCTACCCCAAATAAATTTATTTCAGAATTTTCAAATCTTCCTGATATATCCGAGGAACCTTCTATGACACAGGTATCAATCGTAATTGGATACGAACCAGTCGCCTTCAAACTTATTTTGTCAAAAGTAGTGTCTGAAAGGGAGATTATGCCATCGCCGCTTTTATGAACATTCAATGCGCCTAAAATGGAATTTTTGCAGATAATAGAAGATGCGCCAAGCGTGTTTGAAAAATTAATTACTGTAATATTTGTGCAGTTCTCAAACTGCACAAATTGATGTTGCTTTTGTGTAAATTCGATACTTTGGAAAAATTTTGAATTTTGGAATTTTAAATCCGTGGAAGCACAATCAATCTTGAGATAGGCGGGGTTTTCAGCCTTTCCTTCACAATTTTCAAATATAATATTTGTATGTTGGTTGTTATTACCGTGGATAATTGTAGTCGTTCCGTAAAAGAAGCAATTTTTAAAATGTAGGGCATTTCCATTCGACGAAACGATGCTTCCATTTGGGAAAACAACACCTTCAAGTTTGCCTTGCAGGTTGTTTATTCGATTATTGAACGTCCTTATGTGTGCAGGCTGAAAGTTCTGCTTATGCCAATCACCAAACAATTCTCCGTGAAGAATACAGTAACGAGAGCCATTGAAATATTGCTCATAACAACCGTCACCATTTTCATACGTGTAGTCACACATTAAAACACCCCTTAAAGTCGTTGCGGGATGATCGCATATTTTAAACAGAAAGTGAACGCATGTTGGCCAACATCCAGAATGGCTAAAAAATCAGCGTTTCGGAGCCTTTTTCGGACATTCTCATAAATAGCATCAGTTGAAACTTTTAGAGGTATCTTCTGATGATATTTTCAAAGTACAAGCACCCCGTTCGCACGGTAGTTCGGGATTGGTTGCTTGATTTGCCGTACCAGAAAGCCATCGCCATCACCTTGACCTTTCCACCCAGTGTTTCTGATACACGGGCCGCAGTGGAGAAGCATTTGCGTTATTACTGGAACGTGGTTGATAAAGTGGTCTTTGGGAACCGATCTGCACGGGCAACCCCATATCGTTGTTCGAGAGTGATGTTCCTTGAGAAAGGTCGCCGTGGTGTGAACTTCCATGCGCACGGCATTGCGGGAGTTCCGCAAAATCAATTTGCCAAACCTGAGTATCACGATCTGGATCGGTACGGTTTGCTGTTACAGGATGTCTGGCGCAAGAAGATGGTGTTTAATAAAAAACGCGCTGACATTCCCTGTCAGATTGAACCAATTAAAACCACCCATAATTATTCGCCAGAAAAGTGGGTGAATTACATCTCCAAGACCGTTAATGACTGGAACTGGAACGCGCTGTGCTTGGAAACGACATGGTCGCATGACGGGCCAGCCGCGTAATCGCTGAAAATTCAGCACCCAACATAGGCATTAAAAAGGAAGGCGTGGGTATCCCTGCCTTCCCACTCATTGACCGTTTATCGCCGACCCAAACGAGCATTTAAATCTGGATGCTTGTAAGGTTAAGTATGATCTAAAATCAGAACACAACATACCCATCATCATCCGCAAACTCACCCGTGCTGCAATTTCGAACCAACTTGTAGATACTTGGATCATCAATGTTGACGGTTGTAATGGAACCACAAATGCGAATTGACGGTTCTTCCAAGGCACCCCATCCACGGTCAGTCCAGACAATCGGTGTCATCACGCGCAGGACATCTTCACAATTACTTAATGAAGGAAGTCCCTTGAGAACGACCGAGCCATAACATTCGCACATTATGAGCCATTCACCATCACCAAGGTTTTCAACAGCAATATCACTGGGCGCATCCATAATTGTATGATTGCCGTGATCGAGTTCCAGCCATAGATTTTCAGGTTCACTATCGGCACAAATTTTCGTTGTTCCTAAAATTCTCACGGGCACGATCCAGACCTTGTTGCAATCAAAAATTTCGGTATTTGGCGTAAGCAGTGCAGTATTTTCAAGTTCCATTAATCTCATGCAATACACTCCAACTTGCCCATAACCCGTGCTTGGATATTGGTCCAGATAAGTCGCTGCATATCTTCCATAACCGCCTGATGAGCGGTATTGGTGGTCGCTCCTTTTTCTTGATGGAGTTTGAAATATAGAACAACCAACGCGTCCATGGATGCTTGCATTTCTTTTGACCAGATGGATCGCAGGTATGATCCGCATCGCCCTGTCCATGCCGACAAGGTGTCGCTGTTGGTGATGACGTTTGTATGACGCAAAACGTCATAAACCTGTTCGGTAACACAGTTCATTGGACTTCCTTTCGATAAGAATTCAACTGTTAAATATTTATCCATGCAGGGAAGGTGAAAGTTTCCACGGAAACATCGGGGCTGATTTTTCAGCGATAAATAGAATCAGGATTCCGTCCACTGTGGGAGGAAGAACAGATTCATCTGCAAAAGGAAATCAGCATGCTGAAAATTAAGAACGCACCAGAACCGAATGATCACCACGAAGATGTTTTGCGCCGCCTACACAAAGAAATGCGCAAGGTCGAAATGCCCGTCATTCGTACCAAACAACAAGCCCAACGCTTTATGAAACGGATGTATTTGGCAGGTAATACGGTTCATGTCACCGACACCTTGGGATACCCCGCAGATCGTGATTTCATCGAAAACAGTTTGGATATGTTTGATGATTGTCGCCTGATTGTTTGGAAGAAACATTCCCGGCAATAAGGCCATGTTCGTCAACAGAATTGACCGAATGCACCATTCAAACATTGGCCGCGTACACGGCGATATGTACCCTTCATATAACAATATGGAGGGTATATTCATGGAACTCAAATTGAGCAACAAACGCAAACCGCTGGTCGCTGAAACACGCCGACCCAAGCCCCGTGATGTGGTTATTGGCGGTATTGATAATCAACTCGGTTTGATTGCCGACCCATCGTACAAAGTTTCCAGATACCGATATGTCGATGATGATGAAGGCAACAAGGTCAAACGCATGGTCGCTGCGAAACCACGCCAGTGGTGGTTCGTTGACGAATCAGGGCAATACTTCTTGGAACTTCGTTATGGCAGTAGTTACATACTGGCATTGGAAGACAATAAACCCAGCATCCTGTGCGGTGATACTCTGGATGATGTGGTGGACGTGCTAAACCATGTCCGCAAGATGGTCGAAAGGGGCGATCTGGATGATCGTATTTTGGCGTTAAAAGACAAAGCAAAACGGCGTGAACGGTCCTGATTGTCTGTTCGTTAGAATTCTCTAACCAAATCTATATTTGATTGCCAACCCAATAATATTTGGCACAAATCTGGCACAGTAAGTTTTCGCAAGTATAGAATTTCAGAACTGAAAAACCCCGCAAAGCCTTTAGGGCTGCGGGGTTCATGGTGCTGATGAGTAGGATTGAACTACCGACCTCTCCCTTACCAAGGGAGTGCTCTACCACTGAGCTACATCAGCTTAAATATGCTGTGGCCGGGCTTATCGCACAGGCTTTCGTTCCGTTCAAGTGGTTTTTTCACATAAAATGCATTTTACTTGACCCCGGCATTTGGATCAGGCACCTAATATTTACCATGACAACAGAAAAACCAAATATCACATCCCAAAAGCAGGATGCACAAAAGCAAAAGCAGGACCGGCTGGCCGAAGCCTTGCGGGCGAATCTGCGTCGGCGCAAGACCCAAAGCCGGGCGCGTAAAGCCATCGAAAACAAAAATAAAAAAGACGATTAGGCAAACATTTTGCCCGCCTTTGCCTAGCCCTGCGTTTAGCCCTTGAGAGTCCTCCCCGATTAAGCTAAAACGGTGCGCGAAATTTCATTATCTTGCTGGGGGTTTTCCACCATGGCCGTATTGCCCGATAAGTGGATCCGTGAACGCGCGCTTAAAGACGGAATGATTGAACCGTTCATTGACGGCCTGAACCGTGACGGGGTTATTTCCTACGGCCTGTCCTCCTACGGCTACGATGCCCGTGTTTCCAGTGACTTTAAAATTTTCAGCAACGTGGATTCCGCCACGGTGGACCCGAAAAACTTTGATGACGACTGCTTTGTCACCCGCGATCAGGACCATGTCATCATCCCGCCTAACAGCTTTGCACTGGCTCATACGGTTGAATATTTCCGCATTCCGCGTGACACACTTGTCATCTGTCTGGGCAAATCCACCTACGCACGTTGCGGTATCATCGTCAACGTCACCCCGCTTGAACCGGAATGGGAAGGCCATGTGACGCTTGAATTTTCCAACACCACGCCCCTGCCAGCCAAGATTTATGCCAACGAAGGCGCCTGTCAGTTTATCTTTCTGAAGGCCGATGATGTCTGCGAAACCTCTTATGCAGACCGTAAAGGCAAATATCAGGGCCAGCGCGGCGTCACCCTGCCCAAACTATAAGGATAACTTTATGGACAGAATTCACATTCGCGGCGGACAGCGCCTGCGAGGGTCCATTCACATTGGCGGTGCCAAAAATGCCGCCCTGCCCCTGATGGCAGCCTCTTTATTGACAGAGGAAACACTCACTCTTTCCAACCTGCCCCATCTGGTGGACATTACCACCATGACCCACCTGTTGGCTGAACTGGGCGTAGAAGTCGGCATGAACGGTCATGCGCCTAACGGTGGTCATATCGGCCGGGTATTTGAACTGACGGCCCATGATGTTGGCAAAACAGTTGCCCCTTACGATGTGGTGCGCAAAATGCGTGCTTCCGTTCTGGTGCTCGGCCCGTTACTGGCGCGCTATGGCAAAGGCAAGGTTTCCCTGCCCGGTGGTTGCGCCATCGGCACACGCCCGGTAGACATCCATTTGAACGCGCTGGAACAAATGGGCGCAGAGATTGAGTTGAAGGAAGGCTATATTGTCGCTACGGCCCCCAAAGGGCTGCAAGGTTGCCACATCACCTTCCCGATGGTCTCGGTCGGGGCAACGGAAAACCTGTTGATGGCAGCGACACTGGCCAAGGGAGAAACCACTCTTTCCAATGCTGCACGCGAACCGGAAATCACCGATCTGGCCAACTGCCTTGTTGCCATGGGCGCGCAGATTGACGGCATTGGCACAGATACATTGCGCATTCAGGGCATTGAGCGCCTGCATGGGGCAAGCTACGCCGTGCTGCCTGACCGGATCGAAACCGGGTCCTACGCAGTGGCTGCTGCGGTCACACAAGGTGACCTGACACTGCTGGGCACCCGGATGGAGCTGATCGAATCGGTTGCAGAAGTGATGGGCAAATGCGGTGTCAACTTTGAAGAAGTGGAAAATGGCATTCGCGTCTGGGCAGATGCCCCGCTTAAAGGTGTGGATGTGATGACCGAGCCTTTCCCGGCTTTCCCCACCGATATGCAAGCACAATTCATGGTCATGATGGCTGTTTCACAAGGGGCCTCCATGATTACGGAATCCATTTTTGAGAACCGTTTCATGCATGTACCGGAACTGAACCGCATGGGGGCAGATATTAACGTGCATGGGCGTTCCGCCATTGTACGCGGAGTCAAAAGCCTGTCCGGTGCCCCGGTGATGGCAACCGATTTGCGCGCCAGCATGTCTTTGGTGCTGGCAGGGCTTGCAGCCGAAGGTGAAACCATAGTAAACCGCGTCTACCATCTGGACCGCGGTTATGAAGCACTGGAACAGAAACTGTCGGCTTGCGGCGCCCTGATTGAACGTGAAAAAGGCGCCCCTGCCGAATAAAACGATGGAAAAAAAGATGTCGGAACAAGAAAAACTGGTCATTGCCCTGCCCAAGGGCCGCATCCTTGATGAAGTGATGCCGTTGGTAGAAAAATGCGGGATTATCCCCGAAGACGCTTTTTACGATTCAAAATCGCGCCTGCTGAAATTTGCCACCAATCATGACCATATTGAGATCGTGCGTGTGCGCAGTTTCGATGTTGCCACTTTCGTTGCCTTTGGCGCAGCACAAATCGGTGTTTGCGGCGGTGATGTATTGCTGGAATTTGACTATCCCGAAATCTACGCCCCGCTGGACTTAGGCATTGGTTATTGCCGCATCTGTGTCGCTGAACCGAAGGATTTATCACGCGACGACGACCCGTCACGCTGGTCCCACGTGCGCGTTGCCACCAAATATCCCAACATCACCAGCAAATATTTTGCTCAAAGGGGTGTGCAAGCAGAATGTATCAAACTAAATGGTGCTATGGAACTGGCGCCAAACATGGGGTTATGTTCACGAATCGTTGACCTTGTATCCACAGGTTCCACGTTAAAGGCCAACGGCCTTGTGGAAGTCGAACAGATTTGTGAAATCACCTCGCGTCTGGCCGTCAACCGCACCGCTATGAAAACCCGATCTGAAGAGATCAAAAACCTGATTGAACAATTCCGCGAGGCCGTCAATGACGTTTCGTCTTGAAACCACACAAGCTGACTTCGAAGCTCAATTCAGCGCGCTGCTGTCTGCCAAGCGCGAAGAAGCCCCGGACGTGAACAAGGTTGTTGAAGACATTCTTGGTGATGTGCGCAAACGCGGTGATCAGGCGGTTGTCGACTATACCAACAAGTTTGACCGTATGGACATCAGCAAAGATGCGCTCGCCATTACGGCTGAAGAAATGGATGTGGAAATCACCAAGGTTTCAGATGACGCCATGGCAGCATTGAAGGTGGCATCGGACCGCATCAAGGCCTTTCACGCCAAGCAGCTGCCCGAAGATCTGGATTATACAGATGAAGCCGGTGTGCGCCTTGGCTATCGCTGGAAGCCGGTGCAAGCGGCCGGTCTTTATGTGCCGGGCGGCACAGCAGCTTATCCTTCTTCTGTTTTGATGAATGCCATTCCGGCCAAAGTTGCCGGGGTGGACCGTCTGGTCATGGTGGTGCCGACCCCCGATGGCATCATCAACCCCTTGGTCATGGCCGCAGCACGTCTTTCCGGCGTGGATGAAATTTACCGTATCGGCGGGGCACAGGCCGTTGGTGCGCTCGCTTACGGGACAGAAACCATCAAAGCGGTCGATATCATTGTAGGCCCCGGCAATGCCTTTGTCGCAGCAGCCAAACGGCAAGTCTTCGGGACCGTCGGCATTGACATGATTGCCGGTCCCAGTGAAATTCTGGTCATTGCCGATAACAAAAATGACCCGGCTTGGATTGCGGCCGATCTACTTTCACAGGCCGAACATGACACCGCTGCCCAATCCATCCTCATCACCGATGATGCCGATTATGCGCGCGCTGTGGAAGATGCCATTGAAACCCATCTTGAAACCCTGCCCCGGGCAGATATTGCCAGTGAAAGCTGGGAAGAACACGGGTCTCTGATTGTTGTACAGAATTGGGAAGAAGCCATTGCCCTGTGTGACCGTATTGCCCCGGAACACCTTGAACTGGCTCTTGATAACCCGGATGATCTGGAACGAAAAATCCGCAACGCCGGGGCTGTCTTCATGGGGCGTTATACGCCGGAAGCTATCGGTGATTATGTTGCGGGTCCCAACCACGTCCTGCCAACAGCGCGTTCGGCGCGTTTTTCGTCCGGTCTGGGTGTATTGAACTTCATGAAACGCAACAGCCTCATCCAGTGCGATGCCGGATCACTCGGCAACATCGGTCCGGCCGCCGTTGCCCTTTCCAAGGAAGAAGGACTGGATGCCCACGGCCTGTCCGTTGCCATCCGCCTGAACATGGAACGCTAGAAATAATGCACAGATTTCAGGAAAGATCGTTTCCCTGAAATCTGTTGCCTATAACTTCTAACTTTCTTCCCTGCCCCCTTTATGCTTTTATGTGCCTAGTTCATCAGGAGGGAAGATGGCCCATGCATCACCTGCAAAAAATTGCCAATATCGAAATTGAAGAACCCGGCGGCATTCGCCTCAAACCGGAACTCGAACACGAGCGCAAAGTTGCTGTCTTTGATCTGCTGGAAGAAAACTATTTTGCCCCTGTCGGTGATCAGCTAGGTCCTTATAATGTTAAGCTTTCCATTGAAGATGGTAAACGACTGGTACTGGATGTAACCAAAGAACAAGAAACAGACCCTTTTACCCAGATCAAAGTCCCCCTGATGCCGGTCAGAAAAATCATCAAGGATTATTTTCTGGTCTGCGACAGTTATTTCAAAGCCATTAAAACCTCTTCTCCTGCACAAATTGAAGCCATCGACATGGGCCGTCGCGGCCTGCACAACGAAGGGTCCACCATCCTGCGCGAACGTCTTGAAGAAAAAGTGCATGTGGACCATGACACCGCAAGACGTCTGTTTACGCTCCTTTGCGTTCTTCATATTCGCCAGTGAGGGTAAAGGGTGATTGAGCTACCTTCGGCGGTTCTGTTCTGCTGCACCATGAACGCCATTCGTTCTCCTATGGCGGCAGGCATTATGCAGTTGCTGCATGGGCGCAACATTTATGTCAATTCCTGCGGAGTTCGCCTTGGTCAGGAAGTGGATGGTTTTGTCATTGAGGTCATGGATGAAATCGGTATCGATGTTTCAGCCCATACCCCCAAAACCTTCGACCAACTGGAAGACAGTTATTATGATATGATGATCACATTGTCACCGGAAGCCCACCACACAGCACTGGATATGGCTGCCTATATGGATTGCGAGGTCAAATTCTGGAATACATTTGACCCCAGCCTGACCCAAGGCAGCCGGGACCAGCGCCTGGATGCCTATCGGGCGGTACGCGATCAATTGATGATGAAAATCAAACAAACCTTTCCCCGCCAGAAAATGGCTGATATTTAGTATTAAAATTGCAAATCAGGATTGACCCGCAGTACGCTCAGGGCCAATATCTCCATCCTGTGAATAAAGGGGTTTTTATAAGAATGAATTGGGAAAATAAATTTTCTGCCGATGCGGGCTCTATTGATGCATCTGAAATCAGGGAACTGCTTAAAATTCTGGCCGATCCGGAAATCCTGTCTTTTGCCGGGGGTATTCCCGACCCGAACCTTTTCCCCATGGATAAAGTCCGCCAGTTTCGTGAACGCATCAGTGAGCGCCCGCAAGATGACCGCCAGTTGATGCAATATTCACAAACGGAAGGCTACCCGCCTCTGCGTGAGTGGGTTGCGCGTTATTTTTCCAATGAACACAATACGCTCAAGCCCAATAATGTTCTCATCACCAATGGGGCACAACAATCCCTGACCCTTCTGGCACAGGCCTTGATTGATGCAGAAACCCCTATTGCGGTTGCAAATCCTACCTATCTTGGTGCCTTGCAGGTCTTCACCTGCCGCCGCCCCAAGTACCGCACCATTGAAACGGACCAAAACGGTTTAATCATTGAAGCATTGGAAGAGGCCTTTAAAGAAGGGGTTAAATTCCTTTACACCGTTCCCGACTTCCAAAACCCCGGCGGCATGACCATTCCGTTGGAAAGACGCCAGAAAATCATTGAACTGGCGCATCAATATGACGTCATCATTCTGGAGGATACGGCTTATCGTGCTCTTTATTACGATAACCCGCCACCCGCCTCCCTGCTGGAAATCGATTCTGCTTTCGTCGGCAAAGATAAATGGAATGAAGAAGGGCTGGTTGTGCAACTGGGAACGGCTTCAAAAACCCTCATGCCTGCCCTGCGCGTTGGCTGGAGCATTGCCCCGACATCCCTGCTGGAAAAACTTGTCCTTTTAAAACAGGCAAACGACCTGCACACCTCCACAATCAACCAGATTTTGACCTATGAACTGGCTGCGGAAATCATGGATAGCCATCTGGTGACCTTGCGCGAGGTTTACGGCGAACGCAAAAACGCCATGACAGAGGCGCTAAGCCGCTATCTACCCAACAGCGTGACCTTTACCATTCCACAAGGCGGCATGTTCGTCTGGCTCAATCTGCCGGAAGGGATAGATGCCAAGAAACTGTTGGAAAAAGCCCTTAAGGAAGAAAAAATAGCTTTCGTTCCCGGCAAGGCCTTTCATGCCAATGGTGGGGGGGGAAATACCCTGCGTCTGTCTTTTTCCACCTGTGCGCCTGAAGTCATTGATGAAGGCATGCAGCGTCTGGCAAGACTCATTAGCAAAGAAATACAAGGCAATCTGTAATGAAACAGAGGAAACTCCGTTTCATTCTTGCCCTTGGCGCCCTTATGGTTTTCGGCTTTATGATCACAAGCCTGACCAGTTATTATGCTGCGCATGACACGTTGTCCGAACAGATTTCTGAAAATGCCCTGCCGCTGACCAGCAACAACATTTATTCGGAAATTCAACGTGACCTGTTGCAACCTGTCTTCATTTCATCCCTGATGGCCCAGGACACCTTTGTGCGTGACTGGGCACTTTCAGGAGAACGAAATCCCGAACAAGTGATCAAATACCTCAATGAAATCCAGAAACGTTACGCAACAATAACCAGCTTTTTCATTCCCGCACGGACCCTGCTTTATTATCACCCCAGCGGTATTATCAAAACCCTGCATCCCGACGACCCGCGCGACAAATGGTATTTTGATTTTATCAAAAGCAAAAAAGAATATGAAATCAATCTGGATTTCGATACCGCAAACCCCTATCGGCTAACCGTCTTCATCAATTACCGTGCCTATGACTACCAAGGCAACCTGATCGGTGTGACCGGTGTTGGCCTGGGGCTGAGCGACCTTAAGGAACGCATTAACAATTACCAGAACCGCTATGGCCGAACCATCAGTTTTGTTGATCGTGAAGGGCGTTTTATGCTGTCTACAGCAGAAAAATATCAGGATATGACCATCAGGGACATAGAAGGATTAAAAACAAACGCAACCGCCCTTTTATCCTCGCCAAGCGGAAGCTACAGCTATCAGCGCAATGGGAAAACCTATCACCTCAACGCCCGGCTGATTGATGAATTTCAATGGTATTTGTTGGTTGAACAGGAAGAAAATCTGGTTGAAGAACAGATTGTCAATAACCTGATCAGCAATCTCGCCATCAGCTTCGCCATTTGTATCGTTATTGTACTGCTGGCCAATGTGACGATTAACCGGTATCAATCCCGCCTTGAAGAAATGGCAACGACAGATAACCTCACAGGCGTCAACAATCGCCATGTCTTTGATGCGGTATTTGCGCAAGTCAGGAAAATGGCACAGCGCCATGAGCAAGACCTCACCCTGGCCATGCTTGATATTGATCATTTCAAGGATATCAATGATAGCTTCGGACATGTTGCAGGGGACATGGTTCTCAGGAGTGCCGCCACAATTTTACAGGAACGTTTACGCAACTCCGATATTCTGTTCAGATGGGGCGGAGAAGAATTTTTGATCATCTTCCCCGATTGCGATGCCAACCATGCCGCCAAAATCTGTGAAGATATCCGCCAGTTGTTTGAAGAACGTCGCATCGTTCATGATACCCATAAAATCCGCATCACGGCCTCTATTGGCATCACACAGATGCAGCATGATGAAAATGAACAAAGCGTTCTTCATCGTGTAGATAAAGCCCTTTATCGTGCAAAAGAAAGTGGGCGCAATCAGGTTTGTCTGTCTGAAACGGTCTGATTTTCCTCTCCTGATGATTGCGCAGATGCAAAAAACACTTGACCTCAGCATGATTCATAAGCATTTTCCCTCTCGACCAAGCTTGTGACAAACAAAAGGATATCTCCGTGGCCAAAGAGGACATGATTGAATTTCAGGGCGTTGTAACTGAACTTCTCCCCAACGCCATGTTTCGTGTAAAATTGGAAAACGATCACGAAATTCTGGCTCATACTTCCGGTAAAATGCGCAAGAACCGCATCCGCGTTCTGGCAGGTGACAAGGTAACCGTCGAAATGACGCCTTACGACCTGACCAAAGGCCGCATTACATTCCGTTTCAAATAATCATCCTAGGTATTCGTGACATTGCGTCTCGTTTTGGCTTCTGCCTCCCCCAGACGGGTGGATTTACTGGCACAAATCGGCATAACACCCGATTTGATTGTGCCTGCACATATTGATGAATCCCCTTTAAAAGCTGAATTGCCACGCCAGCTGGCTGCCAGACTGGCCCAAGATAAAGCGCAAGCCATTGCAAAAGACAATTCAGGCGCACTGGTTTTAGGGGCAGATACCGTTGTCGGCCTTGGACGACGCAGCCTTCCAAAGGCAGAAAATGCAGATGAAGCCCGGCGTTTTCTTGCCATGCTATCGGGCAGACGCCACCATGTATATGGCGGCATATGTATTGTAGACGCCCAAGGGGCCTCCCATAACCGCCTCATTGATACAGCTGTCAAATTCAAGCGCCTCTCTCATGAAGAGATTGAAGACTATATTGCGTCCAAAGAATGGGAAGGCAAAGCCGGTGCCTACGCCATTCAGGGACTCGGAGGTGCTTTTGTCGAAAAAATCATCGGTTCCTACAGCAATGTGGTCGGGCTGTCCTTATGTGAGACAAAAAATCTGCTGAACGGCCTAGGGTATCGTATAACGGCTAAAGGCTAGCCTGATGAAACGGCTGTTCATAGATCATATCCCCGGGGAAACCCGCCTTGCTCTGGTCGAAAACGATCACTTGCGCCGTCTCCACCTCTACCGCCCTGACAGTGATAAAAACAGGGAAGCCATTAGCGGGGACATCTGTCTGGGACGCGTTGTTAAGGTTGTTCCCAGCCTGCAAGCTGCCTTTGTCGATATAGGTGCAGGAGAGAACGGTTTTCTCCCGGTAAGCGCAACCGCAAAAGAAGATATTTCCAAGGCTGTACACGAAGGTGAAAAGCTGTTGGTACAGGTCCGCCGTGAAGCCAATGGTGGCAAAGGGGCTTTGCTCAGTGCCAAAATCGACCTTGTCGCCCCGGATTGCCTGCTGACCCCCGGGCGCCCGGGATTGAACATTTCGCGCAAATTTACCCGCGAAGAAGACCGGCATTTTTTCCAAACCTCACTGGAACCGCTTGAATTGCCGCAAAACTGCGGTTTGATTGTACGAACAAGTGCACAGGATCAATCACCCGACATCCTGCACACACAGGCTGAACAGCTCATCAAACGCTGGCAATTGATTGAAAAGCAGGCCAAAAAAGGTGAAACAGGTTTGATTGAGCGCAGTGCAGATGCACTGGAAACACTCATTAAAAACTGCCTTACGGATCAGCCTGAAGAAATATGGGTACAGGGCATTGATGCCTTTCACCATGTGCAAAAACAGGCCCCCCAAGCACAGCTGTATCAGGGCATGACATCCCTTTTTGAGGCAGAAGGCATTGATGCCCTGATTGAACAGCTTTGCCAGCCCAGCGTCCCGCTTGACGGTGGGGGAACGTTGGACATAGAGCCGACAAAGGCACTTGTTGCTGTGGACGTAAACATGGGCAACCGCACTGACAGCCGCAACCTGACAGACAACCAGTGGCGGACCAACAAACAGGCAATTGTCCAACTCAAACAACAGATCATCCTGCGCAATCTGTCCGGGCAAATTATTGTCGATTTCATTTTCATGAAAAATAAAAACAAACAACATGAAATGCTTGAGTTTGCCCGCCAGACCCTCAGCGATGAACGTTTAACGGTGCATGGTTTCACCCGCCTCGGTCTGTTGGAAATCACCCGTACGCGCCGTGGCCCCTCTCTGATGGAAGAGGTAGAAAACCCTTACACCCTTCTTTTTGCCCTCATGCGCAAATTGGCCTACACAACGGTTTCTCCCCGTACACGTGTGGGCTTGGGGTGCCGATTATTCAGCCTTAATGCACAGCCCCCCTTCAAAGCCCTACAGCGCTGGTTGAAAGAACGTCTGGGGTTCATGCCCGATCTGTACGAAGATATCAACCTGCCCCCTTTAAACTATCATCTGGAGGAGATGGACCATGAGTAATGACACCACAAAGAAAGTGACGTCTCTTCCCTTATCCAGTGCAGGCAACTGTCCGATCTGCCCAAAACCGTCCGATTTGAAATATCGCCCGTTCTGTTCAAAACGTTGTGCTGACCTCGACCTCGGCCAATGGCTCAATGAAGGCTATAAAATCGAATCTGAAGAAGAAAGCGATCTGGATGAATATGAACCCGGCTAAACAGAGTGTGTGAGAGCCAGAAACCGGTTAATTTGCCTTCAGGAACAGGTCCACACCGCCCAAATAGGCATGTCCTTTCACCGCAACAATAAACAACACAAAACCGATAGCACAAACCATAACCCCTTTATGGGGTAGTTCCTTGGCCGGTTTTTCAAAAACGCCATCGCGCCTGTTGAGCAAAGCCATGGTGACAAGAGACCAGAGGCATAAGCCCCCAAACAAAACCACAGCGCGTAATTCCCCATTCAACAAAACATGGGCAGCAGACCATAACGTAAAGCCGAGCAACTGGGGATGGCGAAATGTGCGCTTAAAATTGGAGCGCAGGTTGGAAGCCGCCATCAGCACAAATCCGCACAGGATCATGATTAATGCCGGCACAATCGCCATATCATAGATATCGTAAAGCGAGGTCACATTGGCAACAGAACGCCAGCCCAGAACCATAAAGGCTACAGATGCCAGAATACCAAGGGCAAAGAGCCCTTTATAGGGCATTAAGCCTATTTTTGTGATCAGGGAACGGCGCAAACCGGAGGCGGTGACGGGTAAAAGATGCAGCAAAAACCAGATACTTAAACCAAGAACAAGAAGTTCCATCATCGCCTCCTTACAGGCCCAAAACCCTAGCCGGCAATTGCCGTTTCAATCGCCCCGAGTGCTTCCTGTGCTTTAGCGCCATCCGGGCCACCGGCCTGAGCCATATCCGCACGCCCACCGCCGCCTTTGCCACCCACAGCGGCAGAACCGGCGCGCACCAGATCAACGGCGCTGTATGTGTCTTTCAAATCATCGGTTACACCAACAACCAGCGATGCCTTGCCGTCATTTACAGAAATGGCAACACAAATGCCGGACCCGACCTGCTTTTTCATTTCATCGACCAGCGATTTCAGCTCTTTGCCCGGAATGCCGTCAAGTACCTTGCCCAGATACTTTACACCATTTACATCTTTAGCCTCATCCCCGGATGCCGCACCGCCACCTGTGGCCAGTTTTTTGCGCAAGTCGGCAATTTCACGTTCCATTTTCTTGCGCTCATCCAACAGGGCTTCCACCCGTGAAGGCACATTGGCCGGGGTGGCTTTCAACAATGCTGCCGTCTCGTTCAAGCGTTCTTCCTGTTGGGCCAGATAGCTCACCGCTGCTGCGCCTGTAAGGGCTTCAATACGGCGAACACCGGCAGCAACCGCACCTTCACTGATGACCTTAAACAAACCGATATCACCGGTGCGTTTAACATGCGTTCCGCCGCAAAGTTCAACCGAATAGTTTTTACCCTCTTCGTTCCCCATGGAAACGACACGTACTTCATCACCGTATTTTTCGCCAAACAGGGCCATCGCGCCTTGTTCAATGGCTTCATCCGGTGTCATCAGGCGGGTCACGACTTCCGTATTGGCGCGAACCTGATTATTCACCTTGGCTTCAACTGCCGCTATTTCTTCAAGGCTTAACCCTTTGTTATGGGCAATATCGAAGCGCAAACGTTCCTCTGCCACCAAAGAGCCTTTTTGCGTGACATGGTCACCCAGTTGCTGTTGCAAGGCCTTGTGCAACAAGTGTGTTGCGGAGTGATTGGACCGCACGGCTGAACGGCGTTTATGGTCTACCTCGGCAAAAACATCACTGCCGACCTTAACGGTTGCCCCTTTAACCTTGCCGATATGCAGGTAAAGCGAATGAATACGTTTCTGGGTATCGGAGATTTTGATTTCAGCAACATCTCCCACTTTCAAAACACCACTGTCTCCTTCCTGACCACCGCTTTCACCATAAAAAGGTGTCTGGTTGAGAAGAACGGTCACCTCCGTACCCGGTTCGACACTCTGAACTTCCTTGCCATCCACAACCAAAGCCACAATCTGACCTTCGGCATTTTCCGTATCGTAACCCAGGAAATCGGTCCCGCCGACTTTCTCTTTCAGGTCAAACCACAAGGCTTCATCTGCCTGACCGCCTGAACCGGACCAGTTTTTGCGCGCTTCTTCACGCTGTTTTTCCATGGCCGCTTCAAAGCCGTCCATATCAACGTCGATGCCTTTGGCTTTCAGGGCATCCTGTGTCAAATCAACAGGGAAGCCGTAAGTATCATAGAGCTTGAAGGCCACATCCCCTTTGAGTTCATCACCTTCGCCAAGTTCCTGCGTTTCCGCATCCAGCAAAGAAAGACCACGATCCAGCAGCTTTTTAAAGCGTGCTTCTTCCAGTTCCAGCGTTTCGGTAATCAGGGCCTGTGCACGCACCAGTTCCGGAAAAGCCTGCCCCATCAGGCCGGTCAATGTCGGCACCAGTTTATACATCAGCGGGTCTTTCGCCCCGATGATATGGGCATGGCGCATGGCCCGGCGCATAATACGGCGCAGCACATACCCACGCCCCTCGTTAGAAGGCAGCACACCATCGGCCAGCAAAAAGGCACAGGAACGTAAATGGTCTGCAATCACGCGGTGTGATGTGTTGAAATCGCCATCCGGGTCCGTAGCGGTTTTGTCGGCCGAGGCTTCAATCAGTTTGCGCAGCAGGTCTACATTGTAATTATCATGGGTTCCTTGCAAGACGGCAGAAATCCGTTCCAGACCCATGCCGGTATCGATGGACGGACGCGGCAGGTTCATACGTTCATCAAGGGTTTGTTCATATTGCATAAAGACCAGATTCCAGATTTCGATAAACCGGTCACCGTCTTCTTCGGCAGAGCCCGGAGGGCCGCCCCAGATATGATCGCCATGGTCATAGAAAATTTCCGAACAGGGCCCGCAGGGCCCGGTATCACCCATGGCCCAGAAGTTATCGGACGTCGGGATGCGGATGATTTTCTCATCAGGCAAGCCTGCGATTTTCTTCCATAAATCGAACGCTTCATCATCTTCATGATAAACCGTAACCAGCAATTTCTCTATCGGCAGGCCGAATTCCTTGGTGATCAGGTTCCAGGCCAGTTCAATCGCCACATCCTTGAAATAGTCACCGAACGAAAAGTTCCCCAGCATTTCAAAGAAAGTATGATGGCGTGCCGTAAAACCGACATTTTCAAGGTCATTATGCTTGCCGCCAGCGCGCACGCATTTCTGGGAGGTGGTTGCGCGGGTGTAATCGCGTTTTTCCACTCCGGTGAACACGTTTTTAAACTGTACCATCCCCGCATTGGTAAACATCAATGTCGGGTCGTTTCGCGGTACCAGCGGAGATGAATCCACAATCTCATGGCCGTTTTTACCGAAATAGTCCAGAAACGTTTTACGAATATCGTTCGCGCTTTGCATCAATTTTCACTTCACTGGTTAACATGAATTCAAAGAGGAATGTTTTTAGCGCGCAAACACTGCACTGTCCACCCCAACCGCGCGTTATAACGCTTTTTGCGCCTTCCCTGTGCCCCAAAAACACACATATCCCGACCGTCAAGGCCGGGATATGTGAAATACTCTCTCCTCGCAAGATAAAGACGGGAAAGTCCTATTCTTCTTCGGAAGCATCTTCGTCTGCGCCACCGGTGGTCATGGCATCGGAAATCAGACCTGCATTCTGACGAATAGCAGTTTCAATCTCTTGTGCAATCGCCGTATTTTCACGCAGGAACTGCTTGGCATTTTCACGCCCCTGCCCGACACGGGTGGAATTGTAGGAGAACCACGAACCTGATTTCTCAACCACACCGGCTTTTACCCCAAGGTCAAGAAGTTCGCCCATCTTGGAAACACCTTCACCATACATAATGTCAAATTCAACGGTACGGAACGGAGGAGCCATTTTGTTTTTGACCACTTTGACACGGGTCTGGTTGCCCACAACCTCGTCACGGTCCTTGATCTGACCAATGCGGCGGATTTCCATACGGATGGAAGAATAGAATTTCAGCGCATTCCCGCCTGTTGTCGTTTCCGGGTTCCCAAACATCACGCCGATTTTCATCCGGATCTGGTTGATAAAAATCACCAGCGTGTTGGAGCGCGAAACAGAAGAGGTTAGCTTACGCAAGGCCTGAGACATCAAACGCGCCTGCAAGCCCACATGGGTATCGCCCATTTCACCTTCAAGTTCAGCGCGCGGCACAAGGGCAGCCACGCTATCGACAATCAGCACATCAATCGCACCACTGCGCACCAGCGTATCGGTAATCTCCAAAGCCTGCTCCCCGGCATCGGGCTGGGAAATCAACAGCTCATCCACGTTACAGCCCAGTTTCTGGGCATAAACCGGGTCCAGTGCATGTTCGGCATCCACAAACGCACAGGTCCCACCGGCTTTTTGCGCTTCGGCCACCACATGCAGGGCAAGCGTTGTTTTACCGGAACTTTCCGGACCATAAATTTCAACCACACGCCCGCGCGGCAAACCGCCGATCCCAAGGCCAATATCCAGCCCCAAAGAACCGGTTGAAATCACTTCTGTTTCCACCGCATTTTCGCGTTGGCCCAGTTTCATGATCGAGCCTTTGCCAAATGATCGTTCGATCTGCGCGACAGCAGCTTCCAAAGCTTTATTCTTATCCATCGTATCCTTATCCACGAGCTTGAGGGCCGTTTGAGACATATCTTTGCTCCCTTATTCCACAAGTCAGAGGGCCGTTGCAATGAATTTAAATGTACACGAAATGTTCTCATTCGCAAGAACATTTAATAACGTTTTGTTTTTAAATGACTATCATCCATACGTTCCCTTCATGTTCTCACACGAATCGACAAATCCCGGTATTATGTAACAACCACACCCAGAACAGTTTTCGGTATTATGTAGCAAACACACCTAGAATAGTTTTTCGACAACGGTGCTATTTAATAGAAGGGAACTGGTTCATTTTAGAATACGGCCAACTTTTCTCCTCGTCCGACTAGATAATCACAAGCAAGTTCACTCCCAATATCGCATGCCTTTTCCATGTTTGGATACTTAACTTTCTTATCTCTTGTGCGGCTATAAAGCTGATAGCAAGAATCCCCATGTCCCTTTTGACAACCATCCTCCATCAAGGACTTCCATTTCTTGTAATTATCACTACCTTTAAGGGAACGTATCGAAAACGCAAAATCATAACATGCCTGAAGACTTCCTCTCTTGCACTGCTCTTCAAGAATTCTCAGCATCGGCTTATTTTGATGGACTGAGAGTTTAAGGCATGCTGCCAGGTTGTGGTCCGTGCATTCCTGATTATCAATTTCTGGGTTAAGGACTGCGTTATCAATATTTGGGATGTTTTCAGAAATGGAATAACAGGCCTCTTTATACCCTCCTATACAGCTTTTTAGATAGTTTTCCTGAATTTCGGCATTTAAATCAATTTTCGTTTTGCGACCCTGAGTTTTTAAATATTCACTATATTCGTCTAAATTTTTACAAGCATTCTCATCGTTCTTTTTACAGCTATCATTATAGCTAATTAAATGTTGAGCAACTTTATTGCACATTAAATACGCACCTTTATTGCATTCTTCATAAGAAAAGATTAATATTTTCTTTTTTGCTTCACGTGCGTTAAGAGAGAACTGGTTACATGCAGAATAAACATTTTTCTCTACACACATTTCTTCCAATTTGGCTTGCCATTTTTCTTTGAACGCAGCGTTAAATTTTTTGGGGATGTAGGTATCACATCTATTTCCATGCCTACAGCCACGCTCCATATAACTTATGACCGTTTCTGTTGCTAAAGTATTCACATCACTTCTAAAATATATCTCAGCAAACTCTTTGCATGAAGGTATGTCTCCTTTATCACATGCCTTGCGAATGATTGTAACAGCACGTTCCCCATCTTTCTTAGTCCCCCATCCACGGATATAAAGCCTGGCTAGCTCTTTACAAGCTTTCATGTTTCCCCCATCACATGCTTTTTGAAATGGTTCTACTGCCGCATGTGCATCATCAGTTACATGGGCGTCCTCCTCCACTCCAACTGCAAAGAGATAACAGGCTTTGATGTTGTTTTCTTCACAGGCCTCGTACAATTTTAGGCAAGATGGTATGTTGTTAGCATGACAGCTTTTTACAAAATCGGGACTCTCAGGGTCTGATAGATTAATTGAGTTAGGAATGCAGCTTGATTTATCTCCTTGTGCGCAACCGCTGTCTAATAATGCACGCGATTTAACAATATTCTGTGGCACTGCGATGCCATAGAGGTGAAGTTTTGCTGCTTGTTCACAGGCAAATTTATTTCCAAATTTGCAAGCCATCTCATAATAAGTTACAGCGACCTTTCTTACTTCGGGCTGTTTTATCGCCAAATAAGCGGCAAAGCCTAGTTTTTCACATGCTTTGCCATCACCCTTAAGGCATGCTTTTTTCATAAACTTGGCATAATCGAAACCTGCTGATTTCATAATAAACGCACATTCGGTGAACAGCATTGTTGGCCGACAAGTTTTACCAATATACCGCATCGCTTCATCTGAGGATTGTTCAACGCCGTAACCTTGTTCATAAGCTGCTGCAACCTCAGCGCAGGCCTTATTGAACTTTTTCTCACACCCTTGTTGAAAAAAGTGAACGGCTTGAAAAGGGTCTTGCGACTGGTCTTTTCCGGCTTGATATTTCTTTCCGGCTTTATAGCAGTCTAGCCCATTTCCCTTGATGCAAGAATTTATAAGCTTCTTGATAGAACCATCAAGATTTATACTCACTGATGATTCACCTGTATCTGCTTCAACATATATGCATGCAGTGAAATCTCCATATTCACACGCTTTTCTGAAGAAAGGCGTCCCTTTGCTTAAATCGGAGGTTTGTCGAAGGGCTTGGAGGCCTAGATTGAAACAACTGAAACTATGACCACGATCACAAGCTAAATTCCAGAGTTCAATTGCTCTTTCAATACTCTTTTTTACTCCTTTGCCATTCTCATAAGCAAAGGCAGCCTGACTGCATTTTGATATGTTTCCTGCCTCACATTGTTTTTCAGCATTATCAATACTGAGTAAATTATTTGCGGCATTGGAAATACATGGGATGAATAGAACAGCGAAAAAAATGTAAGTAATGTACTTTTTCATAAAAGTCTCAAATAGGGAAAGATGAATGGCTATTTGCAATTTATAATAGTTGAAACAGCCATTGAGTAAACGGAAACTTCGTTACCGTTATCAGTTTATTTTCCTCATATTTCCCAATTTATGGGTTATATAAAATCAATGCGCATACAGCAGCACTTCACTCGGCTGTTTATTTCCGGTATTATGTAGCAAATAGAACTCAAGCCAGAAGGTTCAGAAACGAGCAGCCTATGTATCATTCTGGCCCGTTAACCAATTCAAGATCGTGTGGGCTGTTTCCCTAGGCATTTCCGAATGGATCGGATCACCAAGCCCGAATATGTCGAAGAGTCGACATTTCGCCGAAGATAGGTAGCTTTCGATGAGGGCATCCGCCCCATCCGATCCATTTAAGGCATACCTTCACTGCATCTTGCATAAGCGTATCCACTGTGTGGGCCCGGTTGTGTTGAACTGTGTTTGCTATATGCCCCCCAGAACTTCCTTCACCTTGTAAGCCAGATCCTTAAGTTTGAACGGCTTGGGCAGGAAGTGGATGGTCGGGTCGTTTTCAATGCCTTCGGGGATCACATCTTCGGCATAGCCGGACATGAAGATCACCTTGATATCAGAAATGCGTGAGCGCACAAGTTCTACCATATCCGGGCCTTTCATGCCCGGCATAACGACATCAGTAATGATCAAATCAATCCTGTCACCTTGCTGTTGCACGATCTCCCAGGCCATATCGCCACTGGAGGCTTCAATCACCTCATAGCCTTTAGCACTCAGGGCACGTGCACCAAACAGGCGCACAGGGTCTTCATCTTCCACCAGCAAAATGGTCGCCGCCCCGGTCAGGTCGGCATGGTCGAACAGGTCCGGCTGCTTGGTATCTTTCTTCACCACCATGGCCTCGTCTTCCACTGCCGGGAAATAGATGGAGAAAGTCGTGCCCTTGCCGACCACGCTATCAACAAAAATATAACCATCGGTTTGGCGCACAATACCATAAACGGTGGACAGGCCCAGCCCGGTGCCCTTGTCCACATCCTTTGTGGTAAAGAAAGGTTCAAAAATCTTGGTCAGATTTTCCGGTGGAATGCCGCACCCGGTATCGGACACCTCAATGCAGACATACTGGCCCGGCGGCATGGTATCATGGGCCTGTTCCACCGCCTCTTCAATCCGGGCATTGGCAGAACGGATAATGACTTCGCCTTCGCCCTGCATGGCATGCCCGGCATTGACCGCCAGATTAACAATCACCTGCTCAAGCTGGCCTGTGTCCACACGGATTTGTTTAAGGTCGCGCCCATGTTCAATGCGCAAGTTAACCGTTTCCCCCAAAGAACGGTTGAGCATGGCCGAAAGATCTGCAATCACATCGGAAATATCGACAATCTTGGGGCGTAATGTCTGCTTGCGTGAAAAAGCGAGCAATTGGCGCACCAGATCGGTTGCACGGTTCCCGCTTTGATAAATCTGTTGCAGTTCCTGATGGTCCGGGTCGCCTTGGGGGTGGCGTTCCAGCAGGATTTCACAAAAACCTGTCAAAGCCGTTAAAACGTTGTTGAAGTCATGTGCCACCCCACCGGCCAATTGACCAATAGCCTGCATTTTTTGCGCTTGGGTAAATTGAAGTTCAAGGTCGCGCTGCTCTGTCGCATCGATAAAGTGCAGAACAAGGCCGCTAATCTGCCCGGTTTCATCTTCCATATGCCCGGCAAAGACGCTTACCGTCAACATGCGCCCGCGGGCTGTTGGCATCTGCACATCAAAACGCACGGCGGCAATAGTGCCCATGGCGACTTTGCCCAACTGGCGCGAGGCATCATCATGATTATCCGCCTTGATCTGGTCAAAGAGGGAACGCGCGACAATGGCATCGCGGTGGCGGCCCAGCATTTTCAGAAAAGCGCGGTTGCAATCCACCACATTGCGGTCCAGATCCAGCACGCAGATTCCGATGGGGGCTTCATTGAACAGCCAGCGTACACGCGGGTCAAACCCCAGTGAAGCTTTTCGTGAACTGGAGGCCGGGCGCCGTTCAGCCACCGCGCCGAATTCGATACCGTCACGCAGCACCACACAGCGATTATGCACAAAATGGCCTTGTGCATCATAAAGCTCGGTCTGGCGCACATGTACATCAAAGGGTTGGCTATCCGCCCCACTTAAACGCATCATGCCCTGTGCGCTGTCTTTCAGTTCTACCACAAAATCAGCCAGCCCCATGCCCGTGGCACGCACCATTTCCGGGGAAACGCCCAGCCAGTCCCCCAAGGTCTGGTTCACAAACCGAAAGCGCCCCTGTTGGTCCGAACTGAAAAAGCCGACGGGCAGATTATCAATAAAATCAAACATCTGGCGATATTCTGTGCGTTGCGAGGTTTCCATCTCCCGGCGCGCACTGATATCGCGGATCAGCCACAGGGTAAACCCGGCAGGTTTACCAAGCGGTGCAACCGAAATACGCCGCCATTCGCGTGTATCCTCGTTCAAACGAATGGGGACTTCAGCGTGATCACCAATGCCGTTTTGCACGTTGCCACGCAGACGTTTGAATTCTTCCAGTGCAAAATCACCATCCAGAAAATCCATCATCGCACCGATTTCCGCCTTGCCCGGCATCACCGGCATGAGACGGTAAAAACCGGGATTGGCATAAACTGTCGAGCCATCCCGGGCCGTAATCAGGCGGGCTTCGGGCAAGGCATCAATGGCTTGGCGCAGCAGATCGCCAAACGCCCCGGCATTACCTGCCGAACCGATGGCCCAGCCCAGCAGAGTTAGAGACAACAGGGCAACAAAAAGGGCCAGCAACGTCCACAGACCATCATTATGAAACAAAAAATGGTTCCCCGCAGCCATCAAAAGGCTGACCCAGGCCAGCAGCCCCCAGCTCACAGGTTTGCGCAACGACCGTTTGAAACGTCGCTTGAAAGTTGCGGGCAGATTTAAACGGCTCATCAGTTCAGTTGCCCTTTCAGGCGCATGACGTAACCGATGACCTCAGCCACAGCGGCATAATGTTCCGCCGGTATTTCTTCATCAATTTCCACACTGGCATAAAGGGCACGTGCCAAAGGCGGGTTCTCCACAATCGGCACTTCATTTGCTTCTGCAATTTCACGGATTTTAAAAGCCAGCGTATCCATCCCCTTTGCAACCAGCTTAGGTGCCATCATATTTTCCGCCTTATAGCTCAACGCACAGGCATAATGGGTCGGGTTGGTGACAATCACATCCGCATCCGGCACAGCGGCCATCATCCGCTGGCGGGCACGTTCCATACGCAGTTGGCGAATCTTCGCTTTAACCTGCGGGTCCCCTTCCGCCTGTTTGTGTTCATCCTTGACCTCCTGCTTGGTCATACGCATCTGTTTCATGAAGCTGTATCGTTGATAGGCAAAGTCCAGCGCTGCAATCAAGGTCATCAAGGCCGTAACGCTGATCAAAATATAGATAGCGACTTTATACATCAGTTCCAGCAACTGAAAAACATCATAGGAGGGCAACAATTCCACATCGGCATAAATCGGCCAGACCACCAGAAACGCCGCAGCCCCGACCAGACTCATCTTAAAAATGGTTTTAACCAGTTCCACCACAGCTTTACTGGAAAATTTATTTTTCAGCCCTTTTTGCAAAGAAATATTCGAAAGTTTAGGTTGGATTTTCTTTGGAGCCCAAATCAAACCGGTTTGAACAACACCGGACATAACTGCGGTAATCATAAAAGCAAACAAAAGAGGTAAAATACGGATTCCCATGTTTTCTACTAGTGTTTCAAACACAAGTACAATATTTTGCTTATCAACAGATATTTGATAACCATCTGTAATAAAATGTCTAATTGGGCCGACCAGACTTTTGGCGAAATACGGGCCGATGAACAAGACAAACAAAGCGGCTGAGAAAAACGTTGCCCAGCTTTTAATTTCCTGAGACTGGGACACCTGCCCTTCTTCACGAGCCTTGGACAGCTTTTTGTCCGTTGGGTCTTCTGTTTTTGACGCGTCGTCTTCTTCTGCCATACCTTAGCCTTTCGCCCCTTACGGTTGCAGGAAACCGACCAGACCGTTTTGATAATACTGCAAGAATACCATCATAATGCCTGAAATGGTAAACATAAGCATCAGCAAGGCAATGATAATCTGGGCTGGCATGGCAACAAAATAAATTTGAAACTGCGGATTCAAACGGCTGATCAACCCCATGGACAGTTGAAAACCAAACGACAATAAAATAAACGGTGCTGCCAGCTGCACCCCGATCTTAAAAGAGCCGGCCACCGTTTTAGACATAAATTCAGCGAAATCACCAATAGGTGGCAATTGCCCCGGCTGAAAAAGGCTATAGCTGTCAATCACTGCCGTCAGCATCAAGTGATGCAGATCTGTGACAAAAATGGTAACCAGCGCCAGATTGACAAAGAAAGTGGAGATAATGGACCCCTGCGCCTGCGAAATGGCATCAAAGGAAAAGGCATTGGACAAAGCTGCAACAAAGGCAATGATTGTGCCGAGCACCTGCATGGCACTGAGCATGATGGACATCAGCATGCCAAAAAAGAAGCCGACCAGAATTTCCCCGCCCAGCAACAACAACAACTCAATAGGATGAATGGGAAAGGGAGGAAAATCTTTTGAAACAACAGGTAAAACCACCAAAGCCAGCATAAGCCCGAACAACAAACGAGCCCGCATATTGACAAAAGAGGCACTGATGCCGGGCATGACAAACAAGGCCCCGCTCATGCGCGCAAAGATCAGCCCGAAATGGAAAATGTTGAATGTAAGGATTTCGCTGAGCATGGGATGTACACTATCCCAGCGCAATAATCTTATCGAAAATGGACTCTCCGAAATCGATCATATTGTTGATCATAAAAGGTAACATGATCACCAGTGCGATAAAGATCACAATGATCTTGGGAACAAAAACCAAGGTCATTTCCTGAATGGAGGTCAAAGCCTGAAAGAGCGCAATCAACAGGCCGATCCCAAGGCCAGCCAGAAGAATGGGGCCTCCGATCACCAAAATCACCCAAAAGGCTTCGCGCCCAACCTCAATGACACCTACATCATTCATAAAAACAAACCTGCCTTAAATCGGCATCTTGATGATATCTTGATATGCGTTAATGACTTTGTCACGCACAGTCGTTACTGCCTGCAAGGTCACTTCGGCTTCTGCGACAGCCGTTACGACCTCATTGACATCTGCTTCACCGGCAGCAGCTTTCAAGGACAAACGTTCTGAACGATAGCCGATATCGGCTGCTTCCTGCACAGCCTGTTTCAACAGGTCCGCGAAATCCCCCTCTTCTGCCTTCTGGGTATTATCCAGTGTCGGCAGTTTATTGATCTGATCAGCCTGTCTTGCGTAGGCAGCGGCCGCAGAAGCCATCATATTGTCAGCCATTTCACTATCCTTTTCATGCCTTAACGCAGAATGCCGATGCTTTGCTGAAGCATCTTCTTGCTGGCTTTAATGGTATTCACATTTGCTTCGTAAGAACGCTGTGCTTCGCGCATATCCATCATTTCGATCAACGAATTCACATTGGGGCGCAACACATAACCATTTTCATCGGCTGCGGGGTGTGCCGGGTCAAACACTTTTTTAAAGTTGGCCGCACTGTCTTCCTTGACCTTATGCACCCGCACCGTCTCCACACCAAGGTTTTTATCCAGTTCGTTTTTAAACAGGATTGTTTTGCGACGATAAGGAATATCGCCCGGTTTGGTCGGCATGGTATCGGCGTTAGCCACGTTTTCCGAAATAACACGCAGGCGCGCGCCCTGAACTTTCATTCCGGCGGTTGAAATACGCATGCTTTTGAAAAGATCATCCATTTTAAACCTCTTACGCGTCAACCGTTTTACTGTTTGCCCAAGGCAATTTTAAACAGGCGCATGTTCTTTTTATAGACTTCCGTCGTCAGTTCATGATCGACCTGCGCCTCGCTCATCTTGGTCATCTGCTCTTCCAGCACCACCTGGTTTTTATCAATGGTCGATTCGTAAGGTTTGGGTTCATTGAGATCATAGTCACGAATACGCGCAGGCGCGGTCCCGATATGCTTCGGATCCGTTCCAACCGGTTTAACGTGCATAGACTGACGCCGTATCAAATCTTTAAAATTGAACGGTCTCAAATCTTTTGCGGCATACTTGGGCGTATCGGCGTTTGCAATATTTTCCGCCAATACTTCCTGCCTGTTCGCAATATAGTCCATTCGCTTTTTCAAAACGGCGAACAGAGACATTTTACCTAAGTCCATTTCGAACTCCTGACAGCGTTATGCCCTCGACCTCCCAAGAACAAACGTCGTCTGCATAGCAGATCCGTTGCCCATTGGCACCTTTTTACTATGCAATTCCTATATTAACAAATGGTAAAGCCAAGTGTAAGGGTTTTCTTTCTTAAGGTTTTTTAAAAGACTTTAAAGTATCCTACCCTAGAATTCTGTCATATTTTGAGAAAATGACCTTGAACAACGACCCGAAACAAAGCAAATCCCCACCCCTTGCAGCGGAACAAATCGCTGTTGCTCTGGAATATGAAGGGGTTGAGGGCAAGGCACCTGAAATTGTTGCATCGGGCCGCGGTGCGCTGGCAGAACAGATTTTGCAAATTGCCTTTGCCGAAGGTGTTCGTGTGCGCGAAGATGCAGACCTCGCCCAGGTTCTCAGCCTTCTGGATGTTGGCGAGGAAATTCCACTGGAAGCCTTTGCAACCGTTGCTGAGATTCTGACTTATGTCTATCAGGCCAACCATGCCCCCTTCCCCGGCATTGATACGCCTCTCAAGCCCAATCCTGAAAAAGAATCCGAAGAAGACCCGTCATGAATGCATCTCTCCGGCTTGACCAACAGATTGAACGCATTCTCTCCTTTATCGAAACGGCAGAACGGTTAATCTATCAGGAAAAAATGGTCGATGTCTCCGCCTTGCAGGCCCATATTGCCAACCTGTGCGATGAACTTGACAAAATGCCCAAACAGGATGCAAAAAAGCACGCTGCGCAACTGGAAAAATTATTTGAAGCCATGGAACGACTGGAAAAAGATCTGGATATGCAGCATGATGCGTTAACCGAACAGCTCCAGCCACGCACGCAATACGCCAACCCCTTGCTGGCACAGGAAATAGAAGACGACCCGGAACAAACATCATGAGCCAGAAAGCATAAGCCCCATGGACATTTCAGATTACTTGCGTTTTGTTTTCGCGCTGGCCTTCGTTGTCGCCTTGATCGGCATGTTTGCCTTTGTCGCCAAACGATACGGGATGGGCTACCGTTCCGTTCCGCGTGGGGGTAAAAGGCGTCTCAGTATATCTGAAATCATGCCTCTGGATGCCAAAAGGCGTCTGGTCCTGATTAAACGCGATGACAGGGAACACCTTCTTGTCATTGGCGGCACCAGTGATCTGGTTGTGGAACGCGATATTGAAATGGACCAAAAAACATTTGCCCAACATCTGAATAGGCAACCCGTTGAAGAGGGGGAAACGGCATGACCCAAAAAGAAATCCTGAAATGGTCCCTCAGTGGTGGTGTGCTCTGTGGTCTGACATTTCTGATCCTTGCCGTGTGCAATTCCGAAAGTCTGGCGCAAAGTTTTACGCTGGATTTCGGTGACCCCAACGTTGGCGGGCCGGAAAGTACCACATCGCGCATCATCCAGCTCATAGCCCTGACCACCGTTTTATCACTGGCCCCCAGCATCCTCATTATGGTGACCTCTTTTACCCGGCTGGTCATTGTTTTCAGCTTTCTGCGCACAGCCATGGGCACACAGCAGGCCCCGCCCAATCAGGTGATCATCTCTCTGGCCCTGTTTTTGACCTTCTTCATCATGATGCCCACCTTCGATGCCGCCTATAAGGAAGGCCTGAAACCTTATATGGATGGTGATCTGGAAGAAATAACCGCGTTTGAAAAAACCGTTCAACCCTTCCAGCGTTTCATGATGCAACATGTACGTGACAAGGATCTAGACCTGTTCCTCGGCATTGCCAAACAGGAACGCGCAGCCAACCCCGATGATATCCCGTTAAAATCCCTCATCCCGGCCTTTATGATTTCGGAATTGCGCCGCGCCTTTGAAATCGGCTTTTTACTGTTCATCCCGTTTCTGGTCATTGATATGATTGTGGCCTCGGTGCTCATGTCCATGGGGATGATGATGCTGCCACCCGTCATCATCGCCCTGCCCTTCAAGATCATTTTCTTTGTTCTTGTCGACGGCTGGTACATGCTTGTCGGTTCACTGGTGAAAAGCTTCGGGCAAGGTATTCTGGAATAAAAAGCCTCTCTGCCAAAAACCGGATAGCTTCTATAAAAATGCGTTTCTAAAAGCTATTGACATAACAGAGAGATAAAATCGGATATATCAAACATCCAATATAATTCTCCGCGACTAAAACCAGCCACACCTAAGCAGACGAAATATGCCAAAAGAGCTATTTTCCATAATCCTGAGGGATTTTTTGCAAGAAAGATGAAGGCTACCGCAGCAAGGCCCGCCCCGGCTGAAGTGACTTGTATAATGCTATGGAAAACAACGCTATCTTTGCAAGGCGCAAATAAGTCGGTTGAGAACATAAAAGGTTTATCTGCGTCCCCAAAGACGAACGCCATATTGTCATAAAATTGCCCTAGATCAGCCATTGCAAAGGCAAAAGGCAAAAATGCGACAAATAGCTTTGCGACCCAAAACAAGCTTCCGAAAATGAGAGAGCGATAAAATTCTTGTTCCTTCTCTATTTCTTCTTTGGAATATTCCATTCGCTCTCTCCTTTCTACTTTTCCGATTTTATTAATAAGGGTAAGAAACAATCAAGGGCAAATCTTTACCTTGTCGTTTGAAGTATGCGGTGAAATCTGCCATATATTCTGTAGCGTCAATACAGCCTGCGGACCCAGGATTATCACCACCATGGATTGAAAAACCTGACCTCCCCAATCGACTAGGATTTTTTTCACCATTTGGACCAGAAATCCAAAACCTGTTTTCCCCCCAACTTTTGCGGCCTCCACGCCATTTTCCACGACCAAAAATACCTTTAGTTTGATCCCATTTATCATCTTTTGGAAAACTTTGGTGTCTATCCTGTTTCAAAGACCAGCGACCTTCAGGAAGCGGCCCTTTATCTTTCTGGTTTTGATTATTGGCACCTTGGAAACCAGCCCTTCCAGAAACAGCAGGCCATACACGTAATACTTTCCCCTCTCTCACATGCATCATTTTTGTGCCGTCAAAGGCAAGAAACTCTTTTTCTCGCTTTGCTTCCGGTACACGTTGATGAAATTTCTTTATATATTTTTCACCTTGGCTGGTTAACGTGTCTATCGTTCTTTTCTGATTATTCACTGTCGCATGCGTCCAATCACGTTCAGGTGCGTATTTCTTCAAATCTTCAACACTCGGTTCATAATCAGGTACATCTTCTTTTTGATCTGCACGGCCTTGAGAGTTTTTGATCGCATCACTCATCACACCTGTTTGAGACGCTTGCGCAACCTGATAGGATGTTCCTTGTTCTACTGGCTCCAAACTGTATCCAGATGCATCCTTTAAGGCATCCGCATTAAGAGGAATACCAGTCCCGAATTCATCAGATGATTGAGGTGAGATTGTTCGAACAGATACTCCTTGCGGGTAATCAACTCTCCTTGACTGATTTTGATTTGTTACAGACGTTTGACCTTGCTCAGGCAACTCGTTCAATAGGCTCTGTACCTTCCGTGGGACATAAGCTTCAACCTCTTGCGGTTTGATAACCGGCTGCGGCTGCATCATCTGTCCTGTTTCATCAAATTGAACTGTGCCGGGATAGGCTTTCTTAAACTGTTTCACCACATGGTCACGCAAGCCTGTATCCTTTTTATCCTGATATCGCGGGTCAAACATCATGGAAGAAATACGTTGCTGAACGGTCTTTCCTTTGGGAACAATTGCTGTCCTGGCTTTCTGCTTTTGAAATTTGGCTGTAGGCATCTTGGGTTCACCAAAAGATGCGGACCCCGCCCAGGATTTCTGATCAGGTTTTGAACTGGTCGGTTTCGTCACCTTTACATTCGAAGGCAACGAAACATCCGATTTTGCCAATAAATCCCTATTGCCAATGCCTTGACTTGCCAATGTCTGGCTCAAAGCATTTTCCGTTTCACCACCGGGATTCATCAGGCCATCCACTTACAGTCCCTGTTCTGCCTGAAAGCTTTTCAAACCGTCCCCAATATCGGACATATATTCGTTGAAATGGCCCAATGCTCCCAGAGCATTTTGCGTTTTTACCACATCGTCAGTCATTCCTGACGATGTTGAAGAAACCGGGTTATCGACTGAAAAGAAGTCTTTAAACCCTTTGAACATATTCGAAAAACTCATATTCCCTATCTCCTGGCGTTATGAAAACAAGCCACTTGCATAAGCGACCAACCCGGAAATAGGCAGATATAGGAATAAAATCAATATTGAGAATAAAAAGTGAACTTTATGCACATAGAGAGGCATGCCCCCAAAAGGGGCAGCCAAATTTTAAACCGTAATTTATTCCACCAGTTTTTCGATATAACGCGGCAGGGAGAATGCCCCGACATGCACGCCGGGTGTGTAGTAGTTGGTTTCGAACCCGGCCTTTTTGAAGCGTGCTTCAATCACATCCGCAGGCACTTTTCGTGCGTCAGGGTCGTTTGAAGCCCAGGCCAGCGTCATGAAACCGCCGATATAGGTCGGAACCGCCACCACATAAAAGGACATATCGGCAAAATGTTCAGACATGCGTTTCTTGGTGTTGATGACTTCCTCACCCTGAAAAAACGGCACGCCATTCTGGGTCACCAAAATGCCTTTTTCACTCAAGCAACGCTGACAGTCCGCATAGAATTCGGAGGTAAAGAGCACTTCGCCCGGTCCGATGGGGTCGGTTGAGTCCACAATAATGACGTCAAAACGTTCTTGCGTTTCCTTGACGAACTTCAGACCATCGGCAATCACCAGATTGCAGCGTGCATCCTCAAACGCCCCTGCACTATGATCGGGGAAATATTTTTTCGACATTTCCACCACGGAGGCATCAATTTCCACCATGGTGCAACGCAGGTTCTTATGACGCAGGACTTCGCGCAGAACGCCGCCGTCCCCGCCACCGATGATCAACACATTTTGCGCATCACCATGGGCCAGAATAGGCGTGTGACTGATCATTTCATGATAAACGAATTCATCCCGGTCTGTGGTTTGTGTCACGCCATCCAGCAGCATGACGCGCCCGAAAAATTCATTTTCGAAAATAATCAGGTCCTGATGTTCGGTTTTTTCTTCAAACAGAACATCATCGGCCTTGAAACGTTGTTGGTAGGAGGAATAGAGCGTTTCGGATACCCAGCGGCTCATACGTCCTTACCCCGCAGTTGTTCATCCACATCAATGCGCTCCGGGCCAAAGGCTTCTTCCAGAAAGGGAATCGCCTTATGCGGGTCGCAATCGCCGCACATGAACACATCCAGCGCCGCATAGTTTGCTTCCGGCCATGTATGGATGCTGATATGGGATTCAGCCAACACCAAAACACCGGACACACCGCCATTGGGTTCAAAGTGATGCAGGTGGCAATGCAGGATAGTTGCCCCTGCCTCGTCTGCACCGGCACGCAACGTCTTTTCAATCAGATCAATATCGTCCAGATTGCTGGCGCCCCAAAGATCGATCAACAAATGTGTTCCCGCATAACGGATACCATTGCGTTCAATAAAGTAGTCTTTATTGTTCTCAACCACAGCAAAGCTGGATTGAACTTTTGAATTTTCGCGGATCTGGGTTTCGCTCGGCTTCATATCCGAGTCCATCCCCAGTTCGGCAAGAGCAGCATTCTTTGCCATTCCTAACCCTTTCCAAACCAGTAGATAGATGATCCGCAAGGATATTTAAATGCGGATAAGGCGACAGTGTTTGCCTGAGTTTGCTAATGAACACAAGATAAATTTATCCACAACGTCCATTTTTACGCCTAAAAGGCCATTAAAAGCTGCAAAAATGGCCTATTTTTACGAAAAAGTCACCCAACATAAATTTTAGGTTCAAGGACATTTTTTGATTTCATCACAAATTACACTCATCAACTCATGCGCCATATCTGTGAGCTTATACTGGCTGCGATACACACTAATGCCAATATGAGGTAAAGGCGGCAGATCATATTCGTTCGATGCATAGATTCTGATTTTCTCTGTCCGGTTCAGCCGGGTCCTGACCGTCAACCCCAAACCTGCCGATACAGCAGCCACCACGCCTGACAAATCCGGGCTTGTCAACGCCAACCGCCATGGTTTGTTCTGTCGGTCCAAAGCCGAAATGGCTTCCTTGCGAAAACGGCAATTCTCATCATAACTGACCAAAGACAGGGGCATGTCCCAACCTGCAATCAACTGAAGCGCATCTTGTGGGCCAAGCCAGCACATTTCCAGATCCTGCACATGATCAACATAAGGGACAGGTGTTGTACGGTCCTCCCAACCCAAAGCAAAATCGACCGCCCCTTGAGAAACCAGCTTGAGAAGGTCTTGATTCCGGGCCACGCGAACATCCAGTTTGATATTGGGGTGTGTTCTGGCAAAGCGTGCCAGTCCTCCCGGCAATAATGACGGGGCAAAATCATGTTGCAGGCCCAAAGAAATACACCCTTCCTCGCCTTGCCCTTTCATCGCCCCCACCGTTTCGTCATTCAGCTCCAAAAGCCGACAGGCATAGGACAGAAGCACCTCACCACTGGGCGTTAATTCAAGACCACGCCCGGCTTTGCGAAAAATACCATCGCCCAGTTGCTCTTCCAGCCGTTTCATTTGGGCACTGATTGCTGAAGTTGACAGTCCCAGGCGGTCTGCTGCCCGCGCAAAATTCCCTAGCTCGACGCCTGTGACAAAACTGCGCAAAACCCGAATATCCAGATCGGAATAAGCCATACAAAATCCCAAAAAAGTGGATGATTAATGCATTTAATTTCAATTTTTTTGATAGTTTTCACATGTTAGCTTGCCTGCGTCAAGTTTCTCAAACTCAACCAAGGAAGACTAAAATGGCCAGACAAGATGATTTCACAGGAAAAATTGCCATCGTAACAGGTGGGGCAACCGGGATTGGCAAAGCCGTCAGCACACAGCTTGCCCGACAAGGCTGCAAGGTGGTGATCCTCTATTCAAAAAGCGAAGACGCCGCTTTGGAAACCGTTCAAGAAATTTCCGCTGATACAGGCGATGCCCTGTCTTTTAAAACAGATGTCAGTGACGACAAGGCTGTGCAAGACACAATCAACACCATTGCAAAACGCTTTGGCGGCATTGATTATCTCATCAACAATGCCGGTATCACCAAGCAACTGCCCTTCGCTGATCTGGAAGTGATTGAGGAAGCCGACTGGGATAGTCTTTACGACACCAATGTCAAAGGCGCTTTCTTTTGTTCACGTGCGGCAGCCCCCTATATGAAAACCCGTCCAGACAGCGCCATCGTCAACGTCGGCAGCATTGCAGGTGAAACAGGCTTTGGTTCGTCCATTCCATATGCTGTTTCAAAGGGGGCCATGCATTGCCTCACCAAATCCCTTGCCCGTGCCCTTGCCCCCCACATCAGGGTCAACGGCATCATGCCCGGTGCAGTTCAAACACGCTGGTGGCAAGGCAATGAAGAAAAAATGTATGCGCTAAGCGGTCAACTTCCCTTGCAGCGTATCTCAACACCCGAAGATATTGCCCATAGTGTTATCATGCTCCTTCAAGCCCGTTCCATGACAGGTCAGAATATCAAAGCTGAAAACGGGCAAACCCTCTAAACCACTTTATCCTCAAGTTCCCTTTATTTAGAGTTGTCCAGACTTCTGCTGGCGCAGGCGTTCACATGAGAATTTTAACCACCTGAGGAACATTTGAGCTCTGTGGGCCCCTGTGCAAACAGGGGCCTCATTCATTTCGCACTAACTCTGCAATAAGTTTTTAGAGAGCCTCATTATGGACACTGACCTTCGCCGGTGTGACGATGTTTTTGTTATCCCGAGTTGGCTTTAATTCAGTTAATCGCGCTCAACTGACCGGCTTTCAGGCGCTCGTTATATTGTGTCATGAAGGTGGTGAAATTTTCTGCCGGTTTGACCAATTGGGTGATGGTGCGCGGATCAAGCATACCGGCATTTTCACGCGAGGCGATTAAACGAAACGCATCGCGCAGCGTGGTTTCTTCCATAGCCCCCCCGTAATCGGTCCGAATACGGGCCACACCGCGCTCATTGCCCCCCAAGGTATAGGAAACGGCCAATTTCAAAATCAGGCTGGCCTGTTTTTCATCCAACGGCTTGTTCCGGCGTGCCCCATTAGCCAATGCCAGGCGCTTGAGGGTTGCTGCCGAATTGCGCCAATCTCCGGCATTCCAGTAAACTTCGGAACGCAACAGGTCTGCTTCCACCGTTTCGTCATCGGCATCTTCCAGCATTTTAAGGGCCTTGTCTGCTTCCCCCATATCAATCATGGCGCGCGCTTCAAGGTGGCGTCTCTGAATCAATTCTTCCGCAGTCAAACCACTGTAGGCACTTTTCTTGAGCGCCCGAATAGCGCGTTTGGGGTTTTTAGCTGCCAGATAAACAACCGCCAACCGCGTACCAACCTGCGCTTTCTTCGCCCCGAACAATCTAAATTGAACCTGATTTTCCATCAGCTCGGCAGCTTCGCGCAAAAGATCAACCGCAGCCAGACGGTCCGCCAGCTTACGGATCATTTCATCGCCTTTTTCACCGGCCGGTGTCAGTTCGCGGAATTCATCATAAAGGGCAATGGCTGTAACGGGGGGAAGTTCATCGGCTTTACCTGCCAGATACAGTTCCTCAAAAATCCGGATCATGTTCTGGGTCACCTGTTCAGCATCAGGATGTTCCCTGAAATAGGTGGCTGCCTGACGCAAGGTGCGCAAACCGTCACGATAATTACCGGTTTTAACGTACACATCCCCCAAACGACGCAGTAAATTGAATTCAAAGTCATCTCCACGCCAGGCAAAACGCAGTTTTTCCAGCGCCTCGATCAATTCCTTTTCGTTAATGCGTTCGTTTTTGAATAAAAGTTCAGCCTTGGCAAGGGCAGCTTTGGCACGCGATGGGCGATGATTCCCTTTTTCAACTTCTTCATATGTCAGAACGGCCCCATCCGTGTCCCCACTGATCTCTTTGGTCTTGCCCCGCAGATATTTAACAGCGTCCCCCTGACGCTGATTAAGGTTTTCGGTTTCCAGAACCTCCAGATAGGCTTCGGCCTGACGCACATCCCCTGTTTCCAAAGCCGCTTCTGTCATCAACAGCCCCAGTGAGAACTTCAGACGTGGCGGATAATTACGAATGACCCCGCCCAGACGTTTCATATCAAGTGCACTGGTCCCAAAGTCGCCTTTTGCCGCATCCGTTGCCGCTTTCCAGTAAGCCCCTTCATCCTTGGATGTAATGCCTTCATCGGCAAAATCTTCACCGGCTTCATCAAAACGTCCCATAACGAAGTTTGCAACACCATGCATCGCCCTGAATTCAGGGTCTTTCATACGTTTGGGGTCATCTTTGGCTAATACGTTCAACACCCCCAAGGCCTCAGGCCCCATGGCGTGTGCAAGATAATACTGCGCCAGCTTGGTGCGCGCAATATCGCGGCGCGGCCCCTTCAGCCCGGCCACCGCTTTTTCAAGGTCCTGACGGTTCGTGCGATAATTTTCCATATCGCCGATGGCCCATTTATCAAAATGGAAAATACGGCTTACCCCGCGCAAGCCTCCCAGTTTTGCCTGTGCAACAGCCTTTTTCCCTGTATCGGAAAGCTTAAGGCTGGAAGCAGAGGTCATTTCAATGCCGGATTTCAGCGTGCGAATGCGCAAATCATCCCCAAGCGGGCGGTAAGCAACCCCTTGTGCGCTGGCCAAGACCTGAAATTGCGGATAATTATGTACCGTATTCACCCCATGCCCCAAGGGAATCACCGGAACAACAACAAGGTTATCCCCAACAACCGGATCATAAACAGGAACAGGCAATCCACCTTCCTGAACAGGCATAAACAAACGCGCCCCTGCCGGTGAATGCGGTTGCGGCAAAATGTCTATTTCCTGCATCGCCAACATAGGCAGGATGCCGAAATCAAAAACCCAGGCCAATCCCTCACGTTTGGGGCGCGGATTAAAACCAGCTGGCGTTTCCATGCGTAGCACAGTTGCACGTGGGATATTGATCTGTTCAATTTTGGAGATTGTGCCATTTGATGCCTGTTTCAAAGCATCCAGATTTTGTTCCGTCTGTTTATCAAACACAAGCCAAACGGCTCCACCGCGCCTGAAAGCAGCAGCGGCAACGGGTTCGCCAAAATCAAAGCGCAAAGAAAAAGCTGCGGCCAGTGCCTTGGGTTCTTCCCCTGCGGGTTCTTTCATATCGCCCGTATCAGCCTGCGTTGGTGCTGGCAACGGGGCGGGTTGTTCAACTTTCGCAACAGGTGCAGCCTTCGGCTTCGGTGGTTCACTCACTTTCTGCACCATTGGCGCAGCAGGCTGGGAAGAAGGAGCCTTCGGCTGTGGCGCTGGCTGAGGGGCAACCGGTTGCGGTATTGCGGGTTGAGGCGCAACGCTAGGCGCCTGTGCAACCTGCATGGCCGCAGGAGCATCGGGTTTTCTAGCCAGATTGTCACGATAAACATCGACCACAACCTTGCTGCCGACATAAAAATGTTTAATACGGGAACCCGGTGTCACACTCAGCTCCACCGTCTTACCATTTTGGCGCAACCCGCGTACTTCCCCGCTCAGATTACGCTGGGCAGGTGCAAAGTTATATTTGGCAGGCTCGGCAAAATCGACAATTGTTTTGCCTTGGTAATCTCCAACGCTATAGGCAATTTTACGCGGCCAATCAAAAACGATACGGGTATAAGTGCCTTTTTCACCTTTGCGCACTCTGATCGTTGGCCCATTCTGCGGAACCACAGACGCCTGCATTTGTGCAGATTGTGCCTGCTGAACTTGTGGCTTTGCTTGCGCAGGAGCAGGCTTCGGTGCCGGTTGGGGTTGGGGTTCGGGTGGTTGTTGTTGCGCCGGTTCACCGATGATATCAACAACAAGAAAACTGCCACTATAGAAACTGCGTACCCCATAATCACCGGTCATAGTCACCGTGACCGTCTGCCCATCGCTTGAAGGGGTGACAGAACGGATATATTTTTTCAGATTACGGCGAACTTCATTATAGGAAGTTTCAGCCGGTTCCCCCAGAGAAATGGTAAGAACACCGTTTTCAGCCTGTACGTTATAGCGAACCGGCAAGGACCATTTAAAGACAATGCGGCCATAGCCGGAATGAACGCCGGCGCGCACGGCAATACTTTCCGCCCAGGCAGCGCTCCCTGCCATCAAGCTGATCGCGACGATCATCCAGCCTATCCATACCCGAATTGCCATTGCCTTGCCCAAGCATTCCTTCTTTATTTCAACACGCCTGTCTGTAGGACCATTATATCCACCCGGCGCGCCAATGCATTCTTTTGTTCCAATGGTATAGCAGGTAATTGCTCATAACCGCTATCCCCATATCCATATGCCAAGAATTCCTGTGTAAAACCAGACTTTCTTAACCCATTCCCCACTGCAATTGCCCGAAACAACGACAATTCCCAATTTGATGCATAATCATGCCCTTCCGTCGGTTCAGGGTCCGTATGTCCAGTTATAACAATCTGATTACTAACATGTCGTAAAACATCACCAAGTTTTTCCATGGTTTCTTTGGCGCGTGTGCTTAATTGCTTGCTGCCGCTAACAAACAGCAAATCACCGGGCAAAGAAATCAACAAACGGTCATCCAGCAACTGGATCATGGTTCGGCTTAGAATCTTGTCTTCCTGCACCTTTTCCTGCAAAACAGCCTGAAGATACTCCAGATTGATCGCGCGCTTTCTAAAAACGGTGGAAATGTTGTAATCGGCCGTTGCCGTTGCCACCGTTTCTGTTTTTTGCGGGTTCAGCGTGGTTGAAAGAGAGTCCGTAATGGCATCCCATTTATCAATTTGTACGGCTGCCATGGAAAAAAGCATCACGAAAAAGGTCAGCAATAAAGAGACCAGATCGGTAAAGGTTAGCAGCCAGGCCCCCTTTTTTTCCTCTTTGCGCGGCATAGCCATCATGGTCTGGGGACCAAAATTTCTTCCATGACGTATCATTGCGCCCCCTGCGGACCAACGGAAAGACGAGGCCTGAGATCCAACGGCGCAGCCCCTTCCGTTTGCGTTTCCGGGACAAGGCCCGCAGGTTGATCAACCTCTTTTTCAGGAGCGACAGGTAAAGGCACAACAACCCGTGGCGCCCCGCCTGTCCGTGGCGACAGCGTCACCGGGGCAGGTATAGGCCTTACCTCTTCTTCTTTTTTCTGTTCGGGCACATGAATCAAGGGAGAGTTTTCAAATTGGATACGATTTTCTTCCTTTGCCCGAATATGGAACCAGATTTCGATCGTTTTTTCATCGCTTCCCTTCAAGCCGATAGAAACGGAGCCCGGCGGTGCCCCACGTGCCAGCATATCACGTGCAAACGTCCCCGCCCGGCGCACCGGCAAGCTTTGGTCTTCGGGAAGCGTTAAATCCTCTGACCAGGGGGCCGGGACAACAAATTCAAGTTCAAAACGTAAGCCCGGCGGGTTTGCACTTAAGGCAGCAACCAGACGATCCATAAACCCGTATTGACCTTCGCGGACCACATCCTGATCCAGTTCAAACAGGCCGTCTCCATCCAGTTCAACGCGCATCAACCGCCCGGGCTGAATCGCTTCCACCTTCACCACGCCGATGACTGTTGAAAACAACCCGGTCACCTGCCTTTGAAATTCATCCGCTGCCAGAAACTGGCCTGTGGTGGCATTAAATGCCGTCAGGTCCATGCGCGGCGGCAAAACAGAGGAAAAGGTCGATGACAGACTATCCATCAACGCTTTTGATTTAACATCTTCTGTTTTTGAAATACTGACAAGCAGAATAAAAAAGGCAAGAACCAGCAGGTAAAGAGAAAGAAAAAGCGTAATTGTACGACCGGCATCACTTTCGGGTCTGCTGTTTCCCCCACCAAAGTTTGCCTGAATCCGGTCCATCGCGGCCTATACGTTAATCAAAGCTGGCGAGAAGCGCGTCGATATCTTCCTGACTTTTGCCCTGACCGTCAAGTTGCGGCCCTTCCAGCAGGTCCTCATCGGTAATTTCTTTGGGCCCGTCTTCTTCCTCAGGATTTTCCGCTTTGAATTTATCAATTTCGGAACCAAAGGCATCCACCAGCGCATCGATTTTTTCTTCGATATGTTTCAGTGCCGTCACCACCTTGGTGATCCGCTGGCCGGTAATATCCTGAAAAGTACAGGCTTCATAGATACGGGTTGTGGCTTCCATCAGCTTATCGCTGACCTCTTGTTCCACCCCTTCCATGACCTCTTCGATCATTTCCGTGGCATCCATGATGTTGTTGGTTGCATCCGCTGTTGCTTCAACAATGGCATCCAATTCATCACTGGCCGAAGACAGGTACTTTTCCTTGACGTCATCCGGGCGCAGCTGGGCAATTTCAGCCTTGGCGCTATGGATGTAATTGGCAAGGGATTCAAGTTCCGAATAAAGTTCCACATCGGCAGAAGAAAGATCACCCTTCATCGTTGCAAGCAGGCTGTCAACCACATCGACGACATCTTCTACCTGAACAGTGTCACCATAAGTTTCACGCAACTCATCAAGGCGCGCCTTCAAGTCCGGATCGATCTTTTTCTGCACTGACATGGAAATACCAATTTGTCTGGCGGGAACTCAGACGACTTAGAAGTCGCCGAGGACACTCACCATTTTACCCTTAAGGGTTTCGGCGTTAAACGGCTTCACGATGTAGTTGGATACACCGGCTTCTTTTGCCGCAATCACGTTTTCAGACTTACTTTCCGCTGTCACCATAATGAACGGAATATGCTTCAGTTTGGCATCGGCACGAACTTCGCGCAACAACTGGAGACCTGTCATGGGTTCCATGTTCCAGTCAGAAATGATCAGATCAAAATTCGCCTGACGCAATTTCTGCAACGCCTGACTACCGTCAGTCGCCTCATCAATGTTGGTAAAGCCCAGCTGACGCAGCAGGTTGCGGATAATACGCAACATTGTTTTATAGTCATCCACGATCAGGACGGGCATGTTAGGATCGACAGCCATTTAGCACTCCACTCCCAGAAATATATTCCATTCGGCTATTCCCCTTTGTTTATCGAAGGACTCGAAAAAAGGGATGATTAAATTTAGTACTTGAGCTTAACCCAGGACGCAACCTTTTTAAAAGACAAACCAACGCTCTAGCCTATTTTTTTTCATATATATGTCAAAAATACGCTATTGGGCACCGGCAATCTCACCCGGCTTAGGCAAACTACGTAGGCGAAAGAGTTCTTCTGTCACATCACGCGCTTTTTTCGGTGCCATTTTTGCCAAAATCGGCGCCAAACGACGCTTGTTCATCTTTTCGGCGACTTCCAGCAAAACGTCCATCTCAAGCTCTTCAAAGATTCGCCCGGCATCCTTGGGTTTCATATTCTCATAAATTTTGACCAGATTGTTCAGCTTGGCATCCTGTTCTTCATCGTATTTAACCAGCTTATCTTCAATCGTACGCTGTAACGCCTTCAAAGATTGCACTTTTTTATCAATGCGCCCCTCAGCTGCTTTTAGCAGGTTTTCGCGTACATCCAGTTCACGTGCACGTGCTTCAATTTCCTCACGTCGTTCCGCCAGCTTCTGCAACAGGTCAACTTCTGCCTGCGTATAAAAGGTCGGGTCATCACCAATCCCTGTCGCAGGGCTGTTTTTCTCTTCAGCTGCCATGGCCGCCTCTTCTTCGGCAATGGCCTTTTTTTCTTCTTCCGTGAGCTGCTGCGTATCTGCCTGAGCCAGTTCCAGAACTTTCGGCGGCGCCTGATGGCGCGTTTTCATAATATCCCCTGCCGTTTTAGGACGGTTTTGAGCGCCGCTTTGCTCCGCTTCCGCAGAAGTGACGGAAACCCCGTCACCCATGGCATCAATCCCTTCCCAAATGGCATTGACCTTGATGGTCAGCAAAAAGAGAGCAACGAAGATCGTTACCGGCAAAACCCGAATTTTGCTTAAAAAGGCCATCATGATCAGTCTCCTTCCCCTTAACGGACAGACTCAAGTGCCTTGAGCAGTTCACGCTCAGCATCCGTCTTGGGCTTATATTCTTCTTCCTGCTCGGCCGGTGCGGGCTCCATAGCAGGTTTTGCAGCTGTTTGCGCTGGCGCAACCACCGTATCTTTCACTTTCTTGCCACTATAGGCCGGTGGCTCAGGGCGGTTATTGCGCACACTTTCTTCCAGCTTGTCAGCAGAAACCCCTGCGCGTTCAATCAGGAAATTAAGGTCATCACGCAAAGCCTCAGCCTTGCGCAGGGTATCCTGAACATCGCGTTTCATATCTTCAGCCGAACCTGTCAGTTTATGAATACTTTCTTCTGCCCGGATCGTCGCATCGTTAAAACGTTCGGAAAGTTTTTCAAGTTCCGACTGGTCTTTACGCAAATCGGACAGACGGCGGTTCAGCATCACCGCATAGGCAATCGTTGCGACCAGCAGGACCGCAATCAACATATCCATGATCAATGCAAACGACAAAGCCTTATCCTTTCTGCTTCGTAATCTCTTCGTCGATACGAACCGCAATGTTGTTTCCCTTACGGCCCATTTTACCAGTATACATGGAAACGCCGCCACAACGAATTTCAATATCGGAATCAGGCGTTGCGTTAAACATGATCTGGGACCCGATCTTCAGATTGATGATGTCATTAAGCTCCATATACTGTTCGTCCAGTACGGCTTCAAGGTCAACATCAGTCTGCCAGAGCTCGCGCGCAAGGTGGGTTTCCCAAATACTGTCGCGACCAAACTTTTCCCCCATGAACATCTGAAGCAACAGTTCACGAACTGGCTCCAGCGTTGCATAGGGTAGCAACATTTCCACACGCCCGCCACGGTCTTCCATATCAATACGCAATTTTGCAACAATCGCAGCGTTTGAAGGCCGTGAAATAGTCGCAAAGCGCGGGTTGGTTTCCAGACGGTCAAAGCGGAAAGAAACCGGGCTCAAGGGGTCAAACGCGGCAGAGAGGTCATTGAGCACCACATGCACCATTCGTTCCACCAGATTACGTTCAATCGTAGTATAGGGGCGTCCTTCAATCCGCATGGCAGCCGTTCCACGGCGCCCACCCAACAACACGTCCACAATGGAATAAATCATGGAACTGTCGATGGTCAGCAAGCCATAGTTATCCCATTCTTCCGCCTTGAACACACCAAGCATGGCCGGCAAGGGAATGGAGTTGAGATAATCGCCAAAACGAATGGAAACAATATTATCCAATGAAACTTCAACGTTATCAGATGTAAAGTTCCGCATGGAGGTGGACATCATGCGCACCAGACGGTCAAAAACGACCTCCAGCATGGGCAGACGTTCATAAGACACCAGTGCGGAGTTCAGGATCGCCTGAATACCGCTCTGCCCGCCATCTTCATCATGTTCTTCGTCAAATCCGAGAAGACTGTCGATCTCGTCCTGGTTCAGGACACGCGTGGACTCCCGCCCGCCGACAGCACCCAGCAGGTCCGCTGCACCGCCACCATCGTCGCCGACCATAGACTCCCATTCGGCGGCCAGATCGTCATCTTCCCCGCCGTCTTCATCATCGCCTAATGCCGCTTCCCATTCGGCAGCCAGATCATCACCATCTTCTTCGGCGACAGTCATCGGTTCAGTCCTTCAGTTCGTATCTTCATCCATTCAAACCAATACAGATTATTGTACCAGCATTTCCTTAAACAGCACATCGTTGACCTTGACCGGTGCAACCGCTGCATTGACCCGCGCCAATAATTCCTCGCGCAAGCGATACATTCCGGCTGAGCCTTTCAGGTCTTCGACGCGTAACTCACGCAAGTATACCTGAAAAGCATCCACAACACGATCCTGCACAGCCACGACTTTGTCCACATCCAGTACATTGGGCAATTCCAGACTGACACGAATTTTCAAAAAGCTGGATTTGCGTCCTGTCGTATTCAGGTTTACCAGAATTTCCGGCAAATCGGTAAAAGCAACAGGTCCTTCCGGCTCGGTCGTGCCACTCCCGTCTTCACTTTGCGCCGCTTCATCGCCCCCCCCCAGTAACGGGTCAAGCAAACCGGTAAAATAGGCACCAGCCGCCCCACCGATGATCAGCACCAAAGGAATGGCAAACAGCAAGATCTTCTTTTTGCCGCCACCCGAGCCACCTTCCTGTTCTTCATCAAACTCGTCGTCGTCGCCCATGTCATCGTCGAGATCGTCATCAGCCATATTTCTTACTCACGTCAAAGCCCGCATTAAATTTCCATAACACCATTTATATGGCATCCCTTATTTACACCATAAATCACAACCGATTAACAACAGTTTAACGACTTTTTTCCTTCTGTGCCCCCAAGGCGTGCTTTCATATGCTGGTATTTTTTACCGGGTGAACCAATTTCGCCCGGTAAAAAACGCGCATCCCGCTTAATTCGAAACACATAACAAATTGTTTTATAACAGTTTTTCAAATTGGCACGCTCCGTGCATTCTTAAGCAACAACAACGCGGTAAATGCCGCACTTTGAGCGAAATTAGTTTAAGAGGCGAAGCCAAATGGAAAACTCATTACTCATCGCACTGTCGCGCCAGACCACATTGCGCCGTGAAATGACCTCCGTGGCCAACAACATCGCAAACATGAACACTCATGCCTATAAACGCGAAGGTATGATGTTTGATGATTATCTGCTGCGCAGCAAGGGCGGTGAAGCCATCATGGGTGACAAATTAAAGTTTGTACGTGATATCGCCCAATACCGTGACCTTTCCGAAGGCGAATTTGAAGAAACAGGCAATCCGCTGGATATCGCGCTTCACGGTGAAGGATATTTTGTTGTCGATACACCAAATGGTCAACGTTTTACCCGGAACGGTCACTTTGAACTCAATGAACAGGGTGTGCTGGTCAATACGGACGGCCATCCGGTTCTTACCGAAGACGGAGATCAAATTGAAATTCCGTTAAACAACAGCCGCATTGAAATCAGCCGTACCGGCCAAATTTACACCGATGCGGGCGAAATCGGCAAACTTGGTGTTGTCCAGTTTGATAATCCCCAGTTCATGGATAAAGAGTCCAATACACTTTTTTCTTCCAAGACACCGGGCACACAGGTTGAACAACCGCACGTCATTCAGGGCAAACTGGAACTTTCCAACGTCCAACCCATTATCGAAATGACCCGGATGATTGACGTTCACCGTTCCTATGAAAGAGCACAGACACTGGTCTCCAAGGAAGATGAACGCATCCGTAAAGCCACCACCTTGATTACAGACAGATAAGCAGCGCCCTCAAACGGCCATAGAGCGAAAGACGATTAGGAGATAAAACCATGAGATCATTAAGTATCGGTGCAACAGGCATGATGGCTCAACAACAAAACGTTGAGGTCATTTCGAACAACCTGGCCAACATGAACACCACGGCCTTCCAGCGCCGCCGTACAGAATTTCACGATCTGCTTTATCAAAACCTGCGTCGTGTCGGTTCCACTTCCGCCGATAACGGTGCGGTTGTCCCGACCGGGGTTCAACTGGGCCTTGGTGTAAAGCTGGCTGCTGTATACCGCATTCACGAACAGGGCAACCTGACGGCAACAGACAACACATTTGACCTTGCTGTACAGGGGAACGGTTTTTTCCAAATCACCCTGCCCGATGGTCAAACCGCCTATACACGTGACGGGACATTCCAATTAAACGGCGATGGCGAAATCGTCACCCACGATGGTTATCTGGTGCAGCCTGGCCTGACAGTTCCTGCCAATGCGGTTGATGTCACCATCAACTCCAGCGGCGAAGTTCTTGCCAAAATCGACGGACAGGTTGCCTTGCAAAATGTCGGACAGATCACTCTGGCCAACTTCCCCAACCCGGCAGGCCTGAGCGCAGAAGGGTCAAACTATTATCTGGAAACAGCAGCTTCCGGCCAGCCGACAACAGCAGCTCCGGCCTCAACCGGTTTCGGTTCCCTGTTGCAGGGCTTTCTGGAAACATCAAACGTCAATGCCGTTTCGGAAGTGACCAACCTGATTTCCGCACAACGTGCTTATGAAATGAATTCCAAGGTGATTTCCACCTCTGATGAGATGATGGGCACCTTGTCGCAGATGCGATAAAGGGAGGGCGATAAATCATGAAACGCTTACTCACATACGCAACTTTGACATTCCTGTTTACCTTTGTGCTATTCAGTGGTTCTGGATTTGCCGCAGAACAGGAACTCGACCAAGGTGCAAACGCTCCGGTTACGTTGAACGAGAACATTATTGTCAGCGACACCTACATTCGCCTGAAAGACCTGTTCAGCAACGTTCCGATGGACAAGGCACAAACTGCCGTTGCCTATTCACCAAAACCGGGACGCCGCGCCTCCTTCGATGCACGCTGGCTTTACCGTGTTGCACATGCCTATGGCCTGCAATGGCGCCCTTTATCTGCCGATTTGCGCACGTTGGTCACACGCGACAGCATCGTTATTCAAAAAGACGAGATCAAAGACGCCCTTATGGCATCTCTGTTGAACTACGACATCCCGCAAAACCCGCAGGTCGAATTAAGTAACCACAATCTGCGCATTCATGTCTCCAGTGAGATGATGCCGGAAGTCCGTGTCGAGGATATGAACTACAACCGTCGCACCCATCGCTTTGCCGCCATCATTGGCATCGGTGAAAAAGATATGAATGCCATTCAACGTATTCGTGTGACCGGACAGGTTCATGAAATGCTCGAAGTTCCGACCCTGTCACGCCGTGTCAACAAAGGCGAAGTGATTGAAGAAAAAGATGTGACCTGGCTGAAATTGCGTGCTGACCGCACCCAGCGTGATGTCATTATGGATGTCAGTCAAATCATCGGCATGACCCCGAAACGTTCTCTACGCCCGGAACAACCATTACGCAACATTGATGTTCAAACTCCGGTTATGGTTCCGAAAGGCAGTATCGTAACAATCATTCTGAAAAAACCGGGCATGACTTTAACCTCTCAAGGGCGTGCAATGGAAAATGGCTCAGACGGTGAAACCATTCGCGTAGCAAACACAAAAACAAGCCGGACAATTGATGCCATTGTGGTGGGATCATCCATGGTCACAGTCCTTGGTAATACATCCAAAGCTGATCAGCTCGCTTTCAATCAATAAAAAACACTGAGCTGGTCATGTTCTTAGAGCAAAAAAGAAGTTAGGAGACTGTAAAATGTTAACGCTTCAAAACACATTCAAAATAGGCACCATCGTTGTCATGATGTCTTCTCTTTCCGCCTGCGGGCTCTTTACCCGCCTGTCTCAGGTTGGTGACGGCCCCCAGACAACGGAAATTGTCAATCCGACCAAGCGCCCGAACTATCAGCCGGTCAATATGCCCATGCCGGCCCCGCAACAGGCAGAAATCAACCCGAATTCCCTATGGCGTAATGGGGCGCGCGCCTTTTTCAAAGACAACCGCGCCAATTCCGTAGGTGATATTCTGACCGTCAACATCGCGATCGAAGACAAAGCCGCCATCAGCAATACGACAGAACGCACCCGCAACGATGGCGAAGACAGTGACCTCACCAAACTGTTCGGCTTCGAAGCCGGGCTTGGTAAAATCGTATCCGGCAATGTCACCCCTGAATCGACCGTGAGCCTCGGAACAGACCACAAGACAAAAGGTGAAGGAACGATTGATCGCTCAGAAAGCATTGAACTGACAGTTGCTGCCGTGATCACTCAAATTCTGCCCAACGGCAATCTGGTCATCAACGGCCGTCAGGAAACACTGGTCAACTATGAACTGCGCGAATTGAACATCACCGGTATCATTCGCCGCGAAGATATCTCTTCAACAAACACAATTGATCACACGAAAATTGCAGAGATGCGCGTGTCATACGGTGGCCGCGGCAATGTTTCCGAACTGCAACAACCGCGTTGGGGTATGCAGGTTCTGGACATTCTCTCACCGTTCTAAGTTTTATGCCCTAGCCTCTTATCGCTCTAAGAAGCTGGAAACTCAAAGGCCGAAGTCATCTCGACTTCGGCCTCTTTTTTTAGGGGAGGGGGAGCTCAGGAAAGTTTCAAAACCTCTTTAACCGCCTCTATGACTTCTTCAACATCATCTGCTGTCATGGAAGAATAAAGCGGCAAAGCCAACACCTGCTCATAAAAACGTGCCGCACCGGGAAGATCCGGCTTTCCATAAAGCTCCACATAATAGGGTTGCCAAGCAACCGGGTAATAATGGACCTGCGTCCCCACCCCACGCTCTAGATGTTTAGTCCCGGAGTATGATGGAATGATTTATAGTGATCCATCAGCACGGAGGGTATTATGGGATAAGTTTTACATGGAATAAAAAAAGCGGCAACCCTGAGATTGCCGCCAACACTTTTAAACTTCGTCAGAAATCAATCGTCACGATGGGTTTTTTCCATCCGTTCATGACGTTCCTGAGCCTCAATACTCAAGGTTGCAATCGGACGGGCTTCCAAACGGCGGATGCCAATCGGCTCATCGGTTTCTTCGCAATAACCGTACGTGCCGTGGTCCAGTCTTTCCAGAGCGGCATCAATTTTATTAATCAATTTTCTGGCACGGTCTCTTGTGCGCAGCTCCAATGCCCGATCCGTTTCCATGGAAGCCCGGTCTGCCAGATCAGGTGCCTGATTTTCTTCATGCTGCAAATGCTGAAGCGTTTCATTTGATTCGCGGATCAATTCCTCTTTCCAAGCCAGAAGCTTCTGGCGGAAATATTCTTGCATATTTTCATTCATAAACTCTTCGTTTTCCGAAGGTTTATAATCGTGCGCCAAAGTCACGGTCATCCAGATACCCCTTGATACGTGGCAATCCTCTTAAATTGCGCCGCAATATAAGGAGAGTCCGCAAAGATCGCAAGGAATATTATCAAAAGAACGCAAAGTTTATTTTAAACAGCATTTTCAACGTATTATACAAGCAGAGTCACAACCTGAGAGTTAACGGCTACGTCCCCATTTCGCGATTTCCACTTCGGCCCGCAATTCGATCTCATCCATAATCTGTTCCAAACGCGGGTCATCCACGCTTTGGCGGCGGTTGCGCAGCAGTTGCGCCAGATTCTGCAAACGTTCAACAGAAACAGCCCCCGACAAAATCTCACGCTGAATTTCACCCAGCCGATCCAGAATATCCTCCCCGCGCTGATAAAGCGCACGGCGGTTGTCTTCCTGCGTTGCATCCCCGACTTCCTGAACAGACAGAATAGAATCCATTGAAGCCATCGGAGCCACTTCCTGAAACTCCACATGGGACTCATGAGACGTGGTTTGGCTCAAATGCGTTGAAAAAGAACTGCCTGTAGAAGAGGCCCCCTCTTTCTTCTTACCTTTGAGCGCCGGCTTACTCGGTCCGACATTTGAGATTTTCATCTGGTCTATCCCGTTTCTAAACATTCTTTCTCAAGAGTATAACCTGTTTTACACGCAAGCGTTAGCCGAAACCCTCTCGCAGTGCAAGTAGGGAAAGTCTGCCCGGCATTTTTTACCTCCCCACCTAAGAATCATTGGAACAGAAAAGAGAAAATCATTTAAATACAGATAATTACACATGGCACGCCCCTTGCTTATTATTTAACGGGTCAATGCACCCACAGTGTTAACAGGAACCTTAAACAAAGAGAATTGCGATGAGTATCTTAGGACAATTCGCTGCTCCCGTTGCCTCCATGATGGCGCAAAGCAAGAAGATGGAAGTCATCGGCTTGAATATTGCGAACCTCAATACGGGGGGCTACAAGCGCAGTGAAACCAATTTCTCGACACTCCTTGCGCAGACCTATGACAATAACCGCGACATTGGCGGTGTACGTGCCATTACAAGGTCCATGATCAGTCAGCAAGGGGGCATTCTGTCCAGTGACAGCAATTATGATGTCGCCATTAACGGGTCCGGCTTTTTTATGTTGAACAGCGAAATCGACGGCAGTGGCAGTACCTATTATGGTCGTGACGGGATGTTTCAGCAGGCCCTAGGCGATGAAATTACGACTGTCATTGGTGGCAATACAGTTACAACGCGTGAAGGCTATCTTGTCGATAAAAACGGCTATTACGTTCAGGGCTGGCCGGTAAACAGCGATCTGGAAACCTTCCCAACGGATGAAAGTTCCTTGCAATCCCTCAGAATTGACCCGGAAGCATTCACCATTGAGGGAGAAGCAACCACAACTGCCTCTATCGGGTTGAACCTACCGTCTGACGCAGCTGCCAATTATGATGAATCGACTTTCATTAAGGCCTACGATGCAAATGGCGACCTGCAATCCTATCAATTGAAGTTTACCAACCTTGTCCTAGGTGGTCCGACAACAACGGTTACCCCGACATGGAACCTGAATGACTTGACCGCACTTGCCACTCCGATCAGACAAGATGTGACTCTATATGATGATCAAGGCTACACACAAGACGTCACGTTGCAATGGACCCGTACCGCGGGTGATACTTGGGACCTACGTGTATTTGAAGGCACCACAGAACTGGATGTGGATGGCACCTCCGACGGTACCCCCAATGCCATTCCCATTACCTTTGATAGCTCGGCGCCACCGGCAGCCCCCATCGTCAGCCCACCGACCATCACCGTTGATACCCTGCGCACCAATGGGGCGACTTTCTCGCTGGACCTTTCCGGCATGACGCAAACAACGGCAGCAACATCAACCAGTACAACCACAATTGACGGAACGGCTGCGCAAGCCATTGACAATAACTGGACTTTGGAAATCTTTGAAAGTGATGGCACGCCGATCGCCATTGATACCAGCGGAGACACGACACCCAACCGACTGCAACTGATCTTTAACGGAGATGCAAGCATTCAAACGCCCACCTCTGTGACCATCGCCGGTACAGCAGGGACCATGACGTTGGATATCGCCAACCTGACCAATTATGCCTCCGGTCAAATCGCTGAAGTATCCTATGATTTCAACGGTCGTTCCGATGCCAGATTGACAGGGTTTGAATTTAATGCTTCCGGCGAAATTCTCGGGCGTTTCTCCGATGCCACCTCACGCCCGATCTACAAATTGCCGCTGGCAACATTCACCAATCCGGACGCACTGGACCCCATCAACGGCAACGTCTATCGCTATGACCCAAATGCCGGTGAAATGGTGGTGCGAACGGCAAACGGGCAAGGTGCAGGCGTCTTTGTTCCCAATGCCCGTGAAATTTCAAACGTCGAACTGGCGGATGAATTTTCTAAAATGATCATTACACAAAATGCCTATAACACGGCATCAACGGTTGTAAAAACCGTTGATGAAATGACACAGGTAGCAAGGGATCTTAAAGCCTAACCCTCTCCGACCAAACGCAAAAATTGAAGAGCCCGCCACACATCTACACTGTCAACACTCAAAACATAGAGAAAAATCTTGAAAAAAAATTAAACTCCGCTATAATTTCAGGAGATTTTTTGTATAGAAAATACATTAATTACTCCAAGAAAGGAGCGTAAGAATGAGCAACGATCCAATTCGTGAAGTTACAGCTCGCGATGTGTGGCGGGCCATTTCTCAAAGTGATAACTCTTCAAGTGACGGTTTTTTTGGGTCTCAGAATGGACACCCTGACGAGATTGAGGATGTTGTTACAATCGAAGCAAACATTGAAATACTCGAACGCCTGAAGCAATCAAAAAACACAGACGAAGTGATTGCGTTGCTGCCTTTCGAAAAGAAACAAATGGAAGAAGAGCAGAGCCAAACTCAAAAAGAAAAAATTCTCGAATATATGAAGCTCCCGGGTGAAAGAATTGATGAACCTTATGTTTTTGCGGCAGCTCGAGAAGCCATGTTTGAGTTAGTTGTTGATACCAAAGGTGATTTAAACGATCACGAAAAAGCATTAATAACTTTTTCCAGTCTTTTTGCTCAAAAAATTAGAGAAAAAGAAAATAATCCTGCAAATCGTCCTGACAGCCAAGGCGAAACCACGATCATTGACACAAAAGCCTAAAGATCAACGGCAGTCCTTTGTGTTTCTCGAAAAATTGATTTTTTAAATTCCTTACGGGCATATGCCTGTAGGGAATTTTGCTTTGAACGAACCATTTTCCACCGAATTCAAACTTCACGTTCATAAAATCGATCAGATCAAACTTACATACGACCATTAACAAGCAAAAACATCAACCACTGCCTTCGTTCTGTTTTACCCGGCATTTTTTGCCCGCTGGGAAAGATTGGATAAAAAGGGAATAGCCCCCTCCCTCAAGAAATAACTATAAACCATTGTTTTATATGACTTTTAAAAAACAACAAAACTGGCACTATCCTTGCTTTTAAAATAGAAAGAAACCGGCTTTAAACGAAAGCCAGACAAGAAACGGCTAACAGAAGAGAAAATCATGACTGCCGTCATCAAGAGAACCACACCGGCGTTTAGGAGCGCGAAAGATACAGCCTGCAAGTTAGGCCTGACCCTTTTGGTTGGTCTCGCCTTTCTCATGGCCATCGGTCTTTTGTTAAACGCCCGCGATGCTCAGGCATCTTCCCGTCTTAAAGATATCGTCACCTTCGAAGGAGTACGTGACAACATGCTGGTCGGATACGGCCTGGTTGTCGGCCTGAACGGAACCGGTGACAGTCTTTCCGATGGGCATTTCACCAAACAAAGCCTGTTGTCCATGCTGGAACGCCTTGGCGTGAAATCAACCCAGGACGGTCTGGACAGTAAAAACGTTGCCGCTGTCATGGTCACAGCCTCTCTTAAACCTTTTGCCCGCCAAGGGTCACGCGTTGATGTGACAGTCAGTGCACTTGGCGATTCCGACAGTTTGCTTGGTGGTACCCTGCTGGTAACGCCCCTGATCGGTGCAGATGGTGAAGTTTATGCCGTTGCACAAGGACAGTTGGCAGTTGGCGGATTTTCTGCCGCCGGTGCAGCGCAAACCGTAACCAAAGGGGTGCCGACTTCCGGGCGCATTGCCAGTGGTGCCATTATCGAACGCGAACTGAACTTCGAAATGGCAGAAATGGATGATGTTAAAATCTCCCTGCGTAACCCGGACTTCACAACCGCACGGCGTGTTTCTCAGGCAATCAATGCATTTTTGGGGACCAATGCCTCTTACCCCACTGACCCAGGCACAGTACAACTGAACATTCCGGACTCATATCAAGGCAATGTCGTTAACCTGCTGACAGATGTGGAACAATTGCGCGTCGAACCGGACCAAATGGCACGTGTCGTGATTGATGAAACCACAGGAACAATTGTCATGGGCAAGGATGTGCGCATCAGCACCGTTGCCATTGCACAGGGTAGCCTGACCATCCGTATCACGGAAACACCTCAGGTTTCCCAACCCGGCCCCTTTGCTGAAACAGGCACAACCACAACCGTCAACCGCACCAATATTGATGTGCAAGACGATGCCGACAAGAAAATGACTGTTCTGGATGATGGCGTTTCTCTTCAGGAACTGGTGAACGGCCTGAACGCACTGGGGATCGGCCCACGTGATATGATTACCATTTTGCAGGCGGTCAAAGCTGCCGGTGCCCTGCAAGCAAAGATCGAGGTGATGTGATGAGCGATCTCACTTTGCTGAACAGCGCACAGAATGCCTATCAGCGGGCCCAAACACAGAAAATGACCAACATGGCTTCACAGGCACAAAAGGCTGAAGGCAAAAGTTTTGCCGATCAACTTTCAGCCAAGCAGATGAAAGATCCCTCTTTCATGGATGCCATGCAACGTCGTAAAATCAAGGAAACCGCTGTTGAATTCGAAGCCCAGTTTCTAAGCCAGATGCTTTCGCCTATGTTTGAAGGCCTCAACGCTGAAGAACCCTTCGGCGGCGGGCATGCCGAAAAGATGTGGCAGAGCATGCTGGTCGAACAATATGGCAAATCTATTGCCAAGTCCGGCGGGATCGGTCTTGCTGAAAATATCGAACGTCAACTGTTGCGCGCACAGGAAGGATTATAAAAATGTCAGAACTTGATAAAGCCTATACCTTTCATCATCTACAAATTCGCTTAATTGAGATTTTGGAAGAAGAAAATGAAGACCTAAAAAATCATTCCACGAGCCAAATCCAAAAGAATTTGGAAGAGAAAACAAAACTTTGTCATCTCTACGAGCGTCAAACAAAAATCATCAAAATGAAACCCGACATCCTAAAAAGTATGGACAAGGAGGAATTAGATGAAATGCGCAAACTGTCTAAACAGCTTGAAGAATTAATCGAGGACAACGCAAAACGCTTAAGCACAGCGATTGACACAACACGACGTATTTTTTCCTACGTCTCAAGTGCGGCTGTGGACATGTCCAAATCACAAAACATGTACTCCAAATCTGGCACTATGGGTAGCTCATCATCTGAACCGATCAAACCCTTTGCCATGAACAATACCATTTAAACCTTATTGAAAAGCGGAGATAATCCGATGACTGCAGGAACAATATCACTAGCGCTTAAGACAGCTCAATCAGGTTTGATGGCTACTCAAACGGCTTTGAGTACAGTCTCCCAAAACATCACTAATGTGAACACTCCAGGGTATTCACGTAAAACGTTGCATCTTGAAGAAAGAGTTTTAGCTGGCGTTGGTGCTGGTGTGCAGGTTGCCGGTGTAGAACGTGCTGTCGATGCAGGGCTCCTAAAAGATATTGTTAGAGAGACATCAGACCTCCACACGTTAGCCATCAAGACTGATTACTTTCAACGACTTGAAACAGCATTTGGACAGCCCGCAGCAAACAGTTCCATAGCTCATACGATTTCTTCACTCAAATCTGCTTTTGATTCATTGGCAGCTTCACCACAAAGCTCATTAGCACAAAGTGAGGCATTACGCTGGGCAGAAAACGTAGCCAATCAGCTCGCTGAAATGAGCGCTACCATTCAGGAATTACGTCTTCAAGCCGATACAGAATTGGCCAGCCAAACTGACCGAGCTAACGAATTGATCATCGACATCGCTGACATGAATGATAAAATTATTCGCAACGATGCCGTAGGAAACGATGTAAGTGATTTGTTGGACAGGCGTGACCAGAACCTAATTGAACTTTCCAGTATAATTGACATTCAATATTTTGAACGCTCTTCTGGAGAAGTGGCCGTTTTCACAAAATCCGGCACAGTTCTGGTTGATAATGATGCCCAACCAATCTCTCATAGAGCAGCTTCTGCCGTTTCAGCCACAACAACTCATTCCGAGGGTGATTTTACAGGTATTTATGTTGGTCTTGAAGTTACGAACAACGATATCACTAATGATCTCATATCAGGGGATATAAAAGGTCTTGTCGAACTCCGGGACGAAACACTTTACAACATGCAACGCGAACTGGATGAACTCGCGGACAAACTCAGCACAACCATAAATCAGATACATAACAGGGGTGTTGCTTACCCAGGCGCACAGTCCATGAACGGAACCCGCTATTTTATTGATGCCAGTCAACAAACGATGACCTTGGGGACTAATGATGATGTACGTTTCATCCTTTTTGATTCTTCAGGTTCTCAAAGTGCGACAGTGACATTGGATACCATTATGCAAGATGCAGCTTATGGTACAGGAGCTCAGCCAACAGGAGGCCCATGGACGATTGAAGAAGTCCGTTCTTCCATGGAAGATTGGCTGCAAGCCAATGCGGGAGCACAAGCCAGTATTACTTTCAGCGAAGGTGGTACATCAGGGAAAATGCAAATTGACCTTGGGACAGCCAACTTCAATTTTGCCATTCGCGATGAAGGCACTCGCAACACTGCTGGAGCTGCACATGAAGATGCATCCATTACTTTTAACCCGACGGGAGTAGCAGGCCAGGTCACTGAAACCGTTAATGGCTTTTCAAGCTTTTTAGGACTTAACGATGTCTACGTCGATAACGCGGTACGCACAACCTGGGAATCTAAAATTATGGACTCCAGTTTCCGTTCCAGCGGGGCCACCCTTATGTTTTACGATTCTGATACAGGGATCGGAGCAGGGAATGAAATCCCTACCGGCGGGCTCACCATTTTTGCCGGTTCAACCCTGCAAGAAATTGCCGATGCAATCAATGCAAGTACAGGATTAAACAAGTCTTTTCAGGCAACTGTTGTAAACGAAGGCGCAGGGCAACGTCTGCGTATCACAAACAGTAATGGTAATGAATCATACATTGCAACAGCATCAGGTCAAAGTCTCCTTAGTGATATTGGTTTGCAAGAATCCAATATTGGTCTCTCAACCGTGCTGAAAATTCGTCCCGATTTGCTCTCCACTCCCGGAAAATTTGCGTCCGCACAGGTACAATACGACTCTACCCTTGGTGCCTCTGGGGAATATTATGTTAGTACAGGTGATAATGCCAATATTACAGCAATAGCTTCTGCATTTAACGATCCCATCGCTTTTGAAAAAGCAGGGGCTAGTGTTGTCACTAGTTCTTCACTTGAAAATTTTGCCACACAAATTTTATCTCGAACCGCCTCAACTGTTGCCAATAATGAATCGGACCAAGATCTTCAATTCGCTACTGTTGATAGTCTCAACTTCAAGCTTGATTCAATAAAAGGTGTAAACCTTGACGAAGAGATGGCATCTCTCATATTATACGAACAGGCATACGGGGCATCGGCACGAGTTATCACTGTCATTCAAGATATGTTTGACACCTTAGAAAATGCCATAAGATAAGGAGCTAATTATGACTAGGGTATCAGATTACGCTCATCAGCAGCTCATGATCAGCACAATGCTGAAAACTCAAACACGTATGCGAGCCGCAGAAACTCAGGTTTCGACTGAAAAAGTTTCAGATAAATACTCCGGCATAGTTCCCAATGCGGAACGTTTAGTCCATTTGGAACAACGTTCAATTGAAATTAGTAATTTTGTTGAGAACAACAATACGACTAATCTTAAAATGACAACGATGGGCCAGTCACTAGAATCCATTGACAGTGTCTTCACTGAATTCAGAAAAGCACTTTCTGATCTCAAACAAAATGACCCGACGAATGAACAACAAGTTGCAGAGATACAAAAAATGGCGCTTCAATCCATGAAAGATGTTGCTGCATATCTCAACGTTGACATTGATGCCCAATACGTCTTTTCAGGATCCAAAACTAATAGCCAACCCGTTGATCTTACAAATATTGGTGCTGCTAGTAATCTCGCCGCTTTTCAACAACGCTGGGACGGAGCCCAATCCAGTTATCCCATTTCCAAAACATCCCATTTGAATTCCACAGAAACTTTGGCACTTGCTGATGTTGGAGACCTTGAATTCCGTGACAACGACCCTAGTGCAGATACAATTATTGCACAAACAGACCAAGCTTTTGCTAATCTAGATGCAGGCGACACAATCTATCTAAACGGAACACCTGCTGGTTATAATGGATATTATACAATTGCAAGCATTGACAACACTGATTTAGGGGGCGGAGAAACCCAAAATACAATCACACTGGATAGTAATGCCGAACTCACATCAAGTGGCGGCATGGTCGGTTATACAGCACTTTCCATGACCTCCAACACCACTTACTATGAAGGAGACCATACCTCCAACGTCTTCCGCATAGATGAAACCCGGACGATTGAGCTAAACATTCAAGCTGACAATCCTGCTTTTGAAAAAGCTTTTCGAGCAATGGGAATGATCGCACAAGGTGTATATGGAACCTCTGGAGGCTTGGACCAAAATACAGGACGCGTGGATGATGCACTTTGGTTAATGGATTCAGCCATGGACTTTCCCACACAAGGTACAGCCCCCAACGGGCAAACAGAACTGGATGACAGTATTGAAGTCTTGCAATATGATTTTAGCTTTAAACATGTCAGATTGCTGGAAGCCAACGAAAGCCATGAAACTTTTCTTGGCTTTCTAGAAACACAAACTGCCAAAATTGAAAATGCAGACCCTTTAGAAAGTGTCACCAAACTTCTTGATGAATCAAGAGCACTTGAAGCATCTTATCAAGCCATAGCAAGGGTCAACCAACTCAGTTTGTCAAATTATCTGAGTTAAGAACTGAAAAGATAGCGATTTGCCTAAAAAAGGCGTATCCTTAAAAAGGAAGTGTCAAGTCAATTGAGAATGACAGACGGGAGGCAACATTGACAACCTATACCAATACACAAGGAACCTATAATCGCCTACCGGAAGGCGAGAGTTCACAAAGAATCCAAAGCTGGGCATTGATTGAGGCTGCCAGAAAAATTGCTCTCTCAATCGAAGCAGGGGCAGACAATGACCGGGAAGTTCGCAAAAAAAGACGCGAAGCTTTGCGCTTAAACTGGCATCTTTGGACTATTTTCCAAGCCGAATTAACGACTGCCGATGAAAATTTCCCCGATGATATTCGCATTAACGTGTTAACACTATGCCAGTTCATTGATAAACATACAGTTACCTGCTTAGCCGAGCCCCTTGCGGATAAGATGAGTGTTTTAATTGATATCAACAGAAACATCGCAGCTGGCCTTGCTTCTATGCCCTTGGATGAAGACAATCCAAATGTTACTGAAGCACTTGACGAAAAGCATGAGCAATCGCCTAAAGTGCCAACATCAGAAGCAATTATGCCTAATGAGCCCTCTCAATCTGTTGCTCAAAATTTTTCGGGTTTTGATACCGAGGCATAAGCACATTTAAAAGTACGAATTTATGAATGACAAAAACACTATGGACTCTGAATACTTCGATGAAGTAACGGACTTACTTGAATTTGCCTTTTTTGTTGATGAAAAAACTGATATCTCTTCCCTAGAAGCTTTCTTCATAAAGTATCCTAGGCAAGCTGAACCCTATTATCTACTTGCGTTAGCAGCCTACCGTCTTGCCGACATTCCTAGGGCAATAGTGCTCGCCGAAAAAGCCCATGAAATTGACCCAGAAACACGCGAATATTGCGATGCGCTTGCTTGCTTGAAAACATTCATAGGTCAATTGCAAGATGGTTTATATTACGCAAAGCTTGCCACAACCTGTGAGCATCACCAACACGTTTTTGGTATGTTGCCAAATGAATTTAAAAACTATTTAAAAGCATTACTGATTGCAAGCCCCTCACAGCATTACATGCTGGCCTTGCGTGAATATAATCTCCTGAACTTTGAAAATAGCTTGGATGAATGTCAAAAAGAACTAATCATTAATCCACATAATGACGCATGTCTGTACCTCAAAATGGAAAACGAGCTGAAACTGGGTCAATACACCGCACTGGAGGGTACTTTTAAATCAGCTAAAAATTTCTTAACCAAACAATCCCTCTCAAAATTTCGTCTCCTCAAAGGTACTGCTGATTTTGAAATAGGAGCAATTGAGGACGGCATTAAGAATTACCAACAAGTTGTAGAAGAATCCGAGCTTAACCAAGAAAAACTAATTGAACTTCTGAACGGAATTCTAAAATATGTTCAGCATTTACCAGCTAAGTATGCAGCTATACGTACAAGTTTTTTCGAACTTCTGAAGCAAGCTTTAAAAGACCAATTTAATCTTTCACGACCACCTGAACGCTCCATTGAAGACCGACGCATTTCAATTGGTTTTATTAGTGATCAATTATATTCCTGCGATGATGGCTTCATTGCATTAGATATGATTTCTTCTCACAATCGTGAAAAATTCAGAATTTGCGTTTATCAAAGCAATATACGGGAAGATTATTTGACGCAACAATTGCAGTCTCATGCTGATAGTTGGGTACGTATACACGATATTGATAATGATGTACTGGATTTAATCCTAAAAAATGATGAATTAGACATCTTGATTGACCTAACAGGCTTCTCTCCTAGCAGACGCAGTATTAATCTCGCCCGACACCCTGCAACATTGCAAATCGGTTGGTATAAATACAATCACAAAACCAACATGAGCGATCTAGATTACTACATAGGGGCAGAAGGCACAGCGACAATTGATGACCATCAAATACCGGGTACTACAATTAATTTCCCTCCTGGGCCCTTCCCAGCCAACATACCGCCTTTTATGAAGCCTCACACTCAGAGTGCCTATCAGCGCAATGGTTATGTTACTTTTGCCAGCGAAATTTCTCCATCAAAACTAACCAACAACCATATTCAAGTATGGAAAACTGCTTTAAACACATTACCAGACAGTCGCTTAGTATTGACAACCTCAAAAAATATTTCTGAACAATTCAGTTCTCGTATAAACTCTTTCCTAGAAATGACAGGTTTGCGTGAACGTACAACTCTTCAGTATCTAAGCACTGATCAAATGGAACTGCACGATTTTCTGGGGACCATTGATATCAATTTAGGTATTTATGACCTAGAAAGACCTTTAACTGTTGTTTACGGTGCTGCCTGTGCCATTCCCCTAGTATCCTATAGGGGAGTAAAGCGTCATGAAAAGATAGCTGCGGGTCTAAATCACTCCTTCGCACGAAAAGAATGGATTGCAAAAGAAACACAAGACATAGCCGACATTCTAAATGAAATTGCAAAAGATATAACTGTATTTGAAGACGTACGGACTTCTTTTGCTCAAGATGTCACTGACCAAATCATGATGCACCCACACTTGTACACAACTGTAGTAGAAGAATTATACCTTAATCTTTTGAACAACTCCGTATAGTGCAGCATCTAAGATAATTTGAAACATGGATTTTACCACATTCTCTTTCAATGAACTAAATGAAAGGCTGGTTTTTTACTTAAATTCCAGAAATTTCAAACGCGCAAAATATGCTCTGCATGAAATTTTTGCTCGCATTCCTTTTCATCCTGAAATTTATTATCAGATCATAGGAAGAATTTACAATCATATTAATCAAGATATGGAATTGTTAAAAAAACTGCTATCCGATTATCAAGAAGAATTTCCTGAAGACCCTGCGGGATATCTTTACGAATATTCCCTCATCTACAACCTTCATACCTTGGAAGAATTACGCAATTATTGGAGTACGTTTTGTCAGAAGGCATCGCGCAGTTTCCATTTTCAACCTTCCATTAATGCCTCTAGCTATGAATGTAAAATAAATGACCACTTGGTAAAAAAGAAAGGGACATTTCCAAAGGATGAAAGCATACACCTGTCTCTGGTAAATGACATCCCTTTACCATTAAATACACAATCTTCTGAGAAAAAATTAGGAACGCCCCAAATAGCTTTAGGGAAAATAGAACTTAATCACAAAAACAAACTTTCCCTTAATGCCACATTAAATGGCTTCACCGAACCGACTGAATATTACTTCCGATATGGAAACTCAAAAGAGTGCTTGGAAAAACAAACAAAAAAACAATATATCCCTCAACCGCTCAACGCGGTAACTTCAGATTATGCTGACAATCTATTCCACAGGCTTCTATGTTTCGGTTCTAGATGTATTTTTCATGAAGATAAACAGCTCCCAACTCAAATATCCATGCTTATTGCCCATCCTTTTGGCAAGGACCGGAACCATATGGACGGAATTGGCATTGTAGATCTTTTCATGTCATGGACAAGTGCAGCTCACGAACAAGCACCTGTTATCCCTGTTGATGTCACTCCAATCTTTCCAACAGACAATCAAACCAGTGAAATTCTGGATTTGCGCGATGCACGTTTTGAACTCACCTACAAAAGCGCTGACTTTGATGCCAAAAAGTTTTTTCCTGTTCTATGGATACATGGCCGAACCGGCGAAGCTACTCTTCCACACATTGCAGACGATTTAGCAGCTTGGGCACTAACAGACCACGGCTACAATAAACATATTCTTGCTGATGATGAATGGCACAATATAACTTTTGATCTATCTGCCCATTCGTCTTCCTGGTCATTTTGTGGTAGTAATGTAGAAGAAATGGGAAACGGGATGCGCCGGTATGCTTATGCTCCTATCCAAAATATTCTGCGTGAAAACACCGGAGGTAATATAGTCATTGCCTTTATAGGAGGTGATGAATTAGATACACCTATAGGCGATATCGAGATTGCCAAAACCACATTATACTATCGCTCACGCTCTGCACTAGCACCGGGGCAAAAGGCTAAATTAATTTCACACACAGCTCCAGAAAATAGTAATGTAGAAGTTATTACTGATGGCAGCGTTGGTCTATTGGCTTCATCCTGGGTAGGACAAGCACCGACAGAATTCATATGGGAATTGAGAGATGCAGCCAACATCACAGGCTTCAAAATTCACCAGTTCGCTCCAGCTCCCATTGCCAAAGCTGAAATCCAAATTTCATTAGATAATAAATACTTTGAAACTGTTTGGTCTGAAAAACTCGCTGACTCCCCTATAGAATTCAGTGAATGGGGAAAGATACTTTCGCGGGATACCCCTCACCGACTTTCTCACAGTATAAACCTTACAACTAAAAGTAATGCACAATACATTAAATTAAAACTGATCACCAGTCAAAGAGATGCAAAAATTGGGCTTGATGCCTTTGAAGTATTCACCGAAAACCTCCCCCCTATTCCAGACGGCACCCCTTTTACATGTTCCGAAACTATTGATGACTTTACAATAAACCAGCCACTATATATCCAATGCATTTGTAAAACTGAAAACAAAACTTATGAAAGTGATATTGTCGAATATCACTCTTCTATCCCCAATAAACCAAAAATCATCTCAACCCAAATAGTTGAGCAGACATCAACAGCTATTGTTCTGAAGGCTAGAACTACTAGTGCAGGGTCAAAAACAACGCTTACCATTACATGTAAAAATAAAGAGCACCAAACACTTGATATAAAAAAGATAAATGTAGGTATTTGGGATGCCCCACGTGACACCTTTTACTCTTCCGAAAAACATCCCCATATCATTGATTTGCTTCTCGAGAATGAGCAAGGTCAGCGAGATGAAACTCGAATTACACTTTCATCCTAACATATGTCTCAAGTTCTGTCTTAAGATCACAAAACATTGCATTTTCTTCCATACCCTCAATAGAAAATATTTTCATAGTAGGATACCAAGGAGAGTCAGTGCGTTCACTTAACCAACGCCAATCTCCTCCCTTATTTAGAAGTAACCAAACTGGTTTACCAAGTGCCCCAGCCAAGTGCGCTACACCAGTATCCACACTGATCACCAAATCTAAACCCAAGATTGCTTCGGCTGTATCCTTAAAAGTATCAAATGATGGACCAATGTCATAAATATCTTCTTTCAGAACTGCTTTCTCTTCAATATTCATCTCGTCCACATTCAAACGATAATAAGAAACTCCATGAACCTGTAGTAGATTATGATAATTTTTTACATTAAACATACGTGATGGATTACCAAGGTGCCCTGACTTGCTAGCGAAGACAATCCCAACACGGATATCCTCTTCATTACCTTCGTTATACACACGTTCGCACAACCCTTCCCCTAAGTAAGGAATTGCCCCAGGCAAGTCCTCCAATTCAATCTTACATAAATGTGATAAACTCATCAAAGGTGCAACATAGTCCGTTCGAGGGATCACCTCACCAGCCTTTATACAAGTTCCTACCCCCTTAATAGTCTTAAATAAATCATATAACTCACTTTTACATTCAAGGAAAACGTGTTCTGCTTTTTCAGAGACCTTGGTGACGAAACGCACGAACTGGAACATATCTCCATACCCTTGTTCCCCATAAAGCAGAATCGTCTTCCCTATCAAACTTTCTCCCCCCCAATTCGGAGCATTAAACTTTCTATTCTGTTCTGTAAATTCCGGTACGCGCCATCGCCACTCATACTCTTCCCAACCCAGCTTATATTGCCCATCCCATAATAATGAAAAAGCATATTGAACATGTGCATAAGCTGACTGAGGCTGTATATCTAAAAGGGTCTGTAAAAGTTGTTGCGCCTCCTTGAAACGATGAGCATAACACAAACTTTTTGATAAATTCAGCATCACAGCTGTATTTTCAGGATTTTCCTCCAGAATTTTTTTGAATTCAATACATCCTTCTTCAAAACGCCCCTGAGTTACATAAATATTTCCCAGGTTATTTCGTGCAACTGTAAGACTTGGCTCTTTCTCTAAAGTCTGTTCATATAGAATCGAGGCTTTTTCCAGTTTATACTGCCTGTAATAAGAATTAGCTAACTCATAAGCAGCATCTATATTTTGCGGGTCTAATTGATATAACCTATCCCATATTTCCACGGCCTCTTCATTGTTAAACTTAGTCAACAATTTCCCTAACAATGATAAAAGAGCAATATCTTTCGGCCTATCTTGTAAAGCTTCTCTCAAAACTAAAATAGCTTGTTGAACTTTACCTTGCTGTATTTTAGAAATCCCAAGGAAAACACGTAACTGTGAATCCAAATTTCCATTATTCTCTAGCTGTTCAAACAAACGTTCTGCCAAACGAAAATTTCCGACTTTATATGCTTCAAGAGCTCGTTTTATTTCTTCCTGTGACATATCCTTTACTACTCGCCTTCTCTAAAACGGGCGCCATATACCAAGTCAACAGGTTTCCCATCTAACAAATAATGAGAAAATTTAATAGCTTCTTCCTTCATAAGAGCCTTTTTCATAATAGCTCTCATTCCCACGTTACAAGCCATTGTCCCCGCAGTTACTTTCCTAACCATTTGCTTGTGTAATAAGAATTCTATTACCGCAGTAAAAGCTTCAAGCCCAATTCCTTTTCCCCATATATCTTTTTGGCCTAATAGAATACTTATATCTGCTACTTTGTTTATGCGATCAATTGTCGCATCAATATTCCCTACATGTCCCAACTTATGTTCCGTTTCTTCTATTGCCCACAGCATTTTATGTTGACCGTCACAACTCGCCACAAATTCCGCGCAACTTTGAAGATTATGCTTCACATGACGTTGTTCACTATATTTAACAACCTCGGGATCATTTAACCATGAGACATATGATTGGGATAGAAAACTCTGATTAAAAGGGCTTAAAACTAAACGTCTTGTTTCTAATGTTTCTTGCATTATTGCCTCAGTCTATCCAATTAATTTTTGCACAATTTCGATTATCTTTTCTGTTGCCTTCTGGAAATTTTCTTTTTTTCTTGGCCTTCTCTCCACCGCCTCTTCTTTCCATCCCCTAAGATACTCAAACAAACTCTCTCTATCATGCACACATTCGGTCAACCCAGTAGCAATAGAACCTAGCCATTCTCTTTCACTTTGCCTTGGCAAAACAGACAACGTCCGACATCCCAATATCGCTGCCTCATACAAAATGACACTGCTTAATCCAATCACAAGATCACTTGCATATAATAACTCATAAGGTTTCTCCTTCTGACTAAACCCATCAATCTGGTTATAATACTCAGCAAAATCATCTTGGGTATTTTTAGGGTGCAAACGCATGATCAAATTATAACTACCGACTGTAAGGTCTAACGCATTCAGAACTTCTTCTAAAACAATCTCAGTGCGCCCTTCAGCCTCACTTAAACCAACAAAAGTGTAATCTTTAGATTTCTTAAACTGCTGCGAATTTAAGCCTGTAGATAATTCTGTACAAAAAACAATTAATTTTTTTTGCTCATTCAAATTTGGAAAGAGACGTTTACGTAAAACTAATTTTCCGATTGTCTCTAATTTCCTGCCTATTCCAAATAATTGATCAAACTGAGGATGCCCTACTATATAAATGTGTTTTGCATCCATTCCCAAATGCTGATACTTCGTAGCGACAGCCATATTTTCCACTAACACGTAATCAGGCTTAAAAGCCAGAGGATCATCAGTTGTTCCTCTTAGCCTATATTCGACATTGGCAGGCCCATCAATCGCAACAAGGCTTGTAATCCCCTTAAACTGACACTGTTTTATAGCATGTAAACTCGCAGCATTAGGGTCTTCAGAAGTTCCACAGAAAAAAAGAGCAACATCATTCTCAATGTCGACTGGTTCTCCGTCCCTAATCCAATAATCCACTATGTTTTCTGCATCAAGGTATGGCATAAGGCGTTCATGTGCCCAAACTACCAATGGCATAGATAACGCCCGCATTTCACGACATACAGGCATCAAATAACTAGCCGCGCCGGGGTCTTCAAGAAGACAACAGCATAGCTTACTCATCATGTATAATCCAATTGAACAGGCAAACCAGTATTCTTGTGAGATGTAAAGATAGCTTCAATAATCTGTTCGTTTTTCAAAGCCGAATTCCCAGAACTGCACAAAACAGCCCTCCCCTTCAATGCATCTGCCAGATTACTATACATGTTGTAGAATCCATATTTACCTAATGGACCTATATCCACAGGACAATCTGAAGCAATTTCATATGCATTACGAAGGCCACGATTATCTTTTTTTCCAAAATAGCTAAGTGAAAGTGTTTCCTGTAACAGATCAACCCTACCCAACGTTCCCCAAATTTGCAGCCCAATCTCACGATAATATCTAAAATCAATTGCCTGAAATGTCATACGACATCCATTTTTACCATAGAGAGTAAAAGAAAGAGCAACATCGCCTTTGATAGGAGATAAAGGATCTAAACGAAAATCCATGTGAGCCTGAACAAATTCAATTTCTCCAAGTAAAAAACGTGCCATATCAATCAAATGACAACCATTATTTAATAGCCCGTTGCCATATATCCCTTGAGCAAATTGTATATGACCAATGCGTTCTCTAAGTTCACCTGCTGCTAGCTTCTGGAGACGTTCTTCTGCTCTGCGCCAAAAGTTAACTTGCAACAAAACATCATGATCTTCACACCATTGAACCAAGGATTGACTATCATCACAACTTATCCCCATTGGTTTTTCTGTCAAAATAGCCTTAAGTCCATTGAATTGTCTTACTTGAGACAAACGTTGCGCTGGGGGAGTGGCCAAAATTACAACTTCAATATCTAACTCTTCACTTATCTCATTGACATCAGCATAAACATATTCAACTCCCCAATCATTTCGAGCTGCATTTTGCGCTCTTTCATCAGGGTCAACAACACAAGTTAAACAGAACTCGGGATGATCAAATAAGATAGCGGCATGGGTTACATAATCAAAATACTTGGTCATCCTTTCATCATTATCATATCCTGCTGCAATTTTCCCAAAACCAATTAGTGCGGTTCTAAACATAGCCTTAACTTTCTTTACCCCAAAGCCAAAGCTAACAATTTGGGATTTTGTTTCACCAATGAGATAATATCTTTTGTTTTGGCTTCATTACCCAAATTGATACAAATTTCACGTAATAATAATAAATCTTTTTTCGTATCTAACAGTAAACGAATATCTGGCGCAGCAATTTCATCAGGAGCAATCAAATCGAAAAAATGATAGCGACTGTAATTCTGATAAAAATATAAAGAAACATGCTCACGCACTTCAGCATCATTACATTGTTTCGCTATATTTTTGAGGTTTCTCAGACTAAAAACCTGTACATCTATTCCATCAGCATAAGAGCGCTGTCTTGTAGTCGTAACTATGTCATAATTTCTTTTATGATAAATTTCAATCGCCTCATCAATGACAGCAGGATCAAGTAAAATCATATCGCCACAGATTTCAACCACAACATCTGACTGCATAAACTCTTGAGCACTAACAACCCTGCCAAGAACATCCTTTTCTGAACCACAAAAAACGTCAATTTGATTCGTATTAGCCCAATCGACAAGAACATGATCCTGAATATTATTTGTTGTCGCAAGTACAATGCCATCTAAATTTTTGCACCTTTTTAACCTCTCAACAACATGTCGGATCGCAGGCCACCCGTTAATATCCATCATCATCTTTCCCGGCAAACGCGATGATCCCATACGGGCTTCTATCGAAGCTACTGTACGCACCAATTTCAACACCTCTCAAGGGCAACAAGTTCCTGACGATGGGCATAAACTTTGCAAATTGCTTCTATCATCTGTTCAACTGTCTCATCATCTAAATCATAAGTACACGGTTCAAACAATAAAGCTTCATTTTCATGTAGGCGTTCACAAACAGGGCAACTTCCTTCTTCATAAGTCTGATTTGATAAATTAAACGGATAACCTGTTTTTCCTGTTGCTATTCTTTTTCTGAACAATGGTAGGCGGTATAACGGCGCCAAATATCCTGTAAAATTTTCAACCCCTTCAGCCTTCAGCGCCTTTGAAAATAAATCACGTGAAACATTTATCTTGCTAACATCATAACGTACCATCCACACGTAATAATTATGCCGACAACCTTCCCTTACTACGGGCACATTCCATCCCTCTAAATGCTTTGTCCCTTCACTAAGCCGTAAACCAATTTTTTCACGACGAGAAACGTGTGTTTCAATATCATCTAACTGTACAAGCCCTATAGCTGCACTCAGTTCAGACATACGAAGATTAAGCCCCCAAGTATTGGAAATATCTTCAAGTTTATAAGACGCTACCACGTTTTCTCCGTGGTTACGTATCAATTCCATTCGTTTCGCATAGTCTGTATTTTCTGTCACGCACATCCCCCCCTCTCCGGTGTGAATGTGTTTATGAAAATTCAAACTGTATACACCGATATCCCCGATAGTCGCGCAATATCGTCCTTGATCCATACCAAGAGGAGCTTGCGCATTATCCTCTATAAGCGCTATGCCATAGGAATCTGCTAACTTACGTAGTTCATATAAACGGGACGGGTGTCCAAACAAATTAACCGTAAGAATGGCCTTTGTTTTTTTTGTAATTTTTTCAGCAACGCATTTTGGATCAAGCCCAAACGTCTCATCTTCAATATCTGCAAAAACAGGTACAGCACCGTACACCAAAGGCGCTACAACTGTCGCTGACATTGTCCATGGAGGCACGATCACTTCATCGCCAGGACCAATGCCTATAGCCCCTAAAGCTGCTAGCAAACCGGATGTCGCAGAATTGACTGAAACAGCTCGCCCAACATCAAACTTTTGTTCCCACGCACGTTCAAAGCTCCTCACTTTCGGCCCACCCAAAAACTCATGTCCTGGACTACCATAAAATCCTGACAAGCACCCAGAACGCACAACGTCTAAAACTGCCTTTTCTTCTTTTTCTCCTAACGATGGATAGGGAACCATTGGCCTGCTGATTGTTGGTTCTCCTCCTAGTAATGCAAGTTTAGACATGCTTTACCTCATTTTAATAATAGTCGAGATTGAAGTTTCTATAGAGATCGTTTGTGCAATAGTCGCCAACCGCTGAAAGTCTTCTTGCGTGTCCATTGCATAATTATATGAGCTTTGATCACCTTCTGGATTCACATAATTCAATATTTCATATTCATGAGGCCGATGGTAAAAGCCTAATGTCACATGTTCGCGTTCTTCATCACTTAAATTAAGTCGAGATAAGTCCTTAAGTACGTCCTTTTTAACTATCTCTATACTACAGCCGGGCGGAAAGGTTCTTGGCATCACGTTTGTCGTTAAATCACACCCTTTCTCCAAATGGAAGGACACCATTGCATCCATCACAGAAGGATCAATAAAGGGACTATCCCCTGAGACACGAACAATATGATCAAAACCATATTCTTCGGCACAGGCCACAATCCTGCCGATTACATCCTTAAAATCTCCACGAAAAACATCCGGTGCAACTTTATCTGCTAGCGGTGTATCAATATCACGGTTTGTTGTTGCTACAATTACGCGATCTATCTTACGAGCACATAAGCAACGTGCCCTACACCATTCAATTAAAGTCATTGAACCTAGTAATTTAAGAGATTTTTGAGGTAAACGACTTGAATCCAAACGTGCCTGTATAACCACTCCTACGATCATGCCTCCCCCCGATTGCTATGTCTATGCAAAACAAAAAATGAGGTATCAACATTAAACCCTAGTCGGTTGTATGTCTTCAAAGATGCTATATTACTAAGTTGCGTTCCTACTTTTACTGTCTTCGGCTGCGCCTGAGACAATGCATACTTAATCAATTCGCTTCCAATGCCCTTTCCCCGAGCGCAGTTTGCAACACCTATCAGGTCAATAACAAATGTCCTCTTTTCTATAAGGACAAGTAAAAATGCTACGATTTTCCCTTTGACTTCAGCCACGTACATATGAGTGCCTCGTTTACCTTCAAAGAAGTTACAGGCCCACTTGCGTTTTACCTCATGGGCGATATTATTATCAATGAATGGATCCATATGAAAACGATCAAAAGAAAAAACAGAAGCTGCAATCTCTCCAACTTCTGTTTTATCTGCTAACCGGGCAGCACGAAGAACATACCTCCCCTTGTATTCTTGTAGAAAAGACACTGGTTCCATAACCAAACCGACATCTACACTGACCAAGTTAAAGCTGTTTGAGAAAAATTCCGATAAGCTATCTTTGGAAGAATATGGTAATTTAGCGTATTGAAACCCTTCTGGTAACACCTTAGGAAATTCTGCTTCAAAAGGACTGCTAAACTGCATTCCGTAGGAAGGCTTGCCCAGAAGAGTACTTAACCACTTATCTTTCTTGAGCTCCATCCACATAAACCTTACATGTAATGATCTTGCGTTTCTTTATCCCAACGGACAAAGAAATCAATAACCTCCATACAATCATCTCCCTGCCAATCGATTTTTTTTACCTTATCCGTTTTCTTCCCCGCCATTACAAGATAATCGGTATCAATGGCTCGATTGACAGCAACCATTTCAAACCCACTTTCAGCTAACAATCCCTGAAGTGTGTTTTTACTGAAACGAAAACAATGGCTATCTGCTGGGTTCGTTCCCAAATAATAATGCATCGGCTTTTTAAATGGGACCAAAATGCGACTTCCTGTTGAGACAACAACATGTCCACCGGGTTTCAAAATATCATAAGCAGCATCCAGCATTCTGCGACAAGATTGACAATTCTCTAACGTCCACATGATGGTAGCCATATCAAAACGGCGGCCCTCAAACATCTCGCTCTCACAATAATCCTCAATACTTCCACAAAATGTTTCAATATTATCATTCGCCATCATATTGCAATTTTTACGAGAAGGTTCAATAGCGAAAACCTCAGCACCATATTCCGGAGCCATAACCATCTTTAGAAAAAGTCCTTCCCCCCCACCGATATCACATAGAGTTTTCCCTTTTAGCCCTAATTCAACATCTATGAATTCCGCTACATAAGTTTGACGCGCTTTAACTGCTGGAATACGGGCAGTGTAATTACTTTCGTAAATATCATCAGACCAGACTTCTGCTATCCGATTAGCAGAGCGGCGCCGTTTCACATAAACAAATCCACAGTTGCTACAACAATGTAACGGTTGATCGTTGGTATATTTGCGGGCTACTTGAATTTCTTGGGCTTCATCAGTTCCGCATAAATCACAGGAAAACGTTTCATACTCATCATTAACCATTAGTTTTCTCCTGTTCTTATGAAAGCGAATGTTTCAATTTCCACTTATTACCTGAATCATCCCATATTCTGGGATCACGATGCTTGTCAATTGCCTGCTGAAATTCCTCTTCAGTCATCGACAGGTACTTTAAGTGCTCTTCATGATATGTCTTGGGGAATTCGTCATCATATTTCTGTGCGAGTTCCAACCCCTCCTCACGGCTCATTTGCCCATTTTGTATCATACGACAAGCATCGCGAACAGCCCGCCCAAAGCCAAATTTTACAAATTGCATATGATAATAAAGGTTATCAATTTTATCATCTAAACTATCAAAGTTGGTGAATGTGCCATCTGTCCGACCATTTTCAGCAGTCATAAAATTGATTTTATCACGAATATAATGCCAATTCTCCAACATTGACCAACGGAAAAAATAACCGAAATAAATAGCCTTGACACCCACTTCTTCAACAGCATTCAGGTCAGGATAGAGATAAGGTGCAAGGTCTTGCTCATCCACATGCTCATCCATCCAATTCATAGGAAAGTCTCCAATTTGATGCTCCAAAACTTCTGTGAAGTCGCGAGTTTTTAGATGTTCTTCAGAAAGGACACGACCACCATACTCACTTTCGCCATGCTCGGCATAAATGACCAATGGAATATTATACTTAACGGCAACTTGAACAGGCACAGCATTAACACCTGCATTCCAATGAATCTTAGGGTCTCCACGTTCCACAAAAAAACGTCTGCTCAAATGCCGAGAAACCTTTTGATTGGCCCGAATCATTAAATGATCAAATCCAGTTTTTAACATCTCTTCACGGTTATGAACTGCAATGTCATTTGGCATTAAGGGGGAAAAAGTTACCAGCAAAGGATTTAGACCAAATTCAAATTTCATCCTGTGTGCGATCATCGACGAATCTTTGCCTCCTGACCATGGAATAACACAGTCATACGGGCCTGTTTTGGCGCGATATTTTTCTATATACTCAAGAAATTCAATTCGTCTGGCATTCCAATCAATCATTTGCTTGGCTTCTGCGGTCCGACAAGCATTACATATGCCACTTTCATCCATGACAATACGTGGCCTTGTATCCGGCATCAGACATGTTTTACAAAAATGAACCATTTCTTAAATTTCTCTTCAATTCTTCTAATCAAGACGTACAGCAATACCAGCACGCGCCATATAAGACTTGGCACTTTGTATACTGGTCTCAGTAAAATGATATATATTCTGTGTACAAACTGCCGATGCTCCTCCTTGAAGAATAGCATCTACAAAATGCTGCCAAGCCCCTGCTCCACCGAGAATCAACACAGGAGCTCGTACTGCTTGAACAACTTCTTTACATAAATCAAGATCGTAGCCACTCAGCGATCCATCACGTTCTACAGAAGTAATCAATATCTCACCAGCCCCAAGACTTTCAGCAAAAGAAGCCCATTGAGCGGGTGTTTTATTCATCCCTTCAGAGGCAAAACTACCGTAAACTTCATAGCCCCCCCCCTCCTTCTTACGCGCATCGATAGACAAGACGACACATTGCGCGCCATAAAGATGTGATATTTCCTGAATCAGTTCAGGGCGCATTAAAGCACCTGTATTTACAACAATCTTGTCAGCACCAGCCTTCATATAGGTTTGAACATCACCTATATTCCGAATTCCGCCACCAACCGACATCGGCACAAAACAGTATTTGGCAAAATGAGTAACGATCTTAAGAAAATCCTCATGGCTTTGCTGCGTTCTGTTCCTTGTAACATCCAACAAAATAATTTCATCTATTGACCACAAGTCAACAAATTCATGGGTATACATATAGTCCGGTTCAAACAACTTTGTTCGAAACAACGTCCCTTCATTAAAAGTTAAAACCGTAACTAGTCGTTTTCTCAACATGCAGATAATTCCAGAAAATTTTTTAGCAACAGCAAGCCATAGCGTTGGCTCTTTTCTGGATGGAACTGAGTCGCAAAAATATTATTTTTTTGGATAACAGCAGGAAAATCAATTCCATAATGACATGTTCCCATAATGCCTTCCTTATCAGATGGTTCCAAGGCAAAGGAATGAACGAAATAAAACAAAGCACTATCAGGTATCCCCTTGAACAAGATACAATCAGCACATTGTTTCACTTCATTCCAGCCAACATGTGGTACATTCAAATTTCCGACGAGAGGATTAAGCGACACGACATCAGTATCAAACCACCCCAATCCCGCATGACTTCCAAATTCAGGACTATTTCGCGCAATCAATTGAAAACCAAGGCAAATCCCCAGAATCGGCTTCTTTTTTTCAAGAGCAATGTAATTTAAAGGCTGCAATAACCCCCTTGCGCGCAAATTTTCCATTCCATCGCCAAATGCACCAACACCTGGCAGGATTATCTTTGAACATTGGCAAAGAGTTTCAGGGTCTGACGTAATAACGGGTTCAAAATCTAAATACTCTATTGCACCTGCAACTGAAGCCAAGTTACCTAAACCATAATCAACGATACCAATCACGTTATGATGCTTTCTTTTTTCTAAAACCCTGCCTGTATACGCTTCTTCGTACGTTCCCAATGAGAGACATACCATTCACAATATCGGCGATAACCAACTTCAAGAGGAAATTCTGGTGCAAAACCGATTTCTTTTTCCGCCCGATTTATCATTAAAGTACCTCGCACAGGTTTTAGTTCATCACGAGGGCGTTCTTCAAGGATTGCACTAGGGACAACATCTTTCACAATTTCAGCTAGTTCGGCAATCGTTCGCGCATTACCGTATGTAATATTATAAGTATTAGATGTACCCGGCCCTACAAAAAATGCCATAGAGCGCACAACACCTTGGACGACATCATCAATGCAAGTGAAATCAAGACGACCATCACCACCGCCTTCAAGCAACAAAGGCTTACCACTTAAAGCATTTTCAATAAATACTTGGGCGACACGGCGGCTAACACAGCGCTCCCCATAAAGGGCACTCGGACGCACAATTGTCACACCTAAATTATATAGCTCATTATAAGTTCTTACCAATCGTTCTCCCATGAATTTTGCATTGGCATAAATTCCATAAGGCCGAGGACGCACGCTTTCATCAACACTATCACCATCGAAATCACCATAAACGGTACTTGAGCTAAAAAAGACAAGTTGATTAATTTCGCCATCATTCATAGCACGATAATATTCTAGTAAGTTACGTAACGTGATTAGTTGCAAATCAAAGCAATGCCCAGGCACTGCCTTAGCATCAACAGCACTTGATATTGCAGCTAAATGAATCACTTTTGTTGGCTTAAAAGCAGAAAGCGCTAATGTCAGACTTGCCATATTGCGTGCATCGGCATTCCTAATCTCCACCTCTGCTTCGCGTAACATTTCATAACGTTCAAGAAGAAAGCCATGATATAGCTCCCGGCGCATGGGCTCTATATTATTGGCGCTAACATTTGTGACCATATTATTTTGCATGAGGTTATCGACAATCATAACCTCCACTCCAATTTTTCTAAGCTGCAAAGCAATATTATGGCCTATAAAACCTGCACCACCAACCAATGCGATGCGTTCACCACGCAAGCGCTCTCCCATCGGTTGATTAAAATCAATCTTAGTCATCCGTACTCTCCTTCTCTATACTTTACACCTTCATTCTGAAGTGTGACGACTATCATTTATTTGGCATATGGTTTCAAAAAACCTATTTTCTCTCCAGATAATTTACACATCTTTAAGTGCTTGAGTAAAGCAATCTGCAACATTATCCATATCTTCAACAGCAAGATGCGGACCAACCGGTAATGCAATACTACAATCGCTAATCTCTACAGCATTAGGGAACAAGCGCAAATCATGCTTATATTTTTCTTTATAGTACGTCAGTCGAGGGACTGGGTGAGGATAATAAATACTAGTCCCTACACCGTTTTCTCTCATCTTTAAAATAACCTTATCACGTTTATCAGCATTTTCACCTGTTAAAACAACAACTAAACAGTAATGACTATTCTTTGCTCTTTCATCAGTTGAATCGAGAACCCTAACACCTTTGTTTTGTAAAATTCGTTCCTTCAAATAGGCAAAATTTGCCGCACGCAAAGCAAGAATTTGGGGGATTTTCTTTACCTGAACGGCTCCTAAAGCGGCCTGCATTTCACTCATACGATAGTTCATCCCCACATTCGTAACATCATACAGACCGGGTATTTGTCTTTCATTATGCTTCCTATCCACACTAAAAGCACGAAAGTTGGCAATCTCATCAACTACATATTTATGTTGAGAAACCAGCATCCCCCCTTCCCCAGAAGTAATATGCTTAACTGGATAAAAGGAATAGCATCCAGCGTGACCAAATAAACCAACATGACGACCGTCGAACCGAGCTCCAATGGCAATTGCACAATCTTCAATCAAAGAGAGGTTGTATTTTTGAACAACAGCGCAAATCTCATCCATTTGACAAGGGATCCCCACAAAATGCACCAAAGAAACTGCTCTTGTTTTTGGTGTAATTGCGGCTTCAATAGCTTGCGCCGTAATATTTCCACTTAAAGGATCACAATCTACAAAAACCGGTTTGGCGCCGGTAAGTTCTATGGCATGCACAGTTGCCACATGTGTTTGTGCAGCCACAATTACCTCATCACCTTCACGGAGGCCCAAATGAATAGAGCATAAATGCAAAGAAGCCATACATGAGGATGTCGTCACCGAATAGCCATCCCCCATTACCTCAGTGAAACCTTTTTCAAACTCGTGACATTTAGGACCATGCGTTAAAATGTGCCCCTGTAAAACATCCATTACAGCGGCGCGATCTTCATCGTCAATCCAGGGGCGTCCGAACGCAATATTATACTTTGTCATGAATGTATTCCACTCTCACAGTTTTTTGCTTTTTGATTGAAGCATCAGATGCAGCAATCACACTCACCAGTTCAAATTCTCGCATTGCAGCCTCTTCTAACCCGGTCCCATTGAGAATATTATCAATAAACTGGGGAATAAGAACACCTTTTCCAGAAGGCAACATTTCCAAATCTAGCATTAGAGCTTTTTCATTTTCTTCTCGGCTCTCATGAAGGCGTGGTCCCATATCATCCAGAATAAAAGTACCTTTTGTACCGAAAACACGCAAAATATGCTGATGCCTGTGCACGCAACCAAAATTTGCCGTCACGCGAACGATCAAAGAACTTTCATATTCAAACATTGCACTCATAAAATCCTGATATGCAAACATACTACCCTTCGTACAGATTCGGTTCCCGATAGATGTAACTTTTTGAGGGCGCTGGGAAGACAAACTCAACACCAAATCGAGCATATGAATCCCACCACCTTCCATAACCGAGTAATCAGGCACAGTTTTGCGCCAACCTTCTGTGATTTTATGCAATCGTCCGTACAGATAATCTGTATCGATTGCATATATTTCCCCAAGTCTTCCTTCATCAATTGCATGTTTCAACCATTTATATACAGGTGCCTCACGTAATACGAGATTGGAACAAAGATGTTTATTACCCGTTTGACGCCAAATATGATAAATGTCCCTTAATTCAGAGATTGTCCTGCATAAAGGTTTTTCAACGAAAACATGCTTCCCCGCTTTGAGTACTTTAAGCACTTGTTCGTAATGCAAATGGTCATAAGACGCCAAAGAAACTATATCAATTTCAGGATCTGACAAAATCTCTTCAAAAGATGTTACAACTTCACCAGCACCAACACGCTTCTGTACTGCATTTGCTTTTTCTTTCGAGAAATCGAATAAGCTTTTCAACTCGCAGCGTTCATCCTCGTGAAATGCGAGAGCATGCTGTTCACCAATTCCCAAACCAACAACAGCGACTTTTAATTTTGACATATCAACCTATATATCTTTGATTATCCAGAAATAATTTGGCCGAGATAAAACTGAATACAAATTTGGAAAAGCTATTGCGAGATACATCGGAATTAAACAAGTTCTCGATTTTTTTTCGATCAAAAATTTCAAAAATAGGACTATCTTCCAACAAACGCGAACGGACATTTTCATCCTTTAGATTTAACAAGGAAACAATTGATGCATTGAATCCTCGTTTGCGTTTATCAAGCCTAACTTGATCGTCCATCACCCCTTCTCCTGCCATGCGCAGAATATATTTTGCCATTCCTTCACCAATCAGGTGTTTATCAGGCACACGCGCCATAAATTCCACTATTGCACGATCAAGAAACGGGCTTCGATTTTCCAGAGAATACATCATTGAGTTGCGGTCATCCTCGTGGAGGATGACCGGTGTCGCTTCATAAAACAACTCGTTCATCATTCGTTTCCTTAGTAAGGAACAAGGATATTCCTTTTCTGTCCAGTCATCAAAGACAGGGGCAACCATGTAATCGTTAAAAGCTTCTCTATCCAGCAATATGTGTCCACGCTCACCGGGATAATGTACGAAATGAAGAGGATCTTTCAATATCGGGTTTCGCACAACGCTTCCATACCCTTCTTTCCACTCCTCTATATAACGCTTGATACAATGAGGATTGTCTTGGTAACGAGCAGCCAACCACATGGAATAATGGTCATAATACCCAGTAAAAATTTCATCGGCTGCGGTCCCTGAGATAGCCACCTTATAACCTTGCCTTGCAATTTCTTCAGACAAAAAAGAATGCATATAATAACTAAGCGTTACAACTGGTGCATTACGCATGGAAACCAATTGATCCATTCTCTCAAAAAAACCTTCACGAGAACTAAATACTTTATAATTCCGACACTCCAAATACTGAACTGTTCGCTCTAACATATCTCGTTCATCATATCTTGGGTCCTCGTCAACAATGGAAAAACTTTCAATGTTCATGCCCATCTCTTTGACTGCAACTCCCGCTAAAACCCCTGAATCAATTCCCCCGCTAAGACAAAACGCCAATGGAACATCTGCACGCAATCGCAATTCCAAAGAACGTCGCAACAAATATCGAACCTCCTCGATTGCCTCTTTCTGCGTGATCTGTGGGTCTTGCGCAATCTCTACATTCCAATATTTCTTTTCTTTTTCGAGACCCCTTTGGCCAATTTCTGCATAGCTAGCTGCTTTAAATTCTTGCACCCCTTTAAAATAAGTTTCCCCATCCCGCTTATAAATCGACTTATAGCCCATCACAAGAAAGCGCCTAACGCGTTCCAGATTAACATCCGCCCACTTGCCTACAAGGGCCATAAGAGCTTTTATTTCAGAAGCAAAATAAAATGTCTCCCCATCCATCATGGTATAAAGCGGCTTCTCACCAAAGCGATCACGACTGATCAAAATACGACCATTTGATTTATCAACTAGGACAAACGCCCACATTCCTTCCAGATGATCAAGAAAAGAGTCTCCCCAATGTCGATACGCACTAAGTAGTACTTCTGTATCGCTTTCAGTCCTGAAGCATTCTCCTTTGAGGATTAGTTCCTCACGCAATTCCCGATAATTATATATTTCACCATTGAACGTGAGAACCACCCCGTCTTTTTCAAAAGGTTGATTAGACCTTTTATCTAAATCCAAAATGGCAAGACGGGTATGTATCAATGTTACATTCCCTTGCTGCATATGAAACTCTTTCACACCATGCCCGTCTGGACCACGATGATTTAAAGCGTCAAGAGCAGCCTTAATTCTTTGCGCTGACAATTTTTGCCCAATAGCACCAGCAATACCGCACATATTTTATGAGCCAACAACAGCAGTTCTAGGAATTGTATGCCCCTTCATAAGGGGCTGCAAAACTGTCTTCCCGCACACGATATCAATTTCATCAGCAGAAAATTCAGATGCGGGACGTGCATACATAATATCCTTCGCCTCTAACTTTTCACCTGGCATAATATTTCTTGCAGCAACTAACCCTTTACGCACAGCCTGCAACATGGGTAATTCACATTCCATGCGCATCTTGCCCCTCACGCCTAAACTTTGGCGAATTTGTTTTGTCATTTCGACAAGTTTTTTCAAATCTTCAGGATCACAGGAAATTTCATGATCACGAAACTCACGTCCCGTTTTACAATCAGTAAAATGCACCTCTAGCAAACAACACCCTAGGGCAACAGCAGCATAATTGGCAGCCAACCCAACCACATGATTGGAATAACCAACTCTGAGGCCAAACTTTTCAGCTAAAAATGGCACTGACAACACATTAGCTTGTTCTATTGGGGCAGGATAAGATGTCACACAATGCATCAAAATCAAACGCTCTTTTAAAAGGTCAGCTTCTTCACCTAATGCATCTTTTGCCCATCTTACAGCGTTCTCAATTTCTTCAACAGTTCCAAGCCCCGTTGAGAGAATAACAGGTTTACCTGTCTGAATTGCAGACTGGATGACCGGTTTAAAATTGAGATCCCCGCTAGCAATTTTGATCACAGGAAAATGCTCGGCGAGAAAAGGAACAACATCGTCACTAATAGCTGCGGAGAAGACCGGTATACCAATCTTCTCTCCTTCCTGCTTTAAAGCGATAAACTGTTCAAAGTTCAAAGCGAAATTCTTAACCCTAGACAGCCTTGCGGGATCATTTGAAGCAATAAACTTTTCCGCTGTATAAGTTTGAAACTTTGCTGCATCAGCACCAGCTTCATGCGCCAAATGCAACATCTTAACAGCAGCCTCGTAACTTCCTTCATGATTGACGCCAATTTCAGCGATAACCGCAACTTCATGATCAATGTTTTTGCCAAATAAGAACATTCTGTTCCCTCCTCGACGAATATTTAGAATACAGGCGCTATTCTTTCGCTTCATTATTCCCAAAGCTAACGCCCATCTGATCGAATACGCGTTTTTCATGATCAATCAAATCGCGTAACTCTCTCAGTCCTTTATAAATTTTGCCTGTTTCAATAAATTTGTTTACTTTATCTCCAATAGACTTAGCGCTCGGACAGGCTTCCAAAAACTCACTCAACAGAGTTTTAAATTGTTTCAAATAGTATTCTTCATGCTCAGGGAAAACATATGCGCATTGCAAAGCAAAATACGTTCGTGCCGCAGGAGTAACAGCCTCATCGTCATTCAAAATTTCGCGATCTCTCATAATGGCAGCTTCATTATGAATCAACAAAATCGCATTTGCTCCTCCATTTTCAATAACTGCACCGTTAATGATAATTTTGGAACCGCTTTTAAAGTCCAGTTTTAAAGGCACAATATTTGCTCCTAAATATTTTTTAACTCTCAACCCTATCTTACATATAAGAGTTTTTATAGTAGTCTTCCTTTTTGAGATAAGCAATCTTTCTCAATACGCGGTTAATTTTCATTCTGTTTGAGCAAGTGCTCGATTATCGCCAAAGCAATGATGTGATATTATATTCTCAAGCCCATAGATCATTTTGTATACATAGAGCAAAAAACATTGACTCCGATGTTTTAGAGTGCTATATATGTTGTACGTTCTTTGTATTGGCAAGAAAAGCTAAAGCAAAGATAAACAACATATCCGATTACATATCTCTAGAATGGAGTAAAAATCATGGCACAAGACGTCACACTTTCTGCTGCTGTACGCGGTTCACTTCTCTCTCTTCAAAATACCACATCTCTTATCGAACGCACAAATGATCGATTGTCTTCTGGCTTGAAAGTTGCCAGTGCAATTGATGATCCGGTTGCGTTTTTCCAAGCAAAAACCCTGAATGACCGGGCGTTTGACTTTACTGAAAAGAAAGATGCTATTGACCAAGGCATCAGTTCTGTTAGTACAGCCCTTGAAGGCGTACAAAGCATTGAAGCACTTGTCCGCCAGCTCAAAGGTGTAAGTTCTTCTATGAAGTCTGCTACTGGCTCTCAGCTGACAGACTTAATAACACAATTCAATGATTTGCGTAGTCAAATCGGTTATTTGGCAGATGACACCACTTACCAAGGTGTTAACCTGACCAATAACACAACAACCACTCTGGATGTTAGCTTCTCAGATCAATCTGCTAGCCAACTTACAGTGAATGCCGTTAATATCCGCCAAAGTGGCTTGGGTATCGGCTCGGCAGAATTAGCAACGACACAGTCTTTTGACTACTCTGCTGCCAGTTTCGATTATGATAATGGCTCGACCATTACATTCACTTACCAAGGTTCCGCTCAAACCCTAACTGCAACAAGTGATACAATCAGTGTTACTTATGGGACGATTTCGTTAAGCATTAGTGTGGGTGGTTCAGGTGCAAGTACTCAGGCAGTTTCCTTGTCAGCTGGTGATACAATCACTGTGAACTTAAGTTCCGCAGCTAACAACTCCAGCGTCACTAACGGTGAATTTATTGCTACGATTGCTACAGCTAGTGTAACAACGGCAGTTGATATTGCAGATAATGACACTTCTTACATTCGTGAAGGTGACACAACTTCCATGGATGGTGTTATCTCCACTTTGGACTCAGCTCTATCAACCTTGCGGACAAACGCACAAACTCTTGGTTCCAACGTTGCCCTGCTGAACACTCGTTTGGAGTTTACTCAAAACTACGTGAATACGCTTGAATCAGGTGCAGGTAAACTCACTCTTGCCGATATTAACGAAGAAGGTGCTAACTTGCTGGCTCTGCAAACTCGCCAACAATTGGGTATTCAAGCCCTGTCGTTCGCTGGTCAATCAGACCAAGGCGTTCTCTCTCTCTTCCGTTAAGAGTTTTACATTCACTAAAAAACGGGGAAGGTTATCACGCCTTCCCCGTTTTTTTATTCTTTTACTTCTATGGAAGTTTCAGAGGCTGCCATGTCAAAAGATAACAAAATAAAGCATATTAAAACAAAAGCATTTTCGGATATAGAAAAGACTCTTATTAGAGAATTTGGCCCACGCTTTACAGAATATCGCAATAATTATAAAAAATCACTTTCCTATGAAAATGAGGCGAATATACCAGATTTCCCCCTTACTGTTTCTTTTGAGTTGGTTAACAGGTGCAATCTAAAGTGCATAATGTGCTATACAGACAACCATAAAAATGAAAAATTCACACTAGAAATGCAGGTAATCCAGTCTGTGCTAGACGAATGCCAACAAAATAATACCCCCGCAGCCGTAATCGGTATGGGTTCTGAAGCGCTATTATTCAAAGATATGAAACAAGTTGTATCCAGCATGCGCGAACATGGAATTATGGATATTTTTTTTGGAACCAACGCAACCCTCATGACCGAATCAGTTGCAGAATTCTTTATTGACCAGAAAGTCGCTCGCGTTGAAATTTCGCTTGATGCTGCAACACCTGAAACATACAAAAGAATCAGAACTAAAGACGAACTGAATATCGTAGAAAAAAACCTTCAACGCCTAATCGAACTAAAAAAGCAGAAAAATTCTGCACTTCCTATAATTCGTTTATGTTTCTGTGTTCAACCTGAAAATGCTCACGAACGAGATCTGTTTGTTGAAAAATGGAAAGACCATGTGGAATATATTGATTTTCAGGAAATGGTCGATTTTCGTTTTGTTAACACTCTTATTGCACAAGAGTATGAAAAAGTGGAAGCTATTGAGCAGACAAGTGATAATACCCATTGTGCCTACCCATTCAATAGCCTAAATATTTGGTCTAATGGTGATGTTTCTCCCTGCTGTACTTTTTATGGGAAAGCTTTAATTTTTGGAAATGTAAAAAAAGACAGCTTGAAAGATATCTGGAATGGCGACAAAATTAAAACTCTCAGACAAGAGTTGCTTAATGGAGATTTAAATCCTGTTTGCAAAATTTGCTTTGCCGAACGTGATAGAGTCTCCTTTAGTAAGATAAAAAGTTAGGCGTAACGGAATATCTTATCAGGAAAATACGATCTCCACTCAACTCGCCTGACGCTTTTTCTTCATGTCCTCAACCAATGTGCCTAAACGCTCTTGTGCTTTCTCTCGCAACTCTTCAATCATACGAAAAGTAGCCTCACGCATAGCATTTTCAAACAATACTTCTTTTTCAGGTGTCATTACACGGCTCAAATAATAATGCCCCCCAATTAATGCCATAAAAAAAGTCCCCCTGAAAATCTGCGCGAACCCAAGCCAACGTCGGAACGTAATTTCTTCACCATAATTTTTATTCAAGGTTGCCGGATTTAGGAAATCACGCATTAAGTGTTTATAGTATCTGCCATCACGAAACGATTTAACTTCATTAGTAAAATAATTTTTAACCGTATCAAGATAAATATTTATTCCTTTAGAAATTTCCTCATCATTCCATGCCTCTTCCAGCTTCTCCCTTTCATAATGAGGAAAAAGCTCTAAAATGTTTTGCATAACTACGCTTTTACCACCTTCAATGTCACTCAGTTTGATACTCTTTGTCAGCATAGGCAAACAAAAATCAAAGCGAGCACCATCACTACAGTTATAATATGTTCTCCCTCTAGAAAAATCTCGAAACGCTTTTTCTAGACAGGCCTTAGCCCAATGAAGTCCAGATGACGTATAACTTACTCCTCCTAAATTTCCCGGCAATTCAATATTATATTCCTGCTCAGTGAATTTAGCGCCTTCAGTATAATGATACGCGTGTTTAGAATGATGGAGGCCTCCATCTTTACCTTTTTTCCCCATGTCCGCTCCAAACAAGTAAAGTTGACGAAAGCCAATTTCTTGAGCAAAAGAGACTCCAGCATTTACCACTGTTGGACTAGAGTTCAACAGGCATGTATCTAGATCGTTAGAAAAAATAGGATAAGGACTTAATGAAGCTCTAAAGTAATAAACAACAGTCTTGAAATGCTTAATAATTTCTGTATCAACAGTCGAAGAAGTAATCAAACAGATGTCACTAAGGTCATATGCCTCAGCAACCTGCTTAATCAACGGATTGACCTCAATATTTTCTAATTCGATTTGAAAATCAGGTTTAATTCCATTGTGAAGTAAGGGCCTAATAGCAGAACCACAAGAAATAATAATAACTTTGTCTTGATTTTCTTTTATAAATTCCAAATCATTATCAATTGAAGGCCCAGAACCAATAACAAAAATTGGAGTTTGAATTGAATTTCTTTTTGGGCGACAGTAGAGACGTGCATTTTCTCCTAGAAGATTATATATATTATTTTTTAGCATCAATGTTTCATCATAGAAAAAACCAAGCCCTTGAAGAATATTTCGAGAACTATCAAAAAACATTTGCTCTACCCGAACCAATACCGGGTTCGAGTAATGTTTAAACATCAACATACCATCCACACGAGGATAATTTTCTGATCTGACAATTGATTGCATATCTCTCGAAATAGCTTCTGCATCTGAACTGACAATTAATCTAATACCCATATCCAGTTCTTTTGCTACTTTAAAAACTTCACCCCAATCACAGACTTCAAGCGAATGGTAAATCAATTCCAGGTTTGGCTCTATTAGGATGAGCATTCCACATTCTGTTTTACGCATCAAGTCAGGCAAAAATAATCCTAAGGCCACTCCAAAGCACGTTACAAAATAGCTTTCATCATTTTGTGGTGTTGCATAATATTTAATATCGTTTTCAATCCCCTCGCGAAGTACATAATCCAAAAAATGGCACGCCTCTTCATCAAAAGCAGCAGGCTGCATAGCTGAAATATATAGCCTTCGACTAAATGAACCTATCTCATCAATTTGTTTCTCGCATAATGTTTTATACTCATAATCAAAGAAAGGTTTATCACCTAAATAGACTTCCGGATTATCGTCTTTGATTTCCAAACGGGTTTTAGGTGTATAATTTTGAAGAAGCGTAGCGTAATCACCCGGCAATTTAGCTATGTATTCGAGATTATAGTCCCGACGCTCTTGCGCATCCATGTCTTCAAAACGCATATAATACCCCTTCTGCAACTCTAATGCTGCATAAAACTATATTGAAAATTTTATTGGTAGATTAAGAGGAATAAATTAACCAACTCTTTAATTTCAAGAGAAAAGGTTCATTACAGATCCCGGTTCAGGACGGTTCATTCCAGACATTTGTTTATGGAAGCTTTCAACAAAAGCCGCATTGCCCTCAAAAGAAAGAGAAATTGCCTTCAAAATATTTGCATATTTTTCCTTAATGGCATCGACTTCTTCTTGTTGTTTTATCATGGTCACTTCATCGAAATCCACAATGTCAGCCTGAATACTGAGCGCTTTAACCTCAATATTCCCTTTTAAATTGCTAATTGTCGAGATCACCGTTTGCGTTGTCGTATTAGCAGAAGATAAATCTGTCAAAAAACTATAGATGCTATCGGTAAGGCCAGCATTATCCCCACTGAGCGTTCCCACTTGAGGGGATAAGTTCTCTAACGCATCAATGTGGTTCTGCTTTAAACGAGCAATTTCTTTTGTGTCAACAAAATCAGGATGCGTTAAAACGTACAGATTATTCAGTTTCTGAACAACCTCACTTTTTTTAGCTTGAAAAGCATCAACCTCATCCTGTGTGAGATTATCGTCTCCGCCCAGTGTCTCTAAAAGGGCATTCGTTTCATCTGTTAAACTGGAGATTTGAGAAAGTAGATTTTTATTAGCAACAAGGTATTGATCTAAACTAGGCAGGCCTTTACTTATTTTTTCATAATCATGAAGAAGCCGATCCCGTTTTTTCAGGTCTGCTGACGCAATAACGTCTTCAATCTCGGAATTTATACGCTGCACAACAGTTTTCTGAAGAGCGGAAAACTGTATCTGAAAACCCAATCTTTGGTTTTGTACCGATGAATCGGCCAAGGGTCTAAAAGAATTTACTGTATCTGCCATGACTGGCCTCTTTGTTTTCTCATTCTGAGATAATCACTTCTGAACTACTTATTTTAATACAAAATATCTAAAATTGCAATCCTGCCTTAACGGCATTTTTTGCCGGGAAGAAAGTGCAGTTCTTTGATTTTCCTCCTCTCACAACAGCTATTACCCAGCTATATAATTGTGAAACTATTATTTAAAAACAATTACTTAATAACAAATACTAACATATGGCATACCTCTTGCTTTAAATTTTGTAACATTTTTATCGCAGGAAGACAGTCATGGAAGATTTAACGTTCAATACAAAAAGACAAGTCGCCGCAACAACTTCAATTGTTGATAAGTCGGGCGTGCGAATAAACCCAAACGGAACAAGCTCTGGCTTTTCAAGTTTCCTCGTATTCTCAAGCAAAAACATGCCCCTCTCCATGTCTATGCAAACTGCATCTATTAAAGAACCTGACATGCGTGAACGCATTGGAGAGAAAGACATTAACAAGAATTATGATGACACTATTCGTAGTTCAGAGAACTATCATCACAAAGATGACTATTCTAAAGATCATGTTGAACGCTCACAAGGCTCCCCGAAAGGGGACTATGAGAATGATCAAAGCTACAATGGTCATCAACAAAGCGCGGAACAAGCAACTGACCTAAATAATGGCGCCAATGACAGAGGACATTCTGACAATGATCAGGCCTCTAAAAACACATCAAACGAAACACAAGAAACATCCACAAATAAAGATAATAACGAAAATCAAACGACACAATCAGGCGAACAAGCCGGCGAACAAACAACAGCCAGCAACAATGTCTCTGAACAAGCTGCCAGTAATGCCTTTACTCAAGAGGCAACTGCTACACTTCAGACAGCAGTTGACCCAGCCATCGTTGCCATGGCTGACCCGAAAAAAGGATCCGTCACACAGGCAACCGTTCAGCAAAATACACAACAGGTTCAAAATGTTGATGTCGATGCAGGCAGCAACAAGGAACTGTTCTCCAACGGCTGGCAATCGGGTTCCTCAAAAAACAATGCGGATGCGCAAGGTCAAAGCCAGATGCAAAATGGCATACAGAACAAAACAGCACAGGCCAACCAGCAAGCTATTGACCCGCAACTGCAAGCTCAGGCAACGGGTGAAGCCCAACGCCAGGCCGCCGCACTTTCCAAAAAAATCGGTCCGGACCAGCGTGCCAATGTCAACGTGTCCGTCACCAATCAGTCTTCGGACATGACATCACAACAAAGCCAGAACCTGTCCAATGCCGCACAGGTCGCAACTGAAGGCAACAATCCGCTGGCACAAACCAAAGCACAGGGCAACGCGCAATCAGCAGCCGTCAATCAGGGACAGAACGCACAGGCCGCCGTTGTCAATGCACAAGGCCCGCAACAGCAAAACAACAACACCCAGAACAATCAGAACCAGACCTTCCAGAATATGGTCGGTGATGTCAAAGGCACAAGCAGCACGGCCAAAACCGCCACAGTTCAACAACCGCAGGGAATGAACGGCGAGGCAGCACAAACCAACACACAAAACACGGCCCAGCAAACACAGCAAAGCCAACAGGCTGCGCAAACCAGACAGGCTGCACAACACAAGCCGACGGTTCATACCTCTGCCAAACCGGAAGATATTCATGTGGAAATCAGCAAGGCGGCAAAAGCCGGGCATGACCGCATTAATATCCATCTCAAACCGGCAGAACTGGGGCGCATTGAAGTGCAAATGGATATGTCCAGCGGCAAGGTTGTCACCAACATCGTTGCGGAACGTCCAGAAACCTTGCAGATGTTGAAGCAGGATGCCTCCAGCCTCAACAAGGCGTTGGAAGATGCCGGTCTTAAAATGGGTGACATGAATTTCAACCTGCAAAAAGAAAACGATCAGGGTCAACAGGCTGCCGGTTCATCCAACGGAGGAAACGGTTCTTTGCCCGGTCAAAACAGCGGCCCGGAAGAAGAAATGCTTCTGGCTTCGCAAATGGATACGCTGGCCCAACAGGCACAGGAACGCGCTGCCGCACGCGGCGGTGTAGACATTAGCGCCTAATATTATTTGACGTGAAGGAAGAGTAATCATGGCTGACGCAGTTTCAGGAATTGGTGCCGCAGCAACCACAGGGAAAGCCGCACAGGACGCACAGAAACTTGCCAACGATCTTGGCGATTTCATGACCCTGCTGACAACCCAGCTACAACATCAGGACCCGCTAGACCCGATGGATGCGACGGAATTCACCTCGCAACTGGTTCAATTTGCCAGTGTGGAACAACAGATCACGCAGAACTCCAACCTGGAAACATTGATTCAGGCGCAGGAAAACTCTCAACTCTCCAGTGTCGCCGGATATGTTGGTCACTATATTGAAGCTGAAAGCAGTCAGGTTCAGGTTTACGGTGGTCAGGCCGAATTCAACTACATCCTTCATGAAAATTCCGCCAGTACGCTTATCAAAATTACGGATGCACGTGGTCGTACCGTTCTTACCGCCGATGGTAACATCACCCAAGGCAAGCACGGCATTGTCTGGGATGGTACGGATATTAACGGTACCAAAGTCAACGATGGTATCTATAACCTCACTGTTGTTGCCATGGATAAGGATGGTGCCCCGGTTGATGTTACCACCACAGCGGTTGGCGTTGTGACCGGTGTCTCTTATGCGGGTAAAGAACCTGTCTTGATGATCAACGATCAGTCCATCGGGCTTGATCAGGTCCTGACCCTGAAAGAAGAAGCCATTCAGCTCTCTGAAGTGGATGCCATTGCAGCGGCCGCCCTTAAAGCCGCACAAGCCTCCAAAACAGCATTGGCACAGGCTGAGATTGCCGACACGGCGGCAACCGATGCCGAAACATTGGCAACAGACAACCCGATTACCGAAGTTGAAGCCGAAGCCCTCAAGGCAAGGGAAGCGGCAACGGCTGCTGCCGATGCTGCAAATGAAGCGGCAACTGCGGCCGAAACCGCACAAAATGCAACCAGTTCGGCTGTTGCATCTGAAGCCCAGGCAGCTGCGGCAACGGCTGCTGCTGAAGCTGCAAAAGCCGCAGCAGAAGCTGAAGCCGCCTTGGAAGCAACAAAAGCAGCTGTGGAAGCAGCCGCGGCTGCATAGTGAATAACGAAGAAGAATAGAGAACCGGCACCCCAGAACGGGTTGTCATAAACAAAATGCGAGAACCGCAAAACCAACTCGCTTAAGGAGATAAAAGATGAGCTTGTATGGTGCACTCTTTTCCGGCGTATCCGGCCTTCAGGCACAATCCAGTGCCATGGGCGCCATCGCCGATAACGTGACCAACGTGAATACGACAGGTTATAAATCTACCAACGTCAATTTCCAGACGCTGGTCACAAAACAGGCCTCTCTGACCAAATATTCCGCTGGTGGCGTGCAATCCAAACCTCGTCAGGGCATCGATGTTCAGGGATTGTTACAATCCACTTCCTCTGCAACCGATATTGCCATTTCGGGAAACGGCTTTTTCATTGTAAATGAGGCTGGTGATCCTGGTACGGGCGATATTTACGCCTACTCACGGGCCGGTTCTTTCAAAGTGGACAAGGAAGGTTACCTGCAAAACGTTTCCGGATATTACCTGCAAGGGTGGCCCTTGCAAACATGGGATGGCTCAACTCAGGCTGTCACCAAAAGTATTAATGATGACACCTATATGAAGGCCTACCAAAACAGTGCAGGTGATACGGTCTACATCAACGACAACATCGTTGATTCAAACAACTTGCGACCATTGAACCTGAAAACTATCGGCGGGACAGCCATTGCATCCACTACAATCTCTATGGGGGCAAACCTCCCCTCTGGAGATTCTGTCGGTACCACACATAAAACGGATGTCTTGATCTATGACTCCTTGGGCGGTGCACATAATATCAACCACACCTGGACCAAACGAGCATCCAACAAGTGGGATCTTTCAGTAATACCGCCAGCAGGCGCAGAATCCATTGTAATCGAAGACCAAAGCAGCAACCGTAACAACTATATGTCTGTTGGTCGTCTGGACTTTGAATCCATTCCGGATGCCGGTTCCTCAATGACCATGGCTATTGGTACTAATACCTATACCATCGACTTCACGGCGTCCACAGATACCAATGTGGTTTCTGAAGACACCATGACCATTGCTGCTGGGGCGACCAATGGTGACACCATCACCATCACCATCGGTGGTGTTTCACGTACCTTTGAATTTGATTCAGACAGTCCATCATCTGTCACGGGTACCAACATTGCGGTTCCTATTTCTTCAACACCAGCATCCTCCACGGAAACCGCTTCTGCATTGGCTGCCGCTATTGAAACAGAATTTGATTCAGCTTTGGGTCAAGGAACATGGGCTTCCGTCAACAGTAACATCCTGACAATTAAAAACACGGCTGCTGGTGGCGCGGGTAACGATAGTTATACCTTGGGTTCTGCTGCAGGTACCTTGTCTGTTGATGTTAACGGCGGTGGCGTGTCAGGTGCCATCAACGGTGCTGTAACAGATGGTAGTGCAGCCAACGAAGACACACCAGCCTCCACAACATTAAGCATCGCTGTAAATGGTCGTTCTTTATCCCAAATCATGGACGAAATCGGCACACGGATGCAATCCATCTTGCAATACGAAAACGGTGGTGTTGCCGAAGCCCCACCAAACACTTGGGCCGAACGTATCGCAGGGGAAAATGCTGTATTCTTCCACAACGTAGACCCTTCTGATGCGATTGTAGTCAATGCAGCAAACCTTAAAACAGGTACAATTAGCGCTGTGATGCAAAACACCCTATTTTCAGTCGAAGCTCTTGGTGCTTCAGGCTGGACCAGCATTAGTGCTATTGAATTTAACGGTGATGGTACGCCGGATAAATTTATGGGTCTGGACGAATCTCAAGCCTCAGACCCAACTCTGCAATACAAAATTTCATGGGCAAACGGTGCTGAAGACATGGATGGTTCATCGAGCCCGGCCTTACAAGTCAGCTTGGGCAACTACAATGTATCTGATGGCGTTACCCAATTTGGTGGGAATTATCAGATCAACTACATTTCACAGAATGGTGCCGCTTTCGGTAACTTTGCCGGTGTATCCATCAACCAAGAAGGTGTCGTGACAGCTTTGTTTGACAATGGTGTCACTCGCCCTGTCTTCATGATACCCGTTGCAACCCTTGTAAACCCGAATGGGATGGAAAGTATGTCCGGCAACGTCTGGATCGAAACAGATTTTTCTGGTCAACCAACCGTACGCGAAGCCGGTTCTGCCGGGGCAGGTTCTGTCAACCAATCCTCTCTGGAAGCTTCCACTGTTGATTTGGGGGAAGAATTCACCTCCATGATCACCACCCAGCGCGCCTACAGTGCTGCGGCCAAGATCATTTCCACAGCGGATGAAATGCTGGATGACCTTCTGAGAGTGAAACGTTAGGCATCTATCTCATTCTCAGTTTATCTCCGATTTTTATCGGTTCTCTTTAGACTTGGCCCCAATGTTTTTGCATTGGGGCTTTTTTTCATCATCAAGGCAAAGAAAGCTAAAAAAACACTGGAATCATAAGCGTTTTAAAGCCATTTTAGAGGAATGGGGAAAGCGAAAAAAAAGTTCTAGGCAAAAATTGCCGGGTGATTAACTTCTTGTTTAGGGGTAGCACGTTAGATTCTATACTGTAGGTTCATGCGACAGCTCTTAAATCGTATGATTTACAGGACGAATAAAGCAGCCATATAAGGAACACGAGCAGTGAGTGGTTTTGTCGACACATTAAAAAATTTGGGACCTCAGCGCCTTGCCGTGGTCGGCGGTGTCATTTTGGCCCTCGTTGCCTTTTTCATCTATCTGATGACCCGTCTGGGCACCCCGCAGATGGAACTGCTTTACACCAACCTGAGCGCCGATGATTCCCAACAGATTATTGAATTGCTCGCGCGTGACAAAATTTCATATGATGTGGCGCAGGATGGCGCGGAAATTTTTGTCAATGCTGATCAGGTCGGCCCCACCCGCCTGAAAATGGCAGAAAACGGCCTTCCCACCGGAGGCTCGGTCGGTTATGAAATTTTTGATAATGCCGATGCCATTGGTTCCACCAATTTCCAGCAAAACGTTAATCTGGTGCGTGCCCTTGAAGGGGAACTGGCGCGCACCATCCGTTCCATCAGCAGCGTCAAGGCTGCGCGTGTACACCTTGTTTTGCCCCGCCGAGAACTTTTCTCACGCGAACGTCAGCAACCCAGTGCCTCCGTTGTTTTGAAAATGGCCAGTGCTGACCGGCTTAAAAAGGAACAAATCGCCGCAGTTCAACATCTTGTTGCTTCTGCCGTTCCCGACCTGACCCCTGAACGCATTTCCATTGTGGATGACAAAGGCACCCTGCTTGCACGCGGTTTTGACCAGCCCGGCAATCTGGACAAGGCACAGGAAATTGAACGCCAGCGCCTGAAAAAGCAGGAAGAGATTGCCCGGCGCATTGAAAGCCTGATTGAACGCACGGTCGGTTTTGGCAAAGTGCGTGCCGAAGTCTACGCCGATATGGATTTTTCACGCGTCACTTCCGTTGAAGAGGAATACGACCCTGAAGGTCAGGTTGTACGTTCCAGTTCAACCGCTGAAGAGAGCGAACAATCCAACGAAAACCAAAACGATATGGCCGTCACAGTCGGCAACAATCTGCCGGATGCACAAAATCAGGGGGGCGCAGGCTCTTCAGCAGGCTCAAGTGCCACGCGTACACAGGAAACCGTCAACTACGAAATTTCCAAAAAGATTATCAACCGCGTGCGCGAAACCGCTGTGGTGAACCGCCTTTCCGTGGCCGTACTGGTAGACGGCATCTACAATCGTGCCACAGATGGCAACGTCAGCTACGAAGCGCGCACACAAGAAGAGATGGACCAGATTTCCACATTGGTAAAAAGCGCCATTGGCTTTGAAGATGGACGCGACCGTGTGGATGTCATTAACATGCGCTTCGCTGCGATTGAGGAAATCAACGACAAACCGGAAATCGTCTTCTGGATCTTCACCAAAGAAGAACTCATGCGTTATGCAGAGATGGTGGTTCTCGTCTTTGTGGCCCTGCTGGTTATCCTGCTGGTGGTTCGCCCACTGGTCAAACGGGTCTTTGAACAGCAGGCTGCCGCAGAAGCCGCCGCACTGGCCGAAGCCGAACAGGAAGCATTGGCCGGTCCTGCGGGCGTTCCGGTGCCCAGCGACAGTGTGGCTGATGAGGATGAAGGCTTCGAAGAACTTATCGACATCGATCGTGTGGAAGGCCGCGTGAAAGCGTCTTCTGTCAAGAAGATCGGCGAAATTGTGGAAAAACACCCGGAAGAAGCACTGGCAATCATCCGCAACTGGATGTATCAGGAAGGCTGAACAGGGTAGAGGAAAAACAGTATGGCACGCGTAAAGGACGATTACCGAAGTCTGACCGGGCAGGAAAAAGCCGCCATTTTCATGTTGTCATTAGGCGACGAACATTCAGGCCGCCTGTTCGAAATGATGGACGACGAGGAAATCCGCGAACTTTCACAGATTATGGCCTCATTAGGTTCTGTCAGCTCCACGGTGATCGAACGTCTGTTTGTTGAATTTGCAGACCAGCTTTCGTCTGCCGGTTCTCTTGTCGGGACGTTTGACAGTACTGAACGCCTGCTTAAACAGGCCCTGCCGAAAGACCGTGTTGCCAACATCATGGAAGAAATCCGTGGTCCGGCCGGGCGCACCATGTGGGATAAACTCGGTAACGTGCATGAAGCCGTACTGGCGAACTATTTCAAAAATGAATATCCACAAACTGTGGCCGTGGTCCTGTCCAAAATCAAACCGGACCATGCCGCACGTGTGCTTTCTCTGCTACCGGAAAACTACGCCATGGAAGTGATCATGCGCCTGCTGCGCATGGAAGCCGTGCAGAAAGAGGTTCTGGACGGGGTGGAAAAAACCCTGCGGTCGGAATTCATGTCCAACCTTGCACGCACACAGCGCCGCGACAGCCACGAATTGATGGCCGACATCTTCAACAACCTGGACCGCAACACCGAAAACCGCTTCATCACCGCCCTGGAAGAACGCAACCGCGAGTCTGCCGAGCGCATCAAGGCCCTTATGTTCACGTTCGACGACCTTATTCGCGTGGATCAGGCCGGTATTCAGATTTTGCTGCGTCAGGCAGAAAAAGACAAACTGGCCATGGCTCTCAAAGGCGGTTCCGAAGAAGTCAAGGAACTGTTCTTCAAAAACATGTCCGAACGTGCCGCCAAGATGATGCGCGAAGATATGGAAGCCATGGGGCCGGTTCGTTTGCGCGATGTAGACGAAGCACAGGCCGAAATCGTTGTTGTGGCCAAACAGTTGGCCGATGCCGGCGAGATCAATATTTCTCAACCGGGCGAAGAAGACGAACTGGTCTTCTAACAGGAGTTTTAATTTTCCATGAGCACGGTCAAACGATTTCTCTTTGAAAACCGCAATTTCGACCCGGATTATGACCCGGATGCCGATCACAGCTACGACTATGATGGTGAAGAAGGTGAGGTTGAAGAAGAAATAGAAGAAGAGGAAGCCCCGCCCCCGCCGCCGACTTTCAGCGAAGAAGAAGTGCTGGCGGCGCAACAAACGGCCTTTGAAGAAGGAAAAACCGCTGGCTTGCAAGAAGCCAACGCCCAGTTTGAACATTTGATCGCCACAGCTCTGACACAAATTTCCCAAGCTATGCCGCAGGCTTTTGAGACCCATATGAATGCGCAGGAAGACCATGAAGCCCATGCGCTCAGCGTGGCCACAGCCGTTGCCCACAAGGTCTTGCCGGCCTATGCCGAAAAACATGGGCTGGAAGAAATCATTCATGTGGTTTCGCAATGTCTGGAACCCCTGCGCTCGGAACCACGCCTCATTGTAAAGGTTCATGACTCTTTGCGCGAAGAGGTTCACGAACGCCTAAGCAAACTTGCCGATGAAATCGGTTTTGACGGCCGGGTTGTGGTGATGGGACAGGAAGAAATCGTTCCCGGTGACTGTCGTGTCGAATGGTCCGAAGGCGGGGCGGAAAGAAAACTGGAAAATCTCTGGCAACTTATTGATGAAATTATAGAACGGAACTTGACGCGGGGGGGCGAACAGGGTGAAACTCACTCCACGCAAGCCCCCGGACCTGACGCGGATCAACAAAACACCCCAAACGGTCACACTGACCCGCAGGCAGGATAGAGGAGACAGCAATCATGGCTGATGACGAAAACAATTTGGAATTCAATTCTCTGGACAACCCGGAAGGCCCCATGGCACCGGAAGCCCAGATGAACATGGGCAACGCTATGGGCGCCCCTGTTCAGGACCTGCCGACAAGCGCACGCGAACTGGAAGCCGTCTATGATATTCCTGTACGGGTTTCTGCTGTGTTGGGCAAGGCAACCATGCCTGTCAGCGACCTGCTGAAACTGGGACGCGGTGCGGTTGTTGAACTGGACCGTAAAGTTGGGGAAGCGATTGATATCTACGTAAACAACCGTCTGGTCGCACGTGGTGAGGTGGTTGTTGTCGAAGACCGTCTCGGCGTGACCATGACTGAGATCATCAAATCGGACCGGGGTTAAGAATAACGCAATGAGTGACGGCGAAGGAATTGGCGGCGGCAAAGCATCGCTTGATACAGCGACAGTCATTGGACTGATCGTTGCCTTTACATTGGTTGGTGCTGCCATTTTCCTGGGAGGATCACCAGAATCCTTTTTCAACCCTCCTTCTGTTCTGATTGTGATCGGTGGAACGATTGGTGTAACCACCGTTTGTTTTTCGCTGGGTGAAATGATGCGCAGCGGTAAACTGATCATTAAAACGGTTCTCTATAAAAATCAGGATGCCAGTACAATCGCCGTGCAGACCATCCGCATTGCAGAAATTGCGCGCAAACAGGGCGTCCTCCAGCTTCAGGGTGTGCTGGACAGCATCCGGCGCGAAGAATTTTTCCACAAAGGTCTCGCCATGATTGTTGACGGCACACCGGCCGATGAAGTGGAAAACATGATGATCGGGGAACTGGAAGCCATGGCCGGGCGCCATAACAAAGGCGCCAATATCTTGCGCAAGGCCGCAGAATTTGCCCCGGCAATGGGGTTGATCGGCACGCTGATCGGTCTTGTACAAATGCTGGGCAATCTGGATGACCCGTCCACCATCGGGCCATCCATGGCTGTTGCCCTTTTAACCACCTTTTATGGCGCAGTGCTTTCCAATATGGTACTCATGCCCTTGGCGGCCAAACTGGAACGTAATTCTGACGAAGAACTCCTGATCAACCAGCTTTATATCATTGCAACAACCTCCATCGGGCGTCAGGAAAATCCGCGGCGTCTTGAAATGATGCTGAACAGTATTTTACCGCCGAACCGTCGTGTGCAATACTTCGATTAATGCGATAACAGAGATAGAATAAAAATGAAAATTTTGATTGTCGGAACATTGAATGGACAAGTGGGGGCTGCAAGCCAGATTGCCGTGCAACGCGGTGCCAAGGTCATTCATACCGATAACACCAATGACGGGCTGGAAACCTTGCGCCAAGGCAAGGGAATTGACCTTGTCATGGTGGATATCAAGCTCGATATCGAAACTTTCATTACCAACCTGACGGCAGAACGCATCAACACCCCGATTGTTGCCTGCGGTGTCGCAACGGACGCACAGGCAGCCGTGCGCGCCATTCGTGCTGGCGCACAGGAATATCTGCCCCTGCCCCCTGATGCAGAACTCATCGGTGCTGTCTTAAGTGCTGTGGCAGAAGAAAGCCACGCCATGATCTACCATGACCCGGTCATGGACAGTGTGGTCAAACTGGCCAAACAAATTGCCCCAAGTGATGCCAGCGTGCTGATTACCGGGCAAAGCGGGACGGGTAAGGAAATCATGGCCCGTTACATCCACCGTAATTCCAAACGCAAGGATGGCCCCTTTATTGCCGTCAACTGTGCAGCCATCCCTGAAAACCTGCTGGAATCAGAACTTTTCGGTCACGAAAAAGGGGCCTTTACCGGGGCCGTTGCCCGCCGGATCGGTAAATTTGAAGAAGCCAACAACGGCACCATTCTGCTGGATGAAATTTCGGAAATGGACCCCCGCCTGCAAGCCAAGCTTTTAAGGATTTTGCAGGAACGCGAAATTGACCGCGTTGGTGGGAAAAAGCCGGTGCCGGTGAATGTACGCGTGCTTGCCACCTCCAACCGCAATATGGAACAAAGCGTTGCCAAAGGGGAATTCCGCGAAGACCTTTATTTCCGCCTTAATGTGGTCAACCTGCAACTGCCCTCCCTGAAAGAACGCCCCAAGGACATTAGCGTTCTGGCCGAACATTTCATCAAAAAATATGCCAAAGCCAATGACATGGCTGAGCGCCCGCTCAGCAGCGGGGCTATGAACAAAATTCTATCCCACAATTGGCCCGGCAACGTGCGCGAACTGGAAAACACCATGCACCGTGCCGTCTTGATTGGCGGACCAACCGAGATTGATGAAAATGCTGTGATGCTCAGCGGCAGCCCATCAGCCACAACACAAGCCGGTGCACCGGCTATGGCTGCCGGTTTATCAAACCCGGGGGAATTTGTCGGGCAAACGGTGGCTGATATGGAACGCAAACTGATTATCGCCACCCTAGACCATTGTCTGGGCAATCGCACCCATGCAGCCAATGTGCTGGGCATTTCCATCCGCACATTGCGCAACAAACTCAAGCTTTACGGCGAGGAAGGTTTCGACGTCCCTGCTGCTGGCAACAACGCATAACGCGAGGGTAGCAGGCAATGGCGGAACCGGGCGAAACAGGACAGGCACAAGGCGGAGGGGACGCCTTCGGTGCCTTCTTCACAAAGGCCAAAAACGCTTTCATGAAAGGCGACTTTGGCATGGCGTTCGGGATTTCTACAATCCTGATCGTGCTGATTTTTCCCATGCCAAGCTGGCTGCTGGATATTTCACTGGCCTTTTCCTTTACCTTTTCCGTCATGATCATGATGACCGTGATCTTTCTGGAAAAACCCCTTGAATTCAGTGCCTTTCCAACAGTTCTTCTGATTGCGACCATGGTCCGCCTCGCCTTAAACCTGGCCTCAACCCGCCTGATTTTGACCAATGGTCACGAAGGCACATCAGCCGCCGGTAAGGTGATTGAAGCCTTTGGCGGCTTTATCATGGGCGGAAACTTCGTCATCGGGATTATTGTTTTCTCCATTCTGGTGATTGTGAACTTCATTGTTATCACCAAAGGTTCCGGCCGGATTGCAGAAGTCACCGCGCGTTTCACACTGGATGCCATGCCCGGTAAACAGATGGCCATTGACGCTGACCTGTCCACCGGCCTGATTGATGAAGACCAAGCCAAAATTCGCCGTCAGGAATTGCAGGATGAAAGTACTTTCTTCGGGGCCATGGATGGTGCTTCCAAGTTTGTGCGCGGGGATGCCATTGCCGGTATTCTGATTACCTTTATCAACGTCATCGGCGGGATCATCATCGGGGTTGTGCAAAAAGATCTGGCTATGGCTGAGGCAGCAGACAGCTATACCCGTCTGACCGTTGGTGACGGCCTTGTCTCACAAATTCCGGCACTTGTTGTGTCCACCGCCGCCGGTCTTCTTGTCACCAAATCCGGCGTCTCGGGAACAGCCGATAAAGCTTTGATCGGCCAGTTGGGGGCCAACCCGAAAACAATGGGGGTAAGTTCCGTCATTCTTTTCGGCATGGCGACCATGCCCGGTATTCCCATGCTCCCCTTTATGTTTCTGGGTATCCTGACAGGTGGCGGAGCCTATTACGTCTATCAGAAACAACAGGTAGAAGCTGAAGAAGAATTTAAACGCCAGCAATCAGAGGCCAAAGCCCCGCCTTCACCCACAGAAGAACCTATATCGCAGAGCATGAAAATCGACATGATGCGTCTGGAACTGGGTTATGGACTGCTGTCTCTCGTTAACGCCGGGATGGACGGCCAGCGCCTGACCGATCAGATCAAGGCGCTTCGTCGCCAGTTGGCGCAAGACATGGGCTTTGTCATGCCTTCGGTGCGCATTCAGGACAATATGCAGCTTCCGGCCAATACCTATATTATCCGGGTCAAGGAAATTGAAGCCGGGCGCGGTGATCTGCGCCCCAATCAGCTGATGATTATGGACCCGCGCGGGGAAGATATTTCACTGCCCGGGGAAACAACACAGGAACCGACCTTCGGCCTGCCCGCCATGTGGGTTGACCCGACCAACCGGGAAGAAGCGCTATTTCGCGGTTATACCGTGGTGGAACCCGGCACAGTCATCACCACGCACCTAACCGAACTGGTCAAAGACAATATGTCTGAACTTCTGTCCTATACCGAAACCCAGAAATTGCTGGACGATCTGGACAAAGAACACCAGAAACTCATCGGCGATATCATTCCGAACAATATGAGCGTCGGTGGTGTACAACGGGTTCTGCAAAACCTGCTGACCGAACGTATCTCCATTCGCGACCTGCCGACCATTCTGGAAGGCATTTCAGAAGCTACCGGCTATACGCGCAACATCAATATGATCACCGAACATGTGCGCTCGCGCTTGGGTCGCCAAATCAGCGATATGCTGGCCAACCCGCAAGGTATTTTGACCCTCATTACCCTGTCACCGGAATGGGAACAGGTCTTCCTTGAATCACTGGTGGGCAGTGGGGATGAACGCCAGCTTTCCATGGCGCCCAGCAAGATGCAGGAATTCATTAATATGGTCCGTCAGACCTTTGAGCGCCAAGCCATGATGGGGGAAACCCCGGCCCTGTTGACCAGCCCGCCCATTCGCCCCTATGTGCGTTCTATTATTGAACGTTTCCGCCCCTCAACGGCCGTGATTTCACAAAGCGAAGTCCACCCCAAAGCCAAAATCAAAACTTTGGGGCAGATTTAGTTTTTTTCCTCATCCTTCGTTGCATTTAAAATTTCAGGCAACCGGAAAGGCCCGAAGGAAGCGTTCAGCTTATAAGATTTCAATTCGCTATCATCAGCGACCATCTGGTCCTGACGTGCCATCCGGTTCACCCTTTCTACCAGCTGTTCCAGTTCCTGACGGATATAAACGGCTGTGTCGGGTAACATGCGGCGTGACAGCGTATGAAAAGCAGAAACCGGGCTATCGGGTGCCTCAAACGTCTCAATGAGAAACTGTATATTGATATCACGAATGATCCGCCTGAGCGGGCCATGACGCTGGAACTGAATCCTCAATTCCCTAAAAACAACAATTTTTCCGTCATGACGTGTGCGGGCCAGGTCCATTTCTTCCAGTTGACGCATATATAGAAAAAAACGCGACGGTGATATGTCATAGCGCTCACAGATTTCAGCCTCACTTATGCCGTCCCGCAACAAAAGAAACAGATAAAACAAAATGGGTTCACGGGCCAGTTTATGTTCCACCTGCACAGGCAATACAAATGCCGTATCCGGATTGCGCCGCACCCGCTCAATCAAATCGCTCAGAGAAACCTCTAAAATATCGCAAAGTTTGAGCAAACGTCCCATCTTGCAATCACGTTCCACAAACATGCGTTTGATCGTCGGTTCGGAGACCTCCATCTTCCGGGCCAAATCCGCATAGGTCATCTTTCTGTTTTTCAAAACCTGTTTAAGACTTAGAAAAATATCCCCCTGCAAACGTCTTTCCATGCCAAAACCTCCTAAAAAGTATCAATATTTAATACTATTAAATAAGTATTTTACCAAATAGAATAATTATTCAATCCTTCAGTACATCCCCCCTCTATAAGGATTGAAACAATGAAATACCTTCTCTTCTACGTGCTGTTGCTGCTTTCTTTTGCACAAACAGCACAGGCCTCGGAAAACTGGACCTCGGAAAATTTTGAAATGCCGGAGTCCGCTTTGCTGGATAGCCAACACAACCGCCTCATCGTCAGCAACATCAAAGGACATCCGGGAAAAGCTGATGGGAATGGCTATCTCTCCCTTTTATCACCGCAGGGCAAAGTCCTGAATGCACATTGGGTAAACGGCCTTGATGCCCCTAAAGGTATGGCGATTGTAGGCAACCAACTGTTGGTCGCCGATCTCACCATTCTGCATGTCATCGACCTTGATAACGGAAAGATTATTGCCAGCCATCACCTTGAAAAGGCGAAATTCCTCAATGACATCACTTCAAGCGGTAACACTGCATGGATTTCCGATTTCATGAACGATACCATCTGGCAGTATCGCGATGGTGAACTCTCCATCTGGCTGCAATCACCGGCTCTCAACCATCCCAATGGTCTTCTTGTTGAAAAGGACCGTCTGCTTGTCGGTTCATGGGGCAAAGGAATGAAAGACGACTTCACCACTGATACCCCCGGTGATTTGCTTGCCATTGACCTGAAAAGCAAAAAAATCAGCACTCTGTCCCCTTCCCTTGGGAATCTGGATGGCATCGTCGCTCTGGATCAGGGGTATGCCGTCTCTGACTGGGTCACTGGTGACCTGTTCACCCTTAATGCCAAAGGCCAAGTGTTGAACAAACAATATGTTGCCAAAGGCCTTGCCGATATTGGCAGCAATAAAAACGAGATTTTGGCCCCTCTTATGTTTGACGGAAAAATCGTCAGCCTGAAAAGTCGATAAACCATATAAACAGGCCTCTGTTATAAAAAAATAGCAGGGGCCTGTTTATGTGCCCTCACAGGCGGTGTTAACTAAAAATATATTTTTACCTAACTGTTCAGTAACCATTTTCAGATACATATAATGGTTATGTATGCAGCTATGACAAAAAAAGTCTCAACACCGGCTGCACGAAAAGGCGGCAATGTTTTTGCCGTTGCCTCGGGTAAAGGCGGTGTTGGAAAAACCTGGTTCGCCGTTACGCTGTCTCATGCGTTGGCCAATCTGGGGCAAAAAACACTCTTGTTCGATGGCGACTTCGGTTTGGCCAATGTGGATATCCAGCTTGGATTAATGCCCAAACACGACCTCAGTGGCGTGGTGGGCGGCAACCTGACCCTTAATCAGGCGGCACAGCCCTTTGACGAAGGCGGGTTTGATATTATTGCCGGGCGTTCCGGCTCCAACGCGTTAAACCACATTCCGGCCAATCAGGTTCAACATCTGGGGAATGACCTTGGCGTTCTGGCGGTTTCCTATGACCGGGTAATCATTGATCTGGGTGCAGGTGTGGACCGACCAACCCGGCAACTGACCTCAAAGTCAGGCACCTGTCTGGTCGTCACCGCTGATGAACCAACAGCCATGACCGATGCCTATTCCTTTATCAAAACCATCTCCAAAGACCGCCCCGGTCTGGACCTGCGCGTGGTTGTCAATATGTGCGATTCCCTGCGCGATGGGGAACGCACCTACAATACCTTACGCCGCGCATGTGAAGGTTTCCTTGGCATTTCGCCGCCTCTTGCCGGTGTGATTCGCTGGGATAAGCGTGTTCGTGATACAATCAAAGCGCAGCAACCGTTGCTCAGCCACGCACCATCTTGCGCAGCCGCACGCGATGTTGCAACAATTGCAAACAGTTTGATCAGTTTTTAGAGTTGCCCCATGACAAGTGTTGCGCCTCCACCGCCGCCTCCACCGCCTACGGCGGGTGCATCGGCTGCGCAACTGACTGTCACAATCCCGCCAAACAGCAGTGCAGCTGTCCAGCTTTCCCAAATGGCACTGGATAGCCTGATCTCCGGGCTGGTCAAACCATCCCCTATACAGGGGGAAACCTTGTTGCAAACCAATTTAGGCCCGATTCAATTCAAAGCGCCTTTTTCCTTACCAGAAGGAACGCAAGCAACTTTTAAAATTGTCCAGAAGCAGCCTTCCCTGCAAATTCAGCTCATGCATCTCAATGCCAAACCTGTCCCTGCGGGAACACCCGCGGGCCGCATAGCCAGCCTTGCAACACAAACGCTGCAAACGCAGACAGCGCAAACATCCACTCAGCCTCCCCAAAATGCAACAGCAGGCCTGAATGCCCCGGCAACAACCCTGAATTTGAATACCGCAACCGGCCTGCGAGCCTTTGTTCTATCCACACCTTCAACACAACAAACAGGCCCACAGACAACTCCCCCTGCTTCCCCGACAGGGCAATCCCCGGCAGGAAACAGTGGGGTAGCAAACGCAACAGGCGCCAGCCCCTCTCTCACCTCTGCATCCCCCAACACAGCTGTACCAACCAGCCCAAATACAGAAATGGCTTCTGCTTCCCCCCTTACCGGAAAAGCCCTTTCTTCTCCTTTACAACCCGGCAATCAACTGAATGTGCGCCTGCTGTCGGTCCAGTTGCCGGGGCAAGTACAAAATACAAATTTGTCCCAAGGAACAGCACCTTCTACCAATACCGTCATAACACAGGGCACTGTTCAGGGGCACACGGCGGGGGGGCAGCCCATCATCAAACTGCCGCAAGGGCTAATTGCACTGGATACCACGGCAAGAATGCCGGAAGGAACAGTGGTAAGGCTTGAAATTCTATCCAGCAGCAGACCGGTAACATCCGCATCTTCCCAAACGGCCCAAATCGAACAAACACCGCCTCAACAAAGCGTTGGCGGTAGTTGGCCTGCCTTGGAAGACGCCTTAAGCAGCTTACGCGACATCAATCCGAACCTTGCCGATCACCTGCAAAACGCCCTGTTGCCCAAACCCGATACCCGGCTGGCTGCCAACATGATCTTTTTCCTCAAGGCACTGGGGCGCGGGCACTTTAAAAACTGGGCAGATGACAGAACCCTTAAAGCATTGGGCAAAGCCAAACCCGGCCTGCTTAACAAACTGGAAAACGATTTCGAACAGCTTTCAAAAAAAGCCAAAACCACCAATAGCACGGACTGGAAAATTGCCTATGTCCCCATGCAGGACCAAGGACAGATCCATCAAATCCGCATTGCCCAACGCGACCATCAAAATGAAGAAAAAGACGGCAAGGATGAACCCGGCGTTCGCTTTGTCATTGATCTGGAACTTTCCCGTCTTGGCTCCTTGCAACTGGATGGGCTCGCCAAAGACAAGGCCCGAAAGTTTGAGCTGATCATGCGCAGTAAAAGTGCCCTGCCCGGCTATGTCCGTAAACAGATTCACGAAATTTTTGAAAACGGGATGCAGACCATCGGCTTTGACGGTAAGATCAGTTTTCAGGTGACCCCGCGCTTTGTCGAAATCGAAGGGGTGGAAGCCCACAAAGGCGAACTCAATCTGGCCATGTTGGTATAAAATGAATGTAAATGAACGCCGCGCCCTGCTGCAAACACAAGACAATCCGAACCGGGCACTGGATTATCTCATCACTCTGGAAGCCCTTTGCCCACAGGAAAACATAAGGCTTTCCCTGCGCTATATCCCGGATCGCCTGATTGTGCAACGCGCCTCTTTTCCCGGCTATGTTACAGCCCTGTTTGAAACAAAACGCCCCCTTGAAACCATCGCCAGCGACCTGTTGGAAGACATCAATAACGAACTGGTTGCCCGCTGGGTGCAGGTGATTTTGTTTGAAGAAAGCGAAAACGACAACCTGCATAGCGTGGTCATGGAAGACCGCCAGCCCCAATGGGACAACCCGCAGCTTCTAAGCCGCATTACAAAGATTTAAAGCAGACAAAATTTGTCACACTGGCGAAGGCCAGTGTCCATGATTAGACTATCTAAAACTTATCGCCGAGTTGGCGCAAAATAAAGAGACCCCTGTCTGCACAGGGGCTCACAGAGCCTCAAGCGGTTGAACGGATCATAAAATTCTCATGTGAGCTCCTGCGCCCAGCAGGAGTCTGCTCCCCTAAATGTATCTAAATTTTATAAAGCTCACTCGCCTTTCCCTCACTGGAAAAAAGCCGTTGAAAACCGAATTCCGGCTTTCCTGCCTCAAAAGACGGTTTGTCCGTTTGGTCGCGCATAAATAATATCCCTATCAAGAAAAGAATAAAATATTTACAATTTTTGCGACATTAGCACATTTAGGATCTTTCACAACTCAATGATTGATGCAGCCCTCAACACTCTGTATCGTAAAGAAAAACAACACAGGAGAGGACCTATGGCATTCAATGCATTGCTGCTGGATAAAACCGACGATGGCCTGACACTTGATGTCAAACCCATCACAGAAGACGACCTGCCCGCTGGTGAAGTACTGGTCAAAGTGGATTATTCCACCCTTAACTTCAAAGACGGGCTGATCATGAATGGTCTGGTCAAGCTGGTTAAATCCTACCCCCATGTGCCGGGGATTGATTTTGCCGGTACGGTCGAGGCATCAGAAGATGAGCGCTACAAACCGGGTGACCGCGTGGTTCTGAACGGCTGGCGCGTGGGTGAAATCCACTGGGGCGGCTATGCCCAGAAAGCACGTGTGCAAGCCGACTGGCTGGTCCCCCTGCCCGATGAAATTTCCACCAAGGATGCCATGGGCATCGGCACGGCTGGCTATACCGCCATGCTGGCCGTCATGGCATTGGAAGACCATGGCCTACGCCCCGAACAAGAAGGCGAAGTGCTGGTCACCGGTGCATCCGGCGGGGTAGGCTCCATCGCCTGTGCCATTCTGGCAAGGTTGGGCTATCAGGTGGCTGGCTCCACCGGGTCCATGTCCTCACATAATTATCTCACCGAACTGGGTGTCACCACCATTGTGGATCGCAAGGAACTGGAAGAAGCCCCACGCGGCCCGCTGGGCGGGGAACGCTGGATTGGTGCTATTGACAACGTGGGCGGCACCACGCTGCATCATGTTCTGGCAACCTTGAAATACTGGAGCTGCTGTGCCTCTGTCGGGCTGGCTGCTTCAAACGAGCTGAACACCACCGTTCTGCCTTTCCTGATGCGCGGCGTCACCTTGCAAGGTATTGATAGCGCCACCTGCCCTTATGAAAAACGTGTCATCGCCTGGAAGCGACTGGTCAACGAACTGCCCAAGGATGTTCTGGCTTCCATGACCAGCACTATTTGCCTGTCCGATTTACCGGAGGTAGGCAAAAAAATCCTCAAAGGCCAAACTCAGGGCCGCATCATTGTGGATGTGAATTCATAAAGAAGTTCCAAACATCTTGTTTCTTAAGGGGTTGTTAACTTTTAACAGCCCCTTTTTCTTTTTGGCATCCTGCTTGCTTATCTTCAGGCATAAGACAATACGTCGTAAAACGGCTCTGGGCCGAAAACGACATCGATTTTGAAGAGGATCGATAGATGCTTAGAGCGTTGAAGCAAGGCATGGTGATAGGCGGCTTAACTTTGTTAACGGCCTGCGGGTACGTAGATAAATACGAAGAAGCCGTCTATGACCTGGAACCGAGATACTGTTATCAGCAACTGGGTTCCGTGCAATGTTTCAACGAACCAGTTCACCGGGACGCGGCGCGGTTGGTCAACTACTATGGCCCTCACCCCAGCCGGTTCGATACGCCCTCACCTCCCGATCGGTTGGAGCCAGCTCCGCCGCGCCCGGTGGCATTTTACGTCAAAGACAAGGAACCCATCCCTGATGATTCAACCGTCTATACGGTTGGGGAAGACACTCAGGAATAGATACTGACCTACGCCAGTATCCAAAATCCGATACCTTAATCATCCTGATGACGCCGAAAAAGGTTCATCGCAATTTCATCCATCTCGATATTTTCTTTGCGGGTGCGTTCATCTTCTTCGCGCTTGATGCGGTTCTTTTCCGCTTCCTCATAAACCTTTAATTCACGAAAAGCTTCGTTTACTTCTTCGCGTGCGGCTTCAACCTCTTGTTCCTTGGCGGCAATGGCCGCTTTGATTTCTTCGCGAATGCCCATGGCCCGCTGATGAAAACGGCCATAGGAAAACATGGCCTGATCCGGTGCCGAACGTGCAATTTCCTTTTCCTGTTCCACTTGATCCAACAGGTCCTTAAGCTTTTGTTCCAGCTCATGCAATTCACCGTAAAGCAGCCCCAAGGCGCGGCGTTTTTCATCCACCCGGTATTTATGCAGCCGAATCAGGTTGGCAAGTGTTTTACCCATGCCCTTTTACCCCGTTAGCCTTGTGGTGCCTGAAGCTGTTCCTGCCCCATACCAAGCTGGGAGACATCCCCGTTGAAATCACCATATTGCATGCCAAGCAACTGGGCCAGAGCCATGTAACCGGTTTCCAGATTCATCGGCTCATTCTTGTTCTGCGATAAAAAAGCTTCCAATGCCGGGTTATAATAAACCGCTTCGTCCACTTTCGGGTCTGTTCCCTGCCGATATGCCCCAAGGCGAATGAGTTCCGCCATATCCTCATAGGTGGAAAGAAGCTGACGCGCCTTAAACACAAGGGCATTCTGTTCGTCATTGTTACAATCCGGCATGGTCCGTGAGACCGAACGCAACAGGTTGATGGCCGGATAACGCCCACGCTCGGCAATAGCACGGTCCAGCACAATATGTCCGTCCAGAATACCGCGCACAGCATCGGAAATTGGTTCATTATGATCATCACCTTCCACCAGAACGGTGAAAAGACCGGTGATACTACCCTGGTTTTGTGCCCCCGGTCCGGCGCGTTCCAAAAGACGTGGCAGTTCGGCAAAAACCGATGGCGTATAGCCTTTCGATGCAGGCGGTTCGCCCACCGATAAACTGATTTCACGTTGCGCCATGGCAAAACGTGTCACGCTATCCATTAAGCACAGAACATCGTTTTGCTGATTTCTGAAATATTCAGCAACCGCCATAGTCACATATGCTGCCTGACGGCGCATCAACGGTGGTTCATCGGATGTGGCCACAACCACAATACTGCGTGCCAGCCCCTCTTCGCCCAGATCGTCCTCGATAAACTCGCGGGCTTCGCGACCACGTTCCCCAATCAGGCCAATCACGCTGACTTCGGCTTCCGTATTGCGCGCCATCATGGACAGAATGGTCGATTTCCCCACGCCGGAGCCGGCAAAAATCCCCATTCGCTGCCCCCGGCAACAGGTCAAGAACGTGTTGATTGCCCGCACACCCAGATCAATTTTTCCACCAACACGGGTACGTTCATGCGCAGACGGCGGCGTTCCCTTAATCACATAGGGGTTTGGCCCCACAGGCAATGGGCCTTTACCATCCACAGGCTCCCCCATGGCATTGATGACCCGGCCCAGCCATTCTTCACAAGGGAAAAGCACAGGCTCACGCTGGCCGACCTCCACACGGTCCCCCATGGCAATGCCTTCTACCGGGCCGAAGGGCATTACCAATGCACGCCCGTCACGAAAACTGACCACTTCGCAGGTGATCCAGTCACGGCGGCGCACCTGAATTCGGCAATGATCCCCGATCGACAGGGCACCTTGCACACCGCCAACTTCCACCATCAAGCCCTGTACAGCAACCACGCGGCCATAAACATTATAGCCCGGCAGTTTATCAACTTCCGCAATGACATTATTGACCAGAAGGGCCACGTTTATTCTCCGTTCTCAGGGGGATGAAAGAGCATTTGCCTGTTAATATACCCCTTTTCGAGAAAATGACAAACACCTTGCAATGATGTATGATTTTAGCGACTCGTGAGGAAACATAGGATTCCCACAAAAAAACTATTTCCAACGAATCGGCTTTATGGTAATGGTTAACGAAAGGTTAATGAAAAGTTAACGCACATATCGGGGGCAAAGCCATGCGTGCATTACTCGTAGAAGACAACCCAAGCGAAGCAAAAGCCATTGAATTGATGCTCAAATCCGCCGGTATGGTGGTTGATGTCACCAACTATGGTGAAGAAGGCATCGAAATCGGAAAATTATACGACTACGACATTATCATCCTTGACCTCATGTTACCGGATATTGACGGTTTCGAGGTTCTGCGTTCCTTGCGCAGTTCGCGCGTTGAAACACCGATCCTCATCCTTTCCGGTCTGGATCAACCCCCTTCCAAGGTCAAGGGCTTTGAAATCGGCGCGGATGACTATCTGACAAAACCCTACAATAAAGATGAACTGATTGCGCGCATCCACGCCATTGTGCGGCGTTCCAAGGGCCATGCCCAATCCATCATCAAAACCGGTAAACTCTGCGTCAATCTGGACAATCAGACGGTCGAAAGCAATGGCAAACCTGTCCATCTGACCTCAAAGGAATATGGCATTCTTGAGCTTCTCTCCTTGCGCAAGGGGTCGACCCTGACCAAGGAAATGTTCCTGAACCATCTTTATGGCGGCATTGATGAACCGGAACTGAAAATCATTGATGTCTTTGTCTGCAAACTGCGTAAAAAATTGACCAAAGCAACGGATGACAATTACATCCATACCGTCTGGGGACGCGGTTATGTTCTGCGTGACCCGGACGCAGATGCACAGCCTCAGGCAGCCTCTGCCTGAACAGCTACAGAAAAGAACGGCACAAAAAAAACGCCTCGAAAATTTCGAGGCGTTTTTTCTTTTAAAGCTTTTCGCAGGGCTTTACTGCATATGTTTTGGTTTGGGGAAAGTAAACCCACCCGCAGCCGGGGCTGCCGGGGCCGGTGTGCCTTCTCCAATGGTTCCCAAAGATTCCGTCACGTGAGAGCGGCTATAGACACCGCGCAGGCCCTGTACCGGTTTAAAGGCATCTGAAATCCCCAAAACGGTTTCTGCCCCCCCGAGGTAAAGAACCCCATCGTCCGTCAACTGCTGGGCCATTTTTCCCAAAACCTGGCCTTTTGTCGGCTGATCGAAATAAATCAGTACGTTGCGGCAGAACACAACATCAAATGTGCCCAGCGCTTTCATATCATGCAATAAATTGAATTCTTTATATTGCACCATGGCCCGCAGAGAAGAATCAATTTGCCACAGATCATCATGTTTCTTGAAATACTTCACCAGCAATTGGACAGGCAAGCCACGCTGAACTTCAAACTGAGAATAAAGGCCCGCTTTTGCTTTATCCAGCATTTCGCGCGAAATGTCGGTTCCGATAATTTCCACCCGCCATCCGGCCAACTGCGCGGCTGCTTCCTTCAGCAAAATGGCAAGGGAATAAGGTTCCTGCCCACTTGAGGCTGCGGCACACCAGATACGAATTGTTTTTTTCGCTGCCCGGGCTTTTAACAGGTTGGGCAGAACCGTATCGCGAAAAATATCAAACGGCTTAATATCACGGAAAAAGAAAGACTCATTTGTCGTCATTGCTTCGGTGATTTCATCAGCCAAAGCATTATCCATCCGGGCTTTCAGGGAAGAAACCAGTTCTTCCAGCCCTTTCATGCCACGCTTGCGCGCAACAGGCATCAGCCGACTTTCCAGCAGGTAAGCTTTGTCCTGAGTCAACACCAGACCTGAGCGGTCCTTTACCAATGTCGCGAGAAACTGAAAGTCATCAGGTTTCATAACGCACCTCCCGCAGCGGCTTTTACAACATAGGGTGCGATGTCTTCCAGCGGAAGAACTGCACTACAAATCCCTGCCTGAGCCACAGCTCCCGGCATTCCCCAGACGACACTTGTTGCCTCATCCTGGGCAATCACAATACCACCATTATCGACAATCACGTTCCCCCCTTTAAGACCGTCAGAGCCCATGCCCGTCAAAATGACGGTCACTACTTTTCGTCCATATGCAGCAGAAACACTACGCAACATCGGGTCAACAGCCGGACGACAAAAGTTTTCAGGCGGATCTTGATTCAAACGCAGAACCTTCTGCACACCGGAAGTTTCTACCGTCATATGGTAATCGCCCGGTGCCAAGTAAACCTTCCCCGCTTCAATTACCATACCGTCTGACGCTTCAGAACAGGCCCAGCCGGTCATCCGGTTCACATGTTCCGCCAGAATTTTTGTAAAGGTTGCAGGCATATGCTGTGTAATCACAACAGGCTGTGACACTTTACCGAACATCCCTTTCAGAACGTTAAATAAAGCTTGCGGCCCCCCTGTAGAACTGCCAATTGCAATGATATCCGGCTTTTCTTTCAGCGAACTTGCCCGCAACGTAATCTCTTTGGGTTTATCCTGAGTTCTCAGAATCCCCGGTGAAATCGTACGGGGACGAACCGGTGCTGAAGCAGAAGGTGCCCCTTTCAACTTGCGCCGTGCGAGCGCGTGTATGCGCACTTTTTCAATCAGTTCCTGCGCAAAATCCCGGCCACCGGACAATTCACGTGAAGAAGACGGTTTCGGGATATAATCCACAGCACCGGCCTGAAGTGCACGTAAACTGATATCGGCATTGCGCGCGGTCAGTGTGGAAGCCATAATGACACGCAGAGACTTGTCATATTCAAGGATCTTGGGCAAAGCGGTCAAGCCGTCCATCACTGGCATTTCAATATCCAGCACAACGACTTCAATTTCCGTGCGTGACAACCCGTCCACAGCCATCTTGCCGTTACCGACCGATGCAACCACGCTGATATCAGCTTCCCCCTCCAGCATGCGCGAAATCAAGCCACGCACAACCGCAGAGTCATCGACCACCATCACGCGGATCGGATTATCGTTTTTTTCTGTAGCTGCCACTGACATCTAACCTACATGCCCCGTCTATACACTCTGCACAAAGCTCAATCAGAGCAAACCGACTTGTGAGAACTTCGCCTGAATAATCTCACTGTCGAACGGTTTCATGATATATTCGTTCGCCCCGGCTTCGATGGCTTCCTGAATATGTTCAATGTCATTTTCCGTTGTACAGAAAACAACCACCGGCTCGTCACCGCCCGGTAGTTTACGTAACTCGCGCAAATATTCGATACCGCTCATAACCGGCATATTCCAGTCAAGTAGAACAGCTGTCGGCATTGCCTTTTTGCATTCGTCCAAAGCTTGCTGGCCATCAGCGGCTTCAACGGTCTCGAAACTTAATTCCTGAAGAATTTTTCGAGCAACCATACGAATGACTTTCGAATCGTCAACGATCAAACAAGATTTCATTATTTAACGGCTCCCCTCGGTCAAAGGTACCAGAGATCACCGGCTCCCCAGATTGAGACGGTCTACATACCTAACAGGTTACTGGAGTAGACCGTCAAACTCAACAACGTTCAACAAATAACTTACTGTTACGCCAGCATTTCAACAAGGGTCTGCAACAGGGCATCCCGGTCAAATTTGGCACAGTAATCATTAAAGCCAACTTCACGGCCGCGTTCGAAATCCGCTTCGGTGGCGTGCGAAGACAAGGCAACCATCGGTATGGACTGCCAACGGGTATCACTGCGCACCGCCTCGGCAAATTCAAACCCGCTCATTTCAGGCATTTCGATGTCACTGACAATGGCATCAAACATCAACCCGGCAGAACGAAGATCCAGCGCCTTGGCAGCACTTTCCGCAGTGGAAACGTTATATCCTGCAACAGACAGGATCGGCGTCAACAGGTTACGGAAGAACGGGCTGTCATCCACCAACAGAATTTTCGGACCACTTTGTGTTTCATTTCCATAAGCTGTGCTGTTTTCAGCACGACCGAACCAGTCCGGGAAGGCCTTGGTGAGATAGTAACCGGCATCAACCAGGTCAGTTGCCTTGCCACTGATCACCGCAGAACCGACAAAGCCGTCACGCTCTGATGCCAGTTCAATATTGAGGCGATCTTCAACAATATCGACAATCTCATCCACAACAAGCCCCATGGAATGATCGCGGTCCGTAAAGACGAGAACCGGCTGACGGCCTTCTTCCTTCCAATGATGATTGGGGTCGATCGGGATCAACGGCATCAACTGGCCACGATACTGAACAACAGGATTCGAACCGGAATATTCGATCTTGGTGACATCAACTTCTTCCAGACGGGCAACAAGGGCAAGCGGAACCGCTTTAAGTTCTTCATCACCGGCACGGAAGATAAGAATGGAAGTGGTTTCACCATCCGCTCTGGTTGCCAGATTTGTACTTTGAGCCTCATTGCTGCCACCCATGGCGACTTCGCCTGTCGTTGCAGCAATACCGTTGGGATCAAGGATCATAATGACACTACCATCACCCAAAATAGTGTTGCCGGAGAACAGGGTGATATGACGCAAGATCGGCGCAACAGGCTTGACAACGATCTCTTCCGTATCGAAGACGCGATCCACGATAATCCCGAACTGATATGTCCCGACCTGTGTCACAACGATGAAGAGTTCATCATGTGCCAGATCTTTCTTGTTATCATCCAGCTTCAGATGGTCATGCAGAGAAACCAGCGGCAACAAGCGATTGCGCAGGCGTAGAACCGGTGCATCGTTGATCATTTCAATGGCATTGTCGGAATGTGCACTGGTGCGTACCAGTTCCAGAACGCTGATTTGCGGAATGGCAAATCGTTCGCCGGAACATTCAACGACCAGAGCAGAAACAATTGCCAGCGTCAGCGGGATTTTGATGGTGAAAGTCGACCCTTTACCCTCAATGGATTTCAGCTCAATCGTCCCACCGATTTTTTCGATGTTCGTACGGACAACGTCCATCCCAACGCCACGGCCGGAAACAGATGTCACTTTCTGTGCTGTTGAGAAACCGGCCCGGAAAATAAACTGATGAACCTGCTGGTCGGACATGCCTTCCAGATCAGCCTCGCTAGCCAGTCCGTTTTCCAGAATTTTGGCCTTAATGCGATCTGTGTTCAGACCTTTACCATCATCGGTAATTTCAATGATGATATGACCGCCTTCATGGAAAGCATTCAGGGTAATTGTCCCGACCTGCGGTTTCCCCAGAGCAACACGTTCATCCGACATTTCCAGACCATGGTCGGCGGAGTTGCGCACCATGTGTGTAAGCGGGTCCTTGATCAGTTCCAGCACCTGACGGTCCAGTTCCGTTTCCGCCCCGATCATTTGCAGGTCAATTTTCTTGCCGGATTCAACAGCCAGATCACGCACAATCCGCGGTAATTTCGCCCAGGCATTGCCGATGGGCTGCATCCGCGTCTTCATGACGCCTTCCTGAAGGTCGGAAGTAATGTGTGACAGACGTTGCAGCGGCACCTTGAAGACGCTGTCATCAGAACCACGTACCATTTGCAGGAGCTGGTTACGGGTCAGAACCAGTTCGGAAACCAGTGTCATCAGGTTTTCAAGCAGTTCCACATTCACACGAATGGTCTGGTTGGCAACGGATTCCTTAGCCCCACCGGCAGGCTTTTTCGGTTCCGGTTTGTTGGCAACAGCCGGTTTCGGCGTTTCTTTCGGCGCGGCAGGAACCTGTGCAGCCGGTGCAGGTGTGGCCGGAGCAGCAGCTTTTTCAGCTTCCATCTCAGCCTTCATCTGTGCATCGAGTTCTTCCTGACTTGGTGCACTGACCCCCTCGGCAACGGCCTGCTCAACTTCAGCCAGCAGTTCTGCGGCAACAGGGAAACCACGTTCATCAAGGGAAGGGCCACTTGAAGGCGCAGCCGGTGCAGGCTGTTCAACCGGCGCCTCAGCCGCCGGAGCCGGTGCAGGTTCCGCTGCGATACTCACCGTTTTACCTTCCGCCATGGCATTCAATTGATCAATCAGTTCCTGATCATTGCCTTCCGGTTCGGATTCCGTTTCTTCCAGCGTTTGCAGAAGTTCCTTAATTGTATCAATGGCGTGCAGGATCAGAGTTACAGCCTGTGGGGTAACTTCCAATGTTCCTTCACGGAATTTGCCCAAGACGTTTTCACCGGCATGGGCCACTTTTTCAAGGCGAGGCAAGCCCAGAAAGCCACAAGTCCCCTTGATGGTGTGCATCAGCCGGAAAATATTGGACAAAATTTCCGTATCATTAGGGTCCTGTTCAAACTTGACCAGTTCGGAGTCAAGAACCATCAGGCTCTCGGATGTTTCGGTAATAAATTCACTGAGTAGGTCGTCCATGGCTTTCACCTTTCTCCTGTCTTATCCGTCCAGTCATGGCCCGATGCCTTGCGACGATCGGCATATTCGAAATCTTTGATGTTAATATCACCCAAAACACCCTGCTCCCAAAGAAAAAAACGACTTTATTCCCTTATCGAAACAAAATATTCATTTTAGTTTAGAAATGAAACTAATTTTATATCGCAGTGCAGCATCCTATAGCCCCGCAGAGAAAAAGGGCTTTAGCTTTCAACAGGAATAATCGCTGCAATTTGCACGCAATCAACCCCGGGCGTGGAAATTTCAAAATCAAGCCCCAGATCATCGGCCAATCGTGCCAGAAAATAGGCCTGAACATTGCGCGCCGTGAGCGAATCACAATCGGCAGTGGCGGAAATCGCACTTTGAATATCGTCACGCACATGGGCTTTGGTCCCCTGCACCACCAGAACAACCCCCAACCCTTCCGGCAAAAAAGCCTGATTAAGTGTCATCCTGCCACCACGGGGCAAACAATCTATACCCAACATGATCAGGTTAAGAAAAACCTTAATCACATCCTTGGGCACACGCGCTTCCTCGTCCCGCCATGGCAGGTCCGGGTTTTGCGGCCAGTCCAGTTCGATATTCTTTTCAACAAAACCTTGGGCAAAACGACGCCCCTGCGCCATGGACAACTGCCCGCCCCCACCGCCGTGCAGACCGAAAGCCTGACGGAAAAATTCCAGTCGGTTTGCGGCCTGTTGCGCACTTTGGCCTATCATTTCCGTTGCTTCGGCAAGAACAGGGCTGTCTTCCTCTTCCAAAAGCTCAATCCCATGGTTCACCGCCCCGACAGGCCCGACCAAGTCGTGGCACAAACGCGAGCATAAAAGTTCCGCCACTCTCATATCGACTTGAACACCCATGGAATTTTGTTCCTTCTTTTGCTAGATTTCATATTCAAACGTCACCATAGAAAAAAACGAACGGACAAGCAATGTCAACGCAATCCACAAACCACATCCAATTGGGGGGTGTTCTCTATACAGCCAACACCCCGGCACGTAACAGTTTGCTTGATTTTGCCCACACCTTGCAAAAACGCGGCTGGAAAGTGCGCGGATTGACACAGGCAAGCATTTTTGACGACACCAACACCAAAATAGGTTTCGATGCCATCGACATTCACACCGGGGAACATTACCCCCTTTCACGCCCCACAAAAGATGACCGCGCCAACGGCACCTGCGGTTTCAGCCTTTCCGTTCTTGCCGACACGTCCGCCGTTTTAAGCCGGGCAATTGAAGAACAGGCCGACCTGCTGGTGGTTGAAAAATTTGGGGAACGCGAACAGGAAGGCAACGGGCTCGCCCCTGAAATACTCGCGGCTGCACTGGCTGGCATTCCCACACTCATCGCTGTTCCCGCCAGCGCACTGGACAGTTGGAATAGTTTCACCGGTCAGCTTTCCACCCTGCTGGCTCATGATCAGGATATCTTGTGGAAATGGTGGCCGGGTGAAAACCTGTATAAGGATCTTGCCCTTGGCATTGAAGATGTCCCTGTGCGCCATATTGAGATCGGTAAAAAAGCCATCCTTGTCGAAGGCCCTAACGGTGCCGGTGTCTGCACAAATCCAAGCGGGGCAACACACGTGCCAAACGACATTCCCCAATCCCTCAAAGATTTGGCCTTCCTTCATCACTCAACTGATGATCCGTTCCTGCGCGCCCTTGCTACAGCGGCCATCCTTGCGCACTACAATCGCTATGATCTGACAGGGCCGGACAACAGCGGCCTGTTTCATTTCCAGAACCGGGGTGAAAGCGTTTTGGTAGCGGGCAATTTCCCAAGTGATAAAAACTATGGTGGCGATGTCAAACACATCCCCCCCGAAAAAGCGTTGTTCCATTTGCATGAAAATGCCTACGAAGGCGTCATTCTGCCTGCCCAAACCTTCAGTAGCGGGCAGCTCCCGGCTTTTCTTTATGCCAAAGGGCAGGCCGAAACAGTTCTTGTCGGCCCGGAAACACCTTTAAGTGAGCGCCTTTTTAGTTACGGTATAAATGTCCTTTCCGGACGTATCATCACGGACCCGCATAAAGCACGCGAAATTGTTCAACAGGGCGGCACGCCCAAAGACCTGAAAGCCGCCAGCAAATACATCACACTGGAACAAAAGACATCTAATTAAGCATTTATCTTTGCCAGTACCGCCTGGCTGATCTGACGTGCCGTTGTGACATCGGCATTCTTATCAAACCCAAGCTGGATGGCTTTATTCAAAGGTGTTAACAATTTCACATCCTTGGCTGCTGGCGTACCACCGCTATTGCGAATGCTGTTCACAATCCCCAACAGTGTCTGGCAAAGTTCCGAGACATGGTCATATTGCGTGCCACCCAATCGACGGTTGGCATCTTCGGATGCATATTGCAAACGGTCCAGACAAAGCTTCGCTGTCGCATCCATTTCCCCGGTAGCAAGACGAGGTGTCACAATTGTGACCAGTTCATTGATATCTTCGGCGTGGGATTCCAATGCCTTGGTGTTCACCGTTTGAATGGCAGAATCAACCATGGCCTGAACTTCATCAATCGTGCCTTCATTCAAGGCGCGTGCTTTTAAGGTGTTAGGGGCATTAAAGCGTTCTGCGTTGGCTTCTTTCTGGGATTTCGCCTGACGGGTCGGGCCGACATAGTCCCCCGTCACCACAAAGGGTTTGCGTTCATAGATCAAACGCCCGACACGGCGCATAAGGGTTTCAACGTCAAAAGGTTTGGACAAAAGGTCATCGGCGCCAGCCTGAATAACCTTTTTCACCAGTTCCGGTGTCGGGTTTGATGTCAGGGCCGAAACAACCAAAAACGGGTTATTGCCGATTTTATGATGGCGCAGGTCATTTACAAATTGTGCAAAATCCCCATCCGGAAGGTCAGTTTCCGCAATCAGCAATTCCGGCATTTCAATATCAAAACTCTGTTTGACAAAACTGAGAGAATGCCCGGTCAGAATTTTACGAAACCCAGCCTTTATCAGTGTTTTCTTTGCGACTGTACGTGCACGTGGATCAGGGTCTGCCACCACGACCGTCACTTCTTCAAAGCGTTCTCCCGCCATTTTTTGCCCTTATTTTAATCATTTCCCGACATCTCAGATGGGGAATTTATGCCACGATCCTAAAAAGAAGAATACAAAAATATGACGATACCTTGATTCTCTCCATACTTATCTACATTGCCGATTGATGTATTTTATCTTATAAATATTCCCTATGAATGCGATCTACACCCTGAAACATCTTAAATATTTTATTGCCGTTGCTGAACAAAAACACTTCGGTAAAGCGGCAGAAAGTTGCTATGTCACGCAACCGACCTTGAGCGCCGCCATTAAGGAATTCGAAGACCTTTTGGGCCTTCAACTGCTGGAACGCACAAAACGAAGCGTCCTGATTACACCGATCGGTGAAGAAATCCTCATTCAGGCAAAGGAAATTGTTCTGAAAGCCGATGCCCTGATGGAATTCGCCCATTCCAAAGGCGCACCTCTTTCCGGGGAACTGAAACTGGGCATTATCCCGACAATTGCACCTTACCTGCTGCCTCGCCTGATGCAGAAAGTTCGCAATGCATACCCAGACCTGACGCTGTACTTACGTGAGGACCAGACCGCACGCCTGCTGCAAAATCTCAACAACGGGCAACTGGACCTCCTTGTCATAGCACTTCCTTACGAAGACGATGGCATTGAAACGTTTACATTCATGCAAGACCCGTTCTATTGCGCCGTGCCTGAAAATCATCCTCTGGCCAAGAAAAAGCTCATTAAAAGCGAAGACCTTTATGATGAAAACCTTCTTCTGCTGGAAGAAGGTCATTGCATGCGCCAACATGCCCTTGCCGCCTGTTCCTGGCCGCAAAATAAAAACACGCAAGGTTTTGCAGCAACCAGTCTGACAACAGTTGTGCAAATGGTTGCCAACGGCCTTGGCCTGACCCTTTTACCTCAAATGGCCATCGATTCCGGGGTTACCCTGCACAGTTCCATCAAAACCATTCCCATGGCAAAAGACAGCCCGCCGCGTGATATAGGGCTGGCCTGGCGCAAAACATCGGGCAGACGTGAAGAATTTAAAACACTGGGAACATTCCTCAGTGGCAATCTCTAAATTGCCGCCGGAAAGGCGTGAATTTCTTCCTTGATCAATTGCCCCAGTCGTTTCATGCCTTCTTCAACATTTTCATGACTGGGCGGTGCGCCATAACAGATACGAACCGCATTAACCGGTGCCCCTTTGCCTGTGTGGAACACATAAGACGGCATAATGGAAACCTGCCTTTCACGCGCACGCATGACAAAAACTTCCGCCTGCCAGGGCGAAGGCAGACGCAACCAGCTGTGATAGGTATGGTCAGCCGATAAAATATCCTGATCACCGAGATATTTGTTCATAATGGATTGTCTTATACCGGCTTCTTCCCGGTGCCATTCCATCAGTTTGAACAAGGTGCCGTCTTCCACCCAGCGCGTTGTAATCTCGACATTCAAGGGTGCCGCCATCCAGTTGCTCAAACGCATACAGGCCGCCACAGTGGAAACCTTGCTGGGTGGTGCCAGCACAAAACCAACGCGCACCCCCGGTGTAATCGATTTGGAGGCGCCGTTAAGATAGAATGTCTGCTCCGGTAAAATTTTTGCGAACGGCACATGGTTTTCCGGATGGTTCTGCAAGAAACCATAAATATCATCCTCCAGAATCCAGACTCCGTAACGTTTGGCAATTTCTGCAATTTCCAAACGGCGTTTGTAGGGCATGGTGATGCTGGTAGGGTTTTGATAATTGGGCATGCAATAAAGGACCCGCGCGCCGGTTTGAATAATCATTTCTTCAAGACGTTCAGGAATCAATCCTTCATCATCCATGGGTACACCATGCATCTTTAAGCCCAGTTTCGTCGCTAATGTTTTCAGCCCCGGATAAGTATATTCTTCACAAAGCAGACCATCACCAGCCTTGGTCAGGGCCATCAAGGACAGGGTCATGCCATGCTGGACGCCACTGGAAATGATGATACGGTCCGGCTCGTTCGGGGCCCCATGAATTTCAGCCCATTGCCCCATCACTTTACGGTGATGTTGCATCCCCTGTTCGGACTGATAACGCATCAAGGCACCCAATCCGGCGTCCTGTGCCAATGTCATTAAACTGCGGCGCAAAAGTTCCACCCATTCCCCTTCGGCCGGAAAATTGAGTGCAAAATCAAAAATATCAGGATTGATCCCATAGGGGATATGAAACGGATTGGCCGGTTCCTTATCCGGTTTAACATAGGTTCCACGCCCGACTTCCCCGACAACATAATCACGGCGCATGGCCTCCGCATAGGCGCGACTGACGGTCCCGACCGTTACGCCCAGCTCATAAGCAAGGTCACGATGGGTGGGCAAACGCTGCTCCGGTTTTAAAACCCCTTCACGGATTGCCTCGCCAATCGCATCTGCAATTGCAAGATAACGCGGACCTTTGCGGTGATCAATTTGAGGTATCCATGAGGACATTTGCCTTACTCCAAAAATATTGTCATGGTGACAATGTATCAATTGACACCTTATTGTATCGATTTTATCGTCTGTGTCATCAAGTTTTTACACAAACACAAGCGGAGTATACCGAAAATGAGACAGAATTGTATCGATACATTCGATGTACAAACTGCCCCGCTACCGAGCTGGGGCCAATGGGTCAACACAGGCGCTCGCCTGATTACCAAGGATATGCTCGCGCTTGTGACAATTGCAGGACGTTGGCACAAACGATATCAGCGCCGGCGTTCTTTACGTTTTCTTGACGACAGAACTTTGCAAGATGTCGGCCTGACCCGTGAACAGGTCAACGAGCAACTAAAAAAACCTTTCTGGAGACCCTGAGCCATGCGCCCGTTCCATATTTTATTGGCCATTCTGGTCATGGCCGCCTGGGGGATTAATTTCGTCGTCATCAAGGTGGGGCTGGAAAGTTTTCCACCCCTCCTTTTGTCCACCTTGCGCTTTGCTCTGGCAGGACTACCCGTGATCCTGATCTGGAGAAAACCGCCAGCTCCCCTGTTATGGCTTGTTGTCATTGCATTGTTGCTGGCGGTTTTACAATTCAGCCTTTTATTCATTGGCATCAACCTCGGGGCCGGGGCGGGATTAACCTCCCTCATCTTGCAGGTTCAGGCCTTCTTCACTGTTCTGTTGGCGTTTTTCCTGTTAGGCGAACGCCCACGCCTGCGCCAATGGTCGGGCATGGCGCTTGCATTTAGCGGATTAGTCCTGATTGTACGTGAAGAATTTGCCAATACATCCACACTTATCGGCATCGCCTTTATCATTGCAGCCGCCTTTTCCTGGGCTCTTTCCAATATTGCGATGAAAAAAGCACAAAGCAAAAACCCTTTACACCTGATGATCTGGATCAGCGCCCTCAGCGCGCCGCCCTTGCTGGTCCTTTCCCTTGTTTTTGAGGGTGCAGACTGGTCAGGCAGCGATATCTTGCATGTCTCTGTCAACGGTATGTTAAGTGTCCTTTACCTCGCCGGGGTGGCAACCATTGCCGGTTTTGGCATTTGGGCCTATTTGTTAAAGACCTATGATGCAGCAACCGTTGCGCCTTATTCCCTGTTGGTTCCCTTGTTTGGATTAAGTTCTTCTGCAATTTTACTTGGCGAAACAATCACCTCTACAACATTGGTCGCTGCTGTTCTGATTATTGCCGGGCTGGCGTTAAATTCCCTGTCCCTTGGCTTTTTGAAGAGAAAGACAGCGTCATGTTGAATTTTGCACTTTTTGCTTTTGTCACCTCCATTACACCGGGGCCGAACAATTCCATGCTAATGGCATCCGGGGTGCGTTTTGGTATCCGCCGGACCTTGCCGCACTTGCTGGGCATCAACATTGGTTTCGGGTTCATGTTCTTGCTGGTTGGTTCCATCCTGCCCTTTTTACCGGAAGGCAGCATGGAGATCTTGAAATGGGTCGCCATCGCTCTACTGCTCTATATCGCTTTTAAGATCGCCACAGCTTCCACCAGCTTTCACGACTCTGAAGCAGATGACGAGCCATGGGGTTTCTTTCGAGCCGCCGCCTTTCAATGGATCAACCCCAAAGCGCTGATGATGGCCTTTGCCGGGGCAACATCCTACGGGCTGGACACCACAACCGGGGCCATTGTCTTCACACTCACCAATACAGTCTGCGCGACATGGATATTCGCCGGGGCCTGGATGCGTCAGTTTCTCATCGACAATCCAACACGTACCCGCATACTCTACATTCTTCTGGCCCTCATCATGGTCGCAACAATTATAATGTAAGGGGAGCACAACATGACCAAAGAACTCTTTCGCGAAGATTCCTACCTTAAAGAATGCGAAGCCTGCGTCACCGCCACACAGGATGGCGCCATCATTCTTGATCAAACCATTTTCTACCCGACCGGCGGCGGACAACCCGGTGACAGCGGTGTTTTTGAACTGGAAGACGGGCAACACATCACCATCGCCAATACGCTCAAAGACCGTGAAACGGGGGCACATCTGCATCTGGTGGAAGAAGGCACACCATTGCCTGCGGTTGGAACAAAACTAAAAGCCGTGCTCAACTGGGAACGCCGCCATAAACTGATGCGTATGCATAGTGCCCTGCACATCATGTGTTCCAAAGTGGACGGCGCCGTCACCGGTGGTTCCATCGGGCTGGACAAAAGCCGTCTTGATTTCGATTTGCCTGAAGCCCCAGACAAGGAAGCCTTGGCCACGGCCATCAACGCAGAAATAGCCGCTGATAAAGCCGTTGAAATTTCATCCATCAGCGATGATGAACTGAACGCAAACCCGGACCTGATCCGTACCATGTCCGTCAAGCCACCAATGGGGCAAGGCAGTGTGCGCACCATTCGCGTTGGCGATGTGGATTACCAGCCCTGCGGTGGCACCCATGTAAAATCAACCGGTGAAATCGGCCCCATCCGCATTGGCAAGATCGAGAAAAAAGGCAAACTGAACCGCCGCATCAATATCCATTTTGCGGACTGACCACTCTTGCAGCAAGGCCACCGGCTTGAATAGGTTTCAGCCTGCACAGGCACTCACAAAACGAGGTATCTCCTAAATGAAACTTCCCCTTTATCAGGTCGATGCGTTCACCGACCAAATTTTTGCCGGTAATCCGGCGGCTGTAGTCCCACTGGAAAGCTGGTTACCCGATGAAACCCTGCAAAAAATTGCGATGGAAAACAATCTGGCTGAAACCGCCTTCTTTGTGCCGACAGAAAAGAGCTTTCACTTACGCTGGTTCACCCCCACCGTAGAAGCACCTTTATGCGGCCATGCCACGCTTGCTACGGCTTTCGTACTTTATACCCAGTTGGGGTATGAGCACGATGAAATCGTTTTCAAGTATATGAGTGGCGAATTGCGGGTACGCCGGGAAAAAGACGGTTATGTCCTGAACTTCCCGGTCTCCAAAATATCGCCCGCTCCAATCCCTCAGGATCTGCCGGAAGTGATTGATGCCAACGTGCTTGAATACTATACGGCAGAAGAAAGCATTTTCTCTCTGGTCCTTACCGAAAAAGAACAAGATGTTACCAATGCAAAACCCGATTTTTTGCGATTAATGAACATTGAGCCGGGCAATTTCATTCTCATGGCTCCGTCTGAAGAATATGACTTTGTTTCACGTGTTTTTGTGCCGGAACATGGCATTCCCGAAGACCCAGTCACCGGTTCGGCCCATTGTGTATCCGTACCTTACTGGGCTGAAAAACTGGGCAAGAATGTTTTATCCGCCCGTCAGGTTTCCGCACGGGGCGGAGACATTTTATGCACCTTGATAGATGAGCGTCTGGATATGTTCGGTAAGGCAGTGCTTTATCTCAAAGGTGAAATTACGATATAAACAAGGGAGATCCGGCTGGCCACGAGGCTCTGAAATGACATCTCTTGAACTTCATATTGTTCACACCCCACAACAAATTGAGGCCATCCGCAGCCTTTTTCGCCAATATCAGGAATGGCTGGAGGAAGACATCTGTTTTGCAGGCTTTGAAACAGAACTGAGTGATCTGCCAAAAGGATATGACCTTCTCCTGCTTGCCACGTGGGATCAACACCCCTGCGGGTGCTGCGGACTAAAACCATACCCTTCGCGCCCCCAAGCAGCGGAAATCAAGCGATTATATGTTTTACCCGAATATCAAAACAAACACATTGCCACACGGTTAATGACCCACACATTGGATAGGGCCAAATCTTTGGGCTACCAACGTATTGTGCTGGAAACATTATCAAAACTCACCAATGCGCTGAAACTGTATGAACAGCTTGGTTTTCAGCCCTTTTGCGGGAAAAATGAAAATATTCATTATCTTGAAAAGAATATTTAAAACATAAAAAAACTTGTGCCACCCGCACGCATCGGCGATATCTGGTAAAAGACCTAATAACAAACAACGGGGTACTATGACGCAGCTCATGATGGATATTTTCGGGGCCAATTTCCAGATGTGGTTAACCTACATCATCATTATCGGTGCCCTGATTGCCTATGCTATTGAAGATATCCCGGTTGAGTTGACATCCCTTGTCACCCTTGGCCTGATCATGGTCGTGTTCCAGGTTTTCCCGGTCCTTGATGCCAACGGCGACAACCTCTTATCTCCGCACTTTCTGTTGATGGGATTTGCCAATACCGGCCTTGTCACCGTACTGGCCCTGCTGGTTGTCGGCCAAGGTATGGTGAGAACCGGCGTGCTGGAACGAGGTGCCCAGTTTTTGCTGCGTTGGGGTGGAAAAAACAATTGGTTGACCATCCTCATTACCCTGGCGGTCGGCATGCTTATTTCTTCCATGCTGAACAATATCCCCGTGGTTGTTATTTTCATCCCCATCATGCAGGCACTGGCCGCACGCATCAATAAATCCGCCTCCAAGGTCATGATGCCGCTGAGCGCGGCTGCCGTTCTGGGTGGGATGATTACGCTGATTGGTTCAGGTACCAACCTGCTGGTGAATTCCGCTTTGATCCAGCTTGATGAAGTGCCTTTTACGTTTTTTGATTTTACCATTCCCGGTCTCGTCCTGGCCGGTTGCGGGCTGATTTACGTTGTCTTTATCATGCCGCGCCTCTTGCCTGACCGCAGTGGAGAGGAAGGCGAAAACCGCCATAGCGGCAAACATTTCATCGCCCAGCTCACTGTTGCCCCCGGTGCCAAGCTGGTTGGCAAAAAAGCCATCGGCGGGTTCTTTAAGGATTTGCCCGATATGACGGTGCGCATGATCCAGAACCACGGCAATACCATCCTGCCCCCTTTTGAAGACCATGAAATCCAGCCCGGCGACATTCTGGTGGTTGCCGCGACCCGTAAAGTCATCACCGAAATTCTAACCCAAAACAACGGGTTGCTGGAACGCCACCATGAAGAACTCAAAGAACCCTCCATGGCTGCGAAGGAAGGTGAAGAGCTGGAACGTGATGAAAACGAACATGAAAAAAGCCGCGACCGCATGCTGGTGGAAGTCATGCTGCCGCCGACCTCCCAGCTTTCCGGCCAGACCCTTCAAGGCACCACCTTTGCCCAGCGCACCGGCTGCAAGGTGATCGGCATTCAACGGCGTTCCAGAATGATCCGCGCGCGTATGGATGATATCCGCCTGCAATCGGGGGACGTTCTGCTGGTGCAGGGCCACCCCAGCGATATCCATAACCTGCGGGCCAACCGTGATGTCATTTTGCTGGAATGGTCCAAGGAAGAACTGCCTGCGGTACATCATGCACGGCGTGCCCTATCCATTTTCCTTGGTGTTGTGCTGTTGGCCGGTAGCGGTATTTTACCAACCGTGACTTGCGCTTTGATCGGGGCAACAGCTATGGTTGCCATTGGTGCCTTGAATGTACGTCAGGCCGTGCGCGCCGTGGATTCAAAAATCGTTACCATGGTTGGGGCGTCTTTGGCCTTGGGGGCAGCCATGCAAGCCACGGGAGCAGCCACATATCTGGCCCATGGTGTTGTCGCTATGCTTGAAGGTGCCGGACCGCACATCATGCTTTCCGCCCTGTTTTTGTTGATTGCCCTGTTAACCAACGTGCTCTCCACACAAACCTGTGCGGTTCTGTTCACCCCGATTGCCGTATCCATGGCGAACGAACTGGGCGTTGACCCGCGTGCCTTTGCCGTTGCCGTGGTCTTTGCTGCCAACTGCGCCTTTGCCACCCCCATCGGCTATCAGACAAACCTGCTGGTCATGGCGCCTGGACGATACAGTTTTAAAGACTTCATCATTGCGGGCACACCTCTTGTCTTCATTATCTGGATCGTCTTTACCCTGTTCATCCCGGTCTATTACGGGTTTTAGGATCACCCCCCAACCAGAAGCGCTTCTGTTTCCCCTGCTTTTTCCAGCGTTTCCAGCGCTTGTGCCGCTTCCTGCTGTTTGGCCCACATGTCGGTATAAGCCCCTTGCCTGGAGAGCAGGTCACTGTGACTGCCGCGCTCCACAATCTCGCCTTTGTCCAGCACGATGATTTCGTCTGCATCCACAACCGTTGAAAGACGGTGGGCAATGATCAAGGTCGTCAGGCCGCTGGACACTTCACGCAAAGAAACCTGAATTTCTTTTTCCGTATGGGTATCCAGTGCAGATGTTGCTTCATCAAACAGCAAAATCCTCGGGCGTTTCAGGATGGTGCGGGCAATCGCTACGCGCTGTTTTTCACCCCCCGAAAGTTTCAGGCCGCGTTCCCCAACCATGGTGTTATAGCCATCAGGCAACCCCATGATAAATTCATGAATACTGGCCAGTTTGGCCGCTTCTTCAATTTCTCCCGGGGAAGCATCCGGGCGACCATAGGCAATATTGTAATAGACCGTATCATTAAACAACACCGTATCTTGCGGCACGATGCCAATCGCCCCACGCAGAGCCTGTTGTTTAACAGAACGAATGTCCATCCCATCAATTTTCACCGCCCCATGAGAAACATCGTAAAACCGGAACAGCAAACGTGAAAGGGTGGATTTGCCGGCGCCACTGGCCCCGACAACCGCCGTGGTCTTACCTGCGGGCACATGAAAATCCACATTCTGCAAAATCGGGCGGCGTTCATCATAGGCAAAGGTCACATTTTCAAAACGCACCTCACCGCCACCTGCCGGTAAATCCGCTGCATCCGTTTCATCGGCAATTTCTGCATCCTGTTCCAGCAGGGTAAACATCTGTTCCATATCGGTGAGCGATTGCTTGATTTCACGATAGACAAATCCCAGAAAGTTCAGTGGCATGTAAAGCTGGATCAAATAACTGTTCACCAGAACAAAATCACCAATGGTCATGGAACCATCCAGCACACCATACCCGGCCATGACCATCACTGCGGTCAACCCAAGCGAGATGATTGCCCCTTGGCCGATATTGAGCAGACTGAGCGTCACCTTGGATTGAATTGAGGCCTCTTCAAATTTCTTGAGCGCCACATCATAGCGTCTAGCCTCATGTTCCTCGTTGGTAAAATATTTGACCGTTTCAAAATTTAACAGGGAATCAATTGCCTTGGTATTGGCCTCATTATCGCTTTTGTTCATTTTGCGGCGATATTGAATACGCCATTCCGTTACGATCAACGTCCAGGCGATATAACCGGCAATGGTCACGAAGGTGACAACCGCAAAAGTCCAGTCATATAAAATCCACAAAATTCCGCAAACGAGAACGATCTCCAACAAGGTCGGTAAAATGTTGAACAACATGAAGTTCAACAGAAAATCAATCCCCTTGGTGCCGCGCTCAATGGAACGGCTCAAGCCCCCTGTCTGACGTTGCACATGAAAACGCAAGGAAAGACGATGCAAATGCTCAAAAGTCTTCAACGCCACATCACGGATAGCGCGTTGTGCCACACGGGCAAAAACCGCATCACGCAATTCCCCAAAAGCCTGCGCCATCACACGGGCCAAGCCATAAGCCACCAGCAACATAACGGGTACCGCAATCAACCCGCCTGCCGTATCCAGACTTAGGGCATCAACAGCCTTTTTATAAAAAATCGGGACCGAGACATTGGTCGCCTTGGCCGCAGCCAGAAACAACAGGGCAATCAAAACTCGCATGCGCAAATCACCCGCCCCTTTAGGCCAGAGATAAGGCATTAAAGTTTTTAATGTTTTCAAGTCCTTGCGCGGACCGGTTTGTTTTGGGGTTTCTGCTGAAAAATGACGCATTGAGAAATGAACCTTTATTCTCTGCAAGAGAGGTAAATTAAAATATCTATGTACATCTTATATGAAAAACGCGTCCCGTCTGTGCCATGTTTCACTTAAAAGCTGCGTTTTTTTAATTCTTCTTCAATCAGGGAAATCTGTTTCTCGATATCGCAACTTATTTCAGACGCTATTTCCAAGCCTCTGTCTTCATAAACATTGCGATTGGGATATTTTTCTTGCCAATCGGCGATCGACTGATCGCGCAAAAGCAACAAACGACAGATTTGAGGATAAAACAAATGCGCGATGGAGGTAAGCCACCGGTTCGTCACCTGAGAAGGAAATGCATGACTGATATGAAAACAATCCAGCATTTCAATGACATCTTGCGCCCGGTACCAATATTCCGCCGTCACCCAACGGTTGGTGGTGAAGAGCCCCGATATATTTCCCGAAGGAGCCATGGAAATCCCGAATAAATGGCTCAGTGCATCATTTTCTTCTTTCGGGGGCTGGAAATCTGCGAGCGGTGCAGGTTTCAATTCATCAGGCATGCCACAAGGGCGAAGAAATAAATGAAAATGCCCATGTTCGTCCGCATAGCGATGGGTGTGATAATAATACTGGCTACCGGTTTCAAAATCGTAGACATCTCCTTCGGGATAATGCCTCATTTTATAAACACCATCGCTGCCTCTTAGAACAGTCGCGATGATGTTTTCTTCTGCCAAGATTAAAACACGCTGACATTCAAGAACTTCCTCACCTGCTGCGGCCATTTTTTGTAACCGCTCAACAGAAAGGTCCGAGAAATCCACCTCCATTGCGCTTTGTCCTTCTTATCTCCTCACTACCTTGTTATCACGTTTAAGCGCCTCTATGGCATTTTTGTGACTTTCCAACCTGCTTTTCTTCTCTCTTTTCCTGCCTGCAACAACCTGATAAACAGAAAAGCAGAATAATAAAACATAGGCGCCTTTCTGCATGATCAAATGGATTAAAAAGGTCAAGAAACTCTTCGCTCTTCCCGGTTCGGATCGCTCCCTCGTCCATATTAAGGATGACGGCTTTATGTCTGATACAATTGCCGTGAGTATTGAAGATATCATCAAGGAAGAGGACCATGAAGAGATCGGCAAGCTGCATGTCCTCAGCTTGACCGAATTTCATCAGGCTTTAGGCGAGGCATGGGATGCACGCGAAGCCAAGATTTTCTTACTGACCGAAGGGGTGCTGAGAGACCGCGTTGGCGCGGGCAACCGCTGGGAACATCAGAGCAAAGAAATTTACATCATGCTTTTCCCCACACTTTCGCTGATTGAAGCCGATGCACGTGCGTTCGAAATTGCCGAAGAATTAGGCCTTAAAATCATTGGCGAACGTTTTGACGGAACACGCCGCCCACTTGTTCGCGTTGCCGGTGTTGACCCCAAGGATGCCCTGAAAAAAGACGGCACCCTTGATATTGAAAAGCTGGAACTCGCCGGTCGTGCCGGGGAAACAGCCGGGAACAGCACCAAACGTAAGCCAGGCACTGAAAAGACAGAACCCCAGAACGGCGAGAAAGGACCAGATTGGCGAAAAAACAATTTTGACCATATGGATGCGCAAACGGATTGGCACAAAAACCCGCATGCCCATCAGGACACCGACCTGAACTGGCAAAAACAGGCCCATGAAAACGCGGAACATGCCACGGACTGGAAACGCGAACATCATCACAAGTCCTCCCCCAATGACCCAAGCTGGCAGGAAATGCAAAAGCAGGAGCGTGATGAAAAAGATGCGGGTCCTCAATGGGTCAGCATGAAAAAAGAGGAAAGCGCCCCCCAAAAGCAACAAAGCTTTTTCGGCGTGACCTTTAGCCCTTGCTGGGAACGAAAAAGTCAGCAGTTGCGCCTCTATCGCAGTGTTCTGGAATTTAGTGACACACAAGGCAAACTGCATAGAGGCAATGATGCCTACCGTCTTTACAAAACGGCAGAACAACGCCTCAAAGTGGACCGTTGGGTGTTGCAGCAAACAGCCAAAGCCGTGCAACCCATGAGCGCCAAAAACATTGTCACACCGGTTTTTATCCCCCTTCATTGTGACAGTTTGCGCACCCCCCAGCTGGACAGTTACCTGAGTGACCTGAAAAAATTCCCCACAGCCTTACGTGAAAACTATTTCATTCTCGAAATCCTCGGTGAACCAAAGGACGTAGGTGAAGAATGCGCTGCAAGCCTGCAACGCGTAAAGAGCACCGGTGTCAGCATTGCTTTCACCCTGTCAGCAGAAAAGGAAATACCATTTCAAAAAACAGACGGGCTGAACTGGCTGGGTATTGACCTTGGAGCACTGGACGAAAACCATGGCCTGACAGAAGATCAGATCGAAAAACTGCAAACCCATGCCCAGCAACATGAACTACAAACCTACATTTTCGGCCTGCAACGCCGCGAACAGGTCAAGGATATGCTTGAGCTTGGTTTCAATGCCATTGCCGGCAATGCCCTTGTGCGCAACACCGCCAAATTACGCCCGCCCTTTGATTTGCCGATCGAACGCTTACAAGGCTGAAAGAACCCTCTTTCCTCCCCGGCTCAAGCGAGCTATGATCCCCGCAACTTTCTAACCCATGGAGGCATTTATGGACCTTAAGGACCACATTCGCGGCATTCCGGATTTTCCCAAACCCGGCATTCTATTTTACGACATTTCCACACTGTTGGCGAACCCGGATGCCTGGCAGGTTGCCATGGGTCGTATGGCAAAAATCGTCAGCCGCCATCAGCCGGATATTCTGGCCGGGCTGGATGCACGTGGTTTTCTTGTTGCCGCCCCTTTGGCCCTGAAACTGGGGCTGGGGTTCACCATGGTGCGCAAGAAAGGAAAATTACCCGGCGAAACCATTCAGTATGATTATGATCTGGAATATGGTTCCAATACTATCGAGATTCAGGCTGATGCCGTTAAACCCGGCCAGCGTGTGGTGATTCTGGATGACCTGCTGGCCACCGGCGGCACCATGGAAGCCGCGGTTAAACTGTTTAAGGATGTCGGCGCCGAAGTGGTCGGAACCGCCTGCATGATTGAACTGACGTTCCTGAATGGACGCGACAAACTGCAAGGTGTGCCGTTTGACACATTGATGGCTTACGATGATTAAAACGGGAAGGAGGCTCCTGTCCAACACAGGAGCCCCAACTTTAAAACAAACAGCCTTATTTTTCTTCCACAGTCACAATCAATGAAGCTTCGCTAAGCTTGGTATTTTTCAGATTGCGAAATAATCTGGTGAGTACCCTCTCGTTTTCAAAGGGCAAAGCCTCAAAAGCTGCCTTCGAAGCCGCCAGGCCCAATTCTTCCCCGACATCGCGGTCCAACGCAAAGCACTTTACAGCCTCAACGCCGCTTGGCGGCTTGAACTGAAAAGAAAACGGCATCCCAACTGATGGAATATGTTGTAAAAAATGACCGTTGATGTGAGGTGATGGCAAAAAACGGTTGGGGAAAATACGAAACAAAACCCCATCGGCCTGTATATAATAGCAATAGAGATAGGCATCTTCCCCCGTGCTGACAGCCAAGACCATCTTTTCCCCAATGTTAAAAAGCGGATGATCGCCTTTATTACTGGAAAGGAAAAAATCAATCGGGCCCAGCGTTTTGTTATCCACTTCTTCAATCGGGGCAACAGGCGGCATCAAGGCCAACTGTTGCGGGATCTCGCTTTTAATAACCCGCCCGCGCCAAGTTCTGGATTTCCCATCCTCATCTTCCAGATGTAAACGTATTTCAACCGTTTTATCAAAAACCCAATAGGTGCCTTTCAGAATATAGCGCCTCTTCTTCGAAGAAGGACCTGTCTGGTCTGCTTTACCCCACTGCAATCCCCTGAATTTTTCCTCTTCAACCACAAAAGGGGCAATCTCCAGATCATTGATATTGCGTGGCCCGCTTGTCGCCTGCCTACGCAGGGCATCGCTCAAAGCTCCCATAAAATACCGCCCGAAAGAAGTATGAATACCGCTACTTTGATAGCGCAGCCCTTGCACCATAATTTTGTCAACGGACCAAAGCTCACGCATCAATTCCTGTGCAGCCTTTTTTGCCGCCCCTTGCAGGGACAGGGCATCTGCGCTTTGCATCATCAATTTATATATTTTGCGTTTAAAGCGGCGCTGTGTAGCAGAAACAATACGTCCGGTTTCACTTTCAACCAATTTATAGGAAAGAACGATATTGTCCCCCTGAAGTGATAAATGCCCCACGGCAACCAGATCAGAACGGGATCGTTCAATCAAGGCACCTAACGGATTGATGCTGTCAGAACGCATACCCATTTCATTGATGTCATTCACAACTGCGCCCAGTTCCTTGCGCGCAACCACCGCATAACGCCCCCGGGCGACATCAATCAGTGCCTGTGTAAAACCATCAACATAATTCTGCGCCTCCGCAGCAGATAGCGGCAATTCTTCTGCTGGCAGGGGAGGAATGGCGATTTGGGGAACATGGTCATCCAGCAGGTGGCGTATGCGCTCACTCCAATGTGGTTGTCCCAACAAATCGCGTGCCATCAGGTAAAAGGCTTTCCGCGCAGACAGGTCGTCTTTTTGAGAGACAGATTGGTCTATCCTTGAGCCAGTCCCCTGTGCCAGCACGACAGAGCCGGAAAGTAAAATGCCCAACGTCACAAGGCAGAACAATAAAAGAGAAACGCGCAAGGAAATCCCCATAGAAGTTATTTAAAACAACTATACACGGTTTAGAGGATTATTTCGGTCAAAATTGGTCCAGATCTTCCTCAGAGAGATATTTCTCAATGATTTTTTTATATTCGCCGGAAGCTTTTAAAAAGGTCATGGATGCATCAAAGGCATCGCGGATCGTACGATCTCTAAAGGCAACGCGGTAAGGTGTTGGAGCAAAAAGGGAGTAAAAGTCCACATCTATTTTTTTACCAAGCTCTTCTTCAACTTTCTTTTTAAAGTGAAGAAAAATCCTGAAATCGGAAACGACCACCTGTGTACGCCCGGCCATCAACATCTTGACCTGTAATTCCTGATTGGAAATTTCAGTATATTTGCTGTTGCGCGAAATGACCTTGGCAAAATGATAGCCCAATAACTTTTCAGCATTCTGAAAGGCAACAACACTATACCTTGCCAAGTCTTCCATTTCCTTAAGCCTGATATTGCTGTTCTTCAGAGTAATGGCGTAATTGCGATAAAAAATAACATCATTGGAAAAGAAACCGTCAATCGACATATGGGCACGCATATGCATACCGCCATCCAGTGTCCCGGCATTGAGTTCGTAAGGGATACGCTTAAGCGGCATATAACGTGGTATCATTTTATAGCCGGCAATTTCCAATGCCCGGGAAACAATTTCCAGCTCAAAGCCACCGCCTGTTTGCTGGATCACATAAGGCGGTTTATCCAGCCCTACACCGATTTTCAATGGTTCCGCACCGCTTGCTTGCGCAACCCATACCCATACAGCCAAAACACTAAGCAGAAATATCCGGTTCAAAGGGAAACTTCCTTGCCACTGACGTTATCACCTAGCCTCTTCAACTTGAGACTTTTTTACACGTTTGTTGATTACAGTTGCACGAACGGCAACATTTTATTGCCCGGGTTTTGTAGTGTAATGATTATTCAGCCTCTCTTCAACTCTGGAAAATTCTGAAACAAGAGATGACAATGCAAAGTGCCTTATTTGCGTTTCCAGCTTGTGCCAGCCGGGCTATCTTCCAGAACAATCCCTTGAGCCAGTAAATCATCGCGGATTTGATCTGCCCTTGCAAAACCCTTATTCGCCTTGGCCGTTTGGCGCTCTTCGATCAAACGCTGAATGTCAGCTTCGCCCAGCCCCGAGGCCTTCTGCCCTGCCCCTTTCAACCAGCTTTCCGGACCTTGCTGCAAAATGCCCAGCAACTTTGCCGCCGCCAGCAATTCCCCTTTGTTGGCCGGGTCTGCATTCCTGTTCAGCTCTCCCAACAATTCATGCAAAACAGAAATGGCAAGCGGTGTATTGAGGTCATCTTCCAACGCCTTTACGAAAGCTTGCGGAGCCTCAACCTCAGCAGCTTCAATATCTGCCGTCTGGCGCAAGGCCGTATAGAAACGATCCAGTGTTGCCTTCGCTTCGCGCACCCCTTCTTTCGTAAAATCGAAAGGAGAACGATAATGCGCCCCCAGCATATAAAAACGCAAGGCCTCGCCCGGCACCTCTTCCAAGAGCTCATGCACGGTAAAGAAATTGCCCAAAGATTTGGACATTTTTTCGCCTTCCACCATCAGATGGCCGTTATGCATCCAGTAATTGGCGAAACGTTCCGTCTTGTTGGCGCAGCAGCTCTGGGCAATTTCATTTTCATGGTGCGGAAAAATCAAATCATGCCCGCCACCATGAATATCAAACGTATCGCCCAGATACTTACGGCTCATGGCGGAACATTCAATATGCCAGCCCGGTCGGCCCCGCCCCCAGGGGCTGTCCCAACCCGGCACATCGTCTTCGCTGGGTTTCCACAGCACAAAGTCAGCCGGGTCTTTTTTGTAGGAGGCGACTTCAACGCGCGCGCCTGCAATCATGTCTTCCATATTGCGCCGTGACAGGGCCCCATAAGCTGGCATGCTCGGCACATGGAAAAGCACATGACCATCGGCTTCATAGGCATTGCCATTTTTGATCAAACGTTCAATCATTTCGATCATTTCGGCAATATGTTCGGTTGCGCGCGGTTCGATGTCCGGATTCCCGGCATTTAGTGCGGCCATATCCTGATGGAACATGTCTGCTGTACGTTCGGTAATGGTGCGGATATCTTCCCCGCTTTCCTTGGCCTTTGCGTTGATCTTATCATCCACATCGGTGATGTTACGAACGTAGGTAACATTGGGATATAGGCTTTTCAACAGGCGATAAAGCACATCAAACACAATGACGGGGCGCGCATTGCCGATATGGGCAAAGTCATAAACCGTTGGCCCGCAGACATACATGCCGACCTGTTCCGGGTTGATCGGCTTGAATTCTTCTTTCTGACGCGTCAGTGTATTGTAGATATGCAATGTCATTGCCTGTATTCTCTTCATCGTTCCCCCTGCAAAGAAAGCAGGGGTCTCCAAAAATTCAGCCACATCCCTGCCTTCGCAAGGGATGACGGATCGTTAAGCCATTTCCCCTTTGAGGCGGGCTTCCACCTTGGCACGACCCAACAGCGGTAACAGAACACCCAACTCAGGGCCATGTTCCATCCCGGTCAGGGCTTGGCGCAACGGCATGAACAATTGCTTGCCCTTACGACCTGTAGCTTCTTTGACCGCATTGGTCCAGCTCTGCCATGTGGTGGCATCCCAATCCCCCACAGGCAACAAGCCCATGGCTTGCGCAGCAAAATCACCATCTTCAATCACCGGCGTCACCTTGCCGTAAACGATCGCAGCCCAATCCGCCGCATCTTTCAGACGGGACAGGTTAGGGCGCACAGCTTCCCAAAAGGCTTCATCCGCACCTTCAAGGTTCAAACGGCCTGAAACGTTTGCCCAATCCATATCATGAATCAATCTGGCATTCAGACGTTCCAGTTCCTTGAAATCAAATTTCGGCGTGCCCCGGCCAAAGCTGGCGATATCGAATGTCGCCACCAGTTTTTCCAGACGATCCACCGCTTCGATATTTTCAGACGTGCCCAAATGCGCCAACAAGCTGTTGATGGACATGGCTTCCAGACCGTCTTCCTGCATTTCTGCCAAAGACATGGAGCCTTTGCGTTTGGAAAGCTTTTCACCTTCCGTTCCGGCCAGCAACGGCAGGTGGGCAAAGGCCGGGAAATTGCCATCGTTCAACACCTTGAACATGGCAATCTGCACAGCCGTGTTGGACACATGGTCTTCTCCACGCAGAACGTGGCTCACGCCTAGGTCAATATCGTCGATGGCAGACGGCATCATGTAAAGGAACGTGCCATCAGCACGGCGGATCACCGGGTCTGCCAGATTAACAGAGGAAAATTTCTTTTCCCCCTGTACCAGATCATTCCATTCAATATCACCATCAGGCAGTTTGAAACGCCAGTGGGCCTGACGGCCTTCTGCTTTCAGTTTTTCCTTGTCATCTTCGGAAAGCTCCAGTGCAGAACGGTCATAAATGGGTGCCTTACCACGCGAACGCAGACGTTTGCGCATATATTCCAGTTCTTCCGGCGTTTCATAGCAGTCATAAACCAGACCTTTGCCTTTGAGGTCTTCAAAGACTTCTTCATAACGCGCCATACGCGCAGACTGATGTTCTTCCTCATCCCAGCTCAGGCCCAGCCACGTCATGGCATCCTTGATGGCCTGTTCATATTCGGGCTTGGAACGTTCCTGATCGGTGTCATCCACGCGCAGCAGGAAGGTGCCACCTTCTTTCTTGGCATAAAGGTAGTTGATCAGCGCCATACGGGCATTCCCGATATGCATCATACCGGTGGGTGAAGGGGCAAAACGTACTTTAAAGGTCATATCAGACTCGTAAAACCATTGGTCAGGGGATAGCGGCGGTCGCGGCCAAAAGCGCGGGATGTGACTTTAACACCCGGAGGTGCCTGTCGGCGTTTATATTCAGCACGATCAAGCAATTTCCAGACACGACGAACCACATCCGCATCATGGCCGCAGGCCACGATATCTTCAAGGGAATACTCTTTCTCGATCAGACATTCCAGAATGTCATCAAGAATTTCGTATGGCGGAAGGCTGTCTTCATCCTTCTGGTCAGGACGAAGTTCAGCCGATGGCGGTTTGGAAATGACCCGTTCGGGCATCACTGGCCCTTCAGGTCCCAAAACACCGACAGGTTTATGGGCATTGCGCCATTTGCACAGCGCAAAGACCGTCATTTTATAAATATCTTTCAAAACCGAATAGCCACCACACATATCACCGTAAATAGTGGCATAGCCAACGGACATTTCAGACTTGTTCCCGGTCGTCAGCAACATTTCACCAAATTTGTTGGACATGGCCATCAACAAAAGGCCACGTGCACGCGACTGGATGTTTTCTTCGGTAATATCTTTTTCACGGCCTTCAAACAAAGGGGACAGCATGGTGTCGTAGGCTTGCATAACCGGCTCAATCGAAACCGTATCATAAATAACGCCTAAATAATCCGCACAACCGCGCGCGTCCTCCAGACTTTCCTCTGATGTATAGGGCGATGGCATCATGACACAACGCACACGCCCCGCCCCCAGTGCATCCACCGCCACAGCAGCTGAAAGCGCGCTGTCAATCCCGCCGGATAGACCCAGAACAACACCTGGAAAACCGTTTTTATTCACATAATCGCGCAAGCCCAGCACCATGGCCTGATAAATACCTTCCAGACCTTCGCAGTCTTCCTGCATCGGGGCGTCTTCAAATGTACCATCTTCATTGAGTGTTACATTTACAATCTGTTCATCCCAGTAAGCCAGTTGGCACACTCTTCTGCCCTGTGCATTCAAAACGAATGAGGCACCATCGAACACCAGTTCATCCTGCCCCCCGACCTGATTGACATAAAACAGCGGCAAGCCGGTTTCACGCACACGCTCACGTGCCAGGTCGTAGCGCAAAGACGGTTTATCGGCTTCAAAAGGGGACCCGTTCAAAACGATCAGTACACCGGCCCCGGCAAATTTCAGTTCTTCAGCGACATCCTTGTACCACATGTCCTCGCAGATCATCACCCCGATCTGATAGCCCTTATATTCAAGCAGCTGGTTTTGACGTCCCTGATGGAAAAAACGAATCTCGTCAAACACACCGTAATTAGGCAAATGGCGTTTAAGGATGACATCACAAATCTTTCCATCATGGATGAAAAGCGCGGTGTTATAGAGTTTGCCGTTCACACGCCACGGAGTGCCAAGCAAAACGCCACAATCCGTCCCCTTTGTTGTTGTGACAAAATCGGCAACCGCCTCTTCCACCTCGGTTTGAAAAGCTGGTTTGAGAACCAGATCTTCCGGTGGGTATCCCGTGGTTACCAGCTCGGCTGTAATCAACAGGTCGGCTTTCTGTGCCACAGCTTTTTCAAACGTCTTTTTGAGCAAATCCATATTATGGCGGATTGCCCCGACGGTCGGGTTTAACTGGGCCAATGCACATGTCAAAGAAGAGGTCATGACTTTGCTAATCTTAAAAAAGGAGAAACGTTGCGCAACCTATGACGAGTCAGCCAGAATGTCAATGAAACAGCGCACCGCCCCTCCCGCCTTACAATTCATTACAAAAAGACAGTTTGTTTTTTAAGGTGACTTCCCTAGACTGACACTAAAAATTAATACAAAAATCACGTTATTCTGTCATAAGGGGAGATATTGGCATGAAAAACTGGAGCATTATAAAAAAATTGCTCGTTTCTCCAGTTATTTTTACCATTGCGTTGGTCTTTTTATCCTGGCTGTCTTACTCCGGTATACAGACCATTCGCACATCAATGGATGAATTATATAACGAGAATACTGCAAAAGTCGTTAAGGCACTGGATTTTAAGCAATCCCTGAGCGATTTTCACGCGGGCCTTTTCCGCATGATCACGTGGAAAACAAACAACATGACGGATGACAAAGGCCATGCCGACATGATTGCCTCTTTACGTTCAACCTTGAACGGATTGACCGTTGATCTACGCTTACTCGCCAAAAAACATAAGCTTGAAGGCGAAGAGAAAAAAACGTTTGATGCCATTTACAAGCATTTTCAGGATTACGATAAAGCGGCTCTGGACATTCTGGATGTTGCCGAAAGCGACACCACCATGGCAGTCGTTTATATGTTTGAAACCGATGAACTTTTTGCACAAGTCAATCAGGCAGTTGCCTCTCAGGTCGAAAAATGGCGCGATGGTGCGGATCAAAGGTTTGAGATCGCCAATAACAGTATCGACAAAACCATCAAAGTCGATGCTACAATCGTCATGATTGTTTTGGTGGGCGTTTTTGTCATCACCCTGTTTGTCGCATCCAGCATTTCACGCCCGGTGCGCGCCATGACACGTGCCATGCAAAGCCTTGCCGGTGGTGAATTGAATGTAGATATCCCGGCCAATGACCGTAAAGATGAAGTCGGTGAAATGGCATCCGCCCTGAATGTCTTTAAGGACAATCTGGTGGAAATGGACAATATGCGCAGCAATCAGGAAGCTGAACGCAAACAGCAGGAAGAACAGCGCCGTGCCGAACGCCTGCGTCTGGCTGAACATCTGGAAAGTTCTGTTTCCTCTGTCATCACCAGTCTTTCCGACAAAACGGGTGACATTATCAATGTTGCCAGCTCTTCCGGTCACGCGGCTTCCGAAAATGACACAAGCCAATCCATGGAAGTAGCGGAAGCCTCGGATAGAACCACCAGCAACGCAGATACTGTTGCAGCAGCGACCACGCAATTGTCTGCTGCCATCAGCGAAATCGGCCAACAGGTCAGTCAATCCACCAACATTGCCAATCTGGCCGTGCAAAAGGCCACGACAGCCAATGACAAAGTCAACGGTCTGGCCGACGCAGCCCAACGTATCGGTGAAGTTGTCAGCCTGATTACCGATATTGCGGAACAAACAAATTTGTTGGCTCTGAACGCAACGATTGAAGCGGCACGGGCCGGTGATGCAGGTAAAGGCTTTGCCGTTGTTGCCTCGGAAGTGAAAAACCTTGCCAACCAGACTTCCCGTGCAACCGATGAAATCTCACGTCAGATTTCACAAATTCAGGGGGCAACAGGGGAAGCCGTCGAAGCGATTGAAGATATTTCCAGCACCATTCATCAAATCGACCAGATTGCCACAACCATTGCCGCTTCCGTTGAAGAACAAGATGCGACAACCCGCGATATTGCCCGCAACGTCCAACGCGTTTCAGATGATGCACAAGCGGTGGCGGATCGTATCGTCAACATGACGCGTAATGCTGCCAAGTCCCATAACACAGCCATTCTGGTCACGTGGGCCGCAGAAGATCTGAAACAGCCAACCGACCAGTTGAGCCATGAAGTCGATGACTTCCTCAACGGCATTCGGAAATAGGGAAAACATGGAAAAGGCTCCTTTCATTGGAGCCTTTTCTTTTTCCATCACGTCTTCATCGCCCGGTCTGAAAAGGGCACGGTGAAATAAAAGGTCGCGCCTTTGCCAAAAGTACTCTCCGCCCAGATGCGCCCGCCAAGATGGTTGATGATGCGCTGGCAAATGGCCAGCCCCAGACCGGAGCCTGTCGGGTTGCCTGTTCCCACCTGCTTGGCCTGATAGAATTTTTCAAAGACCTGATTGAGTTCATCATCTTGCAGACCGGGGCCAAAATCACGCACGGAAATCTGCACATGATTGTGGCAATCCAGCAGTTCGATCTCAATTTTGCCACCTTGCCCCTTATAGATTTTCTGCGCATTGGAAATCAGGTTAATCATCACCTGCGTCAGCTTGTCTTTATCGCCTTGCACAAGAGACAAATATTTCGGGACCTCAACAGATATGCCGATATTTTCCTTTTCACATTCCGTGCGCAGGGTTTCCACCCCGTGCCAGATCACATCGCGGATTTCCACTTCGCGGATTTCCCAGGTTTCCCGACCGGATTCAATGCGGGCAAGGTCCAGTACTTGATTAATCAAGCGTGTCAGGCGCTGACATTCCTGCACCATGACCTCGAGAAAATTTTGCCGTTGCTCCTCTTCCAGATCATCATGATCATGCAAAATTTCCGTAAAGCCGCGAATGGAGGTCAAAGGGGTGCGCAATTCATGGGCAACGTGAGAGAGGAATTCATCCTTCAAACGGTCCAGTTCCAGCAAACGTTCATTGGCTTGCTGAAGTTCATTTGTCGCCGTTACCAACGCATCCGATTTCTGTTCAAGCTGGTGGGAATATTCAATCACATGGGAGGCTTCATCCAGCACTTCCAGCATCTCATCCAGACTGGCGCCTTTTCCCTTCACAACCGAAGCCACCAGAACGCGTGCGGAAGCCGACCCGATGGCACCAGCTAAAAGGCGCTCACAAAACCGGACCGTATAAGGGGCGGCCTGATCCCAACTTGCCCGCTCAATATTGCGTCTTTCAGCATGGTCATCAAAAGCACGTTCACTTGCCGCCTGCCCGATATAACGTGCCGCCAGATCCTTTAATTCCTGAACCGGAACCTGTGCCCCCCAAAAACCAACGGACTGGGAGATCGCCGTCTGGTGGTCCACCTCCACAAACAGGGTCGCCTGAATACGTTCAATCGCACTGGGATGGTCAAACAGGGACACCAGAACATAAAGGCCGATATTTACCAGCATGGACCAAAACAAAGCATGCGAGATATGGTCCAGCCCGCCAAGACCAAACAAGGCATAAGGCTTGAACATGGTCATGCCGAACGGCCCCTGATTGACAAAGGCAATCGGCAACCAGTCAGACAAGGCAAAAGCGGGTAACACAAGCGTATACCCCCAGACAAGAAAACCGGCCAACAACCCGACCATCGCCCCTTTTTGTGTTCCCCCCTTCCAGTAAATGCCCCCCAATATCACCGGGGCAAACTGTGCAGCCGCCGCAAAAGACACCAGCCCGATGGTCACCAGTGCATAGGATTCGCCGATCACCCGGTAATAAAGATACCCCATCAGCAAAATCAGAATGATCGCCATGCGGCGGATGCTGAGCAACAACAGGCTCATATCCTTGCGGGCTTCAAGCCTGTGTTTGAAATACCGCAGCAAAATCGGCATCACCAGATCATTACAAAGCATTGTGCTCAGCGCGATCGCCGCCACAATCACCATGCCGGTGGCGGCTGATAACCCGCCGATAAAAACAAAAAGCGCCAGCCAGGGCTGGTCTGCCGCCAAAGGCAAGGCCAGCACAAAGGTATCGGCATCAACCCCGCCTTGGCTGAAATAAAGCAAGCCGCCCAAGGCAATCGGTAAAACGAACAGGTTGATCGCCAACAAATAAAGTGGAAATAGCCAAACCGCATGGGACAGGTGACGTTCATCGGTATTTTCAACCACAATCACCTGAAACTGACGCGGCAGGAAAATGATCACCACCATCGCCAGTAAACACAAAGCCACCCAGTTTCCTTCGGCTTGCGACATGGTCAGCAAACGGGCAAGGTCCGGGTGGCTTTGAGCCTGGGCAAAAATATCCCCCACGCCATTGAACATGGAATAGCTGACAAAATACCCAACCGCGAGAAAAGCCAGTAACTTAACCACCGATTCAAAGGCAATCGCCGTGACCATGCCTTCATGCTGTTCTGTCACATCAATATGGCGGGTACCAAACAAAATGGTAAAGGCTGCCATCATCAGCGCAACATAGAGGGCCTTGTCATCCCACAATCCTGCGGGTGCCGTTGCCGTACTTCCTGCCAGCACATTATAGCTGGTCCAGACCGCTTTAAGCTGCAATGAAATATAAGGCATAATCCCGACCACAGCGATGACCGTTACCAAACCGCCCAGCAAATGGCTTTTGCCATAACGTGAGGAGACAAAATCGGCAATGGAGGTGATGCGGTGCTTCTGGCTGATCCGCATGATCTTGCCGATCACGAACCAGCCCAGCAAAAAGGTCAGGGTCGGGCCAAGGTAAATGGGTAAAAAACCAACGCCCGTGGAAGCCGCGCGCCCAACCGAACCATAAAAGGTCCAGGTCGTACAATAAACTGCCAGAGACAGGGAATAGATGGTGGGATGCTTTAACAGGCTGCGCCCCTGTTCGGCCCGCCGGTCCCCCCAATAGGCGATGGCAAACAACAGACAAAGATAGCAGGCCGCCGCCAGAAAGATGGTCATATTGGAGAGCATGACGGCCTAATCCTCCTCAATGACATCAAGCGGTTCAGGGGCGTCAAGCTGGCGTTTGATAATCAACAGGGCGGCAATCAAAATCAACCCTGCCCAACTGCCAAACATAAAAAGGATGAGAACGGGAATGCCGAACATGGTCACATCCCCGCCCCGGTCAAAGATACTGAGGAGCGAGGGACTGAACAGCAAAATGCCCAGCATACACAGCCCCACCAGTCTTTCACGTGTGATCCCGGGTCTTTGCATGGCTTAAACGCCCGGCGCCCAGTCGGCAGGGGCCATTTCAAAACCGGCAAATTCAAACGCAGGCGCCACCGTGCAGCCAACCAATGTCCACTCCCCCAAGCTGCGCGCGGCCTGCCAGGCCTGCGTGGGCACAACGGCCTGAGGGCGTTGCTCTGTCGTTAAATCATTGCCCAGAATGTAATTGACCGTTTGCAGCCCATCTTCACTGACACTCAATTCCAGTGCAGCGCCTGCATACCAGTGCCAGATTTCCACCCCGTCCACCCGGTGCCAATGGGACCTTTCCCCGGCTTTCAACAGGTAATAGATCGCCGTACAGGCCCCGCGTGGTTGCGTACCATCACGAAAACTTTCCCGATAGTAGCCTCCTTCCGGATGGGGGATCAGTTCCAGCTTCCTGATAATTTCGTCTGCGCTCATTCTGCCGGAACCGTCTCCTGCATGGAAGCACGTTCACTGAAACGATCAAACCATTCGGCCAGACGCGGACGGGTTGAAAGAACCTCTTCACGCCCGAAACGGAAAATCAGCCAACCGATGCAACAGGCCACGGAAATCTGCCCAATGGTCAAAGGCCCGCCGCTTAATGCATCAACTTCGTTTTCCAGCATATCCAGCCCACGATTAACAACAGTTGTCTGACGTTCCACCCAGCCCGGGGATTGTTCATTTTGTGGGCGGCGGCCTTCCAGAAGACGCAGCACACCTGCATCCGTAATACCATCCCCCATGGCCTGAAAATGCAGAGCCTTCCAACGTGCCTTACCCGGTGCAGGAAACAACACAACCTCGGGCACAACTTCATCAAGATATTCACAAATAACCGGGGAATCACACAGGATATGCCCATCATCCAGCGTCAGGGCCGGAACCTTGCCCAAGGGGTTCACTTTGCCAATTTCGGTTGTCGGGTCCCAAACATCGGTATGAACCAGTTCCACCCGATCCTGCAAGCCAAGCTCCTTTAAACAGACCATGACTTTACGAACATAAGGCGATGTTCCGGAATAATTCAATTTCATGGCTTTGTTTCCTTTTGAATCTAAAAATGATCTTTACGATGGCGAATTTCGGCAAACACGGCCACCGTGCCCTGCCCCACCATATTCAATGTCTTCTGAATACCGGTTTCATCGGGGCGCAGAAACGGGTTGGTTGCTTTTTCTTCTGCAAGTGTTGAAGGCACCGTGGGCCTGCCTTCAGCCCGCAAGCTCTCAATCATCGCCACACGTGAACGCAAGGCTTCATTGTCCGGCTCCACTGTTATGGCAAAGGCGGCATTGGCTTGGGTATATTCATGGGCGCAATAAACACGGGTTTCATCGGGTAATGCCTTCAGTTTTGAAAGACTGGCCCACATTTGTGCAGGCGTGCCTTCAAACAGGCGGCCACAACCCAGCGCAAACAGCGTATCGCCACAAAAAAGCGCCTTGTCTTGCGCAAACCAATAGGCAATATGGCCGCTGGTATGGCCCGGGACTTCCATCACCTCAACATCGACAGAACCAAAGGTAAAATACACCCCGTCCACTACTTTGACATCAATGCCGGGAATGCGTTGTGCATCATTGGCTGCCCCGATCACCTGACAGCCATAGGCCACTTTGAGTTCCAGATTAGCCCCGGTATGATCATGATGATGATGGGTATTGAAGATGTGGCTCAAACGCCAGCCCAATGCGTCAAGGCGCTGTTTGACAGGCGCTGCCACAGCCGGGTCCACACAGGCACAGGCGCCTGTGGCCGGGTCATGAATCAAATAGACATAATTATCTGAAAGAACAGGAATTTGTTCAATTTGCAGTGTAGTCATCATGCGCCCCTGAATTACTTGTTACAAAAGACTATAACAGCATTTTTCCCTGCGCGTCACCCCTTGTGGCGTGACTTAATGACAAGTTCACAATTTATGATTAAACTCGCCCCTTATGTGGATGGATGCAGTTGATTTACGTGATTTCTATAGCTCGGCTTTGGGCGGCGTTGCCCGGCGGATGATCCGGCGGCGCATCCGTGAATTCTGGCCGGATTGCAAAGGCATGCAGATTTTGGGGCTGGGTTATACCACGCCCTACCTTGGCCTGTTTCGCACCGAAGCCATGCGCACCGTGGCTTTCATGCCTGCCATGCAAGGCGTGCTGCACTGGCCCAATGAAAGGCGCTCCCTCACCGCGCTGGTCGATGAACAAGACCTGCCCCTGCCCGACCTTTCCATGGACCGGGTGCTGATTGTCCATGCCATCGAGTCTACGGAACATTTGCGCAATCTGTTGCGCGAAGTCTGGCGCGTGCTGGCCGGTAGCGGCAAGGTGCTGATTGTGGTGCCCAACCGGCGCGGTGTCTGGGCACGCATGGAACGCACCCCCTTCGGCATCGGCCACCCCTATTCCCCGCGCCAGCTCAACAGCCTGTTGCGCGATACCATGTTTACCCCCTTGCGCGCCGAAAACGCCCTTTATGTGCCACCGTCGAAGTCTCGCATGGTGCTGGGCTCCGCTCTGGCCTGGGAAAAAGTCGGCCACCGCTTCTTCCCCGGTTTTGCCGGTGTCTGTCTGGTCGAAGCCACCAAACAGATTTACGCCGCCTCCCCCAACGCCACGGCCCGCGTCAAACGCCGCACCATGGTCGCCCTGCCCAGACGGCAGTCACTGAGCAATCGCCAGATGCGCAAGAGGTTGAAGTGAGGGGAGAGATAGTTTCACCTTCTTAACAAAACGGGAAAGGCAAAGCAGAGCAAAAGTATGGTCACCCGGATAGTCGTGAAGCTGTTTATGAGGGTTGGAGTTGGGCGTTCCGTTCGGGGGGACAGTTACCGAATTATTCGGGAGGATGAAGTCAAATTAAGTAACGCGAATTCGGGATAAGCATTGTCTAACATGTTGATTTGGCATATTTCCCTATCCAAGCCTTAAAGAGGATAAAGATTTCGTCACACTGGCGAAAGCCAGTGTCCATATTCGCGCTCTTAACCGTTGTAGATGCTTTCCTTATCCCGAGTTGGCGTTAAATAAGTATCCCCCGAACTTTAGCAAAATAAATAGTGAGAAAGAGGGTTTTCTTTTGGGAGAAAATGAATGTCAAAGCATATTGTTGTTGCCGCTTTTCTTGCGCAACTTTTAACGCAATTTTCAAATGCGTCATCTTATGAACCTGATCCAGATTTTGAGTTCCGTGGTCAGCCTCGAAATTATATTACTTTATTACGCAACTTAATTAGGTAGCTGACCTCGGAACTGTGAATGCGAGAAAGATAATTCCGTGTGCGGCTCCGTAATTTTATTTACTCAAGGCTTCAACACGGCGATCTCGTCCGCAGCGGTAGCGATAAAATTTGTACTTAATCGCGTGCTTTTTATAAAAATCCTGTTGCTCTTCCCGAACAGGATAGAATCTGCTCTCTGGCTCGATTGGTACAACAGAGGTTTTGGGTGCAAGTCGCTCAGCAATCATGCGTTCGGCCTCTGTCTTGAAATAAATTGCGGGCGTGTATGAATGGCCACGATCACAAAACTGCCCTTCATTATCCTCATAATCGATTGTGGCGTAAACGTGTTTGACGAGATCCTCATAAGTGATGATCGCAGGATCGTAGATAATCTGGGCAGATTCACGGTGATCCCCCCATTCGCCAGCATAATAGCGCGGATTGTCTGTCGTGCCGCCGCTAAAGCCGCTAATCACTTCGCTGACGCCTGCAAGTTTTTCAGAGTCTGCTTCGCTACACCAAAAACATCCTCCCGAATAGGTGAACGTCTCAGCATTTGCAATCTGTGGTGCGATGTTTCCCGCAATTAGAAATACGGCTAAAGCAAGGATGATTTTTTTCATATGTATCTTCCTGTGTCAGGCTAACTTTTGCATAGGGCGTAAACTCATAAAGTAGACTTGCTTTGTGTTCTGACAAAATATTATGCTGCGTTTATCAGTTGGTCCAATCAACTGTAAATCACAGTTAAGTGAAGCTCCAATTATTCAGGGGCACACAAGAAATTATCTTTTCTTCATCGCGTAAAAAGTGCTTTGGTGTCATTCAATCATAAGATTGGGAACTGTCCCTCGAACTTGCTCGAACTTCGAACTTACATATCCCCTGGGAAATTCATCTGTTGCAACAGCTCAATCACCTCTCCGGCAGGGCCTTGGAAAATGGCATTGCGGACGTGCACTTTGGGCTGACCCAATACCAAAGCTTCCGGGCCTGCCAGATGTTTGGCACCTGCGACGATAATCTGCTCTGAAGCACGGTCCAAATCAGTAACGCTTAAACATATATGTGCCAAAGCTCCGCTCACAACCGCCTGCCCTTCCTCTGCACCAAGGCCTTGCATTGGGATGGCTGCCTTCAGGTCAAACAGTTCAATCCAGCTTTTCTTATCCGGAGCTTGCATCATCACGGCCCGTTCAATTTCATAATCGGGTAATGCCCATTCATGAACGCGGCGAAACCCAAGTTCCTCCCAAAATGCAACGGAACGTGACATATCCCGCGTTCGTAGTGCAAAATGATGCAATCCGCTAAAAAGATGTTCAGTCATAATACTGCCTTTCATTGTTTGGAAGGCATATATGAGACATAATGCCTTCTCTGAGCTGAAGGCATCTATAGGACGGCATTATTTCATGGACCAGACTGACAATTTTGACAGAGTACCCCACCCATGGTCGACAACGCAGGGGCGCAACCGAAGCAGCCTGCATCATTGGTGCGACTTGGCTGTTGCGCTCCAGAGCGTACGCGGGCAATGGAAATCCTCCCTTCTGGTCGCTCTTTCAGAAGAATTGCACAGTATTCCACAATTTCAACGCCGCCTGGGCATGGCAAACCGCCGCGTTATTGTGCGGGCATTGCGCGAGCTTGAAACAGACGGGCTGATCACACGACATTCCCCACAAAGCCACGACTATTACCTCACACAAGACGGTCTTAAACTGGTTGAAATTCTTCACGATCTTGCCACATGGCAATCAAAACGCCAACAAAAGCCCCTTGATGGTATTTCTGATCATGAGAACAGAAAGGAGATAGCATGCAAGTGACTTTTGCAGGTTGCGGGGATGCGTTTGGCAGTGGCGGGCGCTTTAACACCTGTTTTCATGTTCACTCTCAAGACACCCGTTTTCTGATTGATTGCGGGGCATCATCCCTCATTGCCTTAAAGAAATTTGGCATTGATCGCAACGCCATTGACACAATCTTCATCACCCATTTTCATGGGGACCATTTTGGCGGCATCCCTTATTTTATGCTTGATGCCCAATTCTTTTCAAAGCGCAGGCGCCCTTTAACAATCGCCGGTCCCGAAGGTCTTTCCCAATGGTATGAACGCGTCATGGAAACCGCCTTTCCGGGGTCCACGCAGACAAAACAAAAGTTCGATTTAAACCTTCTTGAACTGACACCTGAAACCACCACCTCTGTGCAAGAAGTCAACGCCTCTGCCGCGCGGGTCTGCCATGGCCCGCCTCTTGGCCCATTTTTTTCCTATCGTTTTGACATTCACGGAAAATCAATTGCCTATACCGGCGATAGCGAATGGACAGACAGCCTTATTCCAATTGCCCAAAATGCCGACCTTTTGATTGCAGAAGCCTATTTCATCGATAAACAGGTGAAATTCCATCTTGATGTGCAAACCTTGGAGAAAAACCTCCCCCGGATCAATCCCAAACGCGTCATTCTGACCCATATGAGCGACGATGCCCTGAACCGGCAGGAAGAGCTCGATCATGAAATTGCTTCAGACGGCCTTGTTGTAGAGGTTTAACTCAGAGACTTCAGAGTTATTCGGGGGCGCATACGAAACTGAACCACTACCGACTGATGTCGGTAGGTTCTGCGATGTCTTAAGACGGTTTCATTTTTTTTGAATGTCCATCCAGATATTCCATGATGATGTCGTCGGTAATATTTCCGCTTGTCGTACAGAAATAGCCTCTTGCC
>JBNKSC010000007.1:0-224530 GCA_050297075.1 Terasakiella sp.
GTCTCGTGCAGCAGTGGATGCAGGCTTTGTACCCAATGACCTGCAAGTCGGTCAGACCGGCAAAATCGTTGCCCCTGACCTTTACATTGCCGTTGGCATCTCTGGTGCGATCCAGCATTTGGCCGGGATGAAAGATTCCAAAGTGATTGTTGCGATCAACAAGGACGAAGAAGCGCCGATCTTCCAGGTTGCCGACTATGGCCTGGTGGCGGACCTCTTCGAGGCTGTGCCTGAACTGGAAAAAGAGCTGGGTTAACCCCGGCTCTTTGCCCCTTTTTGGGTCAAAACTTAACAGGCGGAAGTAGATTGAGAGAGGGACAATGTCTGTAGAAATTAAAATGATCGGTGTCATTGGTGCCGGTCAAATGGGTAACGGTATTGCACATGTGGCTGCCGTTGCAGGCTATACAGTTAAACTGATTGACGTTAACCAGGATGCGTTGGACCAAGCTGTCGCGACCATTACAAAAAACCTGGACCGTCAGGTCAAAAAAGAAAAAATCGCTCAGGCAGACCGTGATACAGCTCTGGGCCTGATTGAAGCATCCACTCAAATGGCCTGTCTTGCGGATGCAGACCTGGTCATTGAAGCAGCGACAGAAAACGAAGAAATCAAAAAAGCAATCTTCGAACAGGTTTGTGCCGTTGTGCCCGCCCATACCCTGCTGGCTTCCAACACCTCTTCCATTTCCATCACCCGTCTTGCGGCTTCGACGGACCGACCGGAACGTTTCATCGGCATGCATTTCATGAACCCGGTGCCAGTCATGCAACTGGTTGAGGTTATCCGTGGCATTGCCACAGAGGAAACCACCTACCAGACCATCAAGGAAATGTGTGCCCGTCTTGGCAAAACATCCGTTTCTGCCGAAGATTTCCCGGCCTTTATCGTCAACCGTATTCTGTTACCAATGATCAACGAAGCGGTTTACACCCTTTATGAAGGCGTTGGTTCTGTTGATTCGATCGACACAGCCATGCGTCTAGGTGCAAACCATCCAATGGGGCCACTGCAACTGGCTGATTTCATTGGTCTGGATACCTGTCTGGCGATCATGCATGTTCTGCACGATGGTCTGGCCGATACCAAATATCGCCCCTGTCCGCTGCTGGTCAAATATGTGGAAGCCGGATGGCTGGGTCGCAAGACTGGTCGCGGTTTCTACGACTATAGCGGTGACGAACCAACACCGACACGCTAAAGGCCGTTGTCCAAGAATAAGAAAACCTGCGAAACCAAACTGGCTTCGCGGGTTTTTTATTGGCTTATTGTTTCCCTCGACGCAGCCATTTATAAATTTCCATGGCACCAATCAACCCCAGCGCCAATGGCAACAGTGTCAGCCATTGCTGTAGTGTCACCGGCTGAATTTGTAAAATTTCATTCAGACCGGGGATATAAGCTGCACCAATATGCAAGCTTTGTGTCAAAAGGACCATGATCAGTAAAATCGGGTTGCGCAGCAGCGGCATTTTCAACAGGGAGAGCCGTTCGGAGCGGCAATTAAAAACATGGACATTCTCAAACAGAACCATCAACAACAACAAGGCACTGCGCGCCTGCTCCTCAGCCAGCCCCATAATCAGTGAATAATGGAAGTAAAAGAAAGCAACACCCCCGATAAATAATCCGGAAATAATCACTTCTTCGATCATGCGCCTGTTAAAAATCCGCGTGGAAGTATCTCTGGGAGGATGATGGAGTTCATCACCTTCCGCCTTTTCAAGGGAAAGCCCTACATGCTGCACGCCATTGGTCACCAGATTAAGCCAGAGCAACTGCACCGCAAAAAGCGGCAAGGGCAAACCAGCCAACAGACAGAGGAAAAACAACACAATCTCGGATGCACCGGTACTGACCAGCAGGTAAATCACTTTGCGCACATTGGCATAGGCGATGCGGCCTTCTTCCACACCATTGACAATCGAGGCAAAATTATCATCAGTAATGATTAAATCTGCCGCCCCGCGTGCCACATCCGTTCCTTCCTTCCCCATGGCCACGCCGATATTGGCAGAACGCAGGGCCGGTGCATCGTTCACCCCGTCCCCTGTCACCGCAACAAAATGGTCCTTATCCTGCAAGGCCTGCACAATATGCAGTTTTTGTACCGGTTCCACACGGGCGAAAACCCGGGCACTATGAATGGTTTCAGCCAAAGCCAGCGGGTCATCCTGCAAATCCTTCAGCTCCGCCCCGGTAACCACATCCATCTTTTCATGGGCAATGCCCAGTTCGCGTGCCAAGGCCAGTGCCGTTGCCGGATGGTCACCCGTCACCATACGCACCTCAACACCAGCACGATTGCATTTTTCTATCGCTGTAACGGCTTCGGGCCTGAGCGGGTCAATCAGACCGACCAGACCTAAAAAAGTTAAATCCGCCCTCTTTTCAAGATTTTCAAGGCTATCTGCTTGGTGCCAATTCCCTTGTGCCAAGGCAAGCACGCGATAGCCCTGCGCAGCCATTTCCTCTGCCTTGGGCAAAATTTCCGGGGCATGGCACAATCTGGCAACCACTTCAGCCGCCCCTTTGACATTGACCTTGTTCTCACCGCCAAAAACATTGACACTGGCACTGAATTTGCGTTCCGATTCAAAGGGAAGAAAAGCCTTGCCCGGATGGTCCAGCAACAGGCTTTCGCGGTCCAGTTTCAATTTTGCTGCCATCACCAGAAAAGCCACATCCACCGCATCGCCAAAATGGTGATATCCATTTGCTTCCAGCCGATATGTCGCTTCGTTACATAATGAAGCCGCAATCGCAAGCTGCCGGGCGGCCTCAGCCACGTACCCCTGTGGGCTGTAGCCTTCCCCTGTCACATCCAGTTCCTGCCCGTTTGCCAACCAAACCCGGCGTGCTGTCAACTCATTCAGCGTTAACGTACCTGTTTTATCGCTGGCAATGACCGTACAGGCCCCAAGCCCTTCCACAGCGGGCAGGGCACGAACGATCACGTTACGCCGCGACATATGATGTGAACTGATGGAAAGGGCCACCGTAATTGCCACCGGCAAACCTTCCGGAATGGCGGAAACGGACAAGGCAACCGCCAGAAAGAAGACCTCTTTCACATTTACCCCTTGCCAGACCATGGTCACACCCAGAATAATCACAGCCAGCACCACCAGAAAACCGACCAGGCGGGTAAAACGGTCCAGCTTCTGCACCAAAGGCGGGGCAGCATTCTCGGTTGTCTGCAAGGCCTGGGCAATGCGCCCCAGTTCCGTATGCAACCCGGTGAGTGTCACAATCCCTTCTGCGCGCCCCTGAGACAGAATAGTCCCGGCATGGAGCAGGTTCATACGGTCCCCGACCGGGCATTCCTCGCTTAATCCGTCATGAACGAATTTTTCGACAGAGACGGATTCTCCTGTCAGTAATGACTCATCCGCGCGCGTTTCAAGACTGGCAATCAAACGAATGTCGGCCGGGATCAACGCCCCGCTTTCCAGATAGATGTAATCACCGGGCACCAGTTGTGCACTATCAACCTCAATGCGCAGGCCATCACGCTGCACGATGACAGAATTCTTAACCATATCATTAAGGCTTTGCGCGCTGCTTTCGGCCTTCCATTCCTGAATGGTCCCGATAATGGCGTTGATTTGCAGGACGGCAAAGATAAACAGGGCGTCACTGCCCTCGCCAATCATAACGGAAAGAAAGGCAGCCACACCGAGCAGATAGATTAACGGACTGATGAATTGACGCAGATAGACCGACAGGAGGGAGCGCCGTTTGGCTTTTGGCAGTTCATTCGGTCCAAAAATTTGACACCGTCGAACGACCTGTTGGGATGAAAGCCCCTGTTTGGAGGTTTCCAGCAGGGAAAACACGTCATCCTTTGCAACGGCATGCCAAAGGATATGGGACAATTGTTCATGGTCCATCATCATCTCCGATCGCTATCACAGATGATTATATCAGGCCCAATTCCCGCTTAACTTGATAATTGTCTATTTATGGCGAAAAAGGTCACTCTTCCAGACCGACCAGCGCATTGGCAAAAGCACGCGCTTCGAAGGGGCGTAAATCCTCGGCAGATTCCCCTACCCCGATGGCATGAACAGGTTTGGCATATTTTTCCGCCAATGAAACCGTCACCCCGCCTTTGGCCGTGCCATCCAGTTTGGTGACAATCAGACCGGTGATGTCGACAATCTTATCAAATGTTTCCACCTGAGAATGGGCGTTTTGCCCCACGGTGGAATCCAGCACCAGCACCGTGTCATGCGGGGCTGTTTCATCCACCTTTTTGATGACCCGCACCACCTTTTTCAACTCATCCATCAAATGCGCCTTGTTTTGCAGGCGCCCGGCGGTATCAATCAACAGCACATCCATGCCTTCAGCTTGTGCCTGAGAAACCGCATCAAAGGCCAAAGCTGCCGCATCCGCCCCGGTTTCTTTGGCAACCACCGGAACATTGGTGCGCTCCCCCCAGACCTTGAGCTGTTCCACTGCGGCTGCACGGAAAGTATCGCCCGCTGCCAGCATAACGTTTAGCCCCTGTTCTTTATAAATTTTTGCCAGTTTGCCGATGGTGGTGGTTTTGCCCGACCCGTTTACGCCACAAACCAGCACCACATGGGGTTTGCGCCCGCTGGTCACATCGAGTGGTTTGGTGACAGGTTCCAGCAGGGGCGTGATTTCATCGGCCAGCGCGACTTTAAGTTCTTCTGAGGAAATATCCTTGCCGAAACGGGTTTTGGCGATACCGGAAACAATTTTCGCTGCCGTACTGACCCCCATGTCAGACGTGATCAACAGGTCTTCCAGTTCTTCCAGTGCCTCATCATCCAGTTTACGCTTGGTAAAAAGGTCACCAATGCCACTTGTCAGTTTGTTGGAAGATTTGCTCAAGCCCGCCTTGAGGCGTGCCAACCAGCCTTTTTTTTCAGTCATATTATTCGATTTCCCCGATCAGACTGCCGTCCTGAACCTTGAGTATTTTTGCGTTGACGATTTGGCCCGGTTCAACCGCGCTTGTCAACTGCACCGGACAATAATGTTCACAATGTCCGGCATTATTTTTTTCCACCAGAACGCGCACTGTCTTGCCGACCCGCGTTTCATAAAAATCATCCAGTGCCGCCTCGCCCAAGGCACGGATTTTAGCGGCGCGTTCCTTTCTGATTGCACTGGCGATTTGGGGCATACGTGCCGCCGGGGTGCCTTCGCGCGGGCTATAGGGAAAGACATGGGCAAACGTAATACCACAACGGTCCAGTGTTTCCAGTGTGGTGGCAAACATTTCATCGCTTTCTGTGGGGAAGCCTGCAATGATGTCAGCCCCGAAGACAGCATCGGGGCGAAGCTTGCGAATTTGGTCACATAAAGCAATGGCCTCAGCCACCGTATGGCGCCTTTTCATGCGTTTGAGGATCATATCTTCACCGGCTTGCAAAGACAGATGGAAATGCGGCATCAAACGTGGTTCGTTTGCAATGACATCCAGCAAATCCGCATCAATCGCTGCCGGGTCCAGTGAACTCAGGCGCAAGCGCGGCAATGCAGGTACATTGGAAAGCACGCGGCGCACCATCTGCCCAAATGTCGGTTGACCCGGCAGGTCCGGCCCGTAAGAGGTGACATCCACCCCGGTCAAAACCACTTCGCCATAGCCGCGCTGCACCAGATTTTTCACCCGGTCCACAATTTCACCGATGGGAACGGAACGATTGGGCCCACGCCCGAAGGGAATAATGCAGAACGTACAACGGTGGTCACAGCCCTGCTGGACTTCGATAAAGGCGCGGGTGTGGCCATCGAACCCGTCAATCAAATGATTGGCGGTTTCGCGCACCTCCATAATGTCGGTCACTTCAATGCGTTCATTGCGTTGGGGCAGGAAACTGTCAACCTCAAGCTTTTCCTTATTGCCGATCACCCGGTCGACTTCTTCCATTTCGGCAAAACTGTGTGGGTCGATCTGGGCGGCACAGCCGGTCACAATGATTTTGGCATCGGGGTTTGTCTTGCGCATTTTGCGGATGGTCTGGCGGGCTTGGCGCACCGCTTCGCCCGTCACCGCGCAGGTATTGATAATCACCGCATTTTCAAGACCTGCCTCAGCCGCATTCTTGCGCATGACTTCCGACTCATAAGTGTTGAGCCTACACCCTAGTGTAATGACCTTGGCGTTATCCACGATTTTCGCCTCACGCCCCCGGGTAAACCGTTGTATCAAAGGTGCCGCTAAAAGCACGGCTGGCCGGACCTGTCATCAGGATCTCCCCGTTCTCCAACCATTCAATCGTCAAGGGGCCACCATCCAGAATCACCTCAGCCTTGCGCCCGTCAATAATGCCACGACGCACCGCCGCCACCAACGTGGCACACGCCCCTGTACCGCAGGCCTGCGTAATGCCAACACCACGTTCCCACACGCGCATGCGCAAGGAACCGTCTTTGCGTTTGCTGACCACTTCCACATTGATGCGTTCCGGGAAAAACGGGTGGGTTTCCACATGCGGGCCGTCTGTGGCAAGATCAATATCTTCACAATCGGGAACAAAGAAAACCGCATGCGGGTTCCCCACATTGACCCCAACCGGGCCTTCCAGCGGGCCGACAGTGAGCGGCATATTCAGGGTGTCACAGGCTTCTGCGGTGGGTATTTCCTGCCAATCCAGACGTGCGGGCCCCATGTTGACCGTGACGGTGCCCTCTTGTGCAGCCTTGGCATGAAGCAAGCCTACAACCGTTTGCACCGTCACTTCATCCTTGCCTGTTTCATCCATCATGATGCGCGCAATACAGCGTGTCGCATTGCCGCAGGCCTCAACCTCGTTGCCATCGGCATTGCGGATACGCATAAAAACATCGGCCTGTGCATCTTTGGCCGGTTCCATGACAATAAACTGGTCACATCCCGCACCCGTGCGCCGGTCGGCCATCGCCTGCACTTGCGCTACGGTCAAATCAATCGGGTGTTCACGGGCATCAAGCACAACAAAATCGTTGCCCAGTCCGTGCATTTTCACAAAGGGTAACATGAGGCCTTATATGGGCTTTTTTTGCCTAAGAGTCCATAGATTTACGGTTTAAAGCCTGTAAAAACCGTTCCATATGAAAGGCACCATGATCGCGCATATAAGCGTGTTCCTTGCCGATAGGGCAGGCCTGACGGGCAAGGCAACCGTTATGCATGCAGGGCCCTTCCAAGTTTTTGTTCAAATAATCAATACAGCGCATGAACGCAAAGTCTTCCTTGGAAAAAGCATCAACCGGGCAACTGCTCAGGCATGGCTTTGAAAAACATTTCTCGCAAGGTGACATCCCATGTGCCACCTGCGGAATGCCTTCCACCTTTTCCTGAAAGACCAGACAGGCCCGATAAGCATGCCAAAGCCCGTATTTCGGGTGGATGAGAGACCCGATTGGAGAGGCATAAACCGTATCCGCGCGCTTGGCCCAGGTCTGAAACGGTGCATGAACCGGGCCGTCAAACGGATAGATGGCATCGGCATTCAATTTATCCGCAACTATATCAATTTCCCTGCGGGTGTAATGATCCAAAGGGTCCGGCTCCACCCAATCGTCATACTGAATGCCGAATTGTCGCCACAGGTCCGAGCCGACATTCCCGACAAGAACGTAATATGCCCCAGCCTCTTCAAAGCCACCGCGCAGACAGAACCCCAGCGGCGCAACCATTTCATCTATCGTGTCGTAACTGACCATGACTTAAACTTTAACAAAGATCAGGTCCGCGCCCAACCCTGATGCTGGAAAAAAACCAAAACAAAAACCGGCATCACCAGATAGGCAAAATCACTGACAGCCCGGATAGGGGTCTGTGAAAGAAACATGACATCGGCAATTTCCATCGCCACCGCAAGAATAATAATGGGCGCTACACAAACCAGCCGTGTCATCTGCAAACGGAAAATCAATCCGCTCAGCAACCAGATTATCAACCCGAGCACAATTAAGCGGGCATCATTGCTAAACGGTAAAAGATTGAAAATTTGCGCTTTTATATCGCCGTACATGTTTTTCACCTTATGAAGGATTCAGTTTCTTACCCTTCAGGCTATAACAAAAGCCTTAAGGAAACCTTTCATCCCTCAGAAACAAAATGAAGGCGACAAAAGTTGCAAATGAACTTCAACCTTGAATCATTCCATTTCATGCATTATTTTAGAGAAATTCTAAAACATATGTACGCATAGGTGGAAGAAAAATGATTTGGGCATTGGTTGGCCTGTTTGCGATGACATTGATCTTAACCGCATGCGTTGCTACGCACCTGCGTTAAACACCGTTACAAACACGCCTAACTGACATTATCAATCAAGCGGGCTTTACCCAGAAAAGCGGCAGCCAGAACCCTAATTGGTTCGCCCTTTACCGGCTCACGCGAAAGATCATCCCCATGGCGGATCAAAATATAGTCAACCTTTTGAAACCCGGCATCCATTAACTGCTGGCTGGCCCATTTAGACAAGGCTTCAGGCTTTCCACCAACCTTGAAACGTTCCGATACTTCGGAAATAATGGCATGAAGAGTAGGGGCAATTTCACGTTCTTCCCGGTTTAAATAGGCATTGCGTGAAGATAATGCCAAACCGTCCTTTTCTCGAATGGTCGGCACACCGCAAATTTCAACCGGAATGTTAAGGTCTGCTGAAAACTTCTTGATAACATTGAGTTGCTGGTAATCTTTTTCCCCGAAAAAGGCCATATCCGGTAAAACCTGCAACAACAATTTCGTCACAACAGTTGCCACACCGTCAAAGAAACCGGGGCGAAACTCCCCTTCCAGAATATCACCCAGTCCTTTGACACTCACAAGCGTTGTTCCGCCGTCTTCGCCATACATTTCAGAAACTGTCGGCGCAAAAATCAGGTGCCCCCCGGCACTTTCAAGCTTGGCTGCATCTTCTTCTTCTCTGCGGGGGTAAGTCTCGAAATCCTCGTTCGGGCCGAACTGCTTCGGATTCACAAAGATGGACACCACCGCACGGTCACATTTTTCAAGGGCAGTCCGCACCAAGGTCAAATGTCCCTCATGCAGTGCCCCCATGGTCGGCACCAGACCAATTTTCAGGCCATCCTTGCGCCACTGGCCGATCTGCCGGCGCAAATCTGCAACCGACCGCACAATCTCAATGCTCATGCTCAGGCCTTTCCATCCTTGTCTTTTGGTGGATTGTTGTGACCCAACGGTCCCTTGTAGCTGAAACAATGTTCCGGTGCCGGGAACGCACGTGTTGTGACTTCATCTTTATAAGACAGCACAGCTTGCGTAATCATTTCGTCCATCTGCGCATAGCGTTTGACAAATTTCGGTTTGAACTCAGCAAACAGGCCGAGAATATCTTCGGTTACCAGAATTTGCCCATCACATTGCGCAGATGCCCCAATCCCGATTGTCGGCACGTCAATCTCTTGTGTGATGCGAACCCCCAAGGATTCCACAACCCCTTCCACAACAACAGCCGATGCCCCGGCAGCTGCCACAGCCTTGGCATCTTCCAGAATACGTTCTGCGGCTTCATCGGTACGCCCTTGTGATTTAAACCCGCCCAAAGCATGCACCGACTGAGGCGTCAACCCCACATGGGCAACCACAGGAATCCCGCGCTTCACCAGAAACGCAACGGTTTCCGCCATTTCAACACCGCCTTCAAGCTTTACCCCGGAACAACGGGTTTCCGCCATCACGCGTGAACAGTTGCGAAAGGCCATTTGCGGGCTTTCTTCATAGGACCCGAACGGCATATCAACAATGACACAGGCGCGTTCAGACCCACGCATCACGCCTTTGCCATGGGCAATCATCATATCAACCGTTACACCCAAGGTGCTGTCCATGCCGTAAAGCACCATCCCCAGACTATCACCCACCAGCATGAGGTCAACATGGTCATCCAGCAAACGGGAAATGGATGTGGTATAAGCCGTCAGGCAAACAATCGGTTCTTTGCCCTTGCGCGGCAGCAAGTCGTTCAAAGTGATCCGTTTGGTATTGGTGGCTTTACTCATCAGAAGCGTCCTTTTTCGTATTTTGTGTCGGCTCGGGCAGAGGTTTATCATCATCGTCATAAAGGATACGGCTGGCATTGCCTTCCATATCGTCAAACTGGCCGTTTTTCAGTGCCCATAGAAAACCAGCCAGCCCCAGTGCCCCCAAAAACAGCATGGCTGGAATAAGATAGAGCAAACTGGTCACGTTCGTTTTCCTTTGCTAAGACGAAGAGCATTGGCAATTACTACCAAAGAAGAGGTAGACATCGCAACAGCCGCGATCAAGGGCGTGACAAATCCCATGATGGCGAGCGGAATGGTAATGGCATTGTAAAGAAAGGCCAATACGAAATTCTGCTTGACCAGCCGGTCCGCCTGACGCGCCACATTCAGCACTTCCAGAACCGGGCGCAACCTTTCCCCCTGAAAAACCGCATCAGCTGCCGTTTGGGAAACATCAATAGCCGTTGAAGGCGATAGGGACACATGCGCTGCCGCCAAGGCGGGCGCATCGTTCAATCCATCCCCCACCATCAACGGGAATTCCATTTTTTCCAGCATGGCGCATTTATCTGCCGGGCTACATGCCGCCTGCCATTGCTGAATCCCCAAAGTTTCGGCTGCTTTTTGCACGGGTTCCACACGGTCCCCGGAAAGAAGGCAGGTCTGGAAAGATTGTGCGTGAAGCTGTTCAATCACCTCTTTGGCATCCAGCCGCAGATGGTCCTCAAAACGCAAACAGATCGGCGCTTCGTCCCCTTTTCTCAGCCAAAGCTCCGGCCCATCAGAAACCGGTGCCTGAAGGTCCCCGCACCAATGGCGACTGCCCAGTTTTACATTTTGCCACTGTAAACCCGCACCGGGAATTTCCTGCACCCCCGATTTTAGTGCCACATTGCCCACCGCACGGCATAACGCGCGCGATAACGGGTGTTTGCTCACCCCTGCCAAAGATGCGGCCAGTTTCAGGTCTTCTGCGGCTATATCATCCTGATTGATTAGTTCTGCCCGTCCCAGCGTCAATGTACCGGTCTTGTCAAAAACCACACTTTTGACATGGGCCAACCGTTCCAGTGCGGTTCCGGTTTTCACCAGAATCCCCTGTCGCATCAACCGCCCTGAAGCAATCACCTGCACCACCGGCACAGCCAGTGCCAAGGCACAGGGACAGGTAATAATCAAAACCGAAATGGCATTCATCAGGGCATCATGCCAGACAAGCCCCCCCAAGAAATACCAATAGATAAATGTGATCAACGACAGAAAATGCACCGCCGGGGCATAAAAGCGCGCCACACGGTCCGCCAACGCCACATAATTGGCCCGCCCGGCTTCAGCCTCTTCCATCAGGCGGACAATTTCCGCCAGCAAGGTACTTTCACCTGTTGCCGTCACACGGATTTTAAGAGGACCGGACAAGTTGGTTGTTCCGGCAAAAACCCGATCATCCACCTTCACCGCCTGCGGCAGGCTTTCCCCGGAAATCAGACTGGTATCAATATCGGATACCCCGTCAGTGATCTGACCGTCCACCGCAACACGTTCCCCGGTGGCACAAAGAACATTCATTCCTTCTGTCACCTGTTCCGGCGGCAAAAGGGACTTTGTCCCATCTTCGTTGATCACCGTAACGGCAACCGCATTCAGCCCCAGCAAATGTTCTGCCGCCCCGCGTGCCCGCCCACGCGCGCGCCGGTCCAGATACCGGCCGATCAACAGGAAAAACAGCAAACTGATGGCAGAATCGAAATAGGCATGTTCCGCCCCGTTAACCACCTGAAACAGGCTCATGGCCGCTGCCAGAAGAACAGCAAGGGAAATCGGCACATCCATATTGGTGCGCCGTGCTTTCAAGGCGGTCAGTGCTGACCTGAAAAAGGGGCGCCCGGCATAGGCAATGGCCGGTAAAGCCACAAGCGCGGACAACCAATGCATCAAATCGCGCGTGCTTTGCATCATCCCCTGGCTATAGCCTGCCCAGATGGAAATGGAAAAAAGCATCACATTGCTCGCAGCAAACCCAGCCACAGCCATGGCGCGTAGCAATTCCTTTTCCCCTTTTTCATTTTCCGAATTGATCAAACAGGGATTGTAAGGCACCAGACGATAGCCAAGCTGGGTGATCATATTAACCAGCATATTGGGGTCCAGTGCCTCATCGCGCCATTTCAGCACCAGACGACGCGTGGTCATATTGACACGGGCCTGCACCACACCGGGCTGTTTGCCCAAAGCCGTTTCAATCAACCAGACACAGGCGGCACAATGAATGCCTTCCACCATCAAATACAGGGTATGTAGCCCGCCGGAATCATCAAGAACATGGGCGCGATAATCAATCACCTGCGCATCTTCATCCGGACGTAATGCCTTGGTGTCGGGGTCAATAACGCGCCGTTCGTAATAGGTTTTCAACCCCATTCCGTTAATCAGCTCATAGGCCCCGTGACAACCCTTACAACAAAATTCCGCCCCCCCATCGGAATGGGGAGGGATCGGGTCACCACAATGCTTACAGGATGAAGTCACCATTTCTTAAACGCAATACCGTTCATCGAAGAACCAATACCCAACTTAAAACAGAAAAATCCCTGCCTTGAAACAGGCAGGGGGTTTTCGTTGGATTATTTGACAACAACCCGTTCAACAAGCTGATATTGGCGTCCCTTACTGACGGCATGAACACGCACATCCCATTGCCCCGGCAAAGCCAAGGTAACTTCCCCACCGAGCTTACCGGGGGCCAGCAGGTTTGCAGCTGTATCCACGTCCACACCTTCACTGGTTGGACGCAGGAAAAAGGCATGCGCTTTCAGGCCTTCAACCGGTTTTGCATTATGATCCAGAAAAGTGGCTTCAAAGGCAACCTTGCGCGACTGGTCATGGCTTTCCAGTGTCTTCAAAGACAGGTTGACTTTCCAACCCAGGGCTTCCTGTGCTCTGGCCCCGGCGATATTATCATCATAGGCCAGGCCTTTAAGGTAGTGGTCCTTGGTTTCAAGTCCTGTCCAGCTGTCGAAGGCGAAAAACATCATGATGCCATTCACACTTACCACAACAACAAAGAAACCGACGAAGATCCATGGGTACCACCACCCGGGTTTGCGTTGTTTACTCATAAATCAAGGTCCACGGAAAACTGTTGCCTGACGATGGATATCCCCTGTTTCCAGGTCTTTCAAGACAAATGTAATATCCATTGATTTCTTATCCAGTGCTTTACGGTCCGCTTTCATGAAGATACGGAAAGCCCCCACATGGTCTGCCTTGACATCAAGATCGAGTTTCGGCTGGTCTTTCGTGTCCTGACCGATCACCGACATGGTGGCGCCATCAACGCCTTCCACAGTCAATTCATATTTCTTTGCCTGCGATTCCATATTCAGAATCTTATAGGTAAAGCCGTTGCGAATCGACCCGTCAGAAAGAGTAACAAACAAAGGTGCGCGATCACGAATGATATTGACTTCAAGACGATCACGGAAACTGAGACTGACCATCAGCACGGTTGCAACAATCGTTAAAATTGTCGCGTAGTAAATGGTGCGCGGGCGGATCAAATGAACCTGCTTGCCCTTGCCTTCTTCGCGGGCACGCATGTTGGTGAAACTGTCATAGGAAATCAGGTCTCTGGGCAGTTTCAGATTATCCATCATGGTGTTACAGGCATCAATGCAAAGCCCACAACCGATACATTCCATCTGCTGGCCATTGCGGATATCGATCCCCGTTGGGCAGGCCTGTACACACAGTCCACAATCCACACAATGGCCGCGATCCGGTGAATCCAGATTTTTCGCCCCTTTCATACGCGGTTCCCCACGCCAGGCTTCATAAGTCACAATCAGGGATTCTTCATCGGTCATAACCGACTGGAAACGCCCATAGGGACACATGTAAAAACAGACCTGTTCACGCGCAAAGCCGGCCATAATATAGGTCATGCCGGTCAAAAGTACCAAGGCGACCAGTGTCCAACCGGCAATTTCGCCAGTAAAAATTTGCTTGGTCACAGTCGGCGCATCGTTGAAGTACCACAGGAAAGACACCGCAAAGAAGAAGGCGATCATCAACCAGATCACATGCTTGAGTATGCGCTTGACCAGTTTATTCAGAGAAAAAGGTGCATGATCCAGACGAATGCGTTGCGTACGATCCCCCTCAACCAGTTCTTCCACCTTCATAAAAAGGTCGGTCCATACGGTCTGGAAACAGGCAAACCCACACCAGACACGCCCGGCGATGGCAGAAGCGGCAAACAGCCCCACGGCGGCCAAAATCAAAACGCCCGTCAGGTAATAGACCTCTTGCGGCCAAATCTCGACCCAGAAAATATAGGCACGACGCCCCGGCAGATCGAACAGAATGGCCTGATCGGGCACACCCGGGCCACGGTCCCAGCGCAACCAGGCCGAACAGTGATAAAGCGTCAAAAAGATCACCATTAAAATGGTTTTCCATTTGCGGAAAGGCCCTTTAAAAATGCGCGGGTGAATTTTTTTACGTGCTTCGTAAAGCGGGCCGAGTTCCGGTTCATTTTCCATCTCGGCGTCTTGTACTGCTTGTTGTGATTCAGCCATGGTCTTATCCCGAGCTATTGTCCGTTAATTGAGTGTGTTTTTACTCCTCTTCTACCTGTTGTGCAATTGATAACCATCAATTTTGAAGGTAAAAAGAGTAAAAAAAATATGAGAAACTCTAAGAATTATTAGGTTTTAAAACATAGAAAAACAAATTATCACCAGAATAATCTAATATTCCAACGGTTGGTTCATCCGGTCATACAACCGTAACGCAAAAACGGCTGTCGCGATTTCTCACAACAGCCGTTTTCAAGTCTCAAGAGAAACCAAAGATTTCTTACTGACCGCCACCCAACGAGTGAACGTAGATAGCAACCTGTTTGATTTCTGTTTCAGACAGACGGCCAACCCAAGCCGGCATAACACCGTGCTGCGGACCGCTGACTTGTGCAACAACGCCAGCTTTACCCGGCTCATAGAGCCAGATGCCATCGTTCAGGCGCGGTGCGCCCACTTCCTGCATGCCATTGCCTTCTTCGCCATGGCAGCTTGCACAGTTATCGGCAAAAAGGGTTTTGCCCTCTTCTGTTGCTGTACCCTGACCACTCAATGACATCACGAAATCGGCAACCTGAGAAACCTGTTCCGCGTTGAGAGTTTCATCTCCAACGAAATTCGGCATCTCGGAAAGACGTGCTTCGTCATGACCTGAACGAATACCATAGGTGATGGTTTGCTGAAGGTCATCCAGCGTACCGCCCCACAGCCAGTCATCGTCCGCCAGAACCGGGAATTTCTTCCCGCCCTGACCGCTGGCCCCGTGACAGGGCTGACAGTTGTCAGCGAAAATAACGCGGCCACCGGCCATGGCATAGTTCAGAAGTTCCGGATCACCAGCAACTTCGCTGATTTCCTTACCTTCAAACTTGCTGGTCCAGACGGCGCGCTGTTCAGCAACAGCTGCCATTTCTTTGGCATGCTGTATACGGTTGGTTGTCCCGACAACACCTTTGGCGTAATCGTTCAATGTCGGCCAGGATGGATAAACCACCCAGTAAACGACTGCAAAAATGATACAGGCATAGAATACAAGAACCCACCATTTCGGCAGCGGTGTATCCAGTTCTCTAATGCCGTCCCATTCATGGCCGGTGGTGTTTGTGCCCGATACCGGGTCCTTTTCCACGTTTGCCATATTAATCTCCTTAATCATCGTCCTGTAAGGGGATCTTGGAAGCTTCATCGAACTCCTTTTTATTCTTCGGGCGAAGCGCGAAGAAAATGATCCCCAGGAACACGAGCATCAACCACACGACCCATAATTGCCGTGCGAGTGAGACTATGTCATCCAAGCTCACGCTTGCACCTATCGAGCCATTGCACCCTCGGGCTTGAAGGTTGTGAAATCAACCAACGTCCCGAGCATTTGCAGGTAAGCAATAACCGCGTCCAATTCCGTGATCTTTTCCGGGTTACCGTCAAAATCACCCAGAACAGCTTTGGGATAGCGTGCCGTCAGGGCATCGATATCACCTTCGCCATTCTCACCCATTGCCTGGGTAACGAAATCTTCCGCAGCTTGTGCGATTTGCTCATCAGTATACGGATCACCGGCTGCACGCAGTGCAGACAAGTGAGCCCCGGCATCAGTGAAGGTCAATTCCTTCTTCGCCAGAAAACCGTACATAGGCATGACAGATTCAGGCACCACAGCACGCGGGTCAATCAAGTGAGCCGTATGCCATGCGTTGGAGTATTTACCCCCAACACGCGCCAGATCAGGGCCTGTACGCTTGGACCCCCATTGGAAGGGGTGATCGTACATGGATTCCGCAGCCAGACTGTAGTTACCATAACGCTCAACCTCGTCACGGAACGGACGAATTTGTTGAGAGTGACAGAGATAACAGCCTTCACGGACATAAATGTTACGACCGGCCAACTCCAAAGGAGAATAAGGACGGATACCATCTACTTTTTCGATTGTTGAATCGATTGTGTAGAGCGGTACGATTTGTACCAGACCACCAACGGATACGGTGATCAGGATCGCGATCGCCAAAAGGATCGTGTTCTTCTCGAATATTTCGTGTTTCATGAAACGATCCTCTTACTCGGCAGCAGCACCATGCGGTGCAACGAAGTCTTCTTCTGTACGCAGGTCGCCTTTGATGGTCTTGATAAAGTTCCAAGCCATAATCAGGGCACCGAGGACAAAGAGAACACCGCCACATGCACGGATAACATAGTACGGATGCATGGCTTCAACAGATTCAATAAAGGAATACTGAAGGAAACCAAGATCGTCATAAGCACGCCACATCAGGCCTTGCATGATACCGGAAATCCACATCGCAGTGATGTAAAGGACGATCCCGATGGTCGCAATCCAGAAGTGATACGTAACCAGACGCAGAGAGTAAAGACGCTGACGTTTCCACAGTTTCGGCACCAGATAGTAAAGTGCACCGAAGGAAACAAAGGCAACCCAACCCAAAGCACCGGAGTGTACGTGGCCGATTGTCCAGTCTGTATAGTGAGACAGACCGTTAACAGCTTTCACAGACATTGCCGGACCTTCGAAGGTGGACATACCGTAGAACGCGACAGAAGCAATCAGGAAACGCAGGACCGGATCGGTACGCAGTTTTTCCCAAGCGCCTGACAGCGTCATCAGACCGTTGATCATCCCCCCCCAGGACGGCATCCACAGCATGACAGAGAAAGTCATACCGAGTGTTTGCGTCCAGTCAGGCAGAGACGTGTAGTGCAAGTGGTGAGGACCAGCCCAGATATACAGGAAGATCAGCGCCCAAAAGTGGATAATCGACAGACGGTAGGAATATACCGGACGATTAGCCTGTTTCGGCACGAAATAGTACATCAAGCCAAGGAAACCCGCTGTGAGGAAGAAGCCCACCGCGTTGTGACCGTACCACCATTGTGTCATGGCATCCTGAACACCGGACGCCCAGATATAAGACTTAACAATGCTGTCACCGCCGAAGAACACCACAGGAAGCGTGATGTTGTTACCAAGGTGAAGCATGGCAACTGTAATAATGAATGCGAGGTAGAACCAGTTTGCCACATAAATGTGGGAAACACGGCGCGTCATCAAAGTGCCCGCAAAGGCAACCAGATATGCTACCCAGACAACTGTAAGGAAAAGGTCAGCATACCATTCCGGTTCAGCGTATTCTTTACCTTGGGTAATACCCAAGACATAGCCCGAAGCCGCCATTACAATGAATGCCTGATAACCCCAAAAGATTAAATTTGCCAACAATTTACCGCCAAACAGCGGTGCGCGGCAGGTGCGTTGTACAACGTAAAATGACGTTGCAAACATGATTGAACCACCGAAGGCGAAAATAACCGCCGACGTATGGACCGGACGTACACGACCGAAAGTCGTCCATTCCAGACCCAGGTTCAGCGTCGGAAACGCTAATTGAAAAGCGATGAAGGTCCCGACGATAAAGCCGATGACACCCCAAAATATGGCAGCCAATACAAACTTGCGGACAACGTCCTCGTTGTATGCCACTTCGGAGGCACCAGTAGCTGTGGTCGCTTGGTTCATGCCGAACTCCTGTTCTTCCCGAAATTTGAACGTATGAAAGCCACTGTCAAAACAACAAACACCCCCCAGCGTTTGCCATTTTGCGTCAATGACTCCATACATCCCGCTTCTTAAACCCGCCTTTACATAAAGGAATCAGCGGATCAGAAGGCTTCAATATATAGCGGGGAATATATGTACTGCCTTGATGTAAGTCAAATAGAGAATCCAAGTAACAATTAGTTTTTATTAATTACAAACTAGCCTCCATAAATATGTAACAATAAACAAAACACCACAATAAGTTTGTTAAACGTTTTTAATGTCAAAATATAATATAAAATAGCATTTTTAATATAATAAAATCACCAAGATCAGACCATATTGGATGATACATCAATTTTATATTACAATTTTTAAAGTTTTTACTTCTCTTGTACTATAATATGTCAAAGCACTCTCTTTGCAGCAAAACATAACATTACTCCCAAAAGGGTTTATCCATATTTTGCGTAGCATTTTCCTTGTTTTCGTCTTCAATAAATCCCATTATTTATCAAAGGTTAACAGCATTACTTGGGTTACGGCCGATATGTCCTTTTTTAAGTTTTCTCAGACCATTCCCGCCCTGACTGTGGCAACGCTTTGTCTTTTTTCACTCAACGCCTGCGCCCCGCAGGACAAAACAGACTTCCGCGCGTCCCCGGAAGCGACAACACAACGTATCATTAAACCAGCTGTAACGGCTTCACACGCCATGATTGCCGTTGCCAACCCCCATGCCGCACAGGCCGGGTACCGAATCCTCAAGGCCGGTGGCAGCGCACTGGATGCAGCCATCGCGGCACAAATGGTTCTCAATCTGGTTGAACCGCAATCTTCCGGCATCGGTGGCGGGGCCTTTTTGCTGATCTATGACCCCAAAACCAAACAGGTTATCAGCTATGACGGGCGTGAAACCGCCCCTGAAAAAGCAACCTCTTCTCTCTTTATAAAAGACGATGGGTCGAAAATGGGCTTTTTTGAAGCGGCCGTTGGCGGGCGTGCTGTTGGTACCCCCGGCGTGCTACGCCTGCTGGACCAGGCCCATCGCCGCTATGGGCGAATTGACTGGCCCTTACTGTTTGATGATGCCATCACATTGGCTGAAAACGGCTTTCACGTTTCCACGCGCCTGCATCACCTGATCGCCAAAGACCGTTTTCTGGCGCAGGACCCGACAGCAAAGAAATATTTCTATACGGATAAAGGCGAAGCCCTGCCCGTTGGTCATCTCCTGAAAAACCCGGCTTTCGCCGAAACCCTGCGCCAGATCCAACAGGGACGTTCCGATTCCTTTTATCTTGGACAACTGGCTGACCACATTGTGAAAAAGGTTCACGCCCACCCCAGCAATCCCGGTCTCTTGAGCCTACAGGACATGGCCGCTTATCAGACCAAAGAACGCGCGCCCGTTTGTCTGGATTACCGCGCTTATTCCATCTGTGGTATGGCCCCGCCCAGTTCCGGTGGCCTCAGTGTGCTGGAAATTATGGGGCTGATTGAACAATATGATCTCAATCATGGCCCGAAACCCGCAATAGACCGGGACCATCTCCTCATGGAAGCCTCCAAACTGGCTTTCGCAGATCGCAACCAGTTTATTGCCGACCCGGATTTCATCCAAGTGCCGAGCACCCAATTGCTGACCAAAAGTTATCTGCAAGATCGCCAAAGCTTAATAAAGAATTCTCAAGCCCTGCCCACACCCGTTGCTGCGGGTGCACCCCATCTTTTCAGCAATCGCTTTGCCCCGGATGGAGAGACACATGGCCTGTCTACCACCCATATGAGCATTGTTGATCGTAACGGCATGGTGGTTTCCATGACCAGCAGTATCGAAAATGCTTTTGGTTCACGCCAGATGGTGGACGGATTTTTACTCAACAATCAACTGACGGACTTTTCCTTCCTGGCGGAAAAAAACGGACAACCGATAGCCAACCGTGTGGAACCCGGCAAACGCCCACGTAGTTCCATGGCACCGACCATTGTGCTGGATAAAGAAAGCAGACGTCCGGTTCTGGCCATCGGTTCCCCCGGTGGGTCACGCATTATTGGATATGTTGCCTCCAGCCTTGTCTCCATTCTGGATGACCAATGGCCGCTGGAACGCGCCCTTGCCAAAGGTCACATCACCAATCGCAACGGCGCCAGCGAGCTGGAAAAAGAAACAGAAGCCACCGCCCTGCAAACAAAACTGGAAGCCCTCGGCCATCAGGTAAAAATAAAACCCATGGTCAGTGGCCTGCATGCCATCCAGATCAAACCGGACGGCACACTGGTCGGTGCGGCAGATCCACGCCGCGAAGGGGTTGTGTTGGGATTCTAAAAAAAGAAGGGCCCTGCCAGTGCAGAGCCCTTCTTCAAAAGAATATTTTCGAAACTTCGCCTTAGACGACGGATTCGATCCATTCCTGCAACTTGTTCTTCGGCAACGCGCCGATTTTGGTTGCTGCAACCTGACCGTCCTTAAACAGGATCAGGGTCGGAATGCCACGTACGCCGAATTTCGACGGCGTACCCGGGTTTTCATCAATGTTCAGCTTGGCAATGGTCAGCTTACCGCCCAGTTCTTCGGACAATTCGTCCAAAGCCGGTGCAATTTGTTTACACGGACCACACCATTCGGCCCAAAAATCGACCAGAACGGGTTTGTCGGATTTGATAACGTCAGCATCAAAGCTGTCGTCGGTGATCTGTTTGCTCATTGTCTTATCCTAACTGGGTAAGGCGAAAAAAAAGGTTCCATGAATTTAAGGTCGCAGTCGGCCCGCGTCAAGCTGCCTCTCTCCTAAATATTTTAATCCAGCATCACTTGCGGTATTTCCATCAGCTTCGGCGTATCGGTCCAAAGCAAGACGCAACGCACTGGTTTTCCCGGATAAATTCGACTAATGGCCTTTTGATATGCCTTCATCTGATTGATGTAAACAGCCGGAACTTTTTTTACGGTGCGCGGCGGCGGGCGGTTGGTTTTGTAATCAATAATGACAATTTCATCTTCCTTGACCAGCAAACGGTCCACCTGTGCGGAAATCACCTGCCCGTCCACCATGCCGACAATCGGCACCTCGGCCTGTGAGCCCGGCGCAAACACATCGGCGAATTCCTCATCGCGCAGCACCCGCAAGGTCTCTTCAGCAATCTCTGCCTGCTGTTGCGTGCTTAAATCCTGCGCCGGACCGCCCAGATAGGAACGTGCCGCCTCTTCCTGTTCTGCATGAGGCAATTCCGGCAAGGTCTGCAACAAGGCGTGAATGATATTCCCGCGCTTAAAACGATAGCCATGGTCATCACCCAACGGGGAACGCGTTGCCGGTTCCACTTCAGAGGGACGGGACGGCGCAAGCGGGCGCGGCGGATGCGGTTCCATCATCGGCAGAGCTTGCGCCCAACGTGGAAGCCCGTCCACAACAATGCGATCCTGCGGGGGATTTTCCGGTTTTGTCACGTCTTCTTCCTGCGCACAGCGCAGACGTAAAACTTCGCCGGTTTCCATTTCCCCACACCGGGTGAGAAACCCATCGTCAATTTTTTCAGCCACGCCCTTCAAACCATTGCGAATCAAATGATACCAGCAATGATCCGGTGCTGCCCTTTTGGTTTCCCAGCCACAAATATAAAGGCGGTCCTCTGCACGCGTTAACGCCACATAGAGAAGACGGCGATATTCTTCATCACGTTTCTGGTTGAGACGGTCTTTTTCAGCTTGTGACAGTTCTTCCAGAAATTCCGATTTCGGCGGCCAGATAAACAATTCTTCATCGCTTTGCGGATCACGCGGCCAGAACAGTTTCGCCCCCATGGTCGGTGCCTGCAAGGTATCGGGCATAAAGACGATGGGGGCCTGCAACCCCTTGGCCCCATGCACGGTCATCACCCTGACCGCATCCTGATCAGCCTGTTCAAGGTCCCGCTTGACTTCGGTTTCCCCACTATCCAGCCAGGCAAGGAAGCCTTCCAAAGAGGGCGTGTGGCTGGCTTCAAACTGCAAGGCGAGATCGAGGAATTCGTTCATCGGGTCGTGGGCTTCAATGCCAAGGCGCCCGACAATCTTCTGGCGCCCTTTCAAGGCTGAAAGCACATAGGTAAAAAGTTCAAACGGGCGCACATAGTCTGTACGCGCCATTAAATCTGCCAGAAAAACATGGGCATTGTGGAAGCGCAGGTCGGTCTTGCCTTGGTCACGCAACGCCGACCATAAACTGCCTTTGCGCTTATAAGCCAGATCGAACAAATCATCATCATTCAGGCCCAGCAACGGCCCCTTAAGCACACAAGCCAGTTGCAGGTCATCTTCCGGCTGCAACAAAAACCGCCCCAACGCGACCAGATCCATCACCGCCATTTGCTCAGACAAAATCATCCGGTCCACCCCGGCCACGGCAATGTCCAGTTCCTTGAGGGCACGCACCAGTTCTTCCACAAAACCGGAACGCCGACGCACCAGCACCATGATATCACCGGGGCGAATGGGGCGGCCCTTGGCCTCCAGCATTTCTTTTTTCAGAATCATCTGCTGAATGCGCCCGGCAATCACTTTTGCCAAACGCGCGCGCGGGCTATCGGCCAGCAAACGTTCCACCGGGGGTTTCCACGGGGCAACCGGGGCCGCAGCGCTTGGCACAATCGGCGGCCAGATTTCCACCAGCCCACCATCCTTGGCCCGCCAGGCATCATGGCGAATATGATCATCCAGTTCCACCCCTTGCGCCACAGCCGGATCACTGAACACGGCATCCACCGCCTGCAAGACCGCGCGGGTGGAACGAAATGACACCGTCATCGGTACTTCGCGCCAAACCTGCGCTGCTTCGGGCACATGTTTGGCAAATAAATGCTTCATGCGCTCAAATTCCGCCGGATCAGCCCCTTGAAAACTGTAAATGGACTGTTTGACATCCCCCACCGCAAAAATGGTGCGTGGGCGCTCAACCTCCTGCGTGCCTTCGCCGACAAAAAATTCCTGCGTCAGGGCCTCAATCACACGCCATTGGTCCGGGTTGGTATCCTGTGCCTCATCCACCAGCACATGTTCAATGCCGCCATCCAGTTTATAGAGCACCCAGGGGACATTTTCCTCGCTCAGCAAGTCCCGACTTTTCAGAATCAGATCATCATAATCCAGCACAGCCATGGTGCGTTTATGTTTGTCATACGAATCCAGCAGGCATTTGCCGATGCGCAACAAACCGTTGGTCGCCTGCAAGGTCACCGCACGTTTAATCCGCGCAACATTGCGCAACATGCGTTCGCCTTCCACCTGCAACACATCCACCGCGCCGGGGCTGCTTTTAGCCGCTGTCTTGGTAATCAGGGTTTTGCGAATGTCACCACCTGCGGTCAAAAAAGCGTTGCGGTAGCCCTCAAACAGATCAAGGCGTTCCTTTTCACTGGCCGCCAGCCAATCCGCCAAAACCTGCCCACGGCCCTGATCACTTTTCGATCCGGCCAGTAACGCCTCCATCGCCACGCGCAGGCCCAAGGCATCAAACCGGTCCTGCTCACAGGCGCGTTCAATAATACGCTCCGGTGTATCGGTTGGCGAAAGTTCCATCAGCTCAGCCAGACGCATCACCAGTTTGCGCACGCCACCATGATGCACCAGCACCCGGCGCAAACGCCCACGCTCCCCGGCCAATGCCCCGATCAGTTCGGGAAAGGCGGTTTCATGAATATGCTGGGTGACACTGCGCAAAGCCTCAAACAGTTCCGGTGTACGGCCCAATCGTGCATCCAGCAAAATTTCATCCTGTGCCTTTTTCAACAATTCGGCGGCGTTGCGTTCATCCATCACCTGAAAATGCGGGGCCAGCCCGGCTTCCAGCGGAAAGCGGCGCAGCAGGGACTGACAAAAGGCATGAATGGTCTGAATTTTCAAACCGCCCGGCGCATCCAGCACATGGGCAAACAACTGCCTTGCCAGAATAAATTCTTCTTGTGTTGCCTTTCTGGATAACAAGTCAGCCAAGGCCGCTTGCAGCGCCTCATCGCCCATAATCGACCATTTACCCAACTGATCCGCAATCCGGTTGGCCATTTCCGCCGCTGCGGCCTTGGTAAAGGTCAAACAAAGAATATGGTTGGGCTGCGTGCCTGTGACCATCAGAGAAAGTACCCGGTCGGTCAAAACCTTGGTCTTGCCGGTCCCGGCATTGGCCGCCACCCAGACCGAGGCTTGCGGGTCTGAAGCCTGACGCTGCACAATATTGGGGTCAAGAAAGGTACTCAATTATACCTCCCCTTGTGGTCCCCTGCGCAGGCAGGGGCCTCATTCCGCAACAGGTTCCTGCCTGCGCAGGAACGCACGATTGTTCGGAGCAGCAAGCTGGTCATTCTTCCCCCTCCCCTGCATTAACGGACCATTCCTTGATGCGCGCCAGATGCTCATAATCTGAAAATTTCGGGGCATTTTCCGGGTTGGGGCGCGCCGCATAGGGGGCTTCCACCCGGTCAAAGGCGGCAACCAACCCCTGCAAGCCAGCCAGTGCATCTGTGGCCGTTTGCGCCGGGTCCGTTGTGGCCGGTTTAATTTCGCCTGCCGGATTGGCGCCGCGCAAACGCCAAAACTGAAGCTCTTTAATATCACGCGGGCCGAATTCGGCAAAACCGCCCGCCATGGCAATCGCTGCTTCCAAAGGTAATTGCGGGGCAAACCCGGCTTCGACTTCCTTCTGGCTGGGTGGGGTTCCGGTTTTATAATCAATGATGGACAGTTCGCCATCTTTATAAAGATCCATCCGGTCAGCCTTGGCGGAAATGGTAAACGACCCGGCCGGGGCATCGAATGTCAGCGAACCTTCTATTTCCGTATAGGTCTTAGCAATCAGGGCACGGCGTTCACTTTCCTGCTGCACAAACCAATCGCAAATACGTTCAAAACGCGGCCACCAGAACGCCCAAACACCCGGGTTTTCCAGTTCGGACCCAAAAACTTCCCGCCCAATGGCGCGCAGTTCCAGCGCCGCATTATCAGGCAAATCAGAAGGATATTTTTCCATAAATAATTCTAATGATTCATGGATAATATTACCATAATCCGCTGCACCGGGGTCGGCATCAATTGGGTCCAGTGCTTTGATATTTAATATATTTCTGGCATAAATGGCATACGGGTCACGCATCCATGTTTCTACACGGGTCACATACATGGCACGTGGACGTGCAGACACCGGCGGGCGCGGTGCAGGCGGGCCGACAGGTTGAATTTTTGCCACATAATCCAACGCTGCCTGCCACGAAAGCCAGCCGGCATTGCCGTTAAACTCTTTTGCCAATTCGGTACCGGACAGGCGGTTTTCCAAACGGCGTAACCAGCGCGAACGCACCGTTGGTGTACCATCCACCCGCTCCGACCTTGTAATGATTACCCGTTCAGCACAAAAATTCTGTGTAAAGTCATGCGCACTCTGGCCGATGGTAAATTCCGGCTGCGGCAAGCCGAAATCACGCAACATCGGGCGGCTCATCCACGGGCTGGCTTTAACATCCGGTGGCCATGTTCCCTCATTCAAGCCAGAGAGAACAATCAGGTCCGCCTTATGCAAACGCGCTTCAAACAAACCCAGAATAGCAAGGCGCGGATGTGCCCCGAAACGTGGACGCACTGCGCGGCCCATCATCAGGCTTTCAAACAGGGCCGGATAGCTTGCCACCTCGATTTCACCAAAATCGGCTGCCCCCAGCAACAATTCACTGATGAAATCCGCTACAGCCTCCCCGGCTTCACCACGCCAGAGCCGCTGTACCCCGTTTTCCCCCTCCCCGCTCGCCAGCCCTTCTGCCGCTTTGACATGGCTTTCCACCAGTTTAAGAATATCGGTTTTCCTGCGCCGCATGACTTTGATAAAAGGGCTGACCGCTTCATCAATCCGGCGCAGAAGATCATGCAGTTCTTCCAGCATTTTCTTGCGCCCGGGCGTTAGACGTTTGCCGCCCTTGCGCCAATCCTGTGCCCGGCGTTCCAACGCATGGCGCATACCGTCAATCCCCGGACCGGGTCGTGGCCCGCGTAAAATCTGAATTTCCAGCATGCGCACCAAACGGCGAAACACACCGGCTTCCATTCCTGCTGTCGTTAACGGGTGTTTGCACAGGGCCAGAAACGGCACCGGAGCAAATTCTTCGGCTACACATTGTGCCAACAGGCGCAAATAAGCCCCCGGTGCACTATGATGCAACGGCACCCCGGCTGAATCGTCAATCTCGATTTGCCAACGGCGCAATTCCGAAGCCACCCGGCGTGCCAGATTCCGGTCCGGCGTCACCAATGCTGCCGTATGGCCTTCTTCCTCAAGCTCACAACGCAACATCAGAGCAATCGCGCCTGCTTCTTCGAAAGGTGTGGGGCAGTCCAGCCGTTCCACCCCGGCCAGAATGCCGCCCGGTGGATGGTCCAATGCACGCCATTTATCGGTAGATTTGGCAGGCAACATGGCCTCTGACAACAATTTTGCGCGCAACGGGTGGGAACCGAGCAAATCGCCACTTTCCCATTCGGCCACCTCATCCGGGGCCATACGCAAGCGGTTCAAAAGTTGTTTCAAACCATATTGTGGATGGTTGGCATCCAGATTCTGCCAATCGTCTTCAGCCATAAAACGGTCCAGCCCCGGCAAAACCACCATACCCTGAGGAAGACGTGCAATAGTTGCCAGCAGCTTTGCCACCGCCGGAATGGATGCTGTTGACCCGGCTGCAATCACCGGGCCTTGCGGCGGGCTTTCTTCCCAGACACGGCGTTGGGCATCCAGCAGGCGGTTGCGTCGATCAGCCGGGTCCAATGCGCCTTCACTTTCCAGAATCACCGGCCAGTTTTCTGTGAGAATCTTTAAAAATTCCAGCGTGATATTCCAATGGGCGGCGTAATCTTCCGGCACCAAAGATTTCAGTTCATGAAAGGCCAGCCCTTCGGTATGGACCTGATCGAGCAACCCGGCCAGTTCAGCGGCCAGCTGCGCGGCTTGATCGGCTGTTGTTTTATCGCCTTCAAAACTCAAAATCAGCCGGGTCAGCAGTAACTGGCGTCGTAAAGGCGATATGGCCGGTTTGACCGCATTCAACCCGCCAATTTCCTTCCAACCAGTGAGGCTGAGCTCATCTTCATCCAGATCACCCAACGGCTGCATGCGCGGCAACAACATGGCCTGACCGTCACTTAAACGCAAAAAGGCATCACGCAGGGTGCGGCATGCCCGCCGTGTTGGTAAAAGCAAAGTCACCTGAGAAAGGGTTTCCGGGCGTTCACCAAAACGTGACATAACGCCACGCGCCAGCGCATCCACAAAGGAGACGTTGGGGGCAATGCTCAAAACTTTAGGGCCGCGTTGTATCATGACCTGTTTGTAAAACGAAAGTAAGCACCGGTCCAGACGGTTTTCACAAAGCGTTCACACAAGCGTGACTGGCAGGAATGAACATTCGCGTTAGAATAGCGCACAAGAACCGAAACCATAAAGATACTGTCATGACTGCCACCAAAGAAATATCGCCTGAACAACCTCAGCGCAAAAACAAAAAAATCCATCCCCTCCCTTTGCTTGCACTGGCTCTTGGCATTGCAGCCTTTTTCCTGATGGGCGGAGCGGATTATCTGTCTTTTGACATGCTGCGTGAAAACCATCATGCCATTATGGAATGGACGGAGAACCATTACATCCTGTCGATTCTGATTTTCGTTCTGGCTTATCACGCAGCCGTTATGTTTTCCCTGCCCGGTGCAGTCTGGTTGTCATTGACCGGTGGTTTTCTGTTCGGCACCTTTGAAGCCACCACCTATATTGTGCTGGGTGCCACCGCCGGTGCGATATGTATTTTTCTGCTGGCGCGTTACACCCTATCCGACTTTTTTCATGCCAAAGTCGGTAAATCCGTGCAACGCATGGAAAAGGGCTTTCAGGAAGATGCGCTGAGCTACATGCTGGTGCTGCGCCTTGTGCCACTGTTTCCCTTTTGGCTGGTCAATCTGGTGCCTGCCCTTTTAGGCGTGTCTTTGCGCACCTACATCATCGGCACCTTTTTCGGCATTATCCCCGGTGCGTTTGTTTATGCCTCTGTCGGCAGCGGCCTGCAAATGGTGTTTGATAAAGGCGAAACCCCGGACCTGAGCATCATTTTCAGTCCCGAAATCATCACCCCCATTATTGGACTGGCGGTTCTGGCCCTTATTCCGGTACTCTACAAAAAACTGAAAAACAGGAAACAGGCATGAGCGACATCATCAAAACGGATATCTGCGTTATCGGGGCAGGCTCGGGCGGGCTTAGTGTTGCTGCCGGTGCCTCGCAAATGGGGGCCGATGTGGTCCTGGTGGAAAAAGCCAAAATGGGTGGGGATTGCCTCAATACCGGCTGTGTGCCCTCCAAAGCCCTGCTGGCTGCGGCCCATGCGGCAAACAGCATTGGTAAAACAGCACAATTTGGCATCGACGCCACCTTAAACGGCATCGACCCGCAAGCCGTTCATGACCATGTCCATGGGGTGATTGCTTCCATTGCCCCCCATGACAGTGTGGAACGTTTTGAAGCCTTGGGTGTGCGCGTCATACAAGGCGCAGCACGCTTTAGAGGCCCGCAGGAAGTAGAGGTTGAAGGAACGCGCATTCAGGCCAAACGCTTTGTCATTGCCACCGGGTCACACGCCATGGTTCCCCCCATTGAAGGTTTGCAGGATGTGGACTTTCTGACCAATGAAACGATTTTTGACCTTCAGCAAACCCCCAAACACCTGCTTGTCATTGGGGGCGGCCCCATCGGGCTGGAACTGGCCCAAGCCCACCGCCAGCTCGGCAGTGAAGTCACCATTGTAGAAATCGCCCACCTTCTGCCCAAGGATGACCCGGAACTGGTGGATCATATCCGCCGTAAAATCATAAATGATGGGGTTCATCTGAAAGAGGGGATTAAGATTCTCAACGTCAACCAAACGGGGGGAAACATTCAGGTGACCCTTGAAAAGAAGGGTGAGCAGGAAATCTTGAACGGCTCCCACCTTTTGATCGCGGCTGGACGTCAGGTCAATATTACCGGCCTTGACCTTGAAGCCGCCAACATTGCCTATACGAATAAGGGCATCAAGGTTGACGCCCGGTTGCGCACCTCAAACAAAAAGGTCTTTGCCATTGGGGACGTAACAGGTGGTCTGCAATTTACCCATAAAGCGGGCTATGATGCTGGCATCGTTATTAAAAATGCGCTGTTCAAACTGCCTTCCAAGGCTGATTATGCCGCCCTGCCCTGGGTCACCTACACAGACCCGGAACTGGCCAATGTCGGTTTAAGTGAAGACCAGGCACGCAAAAAACACAGTGCCATCAGAATTTTGCGCTGGCCCTATAGTGAAAATGACCGTGCGCGCGCCGAAGGCAAAACTGAAGGCTTGATTAAAGTGATCACCACGGAAAAAGGGCGCATCCTCGGTGCCGCCATTGTGGGGGCACAAGCCGGAGAACTCATTCAGCTCTGGGCTTTGGCGATTTCCCAAAAAATGAAAATCGGGGCCATCGCCGCCATGATTTCACCTTATCCAACACTGGGGGAAATTTCCAAACGGGCAGCGGGTTCTTTCTACACGCCTTCACTGTTTAGCGAGAAGACCAAAAAGCTGGTTCGCTTCCTGCTGAAATTCGGTTAAGGACGGTCCTTTTCATCTTGGCCTGCTTATGACTATACTTCCCTCACATAAATCGAGATCATTGGGGAGTAGTCAAGCTATGGCAAAAATTGCAGTTATTCTATCCGGTTGTGGTGTCTTTGACGGCGCAGAAATTCATGAATCCGTTCTGACCATGCTGGCCATCCAGCGCGCAGGGTCTGAATACCAGTGTTTCGCCCCGGATATTGAGCAATATCATGTGATCAATCACATCACCGGGGAAGAGATGGATGAAAAACGCAATGTTCTGGTCGAATCCGCCCGTATCACCCGCGGTGACATCAAACCTCTATCCACCTATAACCCGGCGGATTTTGATGCCCTGATGCTGCCCGGTGGATTCGGAGCGGCCAAAAACCTTTCCACCTTCGCCATTGACGGGCCGGATTGCAGCGTGAATGCAGATGTGGAAAAAGCACTGAAAGACACCCGCGCGGCCTCCAAACCCATTGGCGCCTTATGCATCAGCCCTGCCGTTCTGGCAAAAGTGTTTGGTGATATCAATGTCACCATCGGGCAAGACAAAGATGTTTCCGGTGCCATCGAGGCACTGGGCTGCCAACATACCCTCACCACCCATGGGGAAATCACTGTGGACGAAAAGGCTAAAATCGTTACGTCCCCCTGTTACATGCTGGATGCCAATATTGTCCAAATCGCCGAAGGCGCGGAAAACACGGTGAAAGCCGTACTGGAACTGGTGTAGTATCCCGTTACCACCCACAAGATGCCTTTTTTAGATAGAGTCAGCCCCCTAAAACAAAACAACAGGAGGCTGACATGTCTAAAAAGATTCTTATGATTACCGGTGATTTCACCGAAGATTACGAAACCATGGTGCCGTTTCAAACGCTACAGGCCTGCGGCCATCAGGTCGATGCCGTTTGCCCGGACAAAGCCGCAGGTGATTTTGTCGCCACAAGTATTCATGACTTTGAAGGCGAACAAACCTATTCGGAAAAACGCGGCCATAACTTTGCACTCAATGCCACCTTTGCAGAGATTAACCCGGCTGACTATGACGCCCTTGTCATCCCCGGTGGGCGTGCGCCGGAATATCTGCGCCTGAACCCGGCCGTGCTGGATATGGTGAAAGCTTTTTTTGCCGATAACCGCCCGGTTGCCGCCATCTGCCATGGGGCACAGCTGCTGGCAGCTGCCGGTGTGCTGGAAGGGCGTAAATGTTCGGCTTACCCGGCTTGTGCACCGGAAGTCAGCCTTGCCGGGGGCACTTTTGTCGATCTGGAAGTGACACAAGCCACAACCGATGGCAAACTGGTCACCGCACCGGCCTGGCCTGCACACCCGAGCTGGCTGGCCCAGTTTATGGCGCTGCTGTAAGTATAAAATCAAAAAGCAGCCAAGATCAGGGAAGGAGGTTTCCATGTGCCAGTTATTTATTGGTGCCGATAGCGAGATGTGGATGAGCAACACCAAGTCATTGCGTATTGACGGGATGGCAACCAGCATTCGCATGGAAAACTTCTTCTGGTCGATCCTTGAACAGATCGCCTTTCGCGACCATATGAGCGTTAATCAGCTCATCACCAAGCTTTATTACGAATCCATTGATGCCGAACATGACCTGGGCAACTTCACCTCTTTCTTACGGGTCTGTTGCGGGCGATACCTATCTTTAATGGCGGCAGGGGACATCACGCCCAATCTGGCAGAGGCATTAGGCAATGTGGCCGCAGGCGATATTTTGGACCGCGAAAAAAAGCGCCAGCAAGGCATCACCCTTCAACTGGCGCAACGCCCCAAAGAGGGGCGGCTGAATTAAAGCGTAAAAAACGTGATTTCCTGTGTAGACAGGAATCTTCTCCAAAGGCCCCTGTCTGCACAGGGGCTCACCTCTTTTTTTAAGCTTTCAGTTTATAGCCGGTTTTAAACATCCAGTAGCTGACAATCCACAAAAAGATGTTGATCCCCGCCATCACAATCATACCGATGGCGATATCGCTGTCGGACTGACCAATGAAACCATAGCGAAACCCGTCAATCATGTAGAAAAACGGGTTGATATGGGCGAGAAACTTGCCCAGTTCCGGCAGACGTTCAATGGAATAGAACGTTCCGGACAGGAAGGATAAAGGGGTCACCACAAAGTTGGTCACCGCTGCCATATGGTCAAACTTATCCGACCAGATACCGCCAATGATACCAAACAGGGACAGCATCAACGCCCCCATAAAGCCGAAATAAAGGATCAGGCCGATATGGTTGAAGCCAAGCGGGACAAACAGGCTCATGACCGTCACAATGACAGAGCCGATGACCAGCCCGCGCGTGGTCCCGCCCATGGCAAAGGCAAAGGTCAGTTCATGGGCATTGAGCGGCGGCATGAGTGTATCGACGATATTGCCCTGCACCTTGGAGATCACCAATGAGCTGGAGGTATTGGCAAAAGCGTTCTGGGTAATGGCCATCATCACCAGACCGGGGGCAAGGAATTCCAGAAACGGAATATTGCCCACCTGTTCAACCGCCCGGCCCAAAGCCAGTGAAAAAACGGCAAAGAAAAGCAAGGTGGTCACCAAGGGGGCAACCAGCGTTTGGGTATAAACTTTCAGAAACCGCCGGACTTCACGTGAATAAAGTGTCCATAAACCCAGCCAGTTCCCGCCGTGCGGATTGATTTGAATCGGGGTCATAAAGAAATTCTCTTTTAATAAATATAATGTTTATGCTTATTTAACAGGCATAGCAGCAAGAGTTAAGAGAGATATGTCACAAGAAAAGAAAATTCCAAGACCCGTGACCAAAGAATCTCTGCGTAATGCGGCTCTCAAATATATCGACCGCTTCGCCACTTCGCGTGAAAACCTGCGCAATGTGCTGATGCGCCGGGTACAGAAATCCCACTACTATCACGATACCTCCCTTGAAGACGGCCAAGTCTGGATCAACGAACTTCTGGATAAACTGGAAGAGGCCAATTTCATCAATGATGCCCGATATGGGGAAGGACGCGCCGGTGCCTTGCACCGCAAAGGCACCTCTTTGCGCGTCATTCGCATGAAGCTCAAAGAAAAAGGCTTAAGCGAGACAATCATTTCACAAGCTCTGGAAACACTGGCAGAAGAAAGCCAAAGTGTAAATCTGGAACGCGATGCGGCCATCGCCCTTGCCAAACGCCGCCGTCTGGGCCCCTGGCGCGACCCGGCCAAACGCGACACCTTTCAAGATAAAGACCTCGCAGCCATGGCACGCGCCGGTTTCTCCTATGATCTGGCTCGTGAAATTATTGAAGCCGAAACTGTGGAAGAACTGGAGACCCTGTAACGCCTTTCACTTTATCTTTATGCTTCTGAATTCTTTTTCCGGCCAAATAGTTTTTTAAAGAAAGCAAACGGCAAGAAAATAAGGAACCATAATTTTTTAGCCAGAAGCAGAATCACTGCAAGTGCACCGCCAGCCACAGCCTTCCCATATTTAACGCCAACCAGCGTTGCCAAAACACCTAAGGCACCGGCAGCAGCAACTTTGTCACCATCATGGAAATCAAAATAAGATTCAGATTTCGCCGGCATGTAAGAAGCAAGTGTGGTTTCAACCAACCGGGTTAATTCATTTTCTGAAAGATCGGTTGCAACAGGGACAAACCGGAACGGAATATAGCCTCTGCGATCAAATAGGGATGCTTTGACATTGACAACTTTCTCGCCCGCCCAATCCAGCATAAAGGCATAATACATATATGATTTATCTTTATTTAATGTCGGGTAGACAACCCACTTGACCGGAAAAATCGTCTCTCCCGTCCTTTTGCCTTGTTCCTTGGTACTTATAACAAGCTGATCCCATATTTTTTCAATTTGGGCATTTTTTTCGTCTGTATCCCAATCGTCAAATTTCACATATCCTTCTGCGTTCGGCTTTTCCACAATCAGGCTTTCGACCCCGGGAAGATATGACACGATAACATTTTCCAGAACCCGGCAACTTTCTTTACGCCAACCATTTACCTCTTGCATTAGGCGACACGATTCATCCGCATTCAGGTAGACGGCGTCTGGGGAGGAAGGAGAAAGACTTCCGCGCGATAAATTCAACGTTTGGGTAAAATTTATCGGATTATAAGGATTTTGGTTTTCTTGAGCCAATGCAGGTTCATGCATGAAGAAAGCCATTGAGATGAGAACAAAAACAACGTTTTCTCGTGCATGTTTATTCCAGCGACCAATCTTAAAAAAGCGCATAGGATTAAATCCTTTTTATAAAATTATGAGTACCATATTTTATAAAAAGGATATCCAATACACGCAATATTATGTGTTTGGTTAGATGAATAAGCGTAGTTAAAACATCTTAACCGGGCTGTGTGCAGGATGATAAATGCTGCCTGCGCTCACACTAAAATATTAAGGTAATACCCACGCGGCACATCATCGCGCAACGGTTCCCCAGAAGCCAGAAGGCGGCGCAAGCGTTCCAATGCACCGCGAATATCCGGTCCATCGCGTCTGCCGATTTTGGCAATGCGCACCCGTTCTTCGCGATCCGTTCCATAGGAACCACGATCACCGACAACAGGCTGGGTTGTTGACCCCGATATACGAATATTGCTGGACATAGGCCTATTCTAAGGGATTCACTTTGCTTTTTAAAGTCAATTTCCGCGAAACGGTTTATGACTCTCTTTGTAAGCGCTGCAAGAAACGCGCAACATCTTCGCGCAAATGATCGGATTGTTCTGCCAATTGCCCACTGACATCATGCACATGGTTTACGGTTTCAGCTGATTGTGCGGAAAGAGCCTGTGTTTTATCCAGTAGCATATCAACATTTTCCGATGCCTGAAAAGCAGCTTCCAGACTGCGTGATATTTCCTGTGTGGAAGCGGTTTGTTCATCAACAGCGGCAGAAACGGTTGCTGCAATTTCACTGACTTCATTCACGCTGTTGTGCAAAACAGCTATGGCATCAACCGTTTTGGATGTTCTGTCACGAATTTCGCCAATCAACGCATAAATATCACCGGTCGCCTTGGCGGTTTGATTGGCCAGATTCTTAACCTCACCGGCAACAACGGCAAACCCTTTTCCGGCTTCCCCGGCGCGCGCGGCTTCAATGGTTGCATTCAGGGCCAGAAGATTGGTCTGGTTTGCAATCGTATCAATCAGTTTAACCACATCATCAATTTTATAAGCTGCCTGAGACAGCTCATTGATAATCTCTTCCGTCTTCACCGCTTCTTCAACGGCATCGTGAACCACAGAAATGGTGCGACCGGATTGCATGGCAATTTCTGAAATGGACTCGCTCAGTTGCCCGGCAGCTTCTGTTACCATCATCACATTGTCTTTGGCATCATTGGCGACCGACTTGGCAGAAATAACGCTTTCATCACTTTCCTGCGCATCGTTTCTCATTTTTTCAGAGGCCTGAACAAGGTTTTCTGCGGAAGATGAAACTCTTTCCACCACCGCATTCACTGTTTCAGAGAAATTGTCAGATAAATCATTGATGGTCTTTTGGTGATTTTCCGCCATGATCTCCTGATAGGTGACAATCACCAGATTCATATCAACCATCACTGCGGCTGTAATGGCCGATAAGGTGTCCGCTATTGTACGATGCTTTACATTATCCACCACAATCTGCTGCAAGCGCGACAGGGCAAAACTGTATGCCCCGATATACCAACCCGGTTCCAGCCCGATGCGCACATGGGCCAGCGAAATCTGTTTGACGCGTTCAAAATATTGATCACTGAAACCATCATTAAAGAGAAATTCCCAATGGTTGGTTTGAGCCCGTTTCAAACGTTCAATATTCTGTGTGTCACCCACGATGGCTTTCAAATGAACCTGTTGCACCACATGTGTATAAAATGCGTCCAGCAAATCCGGCAAGTGCCCCATCACAACAGGCCAGACCTCCCTCAGGCAATCAGTAACCTGTGGTGAAATCTGATAGAAGGCAAGTGTTTGGGTCTTCATTCCATTTTCTGTCATCATAGGGGGGAAATATCCAAAAAATAGTTGAAATGAGAATTGCTAACACAACAGGTATCACCAATTTCCCCCCTAAAGTCAACATAGCGCCCGGCACAAAAGACCCGCTAAGTTATTAATTCATAAATAAATAACATTAGGAGTTTACATATTCCTTTTATGGTCAACCTCTGTGCTCATTAGCCAACGGTCACAAAAAATTTCTTCAGGGAAGAGACGCAGTCCGGGCAGCATGGGTCAACGCGGGAATATCCTTTTGGCCGCGCACGGAATCAAAACGTTTCAACGTCCATTCAACAGAGGGAAAAGCCAGATCATCCCAGGGGATATCGTCCCAGTCAAACAGGGCCACATCCAGACTTTCATACCCAGCCTTGAAATCCCCTGTACGCATGCGGGCGCGATGCATAATCATGACATGCCCCACAACCGGAACTTCATAAACGCCTAGGATATCCTGAATTTCCACATCCACGCCGGCCTCTTCATAGGCTTCACGGCGTGCCCCTTCAGCCACGGTTTCGTTCAGTTCCATAAAACCGGCAGGAAAGGTCCATTTTCCGTAAGAGGGCTCAATGGCACGCCGACAGAGAAGAAACTTGTCCTCCCATGTGCAAACGGCCCCAACGACGATGCGCGGATTTTGATAATCAATAAAACCGCAATCCGGACAGACAAGTCGTTCGCGGTCATCACCGGCAGGAATTTTGCGGACCGTAGGCCCTGATAATTTTTGTTCTGACATGGTTGGCAGTTTGCCCGTTCAGAATATAATTGGCAAGAATTTAGCTTTATTCCATAATTGCCTCTCTCCCCTGCAAATGCATATGAAGTTAAAAGAAACGGATTTTGCGCGAAAGAAAGAAATTTAATGTTTTTCAAAACCGATGAATCCCACCCCCTGCCCCATCACCCCTTCAAAGCCTGCATTGCCCCGCGTCCCATTGGGTGGATCAGCACAATCAGTGAAAGCGGAATCGGCAATGTTGCTCCCTTCAGTTTTTTTAATGGTCTGGCGCAAAATCCGCCTCAGCTTATGATAGCTATCAACGGGATATCCCCGCATGGCACCGCCAAGGATACTCTGCAAAATATTGAAAAAACAAAAGAATTTGTTGTAAATGTAGCCACATATGACTTAAGGGATGCCATGTTTCGCACATCCGCCCCTGAACACCCGGACACGGATGAAGCCGAACTTGCCGGGCTTGAAATGGTGCCAAGCCAGTTAATCAAGCCGCAACGCATTAAAAAATCTCCCATTCATATGGAATGCGTTTTAACGCAGATTATCCCCCTGTTATCAGACACAGCTGACGAACAAAACACCGCCATCTTCGGCCGTGTCATCGGCATGCATATTGATGACGGCGTTCTCACGGACGGTAAAGTCGACATTCGAAAGGTCAATCCCATTTCAAGGCTGGGTTACAAGGACTATGCCTGTGTCGGTGATATCTTCCAGATGAATGCCCCCTGGCGAAAAAACTGAGTTTACTCAATTCCTTACATTCCAATTGCAAGCCAAAACATTTTTAACTTGCCGCAACCCTTTTTTTACGACAGTTTATTGCCCTTAATGCTTAAGAGAATACTTTAGGATGCAAAACATGGCCTACGACACAAACAATATCTTCGCAAAAATCCTGCGCGGTGAGATCCCTTGCGATAAGGTTTTTGAGAACGAATATGCGCTGGCCTTTAAAGATATTGCACCACAAACACCCGTGCACATTCTGGTCATCCCCAAAGGGGAATATGTCAGCTTTGATGATTTCAGCGCCAAGGCATCCGATGTTGAAATTGCAGAATATATCCGTGCCATCGGGAGCGTTGCCCGTTCTGTGGGTGTGGAAGAAAGCGGATATCGCATTCTTTCCAATATCGGCGAAGACGGCGGTCAGGAAGTGCCACACCTTCATGTGCATATTTTCGCCGGGCGACGTCTGGGTTCCATGATCAAACCCGACAACAAAGTCTAAGACCTTTTGAAAACAGTTTCAGGGGTCTTCCCCTGAGACACATCATACTCATCAAGGGGAAGTCCGCCAGATTTTAGGAGTATCCCCCATGAGCCCCATTTCGCGCGGTCTCTTGATTATGGTCATCGGCATTGCCTTGATGAGCGTGATGGACGCCATCATCAAGCATCTTTCCACCAGCCTCAGCGTTGCGCAAATTCTGTTTTTTCGCTCCCTGTTCGGGTTGGTTCCGCTCTTGATCATTGCCTCACGCCAAGGCCTATACAAAGCCATCAGAACAAAAAAACCGGCCATCCACATCATGCGCACCAGCCTTGGCGTTATTGCCTTTATGTGCTTTACGCTGGGGGTGCGCGACATGTCTTTGGCCAATGCCCTAGCCATCTGTTTTGCCGCCCCTTTCTTTATGGTGCTTTTTTCCATGGCGTTAATGCAGGAACAAATCGGCAAACATCGTTTAAGTGCCATGCTTTGCGGATTTTGCGGTGTGTTGATTGTTCTGCAACCCGATAAAGGTATTTTCAACACAGCAGCGCCTTTCCTCATATGCACGGCAGCAGCTTATGCCCTTTCCCAGGTACTGGCGCGCAAATATCGTCACACGGAAAGCGCGCTTTCTTTCAGTATCTGGACAACAGCCGGTATGTGCCTGTTCGGCCTGTCTCTTTTACCATTTTACTGGCAGGATATCACATGGGATATTCTGTTTTGGTGTGTTGCCATGGGCCTGTTTGGTGGTCTGGCCCATTTCATGATGGTACAGGCTGTACGCCTTGCCCCCACAGCCGTTGTCAGCCCCATGGAATATACTGCCCTGATCTGGGCTGCCGTATTTGATCTGGCTTTCTGGAACTTGGTGCCTGAACATGCCACACTACTGGGCAGCACTGTAATCGTTGCCAGCGGCATCTATATTCTCTGGCGTGAAAACATCCATCAACGTGAAAGGAAAACAGCATGAACATCCGCCCGCTTGTTGAAAAAGATCACACCGTCTGGCTAGACCTCTGGCAAGGATATCTGACTTTTTATAAAGTTGACCTGCCCGATGATGTCAATGCACATGTCTGGCAAAGACTGTTAAACCCACAAGATGCACTTATGGGTCTGGTTGCCGAGGATGAGAATGGTCAACTCATTGGTTTTACCCATTATTTCTTCCATGGCACCACCTGGTATAAAACACCCTACTGCTATCTGGAAGACCTGTATGTGGATAGTAAAGTGCGTTCCAAAGGGGCCGGGCGCGCCCTCATTGAAGCTGTTAAACAGGCCGCGCTTAAAGAAGGGGCGGCCAAGCTTTATTGGCACACAGATAAAAGCAATGAAACCGCGCAGGCCCTTTATAACAAAGTCGCAACGCTGAGCGATTTCATTCGTTACGATATCCCTTTATAGGAGGGCCTATTCGTCTTCCAACTTTTGCTGCAAGCGATAGGGGTGCGGTGGATAAACGCCGAGAATTTTTACACTTTGCGTGAAAAATTCCAGTTCTTCCAAAGCCAGACGCAGATTGCGGTTTTCCGGGTGGCCTTCGCAATCGGCATAAAACTGTGCCGCAATAAAAGTGCCGCCCACAATATAGCTTTCCAACTTGGTGATATTCACTCCGTTGGTGGCAAAACCGCCCAAGGCCTTGAACAGGGAAGCCGGAACGTTGCGCACACGAAAAACAAAAGACGTCACCGCCATACCCGCCTTGGGGTGCGGCACCACGGCTTCCTTGGACATCACAACAAAGCGGGTGGTGTTATGTTCGGCATCTTCAATATCAGCCGCCAAGGATGTCAGGCCATAAATTTCCCCGGCCAGTTCAGAGGCAATCACGGCTCTGGTGGTATCGCCGGACTGGGCAATTTCTTTAGCCGAACCAGCTGTATCCACCGCAACAACCGGCGTGATGCCATGTTCTTTCAAAAAGTCACGGCATTGGTTCAGCGCATGCACATGGCTGTAAACCTCCGTCACATCTTCCAGCTTGGTCCCCGGCACCGCCAGCAGGTGGTGATTGATACGCTGATAATGTTCCCCGATGATATGCAGGCCGGAATCCGGCAAGAGGTGATGGATATCGGCCACACGCCCGGCCACGGAATTTTCAATGGGGATCATGGCAAGACCGGCCTTGCCTTCACGCACGGCAGCAAAAGCGTCTTCAAATGTCCGACACGGCAAGGTTGTCATTTCCGGGCGCGACATACGACACGCCAGATCGGAATAGGCACCATGTTCGCCCTGAAAGGCGATCAACTTGGCCGGGTCAACCGGACGGGACAAATCAGACATTTTGCTTAACTCTTTCATTCAAATGCGAAAATTATTTTAACAAAGACCGGGCACGTTCCAGATCAGCTTGTGTATCCACCCCCAAAGGCACGGTATCAACCAAGGCGACATCAATGCGCATGGCATTTTCCAGCGCACGCAATTGTTCCAGTTTTTCCCGGCGTTCCAGAACCCCCGGAGCCAGATGAACAAAACGTTCCAGCGCCTTGCGGCGAAAGGCATAAAGACCAAGGTGGTGATAAAGCGGCCCATCGCCATAAGGCGCGGTTGCGCGGGTAAAATAAAGCCCATGGCCCACATTGGCTCCCGGCTCAAACCCGACCACGGCCTTGACCACATTGGGGTTGGTGCGTTCACTTTCCTCTGTAATCTCCACCGCCAGTGTGGAAATATCCACAACCTCTTTGCCCAAAGGCGCAAAAACGGCCTGCACAATTTTGGGGTCCAGCGTTGGCAGATCCCCCTGCACATTGACCACCGCATCGTAGGCCCCATGCGGATCAATATTTTCCACCGCCTCAAAAACCCTGTCCGAACCGGAAGGATGATCCGGCTTTGTCAAAACGGCCAGACCGCCAGCTTCGGTGACCGCATCGGCAATTTCCTTTTCCGCGCAGGCCACCACCACCGGGCCGATATCGGCTTCCATCGCCCGGCGCCAGACATGCACAATCATCGGCTCGCCATTAATATCAGCCAAAGGCTTGCCCGGCAGACGTTCCGATGCCATGCGTGCAGGAATAACAACGATAGGATTTTTGGGTAAAGACATGGGTTTATCTCATTCTTTCATTACTTGAATTTCTTTTAGACCATTTTCGCACATGCTCCAAGCAGCAAAATATTCTGCGTACAGGGCTTGACGAATTTAAAATTATCCCTATTCTTGAATGAACATTCATTTAATGGAGTTCCCCATGGCCCGCCCCCGTTCCTTCAATACAGACCAGGTCCTTGATCAGGTGATGCTGCTGTTCTGGGAAAAAGGCTATGGCGCGACCTCCATGATGGATATCCAGCAGGCCACAGGGTTAAAACCCGGCTCTCTCTATGATACCTTCGGCGGGAAAAGTGAGCTATTTTTCAAAGCGATAGATCATTACCGTGATTCGGTTGTCCGCAAACGTCTGAACCGTTTGCATCAGCCCGGCCCGGTGCGTGAACGTATTCAAGCCTTTTTCGATGACCTGATCGAATTTTCGTTGGGCGAAGGTAAAAAGCTGGGCTGCCTTATGTCCAATACCGCTGTTGAGCTGGCCCCGCATGACCCGGCGGCCAAAACGGTGGTTCAGGAAAACCTGCTGGAAATTGCCCAAACCTTCTGTGATCTCATCGAAGAAGGCAAAAATACCGGTGAGCTTAAAACAACTGAATCCCCTGAAGATCTGGCACGTTTTCTCACCAGTACCGTTCAGGGCCTGCGTGTTATGGCAAAAAGTTCCACCACCCGTGAAACCCTTACCACCACAGTGCGTCTGGCTTTGAAAATACTCGAATAAAAAATTTTACCCATTTATGAACGATCATTCAAAAAAGGAGATTCCCTATGATCACCCCTCGTACCCCCGTTCCGAATTTTAGCGTTCCCCTCCTCAACGGGGGCACATGGAACCTCGCCGACCAAACCCCTGAAAATTTCACCATGATTGTGAATTACCGTGGCTATCATTGCCCTTTGTGCAAAATGTATCTCTCCAAGCTGAACAAAATTGCCCCGGAACTGCCCGCACGTGGTGTTGACCTGATTGTTACCAGTTCCGATACTGAAGAACGCGCAGCAAAGGCTGCCGAAGAATGGCAACTGGATAATCTTGAAATCGGCTACGGTCTCAACATCGAAGATGCCCGCAAGCTTGGTCTTTTCGTATCAAAAGGCATCGGCACCACCTCCACCGGTGTGGTCGAGCCGGAAATCTTCAGCGAACCCGGCCTGTTGATGGTTCGCCCGGACCAGACACTTTATTTTGCCGATATCCAGACCATGCCGTTCCTGCGCCCGGATATTTCCTCCCTACCTGCCAATCTGGATTTCATCCTGTCGAAAAACTACCCCGCACGCGGTGAAGCCTGAGCCTATACAAACTGCTGATAAACATACTTTCCCTGTCATTCTGGCGCAGGCCAGAATCCATTTTGGCTCAGTTTTCCCCTGTTCTCAAAGGTTATGTGTGGATTCTGGATCAAGTCCAGAATGACAAGATAAAAGGCGTGAGCCCCTGTGTAAACAGGGGCCTCTTTCCTTATGACCTCATCCGCAGTATACAGGGGCCATGATTGACCTTAAAAATCGCCCCTTCGGGCTTTACGTCCATTGGCCCTATTGCGTTTCCAAATGCCCTTATTGCGACTTTAATTCCCATGTCGCAGACCGGGTAGACCATGCCCTATGGGCACAAGCTTATAAAGGCGAACTACACCGTGTTTACCAAGAAAGCCCGGGGCGCAAGGTCAGCAGCCTGTTTTTTGGCGGCGGCACCCCTTCCCTGATGGCTCCGCACACGGTTGAAACTGTCATTCAGACCATTGATCAATTATGGGGCTTCACCACAAATGCGGAAATCACGCTGGAAGCCAACCCCACCACGGTCGAAACGGACACTTTTGCCAATTTCAAAGCAGCCGGGGTTAACCGCCTGTCCATCGGTATTCAGTCCCTCAGGCCTGAAGCGTTGAAATTTCTTGGTCGCGCCCACTCCAAAGATGAGGCCTTGCGCGCCCTGAACCTCGCGCAACAAACGTTTGATCGCTATAGTTTTGATCTGATTTATGCCCGGCCCAACCAAAGCCTTGCAGACTGGCGCATGGAATTAACCGAAGCACTGACCTTATCGGGTGGGCATCTTTCGCTTTATCAGCTGACCATTGAACCAGGCACACCTTTCTTTAAAGACAAGGTTCCGGCTTGTGATGAAGAACTTGGTGCAGACCTGTTTGACCTCACCCAAGAAATGATGAATGAGGCAGGCCTGCCGCTTTATGAAATCTCCAATCATGCCCGCCCTGGTGAAGAAAGCCGCCACAACCTGATTTACTGGCAAGGTGATGACTATATCGGCATCGGCCCCGGTGCCCATAGCCGCCTGAACAATCAGGCTATTCACCAGATTTATAAACCCGACCTCTGGCTACAGGCTGTGCATGACAACAACAGTGGTGAACAAAAACGCAAAGCCCTGAGTGCAGCAGAACGCGCAACCGAGCTTCTTATGATGGGCCTGCGCCTGAAAGAAGGGATCAACCTTACCCTTTTTGAGCAACGCATTGGCAAACCCCTTTCCGCCTGCATTGACCCGGACGGTTTTGCCCTGCTTCAAGACCTTGGCCTCATCAAACAGACCCACACCCATTTGCGCGCAAGCCCCAATGGGCTGACCTGTCTGGACGGCGTGCTGGAAAAACTGATCGCGTAATATTCCTAGTTCGTCACCGGTGCAAAACTGGCTGGTGCTGGCGAGATTTCCCGGAAATCCTTTTGCTGCACCTGCATCACCGCCAACCCATGTTGCGCAACACCCCAATCCTGCAAACGGAAAATTCCACTGCGTCCCAGGAAACCAGCCGGGTCGGTCAAAGTGGTGCGGCTGTAATCAGCTTCGCCCTTATCGTTGGCCAACACAGCAGACAAAGCCACGCTATCATAGGACAAAGTCGCAAGAATTCCCGGTTCATGCCCGTATACCGCTTTATATTGCGCTTTAAAATCACCCCGGTTTTTCTCGCTGGCCTGTGCAAACCAGCCACCTAAAAAGGCCGGTTCGGCACGTACCCAGTTGGCATCCCACAAGCTGGTGCCCAGAATACGAACCTTTTTCGGGTCGATATCATAATAGGGCAAGTTGGCTGCAATGGTCTGCAAGGTGCGCCCTCCAGCCGCCACCAACAAGGCATCAAAATCCACATCACCGACCGTTTGCAGCAACTTCAACCGTTCCAGTGCCCTTTTTGAAAGAGCATCTCCCTTGCCTTTCAAGGCATTTTTCTGGTGGAGCAATTCCTGACGCCGCACATCGTAATCCGCCATGTTGCGAATCAGGGAAGGCAGGTCATCGCCCCCGGAAAACTGCACCACTTTGGACTGGGTCGCCCCGTTGGCCTGTACAGCAGCTTCAAAAGCACTGCGCACCCGAATACCATATTCATCAGCAGCCACCAGCAGCGCAAACCGGGTTGATCCCTGCAAGGCGGCAAAATTGATAATTCGTTCGACCTCTTCTTCCGGGCGAATCCCCATGACAAAAACATTTTGGCTGGCCGCTGTCGAATCGTTGGTAAAGGCCAATGCATTGACATTTGCCGCTTGCAGATAAGGTGAAATGGCGCGCGCCGATTGCGACAAAAGCGGGCCGATGACAATCGAAACCCCATCGGCAATGGCATATTGTACCGCCTGCACAGCCCCTTCCGGTGTGCCTTTTGTATCATAAGGCAATAATTCGTAGTTCGGCCCGGCAAAATCAAAAAGCGCCAGTTGGGCGGCATTCATGATCTCTTTCCCCGCTTTGGCAGCACGCCCTGAAAGCGGCAGCAACAGCCCGACACGGGCCGCACGCACCCCGCCGCGCACATCATATTGCGTCATCCATTGTTCGGCCTTTTTCTCGGCATCAGGCAACTGAACCGATGGCATCGAAGGGTCCCATGGCGGAATTTCCTTGCCCGCACGCGGTGCTGCGGTAGGATCATAAGTCTTGGGGGCCGGTCCGCTTGCTTGCGGTTCTGTTCCCGGAACTTCCCACCATTTGCGGGCACTCGTCGTCTGACAGGCGCTCAACACCACTGTGACCAAGAGCAACAATGGCAAAACAAAACTACGCAGATTCAGAAACATCGGGTCTCCCGGCAATAGATCAAGACGAAGCAGAGATTACCCTTACCACGCGAGCGAGTAAAGGGCGTGCTGGACTCTATATTGTCGCAACCCCCATCGGCAACGCACAGGACATTACATTACGGGCGTTAGAGCTGCTGGGCGATGCCGATACAATTTTATGTGAAGATACCCGGGTAACGGCAAAACTGTTGTCAATTCACGGTCTTTCCAAAAAGAAATGTATCGCCTATCACGAACATAACGCCGAAAAGATGCGCCCCAAAGTGCTGGAAAAACTGGAAAAAGGTGAACGGGTGGTTCTGGTCAGCGATGCCGGTACACCGTTAATCAACGATCCGGGCTATAAACTGGTGCGTGACTGCGCCGAACGTGGCCTGCCCTACACCACTGCCCCCGGCGCCAGTTCGGTCATCACCGCGCTTGTTCTTTCCGGCCTGCCCAGTGACCGTTTTCTTTACCTTGGCTTTTTACCCAATAAAACGGTTGCACGCCAAAAAGCACTGGAAGAAGTCAAAAATGTGCGCGCCACCCTCATTACGCTGGAATCCCCGCGCCGGGTGGCGGCCTGTCTGGCAGATATGGCACAGGTTCTGGGCAAACGTGAAGCAGCCGTCACCCGCGAACTGACCAAACGATATGAGGAAATCCGCCGTGCTTCCTTGCCGGAACTGGCGACACAATACAAAGAAGAAGACGTGCGTGGGGAAGTCGTCCTCATTGTCGGCCCGCCAGAAGAAGGCTGCAATGAAACCAGCGCGGACGATCTGGACAGTTTGCTTCAAAATGCCCTGTCTCGCCTGTCATTGCGCGATGCAGTTGCTGAAGTTGTCGATGTCACAGGTTTGAAAAAGCGTCAGGTCTATAACCGGGCACTGGAATTAAGTGAAAAGCCATAAAAGCTGAAAAACACTTTCTGTCCCTTCCATAAACAAAGGCATGAAACACCAGAAACAAAAAGCCTATGCCTTTGGACAGTGGGGCGAAGATATCGCCTGCCTGATGTTGCGCCTGAAAGGGTATTGCATTGTTGCGCGCAATCAACGCACCGTTGGCGGCGAAATTGATATCATTGCCAAACGCCGCCACATCCTGTGTTTTATTGAGGTAAAAAGCAGGCCAGACCTGAACGATGCCCTGCATGCCCTGAGCTTTCATCAACAAAAACGGCTGATCTCGGCAGCGCAGGCTTTTCTTTCTGCAAATCCGCGTTATGTTGAATATGATCTTCGCTTCGATCTGGTGGCTGTCTCGCAAAAAGGGCTGCCCCGCCACGTTAAAAATGCATGGTTTGAGGAAAAATGACAAATCGCCTGCTCACCCTTTTATTCATTGGTTTTCTTCTGGCTTCCTGCACACCTATCGGGGTGTTGGTCACTGCCGGAAGCACAGCAGGCACCATGGCAATGGAAGAGCGCGGTTTCAAAGGCGCGACAAACGATTATGGCCTGAAAGCCGATGTGATTGCCAAATGGGCCAATGCCGATATTTCCTACGCAACCGGCATCACCGTTATTGTCTACAACAGCAAAGCCCTGATTGTCGGAGCAGTGGAAAGTGAAGAACAACGCGCCGAGCTGGTGGAACTGACATGGAAAGTTAAAGGCATTGCAGATGTGTTTAACGAAATCACGCTTAAGGCTGATAATACGCTGGAAGACTTTGCCCATGACACCTATATTGATACCCGCCTGACGGCAGAACTGACCTTTGCTTCCGATATTATGGATATCAATTACAAGTTTGAAACGGAAGGGGGCGTTGTGTATGCCATTGGTTTTGCGCAAAGCAAGGGTGAACTCAATCGCTTTATCACCCGGGCAAAGTCCATTCCTTACGTCCGCAAGGTCGTCACCCATGTAACAGTCAGGCAGGCGAAATCCATGTATCGTCCCAACCCCGGCCCCAATGATCAGAACCTATGAGTCTTCCTGCTTCCATCAAAGAAGATTTAACCCGTCTTGCCACACAGGATGATAAGAGTTTCGATTTATTAACGTCTGCTTTCTGCGCATCAAAGTTACTCTGGCCCTCTGCCAATATTGACAAATACCGCCAGCAGGTTGACCGGTTGTGCCTGCAACTGAAAGAAAGTTATCGCCAGCACCTTAATGATGTGCCGCCATTGGCCGCAAAAACCGCCGCCTTGCAGGAAGTCATGCGCGACAAACAAGGCTTCCACGGTGATGAAGACGCCTTTGACGATCTGGACCACCTCAACCTTTTCAGTGTTCTGGAACACAAATGCGCAACTGCACTGACCCTGAGCCTACTTTATCTGCATTGTGCGCGTACCCTGGGATGGTCGGCACGTGCCCTGACCTTTCCCGGTTTCAGCCTGATTGCCATTGATAAAGGAGCCCAGCGTGCCATTTTGGACCCTTTTCACGGTTGCGTTGAGCTGGATGCCTACACCCTGCGCCAGATGATCAAGGTGCTGGGGGGTGCTGAGGCCGAACTCAGCCCGCACTTTTATGATACGTTGGAAAGTCGCACCCTGGCCCTGCATCATTTCGGTGCCATCAAAGCGCATTTTTTACGCTGTGTCCAAATGAGCCAAGCCATTGAAGTTTTGGAAGCCTGCCTTTGTCTGGAACCTGAATCGGCGGCCTTCTGGCGTGAAACCGGCCTGCTTCAGGCCCGGATCGGTCGTCTGGATGACGCTGTTTTTTCTCTCAGCGAAGCATTGAAATATACCGAAGATGAACAGTCCCGGCGTCATACCCAACGCATCCTTGACGATCTGATTAAGCGAACCCGGTAACGTCCCTTCATTTGTTTTTTCCCCATCTACGACTGGCACAAGTTCCTGTCATGGTCTATATGATGAATTCATCAGAAATTTACGCTTAGAGGGAAGGCCCCATGTCACTGCGCGTTGCCATTCAAATGGACCCGATCCAATCGATCGACATCAATGGAGATTCCACCTTTGTTATGGGGCTGGAAGCTCAGAAACGGGGACATACGATTTTCCATTACCTGCCTCAGGATCTGACAATGGTGGACGGGCGTGTGGTTGCCTTTGCCCACCCCTTGCGCTTAAAACGCGAACACGGTGCCCATTTTGAACTGGGTGAAGGCCGCTGGCTGGACCTGCATGATGAAGTTGATGTGGTTTTGATGCGTCAGGACCCGCCTTTTGACATGGCCTATATTACCGCAACCCATCTGCTGGAACATATCCATCCCGACACGCTGGTGGTCAACAACCCGTCCGAAGTGCGCAATGCCCCGGAAAAACTGTTTGTCGCCAAATACCCAGACCTGATGCCGCCAACCCTGATTACCTGTAATAAATATCAAATTGATGCTTTTCGCGCCAAACACAAGGATATCATCGTCAAACCGCTGTTTGGCAACGGCGGGGCCGGTGTTTTCCATATCAAGCCGGAAGATGAAAACCTCAATTCCCTGATTGAACTGTTCAGTGAACTCTACCGTGAACCAGTCATGGTACAGGCCTATCTGCCCGATGTGCGCAAAGGCGATAAACGTATTATCCTGATTGATGGTGTCGCCGTTGGTGCGGTGAACCGCATTCCCCCGGAAGGTGAGGCACGGTCCAACCTGCACGTGGGCGGAAAAGCGGCACAATCGGAACTGACAGATCGCGAACGTGAAATCTGTGAACGGATCGGCCCGGACCTGCGCGAACGCGGCATGATCTTTGTCGGCATTGATGTGATCGGGGATTACCTGACCGAAATCAATGTCACGTCACCCACGGGTTTACAGGAAATCAACCGTTTTGACGGTACCTGTCTGGAAAGTCTGATCTGGGATGCCATCGAAAAACGCACCGCTGTCGATGTATAATGCCGGGTTTGCCTCCTTTCGTGCCACAGATATAGACGGGAATATTCCCTGTGCCCTGTGGTATCCCACCGGGGAAGAGGCCAAAAACTTTACCCATGGGGTCTATACCTTCTCTGTCGCCAAAGGGGCAGCCCCTGCTTTTGGGGCCTTTCCCCTTGTCATGATGTCTCATGGCTCGGGCGGCACCCGCTTCGGCCATTGCAAGACGGCTGAATTTCTCGCTCAAAACGGCTATATTGTTTTGGCCCCTGAACATCCCCAAAACAATTTCTTCGATGACAGTGGTGTCGGGTCCGCCCATGTTTATCAGGCACGTTCACGTCATATGAAATCAACCCTTGACGCCTTTTTGGCAGACCGTGAATGGGGCAAAAGACTTGATCCGGAAAAGATAGCAGTCTTTGGCTTTTCTTTGGGGGGCTTTACGGCCCTGACCTGCGTTGGTGCACAGCCTTATGTGGATGGCTTGCGTCATCACATCCGCGCCAACCGGGAATTTGACCCGCTTTTCGCCAGTTACGAAGTGATTGTACGTGATGGTTATGACGAATCCTATCTGCCCGTCACCCATGATTCGCGTTATAAAGCCTGTATCTCCCTTGCCCCTGTCGGTGGCGGCCTGTTCCCGGCTACCAGTCTGAAAAATATTCAGATTCCGGTGCAGATTTTCCGCGCCGAGCGCGACATGGTCTTGCGCCAACCTTTTCATGCTGAAGAGATCAGCCAGAACCTGCCTCAAGGGTGTAGCTATCACGTCACGCCGAAAGCCGGGCATTTTTCCTATCTATCCCCCATGCGCGAAGAAGTACGCGCCGACATGGGAGAACTCGCCAACGATGCCCCCGGTTTCGACCGTGTTGGCGAACATGATAAAATGCATAGGCTGATGCTGGATTTTCTAAATCAGGTTCTTCAATAAGTCGCCATTTGCCTATTGATGCTATATTGGTGTAAAATTACACCAAGCTGAAAAGGAGTTTTCTCAATGTCCCGGCAAAGCATTTCCCTTACCGACCCGAATAGCGACTGGCTTAGGCATAAAGTTGAGGTTGAAGGAGAATATAAAAGCAACAGTGAGATCATTAACGAACTTATCCGTCGGGAACGGGCGCGCGAACGTACAGAAATTACAGCTCTGCGCCTGGCATTGGAAGAAGGTGAAAAAAGCGGCCTTTCTTCACAAACAGCCGACGACATTATCCATGATGTCCTGAATCAATAAAAAGCCTGATGCCCTCTTACAAATTAAGCAAAGCAGCCGCCGGAGATTTCAGGTCCATTTTAACTTTTGGCGTCACAACGTTTGGACAAGACCAAGCCGCAACATATGCCAATGCCTTAAAAATACGTCTTGAGCAGATCGCGCAACACCCACAGCAATACCAAATAATTGACCATATTAAACCGAATTATCGTCGATACGTTTTCGGGTCTCATGCCATTTATTTCCGCATAGAAAAAGAATATGTGCTGATTGTGCGTATTCTGGGGCAGCAAAATCTGGAGTCCGCCTTTATATAATTGTCACTCTGACACAGGCCAGAGTCCCTACCTTTACAATAGAATTTTTCAACAAAGCCCTTTCATAGGCCCCCGCATCGGGTTACATAAAGAAAACTCGTGCCACTTTCGGACTTGATTGATGATTTCCGCTTTTTCCAAATCTTTCGCCCAACTGCCCGACCCGACCTTTCGCAAGGTGATTTTCTGGGGCATTTTCGGTGCTTTCCTGATTTTCATGATTCTGCTCACCGCTGTCAGCGGGTATCTGGTGGAAAACGTGCTGATCAATATTCCCTGGGTGGATACACTGATTGACTTCCTCGGCCCCATTGCTGTGCTGGGGCTGGTCTGGCTGCTTTTTCCGGCTGTGGCTTCCGTCATCATCGGTTTCTTGCTGGATGACATCGCAACGGCCGTTGAAAAAAAGCATTATCCCCATCTGCCAGAGGCTAACCAGATCCCTTGGGGGGAAACTCTGGTAGAAGCCATTAAATTTGCCGGGGTCATGGTATTACTAAACATTCTTGTATTGCCGCTTTATTTGCTGCCCGGAGCAAACCTGATCATCTTTTACGGACTTAACGGCTATTTAATAAGTCGGGAGTATTTTGAACTGGTCGGTCAGCGCCGGGTTGGAACACAAAAAGCCAAGGCGCTACGCAAAGCCTATCAGGGACGTTTGCTGATTGCAGGTGCATTGACTGCTTTCCTGTTAACGATTCCTCTGGTAAACCTAATAGCACCGGTGGTCGGCACAGCCGTCATGGTGCATCTTTTCCATAACTGGCGCCAGGAACCAAAATTCCTGATGCTGGAACAAAGTTCTTAAGGAGTATGTGTCAGTATGTTTGGGCGTAACAAAAACGGCGACAAACCGACAACTGAAGAAAATAGCCAACAACTGGCTGGTGAAGAAAAAATTGAACAGCTGCCGCCGCTCAAGCCTTTTTCTTCAAAAGGGACACATACCCCCTCCCCGCCCAGTAAACCGGCAGTCCCAAGTGCGGCTTCTTCTTCCAACTCACCGGGCTATCGTCCCGATATTGCCGCGCGCCGTCTGATGGATATTCCCGGTGCAACCCCGCGCCGCGGTGACCAGCGCAATTATCAGGACCCGCGCACCCTTACAGTAGGGCGCGAAATTTCCCTGCGCGGTGAAATCACCGCCTGTGAAACCCTGATTGTTGAAGGTCAGGTCGATGCCAAAATCACAGACGCCCATGTTCTCGATATTGCCTCTACCGGCGTCTACACCGGCTCGGCCCATGTGGAAGAAGCCTTCATTTCCGGCGTGTTTGATGGCGAACTTTATGCCTATAAAACGCTGACTGTTAAAAGCGGTGGCCGGGTCAAAGGCGATGTGCGTTATGGTCGTATCGTCATTGAAGAAGGTGGTGAGATTTCCGGGTCCATGGCAACGCTCAGCCCGGATGAAATCGCTGCCTCACGTAATGAAAACAACAAATAAACCGTTTGTTGGTCTCATGATAAAACCATTCAACGCCGTTCAAGCCCTGGCTTTGGGCGGCGTTCTTTTCATCAGCGCCTGCGCCAGCCCGCAATCAAGCGACATGTATCGCGGAGAACGCAAAAAGCCAACACAGCTGACAACGGTTGCCCCAGCGCCTTCAACACCTACGCATCCGCAACAAAAGGCAAACCCCTCACAGCCCGTTCAGCCCGCCAAACCGTCCCCGCAACGTTTGGCCGCCCTGAAATCATACGGCCTTGAACAGGGGGCAAAACCCAGCCAGCTTTTAGGGCTGAGCTCCAGCGCGATTAAACGCGCCCTTGGTGCCCCCGGTTTCGTACGCAAGGATAGCGGTGTGGAAATCTGGCAATATCGTGCCAGAGACTGCATTCTGGACCTTTTCCTCTATAAAGAAAAAACCGGCATGAAAGTCACCTACAGCGAATTGCGCGGCCCCTTTCTCGATAGCGCCGGACAACTGAGCTGTTTCCGCGCCATTCTGGCAGGCCAGACCCAATGAGATCATGGTTTGAAGCGTCAAAGATTTATTTCGACCGGCGCGTCATCGCCATTCTCTTTCTCGGTTTTTCGTCCGGCCTGCCCTTATTGCTGGTTTATGGGACTCTGTCCTACTGGCTGAAAATTGAAGGCGTTTCACTGGCCGCCATCGGTTTTTTTTCGCTGGCACGTCTGCCCTATACGTTTAAATTCCTCTGGGCGCCACTGGTGGACCATGTTCGCCTGCCTCTTGTTCACCGCCTGATCGGTCACCGGCGCAGCTGGGCCTTGTTGTCCCAAGCCTGTCTGATGGCCTCCATCATCGCACTGGGTGCGTCCAACCCGGCACAAACCCCTGAAATAACAGCCCTCATGGCGGTTTTTGTCGCCTTTTTTTCGGCCACACAGGATATTTTGATAGACGCCTACCGCATTGAACTTCTCAAAGATGACGAACAGGGTGCCGGCGCAGCCATGTCCGTTAATGGTTACCGTCTGGGAATGCTGGTTGCAGGGGCCGTTGCCATCGGCCTGTCGGACTGGATAGCCATGCCGTTGGTTTATACCCTCATGGCCGGGTTGATCCTGATCGGAATGATCACCATTTTACTGAACCGCGAACCGAAAAACCTTGCCGCCGTTCAGCAACTTGAATTACGCGACCAGCACACCCACGACCTGCTGGATGATGGAAAACCTATGTGGCTGGCCAGCACCATTGCCAACTTTCATATCGCCGTCATTCTGCCCTTCAAAGACTTCATCATGCGCAAGGGGTGGATCTGGGTCCTGATTTTCATCATTCTTTATAAAATGGGGGAAGCCATGCTGGGGGCCATGGCCAACCCGTTTTATCAGGATCTGGGTTTCAGCGGCACGGAAATCGGTTCCATCACAAAAGTCTTCGGCATGGCCGCCACAGTCATCGGAGGGCTGATTGGCGGCGTGGTTACCTATCGTTACGGCATCCTGCGTGCGCTGCTTTATTGTGGCATTGTACAAATGCTTTCCACCCTGCTGTTTGCCGTACAAGCGGAAGTTGGCTACAATATCCCCATGCTGATGGCGGCCATTTCAGGGGAAAACGTGACGGCCGGTATGGCCACTACGGCCTTTGTCGCTTATCTATCCAGCCAATGCAGTAGCGCTTACACCGCCACCCAGTATGCCCTGCTGAGTTCCTTTATGGCGATCCCGCGCGATATGTTTTCCGCCCTGTCCGGCATTTTGGCGGAGTTTCTTGGCTGGACGGGCTTTTTTGTTGCCTGTTCCGCCATTGCCGCCCCGGCATTGCTGTTGCTCTTGTGGATGATAAAACAGGACAGACGCGAAGAGCAGAATCCTGCTTGAAAAAAAAGCCTTCTTTCGCTATTGTGCGCACGCAAAATTACGGGGGCCACGCGCAGTGGGACCCACATTTATAAGTGTGAGGAAATTCCATGGATATCAAAAAAATTCCTGTTGGCAATGCACCGGAAGCCGTCAACGTCATCATCGAAGTTGCTGCTGGCGCTGCACCGGTCAAATATGAATTCGACAAAGACAGCGGCGCAATCTTCGTTGACCGTTTCGTTCATACGCCAATGTTCTATCCGGCCAACTACGGCTTTATTCCGCACACTCTGTCTGATGATGGCGACCCGGTGGACGTGCTGGTTCTGGCACCGGAAAGCATTATCCCCGGTGCTGTTGTTTCCGCCCGTCCGATCGGTGTTTTAATGATGGAAGATGACGGTGGCATGGATGAAAAAGTTCTTGCTGTTCCGACAGATAAAATGCACCCGATGTATGCGGACGTAAAAACCCATACAGACCTGCCGCAGATCGTTCTGGACCAGATCGCCCACTTCTTCGAACATTATAAAGACCTCGAAAAAGGCAAATGGGTGAAAATTTCCGGATGGGAAGGTGCTGAAAAAGCCAAATCCCTGATTCTGGAAGGTGTTGAACGCGCCAAAGGCTAAGCGTTCTCTCTTTACACCCATAAGAATTCGAAAGCCTGAGCATTTCTGCTCAGGCTTTTTTCATGCAGGACTGCTATTTGGGACTGCGCCCGATGGAATTCAAACCTTCCTTGATGCTGGAGCCACTTTGCTGATTCAGCTCATTAGCCATATCTTCAGCGGATTTGGCTTTTTCCTGCATTTCCTGACGACGTTTCTCCAGATCAATCTCTTCAGCACCCGGTAACAATTCTTTCTGGCCCTGCTCTGTTGTCCAGACCCGACGGCGCGGTTGCATCTTTTCCAGAATTTTCTGTGCATCACGGGTGTCTTCCGGCACCTCGATACTAATTTCAACCCGGCGGTTTCTCGCACGTGCCTCCGGTGTTTTATTTTCCACAAGTGGGCGAGAGTCTGCATAGCCCTGTGATGTTAAACGTTTTTTAGACAAACCTTTGCGCAGGAAATAATGCACAACAGATGTTGCCCGCGCAGCAGACAAATCCCAGTTGGAACGAAATTGCAATGTGGAAATCGGTACATTATCCGTATGCCCCCCCACTTTGATATCACCGGGGGTTCGTTTCAGGATCGGGATAATTTTATCTAAAGAGGCAAAAGCAGCCGGGGCCAGTTCCGCCCCGCCGGACTGAAAAGCGGTTTCAGATGGAAAGCGCACGATAATCCCGTTATTGGTTTCCTCCAGCTCAACCATCTTGTTGGCAAGGTCGGCTTGCAGGGAACGGCGTAAACTGGCGACCATGGCTTCGCGCACGGCTTCGCTTTCAGGTACATCCATCGGGACCGATTTGACCCCTTGCAGCAGCCCCCGCCCACCGGAAAGATAGGATTGTTCATCGGTCTGAAAATCTGCATTCTGGTTGAAGGCCTCACGCATGGGGCCGGCATTTTTCTTGAAGGAATCATCATTGACTTCAGAAAAGGAAAGCAAAAGCACAAACAACGCAAAAAGCAGCGACATCAGGTCGGCATATGTCACCATCCAGGCCGGAGCATCCCGGCCATGTTTGATGAATTTTGAACCATCCAGTGTTTCTGCATCCTGGTCGTAAGTCTTCATTTCTTACGTGCCTCACGCCCTGCCGTATAACCGCTGCCGCCACCGCCGCTGCCGGTCTGACGTTGTTTTTCCGGCAAGTGCGGTTCCAGAATTTCCAGCATGGCTGTCGGATTCTGCATTTGCTGAATCTGGAAAACACATTCAATGATCAGGGAACGCAAGGCCTTGTCTTCCGCAGACTTCGATTCCAGCTTGTCTGCAATCGGCAACGCGATCAGGTTCGCAATCAAGACCCCGTAAAGGGTTGTCAGCAAAGCCACAGCCATAGCCGGCCCAATGGTACCCGGGTCCTGCATATTGGACAGCATCTGAATCAAACCGACAATGGTCCCGAACATCCCGAATGCCGGGGCACTGTCCCCAATCGCACGGAAGATTTTGCCCCCGACTTCTTCGCGTTGAATGGCCATGGCCATTTCCTGAGTCAGGATTTTACGGATATAATCCAGGTCCCGGCCATCGGCACAAAGTTGCACACCTTTTTTAAAGAACGGGTTTTTCAGGTTGTTTTTTTCCAGAGTCTGAATGCCGTTCTTGCGCGCCCTTTTCACCAATTGAATGGCCTGACGGATGTAATCACGCGGTTTTTCTTTTTGAACGGTAAAAGCAGCGCGAATACCAATAGGAATGGAGATAAAAATCCCCGATAAGGGGAACTTGATCAAGGTGGCGGCAAACGTCCCACCGAACACAATCAACAGACCCGGCAGATTGAAAAAGATCGTAATGTCCGATCCGGAAAGAATAGCCAGGGTTACAACTGTCAGACCAATAATCAATCCGGCAATGGTTGCAAAATCAAACTGCATCTATCGAATCCGCCCTACACATAGTTTCTCGTTATCCAGCCTGTAATTCTGCAACCTCTTTGCAGAGAAAACAAGAGGCAATAAACATTGTATTTTCTTATAGTTTTTAAAGAATTAACGTCTGTTCACGCCTTTGATAATTTCAGGTTGGAAAAAATTATCAAACATTCCCCAAAAAGTGCCGTTCCGGCACAGTTCATTGTTATTAATATATTTTTTTATTCCGAGAAAATGCGCCTGTTTTTCCATTTCCTGTTTCTTTTTACAGAGATGGAACTTGTTGGCTTATAAATTTTCTGTAAACTGACTGGAGAATAGTTTTTCGGGGGCTCTTCTTTGCGTGCATTTATCGTCATTTTCAGTCTTTTCATGCTATTTTTGCCCATCCATTCGGCTATGGCAGAAACCAAAGTCTTGCAACTCTGTACGCAAAGTGGCTTTGAACCCTATGTTATCAAACATAAAAACAGTTTGACCGGCATCGACATCGACATCATTGTACAGATTTTGAAAGACCTGAAACAGCCCGGCGAAATCAAGGCATATCCATGGAAACGCATGGTTTCCCTGCTAAAAAGTGGTGAATGCGATCTGGCTTTTTCCCTGTTTGATACACAAAGCAGAAGGGAATTTGCCAGCTTCATTTTTACAGTTCCCATGCATTATTCCACCTTCAGCGTTTTCGTACGTCAGGATAAAATGTTCCGTTTCAACAAAATTTCGGATTTTTTCGGACTCAAGGTCGCCCATAACCGGGGGTATGCCCTGACCATCGGGTTTGAACAGGCCATTGCGGACCACCGTCTTGAACGTGTCTTTTTTGATGATGCCCAATACGCCATTAAAATGCTTGAAGCCGGAAGAATTGATGCGATTCTGGATAACGAAGCGCGTTTTCGCTACTATCTGAAAAAGCATAACAAACTGGGGACTATCAAGTCTCTGAGCATCCCTTTTATGCCCCATCGGCCTGCTTTTCTGGCCCTGTCACGCAACAGCAAGCTGATGCAACCGCTCACCCTTAAGAAAAAAGTCGAAAGAGAATTACGCAAGCTACACCTGAACGGCACAATTCTGAAAATCACCACCAAATATTTAAATTAACGATGCTGAATGGGCGCTAAATTAAGGCCTGTAGCCGCCTTCATCCCAAAGCAGATGCTGGCAAGCTATGTTCATCATCGTGAATACCGGCTTCAATGCGGGCCTTCATGCGTGAACAGCGGGTACGCTCACTTTCCGATTTCAACTGACCGCAGGCTGCCAGGATATCCTGACCGCGGGTTACACGGATTGTTGCCGTATAGCCTGCGCGGTTGAGGATTTCCACAAAACGTTTCTGTACAGACCGGCTGGAACATTCATAATCACTGCCCGGCCAGGGGTTGAATGGAATCAGGTTGAATTTACAGGGGATATCCTTGACCAGACGGGTCAGTTCACGCGCATCCGCCTCAGAATCATTGATCCCTTTGAGCATGACATATTCAAATGTCACCCGCCGCGCATTAATCGCGGCCGGATAGTCACGCACCGCCGCCATCAGGTCTTTAAGCGGATATTTCTTGTTAATCGGCATAATCTCGCTACGCACGTCATCGGTTGCCCCATGCAGGCTGATGGCCAGCTCCACATCCGCAACTTCCCCAAGGCGGCGAATTTCCGGCACCACACCACTGGTTGACAGGGTAATACGGCGCTTGGATAGAGAAATTCCTTCCTGATCCATCAGGATTTTCAAAGCCTTGACCACATTATCAAAATTATAAAGCGGCTCTCCCATCCCCATCATGACAATGTTGGACAACAGGCGCTTGTCCCCCGGTGGTGAAGGCCATTCATTATAGGAATCGCGCGCCGCCATAAATTGACCGACAATTTCCGCCGCACTCAGGTTGCGCACCAACAACTGGGTACCGGTATGGCAGAATTTACAGGTCAGGGTACAACCAACCTGAGAGGAAATACAAACCGCACCGCGGTCTTCTTCCGGGATGAAAACAGTTTCTGCCTCGTTATTATCATCAAATTTGAACAACCATTTGCGGGTACGGTCAACAGACGTCAGTTCTTCGGAAACATGCGGGCGCGAAATATAGAAATGTTCCGCCAGTTTACCATGCAACGACTTTGAAATGTTGGTCATTTGCGTAAAATCGGTCACACCGCGATGGTAAATCCATTGCCACAACTGTTTTGCACGGAAGGCTTTTTCCCCGATGCGTTCCATCTCCGCCTTGAGCTCTGCACGGCTCAGGCCCACCAGGTCTGTGCGCTGTTCTGTCATCTGTCAATTTTCCTGAGTTGTTTGCTCGGTTATTTCCGGCAAGGTGCGCATCTATACAGGAAAAACAGGCTCAATGCAACAGGACGTCAGCACCTGCAACAACAGACAAAAGCTATGATGCTTTGCGCATAAACCGCATCTGGTCAATGATGTAACGCCCGATTTTGGTACGTAAGCTATTGACCTCTTCGCGCAATGTCAGCAACGCACCGGCCACCCCTGCGGTTTCATTCATGTTGGAAGTCATCAAGGCACGCAGTGTTTCCATATCCTGTTCCAGCTTGAGTGTGCGTGCCGCCTGTTCTTCTACTCCACTTTCCAGCCGGGCTGTACGCTGGCGTGTTTCATCCAGATCATGGCGCACAACACGCACCTGAGCAGCCAAATCCTTCAGGCCCCCTTCACCTTCCACCAGTTCCATAAGGTCAGCCATATCACGGCGCACAACATGTAAAGCGCGCTGATAGCCCATAATGTCATTGCGCATTTCTGCGACATCCTGATGAACCGCATCGGCTTTCATGGCCGCGCGTTCCATCCGCTGGGTACGTGCACGAATACCTTTCAGCTCCACCTGCTGGCGTTCCATAGCCTGATAGGCCTGTTTTAAAAGGGTGCGGATATTCTGAATATCCCCGGCCTGTGCCTGTGTCGGGGCCGCGGCCACATCCTGAATGCGTTCCACCAGTTCATCCACGGTGCCTTTCAGGGCCTTGTATTTGGCCTTGGCGGCATCGCGCTGCAAAGACAGGCGGTCCATTTCACGCTGGCGTTCCTTGATAAATTGTTCATGGCGTTGAACCGCATCGGGGCGAAGACCAAAACGCTTGGCCGCTGCTGCCAGTCCCGGCGTCAGGGGAGAGCGTTTAATCGGCGTGATTCGGCCCGTTTCAACCTCTTGCGAAACGATCTGATGCGCCTGTGGCATAATTAATATCTCCCGATACATGCAATAATCCAGTCCAGCTATCATGACGCATAATTATGATCAGATGGTTAACATTGAAAAAATCACAAAAAAACCGCTGCTTCCCCATCGGCAAAAGCAGCGGTTCTTGTAACACTTTGATGGAAAGTTTTTATTCGTAATATCCAACACCAAAAAGAAGATTGTCATATTCTTTCACAAAGGTCTTCTTCGGTGCCAGTTTTTTGGTTTCCGGATTGGTCCAGGTATATTCGGCCCATCCCCCTTGTGGATTGTTGACCCCTGCATTCACCATTTCCGTCAAAATCACTTTGCCGTTTACATCCTTCAACTTGGGCAAAGCCGGGTTATCAACCAGCTTCGGGTTGATGGCGTGTGTTTTAAAAATGCCTTCCTTGGTGAAGATGATGACATAAAATTCACCATCAACATAAGGGCCGTTTTTATCGTTAAAGGATTGAGCGGCTTTATCGAAACCGACATCTTTATAATGGGCAATGGCCTTTTCAACCAGTGCCTGCGCCGTTTCCGCCTTGGTACTGGCTGAAGCAACGGACAGGGTCATAAAAGGTAATAAAAGAAAAAGAACAACAAGACCTATTTTTTTCATATTTTTTTCTCCCGAAAAGAAAACTGACCTAGTTATTGCGGAGGTTTTTAAGCAAAACATCGACCTGTTCGGACAGATGGGTCACTTCACCATGCAATTCGTCTGAAATGGTGCACATCCCCTTGGCAGATGCACCGGTACCCGTGGCGATATTCTGCACGTTTTGAATTTCCGTCACCACCGCCCGCGTGCCCACAGCCGCTTCTTGCGCATTGGTGCTGATTGATTCGGTTTCCTTACCCTGATGAACAACCGTTTCTGAAATACTGTTCAGCGCTGTTTCAACTTCATCAATCGTGTTTTGAATGTTGCGTATTGCGGCAACCGCTTCGCCTGTTGTATGCGTAATCGCCTGAATTTCAGCAGAAATTTCCTGTGTTGCACTGGCGGTTTGAGAGGCAAGGTTTTTAACTTCCGAAGCCACCACCGCAAACCCCTTGCCTGCATCACCGGCCCGGGCCGCCTCGACTGTGGCGTTCAAAGCCAACAGGTTGGTCTGGTTGGCAATGGCATTGATCAGTTCAATCACATCGCCAATACGCTGCCCGGCGGCCGCTAGAGAATTAACGGTTTCATTGGTTTGCGAAGCCTCTTCTACCGCGCGCCGGGCAATGGCGGTTGACGATTCAATATTGCGGGTGATTTCGCCAAAACCTTCTGCCAGCGAACGCGCTGTGTGTGCCACATTTTCCACATTGCCGTTGGCTTGTGAAGAAGAAGACGTCACATTGATACTTTGTTGTGTGGTGCGTTCGGCATTTTCAACCAGTTTGTCGGATTCCACACGGAAAGACCCCACTGCGCTGACGGTTTTCTCCACCGCAGCCTTCACCGTATTTTCCAGATCATCTGCCAGTTGCAACATTGCACTGCGGCGGGCTTGTCTTGCTTCTTCTTCACGCCGCGTTTTTTCCACTTCGGCCTGTTGCACCTCAATGGCATTTTGACGAAAGACTTCAACCGTCCCGGCCATTTGACCGATTTCATCTTTCTGGCTGATACAGGGAATATCTACATCGAGCTGGCCCGTTGCCAGTTGGGTCATCGTCCGTGTCATATGAACCACCGGGCGCCCGACCTTGCGCGAAATCAAAACGGAAACCAGAATCGCAACCGTAAAAATCACAATACTGATCAGCAGCAAATTGGTTTTAAAGGTTTCCGTATCCTGATTAACCTCCCCCACGCTTGCCTGCATATTGTCGCGCGTCATTTGCGCAAACTTTTCAAGCTTCTCTGTCAGAGCCTTATGGCTTTCCTGCGCTGTAAAAAGAAAGGAAACGGCACCGGTAAAATCCAGTTGCAACATATCCAGCACATTTACAACATTCTCGGCATATGTATCGATATCCACTTCAATCTGGTTCAACAATGCCAGTTCATTCGCACCAAGTTTGAAATCCGCCTTCATTTTATGCAGGGCCCGCCGGGCGCTTTCACGGTAATTTTTGCTCAAGGCAATCACTTCGGCGATTTTGCCCTCATCGGTTCCCGCCGCGCTCCAGGTCAAAACACGATACAGCTCCGACTGGGCCATCGTCGCATTGAAAATGCTATCGGCAACAATTTCCGTTTTTGAATAGTTGACTTTGTTCAACCTGTTCAGACTTGCGTTCTGCTCCGTTGCAAGGTTCAACGCCAAAAGGGAAATCACAATAATGCCAAATAAGGGCACAAAGGGAATCAGGGCAATTTTGCGCCCTATCTTCATATTATTCAGGAAAGACATGGCAAACACTTCTATTCAACTTCAGGAAACGATTTTAAGCGGTGCGACGTTTTCCTTACCGCTGCGATAGGCTTTCACCGCATCGCTGGCAGCCTTGTATCCCAGCTCGATTGAACGATCCAAATTACTATAGGTCCAGTCATAATTGATATGGGCCGGGACGTGTATTTCCACGACCTTGACCTTATACCCAAACTCACGAATTTTAGCTTTGAACAGCTTGACATCATCCTCACTGGTGGTTGCCGCAAAAAGCATGACCAGATTATTCAACGCATCATATAAATTTTCAGGCTTGCGGATTTGCTTGCGATCCAGAATACGGCTCACCCAGACCTCATCCAAATCCGGATGATTTTCCATCAGATGTTCAAAATTAACCGTATCGACGGTTGCCCCTTCACAGTAGGTTTTGTCATTGATCTGCACCGTTGACTCAATATAGGGAAGCGCAGAACAGGCACAAAGGGACTCCGCACAAATCGGCTGATATTGCCCCTTGTTGCCAAACAGCTCCAAACGCTGGTTGGTCAGGTTATAGGCATTATGATAAATAACGGGTTTATCCTCGCCATAAAGACGATCAAAATCCAGTTCTGCGAGAAAGGCACTGTCAGGATAGTAGATCTGGGAAATACCTGTGGGGCTGCCCTGCCAGATCATGCTGGTCAGAAAACGGCTGACCGGATTGACCCGCAGAACATCATTGAAAATCATGGCATTATAGTTGGCCACATTCCATTGTCCCGGGTCTGTTGCGAATGCCCAGACATTTTCCGCCGCTTCCTGAATAGCCTCAGGCACGATCAGATCCGAATAGCTTTCCGGTGAGGTCAAAAATCCCAAGGAACGATTGAGATAATCCATCCAGTTGGGGGCAAAAACATTCGCCATGGGAAAACGGCGATAGACACTGTCATCCACAAAAACCTTACGAAAGAACGCCTCGCTTTGCTCAATCTCATGGCCTTTGTCGGACTGATGGTAGGCAACGGCCAACCATGCACCGATACAGGCCGTTGACCAGACATCAAAGGTAATATCTTTTTCTTCTTTCAAACGTTTCAACGATCCGATGCTGATACCGACAGCCGGCCCGCCACCAGCCAACGCGATTGCTCTTTTCATGATCCACTCCGTTTTTTTTACAGCCACTGTTTTCAACCAAAAAAAGTGTACGTCTCGCCTCAAAATTGTGCAAGTGCAAAAAGATATTGCCTAACGTAAGTTTACCAAAAATTGCTTATTTGTTTCATAAAACAGTCATAAATGATTTTGAAAAGCACAAAAAAAGCCACTATCCCTATAAGGAATAGCGGCTTTTTCAGAACCGAAAATATATCCGGATAAAAGGCTTAGTGCTTGATACGTGCCCAGATTTTACGCTTCAGCGCATACATCATGGCCGTCAGCACCAAAAGAAACAGCATAACTTTCAAACCAAGAGACTTACGTTGGTCCAGTTCGGGCTCAGCTGCCCAGTTCAGGAACGCAACGATATCCTTGGCATGTTGTTCAGCCGTCATCGGTGTCCCGTCTTCATATTCCACCATCTCCTCGGTGATTTGCGGCGGCATGGAGTTATAGTAAGCCGGGAAGTAGAGATTGAAGTTTTTGTCTTCGTTTTCCACAAACCCTTCCTGATGCAGAATTTCTTCCGGAATTTCTTCCGCAAAACCCATCAGGAAGCTATAGACATAGTGCGGACCACCCAAACGGGCTTTTGCCATCAAAGACAGATCCGGCGGCAAGGCACCGTTGGCATCAATCGCAGCTGCATCATTGGGGAACGGCGAAACGAATTTATCTGCCGGAATAGCAGGACGTGTGAAAAATTCACCATCGTCATTCAACAAGGCACCGGCACTACCATGAGGCAAACGAACCTCTTTTTCAGCCGCAATTTCCTTGATTTCATCTTCTGTAAAACCAAGAGCAGACAGGTTGCGATAAGCCACCAGTCGCAACGAGTGACAGGCTGAACAGACTTCGCGGTAAATTTGAAAACCGCGACGCAGCTGCGCCTGATCGTAACGGCCGAAAAAGCCTTCAAAAGAGAAAGAAACATCTTTCAGTGGCGGGTGATATTCACCACTGGAAGCTTGAACCATGCCGGAGCTCAGTGTGAGTGCGGCAACAGCGGCAATAATCAGTTTACGCATGTTTACGCATCCTCCGATTTTTTCAGCACGGCCGCAGCAATGCTTTCCGGTAATTCAACAGACTTCTCAAGTCGTGCCATCAGCGGCAGAACAACGATGAAGTGAGCGAAATAATACAAGGTCGCCAACTGTGCCATAATGACATAGGGCTGTTCAGCCGGCATCTTGCCCAGATAGCCCAGGAAGATAAAGTCTGCGAGAAGAATCCAGAAGAACCATTTATACACCGGACGGAACCGAGCAGATTTCACTTTGGAACCATCCAGCCATGGCAGAACCATCCAGATCAGAATGGAAGCAAACATACACAGCACACCACCAAGTTTTGCCGGAATAATCCAGAAGAACTCAAAGGTAATGGCACGCAGGATTGCATAGAACGGCAGGAAGTACCATTCCGGAACAATATGCGCGGGCGTCGACATCGGGTTGGCCGGGATGTAGTTATCCGGTTCCCCGAAGAAGTTCGGCTGCCAAAAGACGAAATACAGGAAGAACATGAAGAACAAGCCCATCCCGAACAGGTCTTTGATGGTATAGTACGGGTGGAACGGAATGCTGTCTTCCGGCTGCTTCATCTCAATACCCAGTGGGTTGTTTGATTTGGATGTATGCAGCGCCCACAGGTGCAGGCCAACAACACCGACCAGAAGGAACGGCAGCAGATAGTGCAGGGAGAAGAAACGGTTCAATGTCGGGTTATCGACAGCAAAACCACCCCACAACAGGGTCACAATGGTTTCACCCACAATCGGGAAGGCGGAGAACAGGTTGGTAATAACCGTAGCCCCCCACAAAGACATCTGACCCCAGGGCAGAACATAACCCATAAAGGCTGTGCCCATCATCAGCAGCATAATCACAACGCCGAGAATCCACAGAATTTCACGCGGGCCTTTATAAGACCCATAGTAAATACCGCGGAAAATGTGGATATAAACCACAATGAAGAACATGGAGGCGCCGTTCATATGTAGATAACGGATCAGCCAGCCATAGTTCACATCACGCATGATCCGTTCAACGGAATCAAACGCCATATCAACATGCGGCGTGTAGTTCATTACCAGGAAGATACCGGTGGCAATCATGACGATCAGGACCGTCAGCGCCAGAGAACCGAAGTTCCACCAGTAGCTCAGGTTACGCGGTGCCGGGTAACCACTCGTAGAATGGTGTAATAAGGAAAAGACCGGCAAACGATCATCAACCCACTTGATGGCTGGGTTTTTCCATTCAGGAGAACTCATCTATTGGGCCCTTATCCAATCAAGACAGTGTCATCGTCTTTAAAAACGTACGGAGGAACGGCCAGGTTCAATGGTGCCGGACCTTTGCGAATACGACCAGACGTATCATAGTGTGAACCGTGACACGGGCAGAACCAACCACCGAAATCACCACGAACATCACCAGGCTTCTGACCACCGGGGATACAACCCAAGTGCGTACAGATGCCAACCAGAATCAGCCATTCCGGTTTTTGAACACGATCTTCATCTTTTTGCGGATCTTTAAGAGGCGTACCGTCAGCCCCGTCATCTTCCGCACGCGCTTTTTCAATTTCGTCAGCCGTACGGTGACGAATGAAAACTGGTTTCTTTTGCCAAATTACCGTGACGCTTTGCCCTTCCTCGATCTGGGAAATATCCACCTCGGTGGTAGACAGTGCCAGAACATCTGCAGACGGGTTCATGCTGTCAACAAAAGGCCAGATTGCACCGGCAACGCCTGCGGCGCCGACGGCAGAAGTCGCCAGCAACAGGAAGTCGCGGCGGCTTTCTCCACCTTCCGTTTTATTCTCTACGTGAGTAGCCGTGTCAGCCATGTGATTACCTCATTCTCGTCCCCAAAAAAATGGGGTGCCCAAGTCGTTGTTATCGCTGTCTTAAAAATATATATCTAAAAAAATACACAACGAGGCCCTTTATAAGCAACAAAAAGGACCGCGCCCGGTATAATCCATTTTGCAAAGCAAGAAAAGGATTAACCCTCAAAAATTTATGAAATATTATAAGGTAATACCAACTCAAGACGACTGTTAATAATGACTCTTAACTTTAAAGGAAACTCCACGTGAGATTGGCTCTCTATCAACCCGATATTCCCCAAAATACAGGCACAATGCTGCGACTCGCTGCCTGCATGAATATAGGTGTCGATATCATTGAACCTTGCGGATTCATTTTGGATGACAAACGCATGCGCCGTGCCGGAATGGACTATCTTCACCGGGTTGACCTGACCCGCCACGCCTCATGGGAAACCTTTAAAAAGGCAAGACTGGAAAATGGTGCGCGCCTGATTTTGCTCTCAACAAAAGCCGCCATTCCCTATACACAATTCCAATACAGAACAGATGATATTCTTTTGCTGGGTCGGGAAAGTCAGGGGGTGCCGGATGATGTACACGACCATGCAGATGCCCGCTTGATTATTCCCATGAGCGAAGGTATGCGTTCCATCAATGTTGCAATTTCCGGGGCTATGGTTCTAGGGGAAGCCTTGCGCCAAACAAATAGCTTTCCGGGACTAAACACCTAAGTCAATGCCACCAATGGCCGGTATGAGGAATTTTATCTGCCTTATCGGTTATCTTCTTGGGCCTGAAGCTTTCACTGACCTGATCTGTCAATTTGAAATGGCGTTTGATAAAGGCATGGACGTGGCTTTCTGCGGCGTCCCGCAAATTTTTAAGCACATCCTCAGATAGGGCACCGCGCGCAACAATCGCCTCTTCTACATATTCATCATCGCCATAAACGCGCACAATATTCACCATGGACTGATCGGTGATCTGTGCGCCTTTATTGTTCAATAAACAAATCACAGCCCCTTTTCTACCCGATGCAATAATGTGACGACACAAGTTGGGAGAAACATTTTCGCGTTTGGCAACGGCTCGGATTTTCTCGGCAACGCCACTTTTGACAATCTCTTCAAGCAACCATTCTTCCAGAACCGGGGAAAGTTCCAGAACAGGCAAACTGACTTCCGAAATATCCTGTGCCAGACGGGCGGCAACGGATTTCGGCAAATAGGGTGAGGCTGCCACGGCCTGTGCCGTTGCTGCACGCACGCTCGAAATTTCATCGGTCACCAGCTTTTTGATAATATCCAGCGCAAGTTTACGTTCGCTTTGCGTCAATGAGGCATCGCCAAATGCATCGCCCATTTCTTTCGCCAAGGCGCAACGGTGCTGTGCATCCTTGCGTTCACGCAGGGCCTTGGCCCGCTGTGCAAGTGCTTGTGTCGCTTTGGATGAACCAAACATCTCCACTCCAATACCGATTCTTTTTAACTTGTCCTTATTCTATCTGTTTGTATGAAATCAGGCTGTGACTATCGACACACCACACCTTTATGTAGTACTCGCAAAAGGGCTGGACAGTCCCATAACCTTGGCTCAAAATCTCTTCATGCTTGAAAATAATTTTCTATATGGTCTTGGCTGGTTAAGCTTTGCACTGGTTCATTCGCTACTTGCCCGCGAAAAGGTGAAAAGCTGGTTGAAACCTGCTTTTTCTGCCTATTATCGCCTTGCCTATAACCTGTTTGCCCTGCTTCACCTCTTTGCCGTCTATATGCTTGGCACTTTTTTATTTGAAGGGGTGCCAGCTTTTGAACGACCCGAATGGTTGTGGTGGTGCCAAGGGGTACTACACGGGTTGGGCTGGATTGTAATGATCTGGGCTGCACAAGAATACGACCTCGCCACATTCGGTGGCTTCAGGCAAATTCGCGATCACTTCAAAGGTTTGATGGCCCATGATGAGGAACCTCTTCATTTCAGAGGATTCCATTGCTGGGTTCGCCACCCGCTCTATAGTGCGGGTTTTATGATTCTATGGGGCAGAATCACCAATGAATTTGACCTCTGTACGGCCATCTTTGGCTCCCTCTATCTCTGGATCGGAAGTAAATATGAAGAACGTCACCTGATCCGTCTTTACGGCGATCACTATGCCACTTATAAATCACGGGTTCCTGCCTTTTTCCCCTATAAGGGACAGGTTAACCTGATCCAGCCGAAAGTCTAAGCCATGAGCGATTTCGATACCACCCAGCATTTTGACGATAAAAAAGCAGAAGCCTATGACCGTGTCATCCGTCAGGTTGTCCCCGGTTATGACGTGCTACATGAAATGATCAAAGTCTTGCTGAAACGCTACATGGATACCCCCAATGCCCATGTCCTTTCTGCCGGATGCGGCACAGGTGTGGAAATGCTGACCCTGGGTGAAAGCTTTCCCGACTGGTCTTTCACCGGAGTTGAACCGGCCCCGGCCATGGCTGGCGTGGCACAGGCCAATGTCGAAATCAGCCAGCTTTCAGAACGCTGCCATATCGAACAAGGCTATGTGGAAGACCTGAGTGCCGATATCACATTCGATGCCGCCACCCTGATTCTGGTCATGCATTTTGTTCCTGATGACGGCCAGAAAGAGGCCTTGCTGCGGTCCATTGCGCAACGCCTGAAACCGGGTGCTCCGCTCATTCTAGCTGACCTGCATGCCGAAGTCAGCGGGGATCGTTTCAAACGTTTCATGGATGTCTGGCAAGACTGGCAGCTCCATAACGGCATGCCACCTCATATTGTTGATCGCGGGTTCGAACATGTGGTGCGCGACATTCAGTTTGTCACGGAAGAACGCATTCTGGAATTGCTATATAACGCCGGTTTTAAAACCGTTGAACATTTCTTTGGCGCTTTTCTCTTTGGCGGCTGGATCGCCTGGAAAGAATAGAAAGATCGTCATGCTGGCGCAGGCCAGCATCCACAACACTTGAGAGCGCGAATGATGGACACTGGCCTTCGCCAGTGTGACAAAATATGTATCAACTTTAAGCTTTAAGATAGGGAAATCAATCTGTTAGAAAATGCTATCTCGAATCCACGTTAATACAGCCACAAAGAAAAACCCCGCTCTCATCTCTGAAAGCGGGGTTTTCGAAACAAGTTGAGATCACTCTGTAAGGTCTTCAAAGAAGTCTTTGACCTTGCTGAAAAAGCCCTGACTTTCCGGGCTATGCTTTTCTGCATTGCCCCCACCGGCTTTTTCAAACTGTTCGAGAATTTCTTTTTGTTCCTTGGTCAGTTTAACCGGCGTTTCCACCAGAACCTCAACGAACATATCGCCACGGGCATCGGAACGCATCACGTTCATGCCTTTGCCTCGCAAGCGGAACTGGTTGCCCGTTTGCGTGCCTTCCGGAATTTTGATGCGCGCGCGTGCGCCATCCACCGTTGGAACTTCCAAATCCCCACCCAGTGCCGCTTTCGTCATCTGAATCGGCACCTGACAGAAAATATTGGCCCCTTCGCGTTGGAAAATGCGATGCGGTGCCACACTGAGGAAAATATAAAGATCCCCGCTTGGCGCCCCGCGCAAACCGGCTTCGCCTTCACCTGTCAGACGAATACGGGTGCCATCCTCAACCCCGGCCGGAACACTGACCGACAGGGTTTTGGATTTACGTTCGCGGCCCGTGCCCCCACAGACCCCGCAAGGGTCCGAAATGACAGAACCCGCGCCATGGCAGGTCGGACAGGTTCTTTCGATGGTGAAAAAGCCCTGTTGCGCACGAACTTTACCACGGCCATGACAGCTCGGGCACATGCTCGGTGGTTTTCCACCTTTGGAACCACTGCCTTCACAGGATTCACAATGAACCGATGTCGGCACTTCAATCGTGGCTTTTTTCCCGTTGAAGGCTTCTTCAAGGGTGATTTCCATATTGTAGCGTAAATCGGAACCACGACCGGAGCTCTGGCTGCGGCCACCGCCCATCATGTCACCGAACATTTCCTCAAAAATGTCGCCAAAACCGGAGAAACCGCCAAAACCACCGGCACCAGCACCGCCGCCCGGTCCACCCTGTTCAAACGCAGCATGACCATAACGGTCATAAGCAGCGCGTTTTTCCGGGTCTTTGAGAACCTCATAGGCTTCATTGAGTTCTTTAAAACGGGATTCCGCTTCCTGATCATCCGGATTACGGTCCGGGTGATATTTCATGGCAAGCTTACGGAACGCGCTTTTCAGGGCCTTGTCATCGACATCGCGGTCAACGCCGAGCGTTTCGTAGTAATCCTGTTTTGCCATTGAATGATCCTTTGTCTTTAAACAAGGTTGAGTCCCCGCACATGGCAGGGACTCATCTATTTGATGTCAGCGTTTCCTGTCCATACAGAAAACCCGATCAAAGCTTACTTGTCTTTTTTGTCCGGATCGACTTCTTCGAAGTCCGCATCCACAACACCGTCATCAGCCGGGGCTTCCTCAGAAGCAGCACCGCCAGCTTCACCTTCTGCACCAGCCGCTTCCTGCTGGGCTTTGTACATGGCTTCACCCAGTTTCATGGAAGCATTCATCAACGCATCGGTTTTCGCTTTGACATCTTCCGGGTCCAGGTTTTCACCTTCCAGTGCAGACTTCAGATCGTTCAAGGCGTTTTCAATTTCGCCTTTTTCATCTGCACCCAGTGCCTCACCGTGTTCGGTCAGGTTTTTCTCAGTGGTGTGGATCAGACTTTCAGCCTGATTTCTGGCTTCTGCAACTTCTTTGCGCTTTTTATCTTCTTCCGCATGAGATTCGGCATCTTTAACCATTTGGTCGATTTCGGAATCATCCAGACCACCGGACGCTTTAATGGAAATTTGTTGTTCCTTGCCGGTTGCCTTGTCTTTGGCGGAAACATTCACCAGACCGTTGGCATCAATATCGAAAGTCACTTCGATTTGCGGTACACCACGCGGCGCCGGCGGAACACCGACCAGATCAAACTGACCCAGCAATTTATTGTCTGCTGCCATTTCGCGTTCGCCCTGGAAGACACGGATAGTCACGGCAGACTGATTGTCTTCAGCCGTAGAGAAAACCTGTGACTTACGGGTCGGGATTGTGGTGTTGCGATCAATCAGGCGGGTAAACACACCACCAAGCGTTTCAATACCCAAAGAAAGCGGAGTCACATCCAGAAGCAGAACGTCTTTTACGTCCCCTTTCAAAACACCACCCTGAATGGCGGCACCCATGGCAACCACTTCGTCCGGGTTTACACCTTTGGACGGGTCACAACCGAAGATTTCTTTAACTTTCTCAACAACTTTCGGCATACGGGTCATCCCGCCGACCAGAATAACATCGTCGATTTCAGAAGCTTTCAGACCAGCATCTTTCAACGCAGCCTTACAAGGTGCAACCGTGCGTTCGATCAAATCGGAAACCAGTGATTCCAGTTTGGCACGGCTCAGCTTGATGTTGAGGTGTTTCGGACCGGACTGGTCAGCGGTGATGAACGGCAGGTTGACTTCTGTTTCCATGCTTGAACTCAGTTCAATCTTGGCTTTTTCACCCGCCTCTTTCAGGCGTTGCAACGCCATACGGTCGGAACGCAGGTCAATGCCTTGCTCTTTTTTGAATTCGTCAGCCAGATAGTCGATGATCGCCATGTCGAAATCTTCCCCGCCGAGGAAGGTATCCCCGTTGGTGGATTTCACTTCGAAAACGCCATCGCCGATTTCCAAAATGGAAATATCGAATGTCCCGCCACCCAAGTCATAAACCGCGATGATGCCGGATTCTTTTTTATCCATGCCATAAGCCAGTGCAGCGGCTGTCGGCTCGTTGATGATACGCAGAACGTCAAGACCGGCAATTTTACCGGCATCTTTGGTCGCCTGACGCTGGGAATCATTAAAGTAAGCCGGAACGGTGATCACAGCTTGCTTGATTTCTTCACCGGCGAAGCTTTCAGCTGTTTCTTTCATCTTTTGCAGAATGAAAGCAGAAATCTGGGACGGGCTGTATTTATCCTTGCCTGCTTCAACCCAGGCATCGCCATTGTCGGCTTTAACAATTTTATAAGGAACCAGACCCTGATCCTTTTTGGTCAGCGGATCGTCAAAACGGCGCCCGATCAAACGCTTGATGGCAAAAAGGGTGTTTTCCGGGTTGGTGACAGCCTGACGTTTGGCTGGTTGACCGGCAAGGCGCTCACCTGAATCGGTGAAAGCGACCATGGACGGAGTTGTACGTGTACCTTCTGCGTTTTCAATCACGCGGGAATCGCCACCATCCATAATGGCGACACAGGAGTTGGTTGTCCCAAGGTCAATACCAATAACTTTACTCATTTTACACTCTATTTGTTGCGGCGAATTTCAGGTCACTGCCCTTATGATAGGTAAGGCACAAGTGGTTCGAAATTCCCTGAGGGTCAAAAACTGCGCGTTATATAAGGGTATTTACGAGTTTTCGCAAGCACCCCGGCTAAAAATTATCATGCGGTTTAAGCATAAGCGCGAGGGCCTTTCAAGAAGAAGAAAGCGACTATTTTTCACAAACCCGGTTTCGGCCCTGTGTCTTGGCTTCATAAAGGGCAATATCGGCACGTTTCAGGATGTCATCGGGGGTTTCATCGCCTTTTTCCAGGCAGGTCAGGCCAAAGCTGGCCGTAAAGCGGCAAGGATTGCTTTCGCCGATATCAAAACCATGTTCCTCGGTATTTTTGCGAATCCGCTGGGCAATATGCCACGCCCCTTTCCGGTCTGTTTCCGGCAGAAGAATGGCAAACTCTTCTCCGCCAATGCGCCCCAGAACATCGCTTTCACGCAAGTTCTGGCGACAAAGCCCTGTCATGGTCCGGATGGCCTCATCCCCAACCGCATGGCCGTATGTATCGTTGATGCGTTTAAAATAGTCCATATCCAGCATGATCAAGGACAGGTCTTTCTCATAACGTTTGGCCCGTTTGATCTCTTTTTCACAAAGCTCCAGAAAAAAGCGCCGATTGTTTGTTCCTGTCAGCACATCCGTAGATGCCATCTGGCGCAATTCTTTCTCCAGCCGTTTTTGTTGCGTCACATCCGTTGAAATACCAAGCAAGGCGTAAGGGTTGCCAAGATCGTTGATCAAGGGCACCTTGACGGAAAGGAAATAGCGTTTTTCGCCGGTTTTTCGGTTTCTGGATTTTTCCACATTGGTAACATTATCCATTTCGTCAAAAACCAGACGGTCTGTGGCCTGAAATTTTTTACCGGCTTTTTTACCAAAGACCTCTTCATCGGTTTTGCCCAAAACCTCATCGCGATCCCTGTCAAGATATTCACACATATTGGCGTTGACGTAAGTGTAGCGATGGTTGGTATCCTTGATATAAACATGCGCCTTGAGGTTATCGAGAATGGTCGTCAACTGGCTTTCGTTACGCCGCAACTGCCGTTCCATTCGTTTTTGTTCCGTAACATCGGTCGATATCCCCAGAACACTTGTAATGCGCCCTTCGGCATCAAACAAAGGCACCTTGACCGACCAATAATATTTTTTCTCTTTGGTACCCGGTTCAACAGAGCGTTCCAGCCTTGTCACCTTGCGCGCCGTATCCAGAACTTCCTGATCGGTTGTTCTGAACCCGATGGCCGTTTCAGTTTCGAACAGGTCATAATCCGATTTCCCGACAATGCTGTTTCGGTCTTTCTGCAAAACCTTGCAAAGTTCTTCATTTGCATAGGTATAGTGCAAATAGTTATCCTTGATAGAGACCCGCGCATTCATATTATCAAGAATATTGTTCAGTTTTTCCTGACTTTCCCACAAGGCTTTTTCAAGGCGGACCTGTTCGGAAATATCAACCGACATCCCCAACAGTTCAATCACCTCTCCCTTTTCATCCTCAATCGGGCATTTCACAGAAAGGAAATGACGCTTGATGCCATATTCATCTTCCAGACCATCTTCCAGCGCCCGCACCGTGCGCCTTTTTTCAAAAACCAGCCGATCATTTTCAACAAAGTTACGCGCATGGTCCTTAGGGAACAGCTCCCAGTCCGTACGTCCGATAATTTCTTCAACCGCCATGGCATGAAGAGAGGCAAGCATCTGATTTATATATGTATATTTCCCATCTTTGTTTTTGGAATAAACATAGGCCGGCATATTATCCAAAAGACCTGTCAGGCGGTTCTGCCTCTGTAACTGTTCCTTTTCGCGTTCTTTCAAGTCGGTAATATCCAGCATCACCCAATTGAAAAACGTTAAACCGCTTTCCTTGTTTTCATCCCTGCTGACAGACGCGCGAAACCAACTGGCTGTTTTTTGTTCTGTCTCAGGTACAAACACGACCTCTGCCTGCCAATGACCGGCTGACAAGTGCCCCTTTAATTCCTCAGCACAAAGGGAAGGAAAGACATCAAAAACGGTTTGTAACAGGCAGGCGGGCTCATCCAGACCAACGCACTGGCAAAAGGAAGGGTTTACAGAGAGAATCTGCCCGTTCTGATCCGTACAGAAAACCAGTGCCTGTGTCGCTTCAGGTCGAAATACACATGTATTTTTACCACGCCCCTTGTGCAATTTCACAGTCCCTTATTTAATCGTTTTTCCAAATTAAAGCATGCCTGTTTATCAATTTTCAGGTTAAATCATCGCCTTCTTGTTTGCGAAAAGCAAGTGATTCAAACCTGTTTTGCTCTGCTTTTTAATGCAAGGGTTATGCCTTGTAATCCGGTGATTAACGATGAAGGAAAAACTTCATAAAAGCGTCACACTTTTTGGAGAGCATGGTTGGATACATCCTGCCCGATCTTACACCCTCATCAACATACAGTTGGCGGGGTTTTTTTTGTTCCAATCTGTGATAAACTGCCTTTGTACAATGAAAATCCCGACCAACGGGCAGAAAACACACTGAGGCGACAATGCAATTTAAAGAATGGTCAAGCGACTTTGATTTAGGGATTGGTGTGATAGATAAAGATCACCAGAATCTTTTCAAAACCATCCATCAGTTAGGCGATGAAATTACAGCCGCAAATGAGGCCAGTGTGATTTCAGCCTCTATTCATTCTTTACTGCTTTATATTGATGAACATTTCGACCGTGAGGAACGTTTTATGATTCAGGCCGGTTATCCGGACTTTGAAGCCCATAAAAAGGAACATGATGATTTTCGCGATGCCATCTATTCACTGAACGATTTTCATAAATCCAACCCCGATGGTATTGACGCCCAAAAGATCGTTTCCTTTCTGGTTGAATGGCTGCTTCACCACATTGCAAAGGTCGATAAGGCCTATGCCCCCTATCTGTTGGGTGAAAAGGACGGTGACCCGGAAATCCGCAAGCGTTTCAGCAATACAAAAATCAGTACTGTGCAAATTACCTGCCCGGCCGATAAAGCAGAACATGTAAACCATTTCCTGACCCTGATCAACGATGCCAGTGAAGAAGGTGAACTGATTGAAATGGCCGTTGAAAAAATTGTTAAAACCCAACAGATAAGACGAACAAATAAAGCAAAAAAACTGTTTGGACTTTAAAAACAAAACCAGTAAAAATAACCCCCTAAGACCTTCAAAAACAAAACCGCAGCAACATTAACAACAACCGGGGAAATGGGAGAAAATGGGATTATTTGATTTTTTCTCAAGTTCAAAGGGCACCAGCAAATCATCCGACATCATGGAAGTCGCCTGGTCAAAAAACATGCAGGGCAAATTCCGCAGACTGTCGTTTGTTGAACTTTCCAAAGAAAATGTCTCCGGCGTCTCCGCCATTTATGTTCTCTGGCATGGTGGTGTCAAACCCGGCTGGGTATATGTCGGCATTACAGACGACCTTGCCATGGATATTACAGATGCGAAACAAAACCGCGATATTATGGAATATGATATGCGCGGCGGGCTTTACATCACCTGGCAAACCTTCCCAACCAGCATGGCACCCGGCGTTTTTGCTTTTTTAAATGACGTTCTCCAACCGGAAATTCGCAACCCCGAAGCGGAAATGTACGCGAATAAACCGCAAGTAAAAGTTCTTCCCCCCGGTTATACACGTGAAACGTTTGCTCAACTCATAAAATAGCCCGTTTCAGGCGCACCTTATCTGTTTATCCCCCCTTTTTCTGTCATTTGAGACATTTATCCTTTCTATTTCAATATCTTTGGATAGGATGGAAAAAAAACATAAAGTTCTCATACAGGGTATCTTCTCAAACGGGTTAGGGAAATGAACGATAGGGATAATTTTGCCTCGCGTCTGAAATTTTTACATATTGACGACCAATCTCGAAAATCTTCTGCACATTTTTTCTCACAAATACAAAATGAACTGGCCCCAGCCCTTGAGGGTCTGTTCAACAAGTTGGCAACGGTTGAAGAAACCCGAGCCATTATGGAAGAAAACGCCGAACGTCAAAAACTGGAAAGGGCACAAGCGGCCCATTTCGAACGCCTTTTAAACGGCCAACTTGACGAGGAATACACCAAAAGCACAAAACAGATTGGCATTGTCCATGACGTGATCGGGCTGGAACCACGCTGGTATATCGGCGGCTATTTCCTTGTCATCGAACATATGCTCAGCGCTTTTCTCAAAAAAAGCGGTGTAAAATCACCAAAAATTACCGAACAGATTTCCGCCATGCTGCGTTCCTGTGCTCTGGATATGGATCTGACCCTTGAATCCTACGTTCAAAATATGGAAAAGCGCAAAATGCGTGATCAACTCCTGACCATGTCAGAAGAGATTCTCAAGGAGACCGACCTCACCATCCAAAGCGTTTCGGATCAGGCAAGCCTGATGCAGGAAAATGTACTGAAACTCAACACAGCCCAGATTGATCTGGAAAAACAGGTTGATATCGCTGCTGAATCACTCACCAGTACAGTACAGGCCATTCACACCGTTGCCACTGCCACAGAACAACTCGATACATCCTCACAAAGCATTACCCGGCAGGTGCAAACGTCACAAAACCTTGTGCAGGATGCCATTGCCCAGTCCCAACGTTCTCAGGAAACCGTTTCAAGTCTGGAAAACAGTGCGCAGGAAATTTCTTCCGTTGTTGCTCTGGTGCAAAATATCGCTTCACAAACCCGGCTTCTGGCCCTTAATGCCACCATTGAAGCAGCCCGGGCAGGCGAAGCCGGTAAAGGCTTTGCCGTGGTTGCTTCCGAAGTCAAAAATCTGGCCGCCGAAACGGAAAAAGCCATTGATCAGGTCAATGCACAATCGGCCGAAATTCAGCAGGCAACAGAACGTGCCGCCCGTGAAATTGAAACGACAAATCAGCTTATCCAGCAAATGGGCAACAATGTCGGCAATATTTCCGAGGCTGTTGACCAGCAACATGCGGCAACTTCCGAAATCAGCAACTCGGCTTCCAGTGCATCTGACAGCACAACCAGCGTCAATACAAGCATGGCAGACGTGGGAACAAGCAACACTTCTGCGCAATCTATCGCGCGCAAGGTCGCCAACATTACCAACAACGTGACACGCGATGTCAAAGGTCTCAGTCAGGCCATGATTCTGCTCATGCGTTTGTCCGATGCCGGAAATCGCCGCAAAAGCGAACGCGTTCCTCTTGGTATGGAAGTGACACTTACCCAGAACGGCACCACCTACCATGGCACAACCGCCGATCTCAGTTTGGGCGGGTCTTCGCTGCGCATTGCCGATGCAAATGAAAAAATCTCGCTGGGGCGCTGCGAGGTTGAATTTGCACACATTGGCCGCTTTGAAATGCATATCGTTAATATAGAAGACCCGATTGTCAGTACCGCCTTTGGCTATCATTCAGAAACAGAGCGCGAAGAAATCACCGATCTGCTGGAACGAACCAAGGCAGAAGACAAAATCTATATTGATTTCTGTCAGGAAGCCGCCCAGCGGGTAGAGGCAAGTTTCGAAGATGCCTTGACAAAGAACAAACTCGCCTTCGAAGATTTCTTCGATATTGACTATCAGCCCATTGCCAATACCAACCCGCGCCAACTTCTCACCCAATTCACCTCGGTTTGTGATGAATATCTGCCCGATATTCAGGAAGAAATTGTTGAACGCGATGAAAAAATTGCTTTCATGGCAGCAGTAGACCGGGCCGGATACCTGCCGACCCATAATAAAGTTTACATGAAAGAACAGTCTGATGACCCGGTCTGGAATGATGCCAATTGCCGCAACCGGCGCATTTTTGCCGACCCGTCCGGCCTGCGCGCTGCACGCAACACGCAAACCTACCTGCTTCAGGCTTATGACCGTAAAGTGGGGGATCAAACCGTTCTTCTCAAGGAAGTCGATGCCCCCATTTATATCCGCGGGCGCCATTGGGGCAATATGCGCATGGCCTATAAGCTTTAAAAGACTTACGCCTTAGCGTTCTTCCAACGCAAGGCGCAGGCCTAAAAAGACAAAAACGGCTGCAAAACTGCGCTGTAACAGGCGCAGGATGCGGTCATTTTCCAGCACATAGCGCCGAACCCATGCTGCCGCCATGCCATAAACAACAAACACCGCCAAGGTCAGCGCCATAAAGATCAGGCTTAAAACCATCATCTGTGAAAAACTGTCTTTGGCGCCACTTTCCACAAACTGCGGCAGGAAAGCCAAAAAGAACAAAGAAAGTTTCGGGTTCAAAATATTAATAAGCGTTCCATGTAGCGCTGTTCTGAAACCGTTTCTTCGGGTTTCCTGCGCTTTGAACCGCAAATGGCCGGTTTCTTTCCACATACCGTAAGCCAGATAGAGCAAATAACAAACCCCGGCATATTTCACCACCTGAAATGCCACCGCACTCGTATGTAAAATGGCTGCCAGCCCCAAAACAGATGCCAGCATATGTGGCACAATCCCGAACGTGCAGCCCAAGGCAGCAAAAACGGCCAACAACCAGCCCCGTGTCATTCCGATACTGACCGTGTAAATCACACCGGTCCCGGGCAGGAGAACCACCACAAGAGCGGTCAGAAAATATTCCAGACTCATTTTTCTTTCTCTTTCCTTCTGCGTGCAAACATCGGTTTTACCATGCCTACCTTGCTGAAAAATAACAAGCCTCACTTGCGTAAAGGAATATATACCTTAAATAAAGGAAGTTCATCTTATTTCAGGAGATCAATATATGACAAATTCTTCCTCCTTTCGTGTTGAAGACTGGGTTTACGTTGCCGACCCAATGGGTCGTCTTGGGCAGGGACATTATAAAAACAAACAAAATCCAAGCCAAACACTCAGTGTCGCGGAATTTGAAAACCGCCGCAAACAGGCCTTGCTTCCAATCAGCACAGGAAAAGAACATAAAGTAAACAATATCACACCTCAACCCGCCCGGCCCACAAATATTGCTTCACCTGCCTCACAACTTACTCCGGCAACTCAGGCACAAGAGACCTTAACACCTTGGGATAATCCGGTTATGGGGGAACAAAGTCTGAAGACCTCTCCCCAACAAAACCCAAAAGAAACCCGACAACCTACGCAGAAAAACAATTCGGGCGACCAAAGCGAACAACAGAGTCAAGAAAATGTCGGCAGTGGCCCCTCTGAAGGCCCTGAAGGTTTTGCAGGAACAAACGATGCGGAATCCTCTTCAGGTGGGGAGGCCAAAGTCATTTGCAGTGAACTTGTCCGCCAAGGTTTCATGACGCAATACGAACGCCGCCTTTGTCAACAATATGCCCGCAAGCACTTGCCTGCCGCGTTCATGAGCGGCTATCACTTCTGGGCCAAACCCTATGTGCGGTTGATGCAACGCTCATCAACAGCCACTCGGCTGGTCCATCCTTTTGCAATGCGGCGCATTGATGCCGTCAAATACCATTTGGGTAAAACGCCAAAAGTCAGTTTTTTCAGCTATCTGACCTGTTTTCTACATGACCATTTCTGCATCCTGCTGGGCAAAATCATCGCACAAACAGAAAGGTGTTTTTACAGGGAAAGCAATCTGTCGATGTCGCAATAATTTTCCAGATGAATGGCAAGCTCATCCAGAACGGCCTCAATCTGCGTTTCATAACGCGCTTCTTGCGTGCGGCCCGGGCGTAATGTGGCAAGAAAGGCCTGCCTGAAACCGTCACTGGCAAACAGGCCGTGCAAGTACGTGCCTCGCACCAGACCATCACCTGATTGTGCCCCCTCGTCTTGACCATTCAATTCAAGCCAGGGGGTCTTTCGGGCCGGACCTTCAGAAATCCCCATATGCATTTCATAACCATAAACATTCTGTCCGTTTGCAAAACAGGTGCCGTGTGCTTCTTGCAAGGTTTTCGGCCCGCAAAGGGTTGTCTCCATATCCAGCAATCCCAGAGCGGAGGCCGTTTTCAAATGCCCCTCTATGCCATCCGGATCATGTACCGCATGGCCCAGCATCTGGTAGCCACCGCACAAGCCCACCACATGGCCACCCCGGCGAACATGGGCGGCAATATCAATATCCCAGCCCTGCTCACGTACAAAAGCCAAATCCGCCAGCGTTGCCTTGGAGCCGGGCAATAAAATCAAATCCGCATCACCGGGTAAGGCCTGCCCTGCTTCAATCACCTGAACCTGAACATCCGGTTCACTGCGCAAGGGGTCAAGGTCATCAAAATTGGCAATGCGTGAAAAGCGGGGAACAACAATTTTAATCACCTTATCTTTTGTCGTTTCATCTTTTGTCCTTTCCTGGCGGTTATCCAAGCTCATGGCATCTTCATCCGGCAAAAGCCGAGCCCGGTCAAAAAATGGTACGATTCCGAAACTTTCCAGATCGCATTGGTCACGTATAATATCCAGTGCCGGTGTAAACAGGCTGACATCGCCGCGAAACTTATTGATCAAATAGCCCTTGAGGCGTGCACGCTCACTGTGAGGCAACAAATGGGCGGTCCCGACCAGAGAGGCAATCACGCCGCCACGATCAATATCCCCAATTAAAATGACCGGCAGATCGGCCGCTTCAGCAAAACCCATATTGGCAATATCAGCCGCGCGCAAATTGGCTTCCGCCGCACTGCCCGCGCCTTCCACCAATACAATATCAGCCGTATCGGCCAGTAAATGAAAGCTTTCCAATACCTTCGGCATCAGAGAAGGTTTCAGGCGGGTATAGTCACGCGCACTGGCATTGCCCATTACCTCGCCTTGCACAATCACCTGAGACCCCACATCGCTTTGCGGTTTCAGCAAAACCGGGTTCATATGCACGCTCAGCTCAAGACCACAGGCACGGGCTTGCAAAGCCTGTGCCCGGCCAATTTCCCCGCCTTCTCTGGTCACCGCTGCATTGTTGGACATATTCTGCGGCTTGAACGGGGCAACTTTCAAACCCCGGCGCACCATTGCCCGACAGAGCCCGGCCACCAGCAGGGATTTTCCCACATCCGAACCCGTACCCTGAAACATCAGGGCTTTGCTGTGCTGTGCCATCTATACCTTATTTGCCCAAAGCTGAAAGGGTTGAGCGTAAATTGTCTGCTGCCGGGTTACTGACCTTATTTTCAAGAACAATCTGGCGAGGATCAATTTCCTGAGCATAAAAGGAATGATTCAAATCATTGCGCTTGGCAAAGACAGACCCTTCCAGTGCCCCACCGCCGAAAAGACCGCGGTCAAGTGAAAATGCCAGAATATCTGCGCCCATTGCTGTTGTTGACGCCCCTTCGACACTGCCGCCGAACGTGCCGATAACCACCCCGGCTTCCGCCCCGGCCTTGAATTGGTCAGATAAAATTGCTTCCATCCCCTTATGGGTACGGATAACGAAGATCATTTGACTATCCTTAAGTCCGATCTGAAAGCCGACACTGCCGCTGCCCAGCGTATAAAAGGCGGGATAGCTCCATGTACCATCACTGCGCTTGGACAGTAAAACAGCGTTGCCGTATTCGCCACCGATGATAAACCCGCCTTTCAGCAAGCGCGGCACAATCACCACACCAACAGCCTTTTTAAAGGCTTCATTCAAGTCAGGAAATTGTTTTGATCCCAAAACGTGTCGGGAGCTGGCTTCAGCCTCCAACAAAATTTGAATTGCATCCTGATCTACAGCCTCGGCCTTATGAAAAGTTACAACACTAAACAGCGCAACCAATATCGCCAGAAAACGTTTCATGGCATTCTATCCTTTTTTTGAAGACGATCTCATGAAGCGCCATCATGACGCCCAATCCTAAACAAATTGCTAAAATTCAACACCGGGCTGCGCTTTAATCCCACTTCGAAACGGATGTTTGACCAAGGCCATTTCCGTTGCCAAATCCGCAGCATCAATCAATTCTTCAGAAGCATGGCGCCCGGTTAAAACCACATGCACCAGTTCGGGGCGAGCAGACAGACATTCCAGAACTTCCGCCTCGTTCACATAGTCATATCGCATGGCCACATTGATTTCATCAAGGATCACCATGCGATATTCCCCGCTTTCAATCATTTCCCTAGCAGCGGCCCAGGCTTTCTGGGCGGCGGCAATATCGCGTTCCTTATCCTGGGTTTCCCAGGTAAAGCCTTCTCCCATGGCCTTGAAGGTAACCAGATCGGGAAACCCTTCAAACACGCGGCGTTCCGCCGTATCCCACGCCCCTTTAATAAACTGGATCACCCCAACACGATAACCATGGCCCACACAACGCAATGCCATACCGAATGCGGAAGAGGATTTCCCCTTGCCCTTGCCGGTATGCACAATGACCAGACCTTTTTCATCAATCTTCTTTGCCATCATTTTATCGCGGGCCGCTTTCTTTTTTGCCATTTTACTGGCGTGTTTATCATGCTCTTCCATCGTCATGGCGTGATACCCTTTATCTGTTATGTGTTGTTTCGTTCAATATATGGTGGCGTTTTTTTTTCGCAATCTCTGAATCCCAAATGTCATTTTTATGCTAAATTAGAAAAAATTAAAAAAGGGAGTCTTCATGCGCATTTTTCTGGGTTTAATGATCCTGATCCTGTCTGCTTCTCTGGCACAGGCTCTGGAAGTTCAAAAAATCAACGACCATGTTTATGCATTGGTCGGCGAAATGAAACAACGCTCCGCCAGCAACCTTGGTAACAATGCCACATTCGGCGTTGTCCTTACCGATGCCGGCATTGTTTTGATTGATGCCGGGGGCAGCTGGAAAGGGGCAGAGCAGATTGAAAAAACCATCCGCACCTTCAGCGATAAACCCGTCAAAATCGTGATCAATACCGGTGGGCAGGACCATCGCTGGCTAGGAAACGGATACTGGAAAGCAAAAGGGGCCGTCACCATCGCTTCACAGGCAGCCGTTGAAGACCATAAGGAACGTGCTTCCCTACAGCTCAGTATGTTGCGAAACTTCCTTGGCAATGAACTTGAAGGCACAGAACCCGTCTTCGCCGACACAACTTTTGAAAATGAGCATGACTTTGAAATGGGCGGCATCCATTTTGCCTTGCGCCATATTGGGCAGGCTCACACGCCGGGGGATAGTTTTGTCTGGTTGAAGGACCAACATATCCTTTTTTCCGGTGATATCATTTACGTCGAACGCTTGCTTGGCGTGATGGATCATTCCAACACCAAAAGCTGGCTGAAAAGTTTCGAAGCCATTGCCGCATTAGCCCCCAAAACCATCATCCCCGGCCATGGACACGTCACCAGCTTGCAACAGGCCAAACAGCAAACCTATCAGTATCTGGTCAACCTGCGTGAGAAGATGCGCGAACATATTGATAACGGTGGCGATATGATGGATGCCGGGAAAATTGATCAATCCGCTTTTTCCAAACTGATTCAATTTGAAATGCTTTCCGGGCGCAACGCTGTGCAAACCTATAGCCAAATGGAATGGGAAGACTGACCCAGCGCTTTCATGTAAGTGTCAATAAACTGTCGTAAAAATCCCGTACAGATGAAAACCCCCTACAGTTTTATGGCGAGGTTTGACATGTCACTGACACCGATCAAGGTCCTGTTTTTATGCAAGAATAACACGGCACGTTCCATTATGGCCGAAACAATTCTCAACCGTTTGGGCCAAGGGCGCTTTCAGGCCTTTTCAGCTGGCTCGCACCCGGCAGGTAAAATCCATGATTATACTGCCGACCTGCTGAAAAACCTGAACTACAATCTTGATACGGCCTCTTCAAAACCTGTAGATGCCATTAACGAGGAAATGGATTTTATTTTCACGGTCTGCGATCAAACAGCACTTGAAGACTGCCCGGCCTTTGCGGGACACCCCATGACAGCCAACTGGGCCGTGCCTGACCCCTTGAACGAAGATGGCAATGAAGCACAGCAGCGGCTGGCTTTTTCCGAAGCCTATCGCATGCTTTATAACCGTATTGATATTTTCGTTAATCTGCCGCTGCATCACGGTGATCAGGCCCGCCTGCAAAGCCAGCTTGACCAGATCGGCAAATAACAGAAACAGACACCTCTAGAGAAATGCAAGTACTGCCACTACAGCCGCATTCACCAGACATGCGGCTGTATAGGTTTGCAAGGCTCGTTTAATATCGCCGGGCACCACACGGGCACGGCCATCGCCAATCCAGGGGTCATTGACCTGACCTTCGCGATATTTGCGCGGGCCCGCCAAAGAAAGGTTCAGCGCCCCGGCCATGGCCCCTTCCGGCCAGCCGGCATTGGGGGAACGGTGCTTGCGTGCATCACGAAACATGGTTTTCAACGATTTGAACGGGCTGGAGGTCGGCACAAAAAACGAGCCGATAAAAATCCATACCCCAGCAAGGCGGGCCGGAATGATATTGAGGATGTCATCCAGACGTGCCGCTGTGAAGCCGAAGGATTTATATCGGTCCGACTTATGGCCGATCATGGAATCCATGGTATTGACAGCCTTATACACCAGCAGGCCGGGAAAACCGAATAACACATACCAAAAAACCGGCGCAACCACCCCGTCACCAAAATTTTCTGCTAAAGATTCAATGGCTGCACGCGCAACCCCATGTTCGTCCAACTGGTCCGGGTCCCGCCCGACGATGTGGCTGACGGCTTCACGCCCCCCCGATAATCCGCCTTTTTTCAACGCCAGCCCTACCTTGCGCACATAGGTAAACAAACTGCGTTGCGCCACCAGCGACACCACCAAAAACAATTCCAGCGTCCAGCCAAAAGGGTAATGTTGCCCAAACCATGAAATCCCCAGCCCGATGAGGCAACAGACAGAGACCACAAAAACCACCACTACAAACCCCCGGATCGCCCGGTTGAGTTCGGAGCGGTTTTCCCGGTTGAGTTTACGATCCAGCAGGGCAATCAGTTCCCCGATCCAGACGACCGGATGTTTCACAATCGAAAAGAGCCTGTTCATATCCCCGACATAAGCATCCAGTATCAGTGCACCCAGCAAAAGCCACAGGGGATTATAGCTGTCAACCAGCCCCCATTCGCCACCTGTAAACATCAGCAGCCTTCCTCTTTCTCAAGATCATGCCTTAAAAGACTGATGTCGTCTTCGCTATAGACCTGCACCCCATGCGCCTGCAAAAGGGCAGATGTACGCCCCTGCCCGGCCAGACGCTGCTTTGAAAAACTGCCGTCATAAATTTCATGTACACCGCAAGACGGGCTGCGTTCCTTCAACAGGGCGAAACGGATCTGATGGTCTTTCACCAAAGCCAAGGCCGCCTGTGCACCGGCTTCAAAAGCCGGTGTCATATCGATGCCGTCTTTGGTCAGAATACGCCCGCTTTGGGTATCAATTTCACAAGCGGGCCGCGGAACGGACAAACCGCCGCTGACTTCCGGGCAAATCACCACCAGACGGCTTTCCTGTTGCCATTTGTGCAAAAGCTCATTCTGTAACAGGTTATCCCTGCCATCATAACGCACCGGCTGCCCAACAAGGCAGGCACTGACAAGTATCTTTTCCATAAAAATGTCCGGCCTTGCCTAAGTCCGCCTGATTTGCGGGCGTTTTTTCAAATTCATCTTATCATGGGCGGCGGCACGCTTTTTCAAGGTTCGCATATTTTTACGCCGCGCCTCTTCGGCAATCAGGGATTCCACATGGCGCCCCTGAAACAGCTTAATCCCGTTCTCGCGCCCAAACTCGATGGCTTCTTCCGTATCGCAGCGGCTCATAATAATCCGGTCCGCACCGGTTAACATGATCTGGCGAATGATTTTGTCCGTCAGGTCGTGTCCACCATGAATAATGTCGGGTGACCAGATCAACTTGATCATATCCGCATCCAGACGTTCCCGGTCAATAAAAGGCAGGGTTTTGTAATTCACCCCATCGATGCAAATGCGATACCCGCGCTCTTTGACAAATTCACGGGCAAACAGATAGGCATTGAGATCGGTAAAAATATCAAGTTGTTGCAGTTCCAAAACAATATTGCCGCGCATGGCAGCAATGACATTGTCATCAAAACGGCTAAACTCCTGAGATAACAAAGTTCCCACATTCAAATTAATGCTGATATCACCGGTGATATCACGGTCTTCCGTACGGCCAAGCAGGGAGAGGACCCGCCTGTCCAAAGTTTCGGTCAAATGGTGGAACAACCAAGGGGAAGAGGTCAGGTTGACACCGGGCAACAGGGTTTCGCGTAAATCCTGAATGGAAATAAACAGTTCGGAAAACTGTGCCGTTGGAATCATCTGCGGGCCATCAACACTACAGACATATTGACGGCGCACCATATTGGTCAGATCGGCCACTTTCAGAGCTTCCACCACACGGTCAAGCGTGCGCGGTGTCATGCGTTCGCCCTGATCCTGTTTTGCCATCAGGGCCGCTTTTACGTTTTTGGCTGTCCCGCCCCCTTGTGAAGCGTTCTTTTCCTTTTCCACCAGATCACGGGCAAGCGAGACCACATTTTCATAATCACTGCCCAGATCATACCAGCTATTGAAATTTTTACCCTGTCCATGCTCTTCGGCCAGCAAAGGGTCATCGCCAAACAGGAACTTGATCTTGTCAATGGCCTGTTCCACCTGTCCCATGGCTTCTGTTTTGAAAACAAAAATGATATCGGCATTATCGAAAACAAAAATCTGGCCCAGCAGCTCTTTCACCATGGGTTCAAAGGCATCGGCAGCTACACGAATATGATGTTCGCGCCTGTTGAACGGACGCAGCTTCGAAAGGTGAAAATGCACCATCTCGCGCCCCTGTCGGTGATGTTCCAACCGCCGGACATAATCATAAAACAGGTTTTCCTGATTCTGTGTGTTCATCTTTCCTGCTTTAAGCCCCCTTCAAGGATGACGCTGTTTTCTGGGTCATTGCCCCGACCAACCGGTCTACGAAAAAGCCCTGAAAACGTTTCACACCCAATTGCAGACCAAAACGCACAGCCTCTTCACTATCGACAAGGGAAATAATAATTTTCTCGGCACCCATGCTTTGAATCAATTCACGCATTTCCGCCAGCCCCTCTTTTGTGGCCGACCCGCCCAAACGATCTCCCCAGGCAATTTTGTAATAATCCGCCCCCAGCATGGAAGGATCGAAATAATCCATCACTAGGGGTTGCAGGTTATCGATCAAGACCTTATAGCCACGACCCTGCAACAGTTCCAAAATTTCTTCATATACAAAAATATTGGAAAAGACATCGGCCGGCTGGAATTCAAGAACCACACGATGGGCCTGATCCCCGACAAACTGGTCAAAAAGCTGAAAGTCCTTGCTATGAACGGTTTGTAAATTCAGGTTCAAACTGATGGATTTCGGTAAATCATCCATGCTTTGGGAACGCAGCATATGTAAAACACGCTGGTCCAGAATGGTCGTCAGATACTGAAACAACCAACGATCCGCCATAAGGGCAATCCCCGGGGCCACCGCTTTTCTCAAATCGGCAATGGAAACGAAATATTCCCTGAACATCAATTGACCTTGCCCATTGGCCCCGATTTGTATAGCCGACTGATGGCGCATCAAGGGGCGGGCGTCCAGTTTGCGAAAAATCCGGGCCAGTTGATCAAGGTTTTTCGGAGTCAGTTTTTCATCATCCAGTGATGCGGTATTTGAATCCAGCGCCTGACGTTTTGCAGTTAAAACCGTAGAAACCGTTGCTTCCTTGAAAAAGGCAAAATCCTCTTCCAGATCATACCATGTGGAAAATGTTTCCTCCCCGGTAATATCACGCTGATCAATCAGGGGGTCCGCCTTGAACATGGTCTTGATCGACAAAAGCGCACGGTCAATTTCATCCACCCGGTTATTGGGGCAAATCAAAACAATATCATAATTACCCAGCAGATAGATTTCAGACCTGTGGGCAATGGTGATAGGGTCAAAAGCCCGTTCTGCAATGCGGATATAATCGGGCCGTTTGTTGGTACGTTGCAAACGCGATAGATGAAGGTGCACCGCACATTGACCTGCCGGATTTTTTTCCAGACTTTGCAGTTCTTCAAGCAGCTTGTTTTCCGCGCTGTTGGTATCTGCGCGTATAGCCTGCATGACTTGTGCGTCACTTAAATTCGTTGCCATTGTTTTCGTTAACCCAACGTCAGTTCCCCAGTTCTTTTTATATATGTAGCATAGAGACAAATCACTTCATAAAAAATTAAAATATTCTATGTTTTTCTGGAACGGAATGCTACATGATGCATCCAGTTTGAAGGGGAGAATCTACTCGTGCATATGCGTAAACGGATATTGGTCACAGGTGGCGCCGGATTTTTGGGGTCCCATCTTTGCGAACGCCTGTTAAAAGAAGGTCATGACGTTATTTGTGCTGACAATTTCTTTACCGGCAGCAAGGATAACATCCGCCATCTGCTGGATAATCCCTATTTTGAGCTGATGCGCCATGATGTCACCTTCCCGCTTTATGTAGAAGTGGATGAAATCTACAATCTGGCCTGCCCGGCATCGCCCGTGCATTACCAGCACGACCCGGTGCAAACCACAAAAACAAGCGTTCATGGGGCCATCAATGTGCTCGGCCTTGCCAAACGGGTCGGGGCGAAGGTTTTTCAAGCCTCCACCTCCGAAGTTTACGGCGACCCGGAAATTCATCCCCAGCCGGAAACCTATCGCGGCAACGTCAACCCCATCGGCCCGCGCGCCTGCTATGATGAAGGTAAACGCTGTGCCGAAACCCTGTTTTTTGACTATTATCGCCAGCATAAGGTCAACATTCGCGTTGCACGCATTTTCAACACCTACGGTCCGCGCATGCACCCCAATGATGGCCGTGTGGTTTCCAATTTCATCATGCAGGCCCTGCGTAATGAACCCATCACCATTTACGGTGACGGTTCACAAACGCGCTCTTTCTGCTATTGCACGGATTTAATTGAAGGTTTTGTGCGCCTGATGGCTGCACCCGATGACATCACCGGCCCGATCAATCTGGGCAACCCCGGGGAATTTACCATCAAACAACTGGCTGAAATGGTCATTGAGCTGACCGGATCAAAATCAAGACTGACCTTCGAAGACCTGCCGGTGGATGACCCGTTACAGCGCAAACCTGTGATTGATCTGGCCCAGCAACATCTGGACTGGCAACCAACCATTGCCTTAAAAGACGGTCTGCAAAAAACCATCGCCTATTTTGAAAAGATGGCTTAAGCCGCTTGATCGCCTAAAACCGCCGAAAAGATTGCCCGGCCAGAAAGCGGATGGTGTCGGCCACATCATCCCAGCGGCTACGTGATGCCTGTTCCATCGCGGCGTCATAACCAAAGGCATGTACCAGCATTTGTGCCAGTTCCTCGGTCCGGTTTTCATCATTAGGATGACTTAGCGGGCTTTTACGAGAAATTGATAAGGTTCTGTACATCGCTATCCCTCACTTTACATGTTGAGGAGTCTTTTCTTTATAAAGAGGATATAAGAACGTTTCGATTCTGTTTCAAGGCGGTAAAAACAAGAGTTTCTTTTATTATTCGCGGAATTCATCCTGCATGAAACGTAATTCTTCAGCCACGTTGAAAAGCTGGAATTCCATTGCAATGCAGATCCCTTGAATAAACCCCATGGAACGGGCAAAACTTTCAGCAATATGACGAACTTCCGCCGTATGCTGCACATGTTTGGTAGAGCTGTTGCTCAATTCGCCGATATGACCGTTTAACATGATTTTATCTCCCCCATAAAGACCGGGTACTTCAAATTTTGTACTGCGGGCCATCGGCCCTTTCAAACACCCGGTTCAAGGTATGTTCATTTCATATTCCTATATAACCACACCAATGTTGCCGTGGTTTTTCGGCAAGAATTTTATATGTTTCGAAATGTTTCTATCTTTTTACCAAAAGCAGGACTTTCCAGCCCGCCCGAGCCACGCTATAAAGGGGACCTGAACAAACCGAAGAAAAGCAGCCAAGCCAATGGATTTAAACGCGCTTTTTCATAGTGAGCTGGACCGCCACGAAGCCTGCGTTCGCCGCACGCGCGAACATCTAAGTGAGCCTTTTTCCCAATGGGTTAGCGCCGCCTTGGACTGCCTGAAACATAACGGTAAGATACTTTTTTTCGGCAATGGTGGCAGTGCCTCTGATGCCCAGCATCTGGCAACCGAACTGACCGTGCGTTACACCAAAAACCGCCCTGCTCTGGCAGCCCTTGCTTTAACAACCGATACTTCTGCACTGACCGCTATTGGCAATGATTTCGGTTTCGAAGATTTATTTTCCCGCCAAATTGAAGCTTTGTGCCAACCACAGGATCTGGTCATCGGTATTTCCACCTCCGGCACCAGCCCCAACGTCCTCAAAGGATTGCAGACTGCCAAAAAAATCGGGGCCGCAACGGTCGGCCTTGGCGGACGCAACGGTGGGGAATTACCGCAGCTTTGTGATATCGCGCTGATCATTCCAGATGAAGAAACGGCGCGCATTCAAGAAATGCACATCACACTGGGCCATGCCTTCTGTCAGGCACTTGAAGACAGTATCAGCAGCTAACACACGAAGGCGAGAACACAGCCATGTCAAACCACGCCCCTTTGATTGATCTGGTCAACCGCGCCGCAGAGGTCGAAGTGCTCTGCATCGGGGATATCATGCTGGATAAATTCGTCTATGGTCATGTGGACCGTATTTCACCGGAAGCCCCCATTCCGGTCCTGCGTATTGAACGTGAAGACACCATGCTTGGCGGGGCGGGTAATGTGGTGCGCAATCTGCTCAGTCTGGGGGCACAAACCCGCTTTTGCGGGCTGGTCGGCCAAGACGATGCCGGGCGCCAAATTGCTGCCCTGCTCAATGAAAATGACAATTGCACGGCCAATCTGCTGCTGGATGAAGCCCGCCCGACAGCGCTGAAAACCCGTTTTATGGCTTCAAACCAGCAAATGCTGCGAGCCGACCATGAATCAACCCATGCATTGTCCCACCCCCATCAGGATGACCTTTTGCTGGATGTCGCCGAAGGTCTGGGAACAGCCAAGGTCATGGTTCTGTCAGACTATGGCAAAGGCATGCTGGAAGGCGAAACGCCGGGTCATCTGATCCATCTGGCAAAAAAGGCCGGTATTCCTGTCATTGTTGACCCAAAGGGTACGGATTATGCCAAATATCGCGGGGCAACACTGGTGACGCCCAACCGCAAGGAACTTTCCGAAGCCAGCCACATGGCGTGCCGCACAGACGCAGAAATTGTTGCCGCCGCCCAACGCATTATCGAAACCTGCGGCATTGAAAACGTCCTTGCCACACGTTCACAGGACGGCATGACATTGGTCACACAGGATGGCAGCGTTGTTCATCTGCCCACACAGGCCCAAGAAGTTTTCGACGTTTCCGGTGCAGGGGATACGGTGGTTGCCAGCCTTGCCCTTGCCCTTGGCCTTGGGGCTAGCTTGAAAGAAGGCGCCCAGCTGGCCAATATCGCCGCTGGCATTGTGGTCGGTAAAATCGGTACTGCCAGTGTTTATGGCGAAGAACTGATTGAAGCGCTGCATCATCAGGACCTTTCCATTGCCGAAGCCAAAATTCTGGGACGTGACAGTGCAAAAGACCGCATTGCCCGCTGGCAACGCCAAGGCAAAACCGTGGGCTTCACCAACGGCTGTTTCGACCTTTTGCACCCGGGGCATATTTCGCTTTTAAAACAATCTGGCGGACAATGCGATAAACTGATTGTCGGGCTGAACAGCGATGCCTCCGTTGCCCGCCTGAAAGGGCCAGAACGCCCGGTGCAAAACGAAATGGCACGCGCAACGGTGCTTTCCTCCCTAGCCTGTGTCGATATGGTTGTTATTTTTGAAGAAGACACCCCGCTGGAATTACTTTCCTGCCTGTTGCCCGATGTACTGGTGAAAGGTGCTGATTACACCATTGATCAAGTGGTCGGGGCTGAGCTGATCCAACAAAACGGTGGGCGCATCTTCCTTGCCCGGCTGGAAGACGGTTTTTCCACCACCAATACGGTCAACAAACTGAAAAACGGGGCTTAATCCGCCTGTCGGAAAACATCCTTATAGGCGTGCCATGTGGCATGTCCAATCAAAGGAAAAGTCAATAACAGCCCTGCTCCGGTGATCAGCCCGGCAAACATCATCAAAACAATCATAAACGCCCAAAGCATCATGACATGGCGGTTGAGATAAACCGCATACATGCTGGTCAGAAAGGCCGGGATCAACATGGTTTTCCGGTCCACCACCAAGGGTAAAGAAAAAGCCCCGGTGACAAAAATCAACAGGGCAAAACAAAACCCCAATACCGTGATCATAATAGCAAAATGGATGCCTTCCATGCTGATGGCCCGAACAATGATATGGGCCCAGTCCGGGCTGACACCGGGAAAGGCAATGGCAAACAAGGTGAAGGAAAAACGAATCCAGATCATGAACAGGAAAACTTGTGCAATGCCAATCCCCATCAAAACGTAAGTATTGCGCCGAAATCCGCAGATATGGTTCCACAAGGAACAGGGCACGCCTTCCTTCATGCGGCGCGACCCTTCATAAAAGCCCACGGCAATGGCCGGGCCGACCAGTAAAAAGCCGGACAGGGATGGTAAAACCAGATAGGGCAACTCAAGTGCATAAAAGCCAAAGGAAATAAAAATTCCGATGCATAAAAAAAGCGCGGCATATGCCACGCTGCATCCCTTCAAGGCTTTGACATCGGCCCAACCCGCGGCCAACCATTGAAAGACATTGTCCGTATGCACCTTTTTGACCAGACGCATCTCTTCAACGAGAAAACTCTGATGAGTCATCTCCTGTTGCTCATTCATCTCCAAGACCCTCCCATAAGTCTTTTTTCTTTTTAATGTCTTCTTATGTATTAATGATCATCGGGATTTAAAGAGGCAAAAGGCAAAGAAATACCATGACACAGTATGAGGTCATTGAAGCAGACATCACCACACTGGATGTAGATGCCATTGTCAATGCTGCCAATAAAAGCCTTTTGGGCGGCGGCGGGGTGGATGGGGCTATTCATCGCGCGGCCGGACCCGAGCTGCTTAAAGAATGTAAAACCCTGAACGGCTGCAAAACCGGTGAAGCCAAAATAACCCGTGGATATAACCTGCCCGCCCGCCATATCATCCATACTGTCGGGCCGGTCTGGCATCAACATAACCCTGAGGAAGCCGAGCGTCTACTTCTCAACTGCTACGTTAACTCTTTAAGTATTTGCTTGAAGAATGACTTACAAACTGTTGCTTTTCCATCAATTTCTACGGGCGTTTTCGGCTTTCCGCCAGAACGTGCCGCCCCCATAGCAGTAAAAACCACCCTCAGTTTCTGTCAAAAAAATCCGGGAATCAAAAAAGTGATTTTTTGTTGTTTCGATTCCGAAAGTAAAACCCTGCATCAGAATGCCTTAACCGATTCAGGACTGCTATAAAACGCCCTCACGCAACACAATCACATCCAGCGGCTGTTCCACACCGGCAATCTGGCGGGCGGGGCGCACTTCCCAGCGCTGCTTAACGTTTTCATACCCCTGTGCCAGAGCAAACTCTAAAGTCTCTGCTGTCGCAATGGCGCGCACGCCTTCCTTTTTGGTTTGTTTTTCCATTTTGGCTGAAACATTGGCCGCATCGCCAATCACGGTATATTCCAGCCGGTGGGCTTCGCCAATCACCCCGAACACAATCGGACCGGAGGCGCAGGAGGCATGAATAACCACGGCTTCCAGCCCTTCTGCCTGCCTTTGCCGATTCCAGTCATCAGAGGCTCGTATAATCTCTTCCATCGCTTTCAAGGCATCAACAGCATGGGTATGTGAGGCTTTCAAAACCCCGAAATAGGCCATGATGCCATCGCCGGTAAATTTATCCACATGGCCACCATGGCGTGAAATGACCGGCACGATATGGGCGTGGTATTGGGTAATCAGGGCGATTTGTTCTTCAGGGGTCGAGCGTTTGGTCAAAGGTGTAAAACCGCGAATATCCACATTGAGGATGGAGGCTTCGCGCGATACCACCTCACCAATGGCCGCATCACTTTCTGCCGATTTAATCTGATCGGCCAGATCTTCGGAAAAGAAACGCGACAGGGATTTTGCTGCCTGACTTTGTGCCACTGCACGCACCAGCAAGACACGGGCGCGCACCGTTGCAATCGCCAAAATAACGGAAACCAGAATGATTGAAACGATCTTGTCAAATTCCGCCCCGATCAACACACTGTTTGACGTTAGGTAATGCACATAGTCACGCGTGACCATGGTATTCATATCATCCTTGACCACCACGTAAGCAACCATGAAACCCCAGCCAACCACAGCAGCCAAGCCGCTCAGCAAAATATAACGTGCTTCAAAACGCAAAGCCCGCAAGGCAATGAAAATAAAAATATAAAGAACGGTCGGCGCTTTGAGATAAAAGCTCGGCGGCTGCATATATTGAATATGAAAACTGAAAATGGTGCCAAACAGCAGCAGGATATCGGCCACAATGGACAAGCCGATCATCCAGCCGGCAAGCCGCACGCGGTAACTCAGAGTCAACCGAATGAGCGTAAAAACAAGATAAAGCGAAAGAACATACGGTACCGGGGCAAACGGTGCATCGGGATGAAAGGTTTTGGGTGAAATGGCATAGAGTGTGCCAAAGGTCAGCACCACACCCAGCTGAATCCAGCCGACCAGCTGTTCGGAAACATTTTGCTGTTCCACAATCTGCTCGGCCACCCGTTTGGGGACATTGCGCTCATTTTCTTCCCCGATGAAGCGACAGACCAGACGATGTAACATTACGGCACCAGTTTATAGCCGCCCGGTTCCGTTACCAAAAGGCTGGCGTTGGAGGGGTCTTTTTCTATTTTCTGACGCAGGCGATAGACATGGGTTTCCAGTGTATGGGTCGTCACCCCGGCGTTATAGCCCCAGACTTCATCCAGTAACATATCGCGCCCGACCACCTTGCCCCCGGCACGATAAAGATATTTGATGATGTTGGTTTCCTTGTCTGTCAGTCGAATTTTCTTATCTGTTTCGTTATCGATAAGATTTTTTTGTGCCGGTTGAAACGTATAAGGCCCCACGGTGAAAACCGCATCTTCACTTTGTTCATGCTGGCGCAGGTGGGCACGAATGCGCGCCAATAATACGCCTAATCGGAAAGGCTTGGTAATATAGTCGTTCGCCCCGGCATCCAACCCTAAAATGGTGTCGGCATCCGTATCCGCTCCGGTGAGCATAATAATCGGGCATTTCACCCCCTGCTTGCGCATCAGGCGGCAAACATCACGGCCATCCATATCCGGCAGGCCAACATCCAGAATGATGACATCATAGGTTTCCTGCTTGGCCGTTTCCAGTGCACCCGATGCCCCATCAGCCTCCACAACAGTAAAATCTTCGTGCAATTGCAGTTGCTCAACCAACATCTGGCGCAATGAATCATCATCATCGACAAGAAGAACACGTTTAACGTTGGACATTTTCCCTAATTTCTCCATCGGCTATCAGGCGAAAAGGTACCATAACAATTAAAAAAACTTCCGTACAGAAGGCAATGCAGGTGATAACGCTATTGTGAAAAGCCCCCTTTTAGCCTACATAGAGGAAAGCGTTATAAAATAACATCAGACAATATCATGCCCCATCGCCTTTCCATTACCCTGACCGATACAGACTCCGCTCAACCGGCCCCGTCCCTGTTGGCAGTTGACCGTGCCCTTTCTGATCTGCGCCGTGGACAGATCGTTGCGATTTTAGGTGAGGGTCATCAGGTCACGCTGGCACTGGCTGGCGAAGGGGCAACAAAATCAGCTATTTTGCGCCTGAAGGAACTCAGTCAAAGCCAACCCCATCTGATTCTGACTTCCGTGCGCGCCCATAGCCTTGGCCTTGGTCCTTTCACAACCAAGGTAGCCTGTGCTGAAATGGGCAAGGCCCTGCGCCCGGACCTGATTGAAGGTCTGGTAAACCCGCTGGCCGATCTGGCGAAAAACGACCTGTTTGATGTCCATTTCCACAGCGTTGAAGATACTTCCGGTGAAAGTGCTGCCATCGGCCTGACCAAGCTGGCCCGCCTGATCCCGGCCAGCATTGCCGTTTCCTTTAAGCTTGAAAATGCCCAGGACTTTTTCAAAGAACATAACCTGATGGCCGTTACCCGCAATGATGTTTTCGGTTATGAAGAAGCCGCTGCACGCTCTTTGCGCGCAGTCAGTGACGCCCAGGTCCCGCTGGTCAATGCACCGGATACAAAAATCGTTGCCTTTCGCCCGGCTGACGGCGGCATTGAACATTTTGCCATCATCATCGGCCAGCCCGACCCGCGTGAGCCTGTCCTGATTCGCATCCATTCGGAATGTTTTACCGGCGATCTGGTCGGTTCCCTGCGTTGTGATTGTGGCGACCAGCTGCGCGGCGCCATTAAATCCATTGCAGACCATGGCAGCGGTGTATTGCTTTATCTGGCACAGGAAGGCCGCGGCATTGGTCTGGTCAATAAGCTTAGAGCCTACAAGCTGCAAGACAGCGGCCATGATACGTTTGATGCCAACCAGCTGCTGGGGTTTGATGATGATGAACGGGTCTATCTGCCCGCCGCACAGGTGCTCTCCCATCTCGGTATTGATCAGGTCCGCCTGATGACCAACAACCCGGAAAAAGTGCGTGTTCTCAAAAGCTGTGATGTCAATGTGGTGGAACGGGTCGAACATGCCTTCCCCACCAACCAGCACAACGAACCCTATATTTTTGCCAAAGCCACCAAGGGTGGACATTACCTGTAATCTTTTTGCCGCAAACAGGCGGAAATTTTTGCCTTCTCCTGTGCAGAAGTATTTATAAATAATTGATATATAAACAAATATCAATTGGCACGATCCCTGCTTTATTCCTGATAAAGATAAAATTCAGAGCGATAAAACGAAAGAGCGATCGGAGCCACATATGGTCGAGAGCATAAATACGCAGGTTGCCTATGCCACGCCTAAAGAGCAGGCATCGGACAACCCTGAAAAGACGGAAGAAGACAAGGAATTCAGTTTCTTCGGGGATGATGGTTTCACCTTCTGGGATTTCGTCGATATGATCAATCCCTTCCAGCAAATTCCTATTGTTTCAACCGCTTACCGCGCCATCACCGGAGACGAAATTGACCCCGGTTCACGCCTTGTTGGCGGCACCCTTTATGGTGGCCCCATCGGGTTGGCTGCATCTACATTCAACGTGGTGGTGGAACATCAAACCGGCAAGGATGTCGGCGAACATGTTTTGGCCCTGTTTGAAGGCGATGAAGCCCCGGTTGATGACAAAACCATGGTCGCACAAAATCAAAGCTCTTTCAGCAACCCCAATGTTGCCGGTTTTGCTCCGTTAAATGTTCCCCAAACCGAAGCCGATGCCTTTGCCGCCGGTGAAGCCAGCCTGCGTCTGGCAGAGCTTCAGGAATTCATGAACCCGTCTTTGGCAAAGGAAGTCCCCGTGCAAGCCCTTCAGACACAGGACAAGGGGAATGGTTCTCTGGGTACCTGGGCACCTCCGGCAAATGTCACCCCTCCTTTCCAGACAGAAAACCCAAATCAGGTTCAACCCTCTCCTTCTGCTACCTCCGTACAACCTGCAACGCAACAGCCTGGCGTGACTGAACCCGTTGTGACCATGTCCCCACAATATAAAGGTTTTCAGGCCCAACATAGCCATGAGGAAAATCTGGATGCCTTACGGGCCTTCGCACGCGATATCAAAGCACAACGCCTTCAGGATCAAGCTCAAAAACAGCCCATTTCACACCAACCCCAAACAGCCCCTGTTGCCCCTGCACCGCTTCCCGCCCGGACATCAAACCTTAGCCAAACGCAGGATAACGGCTGGTTTGCAGATATGATGTCACAAAATATGGACCGTTATCAGCAAAGCGAGATCAAGGGCTGATAAATGACAGATCTTCAGGTTTTTGCCGATCATCGTCTGGTCTGGCAGGGTAAAACATATCGCTGTGCCTTAGGCAAAGGCGGAGTTCTTAGCCAAGAGGAAAAAACAGAAGGCGATGGGGCCACCCCAACCGGACGCTACCCTTTGCGCCGGGTTCTTTATCGCAAGGACCGTCTGGCAGAACCGCAAACCTGTTTGTCTGTGCATGAAATCAACAAAACAGACGGCTGGTGTGATGACCCGGCCAGCCCGGCCTATAACCGCCCTGTCGAATTACCGTTTGAGGATTCCTGCGAAGACCTTTTTCGCACAGACCATATCTACGATATTATTGTCATCCTCGGCCATAACGATGACCCGCCGATGCCCGGCAAAGGCAGTGCCATTTTTTTTCATATCGCCCGGGACGGCTACAAACCGACAGAAGGCTGTGTGGCGGTTTCACGCGATGATATGCTGGAAATTCTTAAAGAAATTAGCCCGGGCACCCATATGGAAATCAGCCTTTAAACGCTTGCACGTTGCCCAAAAATTGCCGTGCCTACCCGCACGGATGTGGCCCCGAAACGAATGGCTACGTCATAATCCCCGCTCATGCCCATGCTCAGTTTTTGCAATCCGTGACGTTTGGCGATTTTGCGCAACAAGGCAAAATGCAGACTGGGTTCTTCCCCTGCTGGCGGAATACACATTAACCCCACCACGTTCAGGCCCAACTCATCGCGGCAAAGTTTGATAAAATCATCTGCCTCACCGGGCAGGCAGCCGCCTTTTTGCTCTTCTTCGCCGGTATTGACCTGAATGTAAACAGCCAGTTCGCGGCCCTGTTCTTTCATCTCATGGGCAAGGCGGCGCGCCAGTTTGGGGCGATCCACCGTTTCAATCACATCAAACAGAGCAACCGCTTCTTTCACCTTGTTGCTTTGCAAGCCACCGATAAGATGCAACTCAACATCTGGATAGTCCTTTTTCAAACCGGGCCATTTTTCATGGGCTTCCTGAACGCGGTTTTCCCCAAAAATGCGTTGACCTGCCTCCAGAACCGGGCGAATGGCCTCTTCGTCATGAAATTTACTCACCGCAATCAGATTAATTTCATCTACCGGACGTTCTGCTTCCTGTGCTGCCTGTTCAATTGATTGCTTCACAGAAGCCAGATTATCTGCAATACCCATAATCGGTCCCAAAAAAGTCATGAGGATAAAAAGGATGCAGACCGTATCAGAGCTTGCCCAAAAGCTCAATCGTCGCAATGCACGCGGAAAAAAAATCCCGCCCCTTTTTCTCATGACGGATGCAAAACGACTTCCCGACCCCAGCGCACTTATCCCTCGCCTTCCCACAGGCAGTGCCGTAATTATCCGCCATTTCACACGAGCTCAAAAAAAAGAACTCTGTTTGAAAATAAAAGGGTTATGCAAAAAACATAAAGTAAAACTTCTGATTTCTGATGACTTAAAACTAGCTCTTGCCCTCAGGCTTGATGGGGTACATTTCCCGGAACAAACACTCAAAAAAATCGCTGGCTGTGGTTCACTTAAACGCCACCGCCCCGGCTTCCTTTTCACAGCAGCCACCCACCACCAGCGCGCTTTGTTTTGGGCCAAAAGAGCAAAGATTGATACAGCCCTGCTTTCCCCCATTTTCCCCACCCAAAGCCATCCAGGAAAACGCCATTTGGGGTGTTGGAAATTTATGGAATTGACCAGAAACCATACAAATCCCGTTATTGCACTGGGCGGTGTTTCACAAAAAAATGCCCAAAGGCTCTCTCAAACACAGGCATCCGGGTTTGCCGGAATCAATGGTTTACTTTGACCTTTCTCTATTTACTTAAATTGTATATAAAATGTCATAAAATGAAAAACAGGGTGGGTTGAGTCTTTGATATGTTGAAGAATTTTGAAACTGTCGGTGAATGGGACAGTGATGCAGAAGGTAATAAAGTTGGCCTGCGCCGCATTGATATGGAATCGGTTATGCAGCATTTTTCTACATTTGAGGGGCCTATTCTGCATATCGGATCCAAAGCTAGCGATATTGATACGACATCACGCTGGCGCCGGGTTTATGCTGGTAAACAGGTTATTGGCATTGATATTGAAGAAGGTAATAATGTGGATTACGTCTTCGATATCACTAAAAATATCTCTGGTTTACGCAAAAAAACCGGAATCAAACAATTTTCAACAATCATTGCCTATCACCTGCTTGAACATGTGCGTAACCCATTTGAGGTTGCTTCCAATATCGAAAAATTACTGAAACCCGGCGGGCGGTTAATCGTTAGTGTGCCCTGGGTACAGGCCTTTCATCCTTATCCTGATGATTTTTGGCGGATTTCCTTTTCAGGATTGCGTGAACTGTTCAAAAATATGGATTTCGAGTTCGAATTCTATGCAGACGGCCATGAAGGCTATGGCTATCAACTGACATATAATGGAATACCTGACCATAGCCCGCGTATGTGTGACCTTGAAGGGCGCATGTTCCAGTTGACATTTCAGATGGGTGAAATGCCTGAACAGAAAATGATTAAAAAACTGGATGTAAATAAAATCCAGATGTCGAAACCTTTCTGTCAATATATGGCTTGTAGCGCTGTCGCAGTAAAACGATAGCCTTTTCAGCTGATCGGCAAAGAAAAAGGGCATCGCTTAAGATGCCCTTTCTTATTGATAATGCACTCAGATTTAGAAATCTACACGCAAGCCGGTCGCAAAACCATAACCTTCGTTATCCGTTGTTGCATTGGCAGCATTGGTTGTCCCATCATCATATTCAGCACCGAAAAGAGAACCAACCAAGGTCACACCGGCACCTAGATCATAGGAACCACCAAGGACCCATGTATCAGCCTGATGTTCTGTTGCAGCGTTTGCAGCCGTATCTTCTTTAAACTGTGCATAGGTGAAAGAAACGCCGTAAGGACCGGTTTGGTAGGCAACACCCGCTTCCCAGCCACTTGAATCAACATCTTTGACATTGCCTTCGTTAGACGTGTCACGATAGGAACCACCAATACTGAAACCGGAAACGCCAACAGAAACACCAGCCCGCCATGATTTACGGTCATCAGCCAAGGCAGAGTTGCTGTTACCACCATCGAAATTACGTTGGTAAGTGACATCTGCACCTAATGATACACCGGAAAATTCACCGTCATATGCAATTCCAGCATCCCAGGCTGTATCGTTTGCCGTGTTGGTCCCGCCAACATCAACAACACTTTCAATGCCAGCATCGTTTACATCCAGACCGTAAGACAGACCAGCAGTAAAGCCGCCAAAGCTTGGTGTCCAGTAAACGATTTTCTGACCATCGTTGTCTTCTGAAGATGTCATGGTTTGATCTGACGTGACAGCTGTTGACGGTTTGTTAATCCAATCTGCAACATCACCATCGTTGTTACCAAAAGCCACGTCTGTTGACCCATGTGACAGGGCATATGCAGCCCCTTTGGTTTGCCCCAAACGCAGTTTACCAAGAGTGTCACTAGAAACCTGCAAGAAAACATCATCTCCGCCAGAATCATCACGGTCAGAATAACGATCGATGTTTACGCCCACTGTCAAGCCATTGTCCAACTTGGTTGAGCCACGAAAATATAGCTCTGTTTCAGATTCAACCTTTACCTCTGCAAAACTTTGTTGACCATCTTTATCCTGATGGGCGTAACCAACATACTGGTTCATATAACCGCCAACAGAGATTTTGATGGGATCAGCTGCTTGTACTGAACTAACAGCTGCAAAAGAAACCAGCGCCGTAGAAGCTATGAGAATTTTTTTCACTTTGAGACCTTTATTACAAGTTTGACATATTGCGCTTAAATTAACGCGATTAATAATTATTATTAATATCATACATTATCGCTATGTCAATTTCTCAAAAGAGGCACTCTTGCGAATATTTTACACTTTTGCATCAATGCATCATTTTATGATGCGAACAGTATAATGGTCGCAAACAAAAAGGGCGCCACCGAAGTGACGCCCTTCTTTTGAAGTTCTTCTTTTCTTTTCAGATTAGAAGGAAACTTTCAGGCCAGTTACAACACCATAACCTTCGTTATCGGTAGTTGCGTTAGAAGCATTGGTTGTACCATCATCGTATTCAGCACCGAAGATAGAACCAACCAGAGTTACACCAGCACCCAGGTCGTAAGAACCGCCGAGTACCCAAGTGTCAGCTTCGTGCTGAGTTGTAGCGTTGGGACCTGTGTCTTCTTCAGCATGGAAGTAAGACAGAGACACACCGTACGGGCCAGTTTCGTAAGCAACACCAAATTCCCAAGCTTCAGCATCAACATCTTTAACGTTTTGCTCGTTGGTTACGTCTTTATAAGAACCTGCGATGGTGAAGCCAGCAACACCAACAGACAGGCCACCACGCCATGCGTGACGATCTTCTGCCAATGCAGAGTTGCTGTTACCGCCGTCAAAGTTACGTTGGAAAGTAACGTCAGCACCGATAGAAACACCAGAGAATTCGCCGTTATATGCAAGGCCAGTATCCCAAGCAGTATCGTTAGCAGTGTTGGTACCACCAACATCAACAACACCTTCGATTGCTGCATCGTTACGGTCAAGACCGTAAGACAAACCAGCTGTGAAACCACCGAGGTTCGGAGTCCAGTAAACGATTTTCTGACCATCGTTTGCTTCAGAAGCAGTTTGAGTTTGGTCAGTGTAAACGCGAGTACCCGGACGGTTGATCCAATCAGAAACGTCACCATCGTTGTTACCGATTGCTACGTTTTTAGAAGCGTGAGACAGAGCGTAAGCAGAACCTTTGGTTTGACCAATACGCAGTTTACCCAGAGAGTCGCTGGAAACTTGCATGAACACATCATCCCCGCCGCTGTCGCTACGGTCAGAATAACGGTCAATGTTAACGCCAACAGTCAGGCCGTTGTCCAGTTTGGTGGAACCACGGAAGTACAGCTCTGTTTCAGAGTTGATGTTAACTTCAGCAAAGTTTTGTTGCAGATCTTCGTCTTGGTTAGCATAACCAACATATTGGTTCATGTAACCGCCGACAGAGATTTTGATAGGATCAGCAGCTTGAGCAGAGTTAACTGCCGCGAAAGCTACGAGAGCAGTAGAAGCTACGAGAAGCTTTTTCATTAATATTCCCCTTAATTAAGGTTTGTTTGTACAACATGTGCAATCGGCATACCCATATGCCTTTTGCGTGTACGTATTAAATGCTCATCAATTCCAAGGGTCAAGCAGACAAGTCTTGTTTGTGTGTCCTTTTTTCACCACTGTTGCAAAAAAAACACAATTCGTGCAAAGCCACGTCTTTCTGTTTTTCAGAAGGTTCTGTACATATATAGTAAATAACTTGCATTTCCAGACCATCCTAGGCATACATCTTCTTCAAGGTGTATAGACTCTCTCAAGGTATTTACATGTCGCATATCTATCGAATTTTCACTGTCTTTGCATTGATCGGCATATTGTCATCCTGCGATTCTGTTGACGTTTCCGAAAGCAATTTACCGGGTGATAAATGGCAACAACGTGATCAGCAACAAGCTTCCATCTTTGGCGAAGGTGGCCTGAATTTTGGTGGTAAAGAAGAAAAACGCCAAGGTCAAGGCGGCACCGGCATTGGTGTCAACGCCTATCTCTGGCGTGCCTCTTTAGATACCATCTCCTTTATGCCGCTGGCTTCAGCCGACCCGTTCGGTGGGGTGATTTTGACCGACTGGTACAGCACAGCCAATACACCGGGGGAACGCTACAAGCTTAATGTCTATATTCTGGGGCAGGCCTTGCGGGCAGACGGCATTCGTGTAGCGGCTTTTCGCCAACTTAAAAACCCGTCCAACGAATGGCAAACCGTTGAAATGGACCCGAAAGCCGTTACAGACATTGAAAATGCCATTCTGACGCGTGCACGCCAGTTACGTGCTGACAGTATGACCCAATAAAATAGAGTCTCTCGCACCCCTTCATATTTAACAGTTCAATCCCGGACCCTTGTTCGGGATGACTTTTTTCAAGATCAAGATTTAAAGACCATGGCCCGTTATAATTTTAAAGAAACCGAATCCAAATGGCAGTCCTTCTGGGATCAGAACAACACCTTTAAGGTGACGGAAGACCCTTCCAAAGAAAAATATTATGTCTTAGAGATGTTCCCCTATCCTAGCGGGCGCATCCATATGGGCCATGTGCGCAACTATACCCTTGGCGATGTGGTGGCACGTTATAAAAAGGCGCAAGGTTTCAACGTTCTGCACCCCATGGGATGGGATGCCTTTGGTCTACCGGCTGAAAACGCGGCCATGGACGCTGGCGTGCACCCCGGGGAATGGACCTACAAAAACATCGCCGACATGCGCGCCCAGCTTAAAACCATGGGGCTGTCCTATGATTGGGAGCGTGAAGTTGCTACGTGCGACCCGGACTATTATCAACATGAACAGAAAATGTTTCTGGATTTCCTGAAAAACGATCTGGTCTATCGCAAGGAAAGCTGGGTCAACTGGGACCCGGTAGAAAATACCGTTCTTGCAAACGAACAAGTTGTGGACGGCTGTGGCTGGCGTTCCGGTGTGCCGGTTGAACGGCGCAAACTGAACCAATGGTTTTTAAAAATCACCGATTATGCCGAAGATCTGCGCACCGCCTTAAAAGGGCTGGACCGCTGGCCCGATAAAGTCCGCCTCATGCAGGAAAACTGGATTGGTCGTTCCGAAGGCATGCGTCTGGCCTGGCAACTGGTCGGTCGTGACGATTCGATTGAGGTGTACACCACGCGGCCCGATACACTCTTCGGTGCTTCTTTCTGTGCCATTTCTGCCAACCACCCGATTGCGAGCGAACTGGCTGAAAACAATGCAGAGCTTCAGGCTTTCATTGAAGAATGCAACAAAATGGGCACGTCAGAAGAGGCCATTGAGAAAGCAGATAAAAAAGGCTTTGATACCGGTCTGAAGGTCAAACATCCGCTGGATGAAAGCTGGGAACTGCCGGTCTATATTGCCAACTTTGTTTTGATGGAATATGGCACCGGCGCCATTTTCGGCTGCCCAAGCGGGGACCAGCGCGACCTTGATTTTGCCCGCAAGTATGATCTGCCGGTTATTCCAGTTGTTGCCCCCCAAGGCATGGAAGACCCGGCCCTTTTTGAAATCGGCAATGAAGCCTATACAGATGATGGCGTGATGATCAATTCTGATTTCATGACAGGTATGACGGTCGCAGAAGCAAAAAAAGCCATTTTTGCCAAATGCGGAGAACTGGGCATTGGTCAAAAGGAAGTCAATTACCGCCTGCGCGACTGGGGCGTTTCGCGCCAACGCTACTGGGGCTGCCCGATTCCGATCATTCATTGCGAGGATTGCGGCATTGTTGAAGTACCGGCTGAAGACCTACCCGTAACCTTGCCGAAAGATGTTAGTTTTGACGAGCCAGGTAACCCGCTGGACCGTCATCCGAGCTGGAAACATGTCAATTGCCCGAAATGTGGCAAGGCGGCCACCCGTGAAACCGATACATTCGATACATTCTTCGAATCCTCCTGGTATTATGCACGTTATTGCTCCCCAAAGGCCCAAAACGGCATTGACAAGGCAGCGGCTGATTACTGGATGTCGGTCGATCAATATATCGGTGGGGTTGAACATGCCGTACTTCACCTGCTTTATTCCCGATTCTTCACACGCGCCTTGAAGAAATGCGGCTATCTCTCTGTAGAAGAACCCTTTGAAGGTCTGCTTACACAGGGCATGATCTGCCACGCTACTTATAAAGATGCAGATGGTAACTGGATGCTGCCCAGCGATGCCGTTCAAAATGAAAGTGGCACATGGGTACATAAGGATGATGGCCGCCCGGTTGAAATCGGCGCTTCCATCAAAATGTCCAAGTCCAAAAAGAACGTGGTCGACCCGGAACTGATCATTTCCACCTATGGCGCAGATACGGCCCGCCTGTTTATGCTTTCTGACAGCCCACCCGAGCGTGATCTGGAATGGACAGACAGTGGTGTGGACGGGGCGTGGCGTTATCTCAACCGCCTGTGGCGTTTGATCACCGAACCGGCGGCTTCTTACCCGCAAAAAGATAGTCCACAGCCGGATTCGTTCAGTGATGCTGCACAAAAGGTGCGCACACAAATCCACAAAACCATTGCTGCTGTGAGTGATGATCTGGGCAAATTCCACTTTAACAAGGCCGTTGCGCGCTTGCGTGAGCTGACCAATAGCCTGGGCACACTGGATGGTACAACAGGCAATGATGCCTGGGTTCTGCGCGAAGGTTACGAATATCTCGTGCGCCTGCTTGCCCCTATGGTGCCGCATATTGCCGCTGAACTCTGGTCAGAACTGGGGCATGACAGCACCCTGTGTGATGTGGATTGGCCAACGGCAGATCAATCCCTGCTGGTGGATGAAACCATTGTCGTGCCTGTGCAAATCAACGGCAAACGCCGCGACCAGCTTGAAATCCCCAAGGATATGGATTCAAAGGAAGTTGAAAAACTTGCCTTGGCTTCTGAAAAGGTTCAGGCTGTGCTAGAAGGTAAAGCACCGAAAAAAGTCATCGTCGTACCAAACCGGATTGTTAATGTTGTTGCGTAAACCCCTTATATTAAATCTTTTATTTCTGTTGATGGCCGCTGGTTTGCTCTCTTCCTGCGGCTATCAACCCTTGCATGGTAAACGTCAAACGGCACAAAATACCGCCATGCGTGACGAACTGGCAACCATCTGGGTCTCTGAAATTAAGGACCGTGAAGGCCAGCAGCTTCATAATGAATTGCTGGATAGGTTTAATATCAAGGGTCGCCCCCAACATCCCAAATATACCCTCAAGGTTACTTATAGCGAGAGTAGTTCCGGCCTTGGGGTCGGCAAGGATGAGTTTGCCACCCGCGCCAACCTTTATGTAACCTCAACCTTCTCATTGTCCGGAACGGCAAGCCTATCCGGCACAAGTCAATCTGTTGTCAGTTACAATATTCTGACCTCGCCAACAGGGACGGAATTTGCCCGCCGTGATGCCCGTAAACGCGCAATTAGAAGTATTGCAACTAACATCCATCGTCGCGTTACAGTTCATTTATTAAATGAAAAAGCTGCCGCGACATCTAGATAAATAGGCTTTTTCCATGAAAATCAGTGCTGGAAAAGCAGAAGGTTTCATTAAATCACCACCACAGGATATGCGCTGTATCCTGCTTTATGGCCCGGACCAGGGTCTGGTTTTTGAACGCTCCAAACTTCTGGCCGCTGCCACGCTTGAAGACCTTAACGATCCTTTTAACTCGGTTGTTCTGCAAGCTGGCGATATTAAAAGCGACCCAGCCCTGATTGCCGATGAAGCCGCCGCCATGTCTCTAACGGGTGGAAAGCGTTTTATCCGCGTTCAGGACGCGACAGACAGCCTGACAAATGCCTTTAAAAGCTATCTGGGTGACCCCATAGGCGATGCGCTGATTGTTCTGGAAGGTGGGGAACTCAGCCCGCGTTCTTCCTTGCGCAAACTGTTTGAAAGCGATAAATCCGTTGCTGCCGCCATCGCCTGTTATGGGGATGAGGGACGTAATCTTTCCGATGTGATTCGCGATAGCCTGCAAAAGCACGGTTTAAATGCAGACCGGGACGCCATGGGATATTTGTTGAACCATCTGGGTTCAGACCGACAAGTCAGCCGTGGCGAGCTGGAAAAGCTGGCCATTTATATGGGGGATGAAACAACCGTAACGCTTGATCACGCCATGGCCTGTGTAGGCGACAGCGGTGCCTTTTCTCTTGATAATGTCACCATGGCCACAGCAAATGGGGATCAGGCCGGGCTTGAAAATGCCTTACAGCGTTGTTTTGATGAAGGTAATCAGCCGATTATGATCTTGCGCATGTTGCAACGTCATTTCCATCGCCTCCACCTTGCCAAAGGGGTGATGCATAAAGGCCTGTCCATGGATGAAGCCATGCGCAAATTGCGCCCGCCGGTCATCTTCAAACAGGCACCCGCCTTTAAAAAACAATTGGGCAGTTGGGATCTCAAACGCATTGCCTTGGCAATGGATCTGCTCACTCAGGCAGAAAATGACTGTAAAGTCACCGGATACCCACCGGAAACCGTCTGTTCCCGGGTGTTGATGCGTCTTGCCCAGGCCGCCCGTACCGGGCAACGGCGCTAAATTAACTGAACCAGGCGCGTCGGTCACGTTCAAACAAATCTGCCAAAAAGTTTTTCACGGCTTGGATGCGTGCTGTTCCGGCCGTTTCTTCATGAGTGGTCAGATAAATCGGCATTTCAAACAGATCGCAAGGCAGGTCCAGATTAATCAGGTCACTTAACGCATGAAGATAAAAACGCGGCAACATGCCCAAGCCCATTCCGCTACGCAAGGCATTGACATAGCCCATGGCACTGTTGGTTTTCAACACAACAAGATGATGATTTTTAACGGTTTCCTGCCATAAAGACAGAGCTTTGCTTTCCTGATAGCCCAGATAATCAACCAGCCGATGCCCGGCCAGATCCGCCCAGCTTAGCGGCACGCCATAATCATCAATATATTTTGGCGAAGCAAAAACATGAAAGCGAATCACCCCGACTTTTTGAATCTTTAAACCATTTTCTGTCGGTTCTCTCAGACGAATGGCGATATCGGCTTCTCTATTCGCCAGATCAACAAAATGATTTTCATTGACCACATCTATTGCAATTTTGGGAAACTGTTTTTGAAAATGGATCAAATTCGGTGTCAGCCAGAAGGAGCCCACACCATCAGTCACCGATATTTTCACCCGACCATCCAGAGCTTCGTCCGATCCCTTGACCACTTGTTCCATCGCAAGAGTCGATTCTTCCATCTTCACCGCATGATTCAGCAAAGCCCTGCCTTGCGGAGTCAGGTTCATGCCGTAACGATGACGGTCAAAAAGCTTGCATTTGAGATTTTCTTCCAACTGGTCAATGCGCCGACCGACTGTTGAGCCGTTCACAGACAAGCGCTCAGAAGCCGCAGCGAAGCTACCACTGCGCGCGACCGATAGAAAAAAGCGTAAATCATCCCAGTTCTGCATATTTGCATTCCGTAATTGCAATATTCCTTATTTATTGTCATATTTTTGCATGATAATCTACATTTAAATCATTTATTAATTGCTTTTTTGCAGGATATGAAAAATGTTGCCTCAACAGGATCTATTTATAAAAACCGGCTATCAAAATGGACTCATTGGCTGGGTTTCCGGATGGCATGGTCGCCTCTATCAGGAAAAATGGAATTTCGGGCAATTTTTTGAAAGCAAGGTCGCCCGTCAGCTATGTGATTTTCTGGAAAGCTATGATCCTGAGACTTCCTGCATCTGGTCCTTAAGTGATGGTGAAAATTTTTTCGGCTCCATTACACTGGATGGCTCCCATGCCTTTGAAGATGGGGCCCACATCAGATGGTTTGTTCTGGACCCCGATGTCAAAGGACAGGGACATGGCAAAAGGCTGTTGCAAAGCGCAATGAATTTTGCCCGACATAAAAACTACCCTTCCATTTATCTCTGGACACTGGCCGGTCTGGAACCTGCGGGCCAGCTATATCGTAAATCAGGTTTTGTTCTGGAAGAAAGCCTCATTGCCGAACAATGGGGACAGCCTGTTGCCGAAGAAAAACTCCGCCTGACATTTTAACCTTTCTATCTCTTTCATCTCCCGTGATTGATATAAAAGGTAAAAAAAGAGAGGTTCATTTTCATGAGCCTCTCTTTTCCATCATTTAAATAAATCTTTTTATCTTTGGATTTATGAGAGTTTTTCCAACTCTTCTTCCACATCCATTAAACTGACAGGGTCTAGGTCATCAGATTGACCTTGATCTGATCTTCCATGATGGCCATGGCTCAAACGATGAAGAAGATCATCCAATTGCTCCAGTGTTGTATAATGCAGAGTTAAGGCCCCACCCTTTTTGGCTGCCTTAATATCCACTTTCACACCCAACAAACCGGTCAGGTCACGCTCCAACGCCAGCGTATCTGTGTCTTTTTCCTTCTTCGCCTTGGGGCGGGACTGGACACCAGCCGTTTTCACCAAAGCTTCAGTTTGGCGCACATTCAGGCCTTTTTTAATGATCTGCTTGGCAATTTCAGCCGGTTCTTCACAATTCAGCAAAGCGCGTGCATGACCTGTGGAAAGCAAGCCATCTTCCAAATAGGTTTTCACATCTTCCGGCAAACCCAAAAGACGCATCATATTCGCCACATGAGAACGGCTTTTACCCAACGCTTTCGATAAAGCTTCCTGTGTATGGCTGAATTCTGCCATCAAACGGTTATAACCTTCAGCTTCTTCCAATGGGGAAAGGTCCTGGCGTTGCAGGTTTTCCACCAAAGCAATTTCGGCTGCATCTCGGTCATCCATTTCCTTAATGATAACCGGCACTTCATGCAATTGTGCACGTTGTGCTGCCTGCCAACGCCGTTCCCCGGCGATGATTTCAAATTCATTGCTGTTGGCCGGATGAGGGCGTACCAGAATCGGCTGCAAAATACCTTTTTCCTTGATGGAATCGGCCAAACCTTCAATGGCTTCTTCTTCAAAGGTATGGCGCGGCTGATATTTCCCCGGCACCAACTGGGTAATGGAAACGGTTTTCTGATTACCTGTGTTTAACGTCACGATCTCGGCACTGGTTCCCGCTTCTTTTCCGGCTGTATTTCCAACACCATCAAGTGATTGCTCTTCCACAATACTGGCGGTTTCTTCCCCTAACAAGGCAGACAGGCCGCGCCCCAATCCGCGTTTTCTTTTTTCTTTAGCCATTTTTAAGCGGCACTCCTGTTTTCACGTTTTAAGACTTCACTGGCAAGGTGCAGATAAGCTTTCGAACCGGCACATGTATGATCATAAAGCAAAACCGGTTTTCCATGAGACGGTGCTTCGGAAACCCGCACGTTTCGGGGAATAACGGTTTCATAAACCTTTTCCCCAAAGAAATCACGCACATCATTGGCAACCATATCGCTCAAATTATTGCGCTTATCGAACATGGTCAAAACAATGCCTTGAATATCCAGCGTGTTATTGAAGTTTTTCTTCACCCGTTCGATGGTTTTAACCAGTGCGGTAATCCCTTCCAAGGCAAAAAATTCGCATTGCAGCGGCACCATCACCGCATGGGAAGAAACCAGTGCATTGATGGTCAACATGCCCAGTGCAGGCGGGCAGTCAATCAATACATAATCAAAGCCACTGATCTCGCCAATGGCTTCTTTCAAGCAATATTGCGGGCGATCCAGTTCCGGAATCTCAATTTCCGCGGCGGCAAGGTCAGACCCGCTGGGAATAACCGACAAATTGGGGATTGTGCTTTTCTGGATCGCCCCATCCAGTTCAATATCCCCCATCAAAACATGATAAGCATTACGCGTGCGTTGATGATGTTCAATCCCAAGGCCTGTGCTGGCATTGCCTTGCGGGTCCAAGTCCAGCACCAATGTCTTTTTACCAACGGCAGCCAAGGCCGTTGCCAGATTGATGGTGGTCGTGGTTTTACCCACCCCGCCCTTCTGGTTGGCAATCGCAATAATGCGTGTTCCTGCGTTTTGCGTCATGTCTGTGTCATCCTTTCGATGATAAGTACCTGCCCTTGCGGGTCGGAAAGGCTCCCCTTTAAGTCACAATCAAAATCCCAGTTCTTTCGGGCTTCAGAAATTTCTTCTTCGGTTTTTCTACCCTTTAAAAAAATGCAGCTTCCTTGTGGCTTGCATAACTGCTGGGCAAAACCCAATAATTTATCCAGATTCGCCAATGCACGTGAGGTCACCACATCGGCAAATTGCGTTTCCTTGATATCGTCAATCCGGCAGTTATGGATGGTAACGTTGGTTTCTGTCACCCGGGCCGCTTCGCGCACAAACGCCATTTTGCGCATGTCAGAATCAACTAGATGAACATCCGCTACGCCCATAATTGCCAGAACCAGCCCTGGGAACCCTGCCCCGCAACCGATATCAACAAGGGTTTGACAGTTTTTCGGCAGATAAGGATAGATTTGTGCAGAATCAAGGAAATGGCGTACCCAGAGGTCATCCAGAGTTGTCTTGCTAACCAGATTGATTTTTGCCTGCCATTTCACCAGCAACTCCGCATAAGCTTGCAAACGGTCCAATGTTTCACGTGAAACATTGAGAGCATCCCATTGATCTTGTTGCGCAGCTAATGCCATTTTTTCCTGTTCCTGATCTATTTATCGGTATGATACCGAAAAAAACACCCCAAGTCTCCTTGTTTCACGTGAAACAAGAATAAAAAAATAATCTTAAGCGACTTTGTTTGATCTATTGCGTTTAACGTAACTTAGTAAAGCTGTCAGCGCCGCCGGGGTAATGCCGGAAATACGTGCCGCAGCCCCCAATGTTGAGGGTTTATGTTCTTCCAGTTTGGAACGTACCTCAGCCGATAACCCCTCAATAGTCATATAATCCAGATCGGCAGGAAGAGACAAAGATTCATCACGGCGAAAAGCCCGGATATCAGCTTCCTGACGTTCCAGATACCCTGCATAACGCCCTTCAATTTCCACCTGTTCTGCCACCGCACCAGTAATGTCATTCAGCTCGGGCCAAATTTCTTTCACCCGATCCAGCGTCACATGAGGATAAGACAGCAAAGCCATGGCTGAACGGCGTTGACCATCCAGATTCACTTTAATGTCATACTTTGCCAGTTCCTGCGGTGTGGCATTGAGTTCCTGCATACGGGCTTTAGCTTCGAGTATCGCTTTTTCCTTGGCCTCAAACACCCCTGCCCGCTTGGCGGAAACACAACCGATTTCCATACCCAAACGGGTCAGACGTTGGTCTGCATTATCGGCACGCAGAATCAAACGATACTCAGCACGCGATGTAAACATACGATAAGGCTCGTTTGTGCCCTTGGTCACCAGATCATCCGCCAGCACACCGATATAGGCCGTGGCCCGGTCAAAAATAAATTTCTGTTCAGAACCGGAAGCTTTCAAGGCCGCATTAACCCCGGCCATCAAACCTTGTGCAGCGGCTTCTTCATAGCCTGTGGTGCCGTTGATCTGACCGGCAAAATAAAGGTTTGAAACTTTGCGGGTTTCAAAAGTCTCATAAAGTTCGCGCGGATCAACAAAGTCATATTCAATGGCGTAGGCCGGTTTCAGGGCCTCAACTTTTTCAAGCCCCGGAATGGTACGCATGAACGCCATCTGGATATCGCGAGGCAAAGAGGTAGAAATCCCGTTGGGATAGACACTGTCCGTATCCAGACCTTCTGGTTCCAAAAAAATCTGGTGGCTGGTCTTTTCAGCAAAACGCACCACTTTATCTTCAATAGACGGACAATAACGCGGCCCCTGTCCCGCAATCTGACCGGAATAAACCGGGGCCTGATCCATATTGGAACGAATGACCTCATGGGTTTCTTGCGTTGTGCGGGTGATGTAGCACGGAATTTGTGGTGTGGTGATTTTATCGGTCAAAAACGAAAACGGCTGCGGCGGTGTATCGCCGTCCTGACGTTGCAGGGAATCCCAGTCAATGGTCTTGCCATCCAGACGTGCCGGTGTGCCTGTCTTGAGACGACCCAGATTGAATTTTAATCGGGATAAAGTATCCGCCAATCCAATAGAGGGTTCATCGCCCATGCGCCCGGCAGACCATGTTTCCTTACCAATATGGATCAACCCATTCAGAAAAGTGCCGGTTGTCAAAATCACCGAACCGGCCTGAAGCTTTTCCCCTGCCCCGGTGACCACGCCACAAACGCGCATATCATCCGATGACATTATCAGGTCTTCGGCAGTGCCTTCCAAGAGCTCAAGATTTTCCTGTGAAGACATCAAGGCCTGCATGGCTGCTTTATAAAGTTTACGATCTGCCTGTGCCCGTGGTCCACGCACGGCCGGACCCTTGGACTGATTGAGCATGCGAAACTGGATGCCGCCTTCATCAATGGCGCGACCCATCACACCATCAAGTGCGTCCACTTCACGCACAAGGTGACCTTTCGCCAATCCGCCAATGGCCGGATTGCACGACATTTCCCCAATTCCATCCAATCTTTGTGTGAGAAGAAGGGTCTTTGCCCCCATCCGCGCACTTGCCGCCGCTGCTTCGCAGCCTGCATGCCCGCCACCAATCACAATAACGTCATATGTCTTCATAGGGGGCAATGTATGTATGCCCCTGTATGAAGTCAATTTGGAATATTGTTAAAAATTCACCTTGTGGATAAAAAAGGGGATAAGCCGGTTTATAACCTGAGGGGAGATAGGGTTGAGACTTTTTAATTCATCTTAAATGCAAAAAATGCGTTCATTGTTTCACGTGAAACACTCTATTTCCCGATGCAGAAATCACTAAAAACCACATCCAGAACATCTTCCACATCGATTCGCCCCGTGATCCGGCCTAAAGCACGCGTTCCCATGCGCAAGTCTTCTGCTGCCAGTTCGGGCAGATCGATTTGGGCAAAGCGGACCAAAGCTTCAACACAATCTTCCAAAGCTTCGCGGTGACGCGCACGGGTCAAAGCCGGGGCGCCTGTCATCATACAGCGGGTTGTAACCTCTTCTTCCAATCTTTTGAAAAACTCGCTTAATCCCTCTTTGGATTTTGCCGACATAAAAATCGGCCTCTGCCCCCGCACTTCTTTAACATCCGGTGCCGCCACTTTATCGATTTTATTCAAAACAACCAGAGCGTCTTCATCAATCAGGTCAAGAGTCTTTTCATCCAGATGCGGCCAGTTTGCACTATCAAACATCACAACCTTCAGGTCTGAGGATTGCGCGCGGTCCTGCGCACGGCGAATGCCTTCAATCTCGATTACATCTTCACTATGGCGAATCCCGGCTGTATCGGACACCACCACCGGATAGCCGCCAATATCAAGATGGCTTTCAATAATATCGCGTGTAGTCCCTGCAATGTCGGACACAATCGCCACTTCGCGTTTGGCTAAATGATTCAACAAACTGGACTTGCCCGCATTGGGGGGGCCTACAATAGCCAAACGCACCCCGTCACGCAGCAATTCCCCACGATGACCATCTTTAAGATGATCCTCTATTTCCTGCTGCAAGGCTGCCACCTTGGCCCGTGCCCCGGCTTCGACTTCTTCCGGCAGGTCTTCATCAGGAAAATCAATCACCGCTTCGAAATGGGCAAGGATGTGAAGAATGCGATCCGCCCAGTCATTATATAATGTGCCCAACGCCCCTTCCATCTGGCGTAAAGCCTGCCGTGCCTGTGCCCGGGTTTCAGAATGGATCAGATCCGCCAGCCCTTCGGCGGCTGTTAAATCCATCTTGTCATTTTCAAAAGCACGCCGGGTAAATTCCCCCGGTTCTGCCAGACGCAAACCATCCTGTGCGGCCAGAACATCCAGCAGGCTTTGCACCACCGCCCGACCGCCGTGGATTTGGAACTCCACCACGTCTTCACCGGTAAAACTGTTCGGCCCGGGAAAGAAAAGCGCCAATCCGTCATCAATGGCTTCGTCATCAGCCGGGTCCATCAGTTGCACACGATGGGCATAACGCGCCTTGAGCTGATCGCGCCCGCTTAACTTTTGTAAAACCGGCAAGGCATGGGGCCCGGAAAGACGCACCACAGCCACACCACAACGCCCTGCCCCGCTGGCAAGCGCATAAATTGTTTGATCATCCATGGAAGAAATCTATTCTTTACTTGAAGAAGAGGTCGCGCTGCCAAATTGGGACCAGAACATTTTTTGCAATTGCTCCATATTGGAGATGCCGGCGGGCAACCATGTTTTAAACAGGGTTTCCGGGTCCATGGCATTAAGATTTGCCTTCATGCGTTCTTCGACTTCTTTCATCATCATTTCCTGCATGGGCTTGACATCGGGCAGCCCCATAAAGGTACGGGCTTCTTCCGGTGTACAATCAATATTGATGGTGATCTTCATCCTGCATCCAGTCCATCTAGGGGGCGATATTTGCCTCTTAAAATGACAAGCTTTTGTCCAAAGGTCCATCCCCCAAAGAAAAAGTGGTTGTTATTTTTATCAAAAGCCTGAAGTCTGGGAGAGACCCCCCACCTGAAAAAGAGCAGATTCATGGCCCAAAACCAGCTTTCCCAACAGACAAGTCCTTACCTCCTTCAACATCAGGACAATCCGGTTCACTGGTATGCCTGGGGCGATGAGGCGTTTGAAGAAGCCGCAAAACAGGATAAACCGATTTTACTGTCCATCGGATATGCCGCCTGTCACTGGTGCCATGTCATGGCCCATGAATCCTTTGAAGACCCGCAAACCGCCGATGTGATGAATGAACACTACATCAACATCAAGGTGGACCGTGAAGAACACCCAGATGTGGATGCCCTTTATCAAAAGGCACTCAGCATCATCGGCCAACAAGGTGGCTGGCCCTTGACCATGTTCCTCACTCCATCTGGTCAACCCTTTTGGGGCGGCACCTATTTCCCCAAACAGGGCGCTTACGGAAGACCGGCTTTTGTGGATGTGCTGCATACTATTTCTAACATCTTCCATCATAAAAAGGACGATGTGCTCAACAATGTGGATGCCATTAAAAAGGCTCTGGATGAAGACAGCCTGCCCAACGGAGATGGCTCCCTCACGCTGGATCGCATCAAACAGGCGGTGACTTATATCCATCAAAATATCGATAGTACCTATGGTGGCTTGCGCGGTGCTCCGAAATTCCCGCAACCTGTTTTGTTTGATTTTCTCTGGCGGGCAAGCTGGTGCCAGCAGGACACGCACTTGCAGGAACTGACCCTGCTTACGCTGGAAAAAATGTGTCGCGGCGGTATTTATGATCACCTCGGCGGAGGTTTTGCGCGTTATTCCACCGATGAAGAATGGCTGGCCCCGCATTTTGAAAAAATGCTCTATGACAATGGCCTGCTCATTTCCCTGCTCACCATGGTCTGGCGCAAACATCCGCTGACCCTGTTCAAGCGCAGTGTGGAAGAAAGCATCGACTGGGCCTTGCGCGAAATGACCATTGGGGATGCAAATGATTTCGCCTTTGCCGCAGCTTTGGATGCAGACAGCGAAGGTGAGGAAGGTAAATTCTACGTCTGGCAGGAAGAAGAAATTGATCAACTATTGGGGAATGGCTCAGCCTCGTTCAAACAGGCTTTCGACGTGACGTCCGGGGGCAATTGGGAAGGGAAAAATATCCTGCGCCGTGTGACGGAATTTTCCACACAAGCTGAAGAAGACAAGCTGCGCGAACAACGTACCCTTTTGTTAAAAGAACGTGCCAAACGCATTCGCCCGCAACGCGATGATAAAATCCTGATGGACTGGAACGCGATGATGATCAAGGCGCTGTGTGACGCCGGTCTTGTTTTTGAACGAGCGGACTGGATTGAAACCGCCAAACAGGTTTACCAACATTTGCTCCACCTCTGTTTAAAAGGTGATGTTCTTCACCACAGTTTTTGTAACGGCCAATTGGGTGCCCCGGCTTTTCTGGAAGATTATGCAAACCTCTGCCTTGCCTCTCTTGCCCTTTATGAAGTCACTGGAGAGACCGCCTATTTTGATCAAAGCCAAAACTGGGCAGATCATATCGAACAGGCTTTTTGGGATAAAGAACAGGGCGGCTATACTCAATCCAGCACACAGACGGTGCATGGTGTTGAAACCCGGCCCAAACCCGTTCATGATAACGCCACCCCGTCTGGTAACGGGTTGATGGCCCATGTTCTGTGTGAACTCTATCATCTCAGTGGGGATGAAAAATATAAAACCCGCTTTGAAAAACTGATTCAGACCTTTGGCAACGGGCATCCCAATGAGATTTTTTCAAAACCGGCACTTTGTAGTGCAGTGATCAATTTTGAAAAGATGGAAACCATTGCTATTTTAGGAGATCCACAAAATTCTGATAAAAAATCATTAATTTCAATGACTTCAAACTACCCTTCCCCTTTTAGAAAAATTCTACTAGGAGATAATTCTCCCCTGCTCCATGCCCCACAGGCCTTACAAGGCAAAAGCTTGAAAGAGGGGAAGCCAACCGCCTACGTTTGCCAACTTGGTAGCTGCACCCCACCCGTCAATTCAGCGGAAGAACTGAAAGATATTCTCAATCACTTGCCTCTGTAAGGATCAACGCGATAAACTTGATTTGAAAGCCGATAAAACTTTATCCAATTAACTCCGTTTGCAGTTGAAATCGGCTTCTTGTTTTCGTCTGCGATATGAAAAATTGCCCATCTATTATTAAAGAGATCATCACGTGGAATTTTATTGTACCTCCATTATGACCCCCATCGGGACGCTTAGCCTGTTTGAAGAAGAAGAAAAAATCATCGTGGTGGAATGGGGCCAAGTCCCCGGCGGAACAGAAACGCCTTTATTAAAAGAAGCCAAGGCTCAGCTTTCAGCTTATTTCAGTGCCCAATTAACCAAATTCGACCTGCCGCTTAATCCGCACGGCACCCCACACCAACAAAAGGTCTGGCAAAAAATGTGTGAAATTCCTTTTGGCCAAACCAAAACCTACGGCGATATTGCCAAGGAAATTGGCAGCAGCCCCCGCGCTGTCGGTGGCGCCTGTGGACGAAACCCCATCCCCGTTATTATCCCCTGTCACCGCGTTATGGGTGCTTCCGGCAAATTGACCGGATACTCAGGCGGTGATGGTGTAGAAACAAAACAACAGCTCTTGCGTCTGGAAGAAGCTGTCCTTAAATCCAGAGCTTAGGGTGCGCCAGCCCCTCTTAAAACATATATCCTTACCTATGGGAGATTCCTTTTTATGACCAAAGCCATTCGTATTCATCAAACCGGTGGACCGGAAGTCCTGTCCTATGACGATATTGATGTTGCCGCCCCGAGCGGTTCACAGGTTCAAATCCGCTTCAAGGCCATTGGCCTGAATTTCATTGATTGCTATGTGCGCAGCGGCCTGTACCCCTTAAGCAACCTGCCTCAGGTCATCGGCAAGGAAGGCGCAGGCGTGGTTGAGGCGATTGGCCCGGATGTCAGCGAAATCAAGGTTGGGCAACGTGTCTGTCTTTCCATGGCCCTGGGCTGTTATACAGAACTGGGTAATTTTGATGAAAAAGTGGTTATTCCCCTGCCCGATGAAATTGAATATGAAACCGCTGCCGCCATGATGTTGAAGGGCATGACCGCCCATTACCTTCTGCGCCGGATTTATAAATGTGGGCCTGATGACACCATTCTTTTCCATGCCGCAGCCGGGGGGGTCGGCTCCATCGCCACCCAATGGGCAAAATCTTTGGGCACAACCGTCATCGGGACCGTCGGTTCCCCTGAAAAAGCAGAACTGGCAAAATCCCAGGGCTGTGATTATCCCATTCTATATCGTGAAGAAAACTTTACTGACCGGGTGCGTGAAATTACCAACGGCGAAGGTGTGCCGGTTGTTTATGATTCCATCGGGGCGGCTACCTTTGAAGGGTCCCTTAATTGCCTGCGCCCCCTTGGCATTATGGTCACATATGGCAATGCCACCGGCCCGGTCCCGCCCTTTGCACCGGGTCTTTTGGCGCAAAAAGGTTCCCTTTTCGTCACCCGGCCAAGTCTGGCTCATTATACAGCCACACGTAAAGACCTGCTGTGGGCGGCAAATGACCTGTTTGATGTGGTGAAATCCGGAGCGGTTAAAATCCATATCAATCAGAAATATGACCTCAAGGATATAGCACAAGCCCATATTGATCTGGAAAGCCGTAAAACCACCGGATCAACCGTGATCCTGCCTTGATCAGAACCATATCATGCTGGACCTGATCCAGCATCCATGGATACTGGCCTGCGCCAGTATGACAAAAAGAGAGCCTCTTGTATTGAACTGGAGGCTCTCTTTTTTTAATTAAAACCGACCCATGCGATAATCATCAAACGCCTGCTGAATTTCTTCGCGTGTATTCATCACAAAGGGGCCATAGCGTGCAATCGGTTCATTGATCGGATCGGCAGAAACAACAATAAAACGCCCGCCTTCAGCCCCGGCTTTAAGCGCCAATTCATCGCCATCTTCCAATGTAACCAGATGATTGGTCGTAATAATTTCACCATCCAGATGAATACTGCCTTCAAAAACAAACAAAAAGGCAGACTGTCCGCGTGCAAGAGGAATTTCAACTTCCTGATCAGCCTTCACATCAACATCAACAAACAGCGGTTTGGTGACAATATCGCGAACCGGGCCTTGCAAACCAAATAAGTCCCCGGCCACCAGTTTGATCACAGTGCCATTTTCCAATGTTGTTTGTGCAATATCGTTTGGCGAAAGATCCTGATAGCGCGGGGCCATCATTTTATGTTTTGCGGGCAAATTCACCCAAAGCTGAAAACCGTTCATCAAGCCATCGGTCTGTTCCGGCATTTCCGAATGAATAATGCCCCGCCCGGCGGTCATCCATTGTGCCCCACCACTTTCCAGCAATCCTTCATTACCGGCATGGTCACGGTGACGCATTTTACCGTTCAACATATAGGTCACCGTTTCAAAACCACGATGGGGATGGTCGGGAAAACCGGCAATGTAATCAGCCCCGTCTTCAGAGCCAAAAAAATCCAGCATCAAAAACGGGTCAAAATGGTCCAGCGATGGCGTGCCAATGACACGTTTTATTTTGACCCCTGCCCCATCACTCACAGCCAGAGGGGAGACAATCTGATCAATTGTACGTCTCATGATTTTCTCACTTTCATATCACTATAGTTTGACCGTAAGATAAGCTTCTTTCGGGCTTCTGATTAGAGGCCTATTTGGAAACAATATGTTTCACGTGAAACAGGAACCATCATGCGTCTTTTTATATATGCCATCCTTTTTTCTTTCCTCGTCATTCAACAGGCTTCAGCACTTGATTTACTGAACACCCTGAAAAAGACGGTAGAGGACAATATTTCGCCCACCAATTCCTCCGGGTCAACAAGCTCTTTGAGCACGAGCCAAATTGTTCAAGGATTACAGGAGGCCCTTAAAGTCGGTACAGAAAGGGTTGTTTCCCAAATCGGTGCTGTGGATGGCTATAATAAAGATTCACAAATTCACATTCCCCTGCCTGCTGAACTGCAACAGGTTCAATCCCTTCTTAAAAAATTCGGCCTGTCTTCTTTAGCCGATGATGTGGAACTTCGCTTGAACAGAGCAGCGGAAAAAGCAGCACCACAGGCCAAAGATATTATCTGGAAAGCCATTACCGAAATATCGCTGAAAGATGCCCAAGCCATTTACAACGGCCCAAAAGATGCCGCCACACAATATTTTAAAAAGACATCTTCAGATAATCTGCTTGGCATGATCCGCCCTATTGCACAGGACAGCCTCAAGGATGTAGGCGCCTTACAGGCTTATGATTCCTTGATGGGTCAATATCAAAAAATGCCTTTTGTACCGGATGTTAAAGCCGATCTGGTAGAACATACCAGCCAGCTGGCCATCAACGGGATTTTTCATTATCTGGCACAGGAAGAAGCCGCCATTCGGGAAAACCCGGCCAAGCGTACAACTGAAATTTTGAAAACCGTTTTCGGCCAGTAAAACAGATATCCGAAATAACAAAATGCCCCGAATTCAACGGGGCATTTTTTATTAAAAGTCGGCGGGAACTTTTCCCTTTTTACCCGCACCGGGCTTCCAATCCTGAGAACGTTCCACTTTGCCATCCGGTGTAAAAGCAGCCAGACAATTTTTAATCGCCTGCACTTTATCGGCATGCGGCCAGATTTTACTGCGGATATGGGACCAGACAAAACGGTTCAACAAACCCCCATAGACTTTCCGATGAAAACGTTCTGCGCGCGACAGAGCACGCTTGTAGGCATAATCAATATGATCATTCGTTAAAAGAACCGGTTTTTCCTTGATGATATAATACATCGCCAAAACCGATTCATAGCGTGAACGCCCCTTTTGGGCTGATAGACGATCCGGGGCAGCATGGGGTAACAGGCCAACATCGCCATGTACCCGTGCCCCTTTCCCATGGGCAAAAAGACGGAAAAACAGCATCTGGTCCGGTGAAACCAGACGTGCGTCACAGCCACCTATTTTTTCATAATAGCTTTTTTTGAACAGCATACAGGTGGAATTGGCCGGATTATTGCGGATGAAAAACTTCAAGCCGTCTTCCATCACTTCCATATCCGGTTTTGGGGCTGGACGTGTTAAAGGGTCTTCATCGCCTTGCCATTCAAAATAGGCCGATTGCCCCCAGGCATGATTCACCCCCAGTTTTTCACAGGCCTCAATTAACCAGATACTGGAATGAGGCGTGAGCAGATCATCCCCGTCACACAGTTTGATCCAGTCATGGGACGCCGCAGCAACCCCGGCGTTTGTCCCCCAGGAAGCGCCAAGGTTTTCCTGTTCGATAATCACCGTTTTGGCCGACAGGTCTTTGGTGCATTCCTGAATCACAGAAATGGAACGATCACTGGAACCATCATCAACAAAAATATATTCGCGTTCCTCCACCCCGACTTGCGCTTCAAGGGAACGGATGACTTCGGGAAGATATTCTTCCTTGTTGAAAACGGTAATGACGTAGGATACGGCAGTCATATCAGCTCTCAAAATAAGAAAAGCCGTTTTTTCCTCCATTTGTCACTCTGGCGTAGGCCAGAGTCCATATTTCTGGATACTGGCCTGCGCCAGTATGACGATAAAAGGAAAAAACGGCTCAGATACGATTAACGTGAGTTCATGGACTCAAAGAAATCGTCGTTGTTTTTGGAATATTTCAGCTTACCCAGCAGGAATTCCATCCCGTCTGCTGTCCCCATCGGGTCCAGAATACGACGCAAGACCCACATTTTGGAAAGCGTGTCTTTTTGGACCAGCAGGTCTTCCTTACGGGTGCCGGATTTGGTGATATCAATCGCCGGGAAGGTCCGTTTGTCGGCCAGTTTACGGTCCATAACAATTTCGGAGTTACCTGTGCCTTTGAATTCCTCAAAGATCACTTCATCCATGCGTGAGCCGGTATCAATCAAGGCAGTTGAAATGATGGTCAGGGAACCACCCTCTTCAATATTACGTGCTGCACCGAAGAAACGTTTCGGGCGTTGCAGGGCATTGGCATCCACACCCCCGGTCAACACCTTACCACTTGAAGGCACACAGGTGTTATAGGCCCGCGCCAGTCGGGTGATGGAATCCAGCAGGATGACCACATCCTTTTTATGTTCGACCAAGCGCTTGGCTTTGGAAATCACCATTTCGGCAACCTGTACGTGACGCGCCGCCGGTTCATCAAAGGTGGAAGAAATCACTTCCCCTTTGACCGAACGGTCCATGTCCGTCACCTCTTCCGGGCGTTCATCAATCAAGAGAACGATGAGATAGCATTCCGGATGGTTTTCCGCGATAGAATGGGCAATGTTTTGCAGCATGACCGTTTTACCGGTACGCGGCGGCGCCACCAGCAAGGCCCGCTGGCCTTTCCCGATGGGGGAAACAAGGTCAATAACACGCGGTGTCATGTCTTTTGCTTCCGGATTTTCGATTTCCATTTTCAAACGCTCATTGGGATAGAGCGGTGTCAGGTTGTCGAAATGCACCCGATGGCGGGCTTTGGAAGCATCTTCGAAATTGATGTTTTCCACTTTTAACAAGGCAAAATAACGTTCCCCATCTTTCGGTGCACGGATTTGGCCTTCTACCGTATCACCGGTTCGCAGCGAAAACTTGCGCACCTGATTGGGGCTGACATAAATATCGTCGGGACCCGGCAGATAGTTGGCTTCCGGTGAACGCAGAAAACCGAAACCGTCTTGCAAGACTTCCAGAACGCCACCACCATAAATGGTGACATCGTTTTCGGCCAATTGCTTCAAAATGGCAAACATCAGTTCCTGTTTGCGCATATTGCCGGCATTTTCAATTTCCAGTTCCTCGGCATAAGCCAGAAGGTCTGCGGGGGATTTTTCTTTGAGTTCCTGAAGATTCATTAGAGATCTACATCTATTATGTGAGGAGAGAAGATGGTGTGATGTATAGAGAAATCGAGCACTTCGAAATCATCTAAATTATTGATTTAATTTGATATATCCGATTTTCCAGCAGTAAAATTCGAGGCTGAAAACAAAAGTCGGTTTTAGGAAGGATGTTGGTTCACGGTGCTTTAATCGCCCGCTTTCGACCTAAGATGTAACGTAGAAAGCGAACGAATGTCAAGCCGGATGACATCATATCTTCTGTTGCCATCCCCCCCACCTATCTGCTTAGATAAGATCGAACCGTTTTGTGTGATGATGATCAAGAGCACTAATCCTATGTTTACAAAGACAGCCCTCCTTTCTACCTTGCTTTTCTCTTTTCTTCTTATCGTCGGTTCTGATAGCCACGCAGCAAATTTCAGTCGTTTAAAAGCTGCTGGCAAAGGGCTTGAAACAAATGCTGACAACTCTGATCAAAAAAGCGATGGTGATAAGGGAAACTTTCAGGGAGATGGTCATAAAAATAATCTCAAAGACCCTGAAATAGATACCCGCTATAGCGGCAGTGACAGCAGCAGAAAGCAAAATATTGCCGGTATGAAAGACGCTATTCTTTTAGGCAACTTTCAAATCTACCTGACAACCAAACACTATAATGCCCGCCTGACGGTATATGCTGAACCACGTAAATTTGCTTTAGGCCATCGGGCCTGTACACGAATTGAAAGAATTCGCGATGGCATCAATACCTATTTGTTCAACAATCCACCCGAAACGGATCGCAGAGGCAATGTGACCAGCGAAGGAATGGATGAAGGCATTCGCGAGGCCATTAAAAAATCACTAAAAACAAAGCTGGAATATTTTACCACCATCTATGTTGCCAGCGGTATCTGGAGTGATAAAAACCTGCCTGAAGAAATCAAGGAAGTTGAGGTCAGTGATTGCGCCGGGATTATCCGGCGTTATAACGAAATGCAAAAGGAAGCCGGAAAATAAGGTCTTCGCCAGTACGATCATGTTTTCCTGGATTAAAAAGGTTTCACAATCACCATAATGACCAGAATCATCATTAAAAGGGTCGGGACTTCGTTGATCATCCGATAGAATTTTTCCGACTTTTTATTCTGATCTTTAGCAAAATCCAGTCGATATTTAGCCAGCATTAAATGAAACACAATCAAACCGGCTACACAGGTCAGTTTGATATGCAACCAGATATCTTTCCAGGCATCAATTTCAAAAAGCAACAAGATCCCAAAAATTACCGATGCCACCATGGCCGGATGCATGATGGCGCGCAACAGGCGCCGTTCCATAATTTTAAGTGTTTCAGACAGTTCTGATCCTGCTTTTGCCTGCGTGTGATACACATAAAGACGCGGCAAATAAAAAAGCCCGGCCATCCAGGCGATGACAGAAATGACATGCAGCGCCTTAAACCAGAGATAACTGTCTTCAAACATTCTTTATCCTTTGCAAATACAACGGCTGTGTTTGTGTGGGCATATGCGGACCATGCCTTCCGGTTTTGGGCCATCACTATGGGCAATATGAGTAATCACAAGGTCGCGCAACCCCTCAATGAAATGCGGATGAGTGCCTACTGTCGGTGTACGCTGGTAAGCCGGAACACCCTGCTTTTTCGCCATATCCTTATATTCGATATCCAGCTCTACCAATGTTTCGGAATGTTCGGAAACAAAAGCAATCGGCACAACAATAACAGGGACTTTTTCTTTTCCCGCCCGAATGATTTCTTCATCTGTGCTGGGTCCTATCCATTCCATGGGTCCAACCCGGCTTTGATAACAGACCCACCAGTCAAGATTATCTATCGCAAGCTTTTCCACAACGCTTAGAGCTGTCTGTTCCACCTGATATTGGTATGGGTCGCCTTTATCGATAATCTTCTTTGGTAATCCATGGGCAGAAAATAAAATCCGGGGTTTACCAATGGATTTCATATATTCAATTTGCGGGATTAATTTATCAACAATTGCACTGACAAAGCCCTGATTAACAGGATAACAACAAATTATACTCGTTTTTGCCTTTAAACCTGCCTTTTTAGCCGCTCTTTTCCAGTCTTTAAGGGAAGATTCAGATGTTGTGGTCGAAAACTGCGGGTAAAGGGGTAATAAAACGATGTGATCCGGGTTAAATTCCTTAACCTTTTGGGCACATTCATCACTCATCGGGTCCCAATAGCGCATGGAGAGAAAGGTTTCGACCTCTACATTTTCTCCCATTGCCTGACTGACAGATTGCGTAAGCGCATCGGCCTGTTTTTGTGTGAGCTCCAGCAAGGGAGATTTTCCCCCCAAGTGGTTATAAATTTCTGCTGCAACAGGTGCCCGACGCGTCGAAATAAAACGCGCCAACATCCAGCGAAGGGGTTGAGGGACTCCGATAATGGCCTTGTCATTAAACAGATTAAACAGGAAAGGCTCAATCGCGGCCGGGCTATCCGGTCCGCCAAGGTTGAAAAGAACAATTGCAAGTTTCATATCAGCCTTTCCCGTTTAAAAAACACTTTAATTATATGGCCGTTTTATTGAAATTTTGAACCATTTCAACAACGCGGGCAACATTTTCAGGTGGGGTTTGGGGAACAATCCCGTGTCCAAGGTTGAAAATAAAGGGCCCATTACTCATGGTTTCCAGAATATGCTGAACCTGAGCTTCCATTTGTGCCCCACCGGCAACAACACATAAGTTGTCAAGATTACCCTGAATACAACACAAAGGTTGAAGTTCTTCCGCCGCCCAACTTAAGGGAACCGTTTGGTCAATGCTGACCCCATCCACGCCGGTTTCAACAATGAATTTTTTATAAAGCACACCGGCACCACGCGGGAACCCGATGACCGGAATATCCGGGTAGGCATCTTTCAGACGTGAAGTAATTTCACGGTTTGGATCAATCACCCAGCGATCAAACTGTTCTTCGGGTAAAACCCCTGCCCAGCTGTCAAACAACTGTACAGCTTCTGCACCGGCTTCAATTTGTTTGGAAAGATATTCGGTTGTTGATTCGACCAAAAGATTAATCAGTTCCTGAAAAAAATCAGGGTCCTGATAAGCAATTAGACGAATGGTTTCATAATTTTTAGACCCTTGGCCTTCAACCATATAAGTTGCATTTGTCCAGGGGGCACCTGCAAAACCGATAAGCGAGGTAGTTTCTGGAATACCCTGACTTAACCTGGAGACAGTTTCATAGACAGGGGCAAGATGGTCATGAATCCCCTCAAGGCTCAGTTTGGAAAGCCCGTCCATATCGCGGATGGGTTCAAGTTTTGGGCCTTCACCTTTTATAAATTCAACCTTTTGGCCCAGAGCATCCGGAATTGTGAGAATGTCGGCAAAAAGAATGGCAGCATCCAACCCGTAACGGCGAAGGGGTTGTAAGGTGACTTCTGTGGCGAGATCTGGCGAATAACAGAAATTGAGGAAGTTTTTGGATTTTGCCCGGGTTTCCATATATTCGGGCAGGTAGCGTCCAGCCTGGCGCATCAACCAGATGGGTGGGCGCTTGGTTGTTTCGCCTTTAAGTGCGCGCAGAAAGAGTTTGTCTGATGACGCCATAGAATGTGCCTTCCCTTTTGAAAATTTGGAATTTGACTGAGTTATTCACAGTTCAATAACAAGTGTAAAGGTTATTTTCTTTAGTTTGTTTTTGATGTTGGCCCTGTGGATAACGGGGATCAAATTTTGTCCACAACTTGTCCTCATGTAAGGGCCGTTTCTGTCGAAAATATGGCTGATTGGAGTCGGCCTTGTGGAAGATGATTATTCATTTCAGGAGTCGCCTGAAAAAAATTGGCGAGTCGCCCGTTGTACTGTGAAAAATGTGGATAACGGGGATAAAATTATAAAAAAAACTTTTGTCCCCATACCAAGGCACAGTACAAAGACTTATCCAGAGGATGAATATCTGTCCGTGAAAAAATGTAAGAGCAGGGAACAAAATGGGGGCTGTGATTAAATGAACAACTTATCCCCAATTTGTACAGACTTATGAACAACTACCATATCCATCTGGTTTCCGATTCCACCGGTGAAACCATCGAAACCATGGCCCGGGCCTGTGTGGCCCAGTTTGAAAACATCACCGTTTGTGAAAATGTCTGGACCCTTGTCAGAACCTCCGGGCAGGTTTCAAAAATTCTTAATGGCATCAAGAACCATCCCGGCCCGGTGATCTTTACCATGGTGGACAGGGGCTTGCGCACCCAGCTTGAAAAAGGGTGTGAAACATTAGGTGTGCCCTGTGTTTCTGTGCTGGACCCGTTGATGGTGGCTTTCAAGGAACATTTCCATGCCGAAGCCAAATTAAAACCCGGCCTGCAACATGAAATGGATCAGCAATATTTTGACCGCATTGAGGCCATGCATTTTGCCCTTGCCCATGATGATGGCCAAACCACCCATGAAATTTATAAGGCCGATATTGTTTTGCTCGGGGTATCGCGGACATCGAAAACACCGACCAGTATGTATCTTGCCAACAAGGGATTAAAGGTTGCCAATATTCCCATCGTGCCGCAATGCTCGCTGCCGACCAATCTGGATGATCCGCGTTTTAGCGGTTGTTTGATTGTGGGGCTGACAAAAGATCCGCGCCGTCTGGTACAAATCCGCAAAAATCGGCTCAGCATGTTAAAGGAAACCGCTCATACGGATTATGTGGACCTCGATACGGTAGGTGAAGAAGTGCAATATGCCCGCCGTCTCTGCATGAAAAACAGCTGGCCGCTGATTGATGTAACGCGCAAGTCTATTGAAGAAACTGCAACGGCTGTGATGAACCTGAAAATGAAACGCGATCAGGCTTTTGAGGATGATGACTGGGATGAATAGAAAACTCATTCTGGCTTCAGCTTCAAAATCACGTACAGATTTACTGCGTGGGGCCGGACTGGATATTCAAACCTGCCCGGCTGATTTGGATGAATCCGAGATCAAGGCGCAAGGGCTGGATGTGGTGGAAACCGCCTTGAAACTGGCTTGGGCTAAAGCCGGGGTCGTCTCGCAACAATATCCTGACTCTTTTGTCATTGGTGCAGATCAGATGATGGAATGTGAAGGTCGTTGTTATGACAAACCGGTTTCCCTCATGCAGGCTAAAGAGCAACTGCAAGCTTTACGCGGGCGCATCCATCATTTGCATAGTGCGGTGAGTGTGGTGAAAGATGGAAAAATCATCTGGTCACACTGTCAATCAGCCGAGCTGGAAATGCGCCTTTTCAGCGATGCATTTATAGATGACTATCTTGAAAAAATTGGGGACGATGTATTGACCACGGTGGGCGGCTATCGTCTGGAAAGTCTGGGTGTGCAGCTTTTTAGCAGGATTGAAGGCGACTATTTTACCATTCTGGGGTTGCCCTTGCTTAGTCTTCTTGCTTTTTTGCGAGATCAGGGCATTGTTCAAAGGTAAGTGATTTTTAATGAGGCATAGGGAAATATCGTCATGCTGGCGCAGGCCAGCATCCACAGCGTTTAAGACAGCGACTTATGGACACTGGCCTGCGCCAGTGTGACAAAATATTTATCTGCTTTTAGTCTTAAAATAAGAAGATAGAAGAATCATCATGTTAGATAATAAAAAAAGGCAAACGTTATGATGTTATCGGGGAAGGCTCTAATTGCCGGGGTGATGGGTTGGCCGGTGGAACATTCCAAATCACCGCGCCTGCATGGCTACTGGCTGGAAAAATATGGTATAGATGGGGCCTATATCCCCATGGCGGTGCATCCGGATGATTTTGCCAAAGCGGTTCATGGCATGCAGGCAGCGGGCTTTCGTGGCTGTAATGTCACTGTGCCTCATAAAGAAAAAGCATTGGAAATTGCCGATGAAGCCAGTGAACGTGCGCGCAATATCGGGGCTTCCAATACGTTGGTGTTTAAAGAAGATGGTTCCATCTTTGCCGATAATACGGATGGATACGGGTTTTATGAGAATCTTGTTCAAGGCGCACCGGACTGGCAGGCCAAAGATGGACCGGCTGTTGTTCTGGGTTCCGGCGGGGCTGCGCGTGCTATTATCGTGGCTTTGGCTGAAGCCGGTGCACCGGAAATTCGCCTGACCAACAGAACGCACGATCGCGCCGAAAAACTGGCAGAAGAACTGGATGCCCCCATCACATTGGTGGACTGGAAAGAACGCGAAGCAGCACTGGCTGATTGTAATTTATTGACCAATACCACAACACTGGGCATGCAGGGCCAACCTTTGTTGGAAATTGATATTTTTGATATGCCGAAAACCGCTTTGGTGAACGACATCGTTTATACCCCGTTGATGACCAACTTGCTGGAAAAGGCAAAAGTGCATGGCTGTCGTTATGTGGATGGCCTTGGCATGCTTCTCCATCAGGCCCGCCCCGGCTTTTATGCCTGGTACGGCGTGGACCCGGCGGTGGATGAAGGTTTGAGACAGTTTCTATTATCTTGAAATGTATAATTAGGGATGTATCATAATAATATTATACATTTAAGGGTAAAGCGCGATGAAATTTTTTTTGAAATACTCGGTATTGAGTCTATTGGCTACTTCCTTGTTAGCAGCCTGTCAAACGACTAAAATGGCCGAAAATGCAGTTGAACTGGGATTGGACTTTTCTTGGGAAAATACCAAGACGTGCACAAAAATTTCTCCTGCTTTTAAGGTTACCAATATCCCGGGTGATACAAAAAAACTGAGTTTTCATATGACAGACCTTCAAGCACCTGGTTATCCACATGGTGGAAGTACGATAGTTTATACAGGTAATGGGAATATTCCAGAAGGTGCAATATCTTATGTTGGTCCGTGTCCACCAATGACACATACATATAAATGGACGGTTTTGGCCTTGAATGAAGATGAGAGTCTTATTTTAGGAAAAGGCGTAATTTCAAAGCCTTTCACACCTTGATTAACTCAAGTTCTATATAATCATTATCTAACATGTTGATTTCTCATATTTCCTTATCCAAACCTTAAGGCAGATAAAGATTTTGTCACACTGGCGCAGGCCAGTGTCCACAACTCACTGTCTTAAACATTGTGGATGCTGGCCTACGCCAGCATGACAATGCTTTTCTTATCCCGAGTTGGCGTTAATTATAGTTCTTGAGTTTTTTTAGAACCATTTTTAGTTATAAAGCTTAAAAGGGTTTTATTTTATGTATGTTTTAGGTTTAACAGGCTCCATCGGGATGGGGAAATCAGCCACGGCGGATTTGTTTCGTTCCTATGGGATCTGCGTTCACGATGCCGATGCCACGGTTCATATGCTTATGTCGCCAACAGGAAAGGCAACCGGGAAAATTGAACGGGCTTTCCCCGGTTCTCTGAATGAAAGCGGTGCGGTTGATCGCCAGAAATTGGGGGCACAGGTCTTTGGGGATGCAAAAGCTTTAAAGAAGCTGGAACGTATTCTTCATCCATTGGTTTATGAGGAAGAAAAGAAATTTCTTAGGCGCTGTCGTTTACAGGGTAGGAAACTGGTGGTGCTGGATATTCCTTTGCTGTTTGAAACGCGTGGTGAAAAAAGGTGTGATGGGATTTGTGTTGTCAGCGCTTCGGGGTTTTTGCAAAGAAAACGTGTCATGGCACGTGCGGGTATGACAGCGCAAAAATTCGACGCTATTTTGCAAAAACAAATGCCGGATACTGAAAAAAGACGTCGTGCTGATTTTATCATTTTTACAGGTGCGGGCTTTCGTACGGCCAGAAATCAGGTTAAAAAGATCATTCAAAATATCAAGGGGTGATCATGCGCGAAATCGTACTGGATACGGAAACAACAGGCTTTGAATATAAACAGGGCCATCGCCTTGTTGAAATCGGTTGTGTGGAACTGGTCAATCATATGCCGAGCGGGCGGACCTACCATCAATATATCAACCCCGAACGTGATATGCCCGAAGGGGCGTTTCGGGTGCATGGTCTGTCTGAAGAATTTTTGCGTGATTTCCCGTTGTTTAAAGAGGTCGCACAGGAATTTCTTGATTTTATCGGTGACGGTACGTTGGTGATCCACAATGCGGGCTTTGACGTTCCTTTTTTAAACTGGGAGCTCAACCAGCATAAATTCCCTGAAATGGGAAATAATGTGGTTGATACCCTGATTATGGCGCGCAAAAAATTCCCCGGCTCACCCGCCAATCTGGATGCCTTGTGTCGTCGCTACGGCGTGGATAACTCCAACCGGGAAAAACACGGCGCCCTGCTGGATAGTGAACTGTTGGCCGAAGTCTATCTGGAACTGATTGGTGGTCGTCAGCCGGGTCTTGTTCTGGAAAAAAACTTGAATGAAGATGGTGGGATTATCCATAAGGAACGAAAATTTCGTGAACCGCGCCCTCACCTACCCAGCGAAGAAGAATTGGCAGCTCATACAGCCTTTATTGAAAAAATCAAAAATCCTATTTGGTTACGCGAAGAAGGAAACAGTGAATGAAACGCTTTCTTACAGTATTTTTTGCATTGTCTCTTTTGGTCGTTGTTGCTGTTCAGGCAGCGACACAAAATGAGGAACAAATTGCCGGTAAGGTTAGCCAGATCAAAGGCTCAGCTTTGGCTGTGCAGGATGCCAATGTGCGGCCCTTGAAAGTTGGAGATACGGTTTTGATCGGCGATATTCTGTCAACCGGGGCAGACTCCCGCCTTGAAATCATTATGCTGGATGAAGGTCGTTTTAAACTGGGGGCACGCACCTCTTTTGTGATTTCCGATTACACCTTTGGTCAGGGTAATGACAATCTGGTGGTCGAACTTCTAAATGGCGCCATGGATGGTGTTTCCGGCCAGATTGCAAAAACCGCAGAGAATGGGCTGAACATTCACACCAAACAAGCGACCATCGGCATTCGTGGAACCAAATTCTTTGTAGGTGAGATTGATGGGCAGATGAGTGTCGCCCATTGGAGCGGCGGCGGCGTTCTGGTAAAAAATCAGGCGGGTGAAGTTTTTCTTAAAGGGGAAAATCAGGGCACACACCTGATTTCAACATCGCTTGCCCCGACACCGATTGAAGACTGGAGCGGTGATAAAAAACACCGTGCCAAAGCTTTGGTGGATTAAAAAAGAATGCAAAAAAAACTCAGCGAAGAGGAAATGACCCGCTTGTTGACCCTCTATGGGCAGGGGAAACTGGAAAAGGTCGTTGAAGAAGCGACTGTTTTATCAACCGATTATCCGGGTATGGTATTTCTGCCCAATCTGATGGGGGCGGCAAATCTGGGACTTGGTCATTATGGCGAAGCAGAAAAACATTTTGCCAAAACGGTTGAGTTGAAAAATGATTTTGCCGAAGGCTATTGCAATCTGGGTCTGGCGCAACAAAAGCAAAATAAACTGAACGAAGCGATTAGAAATTATCAGCGCGCCATTGAATTAAAACCGGATCTGGCAGAAGCCTATAACAATATGGGCCATGTTTTCAGAATACAGAAACAGCCGGAAAAAGCGGTTTATTGGTATAATAAGGCCTTGCACTATAACCCAAATTTACTTGAGGCCTTTGCCTGTAAATTGCATCAACAGGCACATATGTGTGACTGGTCGTCTCAGGAAGATTTTGCGCATCTGGCAGATAAAGTCGGTATTGAAGGCGATACGGTTGATATGTTCATGATGATGAGTCGTGAAGATAATCCTTTACGTCAGTTAAAACGCGCCCGCCATTTTGCAAATAAAAGAGCAACCAGACAAACGATTGCGCTGGGGCCATGCCCTGAAGTGTTTCCGCAAAAACTTAACATCGGATATTTTTCCTCCGATTTGAACAACCATCCGGTTATGCATCTGGTTGCAGGTGTTTTTGAACATCATGATCGTAACAAATTCACCATTACAGCTTTTTATAATGGTCCTGCTGGAAAGGATAAAATGCGCCTTCGTGCTGAAAATAGTGTTGATGAATTTATCGATGTTACAGCTCTATCCGAAGAAGAATTGCTCCGCCTTGTTCGCCAGAAAGATATCCATATTGCTGTTGATATGAACGGCTATACGGGCAAAATGCAATGTGGTGCTTTTGCCCGGCGCTTGGCGCCGATCCAGATTAATTATCTGGGATACCCGGGGACAATGGGGGCGGATTTTATAGATTACATTGTGGGTGACGAAGTTTTGATCCCTGAGCGCTATCAGGAATTTTATAGCGAGAAAATCATCTATCTGCCGAATTGTTATCAGCCCAATGATGACAGCAGGATGATCCCGACTCTTAACATGACAAAGGCGGATGCCGGATTACCTGAGGAGAGTGTTGTTTTATGTTGTTTCAACAATAACTATAAAATCAATCAGGAAGAATTCAGCATTTGGATGCGTATCTTGCGCCAGACGGAAAAGACGGTTCTCTGGTTGCTCGACTGTCACGAAGGGGTTCGCAAAAATCTTAAAAGTGAAGCCGAAAAACAGGGTGTTTCTTCTGAAAGAATTATTTTTGCCAAACGGGTTTCCCCAGAACAGCATTTGGCCCGTCACCAGTTGGCTGATTTATTTATTGATACATTTTTTTATAATGCCCATACCACAGCAAGTGATGCACTTTGGGCGGGGTTGCCCCTGATTACCAAAGCAGGAGCGCAATTTTCAGCACGTGTCGCAGCCAGTATTCTTAAAGCTGCGGGTCTGGAGGAACTGGTTACAGACAATAATGCCGATTATGAAAAGAAGATTCTATATTATGTCACGCATCCACAAGAGCTGGCTGCATTGAAACAGAAAGTGGCAGATCGGCGTGAACATTGTGCCCTTTTTGATACAGCGCTTTACACACGCGACCTTGAGAAAGCCTATCATTATGCTTTTGAACAATATTTGAAGGGGATAGCGCCTGGGAGTTTTAAAGTCAGCGACCTTCAATAAAAAAGCGGCATCTTGATAAAGACACCGCTTTTGATAAACAATTTGCCTAAAAAAGCTTATTGCTTGGTTTCGCCTTCAGCTTCTTTTTGGGCGGCAACGGCTTCCAGACGGGCGCGATACATACCGGCAAAATCCACCGGATTCAGCATCATCGGAGGGAAGGAACCGTTACGTGTTGTGCTGGCCAGAATTTCACGGGCAAACGGGAACAGCATGCGTGGGCATTCGATCAGCAGCATGGGTTCAAGATGTTCAGCCGGGACATTGATTTCAAAAATGCCGCCATAAGCCAGTTCACAGATGAAGGCGACTTCTTCCTGAACCTTGCAGTCTGCGCGGATTTTAACAATTACTTCAAATTGTGTATCGGTCAGTTTATGGGCATCTACATCCACATTCACGGAAACATCGGGTTGTTCCTGCATCATTTTGCCGTAAATGCCCGGAGAGTTCGGCACTTCAAAGGACAAGTCCTTGATGTACTGGCCGTGAATCTGCAATGCAGGTACTTCTTGTCCTTGGTTTTCAGATGCTTGTTCGTTCTGGTCGGCCATTGCGCCTACTCCTGTATTTCCGATGAGATGTTTAAAGAATTAAAATGGTGGTAGCACAGTTTTACGGGGGAACTCAACTCAATCCTTTTTGTCCGACCAGGGGCTGTCCGGATTAGGGTCAACCTCTTCGAAATCCGCATCAATGATGGTGGATTCTTTTTGTTGCGGATGGGGTTGGGAATGAGGGGCATTTTCCCCGACGATGTGGATATTGGCGGAATTTTTCACCATTTTTTTGGCCTGATGGCGCAAAAAATTACGAAAGGGCGGAAAGAATAAAAGCAAACCAAACCCATCGGTTACAAAGCCCGGTGTCAGAAGCAAGGCGCCTGCAAACAGCAGACAGGCGCCGTCAAACAGTTCTGCTGTCGGCATGCGACCTTCATTCATGCTTGTCTGGGCACGCATCAGGGTACTGAAACCCTGTTGGCGCAAAAGGGCTGTGCCCGCCATCGCGGTGAGGATGACAATGGCAAGTGTCGGCCATAGTCCGATGATATCGCCGACCTGAATAAAGACGGAAATTTCCACAATGGGAATGGCGATAAAGAGAAGTAAAACAATAAAACCCATGTTATCTTTGCCTTGGCTGGAGACCTTGCCCTTTTGGTGATTTCAGATTATCTAGTTTTACAACAGCTTATGCGCAAGCTACACTAGTTGTAAAACATAACCGGTACGAAAGCAGATTATGGCTAATTTCGATCTCATTTTGCTGGCATTGATTGCCGTCTTTATTTTTCTTCGACTACGCAATGTGCTGGGTAGCCGTGACGGCAACGAAGACAACCGCAACCACCGTGACCGCTTTGATGATGACCCGCGCGACCAGTATGATGACACAAATAACGATGATAACGTGATCCATCTCCCTGGCAGCCAGTATGAACCCGAACCGGCACCGGCTCATGAAGAAGTCAATGAAATTGAACCGGTTGGTCCGGTACAGCGTGCACTGGCTGATATTATGTCGGCTGATCCGAATTTTGATCAGCATGGCTTCGCCGAAGGTGCGCGCACAGCATTTGAAATGATTCTGAGTGCTTTTGCCGAAGATGACCGCGAAACGCTGAAAAATCTGTTGACCGCAGAAGTCTATCAAAATTTCGCAGCCGCCCTTGATGCTCGCACTGCGGCTGGTGAAACACTGGAAACAACACTTGTGGGTGTCAATTCCATTGAAATTGTTGATGCGGCACTGGAAAATCAGAATGCAGAAGTCACAGTGCGTATTGTCAGTGAACAGGTCAATGTCACAACGGATGCGAATGGTGAAGTGGTGGATGGTGACAGCAACTATATCGACACCATTACCGATATCTGGACCTTTGAACGTGATATTCAGTCACAAAGTCCGAACTGGTTTCTTAAAGCGACAGAAACGGAATAGTGCGAAAACAATGATGCGGGTGGGGACAAAATGGCTGAAACAGGTCGGTGTACTGGGGTTGGTTGCCTTTTGTACAGCCTGTGCTGCGCCAACCTCTGCTGTTAAAACCGATGTCATTGCACCCGAAGAAGAAAAGGCCAACACATTTGAACCGGTCTTGTTACCGGTCTCTTTTGCGGCCCTGCCCGGCTGGGAAAACGATAAAATAGCGGAAAGCCTGCCTGCCCTGCGCCGTTCCTGTGAAACATTTGCCCGTATGTCACCAGAGCATTTGATCGGCCCCAACGGAATTGGCGGGGCTGCCGGGGATTGGCAACCCATCTGTGCTGAAGCCTATGCTCTGCCTGATGGAGACAGTGAAAAAGCCCGCAGTTTCTATGAATCCTTTTTTCAACCCTATCTGGTTTCGGATTTGAAAAAAGAACGCGCAGCCAGCGGTTTGTTTACCGGTTATTACGAAGCCGGGTTACATGGTGCACGCTCTCGTGGCGGCAGTTATCAGACGCCGCTTTATAAGCGCCCGGATGATCTGGTGCTGGTGGGGCTGGGCCGGTTCAAGCAGGATTGGCGCGGCAAACGTCTTGCCGGAAAAATTAAAAACGGCCAGCTGGTGCCTTATGCCACGCGTGAGGAAATTGAGAAGGGAAAACTGCGCGGCAAAAATCTGGAACTTGTCTGGGTGGATGACCCGGTCGATGCCTTTTTCCTGCATATTCAGGGCTCTGGCCGGGTGTTGTTTGCAGACGGTTCAACCATGCGCGTGGGCTATGACGGCCATAACGGCCATGATTATACGTCAATCGGGCGTATCCTGATTGAACAGGGTGAAATTGCCCGTGAAAAAATGTCCATGCAGGCCATTCGGGAATGGTTGGCTGCACACCCCAACAAGGGGCAGGAATTGATGCGCCAGAACAGTTCTTTCATTTTCTTTCGGGAATTGAATGATGACGGACCGATTGGTGCACAGGGGGTTGTTTTGACACCGGGGCGTTCTTTGGCCGTGGATAAACGTTTTATGCCGCTTGGTATTCCGCTTTTCCTTTACAGTTTTACAGACCCGATCAGTTCTGCACCCATTGCCCGTCTGGTGGTGGCGCAAGATACCGGCGGGGCGATCAAGGGCGTGGTGCGCGGTGATGTTTTCTGGGGCTTTGGGGAAGAAGCGGCGAAACGTGCTGGCAAGATGAAGGAAAGCGGCAGCTTTTTTGCCCTTTTGCCCAGTAATTCCCTGAGCCGTTGTGAGATTTGTCAAGCTGTGCAAGACAGTCCTGTTGAGACCAATTGATTTTACTTTCCCTATGGTTAGTATCTGAATAAGTCCTTGCTCTTTTGGGTACTTCTTGTGATATTGGGCGTTTAGGACTGTCTGCTGACAAGAATGGTTTTAACATGAAATCCGCTCATTCCTGGACGCATCGGCTGGTGGCAGCTGTTGTGCTGACCTTGGTTATCTTCATTGCAAATGTTGCTATGGCTCGGGAAAAAATGTCCGCATCTGCCAGTGTGGTGATGTATCACCGTTTTGGTGAAAGTGATTATCCGTCAACCAGTGTCACGCTTGAACAGTTTGAAGCTCATTTACAGGCATTGAAAAAAGGTGGCTATACGGTTATGGCCCTGCCTGATTTGGTGGAAAAACTGCGCAAAAAAGAACCATTGCTGCCCAAAACCGTCGCCATTACCATAGATGACGGTTACGCCAGTATTTATAAAGAGGCATACCCCAGATTTAAAAAAGCCGGTGTGCCCTTTACCCTCTTTTTGTCTACAGACCCGATCGACCGGGGATATGCCGGGCATATGAACTGGGAACAGGTCAAGGAAATGGCGGCTGACCCGCTGGTGACCATTGGGGCACATACGGCAAGCCATTTACATATGGCAGCAGCTTCACAGGCGCGCATTGGTGATGAAATGGCACGTTCGCTTGAACGTCTGGAAGAAAAGCTCGGTTATCGGCCGGATATTTTTGCCTATCCCTTTGGGGAAGCCAGTCTGAAAGCGGTTTCTGTTGTGCGCGGTTTTGGTATGAAGGCGGCTTTTGGCCAGCATAGCGGGGCCTTGGGCCTTGAGGATGACCTTTATTATTTGCCACGTTTTGCCCTGAACGAAACCTATGGGGATATCAAGCGTTTTGAGATGGTGACGCAGACCAGATCCCTGCATGTGCAGGATCTGGTGCCGCAAGATATGATGATTGGCAAGCGCAACCCGCCCATGATCGGTTTCACAGTTGATGAAAAGGTGGGAAGTCTGGACCCGCTGGCCTGTTTTACTTCCCACGAAGGCAAAGTTCGGGTGGAAAAACTTTGGGACAGGCGCGTCGAAGTGCGCATGGAAAAAGCTTTGCCTGTTGGCAGAACCCGCCTAAACTGCACCCTGCCCGCCGGGGACGGACGTTGGCGCTGGTTTGGCCGCCAATTCTATGTTGCGCCCTGATAGAAAAGAAAAATAGATCCGGAAAAAATGGGAAAAATAGTTAAACAACGCGAAATTATTGATCGCAAGGCCCTGTGGCTTGAACTCAAGGAAATGGCGGAATGGTCCGGCTATTCCACCAAAATGCAAAAGGATGTGCTCAAGCTCTTCAAAAATGCCTTGAGCCATGGCCGCGAAGAAATTCAGGCTCGTTTTGAAAATAAAAAAGCCAATGGCATTGTGACCTTCCACAATTACGCCTTCCTGATTGATCAGTTGATCCGCACGCTTTACGATTTTACCACCAAATACGTTTATCCCATTCATACCCCAACCAAGGCCGAACAGTTTTGTGTGGCCGCCGTGGGTGGATATGGCCGCGCGGAAATGGCCCCCCAGTCCGATATCGATTTGCTGTTTCTTCTACCTTATAAACAAACGCCCAAAGTGGAACAAGCTGTGGAATATATGCTTTATCTGCTTTGGGATTTAGGCCTGAAAGTGGGGCATTCCACCCGTTCCATTGATGAATGTCTGAAAATGGCGAAGGAAGATTTGACCATCCAGACAGCCTTGCTGGATGGGCGTTATCTTTGGGGAAATGAAGAGCTTTTTGATGAATTTCAGAAACGTTTTCAGGACAAAATTGTAGCCACATCAGGTCGACAGTTTGTTGATGCCAAGCTGGAGGAACGCGATGAACGTCACCAACGTATGGGCGATACCCGTTATGTGGTGGAACCAAACCTGAAAGAGGGGAAAGGGGGCTTGCGTGACCTGCAAACCCTGTTCTGGATTGGTAAATATATTTACGGGGTGGAACGTTGGCGCGAGCTGGCAACACTGGGCGTTATTACCGAAGATGATGCCCAGGAATTCAAAAAGGCCGTTAATTTCCTTTTCACGGTACGCTGTGCCCTGCATTTTCTGACCAAGCGCCCACAGGAAAATCTGACATTTGACGTTCAGCATTTGCTGGCGGAAAAATTGGGTTATAAGGACCGGGGCAATGCACGTGGTGTGGAACGTTTCATGAAACACTATTACCTGACGGCGAAAACCGTTGGGGATTTGACGCGCAACCTCTGTGCTGTTCTGGAAGAACAACATAAAAAACAGCAACAACGCTTTTCTTTGCTGAGCAATTTTTTCAAACGCAATGTGGAAGGTTTTGTGGTTGATGGCGGCCGTTTGAAGGTTGAGGATGAAGAGGCGTTTGTTAAAGAGCCGTTGTTGATGTTTAAACTGTTTGCGGTGGCACAGGAACATGAACTGGATATTCACCCCTATGCGCTGAAACAGGTGCGTGCAAACTTGCATCTGGTTGATGGGAAAATGCGCAAAAAACCTGAAGCCAATGCCATGTTTATGGATATGCTGACCTCTGTCAAACAACCGCAACGGATTTTGCGCCTGATGGGGGAAGCCGGTTTACTGGGGAAATTCATTCCGGATTTTGCCCGTGTAACCGCGCAGATGCAGTATGACATGTATCATACCTATACGGTGGATGAACATACCATCAAGGCAATCGGTGAATTGAACAGCATTGAAAGCGGGCAAAGCAAGGATGAACTGCCGGTCAGTTGTGAAGCGATTAATGCCGTGATTTCCCGGCGTGCCCTTTATGTAGCGGTGATGCTGCATGATATTGCCAAAGGGCGCGGTGGCGACCATAGCGAGTTGGGGGCCGAAGTTGCCAATAAACTGTGTCCGCGTCTGGGGTTGGACCGTGAAGAAACGGAAACGGTGGCCTGGTTGGTCAGGCATCACCTTGCCATGTCCCATGTGGCGTTTAAACGGGATCTGGAAGACCCGAACCTGATTCGTAAATTCTGTGATGTCGTCCAGTCGCCGGAACGTTTGCGTCTGCTGCTTGTTTTAACCGTGTGCGATATTCGCGCGGTGGGACCGGATGTCTGGAACGGCTGGAAGGGCAACCTTTTGCGGGTGTTATATTTGCGTGCTTTGGAAGTACTGACGGGCGGAGAAGCTGCGGCCGGTGGCGTTCAGGCCCGCACAGAAGAAAAACAACAGGCCTTGCGCGAGACTTTGCGTGACTGGGATGCACAGGATGTGGAAGACTTTATTGACCTTGGCAATGCCGCTTACTGGCTGAGTTTTGAAACCGATGTTCAGACGCGTCATGCCCGGCTGGTGAAACGGGCAAAAGATGAAGATGGCCCTGTTCATATTCATGTGGAACATGACACGTTTAACAATGTCAGTGAAATTTCCATTTATACGGCGGATCACCCGGGCCTGTTTTCCATGATTGCCGGGGCGATGGCTTTGACCAGCGGCTCGATTGTGGATGCCAAAATCGCCACGCTGGCCAATGGCATGGCGCTGGATACATTCTCTGTTCAGGATCAAAGCGGGGAAGCGTTTGATTCGGATGAAAAAATCAAGCGTCTGGCGATGCGGATTGACAAGGCATTGAAAGGCGAAATTTATCCGGCTGATGAGCTGGAAAAAGTCACCCGAAATACCCTGAAATCGCGCCGCGATGTCTTTAAAGTACCGCCGCGGGTGTTGATTGATAACAAGGTTTCCAATGCCTTTACGGTCATTGAGGTCAACGGGCGGGACCGTTTGGGTTTCCTGTATGATGTAACACGCACCTTGTCAGAGCTGGGCATGCAGATCAATTCCGCCCATATTGCCACCTTTGGCGAACGTGCGGTCGATGTGTTCTATGTCAAGGATGTGTTTGGCTTGAAAGTGAATTCGGAAAACAAGATTGACACCATCAGGCAAAAGCTGCTGGATACGATTTCCGAAGAAAACTATCACCGCTATCAGCCGAAAAAGTCAAAGAAACAATCTGCCTAAAACAAAAAAGGGCGCCTGTGAGCACCCTTTTTCTGTTGTCCTGCCAGGCTTTAGACCAGAATCAGCAAAAGACCGGCCACCGCAATAGCCCCGCCACTGAGGCGCAGGCCAAGGGGGGCAAATTCGTTGATGGTTTTAACCGTAGCAATACTTGCCCCAATACCGATGGCGTGCAGCAGAGAGGTTGCGACAATAAAGCCAAGGGCATATTCGGCAGCACCTGCATTTAGCGGCATTTCGCTGCCATGGGCATGACCGTGAAACAGGGCGAGCAGACCGGTTAAAGCGCAAGCTGCCGGAACGGGCAAGGAACGCCCCAATGCAATGACGCCACCGAAGATGATGACGGAACCGACAATCCCGGTTTCCACCAATGGTAAATCCAGACCGCTCATGGCGATAATCCCGCCGATGAGCATTGTAGCAACGAAAGACAAGGGCAGCATCCACAGGGATTTTCCGCCCATCTGGGTTGCCAGAATGCCGACAGCTACCATCGCCAGCAGGTGGTCAAGTCCACCGATAGGATGGGAAAAACCTGCTACAAAACCTGAAACTTCTGTAGCTCCGGTATGGGCAAAAGCTGGGCTGGCAGTCAGTATGATCAGACTGAAGAGGGAAAAAAGCGTTCGTTTCATAAGAGAATCCCTTGTATGATTGACTTTAAGCAAAGTAATACTTTTAAAAAATAAATCATACTTTCATACGATTGTAAGATCAAGGGTGAAACAATGGAAAGAATTTCGGTCACGATTGACGATGACCTGTTGGCGGATTTTGACCTCTATATGGAAAAAAAGGGCTACCGCAACCGTTCGGAAGGAATCCGCGATGCCATCCGCCAGCTTCTGGCTGATGAACGTCTGAAAGAAGATGACACCCAACCCTGTGTCGGCTGTGTGGTTTATATGTATAACCATCAGGAACGCACCCTTTCCAGCCGTTTGGTGGAGGCCCAGCATCACCACCATGATATCCCGCAAGCCACCTTGCATTTGCATGTGGATGCGAAGAATTGTCTGGAAGCCACGGTTTTGAACGGCACAGTGGGCGAAGTGCGCCATATGGCGGACCATCTGATTTCCCAGACCGGGGTTAAATATGGTCATCTGCACATTATCCCGACTGAGGAAGAAAGTTAGCCTAACAGATTGTGAATGATTTTGCGCAATTGTGGCACCAGTTCGGCCTCAAACCACGGGTTTTTGTGGATCAGATTGGTCACCCGCCAGCTCGGGTGCGGCAAGGGCAAAAAGCCGTCTTGCAGGTAGTCACGCCAGTTTTTGACCGTTTCGGTCATGGTTTTATATTGGCGCCCTTTCAGGTAATAATTCTGTGCGTAAGAACCGACCAGCAAGGTGAGTTCAATCTGCTTGAGTTCTTCCCTCACTTTGTTGTGCCATGCCGGGGCACATTCGGGGCGTGGCGGTTTGTCCCCACCTTTTTCCAGTCGGCCGGGGTAGCATAACCCCATGGGCATGATGGCGATTTGGTTCTCATCATAAAAAACATCGCGTTCCAAATTCAGCCAGTCGCGCAAGCGGTTGCCGCTGGGGTCGTTCCACGGAATGCCTGTTTCATGAACCTTGGTGCCCGGTGCCTGTCCGATGATCAGCAGTTTGGCCGATTTCTGTGCGCGGATGACCGGACGCGGCCCTAATGGCAGGTCGCGGCAGAGCTGGCAGGCGCGGATTTGTGACAGCAAATTTTCCATATATTATTTCAACAACGCATCTACATAGGTCGGCACGACCTCACTGGCCGGGCCATAGATGGTTTCTGCAAACTGGCTGGCACCTTGGGAAGGCTCAAGGTTCAATTCCACCGTATGACAGCCGCCGATTTGCTTTACAGCCTGCACAAACCCGGCTGCCGGATAGACATTACCGCTGGTGCCGATGGACATGAACAGGTCGGCATCTTCCAGTGCGTCATATATTTCTTCCATATGCAGGGGCATTTCACCAAACCAGACCACATGGGGGCGCAAACCGCCCGCCTTGCCACAATCGGGACAGGCGGTTTCAACCTTCAGGTCGTTTTCCCACCGGGTTAACAGAGCGCAATGGTTACAACGGATTTTCAGCAATTCCCCATGCATGTGAATGATCTTTTTTGAACCGGCCAACTCATGCAGGTTATCAATATTCTGCGTCACGATGATGACCCTGCCCGGCCAGTCCCGTTCCAGTTTGGCAAGTGCAAGATGGGCCGGGTTGGGTTGAGGCTTTTCTGTGATAAGTTGGTGCCGCCGCGCATTGTAAAAATCCTGAACCATTTCCGGGTTGCGCATAAAAGCTTTTGGGGTTGCTACATCTTCAAGATCAACCTTGGACCAGATGCCATCGGCACAGCGAAAGGTATCCAGCCCGGATTCCCGGCTGATACCGGCACCGGTTAAAATGACAATGGTGCCTTCTTGGTCAAGGTGAATATTCATGGTTGCCCCTGTGGTGGTTTGCTTTCTATAGTAAGAAAAAACGGCAACAGGGAAAAGCATCACGTGGTTAAAGTTTTATTCGTCTGTCTTGGCAATATCTGTCGTTCACCCACCGCAGAAGGTGTTTTTCGCGAACTGGTTCGCCGTCAAGGCCTTGATGCGGACATCATTACTGATTCAGCCGGTACTGGAAGCTGGCATGTGGGCAGTTCTCCGGACGGTCGGGCACAGGAAGTTGCCTTGGGCCGGGGATATGATATTTCAGACCTGCGTGCCAGACAGGCCAAGGCGAAAGATTTTCTGGAATTTGATTATGTTCTGGCAATGGACCGCAGCAACTATGCGAACCTGCAATCCATTTGCCCATCGGGATATGAAGACCGTTTGCATATGTTTCTGTCTTTTGACCCGAACAGCCCGGAGGTTGAAGTCCCAGACCCTTATTATGGTGGCCCGGCCGGTTTTGATTATGTGCTGGACCTGGTAGAAGAAGCTTCCGAAGGGTTGCTCAAAGACATCCGTTCACAATATCTGGCTTAGGGCGTCAACTTATAAACCAAAGCAAGTTTACTTACGCTTTAGCAAATCCGGTTTCGTCCTGAATTTTTAGCGCGATAAAGGGCTTTATCGGCGCGTTGCAGCATGTCTTCGATGCGGTCTTCCATCATGCTGTCATAGCTGGAAATACCGATTGAGACCCTGATGGGGACAAGTTGACCCTCATCGTTTTTCAATTCAATGTTTTCTACGGCTTTGCGCAGGCGTTCAGCCAGAATAAAGGCATTTTCATATTCGGTTTCGGGCAGGAAGATACAAAACTCCTCGCCGCCCATCCGGCCGAAAACATCAATATCGCGCAATAGGGCACGACAGGTTCTGGCAAATTCCTTTAAGGCAAGGTCACCAATATGATGCCCGTGGGTATCGTTGACCAGCTTGAAATGGTCCAGATCAAACAATAAGAGACTGAGAGGACTGCCATTGCGCTGACAACGCTTGATTTCGCGTGATAAAAGGCTGGTGAAATAGCGTCTGTTGTTCAAACCGGTTAAATCATCCGTATTGGCAAGGGCACGCAGGCGTTCAGCCATTTCCTTATGTTCTGTAATATCCACATAAGTGGAAACAAACCCGAAGGATTGACCGTCAACTTTCAGGGGTTTTCCGATAATTTGCAGGGTCCTGCCATCCGGGCGGGTGCGTTCAAAACGGTGGGGTTCAAACTTCAAGGCCGTTTGCAGGCGCATCTGGACATGTTGTTCCGGGTCACCGGGGCCATATTCACCCCTTACGGCATTGTAACGCAGAATATCTTCAAACTTCATGATCGGTTTCTGTAACCTTTTCGGGAGGTCCAGAAGGTTGAAAAAAGCATTGTTCCAGAAGATGATATTCAGGTTTTCATCAATAACGGTGACACCAAGGTCAACATTTTGGAGCAAGGTTTCAAGATAGGCCGTTGTGCGCTTGGCATCTGCTTCTGCTTTTTTACGGTCTGTGATATCCGTATAGGTGCTGATCAGGCCGTTTTTCAGCCAGATACCACGGATCTCGATAATTGTACCATCGGGGCGAATCCGTTCAGCCACATGGTTTTCACGCTTTTTATTGCGTAAAATCAGGTCACGGGTGATTTCATCCGGGTCACCGGGGCCATATTCCCCCCGATGGGCGTTAAAACGAAACAGTTCTTCCAGATTGGGAAGAGACTTTTCAAACAGGGATTTCGGAAAATCCAGAAGTTTTTTCGCCAGTTCGTTACACAGCAACATCTGTAAATTGCTGTCGAACAAGGTGACTCCGCTGGGCAGGTTATCCACAACGGTTTGAAAACGCCGGGCATCCTCTTTACGCCTGTAAAGCAGGTAAAAAGAAATTAAGGTCACGCTACCGACCAGAACAACAATGATGCCACTCAGGATCACCTGATTTTCAACAGCTCTGACAGAAGAAAGCAACCAGACCTGCCAACCCAGATTTTCCAGATTATGGACATTGATGAAATATTTTTCATTTCCGATCCGGCGAACCGGAATCCCATCGTACATACTGTTTTCATGGCTGGTTTTGAGCTCTTCAATGGCATTGATCGGATATTGCCGGGTGAGCGTAATGCTCAGCCGGTCTTCACGTGAAAGCGGTTTGAGGGATTTTAGCTCAAGTTCTTTTGCTGAACTGAGGAAAATGATCCCGCGTTGATCCGTTAAAAAGAAGATCCCTTCAATGTCTTTGGTAAAGCGTTGCAGTTTGTAGAGGTCTATCTTAATGACCACAACGCCGAGAAAATTTTGCAAGTCATCATAAACGGCTTTTGACACATAATATCCCAGCTTATGTGACGTAATGCCGATAGCCAGAAAGCGGCCCTGCTCTTGGGTGCGGGCCTCCTTGAAATAGGGGCGAAAGGCATAGTTTTTACCGATAAAACTGTCCGGCCTGTCAAAATTGCTTGAGGTAATGGTCAGCCCGGTTTGGTCCATCAGGTAGATGGTATCTGTTTTGAGTTTCTGGTTGGCATTGCGCAGCAAAAGGTTGGCTTGGCCGATTTTGGAGGAGGTAACCTCATGTGTGAGGATATCTTGAATAAGCGGGTTTTGGGCCAGAATTTCACTGACAAGTTCAATCTGGTCGAGTTCGCGTTGCAAAAAATTCTTATAGAGTTCAACGCGTTCTTCAAGCTGATTGTAGGCGGTGGTTGTTGCCGATTTCCCGCTGAAATAGGCGGCCCCCCATCCAATGAGAATAAGAAACAGGATAATCGCTGCAATCGCACCGACTTTTTGCAGACTCTTCATGAATAAAGGTCTTTGGGTCACGTTTGGAAATCCTATCAACCTCTTTATAGAACTCTGAGTATAATATCGAAGGTCTTTCAGGCGCCATGACATACAACAAAAAAATCAAAATTATTGCATAATAAGAAGCAGGTATGCGTGATTCATCCTTGTTGTCTTGATTTTGCGCACTATACTGACGCGCAAATCAGAGATTTGTGAAATAGAGGTATTTTATGTCGACACCGGATTTTGACGTTATTGGTATTGGCAATGCCATTGTGGATGTCCTTAGCCATTCCAACGAAACATTTTTAGCTGAACATGGTTTGTCCAAAGGGGCAATGACCCTGATTGACGCCGCTCAGGCGGATCGTTTGTATGACGAGATGGGCCCCGGCGTTGAATGTTCCGGTGGTTCAGCCGCAAATACCATCGCCTGTTTGGCCAGTCTTGGGGGCAAAGGTGCCTTTATTGGCAAGGTGCGCGATGATGCGCTGGGCAAAATCTTTGCTCATGATATCAAAGCTGTCGGGGTGGACTTTGCATCGCAAATGGCTTCGCAGGGGCCGAGCACGGCACGCTGCCTTATTCTGGTCACCGACGATGCCCAGCGCACCATGAATACGTTTCTGGGTGCCTGTGTGAATTTGACACCTGATGATATTGACCCGGACTATATTGCGCGCGGAGCCGTGACCTATCTGGAAGGCTATCTTTGGGACCCGGACCATGCCAAGGAAGCTTTCCTCAAAGCCTCCATGGCGGCACATAAGGCGGAACGTCAGGTCGCGCTCAGCCTGTCCGATGCATTCTGTGTAGACCGTCACCGCAAGTCTTTTCAGGATCTGGTGGAACATCATGTCGATATTCTGTTTGCCAATGAAGACGAAATCAAATCCCTGTATGAAGTGGATGATTTCGATGCTGCCCTGCAATGTGTACGCGACAAATGCGCGGTGGCTGTTTTGACCCGTGGTGAGAAAGGTTCAGTCGTCATTGCCGGAAATGAGGTCCATGTGGTGGATGCCGACAAGGTGGACCATGTGGTGGATACCACAGGGGCGGGGGATTCTTTTGCCGCCGGTTTCCTGTTTGGTTATACCCGCGATTTCGATATGGGCACCTGCGCGCATCTTGGTGCGGTTTGTGCGGCGGAAGTGATCAGCCATTACGGTGCACGGCCCGAAGCCGATCTGGCCGATCTGGCCGGTGCAGCGCTGGAAGGGTGATCTGTTTCGTGACAGTTTAAAGAAAAACCCTCGTAACACTCAGGTTTACGAGGGTTTTTTATTGCTGTTTTCGAATTTAAGCGTATAGTCCGCCAAAATTGTTACCCCTCCTTATATATATGCGGAACGAAATTCATGGAATTGCGCAACATCGCGATCATTGCACACGTTGACCACGGCAAAACAACTCTGGTGGACGAACTTCTTAAACAAAGCGGCCAGTTCCGTGAAAACCAGCGTGTCGAAGAGCGCGTGATGGACAGTGGCGATATTGAAAAAGAACGCGGCATCACCATTCTTGCCAAATGTACGTCCGTTGTCTGGAATGATGTACGAATCAATATTGTCGATACACCCGGCCACGCCGATTTCGGCGGGGAAGTGGAACGCATTCTGTCTATGGTGGACGGGGTTGTTTTGTTGGTTGATGCCGCCGAAGGCCCGATGCCGCAAACCAAATTCGTGACGGGTAAAGCTCTGAAACTGGGTTTGAAACCGATTGTGGTGGTCAACAAGGCAGACCGCCCGGACGCGCGCCCTTACGAAGTACAGGATGAATGTTTCGATTTGTTCACCGCATTGGATGCCAATGATGAACAGCTGGATTTCCCCACCCTGTTTGCCTCCGGTAAGGACGGCTGGGCAGCTGAAACCCCGGATGGGGAACGGACCAACCTGACACCGCTGTTTGACCTTATTCTGGAACATGTAAAAGAGCCTGTTTGTGAATTGGACAAACCGTTCTCCATGTTGGCGACTACATTGGAATCCGACCCGTTTCTAGGGCGTATCCTGACCGGACGTGTTCAAACCGGGATTTTCAAAGTGAATTCCAGCCTGAAAGCCATGACGGCTGAAGGTGAGGTGATTGAGCAGGCGCGTGTCACCAAGTTGCTGTCTTTCCGTGGTGTGGAGCGGGTTCCGGTCGATGAAGCCCACGCCGGTGACATTGTGGCTGTTGCGGGTCTGACCAAGGCCAACGTTGCCGATACGCTTTGTGCCCCTGAATTGCTGGAACCGTTAAAAGCACAACCGATTGATCCGCCGACTCTGGCGATGACTTTCTCTGTGAATGATTCACCTCTGGCCGGGCAGGAAGGCTCTAAAGTCACCTCACGTATGATCCGTGACCGCCTTTTTGCCGAAGCAGAAGGTAACGTTGCCATTACCGTTAATGAAACAGAAAACGCCGATAGTTTTGAAGTCGCCGGACGTGGTGAACTTCAGTTGGGTGTGATTATTGAAACCATGCGCCGTGAAGGGTTCGAACTGGGCATTTCACGCCCGCGTGTTCTCATTCAGGAAGACCCGGAAACAGGGGAAAAACTGGAACCGTTTGAAGAAGTTCAGGTTGATGTGGATGAAGAATTTTCCGGTATCGTGGTAGAAAGCCTGTCTATCCGTAAAGGGAAAATGACCGAAATGCGCCCTTCCGGCGGCGGAAAAACCCGTCTGACCTTCCACGCTCCGGCACGGGGGTTAATCGGTTATCATGGGGAATTTCTTACAGAAACCCGCGGTACCGGTATTATGGCACGCACGTTCCATCACTTTGGCCCTTATGCCGGCCCAATTCCGGGACGCCGCAACGGGGTGCTGATTTCCATGGTGGACGGGGCGGCTGTGGCTTATGCGCTGGCCAACCTTGAAGGTCGGGGTCCGTTATTTATTGGGCCGCAAACCAAGATCTATCAAGGGATGATCATCGGGGAACATGCCAAGGGCACAGACCTTGAAGTCAACGCCATGAAAGCCAAGCAATTGACCAACCACCGCGCTTCGGGCAAGGACGATGCCATTCGTTTGACACCGCCGCGTCTCATTACGCTGGAAGATGCCATCGCCTATATTCAGGATGATGAACTGGTGGAAGTCACGCCGGAAAGCATTCGACTGCGCAAATTCCACCTTGACCCGCATAAACGCAAACGGGCGGAAAAAGCCGTTGGTCTTTGATTTAATAAAGTAAAACACTGATCCCTTGAAGAGGCAGAAAGCCGACTATGGTCTTTCTGCCTCTTCTTTTTTGTAAGCCTGTAACAGGCGTTTCTTGAAAGCAGCCATCTCTGCACAGGTCCATCTGAAACCCAGATACATGGTACGCAAGGGGTGCATGGGGTCTTCGGGGTGTAAAATATAATCCACTGTTGCCTTTTGCGTGCAGGCACCTGCGGAGTGGCGAAACAAAAATCGCATAAAAACCCGGTCTGCCGACATACCTTCCTGGTCTTCTCTAAGCGGCGTTGACCAGAGCGGCAGGGCATATATCCAGTTGCGCACTTTGATCATCAGGCTGTTCGGGTCGCAACAGCCGTTGAATTTTGTAGCATATAGTCCTTTTGTTGGGCCGATGGATTCCCATTTATCCACGGAAACAAAGGTTTCTCTGTCAGGATGGATAAAACGGCGTTTTGAAAAGGCATACTCTTTTTGTGTTATGGTTTCGAACAGCGAGGAAAGGTGTTGCGGGTGCCAGCGGTTGTCATCATCCAGATAGGCCACATAAGGGGCATGAGCAAGGAAGCTCAGGATGGTACGCAATGCCCCGCCGTCATGGGCCGGATGAATGCCGCCATGGCGCGTGGAGGTGGAATAACCCGGATCAAGCAAGAGAAGTTGCATGTGTTGCGGGCACCCTTCCCCCAGCTTTTCAAGCCATTTTATATTCTCTTCATCAGGGCGTGTATCCAGCCCGATCAGGATTTGTACAGACCCTTTAAAATCTTGATGATAAATGGATTGTACAGCATCCCTCAGGCTGGTTTGTGGCAGGCTGGGAATAACAACACTGATATTAAAAACAGAATCAGCATTTCCCCAGAATGTGAGAGAACCATGGCAATTTGGCTCCGGTTCTTGGTTTTCTTTCCTGTGCCTGAGCTTTGGTTTTGGGGGCCAGTTGGGGCAAGCTGATAATCCGGTTTTAATATGTTCTTTCTGGATATAATGCAGACGGATCGCAGCATTGGTGTCATTGCCCTGTATACGATAGGAAACAGAGGCTTTTTTCGTATCTGCATAGTGTGGATGGTGACGGCGTAAAAATTCAAAAAAACTGCGGTCAGCGCCTCGGCCTTGTCCACGGGCATCAAATTTTTCAAATGTTTCACACCAGGCACTTAAGGCGCGAAAGCATTTACGTTTATCGATGATCAATGTATTGGTATCGCAAAATCCCCCAAATGTATTTGCAAAAACCCCGTTATCAGGGCCGACAGATTCCCATGTATCTTCACAAATGGGGGCATTTTCATCAAGGGCGGTAAACCAGCGCCGCGAAAATGCCCAGTCAGAACCCGAAACGGTATCCAGTAACCAGTGCAGGTGATGGGGAGCATACCAGTTGTCATCATCAAGATAGGCGACGTAAGGTGCATTGGCCAAAAAACTTAACGCAGTGCGCAAGCTGCCACCGCCCCAGGCTTTCCACATGCCGCCATGATGTTGGCTGGTGGAATAACCCGGCCAGAAGACTGTAACAGCCATATGGGCGGGGCATTCCGACAGAATGACTTTTTCTATATTTCCCCAGCTTTTCTCCGGCTGGTCGATACCGATGAGAATTTGAATGCGTCCGTTGAAAGACTGTTGAAAAACGGAACGCAAGGCATCGATTAAACTGGGTCGTAAAAGGGTCGGGATGACAACGGCCACATCAAATGGGCATTGAATGTCGCAATCGGGGGCGGCATATGTGCGCAGTATTGGTTCCATGACCCTACTATTTACCTTGTCATCCGATTTTAAAAGCTTCATTTTACACATATGTCTGGGAAAGAAAAAAATGTCGGTTTGTTCGTAACGTGTCTGGTAGATCTGTTTCGCCCGTCCGTTGCCTTTGCAGCCGTGAAATTAATGAGTGAGGCGGGTTGCGAAATCTGCGTGCCCGAACGTCAAACCTGTTGCGGCCAACCTGCCTTCAACAGTGGCGATATGGATGACAGCCGGGCGCTGGCCAAGCAAGTGATCGAGGAATTCGAGCATTTCGATTATGTGGTTGCGCCTTCCGGGTCCTGTGCGGCGATGATTATCAAACATTATGCGGAATTGTTTGAGGATGAGCCGGACTGGCACAGTCGTGCCGTGAACCTGTCGAACAAGACTTATGAGCTTTTGACCTTCCTGAGCGATATTTTAAAAATCAAAAAAGTTGAAGCGGTTCTCAACAGTAAAGTCACCTATCATGACAGTTGTTCGGGCCTGCGCGAACTGGGGATCAAGTCCCAGCCGCGTGACCTGCTTAAAGGGGTGGATGGCGTGGAGCTGGTGGAAGCCGAACAGGCTGAACGCTGCTGCGGTTTTGGCGGAACCTTCTGCCTTAAATATTCCGAAATTTCTGCGCGCATTGCCGATGATAAATGCGAAGACCTGTTAAAAACCGGGGCACAAACGATACTCGGCGGGGATCTTGGCTGTCTGATGAATATTGCCGGGCGCATGACGCGGCGCGGCGAAACCGTGGAAGTGCGCCATATTGCCGAAGTGCTGGCCGGTATGACGGATGATGTCCCCCCCATTTCACAAGGGAGGGACTGACATGGCTGATATTTCTCGTCACTCTGGCGTAGGCCAGAGTCCATTTTTTGGTCCAGTCTGGATGCTGGCCTTCGCCAGCATGACATGCGGGGAGGGACTGATATGGAACTGAACGCTCATAATTTTAAGGAAAATGCCAAAAAGGCGTTGAAGGATGAAGACCTTCAGGCCTCTTTACAGAAGTTAGGCACAGGCTTCCCTCTTAAACGATTGGCCGCCGCTGCGCGTTTACCTGAATTTGAAGAATTGCGCGATAACGCGCGCGACATCAAGGACCATACGCTGCGCCATCTGGATTTCTATCTGGAACAGTTTGAAGGCAAGGTTCAGGAAACCGGCGGACACGTCCATTGGGCGCGCGACATTCACGATGGCCGCGAAATCGTTCATAAAATCTGCCAGTCGGTTGGGGCCAAAACGGTTACCAAGGGCAAGTCCATGATCGGCGAGGAAATGGCGATCAATGAATATCTGGAAGAAAAAGGCCTGATTCCGGTGGAAACGGACTTGGGTGAATATATCATCCAGCTGCGCCATGAACCGCCCAGCCACATTATTGCGCCCGCCATTCACTTAAGAAAATCCCATGTGGAAGAAGCTTTTCGCAAAACCCATACGGAATTACCTAAAGAGCGTAATCTGGATGCGCCTGAAGCCCTGTTAAGCGAAGCGCGCACCATGCTGCGCCGCCAGTTTATCAAGGCCGATGTGGGCATTACGGGTGCGAACTTCATGATTGCGGAAACCGGTTCCACCGTCATTGTGACCAATGAAGGCAATGGGGATTTAACCCAGACCTTGCCACGCATTCATATTGTGCTCTGTTCCATTGAAAAGGTTGTGCCGAATCTGGAAGATTGCACCACGCTTTTGCGCGTACTGGCGCGTTCGGCCACGGGGCAGGAACAATCGGTTTATACCACCTTTTCCACCGGCCCCAGAGGGGAGACGGACCCGGACGGACCGGAAGAATTCCATGTGGTGATTCTGGATAACGGGCGTTCGCGCATGCTGGGCCATGAAACCCATGATATGCTGCGGTGCATCCGTTGTTCGGCCTGTATCAACCATTGCCCGGTCTATCAAAGTGTGGGCGGTCATGCCTATGGCTCCATCTATCCCGGCCCGATGGGCTCTGTGTTGACCCCTGCCCTGCACGGGCTGGAAAAGTCCTGCGATCTGCCCAATGCATCCACCATGTGCGGCAAATGTGAAGAAGTTTGTCCGGTGCGGATCCCCTTGCCTAAAATGCTGCGCTCCTGGCGGCAAAAGCAATGGGAAGACGGACCAGTTCCGCTTGTGCAACGATGGGGAATGGGCATGTGGGCCTTTTGGGCAAAACGCCCGAAAGCCTATCATTTCGGGGCAAAGTTGAAAATGCGCTTACTGGGTCTGATCGGAAGCAGGAAAGGGCATTTCAGTTCCCTGCCTTTTGCCAAGGGCTGGACGCAGGATCGTGATTTTCCGGCACCTGAAGGAAAAACCTTCCAGCAGCTTTGGTCCGAACAGGGAGGCAAACGCTCATGAGTTCACGCGATTATATTATGGGGCGTATCCGTTGGTCCTTGGGGCGTGGTTCTTTTGAACGCGAAGATGAGACAACGCTGCAAGCCCGTCTGAGTAACCCAAAAGCCAATGTGATCCCCAAACGCGGCCAGTTGGAAGCCAAGGAACAGCGCAGCCTGTTTGTTAAAATGGCAAAAGAGGTCAATGCAACGGTTTCACGCATCAAGTCTATGGAAGCTGTGCCACGCGCGGTGGCGAAATATCTGAAAGATCATGACCTTGGTACTGCCGTTCGCATTGCCCCGCATGAAGAACTCAAAGCTTTGGACTGGTCCAAACTGGAGGCCGGGTTTGGGGCCAGTGAGGGTGATGACCTGAACGGAGTGGTGATGGCTTATGCCGGTGTGGCTGAAACCGGTTCACTGGCTTTACGCTCCGGTCTGCAAAGCCCGACCACGTTGAACTTTCTGCCCGATAACCACATTGTTGTATTGAAAGCAGATAATCTGGTTGGCGATTATGAAGCCGTTTATGCCCGCTTGCGCCGTGAAAGTAATCAAGTCAACTTCATGCCACGTGCTTTGAACTGGGTGACCGGGCCTTCGCGCACGGCCGATATCGAACAGACCTTGTTGCTAGGTGCCCATGGGCCGCGCAACCTGCATATTTTGCTGGTGGAGGAAGATGGCTAGGAAGGGGTCGAAAAAATCCAAATATATCGAAACCCCTTTGCAGCGAACAAGGCGCCTCAGCGTGGGGGAAACCCAGCTGTGGAAAAAAATAACCGATGATGTGGATGCCCTGCCCGGTCGCTCTGTCGATCTGGATGGGGCGGACCCCATCCCCGAACCGGTGGCAACCAAGCCTTTTCCGGACCGTGCCGTGCCGTTGCAAACCATTCGGCCTGATGAATCCCATAAAAAATTCGATTCGTTGGAACATGGCAAAGCCGCCGGGGTGGATAAACGCACCATGGACCGTTTGCGCCGCGGCAAAATGCCCATGGAAGGCCGTCTTGATTTGCATGGCATGACGCAGGATCAGGCCCATAGTGCCTTGCTGCGTTTTATTGATCAGGCCTACGCACAGGGCAGGCGCTGTATCAGTGTGATTACCGGCAAGGGCACGCAACTTAATGGCCGCATCGGTGTGTTGCGCCAAATGGTGCCCCATTGGTTGAACCAGCCGGGGTTGCGTTCCAAAATTATCGCTTTTACCTATGCGCCGAAAAATGAGGGTGGCGAAGGTGCGCTCTATATATTATTAAAGCGGTGGCGTTAACCGGATTAACTTAAAACAGGCTAACATGACCCCTTTTGGCGAAAAAGTGCGTGAATTGCGCAAAGAAAGCGGCATCACCATGAAGCAGATGGCCGCTGACCTTGAAGTTTCAGCCGCTTATCTCTCTGCGCTGGAACATGGTAAACGCGGCAAACCGGGGCCGGGCTTTGTCATGCAGGTGGCTGGATATTTTCATCTCATCTGGGATGATGCCGAGGAACTCAAGGATTTGGCGAACCTGTCTCATCCGCGCATTGTGGTGGATACGGTTGATCGTTCTGCAAATGCAACATTGCTGGCAAACCTGCTGTCACAACGTATGTCCCGTCTGGATGAAGAAACCATCAATGATTTGATTGCCCGTATTGAACAAACCATTCCTGGGTAATAAGATAGATCGTTCGCTGTTACTTTGGCGCAGGCCAGAGTCCATTTTGGGAAGAGGGGAAGTGCAAAAATGAAAAAAATAATTGCCATCTTTGTTATGGCTATATTGGTTTATGGCACAGCACAGGCGCAATCACGTTATTCCACATGGTCCGACCCCAATAACCCGACAACAGCCGGTACTGAAAATCTGGGCAAGATGGTTGATGAACTGCGCCAGATGGTTGATGAAGCCGAACGCGCCCGCGCAGCCGATCCGCAGTTTTTACGCGATTTGAAAAGTCTGGCAGATAAATATGGTGGTGCTGGCCCTCTATCGCACCTGTTATTCAGCGATGACTTTAGCGATGGGGATTATACCCGCAACCCGGTCTGGACAGTTACAAGCGGCAAATACTGGATTGAAAAAGGTTATGGCCTGCGTTCTTTCATTGAAGCAGGGGCAAGCAATACATCTTCGCAAAGCCAGAGTTCCAGCCAGAAGCTTTCCAAGGAAGAACTGCTCATTGGTGTTCTAGGCGCTGTTTTGGGCGGCAAAGTTCAAAATCAACAGGATCAGACATCGCAGAACAATACAAATACGCTGGCGCAGGCTGCTGAAATCTATCTTTCCCAATCCATCAGCAATGCTTTTCGTCTGGAATTTGATCTTGCCAGCTGGGTGGCGGGCGGTCATTTTGAAATTGGCCCCTATCAGGGCAATAACCGCAATACCGGTTACCGGTTGGTCTATCAAAGCGGACAATCCCCTGCCCTGCAACTGGTGCGTCATTACGCCAGCAGCTCTGCCGTTGTGGGCAGTTATAAAAATCTGAAACTGGAAGATCAGAAAAGCCATAAATTGATCTGGCAACGCGATGCAAACGGGCGCACCAAAGTCAGTATGGATGGTGCCTTGTTGATGGATGTCACAGATCGTTCCTTCCGCGACCCTTTTTCCGGCCTTGTTGTGCAAAATAACAAGGGTGACTTTACGGTGAAAACAATCAAGGCCTTCGGCAATTGATTACTGAAGGGGGAGAGATCCGTTTTTTTCAGTCTTGCGCGCCTGAAATTGTGCGTACTGGGTATGCAGGTTGCGCATCAGTTGCTGGGCTTTGATGGTGATTTCAATGGAAGGGGAAACCTCGAAATGTTCCGGTACCACTTTCATGAAAATTTCCATCCAGCGTTTGAAGTGATGCATTTCAAGACCGGGCAGTTTGGCATGTTTGATCATGAAACCACCGCCATAAGCCTTTGAGCCGAGCAAAACAGACGACCAGAAAGCCACGACCCGGTCCATATGCGGGGCCCAGTCTTCATCGGTGGTGCCGATGGTTTCCAGAAAAATTGGCCCGATAAGGTCATCTTCCTTGACGATATCGTAAAAAGCGGTGAGACAGACACGTAAGCTGTCTTCGTTGATTTCAGTAAATTTCATAGTGTTCATTTGCTTTTTTTCAAGTTTTCAAGCCAGGCTTCAAACATGAGAACTGTCCATAAGGGATAAGTCCAGGCACGTTTGCCACTGCGATGGTCTTTCCACCTGTTTTGCACAACTTCAGCATTGTAATAAGGGGTGTTTCTAATACGGGCATCGCTGAACAGATCGTCTGCCCAATCTTTCAAGGGACCGCGCAACCAGTCAATCAAAGGGGGCTCAAACCCCTGTTTCGGGCGATCGACAATGGATTGTGGGACAAATTGATAAAGCACATCGCGCAAAATGCCCTTTTTATGGTCTGCGGCTGTATAGTCATCCGGCAGGGACCAGATAAATTCAACCAGATCATGATCCAGAAGCGGACTGCGGATTTCCAGACTGGTGGACATGCTGGCACGGTCCGTTTTAACCAGAAGGTTACTGGGCAAATAGGCAACGCTGTCACGGTGCATCAAGGCACGTTCCAGTGAAATATCTGTGCTTTCACAAAGGGGAATGTCATATATATTTTGTGCGATCTGGTCGGGTTGATATAGCCCTTCATCAAGGCGCCATCTGCTCATATGGTTGGCGTAATAATCTGCCGGGTTATTGTGATAGTTGCGGTTCAGTTTTTTGCGCAGCCGCCGGGCCAAACGTGAGGGGCTTTTGGAGAGTTGCATCAATATGTTTTTATTGATGCTTTTGCGCATGTTTGACAGGCCTTTAACCTTTTGCCAATGGGCAGCGGCTTCCCAATAGCGCCCGTATCCGCCAAAGAGTTCATCACCGCCATCACCGGCCATGGTGACCGTTACATGTTGACGCGCCAGTCGGCATAAAAGGGTTGTTGGAACTTGTGACGGGTCGGCAAAGGGCTCGTCATACACATTTTGCAAGGTCGGGATAACATCAAGGCAATCCTGTTCGGACATTTTAAATGTTGTGTGTTGGCATCCCAGATGATGGGCAACGGCTTCGGCATGCGGGCTTTCATCAAAACGCGGATTGTCAAAACCAATGGCAAAACTGCGCACACGTCCCGGCGCGACTTTATTCATAAGCCCAACGACTGTTGAACTGTCGATCCCACCGGAAAGAAAAGCGCCAACAGGGACATCGGCAACCATGCGTTTTTCAATACCGGATAAAAGACGGTTTTTCAGTTCCTCTGTTGCTTCGGCACGGTTGCCGCGAAAGGGGGTTGAGCGTGCTGTTTGAAAAACCTCTTCCGGCTTCCAAAAAGCCTGAAGCTTAGAAGAACCATCTTTTGCAAGGCTTAAAAAATGTCCCGGGGGCAATTTTGAGATGTTTTCAAAAATGGATAAGGGATCGGGCACATAGGCAAAACGGAAAAATGCATTGGCCGCTTTGGGGTTGATCGTTGCACTGAAACGTGGATGGGGTAAAAATGACCGGACTTCGGACCCGAAAAAGAACGTGCCGTTTTCCTGACCGTAATAAAGCGGTTTTTCGCCCAGTCGATCACGGGCCAGAAAGAGTTTTTCGGCCTGCTTGTCCCAAAGGGCAATGGCAAACATACCATTCAACCGGGATAACGTCTTTTCGAAACCGAAACGTGAAATCAGCTTAAGCAGAACTTCAGTATCTGAATGACCTTGCCAGCTTGTTTCTTCCAGTGTGGCTTTCAAATCCTGAAAGTTATAAATTTCACCGTTAAACACCAGCATGTAGCGCTGGCAAGGCGAAAGCATGGGTTGATGACCGGCTTGACTTAAATCTTGAATGGAAAGCCTGCGAAACCCCAAGGCGATGCGGTTGTCGCCATCAACCCAGGTCCCGAAATCATCGGGACCCCGGGCCTGAAGGCGGTCTGTCATGTTTTTCAACAGGGAAAGGGAATGATTTCGATCTCCCTGACTTTCAGTGATGTTGAAAAAACCAGTCAGTCCGCACATGCTTCAGTTTCTTTCCGCTGGGTTTACAAAATAAACTTCGATAGATCGGCATTTTTCGCCAGTTCACCAACATTGTCTACAACCATTTCCTTGGTGATGGTCAATGTTTCCCCGCTTTTTTCCGTGGCGTTGAAGCTGATATCTTCCAGCAGGCGTTCAAGAACCGTATGCAGGCGGCGCGCCCCGATGTTTTCGACGTTCTGGTTGATCTCTGCGGCCAGATTGGCGATTTCTTCAATGGCATCGTCTTCAAAAGCCAATGTGACATCTTCGGTGCCGATAAGCGCAACATATTGTTTGATCAGGCTGGCTTCCGGTTCTGTCAAAATGCGTTTGAAATCTTCCCGTGTCAGGGCACGCAGTTCGACCCGGTTGGGCAGGCGGCCTTGCAGTTCGGGCAAAAGATCGCTTGGTTTGGCAACGTGGAAGGCCCCGGAGGCGATGAACAGGATATGGTCTGTTTTGACGGTGCCGTGCTTGGTCGTGACCGTGGTACCTTCCAGCATGGGCAAGAGGTCGCGTTGCACCCCTTCGCGTGAGACATCACCGCCAACTTTTTCGGAGCGCGCGGTGATTTTGTCAATTTCATCAATGAAAACGATGCCGTTGTTTTCCACAGCATAAAGGGCTTCGGAAACAACCTTGTCATTATCCAGCAGTTTATCGGCTTCTTCATCCAGCAGCAGGTCATAGCTTTCTGCAACCTTGATTTTACGTTTCTTTGTGCGCCCGCCGAAAGCATTGCCGAACATATCGCCCAAGTTCAGCATTCCCATCTGGGCACCGGGCATGCCGGGAATATCCATGGTCGGCATGGAAAGGCTTGAGTTGTCTTGAAGGTCCAGTTCGATTTCCTTGTCGTCCAGCTTGCCCTCACGCAACATGACGCGAAACTTCTGGCGGGTATCACTGGAAGCCGTTTCACCGACCAACGCGTCCAACACGCGTTCTTCTGCGGCAATTTCAGCTTTGGCCTGGACATCCTTTTTCATCTTTTCGGATACGATATGAATAGCTGATTCCACAAGATCACGGATCATTTGTTCCACATCGCGCCCCACATAGCCGACTTCGGTGAATTTGGTGGCTTCCACCTTGATAAAGGGCGCATTGGCCAGTTTGGCAAGACGGCGCGCAATTTCGGTTTTGCCGACCCCTGTCGGGCCGATCATCAAAATATTCTTCGGCAGGACTTCTTCGCGCATGGGGTTTTCCAGCTGCTGGCGGCGCCAGCGTGAACGCAGCGCAATGGCAACGGCACGTTTGGCTTCCTTTTGACCGATGATATAACGGTCCAGTTCCGAAACGATTTCGCGGGGGCTGAAATTGGTCATGCTTATAAAGTCTCAACAGTTAGGTTATTATTGGTATAAACGCAGATGTCGGCAGCAATGCCCATGGCCTTGCGCGCCATTTCTTCCACGCTCAGGTCGTCACGATCAACAAGGGCACGCGCGGCAGAAAGGGCGTAGTTTCCACCGGACCCAATGGCGATGATGCCGTCTTCGGGTTCCAGTACATCGCCGGTGCCGGTCAGGACAAGGGAAACATCCTTGTCCACCACAGCCATCATGGCTTCCAGTTTGCGCAAGTATCGGTCCGTGCGCCAGTCTTTGGCCATTTCCACGCAGGCGCGGGTAAGCTGGTTGGGATATTGTTCCAGCTTGCCTTCCAGACGTTCAAACAGGGTAAAGGCATCGGCCGTTGCACCGGCAAAGCCGACAATGACGGAACCGCCTGCCAGACGGCGCACTTTGCGCGCATTGCCTTTGATGACAGTCTGGCCGAGACTGACCTGCCCGTCTCCGGCGATGACAACCTCATTACCTTTGCGAATGGAAAGAATGGTGGTTCCGCGCCAACCGGGGAACTTGTGGTCTTCAGACATGGATTAATCCCGTTATTTCGATTTTTTCATCAAGGCGGATTTGGGCCGGATTGGACCCTTTTGTCAAGGGCCATGTCCTGACAAGGTGGTTTCACTGTGAAAAGTTTGGTTTTTTTTTGAAAGCTTGATAGAAACAGATACAGTTCAGGGAAGATGATTTTCAAATAGAGATTCAGAATGAAATTGATCGTTACCGGCGGTGCCGGGTTTATCGGGTCGGCGGTATGTCGATCTCTTGTTCTAAAAAAGGGATGGCAGGTTCTCAATATTGATAAACTGACCTATGCCGCTGATTTGCGATCTTTGGAAGCGGTGGAAGGCGCTACGAACTATCAGTTTCTGCAAGGTGATATCTGTGATCGTGAGGCCATGGAAGAAGCCTTTGCCAAATTTCAACCCGATGGGGTGATGCATCTGGCAGCCGAAAGCCATGTGGACAGATCCATCGATGGGCCGGATGATTTTATCCAGACCAATATTGTCGGCACCTATAGCCTGCTGGAAGTCGCGCGTAAATACTGGTCGGGCCTTGAGGACGGGCGCAAGGACCGTTTTCGTTTCCATCATATCTCTACGGATGAAGTTTATGGCACCTTGGGGGAGACGGGCTTGTTTACAGAAGAAACGACTTATGAACCCAATTCCCCATATTCAGCTTCCAAGGCGGGCTCAGACCATCTGGTGCGTGCCTGGTATCATACCTACGGTTTGCCTGTTGTGATCAGCAATTGTTCAAATAATTACGGTCCCTTTCAGTTCCCGGAAAAACTGATTCCCCTGATGATCATTCATATTTTGAAAGGGATGTCCCTGCCTGTTTATGGCAAAGGGTTGAACACGCGAGACTGGCTGTATGTGGAAGACCATGTGGACGCATTGGTTTGTGTGTTGCAGAACGGCAAGGTTGGTGAAAAATATAATGTTGGCGGGCATAACGAGGTCAAAAATATTGATGTCGTGAAAAAGCTGTTTGATCTGGTCAAGGAATTGAAACCGGACATTCCGGTTGGCAATCTGGATGATCTTCTGACCTATGTGACAGACCGCCCCGGTCATGACTGGCGTTATGCCATTGATGCGTCAAAAATTGAACGCGAACTGGGCTGGACCCCGAAACAGGATTTTGAAAGCGGTCTGCGCCTGACGGTGCAATGGTATCTGGATCATCAAGAGTGGTGGGAACCGATCCTGTCTGAGAAATATAATCTGTCCAGAATTGGGAAAGCCTGATGCGCCTTGTTGTGTTCGGCAGCAACGGTCAGGTCGGGCAGGCCCTGAAACAGGTGTGTGCAGGGGTGGATACGATCCAATATATCGGCGTGAACCGACAGGATTGCGATATCTCAAACGAAGAACAGGTTAAAAAGACAATTGCAGAACTTGAGCCTGACCTGATTGTGAATGCTGCTGCTTACACAGCGGTTGATAAAGCTGAAGAGGAACGTGAAGCCTGTTTTGATGTCAATGAAAACGCCGTGCGCCATATTGCCATGCACGCAACCTGCCCGGTGATTCATTTCTCCACCGATTATGTTTTTAATGGGCAGCAGCATGTCCCTTATGAGGCAGAAGACCCGGTCGCGCCCATGGGGGTTTATGCCCAAAGCAAGGTTGCCGGTGAGCGCGCCTTGCAAGAACATTGCCCCCGCCATCTGATTTTAAGGACTGCATGGGTCTATAGCCCTTATGGGCATAATTTTGTCAAAACCATGTTGCGCCTGATGGGGGAGAAAGAGCGCATCGGCGTTGTGGGGGACCAGATCGGTTCACCAACTTCTGCGCAGGATTTGGCCGAAGCGGTTATTAAAATTGCACAACAGGTTAGTGCAAAAGAGTTTTGCCATTTCGGCACCTATCATCTGGTCAGTGAGGCGGCTGTTTCCTGGTATGATTTTGCCTGTGAAATCAGGGATCAGGCAGGGCTTTCCTGTCAGGTGGATAAAATTACCACGAAAGACTATCCCACACCGGCGCCTCGGCCTGCTTATACGGTGTTATCCGTGAAAAAATTTCAAAACAGGTTTGGTTTCGGTTTACCGGATTGGAAAATCAGCTTATCAAAGTGTTTAAGGGTCATGAAGAATCAGGGGAGAAATATATGACGCGCAAGGGGATTATTCTTGCAGGGGGATCGGGCACCCGGCTTTACCCGTCGACCGGCGCGGTTTCCAAGCAGCTTTTGTCCATATATGACAAACCGATGGTCTATTATCCGTTAACCAGCCTGATGCTGGCCGGTATTCGCGAAATTCTGTTGATCAGTACACCGCGTGATGTCCCGATGTTTCGTGAACTTTTAGGTGATGGCAGCCAGTGGGGGCTGGAAATTCAGTATGTTGTGCAGGATGAACCGCGCGGCCTTGCCGAAGCCTTTATTCTGGGTGAAGATTTTCTGGATGGCGCGCCTGTTTGCCTGATTTTGGGCGATAATATTTTCTTTGGGCATGATTTCACCAAATTACTGCAAAATGCCATGGCGCAGGAAAGCGGGGCGACTGTCTTTGCCTATTACGTACAGGACCCGGAACGTTATGGTGTGGTGGAATTTGATTCAACCGGCAAGGCCTTGTCCATTGAAGAAAAACCTAAAGTGCCAAAATCCAATTTTGCTGTAACGGGCCTTTATTTTTATGACAATCAGGTGGTTGATATTGCCAAAAACGTCAAACCGAGCTGGCGTGGAGAACTGGAAATCACCGATATCAACAACATCTATCTGCAAAACAGTCAGTTGAATGTGGAAAAAATGGGTCGTGGTTTTGCCTGGCTGGATACAGGAACCCATAGTGCCATGCTGGATGCCGCCAATTTCGTGCGCACCGTGGAAAAACGCCAAAGCCTGAAAATCGCCTGCCCGGAAGAAGTGGCTTTGCGCAAAGGCTTTATTGATAAAACCCGGTTTGAAAGCCTGATTGAGGCCTTTAAACCGAATGAATATCGCAGTTATCTGGAAATGGTATCGCGTACTTTTGAAGATTGATCATAGATAGGACGACCCGACGATGAAAAGCACACAGGCCTGTTTCGACCCCGAAGGCTATATTTCCGATAAATGGGACAATTATTTCCGTGTTTATGACCGCTATTTGAACAAATATGTCGGCACAGATGTTACCTTTGTCGAGATTGGTGTGAAAAATGGGGGCTCGCTGTTTATGTGGCGGGAATTCTTTGGGCCACAGGCACGAATTATCGGGATAGACCTGAACCCCAAGGCCAAACAATTCGAAGATCATGGCTTTGAAATTTTCATTGGGGATCAAAATTCAGAAGAGTTCTGGAAAGATTTCTATCAAAAAGTCGGCAAGGTGGATGCCATGCTTGATGATGGTGGCCATCGCAACGACAACCAGATCATCACAACGTTTCATGCCTTGAACCATCTTGTTGATGGCGGCGTGTTGCTGGTGGAAGATGTGCATACCTCTTACATGAAAGGGTTTGGCAACCCGTGTGATACGAGTTTCCTGAGTTATTGCAAACTGTTGGCTGATGGTGTGCAGAAAAACGAAAATATTGATGCCGATTTTATAGATGTGGAAATTTCCGATAAGATAGACGCCATTCACTTCCATGAAGGGGTGATTGTGTTTGATGTTGCTGAAAAGCGTCAATTCGGTGAACGTGTAGAACTTGGGAAAAAGACCATCGAGGCAGAAGATTTCCGTTTCCATACGGAAGAAACGGAAATTGCAGAAAAAGCGGCAGCTTTTGGCGATAACAAGTTGTTCAAATACCTGTTTAGAAAAAAATGGAAGCTGCAACGTCATGCTCAGGTGGCAGAGCGTGTAAAACCGTTTTTTAAAATCAGATCACGTTAAAATGGCAAGCTGTCGATCATCTTTTTAAAGGTGGGAGCCTTGCGGTCTTTTTCATTCAGCTTGATTTGAGCCGGGTCAACAGGCCAGTCAATGGTAAGGTCGGGGTCATTCCATAAAAGGGCGGCTTCGTGATCGGGGGCGTAAAAGTCGCTCATTTTATAGCTGACTTCCGTATCAGGCTCCAGTGTGACAAAACCGTGGGCAAATCCGACAGGGACATAAATCTGTTTCCAGTTTTCTGCGCTTAATTCCGCACTGACCCATTGGCCAAATGTTGGAGAATCTTTTCGGATATCCACAGCAACATCAAAGATACGCCCTTTTAGCACCCGGATAATTTTGGCCTGGGCATAGGGCGGTTTCTGATAATGCAGGCCGCGCAACAGGCCGGTTTCAGCCGAAAGGGAATGATTGTCCTGTACAAATGTATCTGTGATCCCGACATCGCAAAAGCGTTTCTGGTTATATGTTTCACTGAAAAAGCCACGACTATCGCCGAATTTCTGCGGCACAATAAGTTTCACATCTGGAATTTTTAGGGCTATAACTTCCATCAATTAATGCACTTTCTACGGATGATCATGAAGCGTCTCATCTTATTTGCACATTTTGATAAAGACAATATTGTTGACGATTATGTCATTCGCCTGTTGGAAGGTTTCAAGCCCCATTATGACCGCCTAGTATTTGTGTCTGACAGCGACCTTGGCGAAGAAGAACAGGATAAAATCCGGCCCTTTGGCGAAATTGCCCATGCTGCGCATCACGGGGAATATGATTTCGGCAGTTGGAAACGCGCCTTTCAGTATGTAGGTGATGATATTCATGAGTTTGATGAAGCCATCATTGTCAATGACAGCTGTTTCGGGCCGCTTTACGATTTCAGCGAAATGTTTGACAAGATGGACCAAAATGATTGTGACTTTTGGGGGGTAACCGGCACAATCATCAAGCGGATCAACCAGTATTGTATCAATAATTACATTATGAGTTTCAGAAAGCCGATTTTTTCAAACAATCGGTTTCAGGAGTTCTGGAAAAATATCACAAAGCTGGGTGACAAGCTGGAAATTGTTGGCAAATATGAATTCGGCTTGTCCGATTTATTATTTGAAGAAGGCTATAAAGGGGAAGCCTACTGCGGCTGGTATGATACCGATATTATGGTGACCAGTGCGTTCTTTCCAAAGGTCTGGCTGAAAAAACGTTGTCCGATCGTTAAGGTGAAGGTCTTTCGTTCCAACCTTGAAGAAGTGCCCCATGTGGGGCAATGGCTGGAAAAACTGGGTACGTCCTATCCTCGTTCCCTGATCGATAATCTGGTTAAACGTTATATTGGTACAACGGACCCGGCGCATTATTACTTCAAATATCCGCTGTTCAAACATTATTACGGACATCGCAAATTATTTGCAGTGAAAGCCTGCTACACCAAAAACAAGAAATGGTGGCGTTTTCACATTAAACTGCTGGGGATTTATATTTTCATGATCTGGTTGCCGTCCAAACGTCCGCAAGGCCTGTAATCAGGGCTTAAACACGTTCAGTTTTGGCACAGCCGTCACCAGCTGGCAGCCCCATTCGGCGCTAAAAGACAGGCGTTCTTTGATGGCGTCTTTCCAGTTCCAGGGCAAAATGACGATGAAATCCGGTTTTTCTTCACGAATTTTTTCTTCACCAAAAACCGGAATGCGGGTGCCGGGTAGATATCTTCCTTGTTTTGCCGGTGTCAAATCGGCAACAAAATCGATCATATAGGGCTTGATGGCACAATAATTCATGAATGTATTGCCCTTGGCCGCCGCCCCATAGCCCGCAATCTTTTTACCGGCTTTCTTCTGGGTGATGATGAAATCCATGAAATCAAGCACCAGTGCATCAACCTTGGGCTGGAGGGATTCATAGGTTGCAGGTTGGTCCAGTCTGTGGGCGCGTTCCTTGTCCAATATACGGGCGACACTGTCTTCAATGGCAAAACCGGCTGATGTTTTTGCCCCGAAAATGCGCAAGGAACCGCCATGTACATCGACTTCTTCAACGTGATAGACGGATAGCCCGCGTCGTTCAAAGGCATCTTTGATGCTAAGAAGGGAGAAATAGGAAAAATGTTCGTGGTAGATCGTATCAAACTGCACATCATTAATCAGGTGCAGCAGATGAGGAAACTCAAGGGTAACCGTACCGTTTTCCTTGAGAAGATGTTCAATACCGCAGATAAAGTCATCAAGGTCGGGCACGTGGGCAACAACATTGTTGCCTAAAAACAGGTCGGCATGGCCTTTTTCCTGAACAATTTTTTTCGCTGTTTCACGGCCGAAAAACATCTCGCGGGTATCAATCCCTTTTTCACGGGCAATTTTGGCTGTTGACCCGCTGGGCTCAATCCCCAGACAGGGAATGTTTTTTTGATCGAACCATTGCAGCAGATAGCCATCGTTTGAGGCGGCCTCGACAACAAAAGAGCGTTCATCCAGCGATAGTTTTTCTGAAATCATATCCACATACTGGTGGGCATGCTGAACAAATGCTTCAGATGTACTTGAAAAATAAACATAATCTGAATGAAAAATGTCACTGGCCGCTTTGGGTTCATCAACTTGAACCAACAGACAGTTTTTACAATAATGAACCACTAAAGGATAATAAGGTTCCGGGTCGTTCAGGTTTTCAGCCTTGATGAATGAATTGGCAGCAGGGGAGGCATATAAATTCAAAAACACATCGGTGATGGTTTCATTGCAGTTTCTGCATTTCATTTTCTTGGAACCCTTAATTGTCAGTCTGTTGCCCTTTAATAAAACCTTATAGAGCTTTTGTCATGCAAACATATGACTGTTTGAATCAATCGACAGAATATTTTAACCGTTGGCAGAGGGAGAGCAAATCCGGCATGATAGATTCAAGCTGTGAGCGATAGTTTTTCCAGCGTCCGACAGCTGATTGATACAGGGGCTGGGTGACTTGTGTGTAACTTGCCGTGTAAATACGGTCTTTTTGTCGGGCACGTTGCCAGAAAGAATGAACCTCAGGACTCCATTCCAGCTCAAGAAAGCGAAAAATTTCTTTCGTTTTATTCTCAAAATCATCGACGATATCTTCGTATCGAATTTCAAGCGTGTATTCATCGTTTTCAGGGAGCTGGTGATAGGTTTCACGTAATAATTGGGCTGTTGTATCCAGCTTGGTAAATTCCTTGGTCTGGAAATTGAGTAAGAAATCCTGCATGAAACAGCTTAAAACCAGATCATAAGGATGACGATGCAAAAAGATAATTTTGGCCGTTGGAAAGAGTTTTCGGATGAATTTGAAATAAAGTGCATTGGGTGCACTACGGTCACAGAGAAGCTGATTTTTATTATATTTAAAATCTTCTATGTATTGTTGATAGAAAGCCTGCTGATATTCCGCACGTTTCAGAGGGGTGGAAGAATGATTATTACTGCGCGCTTTTCTGAATGTGTCCAATAACACGGGGCTTTCTTCAAAACTATGGATAGAGAGGGCAGTATTTAGAATCTGTTCCAGAAGGGTTGTTCCACTGCGCGGAAAGCCAAGGATGAAAACCGGTTGAGAGGAAATATTTTCTCCGTGAAATTCGATCTTTTCCTGAGTCTTGAAATCCTCATAGGGGGATTCAGTTTTGGTTGTTCCAAAAGCATTCAGAGAAGACGTGTTGACCGTATCAAATAAGGTGAAAGCCTGATTGTAATCAGCTTGCAAGTCCAGTGTTTTGCCTAATTCAAATTGGCAGGCACGGTATTGGACGGGGGAAAACATATCCGGATTCTGAAGCGCATTTTCAAGATAGTTTTGGGCTGTGTCAAAATTTTTGTCGGCCCGTTCAAACCATGCCATTTTGGATTGAAGAAGCGGGTGGTTTTTAATGTTTTCTGGCAGAGTGCGGTAATATTCTTTAGCCGACTGTGTTTTGTTGTGCGTTTCACAGAACATCAGGAAGTTATGGATCTGGCGTATATCAGGTGTAAAAACGTCAAGGAGCTTCAAATAGGTTTGTTCCGCCTCTTTGATTTTCTTTTGGCGGGTGTAAACAATAGCAAGTGTATTATAGCCGTTTTTGTCAGGATGGGGGAGTTCAACAGATCGTTTGGCAAAGACTAACGCATTTTCAAGGTCATTAAGTGCCAGATAGCAAGATGCCACATTGGAAAGGGTCATGCTGTCGTTTGGGTGTGTTTCAGCAAGTTTTAAATACTGTTTCAGGGCTTCTGCCTGACGACCATCAAGATAGAGAAATCTGGCCAAATCCTGACGAATAGCATCATTGCGTGGCCATTTTTTAATTCCTTTGGTCAGGATTGTAATCGCTTCACGGGGGCGAGAGGACTCAAAATAGGCAAATCCTGACATCCGGTGGGCTTGGGGGCCAAGCGAGAGGTCTTTCAGAAACCTTCGCGATAGTTTGATGACCTTCTCAAACTGTTTAGCGTGCAAGAGATGTTCAATTTCGGACAGGGGATGTGACATATCTTTTTTGAATAGTAGTTTCTGATAAAGAATTTTTGATCGTAGAATCAAATTGTGTATTTATTAAGCTTTTTCATGTAACACATCAAATAATGCTTCTATCTAAAGGGAGAGTCTCCTTATGCGCACCGCAACTGTTGCACGCAAGACAGCCGAAACGGATATTTCTGTCGAGATCAATCTTGACGGAACGGGTGAGTTTGACATCAAGACCGGCATCGGTTTTCTGGATCATATGATGGAACAGCTTTCTCGCCATGGTTTGATCGATCTTAAGGTGCATTGTAACGGGGACCTGCATATTGATTGCCACCACACGGTGGAAGATATTGCGCTGGCCGTGGGTGAAGCTTTTTCAAAAGCTTTAGGAGATCGCAAAGGCATTAACCGCTACGCCCACAGTTACATCCCCATGGATGAAACATTGGTGCGAGTCGCACTGGATTGTTCCAACCGCCCCTATCTCGTGTGGAAGGTTGACTTCACGCAGGACCGCCTTGGGGAACTGGATACGGAAATGTTCAAACACTGGTTCCAGTCTTTTATCATCAAGGCCGGGCTGTCCATGCATGTGGAATGTCTGGATGGGGAAAACAACCACCATATTGCCGAAGCCTGCTTTAAAGGATTGGCGCGCGCCTTGCGCCAAGCGGTGGAAATTGACCCGCGTAAAAGTGATGCCATTCCTTCGACCAAAGGGTCGCTTTAGAATAATTCATAACTGAATTAGAATTTATCAAGTGTTGTGGCGTAGGAAGGAACCTATAGTCTTTCCTGCGTGACCACTTTATTCATGGAGAATTCGCTTATGGCATTGACCCTTTATTCCAATCAGGGCTCCGGCAACTGTTATAAAGTCCGCCTTTTATTGCATCAACTGGGCTATGAGCTGAAAATTCACGAAGTCGATGTGGTCAGCGGGGAATGTCAGACACCAACCTTCAAGGCGATCAATCCGGCAGCTCAGGTGCCGACACTGATTTTGGATGAAGGCATGGTTCTGGCGCAATCCAACGCCATCATGCTGCATTTTGCCGATGAAACCCAATATATGCCCATGGATCATTTTGATAAGTCTTTGATGTATCAATGGCTGTTCTGGGAACAATATAGCCATGAAACGGCCATCGCGGTGGCGCGCTATTCCATGCATTATCTCGGCAATAGCGAAAAAGAAGACCCGCGCCTGCCCCAGCTTTGGGAAAAAGGCTATAAAGCGCTGGATGTGATGGAAGAACATCTGAGCGACCGGGACTTTTTTGTCGCTGAACGCTATTCCATTGCCGATATCGCCCTGTTTGCCTATACCCATGTGGCCCATGAAGGCGGGTTTGACCTGAGCAATTATCCTCATGTGCGGGGCTGGATTGAGCGGGTCAAAGCCCAGCCGCGCTGGAAATCCATGGATGAAATATGAAGGCTGACCTGTTTGTCGATTGTCAAAATGAGCTGGGGGAAGGCATTCAATGGTCTGTTCCCTTGCAACGCCTTTTCTGGACCGATATAAACCGAAACCGGCTTTACAGCTGTGATGAATTTGGCGACAAGCTGGAAATCACGGAGTTGCCGGATAGATTATGTTCCTTTGCCTTTGACCCGCAAGGTGATTTGCTCTGTGCCTTTGCCGATGGGTTGTATCGCTACCGGCAAAGTTCCGGGGCGCGTGAGCTTTTATATGCCTTTGAACCGGAAAAAGCGAAAACGCGGTTGAATGATGGGCGATGTGACCGGGCCGGAAGGTTTATTGTTGGCGGTTATAACGAGGTGGATGGTGAATTTATTTCATCGGTCATTTCCTATACGCAGGCCGGGGCCATTGCCTTGATTGAACAGGTCAAATGCACCAACGGCCTGGCCTTTTCGCCCGATGGTACAAAGATGTATTTTACCGATACGGCGACGAAAAAGATTTGGTGTTATGACTATGATCCGCAAAGCGGAGGTCTTTCAAACAAAACACTTTTTGCCGAACTGGATGAAACGGAAGGCAGCCCGGACGGGTCTTGTGTGGATGCTGAGGGCGGGCTGTGGAACGCGCGTTTTCGCGGCAGTTCCGTTCAGCGTTATTTACCCGATGGTCAAAAGGGTGTGCGCATTGCCCTGCCCGCCCCCAATGTGACCTGTTGTTGCTTTGGCGGGGCAAAACTGGATAAATTATATACCACCACGGCCCGACAGAAAATGACGCCGCAACAACTGGAAGATTATCCACAGGCCGGAGGCGTGTTTATGGTAGTGCCCGGTGTGAGAGGGCTTGCGGAAAGCAGTTTTGGAGAGTGCTTGTTTCCATGAAAATCTACAGTGTGCATTATCAGAAATACGGTCTTGAGCCGGAACCGGATATTCGTCTGGTGCGCGAAGGCTTTAACTGGGCGGCGTTTGTTTTTTCCCTGCTTTGGGCGGTGTTGAAAGGCTACTGGTGGGTTGCCTTGGGCATTTTAGCTGTTTCCATCACAATAAGTGGCCTTTTAGCCGTCTTAGGGCTTGATCTTTTCGGTCAAGCTGTGGTCAATATCGCCTTCAATCTTTTGTTGGGATTTTATGCCAATGATCTCGCCCGCTGGACGCTTAAACGCCGCGGGTACAAGGAAGAAGATGTGGTTGCAGCCGACAATGCCGATCATGGCTTGGAACTGGCTGTCCACAAACTTCTTTAAGGACTTGAAGGAACGGACATGTCTGTTGTCATCATCGATTACGGTTCGGGGAATTTGCGCTCTGCCGAAAAATCTTTTGAACGTGCAGCCCGTGAAGCAGCACTGGGTTTTGACATTAAAGTCAGCAACGACCCGGAAGCAGTGCGCAAGGCTGATCGCATTGTTCTGCCCGGCGTGGGTGCCTTTGGCGATTGTGCACAGGGTTTGCGCAGCCTGCCCGGTATGCTGGACGCCCTGAATGAGGCTGTTCATAAAGAAGGTAAACCCTTCATGGGCATTTGTGTGGGCATGCAACTGCTGGCCGAGCGCGGGCTGGAACATGGCACGCAAGAAGGCCTGGGCTGGATTGGCGGGGATGTGGTGGCGATTGAGCCGGATGATGCGTCCTTGAAAATTCCGCATATGGGCTGGAATGAACTGAGCTTTGAAGAGGGGGTTCATCCCTTGCTGAGCGGTTTGCCCAAGGCCGATGTCTATTTTGTGCATTCCTATCAGTTTAAAACCACTGATCCGGCGACTTGTCTGGCTACTGTTGAGTATGGTGGGCCGGTGACAGCGGTTGTGGGCAAGGACAATATGGTCGGCACCCAGTTCCACCCGGAAAAAAGTCAGGCCATCGGCTTGCAAGTGATTACCAACTTTTTGAAATGGAAACCGTAACTATGAATCTCTATCCCGCCATTGATTTAAAAGACGGCAACTGCGTGCGCTTGCTGCGCGGTGAAATGGATGCAGCCACGGTTTTTAATGATAAACCCGGTGAACAGGCGGCTTCTTTTGTCAAAGACGGCTGTGAGTGGGTGCATATTGTGGACCTTAATGGCGCCTTTGAAGGGAAGCCGGTGAATGAAGAGGCGGTCATCCAGATTGTCAAAGCGGTGGATGGCAAGGCCCAAACCCAGTTGGGTGGCGGTATTCGCACCTTTGAAACCATTCAGCGCTGGCTGGATGTGGGCATCAGCCGGGTGATTTTGGGCACCATTGCCTTGCGCGACCCGGATTTTGTCATTGAAGCCTGCAAGCGCTTTCCGGGGCAAGTGGCTGTCGGGATTGATGCACGCGACGGCTATGTGGCCGTGGAAGGCTGGGCGGAAGTTTCCGATATTAAAGTGCTGGATCTGGCTTTGAAGTTTGAAGACGCCGGTGTGGCGGCGATCATCTTTACGGATATTTCCAAGGATGGCGCTATGGAAGGGCCGAATTTGCAGGCAACAGTCGATCTGGCAAAAGCCATTTCCACACCGGTGATCCTGTCTGGTGGGGTTTCCTCCATGGCTGATGTTGAGGCCATCAAGGCCGCCGAAGTGCCCGGTCTGGACGGGGCGATTTCAGGTCGCGCCATTTATGATGGTAAAATCAATGTGGCGGAAGCCATGCAGGTTTTGAAGGGATAAAAGATGCTGAAAGTACGAATTATTCCCTGTCTGGATGTGGCAAATGGCCGGGTGGTCAAAGGGGTCAACTTTGTTGACCTGATTGATGCCGGGGACCCGGTGGAACAGGCCAAGGTCTATGATGCCGCAGGGGCGGATGAACTGACCTTTCTGGACATCACCGCCACCCATGAAAACCGTGACACCATCTATGATGTGGTGCGCCGCACCGCTGAACAATGTTTTATGCCGCTCACTGTTGGCGGCGGCGTGCGCACGGTGGAAGACATTCGCAAACTTTTGCTGGCCGGGGCTGATAAGGTCTCGATCAATTCTGCTGCTGTTAAACGCCCGGAATTCGTGCGTGAAGCTTCGGAAAAATTCGGCGCACAATGCATTGTGGTGGCGATTGATGCAAAATCGGTCGGGCCGGACAAGTTTGAAATTTTCACCCATGGCGGGCGCAAGGAAACCGGCATTGATGCCGTTGAATGGGCGAAAAAGATGGAAGAATACGGTGCGGGTGAAATCCTGCTCACCTCCATGGACCGTGACGGCACCAAGATCGGCTTTAACCTTGAACTGACCCGTGCCATTTCCGATGCGGTTAAAATTCCGGTGATTGCTTCGGGCGGGGTGGGTAATCTGGACCATCTGGTCGAAGGCGTGAGCGAAGGCCATGCCAGTGCGGTTTTGGCCGCCAGCATTTTCCATTTTGGCACCTACACCATTCATGAAGCCAAAGAACATATGGCAAAAGCCGGTATTCCTGTGAGGTTGGACTGATGGACGCAACTGTTCTTGATAAACTTTACGAAACCATTGCGTCACGCAAAGGCGCGGACCCAAGTGCGTCTTATACCGCCAAGCTGTTTTCCAAGGGGAAAAACAAAATTGCCCAGAAGGTGGGTGAAGAAGGCGTGGAATGCGTGATTGCGGCGTTGAGCGAAGGCAATGACAAACTGGTGTCGGAAAGTGCCGATCTGTTTTATCACCTTATGGTACTTTGGGCCGAAAGCGGGGTTACACCGGACCAAATCTGGGATGAACTGGCCAAACGCGAAGGCATTTCCGGTATTGTTGAAAAAGCATCCCGCCCCAAGGATTAAAGGATAAAACCATGCCTCATATTATCGTTTCTTATGCAAAAGAAATTGAAGATCAGACAGCCCCGAAAAAACTGGTGGAAGCTGCTTGGGAAGGTGCTGCGGCATCCGGTCTGTTTGGGAAAAAAGACATCAAGGCACGTGCCCTGCCCGTTGTTGACTATATCACGGGAGAAAGCGACAAACCTTTTATCCATGTAGATGTCAAACTGCTTCCTGGTCGCACAGATGAACAAAAGGCAGCCTTGAACAAACTGGTGCTGGATTATCTGGTGGCTGTTGTTGATGAAAATATCGAAATCACCGTCAATGCCAGTGACCTTGCCAAAGCCAGCTATGCCAAACGGGCGTAAGGTTTAGACCACTTTAGCCCCAACGATTACACCAGCTTTGCAGCATGAGCACGTCCCAGAGCAGGTATTGCCAGTTGCGCGTGCCGTTTTGGTGTTCGGTCCATTTTTCAAGGATGGGGGCTTTGTTGAGCAGGTCGTTTTCCTGATGCAGTAAATCTTCAGCCCATTCTTTTAACGGGCCGCGCAGCCAGTGGTCCAGCGGGATACCGAAACCCATTTTCGGACGTTCGATCAGCTCTTGCGGCACATGGCGATAGAGCAATTGGCGCAAGGCCCATTTGCCCTGCCCGTTTCTGATTTTCATCTCAGGCGGCAGTGCCCATGAAAATTCTACCACGCGGTGGTCGATCAAAGGCACACGCGCTTCCAGTGAAACCGCCATGGAGGCACGGTCTACCTTGGTCAGGATATCGTCGTTCATATAGGTGAGGATATCGAGATACTGCATGCGTTCGACTGCATTCGCTAGCAGGTAATTGACCTTTTTATCCCAAATGATGCCTTTGGGCTCAGAACTTCCTGCAATGATCTGTTCGGGCTCAGGCCAATGGGTGACAAGGCTGCGGTAATAATCGTCCATATCGCCGCTGAGAACCTTGGCGAGTTTGTACATTTTATCGCCGACATGGCTGGGTTTTTTCGATTCCGGGATGACTTTCAGCACACGTTCCCAGCTTTGCGGGGACAGACAATGGATCATTCCCGCACCGGCCTTGCGCACCGGACCCGGCAGGGCAAACAGGCTGGACCCGTATTTCTGTGCACTGAGGTAGCGGGTATAGCCGCCAAACAATTCATCCCCACCATCTCCGCTGAGTGCGACCGTAACGTGATCGCGTGTCATTTTTGAAACCAGATAGGTCGGGATTTGCGAACTGTCGGCAAAGGGTTCGTCATACATTTGTGCCAGTTGCGGGATGACGTTGCGCGCTTCTTCCGGCGTGACATAAAGCTCTGTATGGTCTGTGCCTAAATGGGTGGCGACTGCCTTGGCATGTTCGGCTTCGTTATAACCTTCTTCTTTAAAGCCGATGGAAAAGGTGCGCACTGGGGTTTCTGATTGTGCCTGCATGAGGGCGGCAACCAAAGAGCTGTCAATGCCGCCGGAAAGAAAAGCGCCTAAAGGCACATCGGCAATCATGCGCCTTTTGACCGCATCTTTGAGCAAGCTTTCCAGTTCTGCCAGTGCTTCGTCTTGGGAACCGGCAAAGGGGGCGCGCTCTTGAACAACCTGTTCAAGTGACCAGAACGACTTGAGGTTTTGCTGACCGTTCGCACTGCGCACCAACATCTGGCCGGGCATGAGTTTTTGAACGCCCTGATAAACCGTATGCGGCGCCGGAATGCAGTTGTGGCGCATATAAAGAGTAAGTGCGTTGCGATCAATCGTGCATGTGCAGGCCGGGTGGGCACGCAAGGCTTTGAGTTCGGAGGCAAACAGCAGGTGATTGTTTTGCACCGTCCAGTAAAGCGGCTTGATGCCGAGGCGATCACGAATCAAATAGAAGGTGCGTTCTTTTTTATCCCAGGCGGCAATGGCAAACATACCGATGAGTTTTTCAAGGGTGCGTTCCACCCCCCAATGGGCAAAGCCGTTAACGATGACTTCGGTGTCGCTATGGCCTTTAAAGGTAAAACCGGCAGCTTCCAGTTCGGGCCTGAGGTCGTTGGCATTATAGACTTCCCCGTTATAGACCAGCATAAAGCGGCCATCGCTGGAGGCCATGGGCTGACGCCCGGCATCCGATAGATCGATAATGGCAAGGCGGCGTTGCCCGAGACCGATCCCGGCTTCGCCATCTACCCAGACATCCCCGCCATCGGGTCCACGATGAAACAGGGTATCGTTCATTGCGGTTGTGCGTTGATACAGGTCTTCGCTGGAGGTCTGGGCTTGAAGATCAATAACGCCGGCAATACCGCACATGGCTTACGATGCCTCGCGTTCTTTCATGATTTCAGGCAGTTCGCCGACCAGCCCCATGGCAGAGCGGGTGAAAAACTTTTTGGCAAAGGGAAGCTGGTCGACAAGGGCAAGACCGATGTCACGTGCCAGTCGGATGGGCGCGATATTGTTGGAAAACAGTTTCACAATCGCGTCTGTGGAAGCCAGCATGAGATGGTTATCGAAATGACGCCAGCGATCATAATCTTCCAGCACACGCCCTGCCCCGACATCCAGACCCAGTTTTTTGGTTTCAATGATCAGTTCGGCAATGGCGCAGGCATCGCGCGCGCCCATGTTGAAGCCCTGTCCTGCCACCGGGTGCATGCCATGGGAGGCATCCCCCACCAGTGCGAGACGGGTATCAATGGAACGTTTGGCAAATTGCAGGGTTAAAGGGTACATCCAGCGTGGACCGACGACCTTGACCTTACCCAGATAATCCCCGAACCGTTCGGCCAGTTCGCTTTGGAAATCTTCATCATTTAACCCGATCAGGACAGGCGCGTTGCGGTTGCTTTCCGTCCAGACGATGGAACTTCTATGGCCCGGCATGGGTAAAATAGCAAAGGGGCCATTGGGCAGGAAATGTTCCTGTGCCACATTGTTATGGGGCAGTTCACTTTTAACCGTGCAGACAATGGCGGTTTGGTCATAGGACCATTTGGTGATGTCAATATTGGCAGAACGTCTTACCCACGAACCGCGCCCATCCGCGCCGATCACCAACTTGGCATTGATTTCCAGTCCGTCATCAAGGCGGGCATGGACGTTTGAAGCATTACGTTCCAGCTGTTCCACCCGTTTTGGGGCAAGATAGGTAGCGTTTTCCAGTTCCGGCAAGACTTTGAGCAGGGTCTGGCGGATAATGCGGTTTTCCAGCATATAGCCGAAGGGTACGCCAGTCAGGTCTAAAGAATCAAAATGCAAAAACAGCGGGGAAGATCCGTCTGTTACCCGGATGTCTTCAATGATCCCGGCTTCGTCTTCCATATGGGGCCATAAATCAAGGGCGACAAAGGCGTTGTAAACAGAGCGCGCAATGGCTGAACAACGCCCGTCATATTCGGCGTTGAGCAATGTTTCCGGGTCGTCACTGTCTACGACCACCACATCCACACCGCCTTTGGCCAGTGCACAGGCGGTGAGACCGCCAACAAGCCCGCCGCCGATGATCAGTACGTCCGTTTCCAAATGGTTTGCCATGACTGCCCCATTTATAAAAGATTATCCGCTTTTATGTCGCATTTGTGGCTGCAAAAGGCAAATGTAAATGAGTTTGCATTTTGCATTTGTGTGATCAGCCTCACAGCCTATACGAAAGAATAATGATACATTAATGCAAGAATAATTTGTATAAGGCTTGTTTAAAACAATGGGCGCTTCCCGGCAGGAATATATTGTACAGACCCATGTTCAGGGTACATGGCAGAATGAGCAGACGTATCAAGTTTTTGAACGTCGCGATGCTATTTTGACGGCGCGCCGGTTAAACCGGGATGAAATCAAGCTGCCGATCAGGGTGATTTTCGACAATTATAATTCTGTCAGTGATCTGCATACACGTGCTGTTGTCTATCGCAACAATGTTGCCGAACGCGATGGAATGCAAAAGAAAGTTCGCTCGGAGGAACCGAAAAAACAAAGGGTCCGTTTGCTGGGCTATATGGCCATTCAGGTGGGGGTAGTGCTCAGTGGGATGATGGCCGGGATACTTTTGGCCACTTTCGGAGAGATCGTTCTGCGTGAAATGCAATTTGGTCTGGATCAGGATATGCGTGGCCATATTCGTCTGGGCAGTTTTATTGTCGCTTTTGTGGTTGCTGCCCATTCTGCCTATCAATATTTCATGACTCGGTATGAATTTTATATGCCGGGTTATAAGAAAAGATGGTGGCCGTTATGGTCGCCCAGACAGGCGCGAAACCAGCCGGGGGAAAAAACAAATAAACTGTCGCCCATTGCCCGGCAAATGAAAAAGGCTGCACAGGATATTGACCGCCAGCCGCACCGCGATTACCGCGAAGAGGTACCAGTGGTTACGCTGGGGACCATGCGTTTGCATGGTGGGTCAAGACCAGAGACAGAGGCCGGGGCAGCGCCGCCAAAGCCGCCTTTGCATAAAATCCGCCTTTTTTTATCGACCTTGCTCAGCGATATTTTATCCTTAACCCAGCGTATGTCGCTATCAGAAAAAGTTGATACGGAACTGGGTCTGAGACTGGTCATGGTTGGCGGGGTTGAGCAGTTGACGCAGATTTATCAGCTCAGCGATGAAGAAAATACCAAATTGTCCTGTGAGGTGCTTGGACTGTTGGGATTGCGTGGGCAGGATGCTATGCAGTTTTTGCTTGATTATGAACATTTTGATGAACACCCCGTGCACCATCGTTTGATTGAGTCAGCCAAGCAGATTACCCAGTGGGTTGATGGCGGGCAAAGTGAACAAATCGTTCAACTTCCTGATTTTATGCTTGCCTGGCAGGAAGCGCTGGCTTGTGAGGGGGTCGAGCTTGTATGTCAGGCTGATGCGCAGGATGAGCAGGCATGTGGCCTTATGGACAGCTGGATGCAAACAAGGCAGCAAAAGGCCACTCAAAAGGGTCCCGGGAACTGGGGGCTGATTTGCACAACGCCACAGGAAGCGTTCAATTTGAGTGCGGATTTGGTTGCGCGTATGGAAGAACAAGCGGCTGTTTCCTGCTTTATGCGGATGTATAGCCCGCAAATGTCGCCGATATCTGTGCCGACAGGGTTGTCCCATGAAAACGGGGTTTTTGTGTCTTCCCTTATCCAGCGTCTTTATTCAATTGATCCTGCCTATCGCTTTAAAGCACTTGCGGACAAGCAAGAAGATACGCAACAGAAACCGAAAGTTTTCTGGTATCAGTTGTTCAAGCAAGAGGTGGCCCCAAAAAGTGAGTCTGAACAATAGTTTAGATAGGATTGCCTTTTTTGCATAAAAAATAATCGTCAATATATTATTGCCTATTTTTTAGGCTCTATTTTTTGTGCACTTTATGGATATTAGTCTATTGAGACATTTGTAAATTATTGTTTTTACTTAAATAAATATGATTTTTCTGATTCTGGCACACTCCTTGAAATAAGAAGGCAAAGGCACAATGCTTTTGTTTTTGAATCTATTTTTAAGATCTTCATTTTGAGGAGAGTGTGAAATGAAAATGGTAATGGCCGTCCTCAAGCCGTTCAAGCTTGATGATGTTCGTGAGGCCCTCACCCAATTGGGCGTTCACGGTTTGACCGTTTCCGAAGTCAAAGGCTTTGGACGACAAAAAGGTCAAACTGAAATTTATCGCGGCGCTGAATATGTCGTGAACTTCCTTCCTAAAGTCAAAATCGAAGTCGTTACGTCAGACGATATGGTTGAAAGCGTTGTGGAAACCATCCGCACCTCTGCCGAAACCGGCCGGATCGGTGATGGTAAAATCTTTGTCTATGACGTGTCAAAAGCCGTACGGATCCGTACCGGCGAATCAGACGATGAAGCGCTTTAAGGAGTTGATGACAATGACTGCGTGGAAAAATATTTCCAAAATCTCGCTGGTGGCTCTGCTGGGTCTGGTCGCTGCGATTGAGCCGGCTCTGGCAGAAGATGCGCCGGTAACTGAAACCCAATATATTCTGAATACTTTCCTTTTCCTTGTCATGGGCTTTCTGGTGATGTTCATGGCGGCTGGTTTCGCCATGCTGGAATCCGGTCTGGTTCGTTCCAAAAACACCGCAACCATCTGCCTGAAAAACGTTGTTCTTTATGCGGTTGCAGGCTTTATGTTCTACATCGTGGGTTATAACCTGATGTATTCAGGCGTTGATGGCGGTTTCATCGGTTCTTTCTCCATCTGGGGGGCAGATGATGCGGCTGCGTTGAGCGGTGACTTCAGCGGTGGTTATGCCTCTGCTTCTGATTGGTTCTTCCAAATGGTCTTCGTTGCAACAGCTTCTTCTGTTGTTTCCGGTACGGTTGCTGAACGCATTAAGTTCTGGCCGTTCATGGCATTCGTTGTTGTTCTGTCCGGTATTATGTATCCGATCACCGGTTCGTGGCAGTGGGGCGGCGGCTGGTTGTCTGAAATGGGTTTTGCCGATTTCGCCGGTTCTACCCTCGTACACTCTGTTGGTGGTTGGTCTGCGCTGACCGGTGCGATCATTCTGGGTGCCCGTAAAGGCAAATATGATGCAGAAGGCCGTGTGACACCGATCCCGGGTGCAAACCTGACGCTGGCAACACTGGGTACGTTTATCCTGTGGCTGGGCTGGTTTGGTTTCAATGGTGGTTCCCAGCTTGCTATGGGTACTGCTGCTGATGCGATTGCTGTTTCAAACATCTTTATCAACACCAACATGGCCGCTGTCGGCGGGACCGTTGCCGCTGCAATTCTGACACAACTGATTTATAAGAAAATTGACCTGTCCATGACACTGAACGGTGCAATCGGTGGTCTGGTTTCCATTACAGCCGGTCCGGATACGCCGACTTTGGCAGCCGCTTTCCTGATTGGCGCTGTGGGTGGTGTACTGGTTGTCTTTGTTGTACCGCTGCTTGATAAACTGAAAATCGACGATGTTGTCGGTGCAATTTCCGCTCACCTGGCCTGTGGAATCTGGGGCACCATGATTGTCCCGGCGACCAATGCCGATACCTCATTTGCCACGCAAGCTGTTGGGGTTGTTTCCATCGGTGCGTTCACTGTTGTTGTGTCCGCTATCGTCTGGTTCATCCTGAAGTCAACTGTTGGCATCCGTTGCTCCGCAGAAGACGAGGAGCTTGGTTTGGACAAATCCGAACTCGGTATGGAAGCATATCCGGAATTCGGCCGCGGTTCCCAAACCATGTAAGTGCCATAGGCATTTACTAAATCTCTCTACCTTCCCAAAGGTCGGCCCGCAGTTTTATGAAACTGCGGGCTTCCTTTTTGTGCAGCTTATATATTGCCTAAATATTAATCGCATTAATGCACATATATTCATCATTTTGCATAAAATAATACACATATCTTTTCTCTAATATTTCTCACCGACTCCGCAGTTTCTCAGCGACATAGAAGATGCCTAATAAATTGGCATGTTTTTTGTTTATGGGGCGACAATGTTTATTTTCTGGGCAAAATTGGATTTGGGACCGATTTTGTCTAGGGACCGAAAAGAAGGTAGAGAAAAAATGGAAAGCATCGCTATGGGTGCCGACGTGTTTTTCGTGCTGATGGGCGCGATTATGGTTTTGGCCATGCACGCCGGTTTCGCTTTTTTGGAAGTGGGAACCGTACGCCGTAAAAACCAGGTTAATGCACTGGTTAAAATTATTGTCGATTTTGCTGTTTCAACCATCGCTTATTTCTTTGTGGGCTATATGGTTGCGTACGGCGTCAGTTTTCTGGCTCCAGCCAGTGTCATTTCCGGAACCAGCGGTGATTTGTTTGCCAAAAACGGGTTCGATCTGGTGAAGTTTTTCTTCTTGCTGACCTTTGCCGCGGCGATCCCGGCGATTATTTCCGGTGGCATCGCCGAACGGGCACGTTTTTTCCCGCAATTGATGGCAACGGCCATTTTGACCGGTCTGGTCTATCCTTTCTTTGAAGGGCTGATCTGGAACGGTAATTTCGGGTATCAGGCATGGCTGGAAGCAACCTTTGGGGCAGCTTTTCATGATTTTGCCGGTTCCATCGTGGTGCATGCCGTTGGCGGCTGGATCGCGCTCGGCGCTGTGGTGATGCTGGGTGCGCGCATGGGGCGCTACAAACGTGACGGCTCCGTCATCGGTATTCCGCCAAGCAATATTCCCTTTCTCGCATTGGGGTCCTGGATTCTCTGTGTCGGCTGGTTCGGCTTTAACGTGATGTCCGCACAAAGCCTTGAGGGGGTAACCGGCCTAGTGGCAGTCAATTCCCTGATGGCGATGATTGGCGGTATTTTAACAGCTGTTTTTGTCGGCAAGAACGATCCCGGCTTTATTCACAACGGTGCTTTGGCCGGTCTTGTGGCAGTGTGTGCCGGGTCTGACCTGATGCATCCTATCGGGGCGCTGGTTACCGGTGGTGTGGCTGGTGCCCTGTTTGTCTGGGGCTTTGAAATGTGCCAGAACAAATGGAAAATTGATGACGTTCTGGGTGTTTGGCCCTTGCACGGTATGTGTGGCCTGCTGGGCGGTATCATGGCTGGTATTTTTGGTTTGGAATCCCTTGGCGGTATGGGTGGGGTGACCTTTATGTCCCAGCTTGTCGGTTCCCTGAGTGGTATCGTCTTCGCTGCCATCGCCGGTTTTGTGGTTTACGGTGTTCTTGCCAAAACCATCGGCATTCGCCTCAGTGAAGAAGAAGAATTCCGCGGGGCTGATTTGTCTCTTCATCATATCGGTGCTTATCCGGAAGAGGATTTGACGCAGAACCGATAATTCATTTCAAGGTACCAGAAAGCCGCTATTTATAATGGATAGCGGTCTTTTTGGTCTCTAAATAAACATAATTTAATTGTAATTAAAAATAATAATAACAATATTTTTTGTATTTTAATTGACATTTGAAAAGGGTCAGATTACCTTGCGCCAAAATGATATTTGATTGGGTTCGTAAAAAATGACTATAGCCCCCCTCACACACCTTAAACAGCTTGAAGCCGAGAGCATTCATATTATCCGCGAAGTGGCCGCCGAATTTGATAATCCGGTGATGCTTTATTCCATCGGGAAAGACTCAGCTGTGATGTTGCATTTGGCACGAAAAGCCTTTTATCCGTCCAAGCCGCCGTTTCCGTTGATGCATGTGGATACCACCTGGAAGTTTCGCGAAATGATTGAGTTTCGCGACAAGATGGCGGCTGAATATGGCTTTGATCTGCTGATCCACGTCAATGAAGACGGGGTGGAACGCGGTATTGGGCCGTTCAGCCATGGTTCCAGCATGCATACCGATGTAATGAAAACGGAAGGTTTGAAGCAGGCGCTCAATAAATATCAGTTTGATGCTGCTTTTGGCGGGGCACGCCGGGATGAGGAAAAATCACGCGCAAAGGAACGGGTTTTTTCCTTCCGTTCAGCCAATCATCGTTGGGACCCGAAAAATCAGCGCCCGGAGCTTTGGAACGTCTATAATGCGCGTGTCCAGCAAGGTGAAAGTATTCGTGCCTTTCCCCTGTCTAACTGGACGGAGCTGGATATCTGGCAATATATCTATAAAGAAAGCATTCCCATTGTGCCGCTCTATTTCGCCAAGGTCCGCCCGGTGGTGGAACGTGATGGCATGCTGATTATGGTGGATGATGATCGCCTGCCCTTGAATCCGGGCGAAAGCCCCATGCTCAAGTCTGTGCGTTTTCGCACCCTTGGTTGTTATCCGCTGACCGGTGCCGTGGAATCCACTGCGGCAACTCTGCCGGAAATCATTCAGGAAATGTTGCTGACCCGCACATCGGAACGTCAAGGCCGGATGATTGATCATGATCAGGCTGGTTCCATGGAAAAGAAAAAACAAGAAGGGTATTTCTAAGATGGCCCACCAATCCGAACTGATTTCAGAAGATATCCTCGCCTATCTGGAGGCGCAGGAAAATAAAAGCCTGCTGCGTTTTATTACCTGTGGGTCTGTTGATGACGGTAAGTCAACGCTGATTGGCCGCCTGCTGTGGGATTCCAAACTGATCTTTGAAGACCAATTGGCTGCGCTTGAGGCCGATTCCAAAAAAGTCGGCACACAAGGTGGCGAGATTGATTACGCCTTGTTGCTGGATGGTTTGCAGGCTGAACGCGAACAGGGCATCACCATTGATGTCGCTTATCGCTTTTTCTCTACCGACAAACGCAAGTTCATTGTGGCCGATACACCGGGCCATGAACAATATACCCGCAATATGGCGACCGGGGCATCGAATGCTGAAGTCGCCGTTATTCTGGTGGATGCGCGCAAGGGTATTTTGACCCAGACGCGGCGCCATAGTTATATCGTTTCTCTGGTCGGTATTAAGAATATCGTCGTTGCAGTTAATAAGATGGATCTGGTTGATTATGATCAGACTGTGTTTGACCAGATCGAAAGCGACTATCGCGACTTTGCCAAAGACCTTGGTTTTGAGGAAATCACCTGCGTGCCAATTTCCGCCCTTCAGGGGGATAATATTATTGAGCGCAGCAGTAAAACAGCGTGGTATGCAGGGCCGACCCTGATGACGCATCTTGAAACCGTACAGGTTGCTTCAGAACTTAAGGAAAAACCATTTCGTCTGCCCGTGCAATGGGTTAACCGCCCCAATCTTGATTTTCGTGGTTTCAGCGGAACAATTGAGGCAGGGACGATTAAACCCGGGGACGAAATTGCCGTTCCGGCTTCTGGGCAAACGTCAACTGTAGAACGCATTGTCACCATGGATGGGGATTTGCAAGAAGCCACCGCCGGTCAGGCTGTGACGGTGACCTTGAGCGATGAAATTGATATTTCGCGCGGCGACATGCTGGTGGAGGCCAAGGCGCGCCCGGATTTTGCCGATCAGTTCGAAGCCAAAATAATCTGGATGCATGAAGAAGCCCTGTTGCCGGGGCGTTCCTATCTGGTCAAATTTGCCACCCAAACAGCCGGGGCGCAGGTTAGTGAGCTGAAATACAAGGTCAATGTCAACACACTGGAACATACAGCGGCCAAAACGCTGGACCTGAATGAAGTTGGTATTTGTAATATTGCACTGGATCGCAATATCGCCTTTGATCCTTATGAACAAAGTCCGGGAACCGGGCGCTTCATTCTGATTGATCGCTACAGCAATGCCACAGTCGGTGTGGGTATGGTTGACCATGCGCTTCGCCGCGCGACCAACGTACATTGGCAATCTCTGGACATTGAAAAACCGCAACGATCTGAGCGCAAAGGCCAAAAGGCATGCGTGCTGTGGTTTACAGGGCTTTCAGGCTCGGGTAAATCGACCATTGCCAATCTGGTGGAAAAGAAACTTCATTCCCTGCACAAACATACCTATATTCTGGATGGCGACAATGTGCGCCATGGCCTGAACAAGGATCTGGGTTTCAGTGATGCAGACCGGGTGGAAAACATTCGCCGCATTGGCGAAACAGCCAAATTGTTTGTCGATGCCGGGCTGATTACCCTGACCTCCTTTATCTCCCCGTTCAAATCGGAACGTAAACTGGCGCGTGACTTGCTGGAAGAAGGCGAATTTATCGAAGTCTTTGTCGACACACCTTTGGAGGTTTGTGAAGAACGTGATGTCAAAGGGCTCTATGCCAAAGCCCGCGCGGGTGATTTGCCGAATTTCACCGGTATTTCCTCGCCTTACGAAGCGCCTGAAAATCCGGAAATTCATATTGATGGAACCCGGATGGAAGCTGAAGAAGCGGCTGAATATGTGGTTTCCAAGCTTGAAGAATTTGGCATTCTCGGGGTTTGGTTCCCGGAAATCTAGAAGCATTTTACGCTCAGTGAAAGCGGTCTTTGCAAGGAGGCAAAGGCCGCTTTTTTATGGCTCTCTCTTGCCCGGATTTACTGAACCTGATAGGAAAGAGGCAACTGCATCTTACAAAGCATCTGTGAGGACGATCGGGATCGTTTTATGTCATTGAAAAAGAATGAAAATATTCACCAGCCAACCTGCTGGAAAAAATGGCTGAACAAGGTGCGTGCCCATGTCTATCGCTCCCCGCTTTATCTGGTGACACTGAAAAAGAAAAAACAGCTTGAAATACCCCCTTTTCCAGCGGTGTTGATGCAGCCGGACCTGAAAAATGCCCGGAATTTGCTTGCGGGTAAATTTCCCTTTGCCGGGCGGCTCTATCAAAGCGATGATCAACCCTGGACGACTGCGCAGGATGATGAAGCCTGGCAAAGCTGGGTGCATGGGTTTGGCTGGTTACATGATTTATGCGCCCATGAGGACCCGCAGGCAATTGTTCTGGCAAGGCAATGGATTCGGGGCTGGATTGATTTACATGGCGTTTGGACTCAAACGGCTTGGCGGGCCGATGTGATGGCCGATCGTCTCATTCACTGGATGGCCTGTGCGCACAAACTGACGCAAACGGCTGATGAAGACTTCCTGCTGGCCTTTAATACCAGCCTGTCTTTACAGGCTTCTCATTTAATGCGGTCTTATTTTCGTGATCTGTCCGGCTATGCCTTGTTGCGTGCCTTGAAGGGCCAGCTTTATGTCGGCTTGCTGCTGAAAGGCTATCATAAATCCCTAAACCGTGTGGAAATGCGCTTTAGCAGTGAACTTGAACGCCAGATTTTACCGGATGGCGGGCATGTTTCACGCAGTCCGCAGGTGATGGTGCTGTTGCTGGCCATGGTCTTGGAACTGATGGAAAGTTATCGTGTCCTGCAACGCGAATGCCCGGATGCCTTGCGCCTGAGTGTGGACCGCTTGGCACCGATGATTCGTTCGCTTCGCCATGGGGATGGCGGGTTGGCACTGTTTCACGGTTCACAGGAAGGGGAAGCAGCCTTTATTGAACATTTGCTTGATCAAACCGGCAATCATGGCAAGGCATTAGGTGATGCCCGCCATACGGCGTACCAGCGTGTTGAAGCTGCCCAGACGGTGATGATTATGGATGTAGGCGTGCCTCCCTTTATGGATATCCATCGCGCAGGTCATGCCGCCCCGCTCAGTTTTGAGTTGAGCTGTGAAGACGAACGCATTCTGGTCAATTGTGGTTCTGTTTTGGGCGGGGACCCGAGTTGGCAGGAAGCACTGGGGGCGACAGCAGCCCATAACAGCGTGACGGTGGATGATAAAAATTGCCTGACCCTGTTTCATGGTGGTGGTGTGCAGGCCAGAGAAATATCCGTTTCTTCCAAACGGTATGAAGAAAACGGTGAAGTGCTGATTGAAGCCGAACATGATGCCTATAAGGAACAGATGGGGTTGATCTGTACCCGCAGTGTCTATGTCAGTAAAACCGGCAATGATATCCGCGTTGAAGACCGTTTGACGGGGTCCGGCGGGTCACATTACGCCATTAGCCTGCACCTGCACCCGGATGTTCATGCCTCCCTTGTGCAGGATGGACAGGCGGCTTTGTTGAAAACGCAACACGGTACAGGCTGGCATTTGCGTATTCAGGGCGGCAAGCTGGAAATGAAGGAAAGCATCTATGTGGGCAACCCCGGCCAGATGCGCCACACGGACCAGATTATCATTCAAGGGCCTTTGCGCGGTGAAGGCATGTGTGTGAAATGGCGTTTAAGCCGGTTGGGTTCGGCTTAATTGACCAGCTTGTGTTTAAGTTCCGGCACCAATGTTTTGACCTGAGCCAAAGCTGCCGATTGTTGATCTTGGCGACAGAGTTCTTCCAGCTCACTAAGTTGTGCAGCCAGCTCATCGGCATCCTTGCTGCGCGGGGTGGCAATCAACACACCTTCCAGTGAAGATGGGCTTGGGGGTTCATCACCATGAAAGATTTCTTCAAACAGTTTTTCTCCGGGGCGCAGGCCGGTGATTTCGATTTCGATATCTTTATAGGGAACGAAACCGGACAGGCGGATCATCTGTTCAGCCAGATGGAGGATTTTAACCGGTTCGCCCATATCCAGTACGCAGATTTTACCATCCAGTTCCTGATCCTGTTGGGCAAGAACGGAAGATTGCAGCACCAGTTCAACAGCTTCGCGCACGGTCATGAAATAGCGGATCATATCCTGATGGGTTACGGTTAGCGGGCCACCAGCGTTGAGTTGTTTTTGAAACAGCGGCACGACCGAACCGGTTGAACCGAGCACATTACCAAAACGAACCGTGATGTAGCGGCACCCGCTTTTTTTCAGGTCCAGAGCTTGCGCGTACATTTCGGCAATACGCTTGGTTGCCCCCATAATGTTGGTCGGGTTGACCGCCTTGTCTGTGGAAATCTGTACCATGGCCTGCACCCCGTGTTTTTGGCAGGCATCTGCCACATTACGCGTACCGATGGCATTGGTCAGAATGCCTTCCAGCGGGTTGTCTTCAACCAATGGTACGTGTTTGAGGGCGGCGGCATGGAAGACCAGTTCCGGTTTGGTTTCGCCAAAGACCAGATCCAGTCGGTTCTGTTCGCGGATATTGCAGATCAGGGCCTGTTTTTTTAAGGCGGGAAAGTTGCGCGAAACTTCCATATCAATGCTGTATAGGGCGTATTCGGACGCTTCAATCAGAAAAAGTTCTTTCGGGCCAAAGCTGGAAATCTGGCGCACCAGCTCACTGCCGATGGACCCCCCTGCCCCGGTGACCAGTACTTTCTTGCCTTCCACAAGCTGTTTGACCAAAGATTTATCCAATGCCTTTTGGGGGCGGCCCAAAAGGTCTTCCACATCAATGGGGCGCACCGTAACTTGATCACCCTGACCGGATTGAAGGTCTGTCAGTTTTGGTAAACGTGATAAGGGAATGCCTATTTTCTCAGACAGGTCATAGAGTTCACGCACGCGCTCACCCGGCCAGTCATCCTTGCTCAGGATCAGGCGTTGGGGTTTATTACCTTCACTTTCCAGCTCTTGAATAATGTCCGTGAGGTTATCAATCAGCCCCAGAACGGGCACGCCATGCATATCCAGCCCCAGACGGGATTTTTTTTCAGCGACAATCCCGATGGGTAAATAGGGCATATCCGGGTTTCGTTCGGCAGCACGCAAAAACAATTCGGCCCCGTCCCCAGCACCAATGAGAAGGGAGGGGATTGTTTTGCCGGTTTTTGCAAGATGGGCAAAATCAAAACGTCTATCTTTGATCAAACGATAAAGAAAGCGGGGGCCCCCTAAAGAGGCCATGAGGACGAACCAGTTGATGAGCGGGGCGGAGCGTGGATAATCTTCAAGCCGGGTGGCAAAAAACATCAGCAGGGAGAAGATTAAAATCAACAGGGTGGTTGATTTTGTAATCGCGATCAGGTCGCGCATGGAGGCATAGCGCCAGATCCCGCGATAGAGGCCCATAAAATAAAAGACAACAGCTGCCAACGCAGCGATCAGGGGCGAACCGATGGCGACCAGATCCATGCGCTCAAACATTTCATTGCCCAAACGCAGGTAGAGGGCAATATTGAACGACAGGGCGGCCATGAAAAGATCATGTAGAAACGCAATCATGCCGCGCGTTGTTAATCGGGTCAGCTTGAAAAACATCTGGGAAATGTTACCCCTGAAAATTCGATCTTAAGGGAGTATACGTTTTTGCCTCTGACTTCAACTGTTTGGTTGAGATTTTGCAAAGTGAAACAGGCAAAAAATGACGCTGATGATCCCCAGACCAAGGCCGAGGATCAGGGAGGTTTGAATGCTCAGAAGGGCGGCAATGATTAAAACGATATTGGTTAGGCCAACACGTAAGGCCACCTGATCATGGCGCAGGCCGGATTTGACAGCCTGTTGATAAAAATGTTCGCGATGGGCCTGCCAGATTTTTTCTTTACGCAATGCCCGTTTGAGCAGGGTCAGGGTAGCATCACTGAGATAATAAAGGGCCAGTAAGAGCGCTACGATGACATAGCCGTGGGCCGCCATTAAAATCAGTATCCAGCCGAGCAGATATCCAAGCGGTATACTGCCGACATCCCCCATAAATACACGGGCTTTATGCCAGTTCCATTTTAGAAACCCCAGAGCGGCAGCGGCAAAAATTAAACCGGCTTGAGTAAATTCATGACTTAGCGGGATAAATAAGGAAATGAGGGCAACCCCGATCCCGATAGCAGAGATTTCCACACCGGATATACCGTCAATTCCATCCATAAAGTTAAACAGGTTGATAAACCAGACCCAGCCTAGCCCCAGAATGATTTTTTCAATCCAGAGCGGTAAAAAACCGCCGAGATATCCATGGGCCGGGTCCGGTAAAAAATAAACAGAAACAGCAACGACAAAAATCTGGGTGGCAAACCGGATGGCAGGACCGAGGTTTTTGAGGTCATCCAGCCAGGACAGACCGGCAAGCAGCAGCGTTGAAAGAAGGGCAATTTCGTACCCCGGCAAGGGGGCCGGGGCCATATATTGGGTGATCAGTAAACTTGGGATAATGGCAATGAGAAGACCGATCCCACCCCCGCGCGGTGTGGGTACATTGTGACTGCTGCGTTCATTGGGGTGATCCAGAATAGCCTTTTTTATCAGGTATTTTAAAACCAGACCAGTGGCTGACAAGCTGATGAGAAAGACACAGAAAAACAGGATCAGGTAAAACGATGTCATGGGCGTTTTATAGCAAGGGTTTTCTTCACCACCTCAACCGTTTGCGCGGCGATGGTCGTTTCATTCAGTTTTTCTTCTACCAGCTTACGTGCATTTCGTCCAAATTTTTGACGCAAAGTACTGTTGTTTAGCAAAGTTTCCATGGCATCTGCTAATCCCTCGGCATTGCGTAAAGGCACAAGCAAACCGTTTTCGTTATGGATGACAATTTCACGGCATCCCGGCACATCGGTGGTGATCATGGGTAGGCCACAGGCAGCGGCTTCCAGCAAAGCTTTGGGCAGACCTTCGCGCCAGGACGGTAGAATGGCGATGGTGGAGGTGCGATAAATTTCGGCAATATCACTGCGCCGCCCCCAGCATTCCACCAGTCCTTCATCTGCCCATTGGTCAATATCAGCCTGTGTTGCGCTTTGCGGGTTTCCCGGGTCGGGCTCCCCCACCAGCACGATTTTGGGCAAGGTGCCTTTTTCTTTTAAAATACGGGCAGCTTCCACCAGTTCTGCCACACCTTTGGCCCAGAGGATACGACCAACAAAGGTGACCTGAGGGATTTGCGGTTCTGTTTCAGCCGGAAAAAAATGTTTTTCATCGACGCCCGACCCCACTACGACAAACAGATTGCGCTCTTTTTTAAACCCGAGTTTTCCAAATAATTGTCGATCATCCCTGTTTTGAACAACAACCGAGACGGATTTCAGCGCAGCAAACAGACGAAAAGCCAGCTTCACCCCGATGCGGACAATCCGGGCTTTCAGGCTTTGGGAAATAAAAATAAAGCCTAATCCCGTAATCAGATTTACGTTATGGCAATATCCGCTGATTAGTCCGGCAAGAGAACCTAAAAGAGAGAGAAACAGGGAAGAATGAATAATAATGTCCGGTTTTTCCGTTTTATACAGACGGGCCAGCATACGGATGGTAGCGAGTGCACTGCGTGGTGAAATGGATTCCCGGGCGAGGTCAAGGGGGATGAGATGAAAACCTTCTTGTTCGATTTCTTCACGCTTGTCTTGCACACGACAGGCAACCGAAACGTCAAAATCAGTGGCTTTTAGGGCACGGGCCAGAGGAATGCGATGAGATAGAAAGGACCAGTCTTCGGCAACGACGATGAGTGCTTTTTTAGCCATAAGCGTTTTCTTCGCGTTGGATAAACAGGACAAAGGCTAAAGCACTATAGAGGAAGAAGGTGATCAACCACCAGACGCTCCAGATGGAAAAGCTCAACATGTCGGTTGCCCAAAAACCGATATTAACGGCAATCAGCAAAAGCATGGCCGGATGAAGTGACTGATAATAATTTCTGATGCAAATATAAAAAAGGGCTGAAACGCAAACCAGCATGGGGATCAACCCGATCAAACCACTATCCAGAAGCAATTCAATAATCCAGTTATGAGGGTGTGCTGGCAGAACAGATGCCTGAGCGAAGGCGGGCATATCATTGAAATAAGGGCCGAAATAACCTTCAACCGTTGCCTGGGCAAGCGGGTGGTAGTTTGATGCATTCAGGCCGAAACCGACCCAAAGGCTTTCTTGTGCAAGATCCAGAGAAAAAGACCAGATCAATTGACGGTGCAGGTCCACAAACCAGATGGGCAGATAGGCGAAATCCACATAGGCCTTGCTTGTAGCGTTCAGGTTTTCCGGTAACCATTGGCTGAGAGCGGCAACAACAATTCCTATAAAGAGAGACAGGGCAAGGATGCTTTTCACAAATCCGAAACGCCTGAAACCAAAAAGTACAAAACTGCCGCATATCATTAAGATCAACCCGGCCAGGCTAGCTTTGGAATTGGCGGAAAGTGTCAGGCTGATATAGGCCCCAAGGCTAATGAGACCTGTGATTATCCAGACAGGTTTTTTATCACGAAAACAATAGAAAAGGCTGACGGTTATGATCAACATAAATGCGTTGGCATCCGGTTTTGAAAAATGAGCCAGAGAAAACAAGGCCGATAATAAAATCACCAAAGTGGCCAGACTGAGGGTTTTCAGAACCAGTTCCATATGGTTGCGCAAGCCAAACAGCAGGTAGAAAATGGCAGCCAGCAAAGCATATGTCCTGAGCCATGCTTCAACAGATAGCCGGACATCCAGTGAAAAAGGGATGTTAAAACTCAGTGCAACAAATGTCAGGACAATGAGTTTGGTCATCCAGTGGCTGAGATAGGGGCGCATCGTTGCCCAGTTGTGTTTATGGTGCCCGGTGAAAAGAAAAACCAGAAAGGCAGCTGCCAAAACATACCCGATGACCGGACGACTGACGATAACCATGGGGCCGGCCAGACCGCTCAGGATGGCTGCAAAATTCATCAAGGCGTTTTTTATGTTTTGTTGTGCAGGCATATCGAAATCAAAGGCGCCAGAGAGTTACGTTCTCAGGGCATTTTTCACGATCAAGTGATGCCTTGATATCAACCACATATCCTTTTTCTTTTTTCAACAGGGAAGTGACCAGCGGCCAGCCTTTTTCGGTATATTGCTGATGTGAGACGGCAAAGACTACAACATCGGCGGGTTTCAGGTCTTTTTCATCAATCAATTGCACATCATATTCATGCATGGCTTCTGTCGCATCGGCCCAAGGGTCACTCACCTGCACCTCAATCTCCATATCCTGTAGTTCGGTGATGATATCAACAACTTTGGAGTTGCGCAGGTCGGGCACATTTTCCTTGAAAGTCAGACCCAAAATAGTGACGCGGGGGGTATCATTTGCTTCCCGGCGCATCAGCATTTTGGCAATCTGCATGGCAATGTGAGAGCCCATGCGGTCATTGACTCGGCGCCCAGAGAGAATAACCTGTGGGTGATGACCCAGTTGTTCGGCCTTGTGGGTCAGGTAATAGGGGTCTACCCCGATGCAATGCCCACCGACCAGGCCGGGGGTGAATTTGAGGAAATTCCATTTGGTGCCGGCGGCTTCCAGAACATCGTGGGTGTCGATACCAACGCGTTCGAAAATCTGCGAAAGCTCATTGACAAAGGCGATGTTGAGGTCGCGCTGGGTATTCTCAATCACCTTGGCGGCTTCAGCTGTTTTGATATTGGGCGCACGATAAACACCAGCTGTGACAACAGCTTCATAGGTTTGGGCAACAATCTCCAGTGTTTCGGCATCATAGCCGGACACCACTTTGAGAATGGTTTCAAAACGGTGCTGTTTATCCCCGGGATTGATGCGTTCTGGGGAATAACCAACACTGAAATCACGGCCACATTCCAAGCCGGAAATGCTTTCCAGAACAGGGACGCAGTCTTCTTCGGTCGCGCCGGGATAAACAGTGGATTCATAAACGACGATATCACCCTTTTTCAGCACCTGTGCGACCGTGCGCGAAGCGGCCAGCACGGCACCCATATCCGGGCGGCGCGCAGAATCGATCGGGGTGGGAACCGTAACAATGTAAAAATCGGCCTTGCGTAATTCCTCAAGATCGCAGGTGTAGGTCAGGCTGTTATGTAGAACATCACCCTCTTCAACCTCTTCGGTGCGATCAAAACCGCGTTTGAGTTCCTCAATGCGCTTTGTGTCGATATCAAAACCGATGGTCGGATAACCGGCACGACCATAGGAAACGGCAACCGGCAGACCGACATAGCCCAGCCCGATGACTGCAATTTTACGATCTGTCATGACTTATAAATCCACGTTATAGAAATCCACATACCAATCGACGAACTTGCCGACACCTTCTTCAATAGAGGTGTTGGGGGCATAGCCGGTCAGCTTGTTGAGTTCCGATGTATCGGCCCAGGTGGCAGGCACGTCCCCATCCTGCATGGGTAACATGTTCTTTTCGGCTTTGCGACCCAATTTATCTTCAAGGACTTCAATATAGCGCATCAGTTTTTCACAGCGCGAATTGCCGATGTTGACCACGCGATAAGGCGCAATCCCGGATGTGGAAGGGTCCGGGTTTTTCGCATCCCAGTTTTCATCAATGGCAGGGGGTAAATCCAGCAGACGGTAAATGCCTTCAACGATATCGCCCACAAAGGTGAAATCACGTTCCATATTGCCATGATTAAAAACGTTGATGGGTTTGCCTTCCAAAATGGCTTTGGTGAACAGGAATAAAGCCATGTCCGGGCGCCCCCAGGGGCCGTAAACGGTGAAAAACCGTAAACCCGTAGCCGGAATATTGAAGAGATGAGCATAGTTATGCGCCATCAGCTCGTTGGCTTTTTTGGTGGCAGCATAAAGCGTCATGGGGTGTTCGGTGCTGTTATGTTCCGAAAACGGCATTTTCTTGTTGGCCCCATAAACGGAACTGGTGGAGGCAAAAACCAGATGCTCGACCGGATGGGCGCGACACGCTTCCAGAATATTGAGGAACCCGTCAATATTGGAATGGGTATAAGCCCGCGGATTTTCAAGCGAGTAACGCACTCCGGCCTGCGCCGCCAGATTGACACAATGGGTCGGCTTGTGGATGGCAAAGGCGCCCTCAACCGCTTCCCAATTGGCGAGATCTTCACGTACCTCGCTAAAGGCAGCATGCTTTTTAAGCTGAGCCAGTCGTGCTTCTTTCAGGGAAACATCATAATAATCCGTCATGCAATCAATGCCGACGACCTCATGACCATTAGCAATTAATTTTTCGGATAAGTGGTAGCCGATAAATCCGGCCGTTCCGGTGACGAGGACTTTCATGAAAATTTTCCCGTTTCAAAGCAAAAACGCGCGGCATCATAACGGGGCTGAAACAGCTGGTAAACAGGGAAATGTCTTAGTACAGGGGTAGATCCATGTATTTTGTTATTTCTACAACGTTCACGCTATGAACATAAGGCTTGCATATGTGGAAAAAGTTGATTATGAGGTATGTGTTCACAGCATGAACACATTATAAGGATTCCAATGTCCGGTTCTGGCGATATCAAAGAAGACTTGCCAATTGTTGACCAGGCAACATTAAAAATGCTGTCTGTTCTTGAAGAAGGTGACAATGTCACGCAGCGTGAGCTTGCATTGCGTATTGGTGTAGCCTTGGGTTTTGCCAACAAATTGATCAAGCGGGCTGTTTCAAAAGGCTTGCTTAAAGTCAGTGAAGCTCCTGCCAAACGTTATGCTTATTATTTGACTCCGAAAGGTTTTGCGGAAAAAAGCCGCTTGGTTGGAGATTATCTCACGACGTCATTGCAGTTTTTTAAACGAGCTCGTCTGGAGTGCGAACTTGTTTTTGCACAGATAAAAAAAGACAATCGTCGTTCTGTTGCCCTTTATGGGGTAAGTGAATTGGCAGAAATAGCTGTGATGGCGGCGCAGGTTGGTGATTTGAAACCTGTTATGGTTGTTCAAGAAGGGGCGAAGGATCAGTTTTTTTCCGGTCTTTCTATTGTAACTTCTTTAAAAAGTGCGAAGGATCTTGGCATAGATGCCATCATGATCTGCCAATCCGTTAATGCTCAAGCCGCTTTTTTTTGTGCTCGTGAATTCTTTGAGGATGAGCAGATCTATGCACCTGCGATTTTGCGAATTACCAGAAAACATGAACTCTCCATTCGGGAAATATAAAAATGTCACATGTAAAAACCTATCTTGATCAAATTTGCGAAATCGCAAAGAAAATAGATCAAAATGAAGTTGAAAAACTGGTTGCCGATCTGGTGAGTGTGCGTCAGGGCAGGGGGCGTTTGTTCGTACTTGGCGTTGGGGGAAGTGCCGCCAACGCGGCGCATGCGGTAAACGATTTTCGTAAACTGTGTGGCATTGAGACATATGCACCGACGGATAACGTTTCTGAATTGACAGCACGTACCAATGACGAGGGGTGGGAAACGGTCTTTGAAGAGTGGCTCAAAATCAGTCGTGTTAACGACAAGGATGCCGTTCTGGTTTTCTCTGTCGGTGGCGGCAATCTGGAAAATAATGTCAGCGTAAATCTGATTAACGCCCTGAAATTATGCAAAGAACGTAAAACTAGAGTTCTTGGTATTGTTGGTCGTGATGGCGGTTATACCAAACAGGTTGGTGATACGGTTGTCGTGATTCCGCCGGTTAATCCGGATACTGTAACGCCCCATGCCGAAGCCTATCAGGGTGTAATCTGGCATTGCTTGGTTTCTCACCCGGATCTGCAGGTTCAGGCAACCAAGTGGTAAGGTAATCTTTCCGTGAACAAGGCCGTCTTTCTAGATCGTGACGGGGTGCTGAACTGGGCCCGGGTCGAAAATGGTAAACCTTACGCACCGCGCAAGGTTAAGGATTTTCGATTGCTTGATGGTGTGGAAGCGGCCGTTTGCGCCCTTAAAGACGCGGGCTATCTTCTGGTTGTTGTGACCAATCAGCCGGATGTCGGCAATGGATTTGTTGATCGCGAAGCAGTCGAGGAAATGAACCGGCAACTTCTTGATCAGCTGATGATTGACGATGTTCGGGTGTGTTTTCATGCACAGAATGAAGGCTGTGCGTGCCGTAAGCCAAAGCCGGGCATGATCCTTGACGCATCGGCAGATTTTGCAATTGATCCTGCTTCTAGTTTCATGGTTGGGGATCGAAATGGCGATGTGCAGGCTGGAAAGGCTGCTGGATGCCGGACGGTTTTTATCGATTATGACTATAAAGAAGGCCTGACAGAAAAGGCCGATTTCGTTTGTCGCAATCTTGCAGAGGCTGCGGCTTATATCTTGAACTCAATGGAGACAGAAAGCGTATGAGCGACGTTTCTAAACTGAAGGTAAAAATTTTTGCAGACGGGGCGGACTTGAATGCGATTCGTGAATTGGCTAAAAATCCTTTGATCAAAGGATTTACAACAAATCCGACTTTGATGAAGGTCGCTGGTGTGGCCGATTATGAAAGTTTTGCGCAGGACGTATTGGCAGAAATTAAAGACCGTCCGATCAGCTTTGAAGTTTTCGCTGATGAGCTTTCGGAGATGGAAAAGCAGGCTCTGAAAATCGCTTCTTGGGGTGAGAATGTGAATGTAAAAATTCCGATCACCAATACTAAGGGGATTTCAACGGCACCGGTTATTAAAACCCTTTCAGACGCAGGTGTTGTGGTCAATGTGACGGCGATGATGACACGTGAACAGGTGGAAATCACATGTGAAGCATTGAACCCGAATGTTGGTGCAATCGTTTCTGTTTTTGCGGGCCGTATTGCGGATACTGGCGTTGATCCTGTTCCGGCCATGAAAGACTATGCCGAGATTTTGAAGGCTAAACCCAAAGCTGAACTTTTGTGGGCAAGTCCGCGCGAACTTTTGAACATCTTTCATGCAGATGAATGCGGCTGCGGGATTATCACGGTAACACCTGATGTCTTGAAAAAATTGTCAGGGGTCGGTAAAGACCTTGCTCAGTTCAGCCTTGAGACGGTGGAAATGTTCTATCGTGACGCAACAGCTGCCGGTTATTCAATCCGTACTTGAAAATAGGAATTTATCTAAATGGCTAGAAAATACGAAAACATCCTGGTTACTGGCGGCGCTGGTTATTGTGGTAGTCTATTGGTGCCCCAACTGTTGGAATTGGGTTACAAGGTCACGGTTTATGATATTATGTATTACGGCAACGATTTTTTGCCGACAGACAATCCTAACCTGACCCTGATTGAAGGGGATATCCGCGATACAGCCAAACTTGCAAAAGCATTTGAGGGTGTTGACGCTGTTTTGAGCCTTGCATGTATTTCCAATGACGCAAGCTTTGTTCTGGATGAAAACCTGTCAACTTCTGTTAATCTCGATGCGTTCGAACCGATGGTGATTGCTGCCAAAAAAGCCGGTGTGAAACGCTTTGTCTATGCGTCTTCCAGTTCTGTTTATGGTGTAAGTGATCAGCCGGATGTGACGGAAGACCATCCGCTGGTTCCGCTGACACTGTACAACAAATATAAAGGCATGTGCGAACCGCTTTTGTTTAAACATACCGATGATGATTTTGTTGGTGTGGTCTATCGTCCGGCAACCGTTTGCGGCTATGCTCCGCGTCAACGTTTGGACCTTTCAGTCAACATTCTGACCAACCATGCACTCAACAAAGGGCAGATTACAGTCTTTGGTGGTGATCAGTTGCGCCCGAACCTTCATGTTCAGGATTACGCAGATCTTTGCAAACTGCTGCTTGAAGCCGATGAAGGGCTGATCGCCAATGAGATCTTCAACTGCGGTTATGAAAATATGAGCATCATGGATATCGCCAAGACCGTGAAAAAGGTTGTCGAGCAGGAATATCCGGAACTTGGTGAAATCGGGATCGTGACCACACCGTCTGATGATAACCGTTCCTATCATATCAATTCCGATAAGATTGTGAAGAAACTTGGCTTTAAGCCAAAGCATTCTGTGGAAGATGCAATCCGCGATTTGTGCAAGGCATTTAAAGCTGATAAACTGCCTGATAGCTTTGATAACGACTGGTACTATAACGTGCGTACCATGCAAAAAATCGGAGCGAAATAATCATGTCCAAGATCGCGGTAGTCACAGGTGGCGCTGGTTTTATCGGCAGTCACATGGTCGATATCTTATTGGCCAAAGGGTTTGATGATGTCAGGGTAATTGATACATTTGTCGGTGGCCATGAACGTAATCTTGCTCATTTGGATGGTGATAAGCGTCTGAGCATTCATCGTGTGGATATTCGCGATCTTGAACCTGGTTCGAAGATTTTTGACGGTGCAAAATTTGTTTTTCATTTTGCAGGTATTGGGGACATTGTTCCCTCTATTGAACAGCCGATTGATTATATGTCGGTGAATATACAAGGCACCGTGCGGGTTTTGGAATGTGCCCGTGCTGCCAATGTCGAAAAGCTGGTCTATGCATCATCTTCATCCTGTTATGGTCTGACTGATACGCCGACCCGCGAAGATCACCTCATTCAGCCCATGTATCCTTATGCTTTAAGTAAGTATCAGGGCGAACAGGCGGTCTTTCACTGGCATAAGGTTTATGGCCTTCCGGTAAATGCGGTTTGTATCTTTAATGCTTATGGAACGCGTGTTCGAACAACAGGTGCTTATGGGGCGGTTTTTGGTGTTTTTTTCAAGCAAAAACTTGCGGGTAAACCTTTTACTGTGGTGGGTGATGGCACGCAGGGACGTGATTTTATTTATGTTACCGATGTGGCTGAAGCCTTTTATGCGGCGGCGGATACAAACCATGTGGGGCAACGTTATAATCTGGGCGCTGGTAACCCTCAATCCATCAATCGTCTGATTGAATTGCTGGGCGGTGATGTGGTTTATGTGCCCAAACGTCCAGGGGAACCGGATTGCACACATGCGGATATTACAAAGCTTACGTCAGAATTAGGCTGGAAACAAAAAGTTAGCTTTGAAGATGGTGTTGCCAAGATGGTTGCCGAGATTGAAAATTGGCAGGATGCCCCGCTGTGGGAGCCTGATAGTATTAAAGAAGCGACGAAGACGTGGTTTAAATATATGGGGGATAAAGACAATAAATGACAAAAGAATTCTTCCAGAAATACAGTTATAAAATCAAAACACGTGAAGAGCTGAAAGAGCTTATTGGTCCATTTCCCCGAGAAAAGAAGACCATTATGTGTCACGGGATGTTTGACGTGGTACACCCTGGACACGTTCGCCATCTGGCTTATGCAAAGTCTATGGCTGATATTCTAATCGCGAGTATCACGACGGATAAACATAACAAAAAAGGTGTTTATCGTCCGCATGTTCCGCAAAACATTCGGGCATTGAACTTGGCGGCTTTTGAAATGGTGGATTACGTTTTGATTGATGGTGAAGCCAAGCCGCTGGAAAATTTGCAGTATTTACAACCGGATTTGTTTGCGAAAGGTTTTGAATATACCGGCAAGGGTTTGCCACCGGCGACACAGGAAGAAGCTGATATTGTTGAAGGATATGGCGGCCAAATGATTTTTACACCTGGAGATGTGGTGTATTCGTCGTCAAATTTTATCAAAATGGCAGAGCCTAATATTGGTTTGGAAAAATTACTTTCATTAATGAATACACATGATCTGACGTTCAATAATTTGCGTGATGCGGTGAATAATTTGGGTGGGCGTTCTGTGCATGTTATTGGAGATACAATTATTGATAGTTATACAAGGACAACATTGATTGGTGGGCAGACCAAAACACCAACGTTCAGCGTGTTGTATGAAGATCAAGATAATTATATTGGCGGGGCCGGTATTGTCGCCCAGCATATTCGTGCAGCAGGTGCAAATGTTGTTTTCTCTACTGTACTGGGAGATGACGAATTTAAGGATTTTACTATTAATGGGCTTGAAAATGCGGGTGTAACTATCAAGCCGATTATTGATCCGACCCGTCCGACAACGAATAAAAATGCCATTATTGCAGGTGGTTATCGTTTGTTAAAGATTGACCGTTTAGACAACCGTTCGATTTCGGAAAAAGTTATTAATCAGTTGGTTGACGATATTAAAAATGTGAAATGTGATGGTGTTGTATTCAGTGATTTTCGTCATGGTATTTTTAACAGTCATACAGTTCCTATTTTGATGGAAGCTCTTTCTGAAATGACATACAAGGTAGCAGATAGTCAGGTTGCAAGTCGTTGGGGGAATATAACAGATTTTAAAAACTTCAACCTGATAACGCCAAATGAAAGAGAAGCACGTTTTGCTCTTGCTGATCAAGATTCAACGGTTAGTATGCTTTCCACGAAGTTATATGAACAAACGGATTGCGAGATGCTGATCCTGAAAATGGGACCGCGTGGAGTCTTTTCATGTCGTAACTTTCCGGAAGATATACCCAGTAATGCATTCTCTATTGATACATTTACTGACAAGGTGCTTGATGCCGTCGGTGCAGGCGATGCGCTTTTGTCTTATGCAACCCTCGCCATGATGGCGACGAATAATGAAGTGATTGCGGCTATTCTCGGTTCCATGGCGGCGGCTTGCGAATGTGAATATGATGGCAATATTCCGATCAAGCCGGAAAATGTAATGAAGAAGATTGATGCTGTCGAAAAAATGGCGAATTATGGGTAAGGCAGGTCGATGAAGGTTATTGTCGTAGGGCTCGGTGTTCAGGGCTACAAACGCAAAGCAGCGGCGGGCGATGGCGTGGTTGCAGTTGTTGATCCGTTCAATAAAGAAGCCAATGTAAAATCCGTTCAGGAAGTGGCGCTGGATTCATATGATGCCGCGCTGGTTTGTACGCCCGATGAAGCCAAGATGGAGTTGCTTACCTATCTTCTGGGCAACGGAAAACATGTGCTTGTTGAAAAGCCTTTGTTGACTCTTGACGACAGTGAGCTTGAAGAATTGGCTGCGCTGGCGAAAGCCAACAATGCTATCTGTTATACGGCCTATAACCATCGTTTCGAGCCCCATTATGTGCGTATGGGTGAATTGATCAAAAGCGGCAAGCTCGGCGAGATCTATTCCGTGCGCATGTTCTATGGCAATGGGACGGCTCGTTTAGTGCGTGAAAGTGCCTGGCGTGATCAGGCTGCCGGTGTTCTGCCCGATCTTGGCAGCCATTTGCTGGATACACTGCGTTTCTGGTTTGGTGATGATCAGGATTGGGCTTTTGAAACGCGGGGTGCATTTCGCCATGAAAACAAGTCCTTTGATCATGTGATCATCGGCAGTAACGATGGCCCTGTCCTTCAGCTTGAAATGACCATGCTGAGCTGGCGCAACCATTTCACCTGCGATGTTTTTGCTGAAAAGGGCAGTGTGCACATTGAATCCCTGTGCAAATGGGGGCCGAGCACCTTTACCTATCGTGAACGTGTTCTGCCCGCGGGTCGTCCGCCGGAAGAAGCGGTTACGCTGGTTCAAGCCGACCCGACATGGGTGGATGAATATGCCCATTTCTGCAAGATCTGCGCAGAAGGCAGCGGCAGTAATATCGAAAACGATATCTGGTTGAATAAAAAATTGCGTGAACTGGCCCAACAAGCCGGTGTGCCCTCTGTTCTTCCGGAAGGATGCTAAAATATGTCAAAACCGATCATTGCTTATTGCGGTATGACCCACCTTGGCCTGAATTCGGCTGTGGCCTGTGCTGAAAGGGGGTTTGAGACCATTTGTTTCGACTCTAACGCCAATCTGGTTGCAGAACTTGATGCTGGAAAGTTACCGGTTGTCGAGCCTGATCTGGATGATATGCTGGCACGTAATCACGATCACATTACCTTTACGGCCAACAAGGATGATCTGGCGCGTTGTGATGTGGTTTATGTGGCCCCGGATATCCCGACCGATGATCACGGTCAAAGCGATCTTACCCCTATCAATGCCCTGCTTGATTTGGTTGAGCCGGCCATGCGGCCAGATGCGGTTTTGGTTGTGCTTTCACAAGTAAAGCCCGGTTTCACACGAGCGCGTGGTCGGGTTAACGGTCCTTTGATTTATCAAGTAGAAACGTTGATTTTCGGGCGTGCTATAGAACGCGCCATGTATCCGGAACGTTATATCATCGGCTGTGCAAACCCGTCCCTGCCTCTGCCTGAAGCCTTTCAGGCCTATCTGGGAGCCTATGATTGTCCGATCTTGCCGATGCGCTATGAGAGCGCGGAACTGGCAAAGATATCTATCAATATGTGCCTTGTCGCTTCTATAGGTGTCGCCAATACCATGGCGGAAGTCTGTGAAAGCATTGGGGCGGACTGGTCTGAAATCATTCCGGCACTGCGCCTTGATAAGCGCATCGGCCAACATTCCTATATCGCACCGGGCTTGGGGATTGCCGGGGGTAATCTGGAGCGCGATCTGGCTTCTGTTATCCGTATGGCCGAAGCCAATGGTGGGGATTGCGGTATTGTAAAGGCCTGGATTCACAACAGCCAGCACCGCAAGAACTGGGTCTATCGTGCCCTTGAACAATATTTCCTGAAAAATAATCCAGAAGCGCGTATTGGCTTACTGGGACTTGCCTATAAGGAAAATACCCATAGCACGAAAAATGCGCCGTCATTGGTGCTGCTGCCAAAGCTTGCCGGCAAGAATGTTGTTGCTTTTGATCCGGTGGTAAAAGCCAAGGCGGTTTCAAAAGATTTGCAGGAAGCCACCAGTGCCGAAGAGGCCATTGAAGGGGCAGACGTCTTGATCATCATTACCCCCTGGCCAGCATTCAAAACCCTGTCACCGGCTGATATTGCAGCCAAAATGAAAGGCAAGATGATCCTTGATCCTTTCCGTGTTCTCAAGGCAGAAGAAGCCAAGGCGGCCGGATTGACTTATGTAACTTTGGGCGTTGCCCCTGATCTGGCGGAGTAAGGAAATATGCTGACTCATTTGAATTCCTCACCGGTTAAACCAAGTCGCATTGTTATTTTGGGCGCGGGCGGTTTTGTCGGGCAGGCCATTGTCAAACGTCTGGGGGGGGCTGAAGTGCCGGTTCTGGCGCTGGCGCGTACCGATCTTGACCTGCTGGCAGAAGGCGCTTGCAACAAGCTGGTAGCAACCTTGCAGGAAAACGATGCGCTGGTGGTGATTTCAGCCAAGGCACCGGTGAAAAACAACGCCATGTTGCTTGAGAATATCGCCATGATGAAAACGGTTTGTGACGCATTGGAAAAACAGACCGTGGCTCATGTTTTGTATATCAGCTCCGATGCGGTTTATGCCGATAGTAGGGAGCCCCTGAACGAGCAGTCTTCGGCCCAGCCGGGCTCGCTCCATGGGGTGATGCATCTGGCGCGTGAGGTCATGCTGGAAAATACCTGCAAGATGCCGCTGGCCTGCCTGCGCCCGACCCTGATTTACGGGCTCGATGATCCTCATAATGGGTACGGTCCCAACCGTTTTCGTCGTCTAGCAAAAGAAGGGCAGGAAATTGTCCTGTTTGGGCAAGGCGAGGAACGTCGCGATCATGTGCTGGTTGATGATGTGGCTGAACTGGTGGTGCGTATTCTGATGCATAAAAGTCAGGGCAAGCTCAATGTAGCCACCGGTGAGGTGACTTCGTTTAAAGAAATTGCCGAGTATGTGGTTTCCTTGTTTGAAGAACCGGTTGCGATCAAGGGGTCTGCGCGGGTCGGGGCCATGCCGCATAATGGCTATCGCCCGTTTGATCCGGCCCAGACTTACAAGGCATTTCCGGATTTTACATATACTGAATTGAAAGCGGGTCTGGCCCAAACCCATACCCAGATGATGGAGCAAGACTGATGGCTGAAGTAAACTTATTAAAAGCATTGCCGAAGACAAAAAGAAATATTGAGAAACGAGAGCAGGCAAAAGATCCAGAAGTTATTCGCATTTCCAAAGAATATGGTGAAATGTATTTTGATGGTCCGCGCGATTATGGATATGGCGGTTATCGTTATGACGGGCGCTGGGTACCTGTTGCAAAAGATATTATTCAGCATTTCGGGTTAAAACCGGGTGACCGGGTTCTTGATGTGGGATGTGCGAAAGGGTTTTTGGTTAAAGATCTTTTGAACGAAGGTATTGATGCTTACGGGCTGGATTATTCTGAATATGCACTGAAGCATTGTGAGCCTGAAGTGGTGGGGAGAATTCATAAAGGAAGTGCGGATGATATGCCGTTCCCTGATGGGAGTTTTGATTGTGTTCTTTCCTTGAACACAATACATAACTTCACGCGCGAAGGCGCACTTAAGGCAATGCGAGAAATTGAGCGCCTTGCTCCTGGGAAAGGCTTTGTTCAGGTTGATTCTTATTATACAGAACGTCAAAAAGAGATTTTTGAAAGCTGGGTTTTAACAGCTGAATTTTATGATTATCCTCAAGAGTGGATTAAGCTTTTTGAAGAAGCTGGATATTCTGGCGATTGGTATTGGACTATTATTGAATAACGTTTCAGATTAAAAGAGGGAAAGAGTAAAATGGCTAAGAAATATATGATCCTCGGTGGAGGTGGGTCGTTTGGTATTCATGCGGCAGATTACCTTCTGAAAAATGCCAATCCGGAAAAAGTTATAGGTGTGGGCCGAAATCCGCTCCGCCCGGGTCCTTTTTCTTTGGGAATGGATAAGCGCGATGGATATGAATATCACGCGCGCCATGTGTATCATGAGCAGGACCTGTTGCTGGAACTGATGGATAAAGAAAAGCCGGATGTGATCGTTAACTTTGCCGCGCAAGGGGAAGGGGCTGTTTCCTGGAAACATTCATGGCGTTTCTTTGAAACAAACTGTGTTGCCTTGGCGAAATTATCTGAAGAATTGATGAAACGTGACTGGCTTGAGCGTTTCATTCAAATTGGTACCTCTGAAATGTACGGTTCTGTGGATCATGCAACCAAAGAAGGTGAGCCGATTAAGCCGACAAGTCCTTATGCAGCTTCAAAAGTTGCTTATGATATGTATCTGATGTCGGTTAGCAAATTCATGGATTTCCCGATGAATATTTTGCGTCCGTCAAATGCTTATTGTCCGGGTCAACTTTTGCATCGTGTGATCCCCAAGGCAATTGTGTGTGGTCTTAAAGGGGATAAGTTGCCTTTGCATGGCGGTGGTCGTGCAGAGAAGTCTTATATCCATGCCCGTGATCTGGGGCGCGCCATTCATATGGTGGCGGAAAATGCTCCTTTGGGTGCAACCTATAACGTTGGCCCTCAGGAACCGACTTCAATCCGACGTGTTGTTGAATTATGTGCTGAAGCCTTGAATATCCCGTTTGAGCAGTTGTGTGAAGTAACAGGTGATCGTCTGGGCCAGGATTCACGTTATTGGCTGGATTCGACAGCAATTAAGGAAGCGATTGGCTGGGAGCCGCAAATTTCCTGGGAAGAAGGGCTCGCAGAAATGGTTGAATGGGCACATACCTACTTTGACGAACTCAAAGATTGGCCTATGGATTATACGCTGAGAGCGTAAAGGGTGTTTCAATGACCACATTGGTGAATCATAAAATGATAGACGTCGTAGCAGCAAAAGAACGCTGTTTAAAATATCGCAAAAGGATTTTGGATATTTCACAGAATGTTGGTGCTTTGCATATAGCACCTGCTTTTTCCTGTCTGGAAATAACCGATGTGGTCTATAACACACTGATGCGTAAAAATGATGACGGTCTTTTTCATGATACGTTTGTCATGTCAAAGGGGCATGGATGTATGTCTCAATATGTCATTTTAAATGATCATGGCATTTTGTCTGACGAAGACCTTCAGGCTTATTGTACGCCAAAAGGTCGATTGGGAGCTCATCCAGATATCGAAAATCCTGGGATTGAAGCATCAACTGGCTCACTGGGGCACGGGATGGGACTTTCGGTTGGAATGGCCTATGCAGATAAACTGTTGAAAGCAGATCGGACTGTTTATCTTATCAAGTCAGATGGTGAATTGCAGGAAGGATCAACCTGGGAAGGTATGATGATGGCTGCAAATTTGGGCCTGAAAAAACTTATTTGTTTCATTGATCAAAATGATTTTACCGGGCTGGAGCGACTGAGTGAGGGACATCCTGCATTTTATCCTTTGGAAGAAAAAGCGCAGAGTTTCGGTTGGGAAGTAGCCAGTGTTAATGGCCATAATGCAGAAGAAATTTATCATGCGGTTAATCAGCGCCAGGGCGAAAAGCCGTTGTTCGTGGTTTGTAAAACCGTGAAAGGTAAGGGTGTTTCTTATATGGAAAATGTGCCGATATGGCATTATCGCTCTCCATCAGCGGAGGAATATATGCAAGCGTTGAATGAACTTGAGGAGATTTCATCATGAGAAATCACTTTGCTGATACGTTTTATGAGTTGGGCAAAGAAGATCCGCGCCTGTCAATTGTTGTGGCTGATATTTCACCGGCGGGATCCATTGCAAAGTTCCGTGAGGAATTTCCCGAGCGTTTTGTGAATACTGGTGTGGCCGAACAAATTATGATCGGCATGGCTGCGGGCATGTCGATGCGTGGCTTACGTCCATTTGCCTATACGATTGCAACATTTACAATGTTTCGCCCCTTTGAAATGGTGCGAGATGATTTGTGTTATCAAAACCTGTCGGTAACGATTGTCGGTATCGGCGGCGGTGTAACTTATTCAACGCTCGGGGCAACGCATCATGCAATGGAAGATGTTGCGATTGCCAGTGCGATTCCCAATATGAAGATTATTGCACCTTGTGATCCGCTGGAAACAGTGGAAGCGACAAAGTGGTGTGCGTTGGAGAATGAAAGTGGCCCGGTTTATTTACGCCTTGGAAAGGCGGGTGAACCAATTTTGACCGAAAACCCTGTTGATGGCTTTGAGTTTGGGAAAATACGGTATTTGCAAAAAGGGGGCGATATCTGTTTCCTGTCATATGGTCCGGCAATGAAATCGGTAATGGATGCGGCGAGGCAGCTTGAAGCAAAAGGTAAAAGTGTTTCTGTGGTTTCCTGTCATACGATTAAGCCCCTTGATAAACCCGGTATCTTGTCGGCTCTGCAATCACATAAGCGCGTGGTGGTGGTCGAAGAAATGGTCCCTCATGGTGGCTTGTCATCACGAGTTAAGGAAGTTGCCTGGGATCATAAGGTGGATTGTGAAATTGATTGTTTGACCTTGAAAGACCAGTTTATCCATTGCTATGGCAGTCATGACGATTTGTTAGCGGCACATGGCATGGGCTTTGAAGACATTTTGTCGGTTGTGCAATAGTTTTATGGTTGTTTCTCCCCTGAAGGCCTCGGATGCTGTTTCAGCGATTATTATAGTTGAGGGAGACTATGTCCTACAGCTTTGTGATGATAAACCGGGTATTTTTTCTGGGACACTGGAGCCTTTTTTTGGGGGGGGCTGTGGATTTAGGTGAAAGCCCTATGCAAGCTATTGTCCGTGAGATTCACGAAGAAATCGGCCTAGAGTTTGAGGAAATGGCCTTTCGTGAGTATGCAACGTTTAAATTTGATTTAAGTCCTGTGGGAAAAACAGAGGTTTATCGTAAATATTATGAGCTGGAATTAATATCGAGCGCAATTTGAGTCGATAAGGGTTTCTGAAGGACAAGGGTGTAAATCTTTTACAGCAAGTGATGTGATAAACTTGCACTCGGTTGCACCATATGATGCTTTTGCATTGTGGTTCCATATTTCAGGTGAAACCGTTTCCATGGAATAAGAAAAAAAGCGGTGAAAAAATGACAATTGAAAATCTTGCTTGCAATGGTGGCAAGCCCGTCAGGAACGTACCGATGCCGGCTCGCAAAGCATTGGGTAGTGGCGAAGAAGAAATGATTGCCGAAGTTTTGGAATATTATCGTTCGCTTGATGTGGATCCCGGATATCAGGGGCATTTTGAACAAAGATATTGTCAGGCTTTCTGTGAGTATCAGGGCGGAGGCTTTGCAGATGCTGTGGCGACCGGGACATGTGCAGTTTATGTTGCCGTGGCTGCGTTGAATTTGCCTAAAGGCAGTGACGTTCTTGTTTCCCCGATTACTGATCCAGGCACTCTGTCTGCAATAATTATGAATGGGCTTGTCCCCAGACTGGTTGATGCAGCACCGAATGGGTTTAATGTCGGGGCACAACAGATTAAAGAGCGTCTCTCTCCTTCAACAAGCGCTATGGTTCTTGTTCATTCGTTCGGTCAGGCTGCGAATATGGATGAAATTATGCCGGTTCTCAGAGAGGCGGGCATAAAACTGGTTGAAGACTGTAGTCAGTCGCATGGGGCGAGATGGCGAGGACAGCTGGTAGGGACTTTTGGTGATATTGCTGCTTTTTCCACAATGTATCGTAAAGCCCATATCACAGGTGGGTGCGGGGGCGTTGTGTTCACGAAAGATGAAGATTTGTACCATATGGCCCTAGCTCATGCTGATCGTGGTAAAGCAACTTGGAAAGAAGGTTTTGACGATCGGAACCCTAATCAGTTTCTGTTTCCTGCGCTGAACTTGCATACTGACGAAATCTCTTGCGCCATTGGCTTGTCTTCCCTTAATAGACTCGAGGATGTAATGGCCAGCCGATGCCAATTTGTGGCACAGGTCGCTGATCGAATCAACGAGGTTTCATCCGTGTGCCGTGCACATGAGTATTCGGATGGAGATTCTCCTTTTGTTTATCCTGTCTGGGTTAATTCAGACAAAGTGTGTATATCGAAAAAAGAATTTGCTGAAGCGTTGCGGGCTGAAGGTGTAGGGCTGAACCCGCATTATGAGTATTTGGTTTCGAATTGGCGATATTTGATGAATTATTTATCGGATAATTTTAAAACCTTAAATGCTCGATATGCTCTGGAAAATAGCTTTTGTATGTATCTTAATGAAAATTACACTGAAAATGAAGTAATCGACGTTGTAAATGCATTAACTAAAGTTGAAAAAGCCTTTGTAAAATAATGTTAGAGTACCAGTTTGTAAAAAAATGTTTAAAGAATATGCAAAAAGGGGAAAACTCTGTTTTAGTTATTCACTCATCTTTTTCGAGTTTGTCAAAATTAGGATTTTCAGCAGCAAGATTTTGTGATGGTCTGATAAGAGAATCTGAAGATAGTACAATCCTTATGCCGACGATGACCTGGCGAACAGTTACCCCAGAAGAAAATGTCTTTTCTGAATTGGAAACACCATCACATACTGGAATATTGACAGAGATTTTTAGGCTGAAATATGCGACACATCGTTCATTGCACCCGACACATTCAGTGGCAGGAAGAGGTCGGCTCTCGAAGAGGTTGTTATCAACGCACAACGAAGGAACCACGCCATGTGCTGATAATAGCCCTTATGGGATCATGAAGGATTATAATAGCTATGTTCTGTTAGTTGGCGGAGTGGGTTTAGAGGTCTGTACAGCAATACATCATCTTGAAGAAGTATTTGCTGAAGATATATATGTTGAGCCAATTGAAAATGGAGAAAGCTACATTTTGATTGATCGATGGGAACATGAGCATCATGTCCAAACAAGACGACATAAAAAAGTTGAGAGAGATTTTAATAAATTTTTTGCAAAATTAAAAATTGATTCAGAGTATTTTTGTGGTCAAGTTGAATCAATTCCTTGGAAATTAATATCTTTGAACGCACTTTATAGAGTGGTGAGTAGTGAGTTGCGTCATAACCTTAGAGGAACATTAAAAGATATTTAAAGGTAGTATTGAGAATATCTTATTGGTTGGACCCGGTTTTAGGAAATTTAGGAATGTCTGTTAAAAATAGCACAAAGAATATAATTCGAGAAAAAGGCGATGTTCCTGTTTTGCCTGAAATGCCGCCTCGGATGATTATGGATTTAAGGACGGATTGTAATTTAAAATGCCCAATGTGTATAGTGCATGGCGATCCAGACAATCCTAAACTGAAAGGTTTTCTTAAAAAAGAAGTTGACCTGGATAAGGCATTTAAGGTGCTGGAAGAAGTTGCGCCATATACACCTCTTTGGATGCCAAGTTTATGGAGTGAGCCTTTGTTGGCTCATGGATTTAAGCCGTTTGTTTCAAAAATAAAAGAGCTTGGTATGCCTTTGGCACTTAATACAAATGCTCTGAATATTCGACAGGAACTTGCTGAGTTTTTAATAGAAGTAGATGTTGGTGCAATTTGTATTAGTGTAGATGCAATGACACCTGAAACGTTATTGAAAGTACGTGGTGTAAATAAATTGGATAAAATAAAAAAGGCTATCCAATTGTTATTAAATGCACGTGGAAATGATTTAAGTCCAAGGATCGGTGTCTCAATCACTGTTCAAGATTCAAATAAGCATGAAGAAGAAGATTTTATTTCTTATTGGACCGAGATTGTTGACTTTGTGCGTGTTGGTTCTTTGTATGCAGAGGGTGCCTTTGATGTGGAAACGACAACTAAGCGTAAGGCATGTAATGCTTTATATAATACGATGGCTATCCATGCGAATGGGAACGTTTCTTATTGTTGCTTGGACGGTTTTGCGGATACGAGTGTTGGAAATGTTTTTGAAGATGGTGGTGTTCGCGCTGTATGGAATGGTGAAAAGTTTAATCAGGTACGTAAATGGCATGAAAATGGTGATTGGGATAATGTTCCCTTTTGCAAAAATTGTGATAGATGGGCTTCATACGATTTTGAAGAAGAAGTTAGAGATGGTTTATTAATCCGTAAATCACCTGAATATACTTATTACAATAGATTGGATCGATTGGAAAATTGGACTGAAAAACTCAGTGGCGGATTACATAAAATACCTGAAAAAAAAGAATATATGAAATAAGATGTATATTAAAAAAAATATTCGAAAAAATTTAAGGCAGTTATATAATAGTATAAGGAATATTTATAAAATAATAATTTTTTTACTATTTTTTCCAATTGCACTTGTGTTCATATTTCTCCTATTTTCACTCGAGTTTGTTTTACGAGTTCGTGTTTATCCTCTAGGGGCGTTGGACCATATTGGGTGGCAGTTGATGAACCCGGATAGAGTATTTAGGTCATGGTATTTTAGACCTGAGAAAGCGGGATGTGTTAATTTTATTTTGGCGCATTCTCCTGAAAATAAATACCATTTCCAGATGTTAAAACGTCAGGTAAACCTAGTTGATAATAAACTTGTTAATTGGTTTGTAGAATTAATGGAACCTCTTCTAAGCCAGTTCCGTTTTTTTAATTATGATCATAGATTGTATCATGACCCAGCATTATACCCACCTTTAGGCTCAAAAGATTATGGTAAATATCGAGGGTTGAAGTTTACGCCAGAAGAAATTGAAAGAGGTTACTTGGAATTGGAGCGGATGGGTGTGTCCCGTGATGATTGGTTTGTGTGTTTTCATAATCGGGATAATGCTTTTTATAATTGGGGTGATCATCATTTTGTAAGAAACTCAAGTATTGAGAATTTTTTGTTAGCGGCTGAATATATAACTTCTTTGGGTGGGGTCGCTATAAGAATGGGGGCGAAGGTAGAAAAGCCCTTACCTCAAACGCTAAACCCCAAAATTATTGATTACGCCACAAATTTTAGAACGGAATTTATGGATTTATTTCTGGGTGCTCATACTAAGTTTTTTCTTGGTAGTGTCTCGGGGATTTATATGATTCCTATGGCATTTGATCGTCCTATTTTAAGGACAAATGTAACTGATTGGGTGGATAGGGTACCGTGCTCTAGTAACTATTTTATTCCGAAGTTAATTATAGATAAGACAACTCAGGAAATATTGACATTTGAGCAGTCTTTTTCAAAGGGGTTTGAATCTAAAAATGCTGAGGAGTTGCAAAAATTTATCGAAAGTCAGTATGAGTTTGTAGAGAATACTCCTGAAGATATTCTGGCCGCTTGTAAGGATATGTTATCAAAAATTGATGGAAAACCAGTTGAAGAAGAAGTAGAAGAACTTCAAAGGTATTTTGATGATCATTATGTGTCAGAAAAACATATAGATTGGGTTTTTGGTTTCGAAAAAATTGCACCAAGTTTTCTTCTAAGCAAAAAACATCTCATCGTTAAAAAGTAATTTATCTGCAGAATTGGTGATTAAAATTTAGGAGACTACAATGGGGATTAGTATTCAAACGGCCAAAATGTTGCTGCATGAAAATCTTTATAGACCTATTAAGGGTAAAGTATTGTTGCTTGGACGCCAAACTGTAGGGATTGATATTCCAGTTCTTCATAATATTTTTTCAGCTTATGGCAAGGAATTGAAATATTCTTCTGATCAAATTGATTCTGATACGCGTCATTCGACAGAAAACGAATATAATAATAGTAAATCTGAATACATTACTGATGAGTTGTTTTTTAAAACACTTTCTTCTGAGATTGAATGTATTGATGTTTTAGATGTGTCTGATTATGAAGGTGCAGAAGTCGTTGCGGATCTAAATAAGCCGATAGACAAAAGTTTACATGAAAAATATGATTTCATTTATGATGGATCGGTATTGGATAATATTTTCAATCCGGCTCAAGCAATTGAAAATATTGCAAGAATGTTAAAGTCAGATGGCGGACGAATATTTCACATCGATGTAAGTAGTGCATTTCCAGGCTCAATGTTGTCACCAATGCCTGAATTTTTCTATGGATTTTATGCTGCAAATAAGTTCAAAGATGTAAAGGTATACCTTGCACAGCGAGAAGATGTTGGTGACAGGTTTATGTTTCAAACTAAGCTTTGGAAGTACTCTCCTTTTTATACTAGACAATCTAATTATGATCATATGATGGGTTTGCGAGTTAATGGGCCCTGCTGTATTCAGACGATTACTATTGCGGAAAAATTCAAACGTATAGATGAAGTTATATATCCGAAAAATTTACAATATATTGATAAAGAGAAAGGAGACCAAGACTGGACACAAATGGAGCATCAATATGGAAAATTTGATCGTCCTGTATATTTTGAAAGGGTAAATCCGTCTTCTTGTCCTAAAGCATTGGCGCCGTTATTTTTAACAGATCATTATTCACTAATTGAAGGAGCATTTTAAATTGTTATTTAATGTAATTTAAGTATTATTTTTATTTGTTAATAATGGTTTTATTCCAGGTTTTAATTAGATAATATCAAGATCCTTTATTAAGAATGTTGGCAATAAGATTAGATAATGCGATTGTTATTTATAACCACACCAATTCGACCTGAGCCGACAGATTTTCCTCCCGTTGGTGTGTTGTCGCTGCTGAAATATGTGAGGAATCATTCGCAACACGAGATCGAGCTCTACGACATAGATTGTTTCCGTCCTGATTTTGATCAAGCTGTGCAGCATATTGTAGATCAAAAACCTGATGTGTTAGGGATTAGTGCAGTTGTTTCTACAGCCTATGCGTATGTCAAACGCATTTCTCTTGCCGTGAAGCAGCGTTGCCCGGATATGAAAATCGTTCTTGGGGGGAATCTCGCGGCGAGTGCGGAAATCCTTCTCAAAAAAACCGGTGTGGATATTTGTGTGACCGGAGAAGGTGAAGTGACGCTGACTAATCTCTTGAATGAGTTAGAAGAAGGTAAGCAGGTTCATCAGCTTGAGAATGTTCCAGGTATTGTTTATTTGGATGAAAATGATCAACTGATCAATACAGGTTACGAGGTACAGCTGCCGGGAGATCAGTTGTATGATATCGACTATGCGGATATGGAAAAATATTCCAAACCGTCTCAATATGTTTTCCCGGCTTTTAGTGCGGGTAAGTCGCTTGTTTGGTCAGCTGGTGCGTTGGATGCGCGAACCTATGAAAGCCATCGACGTGATAAGAATGTTGCAACTCTCTCCGTTGGGAAAGGTTGTGTGGCAAAGTGCACGTTCTGCCACCGCTGGGACAAAGGTATTCGTCATATTCCTGTCGATACTTTTATCGCGCGCATGGAAGATTTGATTGAAAGATACAATGTTGGTTTTATCGACATTCATATTGAAAGTTTTGGCTCAGATAAGCGTTGGTTGGATGAGTTTTGCGAGAAGATCAAGCCGTATGACATTTTGTGGCGGGCAAATGGTGTGCGCGCTCGAAGCGTGACACCGGCAATCCTTGAACAGGTTAAAGATTGTGGTTGCGTCTCCTTCATCTATGGTTTTGAGACCGGTAGTGAGGAAATGTTGGCCATTATGGAGAAGAAGCTTCCGCTTAAATCGAATTTTGATGCGGCTGAATGGACCCTTGGGGCGGATTTGTTTACGGTTGCCCAGTTTGTGATCGGTATGCCGGGAGAGACAAACTCGACCATTAAGGAAACAACTGAGTTTGCGAAATTTGTCTATACTCGCGTCCCTTGGTTGAAGCCGAGTTATGTCAGTATCAATTATGTCCAGGCCTTGCCGGGCACGCCGGTTTATGAATATGGGCGTGCAATGGGTTATATTGGTCAATCAGTTGATGATGAGGAGCAATATTTACTTCTTGTTTCGGATAAAAATGCCAGCGATGAGTCTGTGGCGTACAATTTTACAAATGCGCCGATGATTGATTGGATGTCCTGGCGTGCAAGAATTGTCAATGAAGTGAATAAAGCCTACATTAAGAAATTTGGTTTGAACCAATTTATTTCTGTTTTGAATGGTGGCGAAGCGTTCGCGAAAAAAGGTGGTCAAGTCTGGATCAAGCAGGAGAATATTACAAAGCTTTCATCATCTAAATTGATGAAAGAGAAGATTAGATTTATGTTTACCGGCTTACCGCGCATTCTTGTTTACACAACTCCTGTGTTGCGTGTCTTTCCAAGCTTTGTGCACGCCTTGTTACAGCGTGACAGTATGTCTGCTCAGAAAGTCAAGGAACTGAATGGCATAGCGGATGCTGGATTGTTGCGATATGCATGGTTCCTTGCTAAAGAGTATCTGACCTCCAAGCTAGAAAAGCAGCCCAAGCAACGCTCGATAAAGTCATTGCGAAAGGTTATGAGTGATGATATTCCTGCCATGCAAAATGACAGTGCGCAAATGCAGCCATTGCGAAACGGCAGGTAAATTTCATTTTCCGTGAAAAATTCTTTCAGCTTATTGCATTGATAGGTCCAGATGAAAATCACCAAAACAGTAGGTAGTTACTATATTGGGGAGGGGGCGCTCTCTCACCTTGAAGGTTTTTTGAATGCAGAGGCAAACTGTTTGTATTTGATTGATCATTATTTTGAAGATGGTCGTCTGGAAAATGGCCTCCCTTTGAAAAAAGGGGATGAAATTATCTATGTTAATACGTTGCATGAGCCGACAACTGAACAGGTCGATGAAATCCGTCAGGGATTGAAGGGGACTTATAGCGAGATCGTCGGGATTGGTGGTGGTAGTACAATGGATACCGCAAAAGCGGTTTCCAATTTGCTTACTAATGAAGGTAAAGCGGAAGAGTATCAGGGGTGGAATCTGGTTAGGAACCCTGGTGTATTCAAAATTGGAGTGCCGACCATTTCCGGGACTGGTGCTGAAGCTTCAAGAACTTGTGTAATGATGAACAAGCGCAAGAATTTGAAGTTGGGTATGAATAGTGACTATACAGTTTTTGATCGCCTGATTCTTGATCCCAATCTTACAAAGACTGTTCCCAGAGAGCAGTTCTTTTATACTGGGCTTGATACATATATTCATTGTATTGAATCTCTCGGAGGGAATTATAGGCATGCGATGGCCGATTCATATTCCGAGATGTCTCTTGCCCTGTCTCGTGAGATTTTCCTGGATGGGGATATGATGGAAGATGCCAATCGTGAAAAAATGATGGTGGCGTCTTTCTTGGGTGGTAGTGCTATCGGCAATAGTTTTGTTGGGATCGTTCACCCACTTTCAGCTGGTTTGAGTATGGTTTTTGGTGCGCACCATTGTGTCGCGAACTGTATTGTCATGAATGTTATGGAAGAGTTCTATCCTGAAGAAACGGAAGAATTCAAACGCATGATGGATGTTCAGAATGTTCAGTTGCCAACCGGCCAGTGTGATGGAGCAACGGATGAAACTTTTCGCAAACTCTATGATGCTTCAATTGTTCACGAAATCCCTCTAAAGAATGCTTTAGGGGAGGATTTCAAATCAGTCTTAACCTATGATAAGGTCTGTGCACTTTTTTCTCGAATGTAAGTAAAGAGAGTGGTCATGATACCGCCAATTTCCGTCATTATTCCGGCTTTTAATGAAGAAAAATATTTAGGCCGGGCAATCCGTTCGCTTTTAAATCAGACACTTGATAGAAGTCTCTATGAGATTATTGTTGTCAACGATAACAGCGTCGATAGAACAGACTATGCGATGGAATTATTTGCGGAAGAAATTATCGCCCTGACCAATAAGGAACAACTGGGGCTGCCTGGAAGCTTGAATAAGGCAATTCATAAGGCAAGAGGTCAGTATATTGTAAGAGTTGATGCAGACGATTACGTTTCAAAGGATTATCTGTATATCCTCCAGCTTTATCTTGAGGAAAATCGTGAATTTGGTGCGGTTGCCTGTGACTATCTGATGGTGGATAATGAAGAAAATGTCATTGTCCGCAAGAATTGTGAAAAAGATCCGATTGGCTGCGGTATTATGTTTCGCACAGATCATTTGATTTCGATTGGTATGTATGATGAGGAATTCCTGATGCATGAAGATCGTGATATGCGGATTAGATTTTCTCAACAGCATTCGATTGTCAGAGTGCCTTTGCCGATGTATCGCTATCGCCAACATGAAGCAAATATGACCAAGCAGAAAGATCAATGGAACCATTATGAAGAACTTTTGGTTGAAAAACACAACCAAGCTGAATAGGGCTGAGTAAAATGAGCAACCAATCTGAAATTAAGGTCGGCTGGAGTGGTCGGGGTCACAATTACATACAAAGTGAAATTGATACTGTTATTGAGGTTATGACAACGGCCGATCCGATGACGCAAGGGCGTTATCAGGCTGAATTCGAAGATAAGTTTAGGGTAATGTTTAAGGCAAATCATGCGTTTGCTGTTTCAAGCTGCACAGCCGCGCTTGAATTAGCCGCTTTGACTTGTCGTCTCAGCCCTGAAGATGAAGTTATTGTGCCTGCTCATACTTTCGCGGCTTCTGCGATTCCCTTTGCACGTACGGGTGCAAAATTACTCTGGGCCGATATTGATCTGGGTAGCCGTGTTGTGACGGCTGAGACGATTGCTCCTTTGATTACAGAGAAGACAAAGGTGATTGTCGTTGTACATCTGTATGGCTTGATGTGTGATATGGACCCTATCATGGCCTTAGCAGAGAAGAATGGTATTCTCGTTGTTGAAGATGCGGCTCAGGCCATTTGTGTCTCTTATAAAGGGCGTCTGGCCGGTTCGATTGGTGATTTTGGGTGCTTCAGTTTTCATACGCATAAAAATATGACCACATTGGGTGAAGGCGGCATGTTGACGGTTAAGTCAGCTGAACATGCGCGTCTGATTCCCGGCTTGCGTCATAACGGGATGCGTGCCTTTGAGGGCAAACGAGAAAAATACTGGCAACCAGCGATGACGAATGTGGATTTTGACATTGAGGGGCTATGGCCTTACAATTTTTGTCTAGGTGAGATTCAATGTGCGCTAGGTTCTAAAGTGCTGGATCGCCTGGATCATATGAATATGGAGCGCAAGCAACGCGCAGAGTATTTTATTTCGGCTTTCACCGATTACCCTGAGTTAATCTTTCAAAAGACGCCCGAGGGGTGTGGCCATGCATGGCATTTAATGGCGGTGCAGTATGATGGAACTGAATATGGTAAAACCAGGGATGACTTTATGGAAGAACTGGTTTTTGGTTTTGGCGTGAAAGCCGTCGTTCAGTATTATCCTCTTTATCGTTATCCTATGTTTCAAAAAGCAGGACTAGCGACTGGCGAATGTAAAAATACTGATTATTTCTTTGATAATATGGTTTCACTTCCCTTTCATCATTGGATGTCGCAAGACGATTTTACAACAATGATTCGGTTGGTGAAAAAAGCTCTGGATGTTTTACGGCAGAGATAGGAAAAGTTATGGCAAGTAGCAGGTTAAAATCATTTTTAAATAATTACTTCCGATTTGAAACGGATTATTTCACAGTCGGTGGTTGGCGCAAGGACTTTGTATATTTCCTCAAACAGGGAAATATATGGGCGCACATGATTGACCGGATTAAATTCAGAATTTATCCGAAATTTCTGCTGGCACCGAATTTTCCTTCGCATTTGGACATTGAGACGGCGAGTAATTGCCAGATGAGATGCCCGATGTGCTATACTACGCACATGCCGCAAAATCTGAAAGGCGTTATGAGCTGGGATCTGTATCAAAAGATTGTCGATGAGGCAGCTAAGCGCAATGTCTATTCTGTGAAATTGAGCTGGCGTGGTGAACCTTTGTTGAATAAGAATATTGTCAAAATGGTTAAATATGCCAAGGACAAGGGTATTAAGGAAGTGGCTTTCCTGTCCAATGCTGAGCTGTTAACGGCTAAGATGGCTGAAGAACTCGTGGATGCTGGTCTGGATTGGCTGAGTGTTTCTGCTGATGGTGTCGGTGAGATTTATAATGAAATCAGAGCGCCTGCTATTTTTGAAGAAACAATCGAGCGTGTTCGCTATATGAAGGAATATCGTGACAAAAAAGGGTTGACTAAACCTCTGCTGCGTGTCCAATCCATTATGTCTGCTGTTCAACATGATCCTGATGAATATTACAAGGCGTGGGAAGGGGTTGTCGATCGCATCAATATTATTTCTGACCATGTGCGTGACTTTAAAGTCTATACAGATCATGATTACGATGAATATTATGTATGCTCGAAGCCGTTTAACCGTATCAATATTGCATATGATGGCGGAGTCCATCAGTGTGGTGCGGATTATGCTGCAAAGACGATCGTTGGCAATTGTTCCGGTGTTTCCTTATTGGATATTTGGAAAGGTGAAGGTATGGAACGCGTTAGAAGCGCGTTTAGAAGACATAAATACCTTGACGAATTACCATCTTGCCGGGAATGTTCATACGGTTTGAAACGTGAAGCAACGACAGTTGAAATTGCGGGCGGTATGAAGATCCAAAAATATAAAAGTGTTCCAAATGTTGTTGAAGAAGCGGGTGTGAAGCTGAAAACACCAGAAGATAAATTGACGACGCGGACTAAAAAAGCACTTGAACGGAATAAGAATGTAGACAAGGTCAGCTAAGGGACTGGGGTTTGAGTATTCGTAATCAACTCATGGCGGTTTTGCGACATGCTTGTGGTGAAGCAGATGTCGTGGTTATACATTCGTCGATGGTTCATTTTTCTTTTTTGCGCACTATTGAGAAATGGGACTTTTTGTACGCATTGAGGACTTTGGTAAAAGAAGGAAAGACAGTTGTTTTACCTTCTTTTACTTTTGAATTTTGTAAAACGGGCAAGTATACAAAGGAACTCCCTTCTGAAGTCGGTGTGTTGGCTGATTGGGCTTTGTTGCTGGAAGAGTTTCAACGAACAGAGCATCCCATATTCTCATATGTTGTTTCTGGCCCTAAAGCACAGGAAGTTTTGACAGCGGAAAACACCACAACATTTGGAGCAGATTCAGTTCTTGCGATTTTTGAGAAATTAGAAGCTCAATTTATTATGCTTGGCTGTAATTGGTATTTTTGTACGCAATTTCATCGCTATGAAGAAAAGCATTTAGTTCCCTATCGTTATTTTAAAACATTTTCAGGCGAAAATGAAAGTGGTGAGAAATTAAATGCGGAGATGTTCGTACGTTATTTAGAAATTGACTCCGAAAATGATTTCTCAGTTGTTGAAAAATTTCTTCGTGAGAATGATTGTATTAAGAGCTTTGATTTTTACGGTGCAAAGATTGAAAGCGCAAATGTTTGTGATATCGCTAAATTTAGTGATGAAGTGCTAACTGATGATAAGTACGCATTTATTGAAAATAAAAATATTGTTAGATTTACAGTAAATAATATTAGAAACAAAAAAAGTAAAAATATTGCTCTTTTGGGGAATTCAAACCTTTCCCACACGAATAATGACTTCATGACTTCATTGAAAGAAAATATTTCAAATATTTCTTACAATGTATTTTCTGTTGATTATGGTCAGGTTGAGCAGAATATAATTAATCCAGATTCCGAACTTTATAAAATAGATGCCCAATTCAGTGTTTTTCTCAATCGCCTTGAGGACCTGACGGGGGTTGTAAGTTTGGAAAGTAGCAATGTTGAGAAAACGCAGGCTGCTTTGGATCAGTATATTTCGATGATCCGTTTATATCGTGAACGTAATGCTGGCGGGATTTTTGTTTTTTTATTTGCACAATTAACGAGTAGTTCTTTTGGCTCTGCTGGTACCGGCTTTGGCTATGGTCCAATTGTTCAAAAGGCAAATGAAACTTTACGTGATCAACTCTCGGATTTAAATGACATCCATTTTATTGATATTGCTACATATGCTGCGGAATTTTCTTCGGGCTCCATTGTTGATGAACGCATGTGGTTCTTGGGACGTTTTCCGTTTTCAGATGCTTTTTCAAAATTTTTAGCTCAAAAAATGACAGGTTTAATTATTGCTGCTAATGGTTTGTCTACCAGGTTGATTGTTCTAGACTTGGACAACACGTTATGGGGGGGGATTCTGGGCGATGATGGAGTGGATGGATTGTCACTCGGAGGGGACTATCCGGGGAACGCATTCGTTGCATTTCAGACGCTTTTGAAAAAATATTCTCAAAGAGGGGTTGCCTTAGCTGTTTGTTCGAAGAATGACGAAGAAAATGCGCTAAAGGCCATAAATACATTGCCTGAAATGCGTATTCGTACGCAGGATGTTGTCGCTCATCGCATTAATTGGCAACCCAAATGGCAGAATATCTTACAAATGGCAGAAGATTTGAGCTTGGGTCTGGCGAATATCATGTTCATTGATGACAATCCGGTTGAACGCGAATTGGTGAAGCGACATTTGCCGGAAGTGAAGGTCGTGGATTTACCAAGTGACCCTTGCCATTATGCGCAAACTGTTCGCAATAGCATTTGGCTGGAATGTCTTTCAATTACGAAGGAGGATGCGAAAAGGGTTGCGAGTTATAAAAAACGTTCTGAAACTCTGGAAGAAAAAAAGAAGTACAGTAATCTGGAAGAATTTTATGCCTCCTTGGAGCCTCAACTGACTTTTGCAATTTATAGCGAAGAAAATAAGAACAGAGCGTTACAGTTAATTCAGAAGACAAACCAGTTCAATACAACAACGAGACGTTATAGTTCGATAGAAATTGAAAATATGTTGGCTCAGGGGGCTAGTGTTTATGTTATTGGGTTAGAAGACCGTTTTTTTGATTTTGAAAATATTGGTGTTTTGATTTTGAAATGGGTCGGTGGTGAGGTTGGTGAATTGCTGGTTGATAGTTTTATTCTGTCTTGTCGTGTGTTGGGTCGTGGACTTGAAAAAGCAATCTTGGATCATGTCAAGGATATGGCTTGTGTACGAAGGATGAAGCAAGTTGTTGGTGAATTGATTAAAACAGAACGCAATACACCGGCACGACTTACGTTTGCAAATGCAGGATTTCATGAGGTGGGATCGAACTGGAATTTTGTAGTCGAGCAAGACAAAAGCTATACGCCTGAATGGGTGCGCATCAGAAAACTAGAAGAGAAGTAAATAAGGTAAGGTGATGACAGTGAAGGAAAAAAGATTTGCGGATTTTCAGGTCAATGATTGGTTCACTTTTGAAAAAACGTTTCAGGCAGAGGATTTTCAGAAATTTGCAGAGATAAGTGGTGACTACAATCCCTTGCATTCTTCGCAGGAATTTGCGGGAAAATCATCGTTTGGACAGAAAATCGTTCCATTACATATGACATGTGCACCTATGTCAATGATCGCTGGTATGGTTTTTCCAGGGGATAGCTCTTTGTATCATGGTCATGAGGTGATTGCTTCAAGTCCTGTATTTTTTGATGAAAAGATTACGTATTCTGCCAAGATTTTATCACTCAGCCCGGCTAATAGAATTTTGGAAATATCAGTTATTGCATGGAGTGAGGAACGAAATCAGATTGTTTTAAAAGCAAAAATGAGGGTTCAATCTTTACAGGCAGGTTGGGTTCCGTTCGGTCAGGAACGGCACTATCATCGTGGCTGCGATAAAATGGCGCTCATTACAGGAACTTCTGGTGAGATTGGTTATGCTGTTGCGCGTGCTTTTCTGAATAGAGGCTGGGATTTGGCAATAAATTATCGAACACCATCGAAAAGGATTGAGCTTCTAAAGGCAGAAGGCACAGAGAAAAATAGGCAGATTGTCGAGTTGCAGGGAGACCTGTTAGAAGAAAGTGATCGCAATAGGGTTGTTAAAGCGTTGGGTGGAGAAGAATCCTTGTGTGCGATCGTGCACTGTGCCAGTGCAACTGTTGACAGTGACCTTGCACAACAATGTGAAATCAACTTTACTGCTTTAAGGCAACTTTTTGAGGGTACTCTGAATGCTTTTTTGAAAAAACAAAAAGGACATGTGATTTATATTGGTAGCAGTGCGATGACAAAAACACCTATGGGGTGGGAGAATTATGCTGCTGCAAAAAGTATGACGGTTAATTATTTAAGCAATCAGGACCGGAAATATAGCGAGTTCGGGGTTAAATGTGTAACGATTGCACCAGGATTTGTGCAGACAGCATTCTCAGAAAAATATCGTTCAGATGATGATTATGCGCTCTTACCTGAAGAAGTCGCTGAAACGGTTGTGGCTGTTATTGATGATTCGACTTATGCTGGATATATTGTGTATGAGACGTCAAAACCAAAGCAAATGTATTTCGGTAAATATGAAGCAAAAGCAAATGAGCATCAGCCGCTTACTTCTGCAGTACAGGAAGTTGTTGGGACCAATGAGGTAAATGTATCGACGGGATCAGCTGTTGATATCTCTAAATTGAATTCGGTTTTCCGCTCAACATTGGGTCTGGACAATGAAGTTGATTTAAGTAAGGCTGAAATTGGAGAGACTCAGGGCTGGGATTCACTAAAGCACCTTGAACTTATTTTACATCTTGAAAATGTATTTAATGTTGTTTTTGAATCAAGTGAGATTGCGACAATGCATACCTATTCTTCATTGATGCAGTGTGTATTGAAGAAACTGCAGTAGTAATACTGACCTGTATCGAGAATACCGAGCCTATCCGTTTAACTGTGTAAATGATCATCGTGTAAACTCCTGTTTGGAGGTGCCAGAAGATGGTTATCAAGAAAGAACTGCTCGATGAGCTATTCGCATCCGTTGACAACCCGCAAGATTTGATGGGTGAAGACGG
>JBNKSC010000008.1:0-22884 GCA_050297075.1 Terasakiella sp.
TAGTCAGAGAAAGACGCCCCGCCTTGTTCAGCCAATACTTTGGTGATCGCAGCAGTCAGCGTGGTTTTACCATGGTCAACGTGACCAACTGTACCAATGTTACAGTGCGGTTTATTACGTTCAAACTTTTCCTTAGCCATTACTAAGTAACTCCAATTTAGATATAGGAGCTGACCGGATTAACCGGCCAGCTTTTCTTTGATTTCGCTAGCAACGTTGTTCGGCACTTCTGAATAGTGGTCGAACTGCATGGTGAACTGTGCGCGGCCCTGAGACAGGGAACGCAGGTTGTTCACATAACCGAACATATTTGCCAAAGGCACAGACGCATCAACGACACGTGCAATACCACGTTGATCCATTGAGTTAACCTGACCACGACGGGAGTTCAGGTCACCGATGATGTCACCCATATATTCTTCAGGGGTCACAACTTCGACTTTCATCATAGGCTCAAGCAGTTTCGGTTTTGATTCAGACATTGCCTGACGGAAAGCAGCACGGGCTGCAATTTCGAAGGCCAGAACAGAAGAGTCAACATCGTGGTAAGCACCATCGAAGAGCTCAGCTCTCACACCAACAACCGGGAAACCTGCAATTGCGCCTGCTTCCATGGAAGCAGAAAGACCTTTTTCAACACCCGGAACGTATTCTTTCGGTACGTTACCGCCGACGATAGAGCTTTTGAATTCAAACAGATCTTCGCCGTTGGCATCCATCGGTGCAAATCTGATCTGTACGCGAGCGTACTGACCGGAACCACCAGACTGTTTCTTGTGCGTGTAATCGACAGTGACGTCCTGACCGAAGGTTTCACGGTAAGCAACCTGCGGCGCACCAACGTTTGCTTCGACCTTGAATTCACGTTTCATACGGTCAACGATGATGTCCAGGTGCAATTCGCCCATACCGGAAATAACGGTCTGGCCTGTTTCATGGTCTGTCTTAACGCGGAAAGACGGATCTTCCGCAGCCAGACGAGCCAGTGCGATGCCCATTTTCTCCTGGTCGGCTTTGGATTTCGGCTCAACCGCAATCTCGATAACCGGTTCGGGGAATTCCATACGCTCCAGAATAACCTGAGAGTCGTTGGCACACAGGGTATCACCTGTGGTGGTATCTTTCAGACCAACCAGTGCCACGATGTCACCGGCACCAGCTTCCTTGATCTCTTCACGTTCGGCAGAATGCATCAACAACATACGGCCGATACGTTCTTTTTTGCCTTTAACCGTGTTGACCACGTAAGAACCTGCTTCCAGTTTACCGGAATAGATACGGGCAAAAGTCAAGGAACCAACAAACGGGTCGTTCATGATCTTGAAGGCCAGAGCAGAGAAAGGCGCATCGTCAGAGTTCGGACGCGTGATCTCTTTTTCCGGGTCCTTGGCATCAACACCTTTAATCGGCGGAATGTCGGTCGGTGCCGGCATATAGTCGATTACAGCGTCGAGCAACGGTTGAACACCTTTGTTCTTGAACGCAGTACCACACAAAACCGGAACAAACGCACCAGCCAATGTCCCTTTACGGATACATTTGATCAGTGTTTCCTGATCCGGCTCGTTACCTTCCAGGTAAGCTTCCATGGCTTCGTCGTCCTGCTCAACAGCAGTTTCAAGAAGTTGCTCACGGTATTCAGCAGCTTTATCAGCCAGATCAGCCGGAATGTCGGTGTAATCAAATGCTGCGCCCAGTTCTTCACCGGACCAGATGCAGGCTTGCATACGAACCAGATCAACATGGCCGGCATAATCAGCTTCAGAACCGATCGGCAATTGAGTGACCAGCGGCACAGCACCGAGGCGATCAACAATCATGTCAACGCAACGGTAGAAGTCAGCGCCCATACGGTCCATCTTGTTGACGAAACACATACGCGGAACGTTGTATTTGTCAGCCTGACGCCATACGGTTTCAGATTGCGGTTCAACACCGGCAACTGAGTCGAATACACAAACGGCACCATCAAGCACACGCAGGGAACGTTCCACCTCAATGGTGAAGTCCACGTGGCCCGGAGTGTCGATGATGTTTACACGGTGATCACGCCAGAACGTTGTGGTCGCAGCGGAAGTAATGGTAATCCCACGTTCCTGCTCCTGTTCCATCCAGTCCATGGTCGCGTTACCGTCGTGCACTTCACCAATCTTGTAAGATTTACCGGTGTAGTACAGGATACGTTCGGTCGTAGTCGTTTTACCGGCATCAATGTGCGCCATGATCCCGATATTACGATACTTCTCCAAAGGATATTGTTTTGACATGGAAAATGTCCGTCCTTACCAGCGATAGTGAGAGAAGGCTTTGTTGGCTTCCGCCATACGGTGAGTATCTTCACGTTTTTTAACAGCAGCGCCACGGTTTTGAGCCGCATCCAGCAGTTCACCTGTCAGGCGGTCAGCCATGGTGTTTTCGCTGCGCTTACGTGTAGCATCAATAATCCAGCGAATGGCCAGCGCCTGACGGCGGGTAGCACGAACTTCAACCGGAACTTGGTATGTTGCACCACCGACACGACGAGAACGTACTTCGACGGCAGGTTTAACATTTTCCAGAGCTTCATGGAATTGAGCAACCGGGTCATTGCCGGTTTTCTTTTCAATTGCTTCCAGAGCACCATATACAATTTTCTCAGCGGCAGATTTTTTACCGTCGAGCATCAAACCGTTCATGAATTTGGTCAGTACGATATCGCCGTACTTCGCATCAGGCAGAACGATACGCTTTTCAGCAGCGCGTCTACGAGACATATTCTAAACCCCTTATTTCGGACGCTTGGCGCCGTATTTGGAACGACGTTGGCGACGGTCCTGAAGACCTTGTGTATCCAAAGTACCGCGGATGATGTGGTAACGAACACCCGGCAAATCCTTTACACGGCCGCCGCGGATCATCACGACAGAGTGTTCTTGCAGGTTGTGACCTTCACCCGGGATGTAAGAAGAAACTTCAAAACCGTTGGTCAAGCGCACACGGGCAACTTTACGCAGGGCTGAGTTCGGCTTCTTCGGGGTAGTTGTATAGACGCGGGTACAAACGCCACGTTTTTGCGGACATGCTTCCATGGCAGGAACCATGTTACGAACCGGCTTCGCTTTACGCGATTTGCGGATCAATTGGTTAATAGTAGGCATAAGCAGTGTATTCCTTGACACACTCGCAACGGTATAGCGCGCATAAATAAAAGCGACCTTCCGCTTTGGATTTTCACCTTCGCATCGGTCAATTTTGCGGATGCTATAACGTTCCTGTTACAACAATGTGAAACCTCTCCATAAAACGGACAGACTCCACCACTCAATAGGCGCGGCATACTATGGATTTTTCAGGCTTTGTCAAGGGGAAGCGCATTTAAATCCGTGAAAGTCTGTTTCACATGGATTAAAATCATGTCTAAGCCCCCCATACATTATTCATAGACAGAATTTATAAACAGAAAGGTCCATCCTATGAATGCGACAAAAACATTCCTTATTCTTTGTTTTGCCATCAGCGTTTTCCTCAGCCTGACAGCCTGCAACACAATGGAAGGAATTGGCGAAGATATCCAAAAGGCAGGGCAATGGGCTAAAGAAAAAATGTCTGACTGAACACAAGACCGCCTGCTTTAAAGAACAGACCTTGCTTCGACCATGAAATGCGTAATTCCTTCGGAAAGTTTTTTGGATTCATCCATCAATTCCACCGATTTTTTCTGCACCAGATGAGAGGCGTTCCCTGTTTCATGTGCACCGTCAGCGACATCTGCAATTTTAACATTCACTTCCTGAGTTCCTGCCGCAGCCTGTTCTATGTTATGGGCAATTTCCGTTGTCGCCTGAGACTGCTGTTCCACCGCAGAGGAAACCAAAGCATTGGCTTGCGCAATCAGGTCTATTTTCTGGGTAATTTTTTCAATTCCCTCCACCGCAACAATCGTGGCCTGCTGGATTGCCTGAATCTGGTGTTCAATGGTATCTGTCGCCTGCGATGTCTGATTGGCGAGATTTTTCACTTCCGTTGCCACAACGGCAAACCCCTTCCCGGCCTCACCTGCTCTGGCGGCCTCAATTGTAGCATTCAAGGCCAGAAGGTTGGTTTGTTCGGAAATATCGCGGATCAGATTGATCACCGAGGTAATGGAAGATGAGGTTTCCGACAGGGTCTGTACCTGAGAAGAAATTTCCTGACTGTCATGTTGTGCATCCTGTGTCATTTCTGATACATGGCCGACCTGAGAAATAATCTCGGAAATGGAAGATGACAATTGATCGGCAGCACCAGAAACTGTCTGCGCATTTGCACTGGCCTGCTGGGCTGCTGTCGCAACCAAAGTTGAATCCTTTGAAGTGCATTCTGCCACATGTTCCATACCGCATGCAGCGTCTTCCACCTCTCCAGCCGTTTTCGTCACCTGATCGGCAACCTTGATCACATCCGCTTCAAAAACCGACAATGTATGGGAAAAATTTTCGACCTTATCGGCCATGGCCAGCACAGCCCTGTTCACTTTCTCACTGGCTGTTTTGTAGTCTCCCAGCATACCGTCTGTTTCAATTTTTCGCCAATATTTGTTACTGGCCAGATGGTCGGTACAGGCCGCAGATTCCCGCATATAGGCATCACTTCGATCAATCACGTCATTGACCAAATACAACAGTTCATCAAGGTCTGAATTTCCTCGGATGTCTGTCAGGCGCACTTCAAAATTGCCAGCGAGAACCTGCTTGAGTTGCCCAATCGCATGTTGAATTTGTTTTGTTTTTAGCAGCATCTCACTCTCCCAACGACATAATGAAGTGATTATATTCTTTGCCACTGCCTCCAATGACTTCAAGCGCCTTGTCAAAAGCAGCTTGCATCCCCTCTTTGGGTGAGCCATAGCTTTTTTCAAGTTGAAGCAGAGTGTCATATAAGGGAACAATCGCCTGATCCACAATCTCATGATTGGGAACGCGGCGGTTGCTGTGATAGCCAACGATCTGCCCACTGGCATCAAAACTTGGCGTCACATGTGCCAACACCCAGTAATGGTCTCCATTCATGGAACGATTGATCACATAGGCAAAAACCTCGTGCCCGGTCGCAATGGTGTCCCATAACAGTTTAAACACACAACGCGGCATATGAGGGTGGCGGATGATATTATGGTTTTTCCCCACGGCTTCCTGCGGTGAAAGACCTGCCAGTCTCGCAAATGTCCTGTTTGCATATGTGATAATGCCTTTGGTATCCGTTTTAGAGACGATCACCTCATCCTTGTCGAAATACCTTTCTACCCCCGTCAACTGCGGGTTCCCATACAATGCCATTTTCTCAGCTCAGCTCTATTTTTCTTTAATTTATTCTAGTTCTATATACTAGATATAGGGGGAAGTCCCCCCTTTTAGCAACTAATGAAATACATAATGACGCACAAAAAAAGCCGGGCAAGTTTCCCTGCCCGGCTTTTCTCAATTGGCGTTACCCTATTCGGCAGGTACAACCGGGGCTTCTTCACCCCCATCAATACCCGGCATTGCCGCTGCGTGTGCAGCTTCTGCCTCTGCCTGAGCGGCAGCTGCAACAGCTGCTGCCTGTTCATGTTCCGGCACATAACCGGCTTCACGATCACGTTCGCCCGCAATGTGACGGATCTTGCTCATGTAAGCACCTGTACCAGCCGGAATGAGACGTCCAACAATAACGTTCTCTTTCAAGCCCAGCAGATAATCTTTCTTGCCGGAAACAGCCGCTTCGGTCAGAACGCGTGTTGTTTCCTGGAAAGATGCTGCGGAAATGAAGGATTGTGTCTGCAAGGACGCCTTCGTGATCCCGAGAAGAACCGGGTCGCCCACAGCGATACGATCGCCACGCTCTTCGGCCTTCTGGTTCTCACGGCGGAATTCAACACGGTCAACCTGCTCACCAATCAGGAAGGTTGTATCGCCCGGATCAGTGATTTCGATTTTTTGCAACATTTGACGCGCAATGGTCTCAATGTGCTTATCGTTAATCATAACCCCTTGCAGGCGATAAACTTCCTGAATTTCCGCGATCAGGAATTCAGCCAGTGCCTCAACCCCTTTCACACGCAGGATATCGTGCGGAACCGGGCTACCATCCATCAACGGATCACCTTTACGGACATAGTCACCTTCCTGAACGGAAATATGCTTGCCCTTGGGAACCAGAAATTCCATCGGTTCGGCATCTTCACCTTCAGGTGTCACCACGATACGACGTTTGTTCTTGTAGTCCTTACCGAAGGAAACACGGCCATCAATATCAGAAATGATAGCATGATCTTTCGGTTTACGGGCTTCGAACAATTCCGCAACGCGCGGCAGACCACCTGTAATATCCCTTGTCTTGGCAGATTCACGCGGAATACGCGCCAAGGTGTCACCGGCATGAACCAGATCACCGTCCCGAACAGAAAGAACGGAATCAACAGACATGAAATAGTTGGCTTCATTGCCGCTGGCCAAAACCTGAACCTCACCATTCTCGCCAACAATGGCGATATGAGGACGCAGGTCAGCACCCGCAGGCAGGGACTTCCAGTCCACAATCACTTTGGAAGCGATACCTGTGGCTTCATCTGTCTGATCAGCAACAGAAACACCATCAACAAGGTCAACATATTTCACTGTACCGTTGATCTCGGTCAGAACCGGCAGGGTATGCGGGTCCCACTCAGCCATTTTCGTACCGCGTTCAATCGTTTGACCGTCAGTCACGAACAGCTTCGTACCGTAGTTGATACGGTGACGGGCACGTTCTTTACCTGTTGAATCAAAGACCAGCAGTTCGGTATTACGGCTCATGACCGTATCAACATCGGATGAGTTTTTAACCGTCTGGCAATTAACCAGCTTGACCGTACCATCATAGTTGGCTTCAATGGCGTTCTGCTCAGCCGCACCGGTTGCTGCACCCCCAATGTGGAATGTACGCATGGTCAGCTGTGTCCCCGGTTCACCGATAGACTGGGCCGCAATAACACCAACGGCTTCGCCGAGGTTCACTTTCGTGTTGCGGGCCAGATCACGGCCATAACAGGTTGCACAAACGCCGTTTTCAGCTTCACAAGTCAGAACGGAACGGATCTTAACCGTTTCGACACCGGCGGCTTCGATAGCTTTGGCTTCTTCTTCCTCAATCAGACCACCGGCAGGCAGGATCATTTCACCGGTTTCCGGATGGGTGATGTCTTCACCGGCAGAACGACCCAGAATACGCTCATAGAGGCTGACGATCTCGTCACCACCATCCATAACCGCACGGGTGATCAGGCCCTTGTCGGTACCACAATCATGTTCAAAAATGATACAATCCTGAGCAACGTCAACAAGACGACGTGTCAGATAACCGGAGTTCGCTGTCTTCAACGCCGTATCGGCCAGACCTTTACGGGCACCGTGTGTGGAGTTGAAGTACTCAAGAACGGTCAGACCTTCTTTAAAGTTCGCGATAATCGGGGTTTCGATGATCTCGCCGGACGGTTTCGCCATCAAACCACGCATCCCGCCAAGCTGACGCATCTGAGCTGTGGAACCACGCGCCCCGGAGTGTGCCATCATGTAAACGGAGTTGATCGGTTTACCCGGAACGTCCTTGGAAATTTCCGCCATCATCTCAGTTGTAACCTGATCGTTACAATGCTGCCAGGCATCAATCACCTTGTTGTACTTCTCACGCTGGGTGATCAGACCGTCCATGTACTGACGTTCAAACTCCTTGACCGCTTCCTTGGTTTCATTAACCAGCGGTGCTTTGGCCGCCGGAATAACCATATCGTCCTTACCGAAGGAGATACCGGCCTTACAGGCCCATTTAAAACCAAGACCCATGATACGGTCACAGAAGATAACCGTCTCTTTCTGACCGACATGACGGTAAACTTCACCGATCACGTTGGAAACGTCTTTTTTGGTCAACAGTTTGTTGATCAGGCCAAACGGTACTTTCGGGTGACGCGGTAACAGTTCGGACAGCAGCATACGGCCCGGTGTGGTTTCCACACGTTCAACGAACTCGTTGCCGTCTGCATCAACGGTGCGATAGCGACAGGTCACTTTTGCATGCAGGCTGACAGCATCATTGTCCAGTGCCTGATGGATTTCCCCAACGCCGGAGAACATCATGCCTTCGCCTTTTTCACCATCACGTTCCATGGACAGGTAGTAAATACCCAGAACGATATCCTGTGACGGCACGATAATCGGCTTACCGGAGGCCGGTTGCAAGATGTTATTGGTGGACATCATCAACACACGGGCTTCAAGCTGTGCTTCAAGGGACAGCGGCACGTGAACGGCCATCTGGTCACCATCGAAGTCGGCGTTGAAGGCGGTACAAACCAGCGGGTGCAGTTGAATGGCTTTCCCTTCAACCAGTGTCGGTTCGAACGCCTGAATCCCAAGGCGGTGCAAGGTCGGCGCACGGTTGAGCATAACCGGGTGTTCGCGGATCACCTCTTCAAGGATATCCCAAACTTCCGGACGCTCTTTTTCCACCATACGCTTGGCAGCCTTAATGGTGGTGGCCATCCCGTAAAGTTCCAGCTTGGCGTAGATAAACGGCTTGAACAGTTCCAGAGCCATTTTCTTCGGCAAGCCGCACTGGTGCAACATCAGTTCCGGGCCAACCACGATAACCGAACGACCGGAATAGTCGACACGTTTACCAAGCAGGTTTTGACGGAAACGACCTTGCTTACCCTTGAGCATATCGGACAAGGATTTCAGCGGACGTTTGTTTGCCCCTGTAATCGGGCGCGAACGACGGCTGTTATCAAACAGCGCATCAACGGATTCCTGCAACATACGTTTTTCGTTACGTACGATGATTTCAGGTGCACGCAGTTCGATCAAACGCTTGAGACGGTTGTTCCGGTTGATTACACGACGATAAAGGTCGTTGAGGTCAGACGTTGCAAAACGGCCACCATCAAGCGGAACCAGCGGGCGCAGTTCCGGCGGAATGACCGGCACAACTTCCAGAATCATCCACTCGGGGCGAGAACCGGATTCAAGGAAGGCTTCAACCAGCTTGAGACGTTTCACCAGTTTTTTGCGTTTGGCTTCAGAGTTGGTTTCACGCAACTCTTCACGCAGGTCTTCCAGTTCGTCATCCAGGTGGATTTCCGCCAGCATGTCGCGAATGGCTTCCGCACCGATCCCGGCTGTAAACGCATCCTGACCGTATTCTTCAACCGCATTGGTGTACTGTTCTTCGCTCAGCAGTTCTTTTTGCTTGAGCGGAGTCAGCCCCGGTTCGATCACAACAAAGTTCTCAAAGTAAAGAACACGTTCCAGATCTTTCAGGGTCATGTCCAGCAGCAGGCCGATACGGGACGGCAGGGATTTCAGGAACCAGATATGCGCAACAGGCGCAGCCAGTTCAATATGGCCCATACGCTCACGGCGCACTTTTGTCAGGGTTACTTCAACACCGCATTTTTCACATACGATGCCTTTGTACTTCATGCGCTTGTATTTGCCGCACAAGCACTCGTAATCCTTAACCGGACCGAAGATACGCGCACAGAACAGACCGTCACGTTCCGGTTTGAAGGTCCGGTAGTTAATGGTTTCCGGTTTCTTGATTTCACCATAAGACCAAGAGCGGATTTTATCCGGGCTTGCGATGTTGATTTGCAGGTTATCGAACTGTTGAGCGCCGCTAACCTGACCAAAGAATTTCATCAATTCCGACATATTAGTAATCCCCTTGGTTCATGTTTACGTTCAGGCCGAGAGCTTGCATCTCTTTGACAAGAACGTTGAAGGATTCCGGAATACCGGCTTCGAAGGAGTCTTCGCCACGAACGATGGCTTCGTACACTTTGGTACGACCGGACACATCGTCGGACTTGACCGTCAGCATTTCTTGCAGCGTATAGGCTGCACCGTATGCTTCAAGGGCCCAAACCTCCATCTCACCGAAGCGCTGACCACCGAACTGGGCTTTACCGCCCAACGGCTGCTGGGTAACCAAACTGTACGGGCCGATAGAACGCGCGTGCAGTTTGTCATCAACAAGGTGGTGCAGTTTCAGCATGTAGATGTAGCCGACTGTGACCTGACGGTGGAACATGTCCCCTGTGCGGCCATCATAGAGAGTTGACTGACCGGAAGAGGCGTAACCGGCCATTTCCAGATGTCTGGAAATGTCGTCCTGCGTGGCACCATCGAAGACCGGTGTGGCCATCGGAACACCTTTGCGCAGGTTGCCTGCCAGTTCATCAACTTCCTTGTCATCCATCTCCACAACATATTCATTGTAGATTTCATCACCGTAAGCATATTGCAGCTTCTCACGAACACCATCGTAAGCACCGCTACGCTTGGCAGCATCCAGCTGTTCGCCGATTTGACGACCCAGACCGGCCGCAGCCCAACCCAAGTGAGTTTCAAGGATCTGACCGATGTTCATACGAGACGGCACACCCAGCGGGTTCAGCACCACATCAACCGGCGTTCCATCTTCCAGATACGGCATGTCTTCCATGGGAACGATGCGGGAAATAACCCCTTTGTTCCCGTGACGACCGGCCATTTTATCGCCTGGTTGCAGCTTACGCTTGATGGCAACAAAGACTTTAACCATCTTCATCACACCCGGCGGCAGTTCGTCACCGCGTTGCAGTTTTTCAACTTTATTGTCGAAACGTTCCTGAACAGCAGCAATACCGTCTTCGAAGTGTTTCTTCAGAGATTCGACATCGCTTTGAACAGCGTCATCTTCAACAGAAACATGGATCAACTGACCCGGATTGAAGGCATCCAGCATTTCTTCCGTAATCGCAACACCTATTTCCATCCCGTTCGGGCCGGCAACAGCGACTTGACCGACAACAGTCGATTTCATACGCGCAGCCAGGTTACGTTCATGGATTTTGCGTTCGTCATCACGGTCTTTTGCCAGACGTTCGATTTCAGCGCGTTCAATCGCAAGGGCACGTTCGTCTTTTTCCACACCACGGCGGTTAAAGACACGAACCTCAACGACCGTACCTGTCGCGCCCGGGGGCATACGCAGAGACGTGTCACGAACATCGGAAGCTTTTTCACCGAAGATGGCACGCAGAAGTTTTTCTTCCGGTGTCATCGGGCTTTCACCCTTCGGTGTGACTTTACCGACGAGGATATCACCGGCTTTCACTTCCGCACCGATATAAACGATACCGGCTTCATCAAGGTTTTTCAGTGCTTCTTCCCCAACGTTGGGGATATCACGGGTGATTTCTTCCTGACCGAGCTTTGTATCACGCGCCATGACTTCAAATTCTTCCAAGTGAATGGAAGTAAAGACGTCATCACGAACAATCCGTTCGGAAATCAGGATGGAATCCTCGAAGTTGTAACCATTCCACGGCATGAAGGCCACAAGCACGTTACGACCCAGTGCCAGATCACCAAGATCGGTGGACGGACCATCAGCCAGAACAGTACCGACTTCAACCGTGTCACCCACTTTTACCAGCGGGCGTTGGTTGATACAGGTGTTCTGGTTGGAACGCTTGAACTTCTTCAGGGTGTAGATATCCACACCAACGGTGGAGGCATCATCCCCTTCGGCACGAACCACGATACGCGCAGCATCGACACTGTCAATCACACCGGCACGTTTGGCGACAATCGCCGCACCGGAATCACGTGCCACAACTTCTTCCATGCCTGTGCCAACCAGCGGAGCATCAGCTTGCAGAAGCGGAACGGCCTGACGTTGCATGTTGGCCCCCATCAGGGCACGGTTGGCGTCATCGTTTTCCAGGAACGGGATCATGGCTGCCGCCACAGATACAATCTGTTTCGGCGAAACGTCGATCAGGGTGATATCTTCCGGACGGGCCATGATATATTCACCGGCCTGACGACAAGAAATCAGTTCGTCAACAAAGCGACCTTCCCCATCCAGTGCAGCATTGGCCTGCGCTACGGTGTAGCGGCCTTCCTGCATGGCAGACAGATAAAGAACCTCATCCTGAACCTGCCCATCAACAACCTTACGGTACGGGCTTTCAATGAAGCCGTATTTGTTGACACGGGCATAGGTGGACAAAGAGTTGATCAGACCGATGTTCGGACCTTCAGGGGTTTCAATCGGGCAAATCCGGCCATAGTGTGTCGGGTGTACGTCACGCACTTCAAAGCCTGCGCGTTCACGGGTCAGACCACCCGGGCCCAAGGCTGAAAGGCGACGTTTGTGCGTCACTTCAGACAGCGGGTTGGTTTGGTCCATAAACTGGGACAGCTGGGAAGAGCCGAAGAATTCACGCACCGCAGCTGCTGCCGGTTTGGCGTTGATCAGGTCGTGCGGCATCACAGTGTCGATATCGACAGAGCCCATACGTTCCTTGATAGCACGTTCCATACGCAGCAGACCGATGCGATACTGGTTTTCCATCAATTCACCGACAGAGCGCACACGGCGGTTGCCCAAGTGGTCAATATCGTCGATTTCACCACGACCGTCTTTCAGTTCCAGCAGGATTTTCAGAACTTCCAGAATGTCCTCACGGCGCAATGTACGCAGTGTATCAGGCAGATCATCAAAGCCAAGGCGCATGTTCATTTTCACACGACCAACCGCAGACAGGTCATAACGTTCCTGATCAAAGAACAGGCTCTGGAACAGGCCTTCAGCGGCTTCAAGGGTCGGCGGTTCCCCCGGGCGCATGACACGATAAATATCGATCAACGCTTCTTCGCGTGCCGTGTTTTTATCCACAGACAACGTATTGCGCAAGTAAGGACCGACATTGACATGGTCGATGGACAGAAGCGGCAGTTCGGTAACACCGGCACCTTCCAGTTCTTCCAGCAATTCAGCAGTCAGTTCGCCACCGGCTTCAACAAAGATTTCCCCGGTTTTTTCATTAATCAGGTCAGACGCAATGAATTTGCCAATCAGTTCTTCCTGAGTTGCCAGAATATCTTCCACACCGGCTTCAATCATTTTCTTGGCCTGACGCGGGCTGACTTTCTTGCCGACTTCCAACAGGGTTTCACCGGTTTTGGCATCAACCAGATTGTGCATCAGTTTCGCGCCTTTAAGGCGTTCTGCATCAAAGGTGGTTTTCCAGCCTTTTTTACCGCGTGTATAGATGATGGTGCTGTAGAAATAATTCAGAATTTCTTCCGGGGACATGCCAACGCGTTCTTCGTCAGACACATTTTCACCCGCAGCAATGCGATCAGCAGTCGCCTGATTATCCAGAGCCATCAACAAGGTGGTTACCGGCAATTTACGGCGACGGTCGATACGGACATAAAGAATGTCTTTGGCATCAAATTCAAAATCCAGCCAGGAACCGCGATAAGGAATGATGCGTGCTGCAAACAGATACTTACCGGATGAATGGGTCTTGCCTTTATCGTGATCGAAGAACACACCCGGAGAACGGTGCATCTGGGAAACGATTACACGCTCGGTGCCGTTGACAACGAAGGTACCGTTAGATGTCATGAAGGGCATATCGCCCATATACACATCCTGTTCTTTAATGTCGCGAACGGAGCGCGCACCGGTATCTTCATCTACATCCCAAACAACCAGACGTAAGGTCATTTTCAACGGGGCAGAAAAGGTCATGCCGCGTTGCTGACATTCTTCAACGTCATACTTCGGTTCTTCGAATTCGTAGGAAACATATTCCAGCGTGCCACGTTCGGAAAAATCGTTAATCGGGAAAACCGATTTGAAAACCGCTTGCAGACCGTTGTCAATACGGTCTTCGGGTTTTACTTTGGCTTGCAGAAAATGTTCGTAGGAGGATTTTTGAACCTCAATCAGGTTCGGCATCGGCGCAACAGTCGGGATACGACCGAAGCTTTTACGGATACGCTTGCGGTTGATGAGCGGATTCGCCATTACGTTCCTCAAGTATCAGATATGTGACTGGACCACTGCTGCACCGTCGGTCGCCGAAACCTGATACAACAGCTTACCATGACAGCCCCTTTCAAAAGGGACCAACTCCAAGAAATCCCTGACTTTATCGGCCACGGCTAAGGCCTATCCGGGTCAGAGACGGAGGTGTCTTCACCTGCAACAGAGACAAAGACAGCCGGGCCGGGTCGAATCCATAATTCAACCCAGCCCAGCGAATGCGGTGTTATAGGGGAACCTTAGCCTCAGGTAAAGGGATTTTTTAAGCTGACATTTATAAAGCACCAACTTGATAATTATAAAAACCTACCGTAAGCTCGCCTTAAAAGGAAAATAAAATCGGAAAAGGAAAATGATGCGGTTCATTTTTATCTGCTTAATTGCAATTTCCTGCGGACAAAATGCCTTTGCTCGCGATTGGGCTGAGATCAAATCTTCCGGCATTATAAACGTTGGACTACGCCCCGGTGCGCAAGTGGTTTACCGCCCGGCCAGCTCTGAAAAACCAGGATTAATGTATGAAATGGTTAATGATTTTGCAGATCAAAACGGCCTACAAGTCAACATTGTCGAAATCCCATCTTTCTCCAGCTACTGGAAAGACAAAGACAACGCACAACCCAGCAATCTTGGCACTCCAGCAATCTACGATCAAATAGATATTGCAGCTGAAATTTTTACAGTTACAGATTTACGCCGCTCCCGTATCCACATGACCTCCTATATCGAAAATGTTGAATTACTCTTTGCTCAAAAGAAAAATCAATTCCGCAATTATAACGAATTAATCGGAAAAACGATCTTAACCTATGAAAGCATGAGCTTTTATAACCTTTTGATTAATGAACTAAACAAACGGAAGCTCCCCTACCGTCAAACCCATATTCCAGTAGAGAATAACTCAATGGAAAACTTCAAGTTGCCAAATAATTTTAAAAAAGATCCGGCAAAAATAAATCTGCTAACCTTTCCCAAAGGGATCAAGGCACCTGCGACCATGTCCTACCAACCCGTGGCAAGCGGCTTTATTGACGTTGGCATTAATGATGCCATTGGTGTGCTCTATCGCGTTTTCGAAGTCGGGCAATTCAAAAACATCTTACGCCCGCTTTTTCCTGCACAGTCCCAAAGAAGCCAACTTGCTTGGGGCAGTCGCAAGCAAGACAAAGAACTGAACAAACACATTACCAACTTTATGGTTCAAGACAAACAATCCGGGCGTTTTTCACAACGTTTAGAAAAGTATATAGGCATGAGTTTTGACGACTACCAACGCCTCATTCAGATGTTTGATTAACGGATTATTTGATGCGTATACAAAATCAGATTTTCCTAACTATCTTGCTGATCTTCAGTTGCGTTTCAGGTCTCGCGACATGGTTATATTATATCCATTTCAGCCAAAGCCTTAATCATGCAAAAAGCCAACAAGCCAGACAAATTAACCGTTATGTTGAACGTGAGATTAAAAACATCCTTACACATCATAACGCCATCATAGCCAATTTTAACAAAGATGGCGATGTTACCTCTGCCTATGACCAGGTTAATTGGGTATCATTTATGGGGCAAAAATTTATTCGAAAAACTATTACCGGATTATTTGATCAATACCCTTATCTGGATCAAATCATTTTTTATAAAGATAACAAGGAATTTCTATCAGCAATTACTCCACAAAAAACTGAGTATAGCAAAGCATGGATTAGTCAAACAATTCCACTGGATGTTGCAGAAGGCAAACTCACACTCAAGACCAACATTTTACCTGCTCTACAAAATCATTTGACAGCGAATAAAATCAACAAGGCAACAACACTTTATTTTGAAAACAGCACAGGAGCATGGTTGATCAAATCAGACCATATTGAACGCCTTCCTCAGCCATTGACACTTGATTCAGATACACCCGTACAAATCAGAGAAGTACGTTATCTTGCTTCTAGCCCGCTAGGAACAGAAAATTGGACAATCCAGAGTCTCTTTTCCCAAAACACAACGGAAAATGCTTTACGGGAACTTTTGATCCGTGCCACCATCGCCTATATATTTTCCGCCCTGCTGTTTTTTTTCATCGCACGTTATCTCTCATCTTTGATGATTCGCCCCTTACAACGCCTTGAAAGAGCTGCATTGGCACTGATGGACGGGAGATACAACCTGATTGAAATTGATACAGAAGATGAAACTCTGCCTGCCATTCAAGCATTCAATTCCATGAGTAAACGCATACAAGGATTTACCCAAGAACTTCAAAATCAGGTTGCTGCACGTACGAAAGAACTTGAAATTGCCAATGCAGAACTCGCATTAATGAATGAAACAGACATTCTAACTGGTGCACGTAGCAGGCAATTCTTGACGAACCATGTTCCCAATTTGATCAAACTAGCACATCGCAGCAAAACATCCGTTGGAATCGCCATGCTGGATATTGATCACTTTAAAAAGATCAACGACACCTATGGCCATGTTAAGGGGGATCAATGCCTCGTCGCTTTTAGCGAAACCATTCATCAATATTTTCGCCGTGACAATGATTGGATCATTCGCTATGGCGGGGAAGAATTCTGCCTAATCTGTTTTGCATTGGACCATTCTAATTTTAAAAAGAAACTTGAAGAGTTCAGAAAATCTGTGAACTCCATCCACATTCATGCTTCTAATGGTGAAAATTTCCGCTTTAGCGTATCAATAGGGTATAGTTTTTATGAAAAAGCCCCAGAACAATGGTCTAATCTAATAATAGCGCGTGCTGACGAGCAGCTCTATAAAGCTAAAGGTGAGGGGCGAGACCAGACACAGGGTACTATAATTTCTCAATAAAAAAACGATTACCCCATCTGACAACCGTTTTTTTGGCAAACATTAATTACTCAACCTAGCTGAGAGAACATTCATTTTCTTTTCCCTTAAATGAATAAATTCAAAAACCATATTTTTTTAATGGACATTAAAAAGCCTGACAAGTCGTCGTTTAGAAAAATTCTATTAAATAACAGAAAGGTACCAAAAAAAACGGCCCTCGTTTGAGGACCGCTTTTCAATTCTAAAGCCTGAAGGCTTGAAGAAATTATTTGAGCTCGACAGAAGCACCAGCTTCTTCGAGTTTCTTTTTGATTTCTTCGGCTTCGTCTTTGGAAGCGCCTTCTTTAACCGGCTTCGGAGCACCTTCAACCAGCTCTTTGGCTTCTTTGAGGCCCAGGCCAGTGATAGCACGAACTTCTTTGATGACGTTGATTTTCTTGTCGCCGGCAGAAGCCAGGATAACGTCGAAGTCAGTTTTTTCTTCTGCTGCTTCAGCAACAGCACCCGGTGCAGCAGCAACTGCAACCGGAGCAGCAGCAGAAACGCCCCATTTTTCTTCCAGCAGTTTGGACAGCTCAGCAGCTTCCATAACAGTCAGAGTGGAAAGGTCTTCAACCAATTTTTCGAGATCGGCCATTGTTCATAAACTCCTAGAACTTTAGTTCTGTAAAATAAAAATCTAAACGCGACTGAGCTTTAAGCTTCGCTCGAGCCATAAGCACCAAAAACGCGGGCCAATTGGCCAGCAGGTGCTTGAGTGACGGCAGCCAGCTTCTGAGCCGGGGCTTGAAGCAGGCCGACAAGTTTGCCACGCAGTTCGTCCAGAGACGGCATGGAAGCGAGAGCTTTCACACCAGCTTGGTCAAGCATGGTTTCATCCATGGCACCGCCCAAAACAACGAGTTTCTCGTTCTTCTTGGCGAAATCCATGGTGGCTTTGGCAGCAGCAACGGCATCTTCCGAATACGCAATGGCAGTCGGACCGTTAAGCATGTCGCTAAGGCCTTCAAACTTGCTGTCAGCAAGAGCGAGACGTGTCAGACGGTTTTTCGTTACCTTGAAACCAGCACCGGCTTCACGCATTTTGCTGCGCAACTCTTCCATTTCAGCAACTGTCAAACCACTATAGTGGGAAACAACGACTGTGGAAGAATTGGCGAACACTTCGCGCATTTCCGCTACAAGTTCTTCTTTCTCGGTACGGTTCACTGATCGTCTCCGATACTTTGGACAAACACCTGCAAAAGCAAACATTTGTCCGATGGACAAAGAGCAAGGGAAACATTCCGCTTGCCCGGTTCCACTGTCTCAAATTGTCACAGAAGGTCAGTTCAAGAGAGGCGCGCCGATCATTTGGCGTACATCTAAATCTTTACTTCCGTCTATGAAGGCAAACTTTAAACGATGGTAAACCATCGCACCTTCAGTCTTGGACAGTCACGAAAGGTCTTTCACCTTTCGATCAACCCGTACCCTTGCAAACAAGGATACGGGTATCTCTTAAAAACTTCGGCGGTACTTAACCGACCAAAGCAGGAATGTCAAGCTTAACGCCAACACCCATTGTAGAGCTGATGGAAACAGCTTTCATATAGGTGCCTTTTGCGCCAGACGGCTTGGCTTTGTTGATTGCATCAACAAAAGCTTTGACGTTTTCAGCAATTTGTTCTTCAGAGAAGGATGCTTTACCGATACCAGCATGCACGATCCCGGCTTTTTCAACACGGAACTGAACTTCACCAGCTTTGGCATTTTTTACAGCATCAGCAACATTCGGTGTTACGGTACCCAGTTTCGGGTTCGGCATCAGGCCGCGCGGACCCAGAACTTTACCCAAGCGACCAACAACAGCCATCATGTCCGGCGTAGCGATCACACGGTCAAAGTTCATTTCACCGCCCTGAATTTTTTCCATCAGGTCTTCAGCACCAACCAGATCGGCACCAGCAGCTGTTGCTTCTTCAGCTTTCGCATCACGGGCGAAAACAGCAACGCGCATGGTTTTACCTGTGCCGTGCGGCAAAGCCACAACACCACGAACCATTTGGTCGGCGTGACGCGGGTCAACACCCAGGTTAACAGCGATTTCGATGGTTTCATCGAATTTCGCTTTCGCGCCATCTTTTACCAGTTTAGAAGCCTCGGCCACACCGTAATATGCTTCTTTATCGACGCCTTCGTAGGCAGCCTTCAGACGTTTACCAAGTTTAGCCATCGACTTACTCCACTACCTCTACGCCCATAGAACGTGCAGAACCAGCCAAAGATTGAACAGCCGCCTCGATAGTGTTGGCGTTCATATCCTTGATTTTTTCTTCTGCAATCTCAGCCAGCTGAGCTTTGGTGATTTTCCCAACAAAGCCTTGGCCCGGCGTTTGAGAACCTTTTTTCAGACCGATTTTCTTCTTGATGAAGAAAGATGCCGGCGGCAATTTGGTTTCAAACGTAAAGGTACGGTCAGCATAAGCCGTGATCACGACCGGAATCGGTGTACCCGGTTCCATTTTTTGAGTGGCCGCGTTAAACGCCTTACAGAATTCCATAATATTCAGACCTGCCTGACCCAAAGCCGGACCCACGGGCGGGGACGGGTTTGCCTGGCCGGCAGCAATTTGCAGCTTGATGTAGCCTGCAACTTTTTTAGCCATAATAAACCTCAGTTTAATATCAGTTACTGGGCGCGTGGTCGGGCTATGACGGACCTCCCACACATTCGAGCGCTTCTTAAGGCAGAAGCAAAACGCAGCGCCTTATACAGACGCTGCGCATTCTTGTCGAGTCTTATCTCGAAAAAAGTTAGGCTTTTTCGACCTGATTGTATTCCAGCTCCACCGGGGTCGCGCGACCAAAGATGGAAACGGAAACTTTCAGGCGGGCCTTTTCCTCATCAACTTCTTCAACAAGGCCGTTGAAAGAAGCAAACGGGCCATCGATAACACGAACTTCTTCGCCCACTTCGAAAGAAACGCTGGGGCGCGGACGGTCCACACCTTCTTCCACCTGATGCAGAATACGGTTGGCTTCATCTTCGGTAATCGGTGCAGGCTTACCTTGCGCACCGAGAAAATCGGTTACCTTGGCGGTATTTTTTACCATATTCCAGGTTTCGTCCGTCAGCTGCATTTTCGCCAGAACATAGCCCGGAAAAAACTTGCGCTTTGCATTGACTTTCGTCCCACGACGCATTTCAACGACTTCTTCGGTCGGAACAATAACCTGTTCAAAAAATTCAGACAGACCTTTTTTCTCAGCCTGCTCAACAATGGACTGTGCCACCTTGTTTTCAAAGCCGGAATAGGCGTGAATCACGTACCAACGAGCTTGTGCCATGGGTCTTACCTCAGTTAAAGATGGCTTTCACGGCCGTAGACAACAACTGGTCTACGAGGAACAGGAAAATAGAGGCCAAGAATACCATAACGAAAACCATTCCAGTAGAAACAAAAGTTTCTTTACGAGACGGCCAAGTTATCTTCTTCGCTTCCTGACGAACCTCTTGGGCAAATTTAGCCGGTCCTGACTTCGCCATAATTACCAATCCTTAAGTTTATAGTGATGACGGATACGTCAAATGGCAGGAGTGGAGGGACTCGAACCCCCGGCACTCGGTTTTGGAGACCGATGCTCTACCAACTGAGCTACACTCCTACAGTGCCCCAAACAGGGAATACTCATGCGCTTTCAAGACCGTCAAGAACTTGAAGCGGGGCTCGTTATATCGTTTGCCCATCGCCCATGCAAGCCCTAAAATTTATTTTCCCAACTTTTTTAATTCCTTGCAGCCGACGGGGATCAATCAACCTCTTCAGAGGCTGCAAAAACGTAATTGCTTTTGCCCTCCCGCTTGATCTGGTACATACATCCATCAGCTATTTTCAGTAGACTTTTCACATCTTTGGCATCGTTCGGATACATGGCAATACCAACACTTGCCCCTGTGCAGGCAAAGGCAGATTGCCCGTCAATATCCAGCTGCACAGGATCCGACAGGGCAGCCACGACTTTTTGGGCCACCTTTTCCACATCTTGGCGATTGTGCACTTCGGTCGCCAGCAGAACGAACTCATCGCCTCCCATACGGGCAATCAGGTCTGAATCGCGCAATGATCCATCAAGCCTTCTGGCGACTTCTTTCAGAACCTCATCTCCGATAGCATGCCCCCATGTGTCATTGACCAATTTAAAACCATCCAGATCAATAAAGAGTAAAGCGACCTGATGCCCGTGTCGATCTGCCTGCGCCAGACAATTGCGTGCGGTTTCCTGAAAAAGATACTGGTTTGGAATCCCTGTCAGCGCATCGTAATGCGCCATTGTGCGCAATTTTTCTTCCGCCTGTTTTGCTTTCTCCAACGCATCATACAATTCAGAGACGTCATATTCTGTCACCAATAACATGTAATCACCACTCAAGGCGTGGCGTGACATGCGAATATCCAGCGTATGGCGACGTACCCCGTCATCGGTACGCATCATATGCGTCCAACGTCCGCCCTTTTCCTCCAAGGCTTTTTGCAGGCACAACGTCCCTTCCTTCGGATCCTGAAAACGCGCTGCAAATGTTGACAGCCCCTCAGGCATCGCCATGCGATTCAGTGATTTATAGGATTCCGTTGCTGCCGGATTCTCCACCACCGGCTCTCCTTCCAGTGTGAAACTGGTCACCAAAACCATGGTATAGCGCATGGCCTCGGTCAAAAGCAGGTTTTCCGGCGTTTCCCCCAGATTCACTTCTTCATTGATATAGGCAATAATCCCGCGATGTTTATCCGGACCCAGCAAAACAGCACGGTGCATCATAAAAAGCGTCTTGGGCTTGCCCCCCGGGTATGTGGTCCACGGGTCGATCGTCAAACCTTTCTTGACTGCAAGGTCAAAGGTTTGCTTTGTGCGATCACGTGCGCCCTGCGTATCTTCAGACAAGTCCTTGTTCATCAGGTCCTCAAGGCATTCCAGCCCCCAGAACTTGATCGCCGCTTCATTTCCCCACCACCAACCATGCTTATCCAGATCAAAGATCCAGACAACACCGGGGATCAATTCATACAACTGCAATTCATCATGCCCACCGATATGGACAAGATGGCTGTAATCAGCCGACATAGAACGCCTCTATAAATTTATAGTTTTTGACATTGTATTTGAAGAGACCAACAAAACAATAAATTAAAAGTGGTTTTGGGACTTTTCATCCCTTTTTATTCATTTACAGACTCTTTTTTTACATCCACAGGATAAAATAAAACTTAAACGTTCATAATTTGCATGCATTAATCTCCGACTTACGTCTGAGATGACCTGAATCCAACAACATATACTCTTTTTCCGATCATCTTTGATCTGCCCATCCCAGCAAAAAGCCCCCTGCCCTTTAGAGGCAGGAGGCTTTTCTTCAATCCGGTTCGCTAAGTAAGGAACTTAGTCGAGGATTTTGGCTACAACGCCCGCACCAACGGTACGGCCACCTTCGCGGATCGCGAAGCGCAGGCCTTCGTCCATGGCGATCGGTGTCAGCAGTTCGATTTCGAACTCAACGTTGTCACCCGGCATAACCATCTCGGTGCCTTCCGGCAGAGTGATGGAACCAGTTACGTCTGTTGTACGGAAGTAGAACTGAGGACGATAGTTCGCAAAGAACGGCGTGTGACGGCCACCTTCTTCTTTAGTCAGAATATAGGCTTCGCCTTTGAACTTTTTGTGCGGCGTGATGGAACCCGGCTTCGCCAGAACCTGACCACGCTCAACGTCATCACGTTTTGTACCACGCAGCAGCGCACCGATGTTGTCACCTGCTTCACCGCTATCCAGCAGTTTGCGGAACATTTCAACGCCTGTACAAGTGGTTTTCGTGGTGTCACGGATACCAACGATTTCGATCTCGTCGTTCACGTTGATCACGCCACGCTCAACACGACCGGTCACAACAGTACCACGACCGGAGATAGAGAACACGTCCTCGATCGGCATCAGGAACGGCAGGTCTTTTGCACGTTCCGGCTGCGGGATGTATTCGTCAACAGCAGCCATCAGCTTCAGGATGGATTCTTTACCGATATTGTCGTCACGGCCTTCAAGAGCAGCCAGAGCGGAACCGGCAACAACCGGAATGTCGTCACCCGGGAATTCGTAAGAAGACAGCAATTCGCGGATTTCCATTTCAACCAGCTCAAGCAGTTCTTCGTCGTCAACCTGGTCAACTTTGTTCATGTAAAC
>JBNKSC010000009.1:0-22623 GCA_050297075.1 Terasakiella sp.
GTCCGGACGTTTTGTTCAAAGTGAAATAGAGGCCATTGAAGACAAGCCGGATGGTACATCGGTTTCCTTTGCCTCGGGGGAGAAAGAAAACTTTGAGCGTGTGGTTATTTGTATGGGCCCTTGGGCAAAAAACTTTCTCGAGCTTCAGGGCTACCGCATTGGAATGGCTTATGAACGCGGATACCATCAGCGCTTTTCCCCAAAAAAAAATGTAAATCTCAATCGCCCTTTTTACGATGTGGACGGGGGCTATGTTATGGCTCCCATGGAAAATGGTTTGCAGGTTTCAACCGGTGTGGAACTCGCGGATTTGGAAGCTCAACACCAATATGTGCAGCTTCATCAGGCTGTTTCAGCAGCCAGACAGGCGATTGATCTGGATGATGAAATTGAAAGCATGCCCTGGATGGGCGCGCGTCCGACCTTTCCGGACAGTCGTCCGGTTATCGGTCATTTGCCTGAAAATCCAAACATCTGGTTTGCATTTGGTCATCAGCATATCGGTTTAAGTACCGGCCCGGGAACGGCCCGCATATTGGGCGCGTTGATGAGCGGGGAAGAGCCTGAAATTGATGCAACAGTATTTGCTCCTCAACGTTTCGTACAGGACGTGAAAGGGCAATAATAACAACGACAAGAAAGTGGAACACGCTTCTCTTTTTCAATTTATACAGCGACTTTACTGGAGATACATATGAAAAAACTTGGCAAATCTTTATTATCCCTGACGATGGGGGGCGTCATGCTCTGTGCATCGGGTGCGGCTTTTGCGGCAGATAAATGGGATATGGCACTGGCTTATTCAGCTTCAAACTATCACTCCCAAATTGCAGCGGAATTTGCAAAAGAAGTGACGACCAAATCCGATGGGAAACTGGAAATTGTCACCCATCCCGGTGGTTCTCTGTTCGGCGGTTCTGAAATTTTTTCTTCAGTTCGTCGCGGCCTTGCCCCGATCGGTGAACGCCTGATCTCTGCTTTAAGCAACGATGACCCGATTTACGGGATTGATTCAGTGCCGTTTCTGGCAACAGGGTTTGAAGGTTCTTTCAAGCTGTATCAGGCTTCCAAGCCAGAGCTGGTGAAGACGTTGGATAAAGCTGGTCTGGTCTTTTTGTATTCTGTACCCTGGCCGCCGCAAGGTTTTTATTCCATCAAGGAAGCCAATTCTGTTGAAGATGTGAAGGGGCTGAAGTTCCGTGCCTACAATGCGACAACGTCTAAAGTTGCGGAAATGCTGGGGATGATTCCGACGAAGATTGAAGCTGCCGAACTGTCCCAAGCCTTTGCAACCGGTGTGGCACAATCCATGATTTCTTCTGGTTCTACAGGCTATGACCGCAAGCTTTGGGAATATGTTTCTCATTTCTACGATGTTCGTGCCTGGTTGCCGCGTAACATGGTGATTGTGAATAAGAAAGCCTGGAACAAACTGGATGCCAAGACACAGGAAGTCATCAAGGCTGCTGCGGCGACAGCTGAAACCAAAGGCTGGAAAAAAGCTGAAGAACTTGCCGACTGGTACCTTGAAGAGTTCAAAAAGAATGGCATGAGCGTGAACCCCATTGGCGACAAAATGATGGCGTCTTTTAAGGAAGTGGGTGATAAACTCAAAAAAGAATGGGTTGAGCAGGCCGGGGCCCGCGGCGAAGCCATCCTCAAAGAATATTCAAAATAAAGTCCGCTTGTCTGGCTGGTTTGGTATTGTAAACTATCAAGCCAGCCGACACCGGATTTACTGAGAAAATATAGGGGGGAGGAAATGCGATCCATTTCCGTTTTTTTTGATAAAATTTATATAGCGGGTTCTTGGTTGTCCGGTGCATTGCTTATTTTGCTTTGCGGTCTCATTCTTTACAGCATTGTAGCCCGGCTTTTCGGCCTTTATGCCGGGGGTACAACGGATGTTGCCGGTTACGTTATGGGGGCTTGTACATTTATGGCATTGGCCCGCACGTTTCGTGAAAATGTCCATATTCGTATTTTATTATTTATTCAAAAAACCTACGGACCATTGCGGGTCCTTCTGGAACGTTGGGCTTTGGCAGTTATGAGCCTGGTGACCGGATATGTTGCATATTACTTTATTCGTTTAACCCTTGATTCTTTTGAGTATGGCGAACGTAGCCAGGGGGCAGATGCGATCCTGTTGTGGATCCCTCAGGTGCCGATGGCTCTGGGAGCCTGCCTTTTTGCTCTGGCTGTTTTTCACACTTTTTTTGAGGTGATTGTATGTCCTGAAAAGATCGATCCGGATGATCTGAATGAACTGGAGCAGGCAGAAGCATGACCGAGACTTTTTCCATCATTATCTTTTTAGGGTCATTGTTTTTGCTGTTGGGCTCCGGCATTTGGATCGGGGCAGCTTTGTTGACAACAGCCACAATCGGGATGTTTCTTTTTACCTCTGCGCCCATTGGTGATTCCATGGCGATTACCATTTGGAGTTCGCAATCCTCCTGGACATTGACGGCTCTACCCTTGTTTATCTGGATGGGTGAAATCTTGTTCAGGACGAAATTGTCAGAGACCTTGTTTAGAGGGTTGTCCCCGTTTATGGGCAAAATGCCGGGGGGATTGCTGCACGTTAATATCGGGGCATCCGCTATTTTTGCCGCCATTTCGGGTTCTTCTGCGGCGACTGTGGCAACTGTTGGCAAAATGTCTATTCCGGAACTGAGAAAACGCAAATATCCGGAAAAAATGATTATTGGTACTCTATCCGGTGCAGGGACGTTGGGGTTGTTGATCCCACCATCAATTTCCATGATCATTTATGGCGTGACGGTGAATGAGTCCATTGCGCAGCTTTTTATGGCAAGCATGATCCCCGGTCTTGCGCTGGCCCTGTGCTTTATGACCTATGTGGTGTTGTGGGCTTTGTTGGGAGGTCATAAGTTTGGTGCAGAACCCATCAAGCAAATCAGGGAAGTGGCTAAAGCCGTTTTGGATCTGGCGCCTGTTTTGGTTTTAATCTGTGCTGTTATCGGTTCAATTTATGCCGGTGTCGCCACTGCGACCGAGGCAGCAGCGCTTGGTGTGCTGGGCTCCGTTTTATTGGCGTTGTGGCAAAAGTCCTTAACCCGGGAAAGTTTTCTGGCATCTGTTATTGGTGCCATAAAAACATCGGCCATGATTATGTTCATCCTGATGGGGTCAAGTTTTCTGTCTCTGGCCATGGGCTTTACCGGTATTCCCAAGGCGCTGGCTTCCACCATTGTGACGTGGGACCTTTCACCTTACGCGCTAATTGTCATCCTGACGTTGTTCTATATCGTTCTGGGCATGTTTCTTGATGGAATTTCATCTATCGTTTTGACCATGGCGGTTATTGAACCCATGGTGCGCGCAGCCGGTTTTGATATGCTCTGGTTCGGGGTCTACCTGATGATTGTGGTGGAAATGGCCCAGATCACGCCACCCATCGGCTTTAACCTGTTTGTTCTTCAAGGTATGACAGGGAAGGATCTGGGCTACATTGCTCGGGCTTCTTTGCCGATGTTTTGTGTGATGTGCATTTTTGTCAGTATTTTGGTGATGGTACCTGAACTGGCTACATGGCTGCCGGGTGTTTTGAAATAGGAACCTGTAGAATGCAGAAAAAAATTCTCGCAACGGTCGATCTGGACCATCTGGATGCTTCGCTCAAAATTGTACGTGAAGCATTGGTTCAGGCCAAGGTTCGAAATGCCGAAATGGATATTCTATTTGTCCTGCCCTTTAGCGAATACGGGAGCATTCAGTCCTATATTCCCAATTCGGCGATTGCTGAAACCAATGAAAATGCCAATAGGCAGATGAAACAGTTGGTTGAACAACTGGACATTGGCGATATAAAGGTCAGGACTCATATCAAACACGGAAGTATTTACCAGAAAGTTCTCCGGTCTTGTGAGAAATGGGGGAGTGAAATGATTGTATTAGGGGCACGCCACCCCGGTCGTTATGATCATTCACTGGGGTCAAATGCTGTACAAATTTCACGCTATGCCGATGTGGATATCCTGATGATCCGTATTTGAAACTTTTCAGAAGGGCGGCAGGTATTCGCAGGTGAAAAGTTCAAGGCGGTGGCGGTAGTTTCTATTAAAGGAACGACACCGTCCATAATGGTGCAGCAGGGCATCAATGGCCGAAGCTGCATATGATTCGGGGCTGTATTCAATGATCAGGTCGAGAGCTTCCGAACGTAACATTTCACGCGATCTTTTGTTGACCCCGTGGGAAATGGTCACTGCTTTTTCCAAAAAGCCATATTCGCGCATGATCTCAATAAGGGAAATGTTCCACGAAGACACATTGTAAACGCCAATCAGATTGTCAAAGTTTTGTATGACTTCCCGAATTTTGGGCAAATCCCTTTTATCGCCATGGTTACATTCAACAACATGGTTGGCAGACAGTTGCGGATGCTTTTCGGAGATAACCTGCCTGAAACCAAGTTCGCGATCACCATGGGCGGTATAGCTTTGCAGGCGGTTGATGATGAGAATATCACCGGTTTGCCCCTTTAATAACTTGCCCATCATATCGCCAGCCAGTTTGCCTGCCATTCTGTTGCCGCTGCCGGCAAAGTGGATGCGGTTGGAGTATGGAATATCCGATAACAGCGTAACAATGGGCATTTTTTCACTGAGCTGTTGCAGGGCATCGTTGATCACAGGGTGGTCGTAGGCAATCACAATGGCACCATCAAAGCCACGTTGCACAGACTTGATCCGTTTTGAAATATCTTGCGGGTCCTGACTGAAGAAAAAATGGAACGTACAGACAAACTGTTTGTCAGAATGATATTCCTGATGGTCCAGAATGGCTTTTTGTACACGGGCGTAAATGTCAATATCAGGGCGGTTCATCAGAATGGAAAAACGCAGGAGCGGCTTATTTAACCGGTTGAGGTTGCGATCAGCATTGAGTTCCTTTGCTGCTTCAATTACTCTTTGTTCCAGCTTTTCACTGACGCCACCGCGGTTATTTAAAACACGATCAACCGTGGCCGGACTGGTACGTGCCAGCGTTGCTATATCCTGAAGGCTTGGTTTTTTCATGTCGGGATATCCTGAATGTGCAATGCATTCGAGAGGGGTACATTTGATGTTTTTACATCAAGAAAATGAAACTTTCCATCAAATAACCTATCTTCCCCTATGGTGTTGTATGGTAAATGTATGAGAGGAAGATCACGCGAAAACCAAGGAAGACGGTGATAGAGCGGATGTATACTCTAAAATCATTATGGCAAAAAGTTTGACCCTATGTGTGAGCATCTGAAAAAACAAAAAAATGATGCTGTGCGTCACTTCTCATTGAATTGTTTGGTGTGAAATGACGCATCCTGTTGTTGGCGTTTTGATGCTTGATACGGCTTTTCCACGGCCTTTCGGGGATATTGGCAATGCGCGTACCTTTCCCTTTCCTGTGCTTTTTAAAACGGTAAAAACCGCTACGGCTGACAAGATCGTAGCCGCCGGTGATATTGCACATGCCAGCTTGCCGCTTTTTATCGAAGCGGGTAGGCAATTGGTTGAAGAAGGCGCACGCGCCATCGTTACGAGTTGCGGTTTTTTAACAGTTGTCCAAAATGAATTGGCGGAGGCATTGGGAGTGCCGGTTGTTGCCTCCAGTCTTTCATTGCTTCCTTTTGTTTCGCAAATGATTGGTCATCAACGCAAAGTCGCTATTTTGACAGCCAGCGAGGGTACATTGTCAGCGGACCACTTTAAGGCCATTGAGGTGAAAGACCTTTCCAAAATCGTGATTGGCGGGATGGATCGTTCCGACGAATTTAAAAGCATGATTTTTGAAGGCAACCATTGCCCGCAGTGGGCACAAATCGGGCAGGATGTTTATGATATATGCCGTGAAATGGTTGAGCAAGAACCGCAGATCGGGGCGTTTATTTTTGAATGCACCAACTTGCAACCTTATGCGACAGCGGTGCAAAAGAAATTAGGCCGCCCGGTGTTTAGTATATACCATGTGGTCAATATGTTGCATGCCAGCTGTGGTGAAACATGGGAAATATAAAAAGGGCAACCTGAGAATTTCGGGTCGCCCTTGGCAAGATGGGCTTTGCTCTTGTCTCGATCAATCTAAATTGAACTCAACCCCCTGCGCCAGCGGCAGTTCTGTGGAATAATTGATCGTGTTGGTTTGACGGCGCATATATCCTTTCCATGCATCGGAGCCTGATTCACGCCCGCCACCAGTTTCTTTTTCACCGCCAAAGGCCCCGCCGATCTCGGCGCCGCTGGGGCCGATGTTGACGTTGGCAATGCCGCAATCGGAACCTGTAGCAGACAGGAAGAGCTCGGTTTCACGTACATCCGTGGAGAAAATGCAGGATGAGAGGCCTTGGGGCACGTCATTGTGCATTTTTAGGGCCTGTGCAAAATCATCATATGTCATGACATAGAGGATCGGGGCGAAGGTTTCATGTTTAACCACATCGCTTTGTGTTGGCATTTCAACAATGGCGGGGTGAACATAATAGGCCTTGTCCCCTTCGCATTCCTCGCGTTCACCGCCAAAAACCTGACCGCCTTCCTTAAGGGCATTTTCCAAAGCCGTTTGCATGGCGTCAAAGGAATCCTGATCAATCAAGGGTCCCACCAGATTTTCGGGTTTGAGCGGATTGCCAATGCGGATACTAACATAGGCTTTTTTGACTTTTGCCAGAAGAGGGGTAACCACATCCTTATGCACAATCAAGCGGCGTAAGGTGGTGCACCGTTGACCGGCTGTGCCAACCGCAGAAAAAAGGATCGCACGAACAGCCATGTCAAGGTCGGCCGAAGGCGTGACGACCATGGCATTGTTGCCGCCCAGTTCAAGGATAGAACGGCCAAAACGTTCGGCAACTTTAGGTCCGACCGCCCGGCCCATGCGGGTTGACCCTGTTGCGCTGATCAGGGCGACATCGTGGCTTTCAACAAGGGTTTCACCAATGGTGCGACCGCCGTTGACGACCTGATGAAGGTGTGCGGGGGCATCGCCGAAACGGGCAAGGGCACGTTCCAGAATTTTTTGACAGGCAAGGGCTGTCAGAGGTGTTTTTTCCGATGGTTTCCAGATTACGCTATCCCCACAGACAAGGGCGAGCGCCGTATTCCAGGACCAGACAGCCACTGGAAAGTTAAAGGCTGAAATCACCCCGACAGGACCAAGGGGATGCCAGGTTTCGCGCATGGAATGCCCTGGGCGTTCAGAGGCAATGCTCAGACCATATAATTGACGGGACAAGCCGACAGCAAAATCACAGATATCAATCATCTCTTGGACTTCGCCGAGGCCTTCTGTCAGGATTTTTCCACATTCAACCGTGACCAGTTTGCCGAGATCTTCCTTGGCGGCGCGTAATTCTTCCCCCAACAGGCGTACAAGTTCTCCCCTGCGTGGGGCAGGCACGGTCTTCCATGCATGAAAGGCATCTTTGGAGCGTGCAATGACGTTTTTCATTTCAGTGTCACCCACCTCCGAAACCGTTGCGATCTTGTCGCCATTAATCGGTGTGAAGACGTCTAGCGTGCCTGCGGCATATTCATTTTGTGTCAAGCCGAGTTTTTGAAAAAGGTCTGTATAGGCCATTTGTCTCTCCTGATTTTAGGGCTTGCTGGGAACAGGCCTGATTCACCATATTTCCAACCCTCTTCATACCTATGTGTTGATGTGGTCTTTATCAAGGAAACGGGAAAATCGCTTTCAGGGCAAACGATCAATTTTCAAACTGCCATTACGAAAGGTAATGACCTTGGGAGGTTTCAATCAACCATTCCCGAAACTGCACGACAGGTCTGTAATTACCGCGATGCTGAGGCGTGACCAGATAATAGGCTGATGAGCTTTTGCAGGCGCCTCGGTCAAATGCCTTAAGTGTGCCGGAGTTAAGTTCATTATCGACAAATAGTTTTGGCATCAGGGCTGCGCCCAAACCTGCACAGGCTGCTTGGGCAACGGCAGAGAATTGTTCAAAGCGGATGCCTTGTGCGCCATCACATGTCATGGCATTCAGTTTAAACCATTTTGCCCAGTGGTCGTTGCGGGTTGTCAGGTGCAACAGGGGTAGATCTTTAAAATCTTCGAGGGTGGAAATCTTGTATTTTTCTTCGAAGGCAGGTGAAAAAACCGGAACCACGGTTTCATGCATCAAAAACGTACATTGGGCATTGGGCCAATCGGCCTGTCCGTAATGAATGGCCGCATCGATTTCTTCTTCGGCGAAATCAAACTGTTCTAAATGGCTTTTAAAGGTGATGTTAATGTCAGGATTTTGTTCAATAAAGCTGGCAAGTTTAGGGATGAGCCATTTTGCGCCAAAGGTCGGCAAAATGGCCAAACGTAAGTCGCCCCTGTCTGAATGTGTCATTAGATTCAGGGTTGATGTGCGCAGCAGGTTCAGGGCCAGCGTGACTTCCTTTGCATATTGCGCCCCGGCGGAGCTAAGCAAAACATGCTGTGGTGTTCTTTCGAACAGTTCCACACCCAACTGTTCTTCCAACGCGCGAATTTGGCGGCTGATAGCGCCTTGAGTCAGGTTCAGTTCTGATGCTGCTCTTGAAAAACTACCCAGTCGTGCAGCGGCTCCAAAGGCACTTAACATACTGATGGAGGGCAAAAGCCTACGTTGATTCAGGGCCATGATCTTAACCTGTTAACTGTATCTGTGTCAGCGCATTATAAGATGAAGGTGACCATAGGCCTATGAGTTTTTGTCATGCATAGCTCATGCGCGTTCAATCTTGGTGGACAGAACAATTGATGACATTGTATCAACCACCCCTTCCAGTTGCCCCACCTTGTCGATCATTTGATCAAGTTCTCCTACGCTGTGTGCTGTCAGAACGGCTGCAAGGTCGTAGGTGCCGCTGACAGAGTGAAGAGCGGTGAGTGATGTAAAACCTGCCAGTCTGGCCTCGACAGTTTGGCGATAAGGGGCGGGAGACTTGATCATGACAAGTGCCTTGACCTCGGATTTTTTTATGACATCGCCAAGTTTGAGGCCATAGCCTGCAATGACGTTGTTGTTTTCCAGTTTTTCCAACCGGGCCTGTGCGGCTGTGCGCGATACATTTAGTTTGCGGGCCAGTTCGGCAACTGGTGTTCGCGCATTTTCCTGCAAAAGGGAAATCAGTTTTTTATCTTTGTCGCTCAGCATTCAAAATGTCCAGTTCAACTATATATATAGTGAAAAAGGTTATATATTTTAGATAAAAAGACCATATCATATATATCATATATCTATCAAATGCCTTGTAATGAGAAGAAGAGAGCAATGTTTGTTCTTGCGACATTTAATTTCATAAGAGGGTTTTATTCATGAAAATCAGAAAAATTGCTGTGTTGGGCCTTGGCAAGGTGGGTAAATTGGCGGCAACTCTTTTGCATGATGCCGGTTTTGAGGTAACGGGGTTTGATATTCGTGAAACAAAGGCTGCTCTACCTTGCGATATAAAAGTGTGTGATTTTTCTGACCGGGTGGCTCTTTCAAAGGCCCTTGAACCTTTTGATGCGCTTCTTTCCTGTTTGCCGTTTAGCCTCAACCTTGAAATCGCCAAAGTTGCCTGTGAACAGGGTATGCATTATTTTGATTTGACCGAAGATGTGCCCACGACCAAAGGAATTATTGAACTGAGCAAAAGCTCAAAAGGATTGATGGCACCGCAATGCGGGCTGGCTCCCGGTTTTATCGGTATTGTCGGGGCACATCTGGCAAACCAGTTCGATGACATTCGTTCCATCAAGTTACGGGTAGGGGCCTTGCCGCTTCATCCGACCGGCCATCTAGGGTATGCGTTTAACTGGTCACCTGAAGGAGTTGTAAACGAATATCTTAACGATTGTGAAGTTATTGAAGATGGGGAGCAAAAATATGTCTCTCCTCTGGAATGGCTGGAAACCCTGTTTATTAATGGTATGCAACTGGAAGCTTTCACAACATCCGGAGGCCTTGGCACCATGTGTGAAACCTATAAGGGACGTGTGCAAAATCTGGATTATAAAAGCATTCGTTATCCCGGTCATGCCAAATTGATGAACTTCTTTTTCCATGAGTTGTTGATGCGCGAAGACAGACAAAAAGCAGGTGAAATTTTGACTGTCGCAAAACCGCCGGTCAATGATGATGTGGTCTATATTCATGCGTCAGCAGAAGGAACGGTGGACGGGAGGCTGGAACGTAAGGAATTCGTTCGGGCTTACAAGCCTGTTGAACTCTGCGGGGAAATGCGTACAGCCATTGCCTGGACCACATCGGCTTCGGTTGTTTCCGTGATTGAAATGGTCAATAAAGGGATTTTGCCCGATCAGGGGTTCTTAAAGCAGGAGAGTGTTCCTTTGGATGATTTCCTGAAAACGCAATATGGACAGCTTTACAAATAAGACGTTTGATAAGTTGTGAATTTGTTGCGTATATCTGGTTATCAGCTACCAGATATACGCACTTTTTCAGACTGGCAATCTCTGGACCCGTCCCCTAAACGGAGAAGGTGCTCTTGTCTTATGGTTTTCCAGTCCTTTGATATGATGAAGGATGCCCTATGAGGGTGGCCACCCTCATAGGGTACGATTTTTAGCGGTCCTCAGAAGTAGAATTTTCTCGTATAGTGAATGCAGGAGATTCTAAATGAAAAAACCAAGATATAGTGACACCCAGATCATCAAGATTTTGAAGGAAGCGGAAGCAGGTACACCTGTTCCAGAACTTTGCCGCCAATACGGTATGAGCAGTGCGAGCTTTTATAAATGGCGAGCGAAGTTTGGTGGAATGGATGCTTCAATGGTGTCCCGGTTGAAAGAATTGGAAGCTGAAAATGCCCGTCTCAAACGGATGTATGCCGATATTCAGCTTCAGAACGATGTCATCAAGGAAGCCATGGAAAAAAAGTGGTAAAGCCGTCCCGCCGCCGCGAGATTGCAAAAGTTGCTGTCTGCAAGGGTCGGCTGAATGTTCGACAAGCCTGTGAGGCCTTTTCGATTAGCCAAACGTGCTTTCGGTATAACGCCATATTGAATGAAGAGGATGAAGAAATCGCTGATTGGCTTTTGCGTTTAACACAGGCCCATCGTAATTGGGGATTTCAATTGTGCTTTCTTTATCTGCGGAACGTCAAAGGTTTTGGCTGGAACCACAAACGGGTCTATCGGATTTATCGTGAGTTGGAGCTTGTCCGTCATCAAAACATTAGAGACCAGCAGGTCTAATTTCTAAAGGAGGATTGGCCTTTATTTCGGGTTAATTCTAAACAGCTTGATTTTGATGGATCAAGCGTCTTTTGGCGATGGTCTGTTGTTTGATCTTCTCCCTTCGTTTTAAAATGGCCGGAGCCCTACCAAAGTAGGCATCGGCTGGTGTCACATTGTTCAGGCTCTCGTGGTAACGTTCATGGTTGTAATAGTCGATGAACTTACCAATTTGCTGTTCCAGATCACCCGGCAGGTAATAGTTTTCCAACAGGATGCGGTTCTTCAACGTTTGATGCCATCGCTCAATCTTACCTTGGGTTTGCGGGTGATAAGGCGCACCCCTGACATGGCTCATACCTTGGTCTTGCAAATAGTCAGCAAGGTCTTCCGCAATATAGGAAGCCCCATTATCTGACAGCAGTCTGGGTTTATGCTTAACCTTCACCTGATCGCAGCCTGAGGCTATCAGTGCGAGATCAAGAGTATCTTTGACATCACCCGCCTTCATGGTCGTACAAAGCTTCCAGGCAATGATGTAGCGTGAGTAATCATCCAGGATCGTTGAGAGATAATACCACCCCCAGCCAATGATCTTGAAGTAAGTAAAATCTGTTTGCCACATCTGGTTTGGCGCTGTCGTTTTATCCCTGAACTCATTGGCTGCCTTGATGACGACATAAGTTGGGCTAGTAATCAGGTCATGGCTTTTGAGCAAGCGATAGACGGAGCTTTCCGAGATAAAATAGCCCGTGGTGTCTGTAAATCTCACGGCTAATTCACGTGGAGACAAGACTGTTTCCTTCAAGGCCAGATCAATAATTCGTTCATGGACTTTAGAAGGAATGCGGTTCCATATATGGCGCGGTGCGGATATTTTGTCTTCAAGCTCATCCTCGCCACCCATTTGATACTTGGCATACCAGCGATAAAAAGTTGCCCGTGGAATACCAATGCGATCCAAGGTCTGACGCGTTGATAAATGGGACTGTTCGACCAACTTGATGATCTCGCGTTTTTCTGCTGCGGGGTACCTCATTCGTCGTCGCCCCCATCCGCAATCATGCTTTTTTTGAGAATACGGATTTCAAGGGCTTGCTCAGCGACCAGCTCTTTAAGATCGCTGCTTTCGCGGCGTAATTCTTTGACTTCATTGCTTGTGGCTGAACGGGCCGTATCCCCAGCTAAGCGTTTTTTGCCAGCCTCCAAGAACTCCTTGGACCAGCTGTAATAAAGGCTCTGGGCGATGCCTTCTTTGCGGCAAAGTTCGGCAATCGAACTCTCTCCGCGCAGGCCTTCTAGAACAATACGGATTTTTTCTTCAGCAGAATGTTGTTTACGTGTCTGGCGTCGAATGTCTTTGACGACTTTAGAAGCCGGATCTTTGGTGTTGGATTTAGCTCTCATCTTCATTCCTTACAGTCATTACGATAAGACCTAAATCCTCCTTTGTTCAAACTATATGTTTGGTCTCATTGGTGCTGAAGGGGAACAAGCCATTTGAGCGTTTGTTTTTGGAACCCAAGAAGCAGTTGGCTCTCTGAGTCTTTTTTGATCGTCATCAAAAAGCTCATTGTCTTTAAGAAAACTTTGAGCCCGTTTTATCTGATCGGGTGACAAAGAAGCACTAGGCTTAGCTTCAAATAGCGTTGCGAGAACGCGGTCTTTATAGTAAATATTTTGATCACCAAAGTCTTTAATGTTTTCTAGAAAAGTTGAAATCTGCTGGGGGGCAAACTCATTTGCACGATGATGGAGTAATGTGTGAATACCTGTTTGATAGGGGGCGGGTGAAAGTGACAGAATTTTATCAATTGGACAAAGCTTCAAATGTTTTGCATCAAATTTAATGAACTCAAAGATAAGGGTATTATAAAAATAATCTTCTTGAGTTTGGGAACAATCAATCCATTCAAGCCAGATGGCGCAGGCTTCTTCTGGGACTTTTTCATAGAGTTGAAGACAGGCGTAATATGCCCAGACAACAAGAAGGTCCAAACCGGATCTTGTATATTGATAATCAAGCTCTCGCGGAAATTCAAAGGCTCTCAATTCTACGGGTAAGTCATTTGTAAGACGCCAAGCCTGTCTGATAAGGTCCGTAAAGTCACGGGCATAGAGATTCAGGTTTTCCTTTAATTTTGAAATGTCCTTTTTCGTATTGTCATCCTGAAAATCAGTCAAAACGTTTGTTGCAAATCCTTCGTCAGCTAATCTGATCTTAAAACAGACATGATCGGAAGGGGTGTCAGAAACCTTTTCGCCCCACAGATATTTACTCTCAAGCATTAATGAGGGCTTGAGCGCATGAAGCAAGGAAGAGCAATCAATTCTGGAATAGAAATAATTTACTCTTTTTTGATCTTGGTTGGACAGGGGGAGATTGACCAATGTTTCCCAAAAACTTCTAAAGTCTTGGGCTAGCTTATCTTGCCAATCACTCTTGTCAGTCAGCTGATAGCTGATGAAGTCTTTGAAATTATCATGCAATTGACCCCGTTTTTCAGCGACCCATTTGACCAGTTCAATTTTATCCAGATGATGTCGACACAACCAGATAAAAATCATACGAGACAAGTTAGAAAGCTCGGCCGTTGGTTTCGGTCCTGCGATTGGGGTTTCATCAAGGCGGGGGCTATCTTGATTTACGTGAGAGCGAAGGGACTGGGGGTTTAACGGTGATAGTGTCTTTACCGCTGTCAGACGAATGTTTACAGAGGGATCGTGATCGGGACTTAAGTCAATGGGGGTGTCAAAGGCTTGAAGCCAGCTGATATGACCCGGTGTGTCTATAAAGGCTTGTTGTGTTTTCGTGAATTTGTTTGCCTGAATGTTCTGAGAGGTATAGAGGATGAATTTTCGATAATTGTTTATGCAAACTTCTTCCCTTGGATTGAATTCTTTAGAAATGATTTCTGTAACAGTCTTTGCCTTATTCTCTGCGGATTGCGAAAATTCATTTGACCAATTTTCAACAGTTGTCAGTAGGTCAGTATATCCGGAGCCATTTTTCCGGGCATTGAACAGGATTGGCGTGATGTTTTTATGCATCCAGCGGTCATGACACTCGAACACGTCATCTTCGCCTTTGTAATCAGCAAAGGCAAAACAGCGACTGATTTGGCTGTTTGAATTCAGCCCATCCATTAAATAGGTGACAAGGGGGTCTTCAACGCCATAGCCAATGAAGAGAACAGTATATTGACGAAAAATCTCGGCAATAAATCGACTGGCCCAACCATCCAATAGATAGGCTTTTGAGAAATCCGAGCTCGTGAAAACGAGGTTTTGACCAGTGGATTGATTTGCCTGAATAGCGCAGCCATGCAGATAGGTAAGCGACTGCCATCGTTCACGGTCCGGCAAAGGCAGGGGAGATTGGTTCAGAGGCGAGAATTCATATCCAAGCTCTTTTGCTGCAATGTCAAAATAATTGTCTACGTTCGTTGTAATAATTCGGTGGCCTTTTTTACCGCCTTTGAGCTGTGCAAGTTTTAGGAGGGCCTTGTGGAAGCGTAAATCCGGGGATTCTTTCTCATCACAGATGAACTGCTTAAGCAGCCATTTTCTGAAATATGTTGGGTCAGGGAGAGAGTTTTCTAAGTATTCAAGCGTCTTATCATAAAACCCTCGTTCAAACGAGGCTTCAGCCGGTGATTTGTTTTTGACTTCATATTTGTATGCGTTGTTATCTTTATCCCATTCTGGCAAAGGACGGTTGAAATGCGCATAAGCCTTTCTTACAAGATCTGGAAATAGTGGCAGGCCTTTTCCATCGTAATAGGAAATACCGGCACCGCAGAAAATGACGAGTTTGTCATTTTGCAGTGCTTCTAAAATTTCATATGGAATTTCTATATCAGTGCCAAATTTCAGCATATTTATTTGATCCGTTTTATAAAGCTATCTTGAGAACTCTTTCCAAGCAGCATCAATGAAACTAGCGGCTTTCATACCATTGTAAGCAAGAGAAATCTCTTTATTCCCTTGGCTGCGTGAAGCAGACAGCCAGTTAAATGAACCTTCAACAATCAGATGATCGTCCACAGCAAGTGTTTTATTGTGAATGCGTTCAACAGCAGAGACGTCAATTTCTAAACCCTGTAAGTTCCTGAACGCTTCCTGAGCGAGTTCGTTTGTTTTAATGTTGTCGGAACAGGTAACGATCTTAATTTGAATATCCTTTGCAACAGCGCTTGCAAGTTTCTGCAACACATTATCGGCATGAATGGCATTGAGGGAGAGGTAGGGAGATACGATCAGGATTTTGGACTGGGAATGTTGCAAAGCGTAGTTTAGGACACCACGGTGCTTATCCAGATCGTCGATGCGTTCCACATCTTCATAGAATGGCAAAAAGTTTTGTGCCGACACGATATCAAGAATTTCGTTTTCTGGGTTTGCGAACAGGATTTGGGCCAGTGTATTGGATGGGTGCTTTCCTTTTGTTGAGAAAATCTCCATATCACCGAAAACAAGAAATGAATCCTTTGCTCGGCTTACCGCTACATTGAGCATGGACGGGTCGTAATCAAAGAAGAACCCTTTTGCCTCGCAGTGTTTGCTGTAAACTGACGAAAATATGATGATCTTTCTCTCAGCACCTTGCAAGGCATGTACGGTGCCAACTGTAACCGCTTCTTCTATTTTGTGCTTTTTGAGTGCAGCGCGGACAAGCTGGGTTTGTTTTCTGAATGGGGTTACGACAGCAATACAGTTTTCAAGGAGTTCTCCAGGATAGAACTTGAGAACGGCTTCTTTGTTGCGTGCAATCCAGTCAGCGATGGCATTTGCTTCCTGCTCATTTCCCCAACTTCCAGATGCTTTGGAAGCTTGTCCTCGAATATGGGCATATCCCACAGCTGGAAATAATGGGTTTTTGATGTTCTCTCGCATGGGAATGAGACGGCCATTGTAGAATTGGTTGCAATATTGAATGATGTCGCGGACACATCGGCGGTGTTCGGTCAACATCAACCCTTTTTCATTTTTATCTTTCTCCCCAAAGGAGGTAACTTGTGCTGCGATATGCATGAGGCTGCCCTCAGTGGCTTTATAGCTGTATCCACCTTCGGCTTCTAAAAGATCGTCCAAACCCGTGTCCGTGATGTTGCCGCCATCTACGTGTGAGGGAATTTTGACAACGGGTTTAATCTGCTTTGTATCGCCGACGATAACAGCCATTTTGGCAAGGGCAAGTAGAGGGGAACCCACTTCAGGTGCAACCTGCCCAGCTTCATCGACAATGAGCATGTCAAAGAACCCGGTCATAGGAACGGCGACGGTTTTTTTCTTGGCCTCTTTATCTTCATTTGACTTGAAATATTTACTGAAACTGGGGGCCATGAAACAGGTTGAGACAAAGCAGGGGGTGAGCATGGCAAACCGTTGATAGCGTTCTCGAACAGCATTTTCGTTTTGCTTTGTTCTGTCTTTATCTTCTTTGGCAATCTCTTCTTTAGCTGCCGATATCCAGCGGCTTTCCCAATAGCGTAAGGCTAAAAAGAACAATCTACGACGCATTTCTGTATCGGCTAATTCATAGATATGATTTGGATTTTTTATCAAATCAGTATTATGTGTTTCAGAAGGGGAAGGAGCTTTTGTTAGCTCGGCAAACTTGGTGCGTAATGTACCAACTAATTGGGTATTCGTTTCCCACTTTTTAGCCACTGTCGCAACGTGCTGTTTTTGGGCTAGAGCTGTTTCCAATGCTTGTAGGGTCTGTAGCAGATGAGTTTTGAGTGTATCGGATACCACTAAGCTTTCGGCTTTGGTGGAAAGTACGGTTTTGATGCGTTCAACAGCATTGAGGTCGCTGCCCGCATTGTAAAGAATGTCAGCTTCTGCTTGAAATCCGTGTTCTTCTAAAATGAAGGCTCCGCGTTGGAGGAGTTTCTTTTTAATGGATGGAAGAAACAGAAAAAGCCCTTCCCACCACTGATTGGGGGAAGCAGCCTGCAGTGTTTGCTGCTTAATTTGCTGGATGCGTTTACGCTCTCTGTCTAATGTGCGTTTCTCCTCTTCAAGTGCTGAACTAGCTTTGTCTTTATCTTCTTGTGCCGTTTGCACCTTATTGGCGGCATTACTTAACCAATCTTCAAAAGTCTGAAAACCACTTTGGGCCAAGGTATCTTTCAATTCGAAAAAATGATCTGGCAGACTGATAAATTGCATGAACAGATCATGTGCTGAAGTTAAATGTTTATGTAGCTCATCGGAAAGTTGGGAGACTTCGAGACGAATGTTTTCCAAAAAATGTCGGGCATTTACCAGAATTGTTTTTTCTGCTTGTTCAACGAAATCGTCAGTTTCTGCAAGTTCCGGGAAGCCAAGCCAGTTGGGGAAGCCTTTATGTGCCCACAAGTATTTGTCTTCATTGACTTTTCCCAGTTTCCCTTTACCAATGCAGTAGAGCCCTAAGGAATGAGCTCCGGCAATCCATCTATGAGAAAGATGGTCATCCGGGTCCGGTTTTGCCGCTTCTGCAAGACTGTCAATGAGATTAGTAACAGCCTGATTATTGGAAGATGCTGCTAATGCAATAAATGGTTCTTTCCCTTTAAGTGCGGCATTCACAACCTGGGTGGACAAAATACTCTGGACCAGAGTGGTTTTCCCCGTTCCCGGCGGTCCGTTGATGGCTAAAACTTCAGCTGTTTGCATGTCGTTTACGCAAGATAAGGCATGACGTTGGCTTTTTGACAGTTGGTGCTGTCCGATATGTCCGGAATGTTTCTGTGCGCTGTTATGATGAAATTCAGAATTTTCCTTATCTGTATCAAGGAGCGTAACTTGATTGGCTTTTTGTTTTAGGGCAGGGAATAGGGCGGTCTTTTCTAATAAGTGCTTATCGATAGTATCATAGAGCTCAATCAGGTGTTTCGTTGCGCCGCCTTGGTTTTTGTGAAGACTAATGACACCGTTATGGCGCGCATAACCAGGAAATGATGCTTTTGATAAATCTGTATCGTTTACAGCTTGCCATAAATCGTTTGCATAATTCAGGGCATCTTCCCAGGAAGGTTCCTGCAGTTCTCTCCTTTCTTCCAGGAAACTGTCAACGGCGGCAACATGGCCGATACTGAAACTTCCATCGGAAAGAGGTTCCAAACAGCCGCGTTCAATCCAGGGAAGCCACAAAGCGGATGGTTTTATCTTGCCAGTCAGTGATACTTGTCCGGCCAGCCAAATTGCGGCCCTTGGTTTACTGTCGGCTTGATTGTGTTTGGTTTGTTTGCGTCGATCAATTTCAGGTGAAACGAGAAAGGGGGTTATCGCAATAGGTGCTGATGTTATTTCTGCCTTCGGATCGCCGATTTCCTTCTTGAAAAACTCAATAAGCGACAGAGCCTTTTCCTGTTCTATATGCCCGTTGAGAAATTCATCCTCGGAAATGCTGTGAGTGCTTTTGCCCTCTGTTTTTGGGGAAGCTATATCGCTATCAGCGAGTGATTTGCGCCAGTAATCAAGTAACGGATAATCCATTTTATATTTTCATTTTAAAGTTGTGATTTTAGTCACTTTAAATGTTTGTTGGGGAGTGTCAACTTCCTGCAAATATTTGCTGAAATTTGTTTTTAGGTTGCTTTGTAAAGAAAAAAGGCTTCACTCAATTATATCGCTGCTCTAATGTGACGTTGGAGCTGAAACGCACAGCTCTGGGGCTTAGTAACCTCTGCTTAAGCGGTCAGTATCGACCGTAATGATACCTTCTTGACCTCCATGGTCGGGGAGCCTTTGGCGTATGTCCAGGTTCTCCGAACTAAAGGCCATTGGGACTGTCTTAAGCCAGTTTACTAACTCCCCGATCACCAGAGATCAATTGAGCATACCCTTTGCGGGGGCGTACCGCGGGGGCTCTGGCTCAGATAAACGGTTGTCGCAAACCCAGATCAACGCAGGCGGCGATGTCAATCTGCTGGCTGCGGCTGACAGCCATGAGGTAACAAACACCACCTCCACCACGGAAACTTCCTCTGTCGGGGCCACCCTTGCCACCAGTGCCAATTTTGACAATGGCGGGCTGAGCACGGATGGCTCCTTCACCACCGGCACGGTCAATACCGGCATAACGCTGAGCAAAAGCCAGACCGATACAACCACCACCACAACCACCGAAACCAGTTATCAGGGCACGACCATTCGTTCTGACGGGGGCACAACGGTGGTGGCTGCCAATGATGTGAGCCTTGAGAGTACTTTCAGGGTCATTTAAGGTCAGACTTGCTTCCTGAAGATAGGCATCACTGATGACCTCAGCGACAACTGCACCTGCTGCACCGCCTGCACAATCCCCATTTGTTGCGGCCCCTGCACCGCACCCGATGGCCGCATGGGCGATCAAACGGGCTGCTGGCCCAATCTTGCCCGTGTGGAAAGCCCTCCCGATTTGTTCCGACAATTCAGCAGAAGCGACTTGGGCACCCGCAGTGATGAGGTTATATTTCAGGGTATCGCCAAAATCTTGCCCGCCAACAGTGGATTGCACGGCTGTTTTAACGGCAACTTCTACTGCTGCGACCTTGATACGTTCGGCAAGAAGGGTCGAATTATAGTCAAGATTGATCCCGTCAAGGCTACCTATGCCTTGTAAGAGGCCTGCTGTTACCATTGCCGTTGCAAGGTTACGCAGACTTTCTTTAGAGGCTAAATCCTTGAAGACTTTTCCCAAATTACCTTTGTTGGCTACGGTAGATACCGTTGCACTTACTGCTAAGGTATTGATCCCGGCAGTCAGCGCGGCTTGGAGTGTGGCATTAGTCACACCTTGAGTTGCCATTCCTCCCAGACTCAAGCTGGCTTGGGCGGCTGTGCCAAACATCGCCCCGGCACCCATCGTTACAGCGGTCGCTATCATCGTGATAATCATCGCCGCCTGCGGACTCAGACTCTGCGATTTATAATCCCAGCTCTGATGCGCCTCTTTAATCGCATTCCATTGCGCGGGCGTGGCACCGGATTTAACTTGGGCCATCCATTCAAGGCCGGGCTCCTGACTTAAGCGTTCGATGGATTTATCGAGGTTGCCGAAGTCTTTATAGTCCACATTGACCGAGCCGTTTGTGCCCACCGTGATGGTCAGGCCGTCACCGGCATCAATGGTGGTGTGCTGCACGGTTTCATCAAGGCGGCCCTGATCGGTGACGGTCGTCCACATGCCGCCGGTTTCGGTTTTGACCTCATGGCGGAAATCCACATCCTTGTTGGCGGACAGGTTGACATTACCGTTGAGTGCGGCCAGTTCCACCTTGCCGCCTGCCTTGACATCCACCGCCTTGAGCGTCACATCACCGAGCGTGGACTGGATGTTGACATCGTTACCCGCCGTGAGCGTGGTGCGCACGGTGTCTTTTTTATCGACGATCAGGGTGTATTTCTTGGTCTTGATGTTCTGCTCGAAACTGTCCTGCACGGAATTGAGCGTGCTGCTGGCGAGCGAGCTGATATTGACATCGTTACCGCCTTCAAGGTTTGCCCCATTGACCACCGTATCCAGCCCGGATGTAAGGGTCAGGTCGTTGCCTGCCTTGAGTTGGGCGCTATGTGCGCAACCTGTTGACAGGGAGATTTGGAACCCGTGCGCTTTTCTTCATCAGGAAGAAAAGCGCTTTGGAGGCATTCAATCAGGAGATCGGTAACTGTCCCCCGAACTCCAGAAAGATTATTTCGTGTGCGACCCCGAAACTTGCGGAACTCGTGTTGATTTTTGAGTGCGTCCTCGGAACTTGGCATAACTCAACATTGTAGTAACTTTATGCAGCCAACTTTCTGAGTTTCTTAGTAGTTCGCTATAAGCAGTATGAATTTCATTGTGAGACTTTATTGCATAAATATATTGGTATGATTCTTTGTCAAATAGATCAACTGAATCAATGAGGAAACCATCAAATATCAAACAAAGATCAATATCTTTTGGGGTATTTTTCAGCAATACCTCTATTTCATATTCTATATTTTTAATGTCATTCGTTAACCAAATTTCATATAAATACATTGGAGTTACTGAATTTTCTCTATAATCAAAAATAAAGAATTTTTGAATTTCCTGAGAAATGTTTTTTTGGAGTTGAGATGAAATATCTTCATTTCCTATAGATAAAATAAGAAGCTGTATTTTGCCATTCTGCATCCAATTTAATGCATCATATAAAGTAGTCATTTTTATCTCTTTAGCATTATTGCTAGTTGGTTGGCATCTGGAACGAATGAGGCAATAACTTTACCTTGTTTAGGTCCGTCTTTGGCGATAATAATTGCAATGATTTCACCATTAACATCACCTAAAAACGCTCTACCATTAGTTGTTCCAATTCTCCAGTCAACAGTTTTCTTAGGAGAAGTGAGGATAGGTGTCGCTATTTCTTTAAATGCTTCAACACGCGAAGATAAACTTCCCGTATTGGGTATAATTCCAGATGTCTCTAAATGGCGAATAGCATGTCCTTCTCTCATACCATCATAAACGGTTTGGATTGTATCTGCGGAGAAGCCTACGATGCTTTCAAGTTTTTTTGCAACATCAGCCTTTCCTAGACTTTTCAGTTTATCAACAATCTTAATAGCCAGAACACTTCCCGGAATAAGGTTGCCGCCAAACGTCTCGACACCGCCTTCTAGCGCCAGTTGCGCACCTAATTCGGCAGCTGTTTCATTATCTCCTTCCTTCACAGCCTTGCCAAAGTCGAACAAGTCTTTGGCCATCAGCCCTTTATCAATCAGTTCTAGGACTGCAAAAATACCAGCAATAATAGCTGCACAAGCCCCTGTTCCACAGATATTATTTTCAACAGCGATCTCACTGGTTGTGGAGGCAGCAGAAACATCTCCACCAGCTAACCCAACGGCAAGACCTGCGGCTAGCTTGGACAGGTTGACACCTTGCTGTTTCCATTCCAGAGCAAGTTGTTGAGCTTCAAAAGATGTAATTTTATTTGCATCCAGAGCAGTTGCCAAATCACTCTGGAAGATCGTTGCTCTTTCGTCACTGAAATATGCCTCGCCAGCAAGTTCACCGACAACAGCGCCAGCAGCACCAGAACCACAATCTCCGCTTAATGCTGCCCCACTCGCACAACCAAGTGCGGCATGTGCAATATATTTGAGTGGATTTGCGGCATCGTCCTTAAAGGCGTCTCCTATCTCTTTCGCCAGCTCAGCACCAATAACCTGTACACCTGCGGAAATCAGATTGGATTTCAAGGACTCGCTTAAACTTTGACCGCCAACAGTTGATTGCACAGCTGTTTTAACAGTAACTTCCAAGGCAATTCTTTGAAGACTTTGGGCGACATTTGTTGCATCAAACTGAACCACTACCGACTGATGTCGGTAGGTTCTGCGATGTCTTAAGACGGTTTCATTTTTTTTGAATGTCCATCCAGATATTCCATGATGATGTCGTCGGTAATATTTCCGCTTGTCGTACAGAAATAGCCTCTTGCC
>JBNKSC010000010.1:0-177827 GCA_050297075.1 Terasakiella sp.
GGGAGAAGATCAAACAACAGACCATCGCCAAAAGACGCTTGATCCATCAAAATCAAGCTGTTTAGAATTAACCCGAAATAAAGGCCAATCCTCCTTTAGAAATTAGACCTGCTGGTCTCTAATGTTTTGATGACGGACAGTCTTCCAAGGTTAAACTTTTCCTCAGGTTGGTTATGTTCTGCCACTCTTCAAGGGGTGAGCTAGAATCTAATTGGGCGACTTTATTGTAAATTCGTTTGTGTTCATCGCTCCCTTCATATTGCTCACAATATTCTCCATCTTCGTGGGAGTGTGAAGTTTCGATATTCGAAGGTTTGACTTGATCTGATTTCGCATAGCGTTGAGAAAATTCGTAAGCGTCACGCAAGGTCTGAAATCCTTCTGGATCGTCCTCAGGTGAGCAGAGTTTTGCTTTTTGTGCGTAGGCTTTCTTTATGACCTTTAAATCATTTGTCGGTTCAATGCCGAGGGTGTTCCACATGCTATTGGCCCACCTTAACCAAGAAGATTGAAATGATTGCTAATACTAGGAAAACGATAAATGTAATTGCCCATGACTTAGCAAGTTCCTTTTGTGGATTGGTCAAGGTTTGACCTTGAAGAGTAAGCAATGGCTTTGTTCCACTTTGTCTAATTTCCGTAAAATATTTAGCAATAATATCAGGCTGAGAAGGAATGCAATCGTTGAGGTCGTCATACAAGTGTATTTTCAGCCCTCCATGAGATGTCGTTGTAAAATAAAATAATTGGTCAAGATTAAGTAACGCAGCCCTATTCATTTCTTGGTGCTGTACATGTGGACTTTTGACCAGGGTTTTAAAAACCGATTTCCTGATTGAGTGACGCGCTTTTAATGGAATGCTATCAAACTCAATGAGGAGAACTTTCCAATATATGGGGGAAGCAATTTTTTGTTCAGATTGAAGAAAATCATGGAATTTATCCAATAGGAGAACGTAAGGGGTTTTATGAATTTCAATGAGGGGTGAAAGAATTTTGTGATAGCGCTCCTGATCATCCAATATGTCTGCCAAACGATCATAATTCTCCGACCACCTAAATACTTGGTCCAGCTTAATCAATATTTCGTTTTTTAATGAGGGAAGCAAGTCAGTTGCTTTTTGAGCAAGCATCACTTCTAGGATATTGCGTGCTTCAAACGAAATAGAAGACAATTTCTCAAGTATGTCGCTCCATTCATTTGTCAAACTATTGGATGAAAGGTTAGAAATATCTTTTCGAATTATTTCTACCTCATCATTTTCGATGGGATATTTCTCTTTTCCTGAATGCTCAGAGTTGGCTGTTTTAAGCTGAAATTGCTCTGGTTTGGACTTATTCTTTTGGTTTGTGGCTGAAGGAGGGGCTGTCTTGTAACAGCTTTTTGAATATTCAAGGGCTTTCTCGAAAGCATTTCGGAGGCTTTGAAACCCATCAGGATCGTCTTCCGGCGAAGTGTTTTTCAACTTGCGGGCATAAGCCCTTTTAATCAGCTTTTTGTCTTCAGTTGGTTCAATGCCAAGGATATCCCACATGACTAAGTAGCCTCTCCTTCAGCAAGTGACATTTTAGCGAGATAAAGCAAAAAGGCGCTTAAAGTCGGAAGGACATAATAGAAAGGGTTGAGCTCTGAGGGGAACGTAAGAATTTGATATATGACAAAGGAGGCGCAAATTGTATGTAAAAGACGGTAGGGAATAAACTTATTAATGCAGCTTTCTAAAAGACCATTCAACATGACCAAGAACATGTATGTCAATTTATAGAAAAATAATGCCATTACAGCATGAATGAGAGTCATGAATGAAAGATCAAGAAGGGATGTGATCAGGAATTGATAATGGTCATAGAAAAACCAAGAGATAGCTAATGAAATAACTATTGTCGAAGAGGTAATCGTTTTCTGAAATTTATGTACAATATGTATGTTGAATAGCCATGAGCGGACAGGTGCGGTGAGAACGTATAAAACCGAAATTGTAAGTAGGCTGAAAGCCATGAATGTTACGATATTGCGCTCTGCTTGAAGTTGAGCACGTATCATCTCCATCATTTGACCATAGGTTTCGGCTATAAAACTCAATATGCCAAATTTGATGCTAAAAGCGATAACAAGAATAGTCATGGCAATGAGCGGTAAAGCCCATGTCTCTCGGGGGATTGATTTGAATTGAGATACATATGGTTTGGCATTTTTAATGCAAGCCATAAAAGTTTTAGCCGTCTGTGGACTATAGTTTTTCAGTCTTTGTTTAAGCCGAAATGTTTTAAAGATAAGGCAATGGTTATGTGGCCCAAATGATTTGATCCACTTGAAAATATAGGCAAAGCTGCGCAGTGCGGCCTGGTCAATTGTTTGCTTTTCGTGTTTTTTTGTCGTTTCCAAATGATCTAGGAATAACTTGAGAATTTCGAGCCTAAGTGCTTCTCTTGTTTCGCTTGGAAGCCTAAGTGCCTTCTGTAGAGCAAGTTTCCATGCATTCTCTAATGCATGTTCAATGTATCCATCCAAACAGAGTTGAACATGGCTCTGAAGACTGACATATCTCAAAAATTCAAAACTTGTCAGGTAGTTGGCAAAGTGCATGCCCTTTTCTTTATCGTGAACCAAGGAGGTGAGACGCAAACTATCACCCGCCCAAGAGAAGTAATTACAAATGGATAGAAGTGCAGGTAGTGAAAGGCGCAGATAGTTTTGGCTCTCTTCGTGTTCTTCAATGAGATAGTTTACAAGCGCCTTTTCTAAAACTCTGCGTTCTTCAAATTGTGCATGGTTCAATTTTTCAAAAAAAGCGATTCTTGTCTCTTTTTCGTCTAGCACCTCAATGCTAGGCAGGGTGATATGAGGTTTGCCAGAAGTAAAGTGTGCTGTTTCATCATCCTGTAGACGAATATTACTTGGGTCTAGAAAAACGGTGTTTTTGGAAGCTGTCCTGTTTTCTGTTTGATGAGAATTTTCACAAGATTCTGGTAGGGTTGGAAAATTTATATAATTGGTATTATGAGTGTAATTTAATGCCTGTTCATAGGCTTCACGGAGGTTTTGAAAGCCTTCGGGATCGTCTTCCGGTGAGGTGGTCTTTAGCTTTGTCGCGTAGGCACGCCTGATCGTTTTTTTATCTGTTGTTGGCTCTATACCCAGAATATTCCACATGGTGTTCTCAAATTTAGTCTAATTGCTTCAGGATTTTTCTAAAGAGAAGCCCCGAGGCGATAATGAAAAGAAGCGGCCCGATCACAGGAATACGGGTAAGTGCAAGAAAGGATGGTAAGAGCAGAATAATGTAGAACAGAGTTTTGAAGTGGTGACCCGCCGTTTTTTCCCAATAACCAAGATTGGTCAGTGGATCCTGAACCTCAGAGCGTAGGTTGATAAAGTGAGTGGCGATTTCTTTGTTTTGATCATTTAAAAGCTTTGCAAAATAGGGCTCCAGCTTTATTTGGCCCAGCACGTTTTTGCGTGTAAACATAAACAGGCGATCAAGCGCATTAAGCCCTTCCGCGAGAGGTGGAGAAGACATGTGCTCGGCGCTTTCAATGATCATCTTGAAGACGGGGATGGCATGGCTATCTCGCTGAGCTTGATGACATTGCTCAAGTCTGCGGATTACTTTTTGCCATTCTTGTTTCGAAAGGCTTGCTTGGGGATCCGTGAGAAGGCGTCGGATTTTGGGAAGTAGATCAACGACACGTGTTGTTGTACTGCGTTCCAACCGATTGACAAATTGCTGGAATATCTGTGGGGAAGAGACCAATTCTTCCAGGCGGAGGTTTTGCGACCTCCAGCAGAATTCTTCTTCCAGCATGTCAACGATATCGTCATCTATATAGTCGAGCAATAGCCCATGGTCTGTTGGTGTTGATAGCTTTTCAATCAGCAGTGTTTCAAATTGTGTGTATTCGGTAATAAGAAGTCGATGTTTTAAATGGATGCAGGCTTCCCATTCTTTCACAGACGAATATTGGTTAAGTCTTTCTAGTTTGGCATTTATAATTTTCCAGGTATCTGGTGCCCAGATGTTTTCCGCTTCAGAGACATCAGGACCATCAACGACATCATTGATTATATGAATGTCATATGGGTCAATCGATATAGGCTCATTTGGGGAAGAGGCCTCATTGTACGCCAAAACAGGATTGTTTAGCGCCCATTCATAGGCTTCACGCAGCACCTGAAAACCTTCCGGGTCATCTTCCGGTGAGGTTGTTTTCAGTTTTGCTGCATAGGCTTTTTTGATGACTTTCTTGTCATCTGTCGGCTCAATACCCAGAATGTGCCACATCAGTTATTCCCCACCGAAGACACTGACTTCAAGGCGATCGAGATATTCTGAGAATTCCTGGCGCAATCGCTCAGGGTTGCGCAAATGCTGGTCATCCAGTGCTTGCCTGAACTGACCCATTTGAAAAACCAGATGATCGCGAACATCGCCTGAAAGTTCTTCGTAAATACGTTCGGCCCGTGCCAATACAGCACGGTTGGGGCCTTGTTTCCATGGCGGCATTTTTAGCTCTTCAAGCTCTTTGAAACGAGCTTCAATCTCAGACTGGCTTAAGTTGACACCAGAAGCATTAAAAACCTGCTTCAAAATCTTATCTTCCCCCAAAATCTGGGCAGTTACCTCAAGCGTTCCGTTAATGTCGTATGTGAAACGGACCTCTGCATGTCGCTCATCTTTGGTAGGCTTTGGAATTTTAATTTCCAATGAGCCTAGTTTGATATTGTTTGCAAGGTTCAGGCTTTCTCCCTGATAGACTTCAAAAAGCAGTGCTTTTTGTTTTGGAGTTACTGTGCTGTAAATCTGTGAGCGGCTGATCGGAATTGTCGCATTGCGTTCAATGATGGGTGACATCACAGCTTCTTCAGTAAAGCCATGTGCGGTATTTAAAGCACCGACGCCCAAAGTGTAAGGACAGACATCTGTCAGGACGACATCCTTAAGGTCTTCATTCCGCTCTTTAAGGGTTGCCTGAATGGTTGCGCCCAAAGCGATGAGATGGTCTGGATCCAGATGACTTAACGGCAGTTGGCGGAACAAGGTGCCGACAAGATTGCGGATTACCGGCATACGTGTAGACCCACCTGCCAGCACGATATGATCAATCTCGGCAACCTGAAAGTCCGTATCGCGAATGGCGCGTTCCAACGGTTGGCGAATACGCATCAATAGCGGTTCAACCAATCTCTCAAATTGTTCACGTGTAAAGGAACCAGTCACCGGTTGCCCTGATATCTCTGCTTTATAATCAAAGCTATGCCTGATACTCAGTTCTTTTTTGATTTGTTCAGCAAGTTTGGAGAGACGCTGTTCATCTTTAATCTGACCGAGTTGATGTTGCTCCACTAAGTGATCGCGAATTCTGTTTTTAAAATCTTCACCACCGAGGTAGTTGTCGCCAGCGGAGGCGTGAACCTCCATCACATCATCGAACTTTTCCAGAATAGAAACATCAAAGGTGCCACCGCCAAGGTCAAAGATCAGAATGTTGGCATCGTCATTTTGTTCCAGACCATAGGCCAAGGCAGCAGCCGTTGGTTCGTTAATGATGCGCTCAACAGTCAGGCCGGCCAGTTGACCTGCTGCACGTGTGGCTTTTCGTTGTTGATCGTTAAAATAGGCGGGGACAGAGATGACGGCTTCCGTGATTTTTTCGCCAGTATATTCTTCTGCATCTCTAACCAAGGCGCGTAAGACTAAAGAGGATAGTTCTTCCGGTAGAAAGGATTTGTTACCCAATGTTGTTTTGCGCGCAGTTCCCATCCAGCGTTTGAAGTTGGCAACTGTCATATGGGGATGGGTGATCAAGCGTTCCTGAGCAGATTCGCCGACCAGAATTTCACCATTGTCGTCAATTCCAACAACGGATGGGGTGAGGAAATTTGAATGGGCATTGGGGATAAGCTTTGGCGCACCTTCTACCCAAATGCCGATAAGTGAGTTTGTAGTTCCGAGATCTATTCCGACGATTGGCATGGCTTTTCTTTTTTTGAATTATAAAGTCAGCTATTAAAACAATCAAAAGAAGTAAATGTCAAAGGATGATGTATCTGTCTCGTCATTATCGGATTTTATGAAAAATAAAAGGCCGTAACTTCGACGGGTTGCGGCCTTTTCTGTTTGGTTGACCCGTCCTGAAATAAGTTGACAGATTGGAGACTTATTTCAGGACGGGTCAGGTATTGAACCCTGTTTTACCAGGGGATGATACCGGCATCATTTTCGAAGGTGGCGGTGCGGGTGTTATCTTCTGAAAGGGCGAGGTCGATGGCGATGACGGCGGCATCTTCAACCGGGCGGCCCTGGAAGTTGGTGGCTTCGGTTGCGGTCAGGCCCGGGCAGATGGCGTTGATTTTGATGCCTTGTTCCCCAAGCTGCTCGGCATAGCTTAAGGTCAGGGCATTGACCGCGGCTTTGGTGGCGGCGTAAACGGGTAGTTTGACGTCTTTATAGATCCAGTCCGGCGTTGTGCGCAGGCCGAAAGAGGCCAGTTCCGAGGAGACATTGACGATGCGTGCGTGGCTGGATTTCGCCAGCAAGGGGGTCATGGCTTCTGTCAGTCTGATGGTGCCGACAACATTGACCTCCATGGTTTGGGTCATGCGTTGGCTCGGCGTAAGGTCGGGCACAAAGTCCAGTGAAATGCCGGCATTGTTGATCAGCATGTCAAGCTGGCCGTAAGTCTCTGAAATCAGAGAAGCCAGATTTGCCACGCTGTTGTCATCGGTTGTATCAAGTTGCACCGGGGTGACTTCCAGACCTTCGGCTTTCAGCACCTCACATGCACTCTGGCCTTTGGCCAGATCGCGGCAGCCCATGAGGACGTGAACACCTTTACGGGCAAGTCCTGTTGAAATGGCCAGACCAATGCCACGGTTGGCACCACTGACAAGGGCGATTTTGTTATTCATTTCATATTCTCCGTTAGACCGGTCACCCATCAAGGGCTGCGAAGAATGGGGACCTGTGTTTCTTGATCAGACTGATAAGAGGCTTGAACAGACAAGCGCCTTTTGCTTATAAAAGCTCAAGTATACTTGAGGTCAAGAAGGAATATTTCATGCCGGGCTGTAAAAAACTCCCCTCTGTTTTGAGCATTGGCGATGTATCCAGACGAAGCGGTGTTTCCATATCGACGCTGCATTTTTATGAAAGCAAAGGTCTGATTGCAGCGGATAGAAGCCGGGGGAACCAACGCAGGTACTCACGCGATATCCTGCGCCGTCTGGCAATTGTGCGCATTGCAACGGACCTTGGCTATTCGCTGGCAGAAATTTCAGATCTTCTTCGCCCCATTGCACCCGGAACAAACCCGAGTGCGCAGGACGTGAGCGACATGATATCCGGTTGGCGTGATGCCCTGAATGAGCGCATCGAGAAACTGACTCTTTTGCGTGACAATCTGGACGGATGTATCGGTTGCGGCTGTCTGTCCATGGCAGAGTGTCCGTTAAGAAACCGAGATGATTATCTGGCTGAAAACGGCAAAGGGGCCGTTCTTCTGGAAAGGTAGGGGGGAGAAATCTCTCCAAGGTGGTTATTTTTTGATATGGGCTTCCATTTCCACCCCGATTTTCTTGCGCATTTCCATCAGCTTGATGGCAGAAGCATGCAGATATTTATCTTCCTCCGATTGTGGAATCCATTCCGGCACAGCAGAAGGGCGACCGGCGTCATCAACGGCGACCATAATGACGATACAATGGGTGGTGAGGTGCTTTTCGCTACCTTTGGGATCGCCTGCCTGTACATCCAGTGCAACATGCATGGAAGTGCGCCCGGTATAAATGATTTTCGCATGGACCTCGACAATATTGCCGACATGAATGGGTTGGACAAAGCGTATGCCGCCAGCATAGGCGGTGATACAGTATTTGCCGCTCCAGCCGGCAGCACAGGCGTAAGCGGCCAGATCGATCCATTTCATAACGGCACCGCCATGGACTTTCCCGCCGAAATTCTGGTCAGCCGGTTCGGCCATAAAGCGTAAGGTTAATTCTCTTTGTCGTGCCGACATGGCGTGCTCCTTAAAAGGTCTGGACTGGGGGTATGCTCACCCCTTTGAAAGATATCGTTTGTAACAAGAAGATTGCTTACGCAAAAGCATATTGTGCCAAAGGAAGGCGGTGCACCTATCCATATGGGTTAAGAGTCCATACCTATAGAGATGTAACTATAGATAGAGTAGAATTATAAAAATGTGCGTATGAAGAATCTGGAAGCAGAATGGTCAACATGAAAAAAATCGTGATGATTTTTATCGGGGCAACAGCCCTGTATTTTATCTGCCTTTTCATGTGGAACGTTTCTGTTCTAAACAGTTCCCGCGCAACGGAGCGTAACTGGCAAATTTTTACAGAAAAATATGAACGTTCCAGCATTCTTTTGCAGCAGTTGTATCATGAAATCGGGTATGACGGCTTTATCCATCATTTCAAAAACTACATTCTGCGCCGTGATCAGAAGCATTATCACCATGCTGTGCTCCATTATGAGCAGGCCATGAAAATTCTAGATGAATTGCAGCGCTTTCATCCAGAACCAAGCGTGAAAAAACATATTGGTGTCGTTCGTGAAACGCTTAAGGAATATGATGAAAAGCTTCGTTTTGTTTTTTCACATGTGAAGGACGTGCCGGATATCAGCCAGCTTGATCGTCAGGTGAAAATTGACGATGGTCCTGCCAGCCGAAGTATTGCGATATTGAACCGCTATTTCACAGAAAAACATATAAAATTGGAGAATTTGACACGAGACAATATCGCTGAAACGAACCGTTTTCTTTACATCGGCTTGTTGTCCCCTGTCCCGGCCATTTTCTTGATGGGGATGGCAGGTTTCCTTGTGATGAAGAATAAAAAGCATGTTGATTCCCTGCGCCAGAAAGAACGCAATTTTCGCGATATTCTAAACAGCTCTCCAGATGGTTTGATGACGGTCAACAAGCTGGGTGAGATCATCGGGATGAATGCGACCATGAGGGCATTGGTTGGCTATAAGGAAAGGGAGCTTCTGGGGCAAAAGGTTGAAATCCTGATCCCGCAACGATACCGCGCCCAACATGTTTTCCATCGCAAGGCAGCAGCAGAAAACATTGATGTTTTGAAGCGCAGCAAACTGGCGTCCTTTCCAGCCCTGAAGAAAAATGGGGATGAACTTCCCATTGCCATCAAGATTTCAAACATGATGCTGGATGGGGAAGAGATGATACTTCTGTCGTGCCGTGATGTCAGTGATGATGTGCAAAAAGCGGCGGAATTACGCAAGGCAAAAGAACTGGCCGAGGCCGCAAATGAAGCCAAGTCCATGTTTCTGGCAACCATGAGCCATGAGATACGTACACCCATGAACGGGGTGATCGGGATGACGGACCTGTTGCTTTCCTCCCCATTGGCCCCTGAACAGCGTGATCAACTGGAAACGATTAGAACAAGCGGGGAAATGCTGATTGAGCTGATCAACGACATTCTTGATTATACGAAACTGTCTGCCAACAAGATCAAGATTGAGCAAAAACGTTTTTCCCCGTACGAGCTGCTCGAAAATGTCTATTCCATGCTGGAGGTTTTGGCAAAAACCAACCATGTCAATTTTACATATGAAGTGGAGGGGGAGGTCGAAAAAAATGTATTGGGCGATTATACGAGGTTGCGACAGGTTCTTTTGAATCTGGTGGGGAATGCGTTGAAATTTTCAAGAGATGCGAGTGTCCATCTGTCCCTCGGATTGTGTGATAAGGCAGGCGAGGAGATGCCTGTTTATCGTTTTGAGGTGCGCGATAGCGGGATTGGCATCGCCCATCATAAAGTTGCAACTATCTTTGAACATTTCACACAGGCAGATCAAAGCCTGAGCCGTGAATATGGCGGTTCGGGGCTGGGGTTGGCGATCAGTAAAGGGTTGGTAGATGCCATGGGGGGAGAGATCGGTCTGGAAAGCTGTTTGGGGGAGGGCAGCCTGTTCTGGTTTGAAGTTCCCTTGATGAGCGACAGGCGTGAAGAACGAGCCCTTAATGAAGAAGAGAAAAAGGTTATATCGGGCAAGCGGGTTTTGGTTATAGAACAGGATGAAACTGCGCGCGAGGCAATGGCGCAAATGATGTGCGATTGGGAAATGGAAGTGACGGCCTTTCAACATTGTGATGAGGCCCGCCAGATGTTAAAGGCCCATGAGGAGGTCGGAGGATTTTTGTTCGATCTGGTCATTAATGATGAAGTAACGGACCGGGGAGGAGAGGCTTCATTTATCCGGGAAATGCGTCAGCGTAAGGATTGTAAAGGAACAAAAGCCTGTTTGTCACTTTGCAAACAGGGGGAGGCACATCAGGCCGGTGATTTGTATGATGCCAGTTTTGAAAAGCCGATACGCTATAATGCTGTGCTGGATACCCTGCTTGATGTTTTGGCATCCGGGCCAAAGCCTGTCAACAAGGGCGTTGAACAGGAAATATCCCCGATGAATGTTCTGGTGGTTGAAGATAACCTGATCAATCAGAAGGTTACAAAGGGCATTCTCAACAAGCTTGGTCACGAAGTGGTGATTGCTGAAAATGGTCTGGTCGCGACTGAAATGTTGGCAGAGCAGGATTTTGATGTGATCTTTATGGATTTACAGATGCCGGTGATGGATGGCTTTGAAGCGACGATTAAAATCAAGTCCATGGGCGGCAAAAAAGCGGATATTCCGATTATTGCCTTGTCTGCCAATGCCTTTGAAAATGACAGGGCAGAATGTTTGAATGTAGGAATGGCCGGTTTTGTTGCTAAACCGGCCACTGCCCAAAGTATTGTGCGGGCTATGGCTGAAGTCTTTCAGCTTTCACCCTGATTGGTGCGATTTCCTTTAATTTCGAACGACAAAGACCGAACATTTGGCATGGCGCACCACCCGTGCGGAGTTCGGACCCAACAAATAGTCTTCAAGGTTGGGCCTATGGGCCGACATGATGATCAGGTCTATGTTGATATCGTCACAGACCCGCAGAATTTCATCATAAACGGTGCCATTGGCAATGATACGCTGAACCTCAATGCCCTCGGGGACATGTTCTTGGGCAAAGGCCTTGAGGTGTTTTTTTGTTTCCTCCAATGCTTTTTCTTCGAAGCCTTTGGGGAAGAAGGAACCGACAAATGAACTGCCGAAATCCGGTACCACGCTCATGATGTGCAGCTTGCTGTGAAAGGTTTTACACAGTTCAACTGCGGTGGGAAGGGCCTTTTCCCAGGAGCTGGGTTCGGCCAGATCAATAGGCAGAAGTATGTCTTTATACATCTTGGTCTTCCTTTATGCCTGTGCGGGGACAAGGGTCAGTTTTTTGCGGCGCGAACGTTGTGCCAGTATGACCAGCCCCAGTAAAATAAAGGCGGGGATAAACATGACCTGCTTGTCGGGGCGGTCTGTTTCCACCTGAACGCCGGTGATTTCAAAATCGAAATCCACGCCCAGTTTGGCTGCGGGGCTATCAAACACCACATTGTCAACGATGGCTTTGCCATCTTCGTTGCGCAGTTCGATCCCGGCATGAGCAAGGCGCTCCTGTCCTGCGGCTTTCGGCCCCATGGGCAGCATTACGGCCTTGGAAACATCGTTTCCTTGCAGGTCAATCCCTGCGATTTGAATGGTGAGTGAACCATCGCTCGCTACATTTTCAGCCAGTTGCATCAGTTCGGTGCCCGGTCGGCTTTCATAAGGCGGAACCATCATATCCAGCCAGAAGGCGGGGCGGAAGAAGGTAAAGGCCACAAGCAACAGAGCAACCGTTTCCCAGATTTTGTTTTTCACCAGGAAAAAGCCTTGCGTTGCGGCGGCAAAGACGATCATTCCCGCGATGGCGACAAGGACTACCAATATCAGGTGGAAGGGGCCGCTTATGCCGATCATCAACAGTTCGGTATTGAAAATAAACATAAAGGGCAGAATGGCCGTTCGGATATCATACATGAAACCCTGCAAGCCCGTTCTTATGGGGTCGCCTTGTGAAATGGCGGCTGCGGCAAAGGCAGCCAAACCCACCGGGGGCGTGTCGTCCGCCAGAATTCCGAAATAGAAAACGAACAGGTGAACGGCAATCAACGGCACAATCAGCCCGCTTTTTGCGCCCAGTGCCACGATGACCGGGGCCATCAGGGATGAAACCACAATGTAGTTGGCGGTTGTCGGCAGACCCATGCCCAAAATCAGGCTGATGACAGCGGTAAAAAGCAACATCATCATCACAGATCCACCGGAGATCAGTTCGATAAATTCGGTCATGACCAGCCCGATACCGGTCAGGGTGACGGTGCCGACAACAATTCCGGCTGCTGCGGTGGCAACACCGATGCCGATCATGTTGCGCGCGCCTGAAACCATGCCGTTAAACAGATCATCAAAGCCTGTACGATAGGTCTGTTGTACATCGTTTTGCCCTCTGAACAGGGCAAGCAGGGGGCGCTGGGTGACAACAACAAACATCATGAAAACGGTTGCCCAGAAGGCAGACAGGCCCGGTGACATGCGTTCAACAGTCAAACACCAGACCAGTACCACCACCGGCAAAAGGAAGTAAAGGCCGACTTTTACAGTTGGTCCGACTGGCGGTAGCTCATTGATTTCGGTGCTGGTATCCAGTTCGGGGAAGTTGGCGGCATATTTGACAAGGCCAACGTAAATAACCACAAGCCCGGCAGCGACAACCCAGCCGGTTGCGCCTCCGGCCATGACTTTGACCCAACCGAGCAAGGGCGGCAGGATCCAGATCAAAGCCCCCAGAACGATAAAGACACTTAAGGCGCCGATCAGACTGCCTTTGAGGCCAACCTTATGCACGCGGGGCAGGCCCTGCATGTTGGCTTTCAGGGCTTCCAGATGTACGATATAGACCAGCGCGATATAGGAAATTACCGCAGGCAGGAAAGCGTGTTTGATCACATCAATGAAAGGGACACCGGTATATTCTACAATCAGAAAGGCCGCAGCCCCCATGATCGGCGGGGTCAGTTGCCCGTTGGTACTGGAGGCCACTTCAACCGCCCCGGCCTTTTCAGGCGAGAAACCGACCTTTTTCATCAAGGGAATGGTGAAGGTTCCGGTGGTGACCACATTGGCGATGGAAGAACCGGAAATCATGCCGGTCAAGGCGGAAGAGACAACGGCAGCCTTGGCAGGCCCGCCGCGCATATGGCCCATCAAGGCAAAGGCAACGCGGATGAAATAATTACCGGCCCCGGCTTGTTCCAGCAATGCGCCGAACAGCACAAACAGGAAAACCATGGAGGTCGAAACCCCCAACGCAACCCCGAAAACACCTTCGGTTGTCAGCCAGTAATGGGACATCCCTTTATTGAGTGAGGCGCCTTGGTGGGAAATAACGTCCGGCATGTAGGGGCCAGCAAAGGTATAAAGCAGGAAAACTCCGGCAACAACCATCAACGGGGGGCCTAAAGCCCGGCGGGTGGCTTCCAGCAAAAGAGCCATACCGCAAACGCCCACGGTTACATCAAACGTGGTCGGCATGCCGGGGCGTTCTGCCAGTTCATTATAGAAAAGAAAGAGGTAGGCTGCACAAAAAGCACCGACAAGGGCAAACATCCAATCCTGAATGGGAATGTAACGTTTGGGGGATTTTTTTGTCGCCGGAAAGGACGTATAGGCAAGAAAAATGGCAATGGCCAGATGGATGGCCCGGGCTTCAGTATCGTTAAGTACCCCGAAGTTCATCATAAAGGGTAGCGGAGACGCATACCAGATTTGAAAAACCGACCAGATGAGGGCGGTGTACAGTAATATTTGGGCTGCAAGCCCCGTGGGGCGACGCCCGCCTGTGTCCGCTTCGGCCACAAGTTCATCGGCATTCATACCCGGATTTTGAGTATCTGTTGCTTGAGTCATCAGAGCGCTCCTTACCCTGTAGGTCGTCTATGAAATACTGTTTAAATAGAAAAAAGGCGTTCCGCACAAATGAGGAACGCCTTTTTTCGGATATTTATTTCAGAAGGCCAGCTTCTTTGTAGTATTTCGCAGCGCCATCATGCAGAGGAGCAGAAAGACCATCTTTGATCATTTCTTCTTTTTTCAGATTTGCAAATGCCGGGTGGAATTTGCGGAAAGAATCAAAGTTTTCAAACACGGCTTTAACAACCTGATAAACGGTGTCAGCCGGAACATTGGTGGAGGAAACGAAAGTTGCACCCACACCGAATGTTTTGACATCGTTCGGGTTGCCGCGATACATGCCACCGGGGATGGTTGCTGTACGGTAATAATCGTTATCAGCGACCAGTTTTTCAACAACCGGGCCATCCACGGTGACGAGAACGCTGTCACAGGATGTGGTGGCTTCCTTGATGGAACCAGCCGGGTGACCAACTGTGTAGACCATGGCATCAATTTTATTATCGCACAGAGCTTTGGATTGTTCCGAAGCTTTCAGCTCAGACGCCAGTGCGAAATCATCCTTGCTCCAGCCGAGAGCTTTCATGAGAACTTCCATGGTGCCGCGTTGACCGGAACCGGGGTTGCCGATATTGACGCGTTTGCCTTTCAGGTCCATGAAGTTTTTGATGCCGGAATCGGCACGGGCAACAACAGTGAAAGGTTCCGGGTGAACGGAAAAAACAGCGCGCAATTCTTTGAACGGGCCTGCATCCTTGAACTTGCTGGTGCCATGATAGGCGTGATATTGCCAATCGGACTGGGCAACACCCATGTCTAATTCACCGGCGCGGATGGTGTTGATGTTGTAAACAGACCCGCCTGTAGATTCAGCTGAGCAGCGGATGCCGTGTGTTTTACGATCCTTGTTGACCAGACGGCAAATGGCACCACCTGTCGGGTAATAAACCCCCGTGACACCGCCTGTACCAATTGTGATGAATTTTTGTTCAGCTTGTGCTGTGCCCATGGCAGCGGCAGCAAAACCAACGATGGCTGCTGTTGCGACGAAGGCTTTTTTAAACATCATGATTATCTCTCCTACACCGGATGTTTAACATGTTCGGCTTTGGCGTACCCTAAAAGCCGAACCAGAAGGCCCGATCTAAACGGGTCTCCTGCAAGAAATTTTGGTTGTCAATGTCCCTAACCGGAACAGCAAAGCGTACGGCACTCTGCATTGATTTAGCGTGTAGCTAAACATAGTTTTTTTTAATCTGCAACAATTGTTTCTTAAGTGTTCCTTTCAAAACAATTAGTTCAATGTTGGGTTGACCCATTGCCTGCGTTATGCACCTCACCGATTTAGACGGAGTGTCCGCAAGGTCTCTGCCTGCATGGGGGAGCGCCCGACAAGACGGCTGCTTTGTGCCGCATTTGCAACAAGTGTTTCATTGTTGGGCGACAATGTTCCATCGGGCAGAGAACGGTTGTTTTCAAAGCCTATGCGCATATGTCCGCCAAGGATGGCGCTTAAGGTGACGCAGGCATTCTCATTCGGGCCAAAAGCACAAACGCTCCAGTCCAGTTTTCCTTGATCTTTCAAAAGGGCATGGCACGGCAGCAGTTCTTCCGGCTGGGCGACCTGTTGACCATAGCGGCCCAACACACAAAGAACGGAGACTGCACCATCCCCAAACAGGCCGCGGGCGCGCAAGCTGAGGAAGCGTTGCACTTCTTCGGGGCTGTAAAGAATGACCTGTGCCCAGATACGTTCTTTTTGCATCCAGTCCCAGAAAACGGCAAATTCCTTTTCATCGCCTTTTTCAGGTAGAAGTTCGCGCAAGGCCAGTGAAACGGCTTCCGGTTTTACGTCTTTGACCAGATGGCGTTGTTCGTCTGCACGGTATTGCCCTACTGCTTCTGTGGTGACCTGAATGACAATGGTATCGCCCAGACGCTGGCGAATGGCCCGCATGGCATCGCGGTAGCCATCGCTATCCAGCACATGTTTTTGCGCCTGATCGCGCACATGAAGATGGATCATGGCGGCCCCGGCTTCTGCACAGGCGGCGGCACAATCGGCCAGTTCTGCCGGGGTGATGGGCAGGGCGGTGTGGTCTTCCTTGCCAAGGCGGGCACCGTTCGGGGCGACACAAATCAGAATATCATTCATGTTCATTTCTCTTGATTATGCTCAGAAAGGGCCGTTTCAAGGGCGCGTGCAAGCCGGGCGACAATGTCATCAATAATTGCCTTATCCACGATAAAGGCGGGAGCAAGCAGCAGATGGTCGCCGTTTTTGCCGTCAATGGTGCCGCCGTTGGGGTAACAGATCAGTCTTTCATCCATAGCTGCCTGTTTCAGGCGCGCATTAAGTTTGTAAGCCGGGTCAAACGGTTGTTTCGTTTGTTTGTCTGCAACAAACTCCATCCCTTGAAATAACCCACGCCCGCGAATATTGCCCACATGAGGATGGTTGCCAAAGGTTGCCTGAAGCTTTTGGGTCAGGTAGCTGCCCATGCGCTGCACGTTATCGACCAGATGGTGTTTTTCAATTTCATGCTGCACCGCCAACGCCGCAGCACATGCAACGGGGTGACCGAGGTAGGTATGGCCGTTCATAAAAACGCCGGACCCTTTTTGAAAGGCCTGATAGACCTTGGCAGAAACCATCACAGCCCCGATGGGTTGATAGCCCCCGCCAAGCCCTTTGGCAATGGTGACCATATCGGGCACAACGCCTTCCTGTTCATAGGCAAACAGGCTACCGGTGCGGCCCATACCGCACATGATTTCATCCAGAATTAACAAAATTCCGTAGCGGTTACATATGTCGCGCACTTTCTTGAAATAACCGGGGACGGCGGGTTGGCCGCCCAATGTGGCACCGGAAACCGTTTCTGCGACAAAAGCAATGACCTGATCTGCACCAAGGCGCTGAATTTCGCTTTCCAGTTCGCAGGCCAGCCGTTCTGCATAATCGGCTTCACTTTCCCCTGCCTTTTGATCACGGTAGGGGTAGCAGGGGGACACGCGCCCATGGTCAACCAGCAATGCCTCAAACTGGGCTTTGCGCCATTCATTGCCACCCACGGCCAGTGCGCCCAGCGTGTTGCCATGATAGCTTTGACGGCGTGCAATGATATGGCGGCGTTGTGGCTGGCCAATTTCCAGATAATATTGCCGCGCCATTTTCAGGGCGGTTTCAACAGCCTCTGACCCACCGGATACAAAATAAACCGCTTCCATTTCACCGGGTGCGCGTGTGGTTAGGAAATCTGCCAGTTCTTCGGCTGGTGATGTGGTGAAAAAGCCGGTATGGGCATAAGCCAGTTCATCCACCTGTTTATGAATGGCTGCGCGTACAGCTTCGTTGCTATGGCCCAAACAGGAAACGGCTGCACCGCCGGAAGCATCTAAATAGCGTGTGCCATCCTGTGCGATGATATAAACACCGTCACCGCGCTGGGCAACGGGGAGGGAGTTGTTCAATGTGCGATGAAAGACATGAGAGGCCATCGCGGGTCATCCTTATCAAAGTGAATGTAAAAAATGTGGCGGTGTTTTATTGATCAACAAACCCTAGCTCTGTTCTTCCCAATAGGCACCAAACTGGTCAAGCTGCTGCTTGCTGGCACGAATTTTATCAAGAACATCCTGCCCGCCTTTGGAAATCATAATGGCCACCAGACTTTCAACGACCGCAATGCTGGCAATGGCAGAAGGAAAAAGGGTCGAAGACTGGTTACGGACCACCAGCGTCAAATCGCTGAGCTGGGTGAGGGGGGAAAGTTCGGTATCGGACAGCGCCAGTACATTGGCACCCTGTTGATGGGAAAACTGGGTTGCCTGAATGGTTTCCCGGCTAAAGGGGGCGTTGCAGACAGGGAAAAACAAATCACCCTTTCTGATGTCGCGCAAAGAGTCGGCGGCAAGCCCGGCCTTGCCATCGACCAGAATGGCGTTGGAGCGAAACATGGCATAGGCATAATGAAAGGCAAAGGCGATGGGGAAAGAAATACGCATGCCCATAATGAAAACCCGTTCGGCAGCTAAAAACATATCAGCGGCCTGTTCGAGGCTTTCCATACTCAGCCCATGCAGGGTTTTCTGAATGTTCTTTTTAGCGGTTTCTTCAATTTCTTCCAGCAGCTCCAGAGGGTGACCTTTTTGTTTTTGCAGGTCACGTGCCCGGCCAACGTAATCTGACGGGGACAGGCGCAAACGATGCTGAAAGACATCGCGCAATTCATTAAACCCGTCAAACTCAAGAAACTGTGCCAAGCGGACCATGGTTGTGGGGTGGACGTTGGCTTCCTTGGCAAGCTGGCGCATGGAAACAAGGGCAACGTCTTCGGCATTGTCCAGAACATAGCGGGCCGCACGTTGAACCTGTGGGCTCATGTGGGAGTAGCTGTCGTTAATGCGTTTGGTCAGGTCTTCATAAGTCATGGCGAAGGCACCCATGCCGATTAAAACAGGCAGGAGTGTATCGGCATTTTTTTGCGATTGCAACAAATGTTTCATTATTTAAAATAAAATAATGAACGTTTCATTTTTGTGGCAAAAAAAGACCGCCGTGTCAGGTTGGCGGTCTTTGATCTGGTTATTGCGCCAGTGCATTAATCAAACAGGCAGGAAACCGATTGTTCGTCATGAATGCGTTTGATCGCTTCCGACAAAATAGGGGCAATGGAAATATGACGGATGTTCGCGGCATCCAGTACCTGTTCGGTTCCCTGAATGGAATCCGTAATTGCCAGTTCCTGCAAGGCAGATGAGGTAATGCGCGAAACCGCACCACCGGAAAGAACGCCGTGGGTAATGTAGGCAGAGGCGCTTTTGGCGCCGTTTTCCAGCAGGGCTTGGGCGGCGTTACACAGGGTGCCGCCGGAATCGACGATATCATCAATCAGGATACAGTTTTTGCCTTCCACATCCCCGATCACGTTCATAACCTCGGAAACACCGGCACGTTCGCGGCGTTTATCGATAATGGCAAGGCCGACATCAAGGCGTTTGGCGATGGCACGTGCACGTACCACACCGCCCACATCGGGGGAAACGATCAGCAAATTGTCGGTATCGTAATGTGCCGCAATATCACGGGCAAAAACCGGGGCGGCATGCAGGTTGTCCACCGGAATATCGAAAAAACCCTGAATTTGACCGGCATGCAGGTCCATGGTCAGCACGCGATCAGCCCCGGCTGTGGTGATCAGGTTGGCAACCAGCTTTGCGGAAATCGGGGAACGCGGTGCAGATTTTCTGTCCTGACGGGCATAACCGAAATAGGGCACAACGGCGGTGATGCGCCGTGCCGAACCACGCCGTGCGGCATCGCAGGTGACCAGCAGTTCCATCATATTGTCATTGGCCGGATAGGAGGTGGGCTGGACGATGAAAACATCCTCGCCACGTACGTTTTCATGAATTTCAACGAAAACTTCCTGATCGGAAAAACGTTTGACGCTTGCTTCGGTGAGAGGCGTGCCGAGTTCCTTGCAGATTGCTTCGGCCAAGGGACGGTTTGCGTTACCAGTAAGGATTTTCATGTGAAAATCGAGCCCTTCAATAGATATGTATAGTGGAGAAATTTTTCGGAACATATCAATGGGATTTGTGCCTGTAAACGCCTTATTGCCTTCAAGCTCCATGTTTATGACAGAAAGGTAATGGTTTTTGCTTTTTTGCCACAATTAAAACGGAGGATTGCGCAGGGAATTACGCCGTCCCGGTGCAGAGGTGCGATTTGTTTCTTCGCGACTCCGTTCAAAATCCCGCTGGGTGCGTTCACGTTCGACAACTTCGGCAATACCGGGCAGGGCAGCGCGTGCGATATTGTAGGCCATGGCCCCCCATGCCTGATCAAAGGTTCCGGCCTTGACGCGGTTTTGCTGTTGGGCACGCCCCAGTTCCCGGCCCTGGGTATCGGAAACAACCCAGGCAATCTTGATGCGTTGTTTGCCTTCGAAGGGTTCAAAAACATCCACTTTCCCCTGTAACAGGAAGCCACCTTTTCGCGGTGTCTGTGTCACAACAGCCCCGCCTTGGCGCAACGTCAGGGACATGGCACGTTTCAGGGCGGTGTTGCCATCACCGGGGGCCCCTTTAATGCCGGAAATGGTGATGAGGATATCCTTGTCGCGTTCTGCCAGTTCAACAGCTTCGCGTTCACGCTTGTCTTGCAGGTAGGTGGCAAAACGTTCGGCAGCTTCGTCCATCAATCGATCGACCGTTTTCTGGTCCCCATAGGCCCAGAGGTGGCGTTCCACATTCAAGGGCTGTGTTGTTTCGAAAATGGTCTTGTTGGTATGGTCGGTGAAGGTCCAGTAAATTTGCCCGTGAATTCTTTGCGGGTCGCTTTCGCGGTCTACTAAAACCTGTGCACGCACTTTGTAAGGCGGTTTGTTGACGGCATGTGTGGTTGAGGGAATGTTGCGTACGGCCAGACTGTTTGCCAATGTTTCAGCAGCTATTTTTGCCAGCGGGCGGGCAATGCCTTCAACCGGGGCAATGTAGACAGTGCCTGCATCACGCAAACGCAAGGTGGCACTGTCAAAACCTGTACGGCTGTGACGATAGGGTTGGGGGGCTTGTGTACAGGCTGCCAGAACAAGCAGGAGTACAGCCAGAATGGGAAGACGTTTGATCATAAAATTTCAGAGTGCCATGACACAGGAAAACAGCATGGTGGCAACGATCATCAGCATCATCATGATGAGATATGGCATTTTATGCATCCTCCAGCATAATGACGGAAATCTGACGGCCGTAATCCGCCTCGCCTTTATGGGTTGTGCGTCGATAACTGAAAAAGCGTTCTTCTTCCCCATATGTATCGGCGGGTGAGCTTTCTATTGATGCAAGATTCAGTTTTTCCAGTCGGTTTTGCACAAAACCCGGCAGATCAAATTGGTAGCGTTCTTTGCTTTGTCCGTCTGTGAAGTAGCTCTCAAAGGCCGGGTCCTGATTGAGAAAGGTTTTTCTGAAACCGCTATCGACTTCATAGGAAGGCTGATGAATACAAGGGCCGATGGCACAACGGATGTGCGCGCGTTCTGCCCCCAGATCAATCATGGCTGAAACGGTATTTTCCAATACCCCACCGATGGCGCCTTTCCAGCCGGCATGAGCGGCACCGATAACTTTATTTTTAGCATCGTGAAAGAGAACCGGGGCGCAGTCTGCGGTTAAAATGCCAAGGGCAACCTGCGGCATTTTGGTCACAAGGGCGTCAACCTCGGGGCTGCGTTCACGTGTCCAGATTTTATCAACCACCTGAACCCGGTTGGAATGAACCTGCGCGGCACTTAAAAGGTCGGATGCGGTGTTGCCGAGGCTTTTCACCACAAGGGCGCGGTTGGTCATGACATCGGAGAGGTTGTCCTTTGAGCCCCACGCGCAGTTCAATGAATCATAAAGCCCTGAACTGATTCCGCCGATGCGGGTAAAAAAGCCGTGCGGGGTGTTTATATGTTTTGCGGTGAGAAACTGCGGGTCGACACTCATATCACTTGACTTTCTTATTCAAACGCAGCCGGGACGGGGTGGTCCGGATGGGTGGCGCAGATGACCTTGAACAGACTGCCCATTTCCTGAGGGTCGCACAGGCGTTTGTGGGCGCTGGCCAGATCATCGCGTTTTTCTTTAGGGGCCGCAGCCAGCAGGGCATGGAAACGTTGGGTGATGCCAAGGCGTTCCAGAAACAGGCCTTGTTCAAGCGGTCCGTAAACGCAAGCCCCGGTTTCTTCAAGGCATTGCCCCAGGGTTTCAAAATCAACATGGGCCGTCAGGTCGGCATGGCCGGGGTCTGCCAGCAGATCGGCATACTGGTGATTTTGCAAGGCTTGCAGGCTTTCCCCAAAGGCGGCTGTTTGTGGGCCGTAATCAATGGCCAAAACAGCACCGCCCTGTTCATTCAGGCGGCGGCCCAGCATATGGGCAATGGCTTGGCTCACCGGGGAAATTTCAAACAGGTTTCCACTTTCTTTTTCCTGTAAGCCCGGTGGCATCAGGGCAAGGGCGGCTTCATCACCTTTGAGGACGAAGCGTAAACCTTCGCCTTCCGGGTCGATATCAACAAAGCGTTCGGCCCAACCTTTTGCACCCTTTTCAAACTGGCGAACGGGCAGGGCATCAAAAAATTCGTTGGCAAGGAAAAGGGCGGGTCCGTTGGGGACATCCTGCACACTGTTTTGCCAGTTGATCGTGAGGGGCCAGTCTTTCAGGCTTTCTTTCTGGCGTTCTTTCAACACGGGGCTGATTTCCACCAGATGGACCTGCAAACTGTCATGGAAACCCGGCACGTTTTGGGTGGCACGCAGGGCATCGTTCATCAGGGTGCCGCGACCGGGGCCAAGTTCCACCAGATGCAGTTCTTGCGGGCTACCCATTTGCTGCCACGTGACGGCTGCCCATAGCCCGAGCAGTTCCCCAAAGACCTGAGAAATTTCCGGCGCAGTGGTGAAATCCCCTTTGACCCCGAAAGGGTCGCGGGTGGTGTAATAGCCGAAGGTTGGATGGCACAGGCATTCGGTCATATATTCGCAAACCGCAATGGGCCCTGTGGTTTCAATGCGCCGACGAAGTGTGCTGAGCAAGTCGTTCATGAGCTTGCCTGTGCTGGTTTGTTCAAGGCACGAAAGACAAGATAAAGCCCGATTAAAATCATCGGCACAGACAGCCATTGCCCCATGGTGGAACCGAAGCTGAGATAGCCGATCTGCTGGTCCGGTTGGCGTACCAGTTCCACAATGGAACGTGCCATGCCGTAACCTGTGATGAACAGCCCCATAAACAGGCCGCTTTTGGTGCGCAGGTTTTCGTAGCGTGACAGGATGAACAGCAAAACAAACAGAATTAACCCCTCCATGGCCGCTTCATATAGCTGGCTGGGGTGGCGCGGCAAGGGCCCGCCATTGGGAAAAACAATCCCCCATGGCACATCGGTGATGCGACCGAAAAGTTCGGCATTGATGAAATTGGCAATTCGCCCGAAGAACAGGCCGATCGGGGCGCCACAGGCCAGCATGTCCCCAAAGGTGAGCAGGGGGAGCTTGTGTTTTTTACAATAAAGGATACCGGCGACCACAACGCCGAGGAAGCCACCGTGAAACGACATACCACCGCGCCAGACCTGTAAAATGGCTATCGGGTTTGAACTGTAATAATCGAAATTGTAAAACAGCACATAGCCGGTGCGCCCGCCCAGCACCACGGCAATGGTTGCCCAGAACAGGAAGTCATCCACATGCTCACCCGTGATGTTGCCGGGAAAGGTTCTGGTCAGGCGTTTGATATATTGCCAGCCACCAACCAGCCCGACGATATAGGCAAGCGCATACCAGCGAATGGCGATGGGCCCCAGTTCAAGGGCGATGGGGTCAACCATGGGAAAAGCGATGGCAAAGGTCATGACATTCCTGAACAGTTTTCTTTAAACATGTCATGCCGGACATGATCCAGCATCCATAACAGACATGGGTTCTGGCCTTTGCCAGAATGACGAAAAATTATACCTTATTTATGTGGATCATCTTGTGACAGATAATCCTGCACATATTGACGCACACCTTCTTCCAGTTCTGTAAAGGTTTTGTCGTAACCGGCTTCGCGTAGCTTGGACATATCGGCTTCTGTGAAATACTGGTATTTGTCGCGGATATTGGCCGGGGTATCAATGTAATGAATTTTCGGCACCCGCCCGAGGGAATCATAAACGGCACTGGCCAGATCCTTGAAGGAGCGCGCTTTGCCGGTGCCAACATTGAACAGGCCGCTGACGTTTTGATTTTCATACAGCCATAGAATGACATCAACCACGTCTCCCACCCAGATGAAGTCACGCAGTTGGCCGCCGTCTTCATAATCGGGGTGATGGGACTTGAACAGGCGACACATCATGTTTTCCTTTGCATCGGGAAAAACATGGGCAACCACACTTTTCTGCCCGCCTTTATGATATTCGTTCGGCCCATAGACGTTGAAGAATTTAAGACCAGCCCATTGCGGCGGAGTGGGGCCGTTTTCTTCCTGAATACGTGCGATATTGCGATCAAACAGATGTTTGGACCAGCCATAAGCGTTCAGCGGCAGCAGACCGGCAAGATTGCTGCGATCCTGAAAATCTGTAAAGCCCTTTGCGCCATCCCCATAGGTGGCAGCAGAAGAGGCATAAATGAAGCGCACTTCGTTTTCACAACACCAGTCCCACAACAGGCTGGTCAGGTGAAAATTGTTTTCCATAATCTTGTCGGCATCTGTTTCCGTTGTCGATGAAATTGCGCCCATATGGAAAATCGCCTTGATGTCTTCACCATATTCCAGCAGGAAATCCAACAGGTCATCGGGATGGACCAGATCATAGAGGTCCCGCTTGGCGAGATTGCGCCATTTTACACCGTCATGAAGACGGTCAATGACAACGAGCTTTTCTTCCGGGTAGCGTTCTTCCAACGCGCAGACGATATTGGAACCGATAAAGCCGGCCCCGCCGGTGACCACAAACATTTCGTTTTCAACCTTGCTGATCGGGTTAAGGATTGGCATTGTTATAGGACCTAATCGCGGGTCGCTTCAAGCAAGACTTGCACTGCACAAAACACATGACATAATGCGCGAACATCGATTCGGGTATGAAAAAGGATAAAGTCCATGCAAAGCAAAAACCGTATTTTTGACGATATGGCCAAGGTTGCCAGCGGTGCAGTGAGCACCCTGACAGGTGTGAGAGAAGAAGTGAATGGACTGATTCGTCAACAAATTGAACGGGTTATGGCTGACCTTGATGTTGTGCCGCGTGATGAATTCGAAGCGGTGAAAGCCATGGCGGCCAAGGCACGCGCCGAACAGGAGGTGCTGAAAGAGCGCATCGGCCTTCTGGAAGAAGAGCTGAAAAAAGCAAAAAAATAAACAGATAAAGCCAAGTTCAACCAGTCTGGCGAGTCGCTGATTTTCATACCGGACTGGTCCACATTTTTATCCACAGGAATCTTTTTTTCGAATCCAAGAGGCCCTTGCGCAGGGCCTTTTTTATTGTCTAGGTTCAGCTCCAACAGTAACGAATAAAAGACTTTTTTCTTATGACCTTTATGCAACATCATCATCTGCCTGCCCCGGATTACGGTCTGGACGTTTTGGAAAGCCTTGCCGAACAACGCGGTTGGGCGTTGGAACGTCTCAGCAATGGGGATTTGTTGATGGAAAGCATCGGGGAAATGAGCACCTATGCGTTGCAGTTTACCTGGAGTGCGCAATATAACTGCCTGCATATTACCTGTTCCATGGACATGCGTTTGCCGCAATCATGTGGCGCAGCGGTGAACGATTTGCTGGCCGCGATTAATGCCAAGCTCTGGATCGGGCATTTTGCCATTATGGCAGGTCTTGAATCACCGGCCTTTCGCCACACGGTCCTGATGCAGGGGCCGGAAAACCAGAAAGCCCAGGAAATTGAAGAAATCATTGAAATTGCGCTGGGTGAATGTGAACGTTTCTATCCGGCCTTTCAACTGACGGCCTTTAACAATATGCCACCCCAGCAGGCCATGGACTGTGCGCTGATGGAATGTGTCGGTCAGGCTTAAGCTTGATGTGTGAAACCTTGCGAAGGCAGGGACCTGTTTCAAGCCTTAAGGCTCCTGCCTGCGCAGGAGCTCACATGTATTTCACCGCAGTGTAAACCATCCCTTAACTCTCTGTAGACTAGACTGGTCATAACCCTGACTCTGTCTTGATGGTGAAGAGAGAAAATACGATGGCACGTACAACAACGAAAAACCAACGCACAACTTTGTTGCCCCCCGGCGCAAGAGAATTCCTTTTGCGCCGTGCGATTGAGGTGACAGGTGTTGCATTGGGCGCGCTGGCGGTTGTGCTGTCGTTGATTTTGATCAGTTATAATCCAGGGGACCCGTCTTTAAACAGTGCAACACCTCATGGGGTGGAAAACTGGCTGGGGCCGCTGGGGGCCTATGTGGCTGATGTGTTGATGCAGGTCTTGGGTGTGGCGGCAATTGTACCTGTATTGGTGTTGTTTTCCTGGGCATGGCGGATTGCAAGTAAACAGATGGTCAGTCATTTGTGGCTGCGCCTTGTGGTTCTTTTTGGGTCTGCCCTGTTGCTCAGCATTGCGCTAAACGGTTTATCCAGCCCGGATGGCTGGCCGTTACGCAGTGGGCTGGGTGGTTTGTCCGGCTTGTTGCTGACACAGCGTTTGATGGACTTGGTTACTTTTATCGGTTTGGGGACTGTGCCTTTCATCACGTTGGTCCTTGCCCTTATTGCGGCTGTTGCCGGGGGGATGGGACTGGTTTACGGTCTGGCCCTTTCGAAAAAAGAATGGTCCACGATGGGACAGGGGGTCGGTACGGCGGCGCGCGGCACCTTGCAGGGGTCTGTTTTCGTGGTGCGTAAAGGCGTTGGTGTTTTGCAACGCACCAAGCTTGAAGACATGATTGTTGAGGAAAGCGGTATTGAAGATGAAGAACCGGTTTTAAAACGCAAACGCAGTGCCAAAAAAATCAAGGCACCGGAAGAAGAAGTCAGCCTGCCGAAGAAAACAAAAAAAGCCAGACAGCAGTCTTTGGTTCTGTCACCGGACAGCTACAACTTTCCGCCATTGGATTTGCTGGCGGAAGCTTCACCGATACAAAAGGCTGCCAATAAGATTGACCGTGCGGCACTGGAACATAATGCGGAACTGCTGGAACAGGTGCTGGAAGATTTTGGCGTTAAGGGCGAAATTGTGGAAGTGCGCCCCGGCCCGGTTGTCACACTTTATGAACTGGAACCGGCGGCAGGTACCAAGACGTCACGCGTTATTTCGCTGGCTGATGATATTGCGCGTTCCATGTCTGCCGTTTCTGTGCGCATAGCCGTGGTGCCGGGACGTAGTGTCATCGGGATTGAATTGCCGAACGCCAAGCGTGAAACGGTTTATCTGCGTGAACTGATGGAAACGGAAAGTTTCGATAATTCCAAAGCCTCGCTCAATATGGCCCTGGGTGTGGATATTGGTGGGGAACCTGTGTTTGCAGACCTTGCGCGCATGCCTCACCTTCTGGTCGCCGGGACAACAGGTTCGGGGAAATCGGTCGGGGTCAATACCATGATCCTGTCGTTGCTTTATCGTATGACGCCGGAACAATGCAAGTTCATTATGATCGACCCGAAGATGTTGGAACTGTCTGTTTATGATGGTATTCCGCATTTGCTTTCCCCTGTTGTGACAGAACCGGGCAAGGCGGTGATGGCGCTGAAATGGTGCGTGCAGGAAATGAACGAACGCTATCGTTTGATGTCCAACCTCGGGGTGCGCAACATTTCCGGCTATAACGCCAAACTGGAAGAAAGCCGTAAAAAAGGCGAAGTGTTGACGCGGCGTGTCCAAACCGGTTTTGACCCGGAAACCGGCAAGCCGATTTTCGAAGAACAGCCCCTTGATATGGAAGCCATGCCGTTTTTGGTCGTCATCGTGGATGAATTTGCGGACCTGATGCTTATGGTTGGTAAAGAGATTGATGCCTGTATCCAGTCGCTGGCACAAAAAGCGCGTGCCGCCGGGATTCATTTGATCATGGCGACCCAACGTCCTTCAACCGATGTGATGACCGGGACCATCAAGGCAAACTTCCCCTCACGTATCGCCTTTACCGTAACCACCAAGATCGACAGCCGCGTTATTCTTGAAACCCAGGGGGCAGAACAGCTTCTGGGGATGGGGGATATGCTGTTTAAACCGGGGGGCGGGCAGATTTCGCGCGTTCATGGCCCGTTTGCATCGGACGGGGAAGTCGAAGACGTGGTCAATCACTTGAAAAAACAGGGTGAACCCTCTTATGTGGAGGCCGTGACCGAAGAAAATGAAGAACCGATAGAAGGATTGATGATGCCGGCTGGTTCTGTTGGGGGCAATACTTCCAGCGGGGATGCCCTTTATGATCAGGCGGTACAGATTTGTATTCAGGATGGCAAGGCCTCGACCAGCCATATTCAGCGCCGCCTCAGTATTGGCTATAACCGGGCCGCCCGAATTGTGGACCAGATGGAAGAAGACGGCATTGTTTCTGCCCCGGACAGGGTCGGGCGGCGCAAGATTTTGGCCGGTAAAGACGGGGTGGAATAAAAAAGAAGGGGAAGGCCGTGTCAGGCACTTCCCCTTTCAAGTTGGGGCTTATCAGGTATGTTTCATGACGTATTCGGCAAAGGGTTTGTCGAACGCCATGGTATGATCCCTGATCCAGGGGCCAAGCTGTTCAAAGAAATCCAGACTGACATCTTCACCAGAACGGTTGCGTTCGATGAGCTGGTCAATTTCTTTCAGGAAACGATCATGTTCATCCAGATGCGCCTGGCGTTGCGGGTCATTGTTGTTGCGCAAAAGTGTCGATTCAGCGTTAAGATGTTGGGCAAAAACGCTCTGGAAATCACTGAGTTTTTTTGTGAGGTCTGTGACGGTGCCTTCTGTCTGTATTTCACGATAGAAACGGTTCATGACCTCGACCAGTTCTTTATGTTCATTATCCATTTCCGCAATACCAACGCTCAGGCTGTCATCCCATTCCAGAAGGGTGACGATGTTGTCTGAGCGAACCTGATCAAGGAAGTTGCGGACTTCACTTTTCAAGACTTCTGCCTGAGCGGACAGTTCTGTGGTTGCCATGGTGATTTGCCCGGCAGCAGAACCTGTTTCTCCGGCGGCCTGTTCAACAGATTGAATATTGATGGATACCTCCTGTGTTCCCTGATAGGCCTGTTCCACATTGCGGGCAATTTCCGTGGTGGCAGCTGTTTGTTCTTCAACGGCTGCGGCAATGGAATTTGCGATTTCATCAATTTCGGTGATGGTATGGCCAATGGCATTGATGGCTGTTGCAGCTTCCTGCGTGACAGCTTGAACCTGCCCGATCTGTTGACTGATTTCATTGGTGGCTTTTGCGGTCTGGTTGGCAAGGTTTTTGACTTCGCTTGCAACAACTGCAAAGCCTTTGCCAGCTTCACCTGCCCGTGCGGCTTCAATGGTGGCGTTCAGGGCAAGCAGGTTTGTCTGTTCTGCAATGTCTGAGATCAGGTTGACAACGGTGTCAATTTTACTGACTTCCTCCATCATGTTTTCAACTGTTTTGCGGGTGTCTTCTGCCTGACTGGCGGCATGGTTTGCAACAGTTGAGGATTGATGGACATGGCGCGAAATTTCACTTTGCGATGTTGCCAGTTCTTCGGCAGCGGAAGCCACGGTCTGGACATTGGCAGAAGCCTCTTCAGAGGCCGCAGCAACCGCTGTAGCTTGCGAGCTGGTTTCTGTTGCCGTGGAAGACAACTGATTGGAGGAAGCTTGCAATTGAGTGGCCGCTGATGTGACAGATTGCACAACATGACCGACCGTATTGTCGAAGGAGTTTGCCATCTGGTTCATGGCGGCTTTGCGTTGGCGTTCGGTGCGTGTTTTTTCGCGTTCCTGTTCGGCCTCCAGTTCCTTGACCCGAAGCATTTGTTGTTTGAAATGATTGACCGAACCGGCCATTTCGCCCAGTTCATCCGTTTTTTCCGTATAGGGGATATTGATGTCAAGATTGTCCTGTGCCATTTCCCCCATGACAGATGTCATGGCAACGACAGGTTTGGCAATGGATCGGGCGATGAACCAGCCAATAGCTGTAATCAGAACCAAACCAATGGAAGCGATGAACACCATGGTCCATTTCATGTCGGTGATGCTTTGCAAGGCTTCCCAATCGTCAATTTCTGTCATGACGGCAAGGCCGAGTTCCGGCAGGTAATGGTTATGCCCGAGAACCTCGTGTCCATCAGGCCCCGGATAGATCAGGTTTTTGCAAATGCCTGCACCACGTTTGCTTTCCTTGTGGTCAAAGACATCTTGCCAACCGATGGTGTCGATTTTTTTGGTAAAGGCAGAGCCCTTTTCATCACGCAAGTCTGACAACAAAAGGCCTTCTTCGTTGACAAGGTAAGTTTGCCCGGTTGTGCCCATACCGGTATCAAGGCTCATGAGGTGTTTGATTTTATCTACGTTGACATCCACCACATAGACAGCGATTGGTTCAAATGTTTCTTGATCCCGGATGACATGGCTCATATGGACGCTTGGTTTTTTGATTTCGTTGCAAAATTCAAGGGGGCCGACAAACAGGTCATGGCATGTTTCGCCTTTTTTTGTTTGTTGGGCGTTGTTGATAGCACCATTGAACCAGCCTTTTTGGCTTTCATTCTGGGTGATGCCTTGCAGGCTGACCAGATGGTTCCCTTGCAGGTCGAGAAGTTTCATTTCATTATAGTAACCATGCAGGCGCTGGTTGACCTGAAATTCGTAAAGCACATCCTGTCGGGCCTGTTCTTTTTGCGTTTTTGTACCGTTGAGCAACGTTTTTGACGAAGTCACATAAAAAGGTGTGAGGGGGACGGAATGAACGTCTGATTTGCGGTCTTGTAACCAGTTTTCAATAGACAGCGTTTTATATTCCGCAGCGGAGGAAAGAAGTGCGTAAGCATCTTTTTCCAATGCCTGATCGGCGCGATAGAGCATGGTCAGTCCCACAATAAAAAACGGGATGAGGCCAATAAGCAGGAATGCACCAACCATTTTTGGCGTTAATTTGAGTCTCATGATAAGCCCATTTCGTTTTTAAGGCTTTCTTATGAAGCTTTGTTTTGTATTCAAAGGGCGTGGTTGCAGGAAAATACAGTCGTTGACTCTTGTGATTGTTTCCTGTATCACGCGATCCTCATTGTACGTGGGGCACCCCTGGAGGCTCCATGACAATTCTCAATTGTATAGAAATTTAAAGGATCAGCTATGAGCTATGTTCTGAATGCACAAAAGCGTGAGACAGCCGGCAAGGGGGCAGCCCGCGCAATTCGTCGTGAAGGCCTCGTGCCGGCCGTTATCTATGGTGACAAGAAAGACCCGGTTTCTGTCTCTTTGGACCCGAAAGAGCTTTGGGTTCAACTGCACACCGGTCAGACTTTCTTCGCTTCCACTGGTGAAATCGCCATCGGTAAAGACAAAGAAACGGTTATCTGCCGTGATGTTCAATTCCACCCGGTAACAGATGTGCCGTTGCACGCAGACTTCCTGCGTCTGGCGAAAGATGCAACCATTACCGTTGAAATTCCGGTTTCCTTCATCAATGAGGAAGCTTCCGAAGGTCTGAAGCGCGGTGGTGTGCTTAACGTTGTTCGTCACGAGATCGAATGTAACGTTCCGGCCAACGCCATTCCGGAAAGCATTGTGGTTGATCTGGCGGGTACAGCTGTTGGTGATTCCATCCACATTTCCGCTGTTTCTCTGGGTGAAGGTGTTGAGCCGACCATTACAGACCGTGACTTCACTATCTGCTCTATCGCTGCACCGTCTTCAGGCGAAAAAGCCGCTGTTGAGACAGAAGAAGGCGAAGAAGAAGCAACCGAAGAATAAGGTCTGTTTCGATGATTATGTTGGTCGGTCTGGGCAACCCCGGGGGCAAATATGCCAAAAACCGGCACAACATCGGGTTTATGGCGCTGGACGAGATCGTCCGGCGCCATTCCTTTGGGCCCTGGCGGTCCAAGTTTCAGGGCCAGATGTGCGAAGGCACCATTGACGGGGTTAAGGTACTGGCCTTGATGCCTGAAACCTTTATGAATGAGTCTGGGCGTTCTGTTAGCGCAGCTGCACGGTTTTATAAGGTTACCCCGGCGGACATCATCGTTATGCATGATGATCTTGATCTCGCTTTTAGCAAAATCAAAATCAAGATCGGCGGTGGACATGGCGGGCATAACGGCCTGCGCTCCATTGATGCCCATATGGGTAAAGAGTACAAACGCATTCGCCTTGGCATCGGTCATCCCGGTTCCAAGGAAAAAGTTCATAACCATGTTCTGGGCGATTTTGCCAAGGCAGAACAAGGTGAACTGGAAAAGATGCTGGATGCAATTGCGCGAGAAATCGCTCATGTGGCAACAGGGGCAGATACGGAATTTATGAACCGTTATGCGCTGGAAATGCGCCCGCAACGCCCCAATAAAGCCAAGCCCGCAGAAAAAACGCCAATTCAAAAGAAGGTCGAATCTGCACGTGAGGATGAGGACCATCCTTTTGCAGCACTTAAGCACCTTAAAGACTGAGTTTACGTTTAATTAAATAGGTTGTTTGATTTCTTCGCATTGTATCGAAGGCTATCGAGCATTTGATTCTGGAATCTTCTTTCGATCCGACGATCACCTGATTGTGTCAGTTTTGGAATGATGGATGTACCAACAGCAACAACTTTATAGTCATCCCATGCAGCTTTCACATAACCGATTTGGCCATCGGTTATAACATTGTCATATTTCTTTTCTGCTTGTCTGAAATCATTGAGGCTTAGTGATTTTTGAAAATGAATGGGAGGGTAAATATACCAAATCTCCTTGGCCAAAATGACTTTATCAACAATCACATAGTAATCGTTTTTATTGAACGTTTTGGAACGTTTTATTCGTGCGACTTTTTTCTGTATGTCGGAAGCGTTCAGGGTTTCAATTCTGATGATACGCATTGAGGCAGCCATGGCGTTAGCTGTAAGGGGAGCTTTGGCCTCGTTACGTAACTCTTTTAGGACAGAGCTGTAAGAATGGGGATGAAACATCAGGCGCATGGCTGGCAGTTGCATCATACCAAATTGTGTGGCTAAGGGGTATTTGCCAACTTTCTTGAGTTTTGCAAATTCAGTAACGGCACTTTCGTCATAAAAGCTTTCATATGGGGCCTTTGTTTTTCTGCGAATGATTGTGCCCAGCTTGAACTTCTTATTTTGTGGGACCACAAACATCAGAGATTGGCTTGTTCGCTTTGAGAATGTCTTATCAATACGGGCGTTTAGTTTACCTGTGCCAAATACATATTCTCCTCTTTCTCTGATCCCAGAGATCATTCCTTTATCATCAACATGAATTTTAAGGCGTGGAGAGATGGGGTTAGCTGCATTGCAAAAGGGAACTGTTAGTGAAAGGAAGAGTATGAAACTAAGGGGAGATATAAATTTTTTAAACATTATGAAGTGCTGCCTATTTATGCAATGTCGTATGGTGTAGGCGATGATATTCCTTTGATTGTGTATAAGTAAATGATTAAATTAAAGAGAGTTTTACAAGGGGAGAGACGACAACGTTTCCTTGACCAAAGCGCCAAAGCAGGGTATCCGCTTATCCAACTTTCACTCTTTTTATAGACAGGTCTGAAACTCATGGGTTTTAACTGCGGTATCGTTGGGTTACCCAACGTTGGTAAATCAACTTTGTTCAATGCCTTGACTTCAACGGCAGCTGCCGAAGCGGCAAACTTTCCGTTTTGTACGATTGAACCCAATTCAGGGCGTGTGGGTGTACCTGATGATCGTCTGGAACAACTGGCGAAAGTGGCCGGTTCCGCCAAGATTATTCCGACACAGCTGGAATTCGTTGACATTGCCGGTTTGGTGCGCGGTGCGTCCAAAGGCGAAGGGCTGGGCAACCAGTTCCTTGGCAATATCCGTGAGGTGGATGCCATTGTCCATGTCTTGCGTTGTTTCGAAAATGACAACATCACCCATGTGGACAACAGCATTGACCCGTTGCGCGATGCTGAAACGGTGGAAACCGAACTCATGCTGTCCGATCTGGAAAGTCTGGAAAAGCGCGAACAGGCCCTGATCAAGAAAGCCCGAGGTCAGGACAAAGAAGCCAAGGCCACTTTGGATCTGGTTGGCAAATGTCTTGAGGTTCTGCGTGAAGGCAAGCCTGCACGTATTGTGGAACGCGCGGATGCAGAAGAAGAAAAACGCTTCCAGATGTTGCAGTTGCTGACCTCCAAGCCGGTTCTTTACGTTTGCAATGTAGAAGAAGAAAGTGCGGCAGAAGGCAATTCCCTGTCGGCCAAGGTGTTTGAAAAGGCGGCTTCGGAAGGCGCGCGCGCAGTTGTGATTTCAGCGCAGATTGAAGAAGAAGTTTCCAAGCTGGATAGCGATGAGGAAAAAGCGGAATTTCTGGAAAGCCTCGGGCTGGAAGAAACCGGTTTGGCCCGTGTGATCCGCGAAGGATATAAACTTCTGAACCTGCTGACTTTCTTTACCATCGGCCCGAAAGAGGCCCGCGCCTGGACGGTGCGTATCGGCTCAAAAGCCCCACAAGCCGCCGGTGCCATTCATACGGATTTCGAACGCGGCTTTATTAAAGCCGAAACCATCGCCTATGAAGACTATGTTTCCTGTGAAGGCGAAAACGGCGCCAAAGACGCCGGTAAAATGCGTCAGGAAGGCAAGGAATATATCGTGAATGACGGTGACGTTTTCCATTTCCGCTTCAATGTTTAAGGCAACAGTCTAAAAGATTAGCGAGTTTTTGACTCTAAAGGAAAAGCACTACTCCATCGGGTGGTGCTTTTTTGTTTTGAGTAATATCGTGACTCTGGTGCATGCGAATCCTTTTCTTAAAGGTCTTAAAAGTGAAATCCGACAGGGCAGGCTTGATTTCACCAAGGGGAGAACGCATTTATGAAAAGGTACACGTTTTCCTATATGCCCCTGTGAAAAAGCGAGAGCTGGGTGCTAAGGCTCTGAGCTGTCGGACTCTTTGTAATGGTATGTCCAGTTTTACAGAAATATGAAATCTCTTGGTAATACCAGATGCTAGGTTTTCTGCGGTATTTCAAGGGTTTAGGTGTGGACATTTGAAAGTAATTGTGGTGTATATAGGCCACGTTTTATGAGATATCCCGCTTCCCTGACGGGCTATCTTCTTATTCACTCTTGCATGAGCGGAGGTTGTCAGTGCTAGAAGAATATCGCAAACATGTCGAAGAGCGTGCTGCTCTCGGTATCCCACCCCTGCCGCTGTCTGTTGAACAAACGACGGCCCTTGTTGACCTGTTGAAAAACCCGCCGGCTGGCGAAGAAGAAACACTGGTTGAGCTTCTTACACATCGTGTTCCTGCCGGTGTGGATGATGCAGCACAAATCAAGGCCGGTTTTCTGGCTGATGTTGCCAAAGGTGAAATTTCCTGTTCTTTGGTTTCCAAAGTCAAAGCTGCTGAACTGCTGGGAACCATGCTGGGTGGCTTCAATATTGAGCCGATGATTGAACTGATTGATGATGCTGAAGTTGGTGAAACTGTTGCGGAAGGTCTGAAAAAGACCCTGCTGGTTTTTGATTACTTCTTCGACGTCAAGGAAAAGGCTGATAATGGTTCTGCCAATGCCAAGGCTGTGATGCAGTCCTGGGCGGATGCGGAATGGTTTACATCCAAGCCGGAAGTTGCCGAAAGCATGAAGCTGACGGTTTTCAAAGTGACCGGTGAAACCAACACCGATGACCTGTCTCCGGCACCGGATGCATGGTCACGCCCGGATATCCCTTTGCATGGGCTTGCCATGCTGAAAAACCCGCGTGACGGTATTGAACCGGAAGAAGCCGGTGTACGTGGCCCGATCAAGTTCATTGAAGACCTGAAAGCCAAAGGTAACTTGGTTGCTTATGTCGGTGACGTAGTCGGCACAGGGTCTTCTCGTAAGTCTGCCACCAACTCCGTTCTGTGGTGGACAGGTGAAGACATTCCGTTTGTGCCGAACAAACGTTTCGGCGGGGTTTGCCTTGGGTCCAAAATTGCCCCGATTTTCTATAACACCATGGAAGATGCCGGTGCACTGCCGATCGAGCTGGATGTTTCCCAGATGGATATGGGCGATGAAATCGAATTGCGCCCCATCGAAGGCAAAGCTCTGAAAAACGGCGAAGTTATTGCCGAATTCAAAGTGAAGTCCGAAGTGATCTTTGACGAAGTTCGTGCAGGTGGCCGTATTCCGCTGATCATTGGTCGTGGTTTGACAGCACGTGCACGTGAAGCACTGGGTCTGGAACCTTCTACAGTGTTCCGTCAGCCCCATGCACCGGAAGATACCGGCAAAGGTTTCTCTCTGGCACAGAAAATGGTCGGTCGTGCCTGTGGTCTGCCGGAAGGTCAGGGCGTACGTCCCGGCACTTATTGTGAGCCGAAAATGACGACAGTGGGCTCTCAGGATACCACTGGTCCGATGACCCGTGATGAACTGAAAGATCTGGCCTGCCTTGGTTTTTCTGCCGATCTGGTCATGCAGTCTTTCTGTCATACTTCTGCCTATCCGAAACTGGTGGATGTGAATACCCACAAAACATTGCCGAGCTTCATTGAAACGCGTGGCGGTGTGGCTTTGCGCCCGATGGACGGGGTTATTCACAGTTGGCTGAACCGCCTGCTGTTGCCCGATACCGTAGGTACAGGCGGGGATTCCCACACCCGTTTCCCGCTGGGGATTTCCTTCCCGGCCGGTTCCGGTCTGGTGGCCTTTGCGGCTGCGACCGGTGTGATGCCGCTGGATATGCCGGAATCCGTACTGGTGAAATTCACTGGCGAACTGCAAGAAGGTGTAACGTTGCGTGATATGGTTAACGCCATTCCGCTTTATGCCATCAAGCAAGGCCTGCTCACCGTTGAGAAAAAAGGCAAGAAGAACGTCTTCTCCGGCCGTATCCTCGAAATTGAAGGCCTGCCGGATCTGAAAGTCGAACAGGCGTTTGAATTGTCCGATGCCTCTGCTGAGCGTTCTGCTGCCGGTTGTACTGTGAAGCTGAACAAAGAGCCGATCATCGAATATATGAATTCCAACATCACCCTGATGAAGTGGATGATTGCGGAAGGCTATCATGATGAGCGCACGCTGAAGCGCCGCATTGAAGCCATGGAACAGTGGATTGCCAACCCGCAACTGCTGGAACGTGATGAAGATGCGGACTATGCGGCCGTGATCGAAATCAACATGAGCGATATCAAAGAGCCGATCATGGCTTGCCCGAACGACCCGGACGATGTGAAAACCCTGTCCGAAGTTGCCGGTGCCAAGATTGATGAAGTATTCATCGGTTCATGCATGACCAACATTGGTCACTTCCGTGCTGCCGGTAAGGTGCTGGATGGTCTGAACGACCTGCCGACCCGTTTGTGGGTTGCACCGCCGACCAAGATGGACGCCGCTATTCTGTCGGAAGAAGGCTATTATTCCATCCTTGGCAAGACCGGTGCCCGTATGGAAACACCGGGTTGTTCCCTCTGTATGGGCAACCAGGCGCAAATCCGTCAGGGGTCTACGGCCGTGTCTACCTCCACACGGAACTTCCCGAACCGTCTGGGTATTGATACCAGCGTTTATCTGGCTTCTGCCGAACTGGCTGCTGTTTGTGCACAGCTTGGCAAAATCCCGACGAACGAAGAATATCTGGAAAAAGTTCGTGCCGTGAACGAAAAGGCAGACGATGTCTATCGTTACATGAACTTCGACCAGATCCCGGCCTTTGTTGAAAAAGCGAAAACAGTCGCTTAATCAACGAACTCGGATATCAAAACGAAAACCCGCTCTGAGACATCAGGGCGGGTTTTTTGATTGTGGGCATTGGCCCTGCGCAGACAGTCATGCTGGTGTAGACCAGCATCAATTATTTAGGAAACACTTACTGTCGGCGTGAAGATATAGCCTGCTCCGTAAACCGTTTTGATCATGGTTGGCTCTTTTGGGTCTTCTTCAATTTTCTGGCGCAGGTGGCCGATATGCACATCAATGGAGCGATCAAAGGGGGAAGATTCCCGGCCCCGGGCGAGGTCCAGCAACTGGTCGCGGCTTAAGACCCGGTTGGGGTGGCTGGCAAGAGCACAGAGCAAATCAAACTGGGCGGCGGTCAGCGGGGCTTCTGCGCCCTGCGGGTTGATCAGTTTGCGCGCCAGACGGTCCAGCGTCCAGCCGGCAAAGCGCATTTCGGAAATATCTTCGCCTTTGGGATTTGTTTTGCTGTTGCCTTTGGCGCGGCGCAGAACGCTGCGCACACGTGCGCGTAGTTCGCGTGGTTCGAAGGGTTTGGAAATATAGTCATCCGCGCCCAGTTCGAGTCCGATGACCATATCGGCCGTTTCGCCCATGCCGGTCAGAATGATAACAGGGATCTGGTTTTCAACACGAATTTCACGCAACAGGTCCAGACCGTCTTCACCTTGAAGCATCAGGTCCAGAATGACCATATCAACATCACCTTTGGCCAGCAGGCTTTTCATTTCAGCACCGCTGCAAGCAGAGGAGGCCCGAAAACCAACGCCTGTCAGGCAGCGTTCTACCAACGCACAGACATGCGGTTCATCATCGACAACCAGAATATGGCCTGTATCAGTCATGCAACTCCCTGCCTTATTGAGTTTTTCCGGAGTTTACCCGAAGAGTGTTGAGGTTAAAAGCTGAAAAGCACAGGTGTTTATTCATGACTTGCGATTTAGCGCACGCCGTATACGGTTGGCCAGTTCAAGACGGTCAAACGGTTTGGTCATCAGGTCCAGTTCATCCGGGAAAAGGCCGGTTTGGTCCATCACCTTATCCGGGTAGCCGGACATGAAAAGAACAGGGAGGTCAGGAAGTAATGCGCGGGCTTGGGCGGCCAGTTGAATGCCGTTAAGGCCGCCGGGCATTTCAATGTCACTGAAAAGAAGGTCGAAAGAGGTGTCCAGTTCCAGAATGCTCAAAGCTTCATGCCCATCACTTGCAGCCACTACATCATAACCCAGGCGGCGCAGGTTACCGGCACTGAAGCCGCGCACACCGGGGTCATCTTCCACCAGCAAAATCCGCTCGGTACCTTCCGGCAGTTTTTTGCTGCGTCGAAGGGGGGTATCCGATATGGGGTTTTCTTGAGAGCGCGGCAGGACAAGGCGGAAAATGGTGCCTTCGCCCGGTGTGCTTTCAACCTGTAAATGGCCGTTGGACTGGCGCATGAAGCCATAGATCATGGACAGCCCAAGCCCGCTATTGGGGCCTTTTTCCTTTGTGGTGAAGAAGGGTTCGAAAATGCGTTCCATAATCTCGCTGGACATACCCGAACCGTTGTCACGCACGGATAACACAACATAATCTCCCGGTGTCAGGTCAACGCTACGGTCCGAGAAGATGCTTTTCAGGGTCACGTTTTCGGCATAGATGCTGACTTTCCCCCCTTGTTCACCAATGGCATCACGGGCATTGATGACAAGGTTGAGAATGGTATTTTCAAGCTGGTGCGGGTCAATGAGAACGGGCCAGATATTGTCATTGATCTGTAAAACAAGTTCGGCCTGTGTGCCCAAGGCGCGGATGAGAAGGTCTTTCATCCCTAAAATCAGTTTGCCGCTGTTGCTGATGCGCGGTTTTAAGGGTTGGCGGCGCGCAAAGGCGAGCAATTGCTTGACCAGTTCAGCACCGCGCCGGGCTGCATCAAGGGCCGGGCAAACCATTTCCATCAGATCATCGTCATTGTCGGCTTCTTCTTCCAGTACGGAGAGATTGCCGATAATGATGGTTAAAAGGTTGTTGAAATCATGTGACAACCCGCCTGTCAATTGGCCGATGGCCTCCATTTTCTGAGCTTGACGGAATTTGAACTCCGCATCGCGTACATCGGTGACATCCTGACCCAATACGAAATATCCCCATACTTCGCCTTCTTCGCTGATGTGTGGGATGAAAGAGACCAGAACGTGAATTTCCCGGCCATCGGGCAAAGTGAGCAGAAATTCGCGCGAAGCACGTTCTCCGTTCAGGGCAGCACGAATGCAGGGCAAATGTTCCTTGTAAACCTTTTCTCCCAGAACTTCGCGTGCCGTGCGCCCGACGATCTGTTCGGAACTGCGCTCAAACCATTCTTCATATTGGCGGTTGGCAAAAGTGTAGGTCAAATCTGCCTGAACGTAGCCGATGAGTGCCGGGACCGTATCGGCAATCAGGCGGATGCGTTCTTCCGAAGCCTTTAAGGCATCCAGAGCATTTTTAAGTTCTGCGGTACGTTGTTGAACGCGTGCTTCCAGTTCGTCATTGGCTTTGCGCAAGGCCCGTTCGGCTTTTTTACGTTCGGTTACATCTTTATAAACCGTGACAAACCCGCCACCGGGAATGGGATTGCCGCGCACTTCCAGAATGACGCCGTTGGGTCTTTCTCGTTCCATGGTATGGGGGACAAATTTACGTGCTTCGGCGACTCTATCCCTGACAATGTCTTCAACCGGGAACTGGCCGTATTCGCCACGTTCGGCGTTGTAGCGCACCACATCTTCGAAGGGGGCACCGTAATAGCCAAATTCCTCAATTGGAAGATCGGTGAGTTCAAAAAGTTTTGAATTCCAGGCAACCAGTTTCAAGTTGGCGTCGTAAATGGAAAAGCCGTCATCAAGGTGTTCCAGACCGGTTTGCACAAAAGCCCACTGCTGTGCGTCCAGTGAAGGGCCATCCAGTGATGCAAGGCGGTTTTTCGTGAGGATTTTAGTCGCTTTTCCCATCATCATACCTGTTTTTACCTTAGGATCAGGCTAACGAAAAGAGATATTCGGTGGGGCAACTTTACATTCCTTTACAATATTTATCGGCTTCTTGAATGTCTCTGCATTGACCCTTCACAGTTTTAGAGTAGCCTTTAGATGTCGAAAAAGACTGCAAGCGGTGCCGATTGCTTTTTGTTTCATCTGAAATCATGAAGTGATAGGCTTGCGACATAAAAAAGAATTCAATGGTCTTTGTGTTTCAAGGGCCGATGTGACGGGGAGAATATACATGACAGGGCAAACTGCGCCCATTTTGGAAGTCGATGACATTTCCTTGCGTTTTGGCGGCGTCCGTGCGCTTTCCAATGTCAGTTTCAATGTGAAAAAGGGTGAGCTGTTTTCCATTATCGGGCCGAATGGTGCCGGTAAAACCTCGCTTCTGAACTGTGTCTCCGGACGCTATTCACCACAGGAAGGCGCGATCAAGTTCAATGGTAAGGATGTCACCAAGATGACACCGAATCATCGTGCCGAGTTAGGCATGGGGCGCACGTTCCAGAACCTTGCGCTTTTTGCACATATGAGCGTTCTGGATAATATCATGGTCGGGCGTCACCACCTGATGAAGAACAATTTCCTCAATGGCAGTCTCTATTGGTTTGGGGGTGCGCAGAAGGAAGAACTGGTTCACCGTCGCGAAGCAGAAGATATTATCGATTTCCTTGAAATCTCCCATATACGCAAATCCGTTGCCGGGACCCTGTCTTACGGCTTGCGCAAACGTGTGGAACTGGCGCGTGCCGTTGCCTTGCGTCCAGACCTGATTTTGCTGGATGAACCTATGGCCGGGATGAACCTTGAAGAGAAAGAGGATATGGCACGCTATATCGTTGATCTCAACGAGGAATGGGGCATGACAGTGATTATGATCGAGCACGACATGGGCGTTGTTATGGATATTTCAGAACGCGTTATGGTGCTGGATTTTGGCAAAAATATTGCCGAGGGTCTGCCGCACGAAATTATGAGCAACGAATACGTCAAGCGCGCTTATCTGGGTGAGGAAGACGCAGACGAAGACGCATCGGGTGAGGTGGCGTAAAAATGACTACGAATTATTGCGATGTGAAAGTGCATAACACTTTCCCTAAAATTCTGCGCTACAACGCAAAGAACTGGCCGAACGAAGTGGCAATGCGCGAAAAGGAATTCGGCATCTGGAACGAATTTAGCTGGGCGGACTATTACGAGCAGGTCAAGCTGCTGGCCGTTGGCATGTATGCGCTGGGTTGTGGCAAAGGCGATACGGTTGGCCTGTTGGGGAAAAACCGCCCGGAATGGGTATGGGGTGAGGTGGCTGCACAGGCCATTGGTTCCATGTCCATGGGGATTTATGAAGATTCTTTGGGGCCGGAAGCCTCTTATTTGATCAATTACGCAGAAACCAAAATCGTCATTGCGGAAGATGAAGAACAGGTTGATAAACTGCTTGAACTGGAAGATGTAACCTCCATCAAGCATATTGTTTATTGTGACCCGCGCGGCATGCGTAAATATGATGACCCGCGTTTGATTGATCATGAAAAGCTCAAAGAACTGGCTTATGCGGAACTGGAAAAGAATCCGCAAATTTTTGATCAACTGGTTGATCAGGGCGAAGCTGACGATGTGGCTATTTTATGTACCACATCCGGTACCACGTCCAACCCGAAACTGACCATGTTGCAGTCCGGCCCGTTTCTGGATCATACGGTCGCCTATCTGGAAGCCGACGACAAACTGCCGGGTGATAACTATGTTTCTGTTCTGCCGCTGCCGTGGATTATGGAACAGATGTATGTGGTTTCCCAAGCCTTGGTCGCCCGGGTTATCGTCAACTTTGTTGAAGAACCGGAAACTATGATGGCGGACTTGCGCGAAATCGGGCCGAGCTTTGTTCTGTTGGCCCCGCGTGTCTGGGAAAATATTGCGGCCGATGTGCGGGCGCGCATGATGGATTCCACCAAGTTCAAACAGAAGATGTTTGAATGGGGCATGAAACTGGGCATGGAAGCACTTGACCAAGGGCGCCGTTCCAAACTGGCGGACTTTATTTTGTTCCGCGCTTTGCGTGACCGTCTCGGTTTTACCAATCTGCGTTCTGCGGCCACCGGTGGGGCAGCGATGGGGCCGGATACGTTCCGTTTCTTCCTCGCTATGGGTGTGCCGCTGAAACAGCTTTACGGTCAGACAGAAATGGCAGGGGCCTATACGATCCACCGCGGGGACGATGTGGACTTTGATTCTGTCGGCTTCCCGTTCAGGAATTCGGAAATCAAGATTATCAACCCGGATGAAGAAGGGGTTGGCGAGATCGTTTCCAAAAATACCGGTATGTTCCTCGGCTACTATAAAAACGAAGAAGCCACCAAGGAAGATGTCCGCGAGGGCTGGATGTACACAGGTGATGCCGGTTACTTCAAGAAAGAGAACGGCCATCTGGTTGTGATTGACCGGATCAAGGATCTGGCGGAAACGTCGAATGGCATTCGCTTCAGCCCGCAGTTTATCGAGAACAAACTCAAGTTCTCTCCTTATGTGGCTGAGGCTGTGATTCTGGGGAAAGATCGCCCTTATCTGTCGGCGATGATTTGTATTCGTTTCTCCATTGTTTCCAAATGGGCGGAACAAAATCAAATCGCCTTTACCAACTACACCAACCTGTCTTCCTTGCCGCCGGTTTACGAAGCGGTGAAAAGGGAAGTTGAGAAGGTTAATGAAACCTTGCCGGAAGCACAGCGTATCCAGAAATTCGTCCTGCTTTACAAGGAACTGGATGCCGATGACGGTGAATTGACCCGGACTCGTAAAGTGCGTCGTAAGGTCGTGGCGGAAAAATACGCCGATGTTATTGACGCGATCTACGAAGACAAGCCGGAAGTACACATCGATACGGTGATCACCTTCCAGGACGGTTCCAAATCCCGCATCGTCACCGACCTCAAGGTTGAGACAATGGACGATGCCAAAGTTCAACAAACCCAAGCTGCGGCTGAATAAGGGAGGCACAAACAAAATGAACTGGGATCTACTTATCCAGCTGCTCATGAACGGGCTGATTATTGGCGCACTGTACGGTGTTGTCGCCATGTGCTTTGTTCTGATCTACAAATCCACACAAATTGTTAACTTCGCCCAAGGGGAATTCCTGCTGATCGGGGCATGGGTCTGCTGGTGGTTTTTGACCACCTGGCAACTGCCCTTTATCGTCGGTTTCCTTTTCACACTGGGCTTTATGACCATCTTCGGGATTGCCTTGCAGGTCTTTGTTCTGCGCCCGATGATCGGCGAGCCGATTATTTCCGTCATCATGGTAACCATCGGGCTGAGCCTGTTCTTCCAGGCCAGTATGAAATGGATATTTGGTGTAAATGTTCAGCCGTTCCCGAAAGTGTTCGATACCGATACGGTTCAATTTATGGGTTTCCAGATTCAAACTGCCTATGTGATGTCTTTGGTAATTTCACTGTTCATCATGGTTGGTTTTGCCTGGTTCTTTAAATCTTCCAAACATGGTCTGGCTATGCGGGCTACGGCGTTTGACCAACAGGTTGCCCAATCTCTGGGGATTTCGGTCAAAAGCGTGTTTGCCATGGCCTGGGCGATTTCGGCTGTTGTTTCTGCGGTGGCCGGTGTGGTGATCGGGGTTGTAAACGGGGTGTCGGACTCTCTGGCTTTCATCGGGATCAAGGTGTTCCCGGCTGTTATCCTGGGCGGGCTTGATTCCATCATCGGTGCCATTGTTGGTGGTGTTATCATCGGTCTTCTGGAAAACTTTGCAGAATTTGCCGACAGCCAGTGGTTTCAGGTGGGCAACATGTACACGATCGCGCCGTTTTACGTACTGGTCATCATTTTGATGATCAAACCCTACGGCTTGTTTGGCACAAAAGATATTGAACGGGTATAAAGAAGATGGCTGGTTATAACTTGATGCGTTGTGGTGAATTCCGCACCACTTACGAGAAAGACACAACAATCTTTCCGACCCCGATGTCACGTAACTTTGCCTTGATCGGTGTGATCCTTTGCTTTATCGCGCCGTTGCAATTTGGTGATTTCAAATTTGTCAGTGATGCCATGCTGACCCTGATGATCCAGATCGGCTATTTATCCATCGGTGCCTTGGGGCTTAACATTCTGGTTGGCTTTACCGGTCAGATTTCGCTGGGTCACGCGGCCTTCTTCGGGTTCGGGGCTTTTGCTTCGGCCTGGATGAACAATGACTTTTCCATTCCGGTCTTTTTCTCCATTCCGTTGGCCGGTGTACTCACCATGGCAATCGGCATGATTTTCGGCATGCCTGCCGCCCGGATTAAAGGTCTCTATCTGGCAATTGCAACACTGGCTTCCCAGTTTATTCTGGAAGACTTTTTTGCCCGTGCCGAATGGTTTACTGGCGGTTCGGCCGGGGCGTTGGCCAATTCGTTTGAAATTTTCGGCTACGTTGTTTCCGGGGACCGCAGCTATTATTACGTGGTGCTGGTTTACATGCTGGTGATGTATGTTCTGGCAGCAAACCTGATGCGTTCACGCGATGGCCGGGCTTTTGTTGCCGTGCGTGACCATTATCTGTCTGCGGAAGTTATGGGGATCAACCTGACATGGTATCGCGTCCTGTCTTTCGGTGTTTCCTCTTTTTACGCCGGGATTGCAGGGGCTTTGTTTGCCCATTATCTGGAATATGTATCTGTAGAAAGTTTCAACTTGCTTCTGTCTGTCCAATTTATCGGCATGATCATTATTGGTGGACTGGGCAGTGTGATGGGGTCCTTGATGGGCACTATTTTCATGGTGATGCTGCCTGAAATTATGCAAGAGGCAGCCGGTATTATTACCTCCACCGACTGGGGAAATATTCCGGCCATTACCAATGGCATCAACTTCATGAAAGAAATGGTTATCGGTCTGGCGATCGTCCTGTTCCTGATTTTTGAACCGGACGGGCTGGCTCACCGATGGAGAATGATTAAAGCATATTGGAAACTTTACCCGTTCTCTTACTAAGACGAGAAATCGTTTTGAACCTGTGGGGCGATAATAAAACAAATAAATGCCCCGGATCACCTCTTCAGGAAGGTAATAACTAGACTTAAGGGAGACGCATTACATGCGCAAATTTCTAACAGGCCTGCTGGCCACAACAACTGCCGTTGCTTTTGCTGGTTCTGCTTTGGCAGCCGACAAAGTTCTGATTGCAAACCTGGCTGACCTGACAGGCCCGACTGCTTCTGTATCCAAGCCTTTTACACAAGGTAAAATTGATGCGGCTGCTTACGTCAATGCTCATGGCGGGATTGCCGGTATGCAGGTTGAACTGGATACGGTTGATTATGCCTATGCTGCACCGCGTGCGATTGCACAATATAAAAAGTGGAAGTCCGCAGGTGTGAAAGTTATTCAGGGCTGGGGCACAGCTGATACCGAAGCACTGGTCGGTTTCATCACACGTGATAAAATCCCGTATTATTCTGCTTCTTATTCTGCTCACCTGACTGACCCGACCGGTAAGTCCGAGCATGTGAAAAAAGGTGCGCCTTATAACTTCTTTGCAGGCCCGTCCTATTCTGACGGTGCACGTGCCGTGATTCAGTGGGCTGCTGCTGATGCCAAGAAAAAAGGCGTTGCCAAGCCGAAATTCGTTTTCATGGGCGACAACCACCCCTACCCGAACGCTGCCAAAAAAGCGGCTGAAAGCTATGCTGCCGAGCTGGGCTTTGAAGTGGGTAACAACATCGTTTATTCCATGAAGCCGGGTGACTTTAAAGCCCAGTGCCTGACCCTGAAAGAGTCCGGTGCACAATATGCCTATCTGGGTAACACCGGCAGTTCCGGGATTGCATTGTTGAAATCCTGTAAATCTGTTGGTGCTGGTGTTCAGTTCATCACCAACGTTTGGGGCATGGATGAAAACGCAATGAAAGCGGCCGGTGTTGCTGCTGACGGCGTTGTCTTCCCGATGGGCGCTGCTGCGTTCGGTGCAGACGTACCGGGCATGAAACTGGTGAGTGAAATCAATAAAGCTGGTTCCAATGCTGCACACCATGCCGTTCATTACATGCGTGGCGTTTGTTCTTTCTACTACATGAAAGAAGCCATGGAGTGGGCCGCTGCCAACGGTGGCCTGAACGGTGAGAACATCAAGAAAGGCATGTACCAGAAGAAAGACTGGGTACCTGCTGGTCTTGAAGGCGTTTGCCCTCCGGGAACATGGACACCCACCGACCACCGTGGTCACATGGATGTTTATGTCTATCAAGCCAACGTTAAAGCTGATCCGGACCCGAGCAAATCCGTTTCTGATCTGCTGAAAGACGGCACAATCGGCATGACCAAACTGTTTGACGCGAAATTGCCGCGTAAAGCTGAATGGCTTGGCCTCTAAAAATACCTTCCTGAGGTGTTGGAGCCACTCTCTTTCCGCAAGGGGGAGAGGGCTCCGGCCCCTGGAAAAAATATATAAAATTATTCATTTAGAAATTTCAAAAAAGACACAGCCCGAATAATCCGGGTGCAGGGAAAAAGGAAAGTAACAATGGCAGAGGCAGCTTTAGCACAAGATAGCGCAGACCTGATGCTGAGCGTAAACAACATTGAAGTTGTTTATAACGAGGTGATTTTGGTGTTGCGCGGTGTATCTCTGGATGTGCCCAAAGGTGCGTTGGTGACTTTGTTGGGGCCAAACGGCGCTGGTAAGTCTACGACCCTGAAAGCGATTTCGGGTCTTCTGGGAACGGAAGACGGCGAAGTAACGCGCGGTGACATTGTTTACAATGGGAATAATATTGCCAATGGCAGCCCTGAAAAAACCGTTCGTGACGGACTTTTTCAGGTGATGGAAGGTCGTCGGATTATTGAAGATATGACCGTCATTGAGAACCTGCGACTGGGCGCCTATACGCGAACGGACAGCCAAAGTGAAATCAAGGCGGATATTGAAAAAGTCTTTCACTATTTCCCGCGTTTGAAAGAACGCACAGGTCTGGCGGGGTATCTTTCCGGTGGGGAACAGCAGATGCTGGCCATTGGCCGCGCAATTATGTCTGCCCCGCAAATGATTCTACTGGATGAACCGAGCATGGGGCTGTCGCCACTGCTGGTAAAGGAAGTGTTTGAGATCATTCGCACCCTGAATAAAGAGCTGGGCATTACCATGCTGTTGGTCGAACAGAATGCCAACATGGCGCTGAAGCATTGTGATTACGGCTACATCATGGAATCCGGTAAAATTGTGCTGGATGGGACACGCGAAGAACTGCTTAACAACGAAGATGTGAAAGAATTCTATCTTGGCGGTGGCGGTGATGAAGATCGTAAATCCTTTAAAAATCTTAAGTCCTACAAACGCCGTAAGCGCTGGTTGTAAGAAAATCCCTCAAGAGAAACGAAAATAATAAAAGGTAGAACGATGAGTGATCAGCAGTATTTCGATGCTTTGGAAACCCGTACAGCGCAACAGCGTGAACAGGAACAATTTAAACAATTGGCTGAACAAATCAGCCATGCAAAGGCAAAGACATCCTATTTTTCCAAGCTGCTGGAAGGGGTGGATGTTTCCGCTTTAAATCGTCAAGCTCTCAGCTCAATTGCTGTTACGCGCAAGTCAGACCTTGTTTCCAAGCAACGGGACTTACCGCCTTTTGGGGGGCTGGCAGATGAAACCGCAGGCGTTTGCGGGCGTTTGTTCCAGTCACCGGGACCGATCTATGATCCGGAAGGCCGGGGTGAGGATTATTGGCGCACGGCACGGGCTTTTCATGCCGCTGGTTTTCGCCGGGGCGATGTGGTGTTAAACACGCTTTCCTATCACATGACACCGGGTGGGTTCATTCTGGATGCCGGTGTACGTGCCTTGGGTGGGGCGGTTATTCCGGCAGGGCCGGCCAATACAGAACAGCAGCTTGAAATCATTCGTGATATTAAACCGAATGCCTATAGCGGGACGCCCAGTTTCTTGCGTATTTTGCTTGAAAAGGCAGATGCTCAGGGCATTGATACAAGCTGTTTCACCAAAGCGATGATGACCGGTGAAGCCTTGCCTGCTTCTGTACGCGAATGGTTTAAATCGCGCGGGATTCAACTCGGCCAGCTCTATGCAACGGCAGACCTGGGCGCAATCGCCTATGAATCACCGGGGCAGGAAGGCCTGATTGTGGATGAAGGTGTGCTGGTGGAAATTGTACGCCCGGGAACGAATGATCCGGTGCCGGACGGTGAAGTTGGCGAAGTGGTGGTCACGAACCTGATCTCTTCTGCCTATCCGCTTGTGCGTTTCGGAACAGGGGATTTGTCTGCTGTACTGGCCGGGGAATCTCCTTGCGGGCGTACGAATATGCGTATTAAGGGCTGGATGGGACGTGCAGACCAGACAACCAAGGTTAAAGGCATGTTCGTTCATCCCGGGCAGGTCAATCAGGTGGTTAAACAGTTTGATGAAATTCTTAAAGGCAGGCTTGTTGTTACCAATGAAGACAACCGTGATGCCATGACATTGCATTGTGAAGTCAAAGACGGGTCGGACCAATTGGCCAACGCCATTGGTGAGGCTGTGCAAACCATCTGCAAGTTGCGCGGTGTGGTGGAATTCGTTCAGCCGGGTAGCCTTGCCAATGATGGTAAAGTGATTGATGACGTTCGGACTTACGATTAAATCAATATATCATTGCTGATAATTTAAGGGCCTCTCCCATAAGGGAGGCCCTTTTTGTCATTGGCTATGGTTTTCAAATTCTGCAATCAGTTCATCGAAGGTTACACCCCAGGATGAAAAAGGGTGTTCGCTGATGTAGGAATTGAAAAAACGTATATCGAAGCTGACTTCAGGTCCGGCCCAATCCGGTTTTGTGAAAGATTGATCCGGGTCATTCAGTTCAATCTCGGCCATGATCAGCCCTTCATTGGTGCCATGGAATTCGTCTATTTCCCATGTGTTGTCGGCAAATTCCAAGGTGTAACGGGTTTTGCTAATGACATCGCCGCAGAGTTGCTCAAGCATCATCTGGCAGTCTTGGGCAGGAATTTCATATTCAAATTCCAGACGCTGGATTTCACCGCGATCGGCCTTGATGGTCAGAAAATTTTTGTTGCCCTTGCTGCGCACACGCACAACGGCATGATCATCTTTGCTGATATAACCTTGCGAAATTTTTCTGGCTTGTGCCTGTTCTTTCCAACCTGTTCCTGTGACAAGAAACTTTCGCTCGATTTCCATTTGAGATGTCATGTTATTTCCTCAAGAGTTTTTATTGTTATTCTGAAAAGGCGATCTTCAGTGCTGCACGGACAACCAAATTGACTTCATATTTTTTGCTGTCTTTGAGGTCCTCTTCCGTCATCAGGCGCCATTGGGTATGTTCATCTGAAAGTTTGATCTTATCAAATTTCTGATCACTTTCACAGGCATAGAACAGCATGACCCGTTCCGGCTTACCGGCTTCTTCAAAACTGCGTCTTCCGGCGTAGACGATCGGGCCAACGGTGATTTTATGAAGGTTGGTTTCTTCGACAATTTCGCGGGCGAGGCCCTTGATCATGTCTTCACCTTCATCCAGTTTGCCACCGGGAAGGTCCCAATGGCCTTTGCCGGACTTTTCCATCATCAGGATACGCCCTTTCTTATCCTTGAGAATAGCTTTCTGGCTAACAGTAAAAAGGGCAGCTTCATTCGTATTGGAAGACACGGAGAACCTCATGGGGAAAATCATTTTGTCAACTTGTGCCACAAGTATCGCCGATATGTCGATATTGAAATGCAAAGAAATGTAAAGTTAATGTGAAGTTCTGTTGATGGGTTGGAAAAAATGGAAAAAACCGCCTGCTCATAGGCTGATGGTGCTAGCAATGAGGTAATTAAAAATCTCGGCATTTTCAGGGAAGGTAAAGAATCATGCCATTTAAGCATATTTTGTTGCATCTGGACGCAACCGATCAATGTGACAAGCGGGTCAAAATTGCCTTGGAGATGGCCAAGAAATCAGCTGCGCATCTCACGGCATTGTTTTGCCAGACGGATCCGGAAATGTCGGCTATTGTCGGAACTCATCCTGTCAGTGATGATTTACGTCAACTGGCGCAAAAGAGTGAAGAGGCCTTTAAGGAACAAGCCGCTTCTTCCGGTGTCGCGCATTCGGTTAAGAGCACGTTGTGCACCTCTCATGCGCAGGTGGTTCAAGCGCTTACCTGGGCGGCGCGCACAAGTGATATGGCGCTTTTAGGGCAGTATGACTGGTCAAAAAATTATCGCGGTTTGCCAACCGATCTTGCAGAAAACATTATTATTCACAGTGGACGCCCGGTTCTGGTTATTCCGTTTGCCGGTGAATTTACAAAAATAGGTTCACGCTGTCTGGTCGCCTGGAACGGTGGGCGTGAAGCGGCACGCGCGCTTAACGATGCCATTCCCTTGATGGAAAATGCCGAATCTGTTGAAATTTTTGCCATCCAAAAAGAAGGGGTGAAACGCCCGGATGCAAATGATCTGGTGGATCATCTGGCAAAATACGGTATTGCCGCAAAGGCGGCTCATGAAATGAGAGATAAGGTCAGCGTAACGAATTTGCTGCTGTCCCATGCCGCAGATGAAGCAACGGACCTGATTGTGATGGGGGCTCATGGTCATTACGGCGTCTCACATATGTTGCGCGGTGGCAATACCCGTGAAATTCTTAAACATATGACAGTGCCTGTACTGATGTCACATTGATCATAAAAATCGATAAACTTACAAAAAAGCAGCGCTGTTTGAAAAAGAACAGCGCTGCTTTTTATTTTTGTGATGGTATCAAGGTTCAGCCGAGACGCAGAACTTCCACACCGGGTAATTCCTTGCCTTCAAGCCATTCCAGAAAAGCACCGCCTGCCGTTGAAATATAGGTAAAATCCGCTTTGGCACCGGCATGGTCAAGGGCTGCAACCGTATCACCACCGCCAGCAACGGAAACGAGCGTTCCGGCTCTGGTCAGTTCTGCCGCCACTTGTGCAGCACCGTTTGTGCCTGCATCAAAGGGTTCAATTTCAAAAGCACCCATGGGGCCGTTCCAGACAATGGTTTTACAGTTGGCAAGGCGTTCTTTGACATCGGCAACAGAGGCCGGGCCGACATCCAGAATCATTTCGTCATCGCCCACACCTTCGGCCAGATTTACTGTTCGGTTTTCAGCACCGGCAGCAAACTCCCTGGCGACCACACCATCGACCGGCAGAACGATTTCGCAGCCGTTCTTCTCAGCCGCAGCAATAATGTTCAGGGCCGTGTCGGCCAAGTCATGTTCGCACAGGGAATTACCGATATTGATACCTTTGGCATTGAGGAATGTATTGGCCATGCCGCCGCCGATGATCAGCATATCAACCTTGGCAGACAGGTTATTGAGAACGTCCAGCTTGGTGGATACCTTGGCCCCGCCAACCAGTGCGGCCACAGGGCGTTCGGGGGCTTCCAATGCACCGGACAGGGCTTCCAGTTCGGCTTGCATCAAACGCCCGGCAGCACAAGGCAGCAGGCGCGCAAGTGCTTCAGTGGAGGCGTGTGCACGGTGTGCGCAGGAAAAGGCATCATTGACATAGATATCACCCAAAGCAGCGAGCTTTTTGGCAAATTCCAGATCGTTGTCTGTCTCTTCCTTATAGTAGCGCAGGTTTTCCAGTACGCAGACTTCTGCATCACCCAATGCATTGACCACGGTTTCTGCTTCTTCGCCGATGCAATCATTGGCAAACCTCACATCCTTGCCCAGCTTGACAGCCAGTGCATCAGCAACCGGTTTTACAGACATTTCAGCAACGCGTTCGCCTTTCGGGCGACCCCAGTGCGTAATCAGAATGACGCGTGCCCCTTTTTGGGTCAGTTCCACAATGGTTGGCAAGGTGCGCTCAATGCGTGTGCTGTCGGTGACCGCCCCGTCTTTCATGGGAACGTTCAGGTCGGCACGCAGAAGAACACGTTTGCCAGCCACATCATAATCGCTCAAAGTCTTAAACTGGGACATGGAATTTCCTTCAATTTAGCAGCGTAAAATTATTGTTTGGCACTATACATATTTTTCCCGCGATGTGAATTGAGGATTTTTTACTGCACGATGAAATAAAAAAGGCGCTCTTATTTACAGGGAAACAAGAGCGCCAGTTGGAATGCTGAACAAGGAGGTTTCTATTCAGCAGGTGTTTCGTCATCAACCTCTTCATATCCGGTGATCATCCCTTTCAGTTGGGAGAAAACCGTCTCGCCGGTTGTGATGAGATAGAGGTGCATGACGACGAACATGACCATAAAGAAGGCAAAAGCCGTATGAAGCAGAGCAACGATTTCGAGGCTCAGCACAGAGGCGATTGCTTCTGGCCATTCGTTGTAAAACAGATACAGCAATCCGGTAATGATCAGCCCCGGATTAATGAAGAGTTTCAGTTTCAGGTAGGCCAGGCGTTGCAACGGGTTGAGTTTGCGTTGTGGGGTTGGTTCATAAGGGTGTGGTGCCCCTTTGAAAATACCGACACTATAGTAGTGAATGGTGTCGAACAGCTTTTCGGTTGTGGGGATATAGTTTTTCCATTCCCCGGTGGTGAAATGCCAGAAAATGGCAAAGGCCCATAGTCCCAGCAAGAGCCAAAGCAGGATGCGATGGAGTTCGCTGGCCTGTTCAAAACTCATGAAGGTAAGGGTCCCGTGGATGTTAAACCCGGTGACACCAAGGGCCACCACTAGTACGGCTTGGGACCAGTGCCAGAAACGTTCAAAACGTTTATGCATCAGAACGCGTGTCATAACTTAGCCCTCCTCTTTGTCTTTACGCCGGGTGAAAATACGCAATAGCCCATGGATGACAACGCCTGCGCCCGTCAACCCGACAAGGGCAAACCCAATGGTATCAACCAGTTGGTTTTGGTCTCGTCCGGGCATGTAGAAGTCTTTCAAAGAGGCCAGACGGCCATCTTTGGCATGACATTCATCGCATTCCACGGCTTTTTCCTTCGGAGCCACCATATGGGTTTGCGGCCAGTGATAGGCGGTTTGAACGAAGTCGAAATTGCCGCTAAAGGGTTGACCGGAAATCTGGTTGCCAGCGGACAGGGCTTTTTGCCAGTCGAAGTTTTTCCAATAGGCATTTTTGTCTTTGCCGAACAGGTGAACGACAAGCAGGGTGTTGTATTCGGTATCATAAGGTTGTTTGCCGCGCATGACCTTGAATGGCCAGATACGGGCTTTCGGGTCGTTATAAGATCCGTTGAAGGTATTGATATTGACGACGCCAGACGGGTCGATTTTTTCTTCTTTCAGGGTGTAGCGGATCTGACCGTCAAACCAGGCATATTCAGGGGTGACATTTTCACCCAGTTTGAATTCGCCTTTTTTGAAGTTGTAGATGTCGTGGCCTTTTTCATCCTTGCGAACGATGCCTTTGCCTTCGGCATTTTTTTGGCCGGCTTTGGACCAGTCCCACCATAGCTTGGTCGGAACACCGCCACGGGCAAAAGCCGGAATGTGACAGGTCTGACAGGCAACCTTGTCGGTATGGTCGTTCAGTTTGGCTTCTTTTTTGTGCGGTGTTGTTCCATGGCAGGATTCACAAGACGCATGGTCTTTATACTTGTTGCTCGGGCGGTCTATGCCTTCTGTATCTTTGGCATTTGCCATATAGCGAGACCCCGGGACATTGTGCCCTTTCGGGTTATGGCAGGTCGCACAGGTGAAATTCGCCCCGTCTTTGGACATATGAACATCCAGTTCAAACGGAGGATTATTCAGGGAATTGTCCATATCCCCATGTTTAACACCATTGCCGCCGCCGCCATAGAAGTGGCAGGCCCCGCAGGTTTGACGCGAGGTTGCGCCAACATTCTGGGCAACTTTTTGCAGGTTGACGGCCGGGCGGATTTTACCGCTGCCTTTCGGCCATTCCTTAGGCGTGTAGTTTGGATGCCCGGCCCCGGTCGGGAATTTTTTATAGGAAGCGGTGGTGTCATGGCAGACCAGACAGTCAATGTTACGCCCGGCAGGCAGCGGTTCGCGCATGTCTTTCCAGCCATAACCGATATGGCAACTGGTGCAACGTGCCTCGTTTGTCCCAACGTAGAGGCAGAAGTTATTGACAACATTGCGTTTGCCCAGCTTCTGACCGTTGATATGGTCAAACTCCCAGGTCCAGTGGGTTGTGTTTTCTATTTGTTTGGATGCTTCTGTATGACAGGAAAGGCAGGCCTCGGTGACTTCAGGCCCGCTCTTGAAATCCTGTTGAAGTTGCTTGAATTGGGAATGGTCGGCCGTTGATGACTGCGCATTCCCAAAGGAAAGCAGCATCAAGGTCAATGCGACCACACCATGCCCTAACAGGTGTTGGATACGCATAACGTCCTCCTCGCGTTTTATGCGGTTTCCCTTAGCCCAAGGGAGTACCATGAACGACAGTATATAAGAAGGTTTGCGCGTAATACTTGAGTTATATCAAATAGAAGTAATTTATATACGGTTAATATATGTAATTTGATGGCCATTGCCGCGTACTGGATCATAAATATGATCAATCCGGCTAAGCGACAGGGTATCTATTTGCAGGTTCAGGGCCGCGCGGGGGGGAATGTCAAGGGCTTGTGCAAGGGCAGCACGAATGGTACCGGCATGGGCCACGCAAATCAGGGGCTGGCCGCTAAATTTGCGCACCAGATGGTTGATGCAGTTATGCACACGTTTGCAGACTTCGGTAAAACTTTCTCCATCCGGCGGGCGATGGCTGGCAGGGTCATCCCAAAAGGATTGCGCCATTGGGTCGTCATCCAATTCATCCCATGTCTTGCTTTGCCAAAGGCCGAAATTCTGTTCCATCAGTTCTTTGTAGGCCAGCGGTTTGATGGTTTCGTGGCGTTGTTCGGCAATGGCGCGGGCGGTTTTTTTTGTGCGTGACAGACTGGAGGTGATCCAGACGGCCTCTTGGGGAAGGGTGTTTGCCAATGCTTTTAAGCGTTCAACATCTTTCAGGGTGCAGCCGACATCGCGCTGACCATAAATCCGCCCCGGCATGATGGCCTTGACCGGAGCATGGCGCACCCAATAGATCGGGGTGATGCTCAGGCTCATGATAGGGACGCCAGACCGGACAGGCAGAGCAGAGCCGTGATTTCCACCACTTGTTGGGCCGCCCCGCAGACATCGCCACTATGCCCGCCGATTTGGCGGCGGCTCAGGTTGATAAAGCCATAGAGAACAGCACCGCAGAGCAGAAGGGTTAATAGCCCGGCTTTGAAAGACAGGCAAAACAGAAAAACCGCACCGCCAACCGCAAGAGCTTGTACCACAATGGAGGGGGCCGGTTTTTCCATGGTGGCAGCGACTCCGTCTTTGCGGGCCGGGTCCAGCAGGTAGAGGACGACAGCAAAGCTGCTGCGTGAAAGGCAGGCAACCGCGATGAGTATGGAGCCACCAATCATCGGGTCTGATAAACCTGCCAGTGCAGCAGTGCGCAGAGCAATGGAGAAAATCAGGGCAAGGGCACCATAGCTGCCAACGGTGCTGTCGCGCATGATTTCAAGCTTGCGTTCTTTGTTCAGCCCACCGCCGAACCCGTCTGCCACATCGGCCAGTCCGTCTTCATGCAGGGCACCGCTCACAAGCACGCTGCATAGAACAGCCAGCAGTGCACCAGCCAGTGGCGGCAGGCCAAAAAGATGGGCAAGGCCGTAAACCGTTGCGCTCAGCCCACCGATGAGCAGACCGACAAGAGGAAAGGCACGCAAGGCTCTGTTCAACGCTTGAGGCGGGATATCGCCTTGGAGCTGCCAGGGCAGGCGGGTCAGAAAGACCAATGCCAATTGCAGATCATTCCACCAGGCCTGAACGGTTTGTGCATTTTTTTCAAAGGTTGAACTGGTTTCTGTCATGGCCGCCATGCTATCACTTGTCACAGGAAGATAGGGTTCTTATAACGAACGATCTGATTTTGGGAAAGAGAGTTAGGCGCATGATGAATACATTACCGCATGTCCGTACGTTGGCTGACATTCGTGATATCCTTAAGGATCTACCGCAAATTTCACAGGACGCCTTGCAGGAAGCACGTGTGCGTGAACCGCAACTGACCAAGCCGGAAGGCGCATTGGGGCGTCTGGAAGAGGTCAGCCATTGGGTTGCCGCCTGGCAGGACCGCTATCCGCCGCGTATTAAATCGGTTCATTGTAATGTCTATGCGGGCAATCATGGTGTGGTGGCGCGTGGGGTATCGGCCTATCCGGCGGAAGTCACCCAGCAGATGGTGCAGAATTTCATTGATGGCGGGGCGGCGGTGAACCAGATTTGTGCGACCTTCGATGTGGATTTGCAGGTCCATGAAATGGCGCTGAACATGCCGACCAACGATTTTTCCCAAGGCCCGGCCATGTCTGATGAAGATTGTGCCGAAGCCTTTTTCTACGGCATGACGACCGTCAAAGACCATACAGACCTCTTATGCATCGGGGAGATGGGAATCGGTAATACGACCTCTGCCGCAGCCATCGCCCATGCGCTTTATGACGGGGCTGCCGCTACATGGGTTGGGCGCGGTACCGGTGTGGATGATGAAGGTCTGGGTCTGAAAACAGCCGTGGTTGCAGAATCCGTTTTGCTGAATAAGGCTGCGATGACAGATGGGCTGGAAGTCCTGCGTTGTGTGGGCGGGCGTGAACTGGCCGCCATGGCGGGTGCTGTTTTGGCTGCACGCCTGAAACGTATTCCGGTTTTGCTGGACGGTTATGTCTGTACGGCTGCGGTGGCGACTTTGGAAGCGACCTGTGCAGGGGCGCTGGACCATTGCATGGTTGCCCATAATTCTGTGGAACCGGGCCACCAGCTGTTATGTGAACAGATCAACAAGAAAGCCCTGTTCGATATGGGGATGCGTCTGGGTGAAGGCAGTGGGGCTGTTTTGGCCGTTGGCTTGGTGCGTTCGGCTGTGGCCTGCCATAACAATATGGCGACCTTCGGGGATGCCGGGGTTGCCACCAAAGGCAATTAACCTTTTTTGAGATGGGCCGTTTTGTAAGGAAAACATCGTGAGCAAATCATTGGACCTGAAAGGGTTTCTTATGCTGCTTGTCCTCGCCATGATGTGGGGGTCAAGTTTTACGATGATCAAGATTTCCTTGCAGGAGCTCGGGCCACTGAGCATTGCGGCGGGGCGGATTACGGTGGCAGCAATTGTCCTGCTGGCATTGGCTCGTATGCGGGGGCATACTTTCCCTAGGGGGCAAGATGTCTGGTTGGGGCTGCTGGGTATGGCAATTTTGGGTAATGCGGCCCCGTTTTTCCTGATCAGTTGGGGGGAGAACCAGATTGATGGCGGTATGACAGCCGTCCTGATGTCGACAATTCCGCTGAGCGTGCCGATCATGGCGCATTTTTTAACCGATGATGAAAAACTGACACCCTATATGGTTATGGGTGTTTTATGCGGTTTTTGCGGTCTTTTGGTGCTGGTTGGCCCTAATGCCTTATCCGGTTTGGGGCGTGATCTGATTTCGCAAGGGGCTATCGTTCTGGCTGCTTTGTGTTATGGGGGAGCCTCGCTTGTTGCACGGCGTCTTTCCCATGTTCCGTTTATGGTGGTTGCGGCGGGCTCCATGACCTTGGCCTGGGCAATTATGGTGCCAGTTGCCCTTGTGTTTGAACATCCATGGCAAGCTTCTCCGGCCTTGTTGCATATGGGAACTGTGATTTATCTGGGGCTTTTTCCCACGGCACTGGCCAATATTTTGTTATTGCAGGTCATCAACAACAATGGCGTCAGTTTTTTGGCTTTGAACAATTATCTGGTGCCGGTTTTTGGGGTTGGAATAGCAGCGCTTACGCTGGGGGAGGAAATTCCGACAGAGATGTTGAGTTCGCTTGGCATTATTTTTGTCGGGATCTTTATCAGTAACATGAAACGCAAAAGAGGCTGATTTAGCACCGAGGATTTGATATTCTTTCCCTCCATTTCAAGGATGGGATCATGCGCCGTAAGGGTCATATCGTTAATCGGTTTCGTAAAAAGCTTCCCGAAAAAGGGGGAGAGAACCTTCTTTTTGCCGATAATCTGCCCAAGTATGATGTGGCACGCAATGCCGATACACTCATTAAGCTTGTGCTGCTTAACCCTTATAACCAGATTATTCTGGATAGAATGCATATGCTGGATGCACCGGATTGCTGGCTTGTTTCGGGTTGCCTTTTCCAGACAGTCTGGAATGTGATGGAAGGGCGCAGCCCGTGTGCCGATATTCTGGATTATGATCTGATCTATTACGACCCGGACCAAAGCCGCGAGGCCGAAGAGGTCATGGCACTGCGGACACGGGCACTTTATCAGGATTTACCCATCAAAATACAGATCAAGAATCAGGCGCGCGTCCATCTTTGGTATAAACCGGAATTCGGGCTTGATTATCCAGAATTGAAATCGGCCTGTGAATCGCTGCGTTATTATCCTTCCAAGGTGCAGGCCATTGCCTTGCAGGGGCGTAGGCGTTCACGTGTTTCCTATGATGCGCCATATGGTTTTGAAAGCATCCTGCGTATGGTGGTGCGTCCGAACCGTGCCATGAATTTCAGCGATATTTACGAAGCCAAGGTCAAACGCTGGAAAGATGTCTGGCCGAATGTCCATGTATTGCCTTGGGAAAGTTGAAGGGCAGAAAGGCTTTACTGTACATTTCTCTATGTTGACTCAACCTGAAATAAAAGAGTAAATGAGTTATCGGAAAAGCTAATATATTCTATGAGGCCAGCTTGTTTTTCAATAGACGGCATTTTGCACGAAAATGGGATGTTTTACGTGCGTTTTTATATGCCGGATTGTTTGTCTTATCTGCCGGAGATGCTTCTTCTCAAGGGGATGAACGCCTGTACTTAAGTGCAGAGGAGAAGGCATATCTTTCACAGAAAAAACACCTGAATGTCTGTGTGGACCCGGACCGGATGCCCTTTGATGGCCTTGATAAAACAGGTCGACATGACGGGCTTTCAAAGGATTATTTCGAAATTTTTGCACGTTTGCTGAAGGTCGAAATGGTGGTGCCCAAACTGGAGGACTGGGATGATTTGATGGGCAAGGCAAAAAGTCGTGAATGCGATGTGGTTGCCCAAATTGTTGCAAGCGAGGAACGTAAAGCTTTTTTGGATTTCACCACGCCTTATTTCTTTTTACCTTTGGCGGTGGTCACCCGGTTTGACCATATTTTTGTTGAAGAAAGTCTGGAAGGGGCCGGGGTTCGTTTTGCCGTGATTAAAAACGATATCGCCATTGAAAAACTCAAAGAACGATATCCGCAGATTGATCTTGTTGAAGTGAAAAACAACATCGAAGCCATGCAGATGGTTTATGACCAAAAAGTGTTTGGCTATATCGGGGCGCAAGGGGCGGTGGCCTTTGCCATTCAGGCGCTGGATCTGAATGATTTGGCTGTAACCGGCAGTCTTCCGCTGAGGTACGAGTTATCTGTTGCAACCCGCAATGATGAACCTTTGCTGGGGACAGCCTTTGAAAAAGCTGTTTTGGCGATCGACCCGAAAGAAGCGCAAAGCATCCGCGATAAATGGATTGCCATTACCATTGAAACCGTGACGGATTATACGCTTCTTTGGGAAACCCTGTTTATTTTGGGTACAATTTTATTCGTTTCCCTCTACTGGAACCGCCGCTTGACGCAGGCCAACAGAAAAATCAAGGAGGCCTTGTGGCAATTGCATGAGGCACAAGACAAAACGGCATCCTGAAAGAACAATCGATCCGGGATAAACTGACCGGCCTTTATAACCGCCTGAAACTGGATGAAGATATTGCCCATGAAATCAGCCGGGCAGAGCGTACGAAAAGTGAGTTTTCCATCATTTTGCTCGATATTGATCATTTCAAAGCGATCAACGATACCTATGGTCATCTGGCCGGAGATGACACGTTGAAAACTTTTGGGGAATTGCTGAAAGGCGCGTTGCGGGCAAGCGATATCATCGGGCGTTGGGGCGGTGAGGAATTTTTGATCATTTGTCCGGACAGCAATCTGGAAGGCACTGTTAAACTTGCCGAACAGTTACGCCTTAAAATCGCTCAGTATGATTTTGCGCATTTTGGAAACCTTTACGCCAGTTTTGGTGTTGCGCTTCATCACCGCGGTGAGCAGGTCAATGCTTTGATTGCACGGGCAGATAAGGCATTGTATCGGGCTAAGGAAGCCGGGCGTAACCGGGTGGAAGCCTCAACGGATTAAGGCGAAATTTATTCATAAAAAAACCCCCGGTGTAAGGCCGGGGGCTTCTTAAAGCAGGTGTTTTATTCAGCTGCCGCCGGAACCCATTTGAGAACCGGCTTACGGGCTGCCTGTGTTTCATCCAGACGACGACGCGGTGTCAGCATCGGCGCGTTATGGAAGTCATCCGCAGCTCCGGCTTTGGCTTTTTCGGTCAGTTCACGAATCATATTGATGAACTGGTCCAATGTTGCCTTGCTTTCGGTTTCCGTTGGTTCCATCAACAAAGCGCCGTGTACCACCAGCGGGAAGTACATGGTCATGGGATGGACCCCTTCGTCGATCATCATTTTGGCAAAGTCCAGCGTGGTCACGCCGGTATCTTTGAGGAAACGATCATCAAACAGGACTTCGTGCATGCACGGCCCGTTGGGGAAGGAAACGCTCAGCAGATCGCCAAGTTTGGCTTTCAGGTAGTTGGCATTAAGTACTGCATCACCGGACGCCTGACGCAGGCCGTCTGTGCCGTGGCTCATCATGTAAGCGAGAGAGCGGATAAACATGCCCATCTGCCCGTGGAAGCCTTTGATACGACCAAACGGTTGCTGGTCTGAATCGGCCTTGTGTTCCACCAGTTTGAACCCGTCACCTGTGTCAACGACATAAGGAACCGGTGCAAAAGGTGCCAAGGCTTCGGAAAGAACAACCGGCCCGGAACCCGGCCCACCGCCGCCATGCGGGGTCGAGAAGGTTTTGTGCAGGTTGATATGCATACAATCAATGCCCAGATCACCGGGGCGAACCCGGCCCATAATGGCGTTGAAGTTGGCACCATCACAGTAGAAATAGGCACCGACCGCATGAACGGCTTCGGCAATTTCTACAATCTCGCTTTCAAACAGCCCGCAGGTGTTTGGGTTGGTCAGCATGATGGCGGCAACGTCTTCGTTCAAGGCTGCTTTCAAGGCGTCAAGATCAACACGGCCATTGTCTTTGGCCGGAATGCTTTCTACCTTGTAGCCACAGGCCGCAGCCGTTGCCGGGTTGGTACCATGGGCACTTTCCGGGCACAGAACGATTTTGCGCGGGTTGCCTTTGGCTTCATGGGCTGCGCGTGCTGTCATTATGCCGCAAAGCTCCCCATGGGCACCGGCTGCCGGGCTCATGGCAATGGCAGGCATGCCGGTCAGGTCTTTGAGCCAGCGTGCACATTCGTTGATCAGCTCAAGCGCCCCTTGAACGGTGCTTAGGGGCTGCATCGGGTGCAGGTCTGCCAGACCGGGCAGGCGGGCCATTTTTTCGTTCAAACGCGGGTTATGCTTCATAGTGCAGGAACCCAGCGGGTAGAACCCGGTATCAATGGCATAGTTTTTCTGGCTCAAGCGCATATAGTGGCGCACCGTATCGGGTTCGGTCATGCCGGGCAGGCCGATATCACCAACACGTTCCAGCCCGCCCAAGCGGGTTTTAACAGCCGGAACATCCGGCAGGTCCACACCGCATTTGCCCGGTGTATCCTGTTCGAAGATCAACTGTTCTTCCAGTTGCAGGCCCTGATTTCCGGTTACGGTCATGACAGCACCTCCTTTAAGCCACCGACAAGGGCGGCGATATCTTCATCCGTTACGGTTTCGGTGACAGCGACCAGCATCAAATTGTCCAGTTCGGGACGGTCCTGATAAAGGCGGCGCACCGGCACACCAGCAAGAACACCTTTTTCAGCCAGTGTATCAATTACAGCGCTGGCCGATTTACTCAGGCGAATGGTGAATTCGTTGAAGAATGTATCATTAATGACTTCAACGCCATTAACCTCAGCCAACTGGTCGGCAACCTGACAGGCACGTGCATGGTTCAACGCAGACAGTTTTTTCAGGCCCACTTCGCCCAACAGGGTCAGGTGGATGTTGAAGGCCAAGGCGCACAGGCCGGAGTTGGTGCAGATGTTGGACGTTGCCTTTTCCCGGCGGATATGCTGTTCGCGGGTGGAAAGCGTCAGTACATAACCACGGCGACCTTCCGTATCTACCGTTTCCCCGCAGACGCGACCGGGCATTTGGCGCAGATATTTCTGGCGCACGGCAAACAGACCAACAGTCGGCCCACCGAAGTTCAGCGCGTTCCCGATGGACTGGCCTTCGCCAACCACAATGTCGGCACCCATTTCACCCGGTGTTTTCAAGGCACCTAATGAGAGAACTTCGCTAAAGGCGATGACCAGCAGGGCTTTCTTTTCATGGCAGGCTTCAGCCAGTTTTGTATAGTCATTCAAATGACCAAAGAAGCTCGGGGTTTGAACAACCACGCAAGAGGTTTGATCGTCAATCAGGGCGATCAGCTCTTCGGTATTGTCAATATCCGGGTCAGCGGCGACAACGTCAAAGCCGTTGAAGTGCGCGTGGGTACGCGTCACGTCACGGTAGTGCGGGTGCAGTCCCCCGGAAAGAATGGCCTTGGAACGTTTGGTCACACGGTTGGCCATCAGGACAGCTTCGGCACATGCGGTTGCCCCGTCATACATGGAAGCATTGGCAATATCCATCCCGGTCAGCATGGCAACCTGTGTCTGGAATTCAAACAGATATTGCAGGGTGCCTTGGGCCACTTCGGGCTGATAGGGCGTGTAGGAAGTCAGGAATTCACCGCGCTGGATCATATAATCCACTGTTGCAGGGACATGGTGGTGATAAAGGCCGGCCCCGAGGAAAGACGGCGCAGCATTGGCACCGGTGTTCTTGGCGGCCATTTGGGAAATAGCGCGTTCAACTTCCAGCTCACCGCGCAGGGTGGGCAGGGAGTCCACGGCTTTATCCAGCAAAACGCTTTCGGGAACATCGCAATATAAATCGTCAATGCTGGAAACCCCGATGGCTTCCAGCATTGTTTTGCGATCTTCCTCATTCAAGGGAAGATAGCGCATTAATCAAGGCCCTCGCAGAATTCTTTGTAAGCGGCTTCGTCCATCAGCTTGTCCAGTTCGGCAGCATCGCCTACGGTCATTTTAAAGAACCAGCCGTCACCTTCCGGAGACTGGTTGACCAGTTCCGGTTGATCTTCCAGTTCCGCGTTGCCTTCGGTCACTTCACCGGAAATGGGGGCGTAAACGTCAGAAGCCGTTTTAACGGATTCAACAACGGCAGCATCGTCGCCTTGGGCGACTTCACGACCGGCTTCCGGAACTTCAACAAAAACAATATCGCCAAGGGCGTTCTGGGCATAATCGGTGATGCCTACAGTTGCCACGTCACCTTCGACGCTTACCCATTCGTGATCTTCAGTATATTTAACAGCCATGATTCTTAGCCCTTGTAATAGCGTTGTGGAACAAAAGGAAGTTTTGCGATCTCGGCAGGCATGGATTTGCCGCGCACGATCAGATTGATTTCGGTGCCGACCTTGGCAAAGTCGGTTTTAACGTAGCCCATGGCTACTGGTCCTTCGAAAGACGGGCCAAACCCACCGGAGGTGATTTCCCCGATGATGTTGCCATCAGCGTCTGCAATTTCGGTATGGGCACGCGCCGGGGCACGACCCAGCGGTTTGATGCCGACACGTTTGCGCTCAATACCGTCAACCAGATGTTTCATAATGACATCGTGACCGGGGAAGCCGCCTTCAATGCGGCGGCGTTTGCCCACCGCCCAGTTAAGCGAGGCTTCAATCGGTGACGTGGTGGTGTCGATGTCGGAGCCATAAAGGCATAGGCCGACTTCAAGGCGCAGGCTGTCGCGCGCGCCCAGACCGATGGCTTCAACTTCGGCTTCACCCAGCAGTTTGCGGGAAAGTTCAACAGCCTTGTCAGCCGGAACGGAAATTTCATACCCGTCTTCACCGGTGTAGCCGGAACGTGAAACAAGGCAGGGAATGCCGGCAATGTCATATTCGCCCAGATTCATGAAAATCAACTGGTCAATGCCCGGGGCAAAGCGGTTGAGCACTTCGGCTGCTTTCGGGCCTTGCAGAGCCAGAAGGGCACGATCATCCAGAATTTCCAGTGTGTGGTTGGGCAGGCTGGAGGCGATATGGGCGAAATCGGCCTCTTTACAGGCTGCGTTTACCACCAGATAGAGGTGGTCACCGCGATTGGTGACCATAAAGTCATCGCGAATCCCGCCGTCATCGTTCATCAGTAAAGAATAACGGATGCCATCTTTTGGCAGGCCCTTGATGTCACTGGGGGTCAGGCTTTCGATGGCCGATTGCACATCATCGCCTTTGAGCAAAGCCTGTCCCATATGGGAAACGTCAAACAGGCCGCAGGCTTCGCGGGTGTGTAGGTGTTCTTTGAGAACGCCAAGCGGATATTGCACCGGCATATCATAACCGGCAAATGGCACCATTTTGCCGCCCAGTTCAATGTGCAGGGCGTGCAAGGGTGTGGTCTTTAAATCTTCGCTCATAAGATGAGGTTCCTTTCAGAGTTTCAGACCAATATTCATCGATGATAAAATCGACAGCTTGGCCCCTCTCTGTCATGGAACCTGAAAGATTCCCCCACGAGCCTATGCGTATGGGGTTTCCTCGTCGGTGAGATCAACCATTAAGACGGTTCATCTGCTTTCCAGAGTCTCATCACCCAGCGGTCCAAAATGCCTGAGAGTTTCGCAGGGGCGCTTGCTCCTTCGGCGGGCTCTTGATTGTTGAGCCTCTCTCCCGCATGGGGTCATATGATGGCGCCCATTCTATAGACAGGGTAGGACCGGGTCAATTGGGGAAATAGCTAAAAGAATTAACGAGGTGGATTTGAACTGTAGCGTTGAAAAATCTTCACCATTGTCCCGTCTTGCTTGATTTCGCGCAGTATCCTTTCCAGCCTTTGTGTTTGTGCCAATAGCGGGGATTTGCGCGAGACGGCAAAATAGGAAGGACGCCCCTCAACAAAGAAAGACGATTTTTGCAAGGTTAAATGATTTTCCCTGATCAGATAATCGCCCAGTTGTTCCGGTAAAATAATCAGTTGCAGGCGTTGGTTTGTGACCATACGCAATCCTTCAAGATAATTATTTAAATGATATTTATGAAGGTTGGGGTCCTTGTCGAATTTGTTGAAATAAACAGCCCCGAGCAGGACGCCAATACTATGGCCGTATAAATCGTCATAGTGCTGAATAAAAGGCCCGTTAGGGCGCGAGAAAAAGACTTTGCGTTCCCGGCTGATGTTTTCATCCAGAAAATACATGTATTTTTCACGCTCGTTCGATTTATTCGGGCCAAGCATAAGATCCCCATCGCCATGTCGCATCAGGAAAAGGGCGCGTTTGAAGGGAACAACTTTAAAGGTGATTTCAAGACCGGCGCGTGTGGCAAGTTCTTTAAGCAGGTCCACATAGAGACCTGAAAACTTCAGATCCTGATTTGTTTTTTCAATAATGCGGTAGGGCGGGGCATGGTTGAGGACAACAACAAAAGGTTCTGCTTCCACAAGGGAAGCACACAGGGAAAAAAGTAATGTAAAAACGATGTAAATCGTTTTGCGCCATCCCCACATTTTTATCTCACGCCTTTCATTGATTGGATAAATGATATCATGGCGTTTTTTCATTCTACAGAATTATTTAAATCTGCCTTGGGTCTGAACAAGTGTATTTTACTTCTAAATCAGGTATAAATGATATATATCCTCGGAGAATCTTCATGTGGGGGTAAGATGAATTTCGAAGATCTGGTAGATGTGGTCGGTGGCCCGCAGGCAACGGCCATTGGCGGTATCCTGATCGGGATTATCTTTGGATATTTTGGTCAACGCAGCAGGTTTTGCCTGCGTGCCGCAGCTATTGAATTTTCCCGGGGGCAACTGGGGGAAAAGCTGGCAATCTGGTTTGTGGTTTTTTCAACGGCTGTGATTGGCACACAAGGTCTGATCTATCTTGAAGAAATGTCTGTAAGTGAGTCACGCCAATTGGCAATGCCGGGGTCCATGTCCGGGGCGCTTGTCGGGGGCTTGATGTTCGGTTGCGGTATGATTCTGTCACGTGGCTGTTCATCGCGTATGCTGGTTCTTTCGGCTAACGGTAATTTACGGTCTTTGTTGACCGGTCTTGTTTTTGCGGTTGTGGCACAATCTTCCCTGCGCGGCCTTTTGGCCCCGGTGCGAACCAAAGTGGCCTCTGCCTGGCTGATCGCTCCCGAAGATATTTCGCTGTTCAACTACATCAGTGGGGGCGGGCCTGTGCTGGGAATTATGGTGGGGTTGATTTGCCTGAGCGGTGCTTTATGGATTGCGCGCAAACATACCATTCCCCATCGCAGTTGGCTGGGGGCTGTTGTCGTGGGCGCAACGGTACCGGCGGCGTGGTTTTTTACCTATTCGGTTGCCGGTGTGGCTTTTGATCCCATTCAGGTTGAATCCCTTAGTTTCAGTGGCCCTTCGGCAGATACCCTGATGTTGGTAATGAATGAACCCGAACCGAAAATGGATTTTGATGTGGGGCTGATTCCCGGTGTTTTTCTGGGCTCCTTTCTGGCGGCTTATTTTGCCAAGGAGCTGAAACTGGAAGGTTTTCAGGGCGGCCATTCCATGAAACGCTATATTGTCGGCGCAGCCTTCATGGGCTTTGGCAGCATGCTGGCCGGGGGCTGTGCGGTAGGTGCCGGTGTAACCGGCGGGTCCATTTTTGCCATCACGGCCTGGTCCACCCTGTTTATGATGTGGGTGGGCGCGGGCATCACCGATTATCTGGTTGATCGTAAGAAACTGATTTTACAGGGTCTTTGAAAAGACGCGTCGCTTAGCGTTGGTTGAGGCGGCGGGTGTAAGCCATTTGTTCCCGCGTCATCTGAAAACCAACATATACTTCGTAATCGCGCCCATCCGTGCTGCCGTTTGTCGCAATACTCAGCTCAACCGGTTCGTCACGCACTTCATTTTGTGTCAGGTTGCCGGGAAATCCCAGTTTTAGGTCGAAGGTCTTTTTCTGAAGAATTTTTTTGTCGCTGTTTACAACCGCAATAAAATAGGTGACATCAGCAAGGCGAACCTGATCGGCGGGTCCGCGTTTGGCGGCAATCACCGGGGCGAGCTGAATGTTGATTGTGCCCGCGCGGGTGTCATAGTCCACATCATATTTACAGGCGGACAGAACGTTGGTCACGTGGGCTTCGTAGAGAACATCAATAATGTCGCGCCCCGGTCCGTCTTTAAATTGGGTGATGTTGGCGGCATCGCGTAAAACAGTGATGCGCGGGCAGGGTTCAGGTTTTTCCTTGCGCCAGAAGGTTAGGGAATCGGTTGCCCCACAGGCAGACAGCCCGAAAGCGAGCAGGACGGCCAACATGGTAAAACGTGCGATTCTCATCTAAAACTCCCTGAAATCATGGTCTCTTCTGCGCGCACCATACCCTGTTCGGAGCGGCTGATCAATCCAGCCGATAAAACAAGGCTGCGAATTTTGCCAAAGCCCGTGAGCGTGCCCACGGATTTTTTAGTTTTTCCACATTCTCCAGCCCGATGTAGAAGGCTTTTTTGGCTTCTTCACGGTCGCCTTCGTCCTGATAGTAAGCGGCAAGGTCTCCCATAATCCAGACTTTGGAAAAGCTGCTTTTGACCTCGTTGATGGCTGTTTTTGCTTCTTGGTCCAGATCGGCCTCGCTGGGGTGGAAACGAAAGCGCCGGGCTGCATGGGTGAGGTCCCAAAGCCCGCGGGCTTTCATACGGTCATCCGTGATGGTTTGCAAAATGTTATAAGCCTGATCTGCATGCTGGCTTTTCTGCGTTTTACTGGCAATTTCCCAGTAACTTTGGGCAACGCTGGACAAGGCGAAATTGCGGGCAAAAGGAAGTGTGATCCCTTTTGCGACAAGGTGGGCTTCCTGCAAGGTTACGGTTGCGGTTTCGGTTTTTTGTGCAAGCCATAAGGCGCTGGCCATATTGGCAAGAATGATGCTGCGGTAGCGTTTGGGGGAAATACGTTCCAGTGTGTTGCGCGCAGCTTGAAAACGTTTTTGTTTTAAAAAGGCCCGTGTGGCCGCCATGAGAACAGGGATGCGGATATCGCTGTCAGGTAAGGTATCCAGTGTTTTAAGTGCATATTCGGGGAAACCGATTTCAGCCATGGCACTGGCGCTTTGACGCAGAACCGTTTGATGTGCGCCTGTCTGCGTCAGCTCTTTTGCCTGAGATGCGATTTCATGCAACAGCTCAAGGGCACGTTTATGTTCATAAGGGGCAAGGAATTTGGCAGCTTCAATTTGCAGGGGCAGGCGAGTAGCCTTTTTTTCAATGGTTAGTGAATCAGCCAGAATGCGGTTGACTGTTTCAATGAGCGCTTTTTTGTTGCCCTGTTTATGGTAAGTGGCACACAGGTCCAACAGAACGGACAGTCTGCGTTCAGCCACCGGAATAAGGGTGAGAGCGGAAAGGGCTTCCTTGATCTTGCCTTCCTTGATATGCGTTTTGGCAATGGTGGTCAGGGCGGCAATAATCAGGCGGCTGTCCTTGATGCGGGCAGCCGTCTGCATGGCGTCTTCTTCAAGGCCAACGCTAACCTGTGCGGCCAGAATCTCTCCCAGTGCCCAGTCGCGCATATCATCTTCAAAAACGGCGCGGGAACTTTCCACCGCTTCTTTGAGCAGACAACTGACCGTTGGTGATTTAAAGCAACTGCTGGAATCCCGTGTCGGGTCAGCTCTTTCTTTTTGGGGTGTTTTTTCCAGCAATATGCGGGTACGGGGGTTTGCCAATAAAGCCTGTCTGGCCTTTGCCTGACGTTCTTCACGAACCTGATCCAGTTTCTGGATAAGCGCACGCATCCGCCCGAGATTTTGCATATGGGCAATCAGGTTCCGGGTGATTTTACCGGTTTGGTCCAGGTTGTGGGTTTTCTGATAAAGGCGAATGGCACTTTCCAGATCCGGCCCCATAATGCCGTCCAGGGCCCCAACATAAAGCCCCATGGAAGCCAAAAGTTCCTGAACCTGCTGGACGGGATTCTTGACGGTATAAATTTCCGGGCGTACTTCGGGGCGGTTCAACCCGGTCGGCTTGGCGGCAAGAACGGGCAGGCTGATCAAACAGCAGCATAACAGGGTCAAAAAACGTCTCATGGAAAAATTCTAACATGAAAAAAAAGGATTGGCTTTACTCTTTGCTGCGGGTTTCTATATTGGGGACATGAAAAGACCATTGACCATATTGTTGGCTGGGCCGCGCGGATTTTGTGCCGGGGTGGACCGGGCCATTCACATCGTAGAACGCGCACTTGAAAAGTTCGGCCAGCCGGTTTATGTGCGCCATGAAATCGTTCATAACAAGTTTGTGGTGGACAGTTTGCGTGCCAAAGGGGCCATCTTTGTTGATGAACTGGAAGAGGTGCCGAGTGATCGACCGGTGATTTTTTCCGCCCATGGTGTGGCAAAATCTGTTCCGGCAGAAGCTGAGCGGCGCAATATGACCTACGTGGATGCAACCTGCCCGTTGGTCAGCAAGGTGCACCGGGCCGCAGAACGCCATTATGATAAAGACCATCCGGTTATTCTGATTGGTCATGAAGGCCACCCGGAAGTCATTGGGACCATGGGCCAGTTGCCTGAAGGGGCTGTGGTTCTGGTGGAAAATACCGAACAGGCAAAAACGGTGACACTTCCAACTGAAGTTCCCCTAGGGCTTGTGACGCAGACGACCCTGTCTGTGGATGATACCAGAGATGTGATTGCCGTTTTGAAAGAACGCTATCCCAATCTGGAAATGCCGAAAAAGGAAGATATCTGTTATGCCACTACAAACCGTCAGGCCGCGGTAAAGCAGATTGCAGTGAAATCCGATATGATTATGGTGATCGGTGCGCCCAATTCCAGTAATTCACGCCGCCTTGTGGAAGTCGCCCGGTTGAATGGTTGTGAAAAATCCATGCTGGTGCAACGCGCAGATGATATTGATTTTTCCAGTTTTAATGGGGTGGAAACTTTGGGCATTACCGCCGGAGCTTCCGCACCCGAAGTATTGGTTGAAGAAGTGGTGGAAGCCTGTCGTGAACGTTTTGATGTGAGGGTCACCTTCGATATCTTTAGCGAAGAAGACGTGGTCTTCAAAATTCCTGCGTCCCTGAGTACTTAAAATTATGGCTGTTTATACTGAAGTCAGTGATGACGAACTTTCGGCTTTTGTAAGCCATTATTCCATTGGTGCCCTCATGTCTTATAAGGGCATTGCCGAGGGTGTGGAAAATTCCAATTACATTATCCAGACCGAACAGGGACCGTTTATTCTGACCCTGTATGAAAAACGGGTGAATGTGGATGATTTACCCTTTTTCCTGAATTTGATGGAACATTTAAGCGAAAACGGCATTACCTGCCCGGTTCCGTTGCATAATGATCAAGGACAGGCGTTGGGTACATTGGCGGGGCGACCGGCCGCTATTTTCACCTTTCTGGCTGGTATGTGGCCGCGCAAGATCAAGCCGGTTCATTGTGCTGAGCTGGGGCGCATACTGGCGCAATTACACGTGGCGGGCAGTGATTTTTCCATGCAACGACCCAACGCTTTGGGGGTTGCTGACTGGCGTGCCTTGGCTGAGAAATGTCTGGACCATGCCGATGAGGTTAAACCCGGTTTGGCTGATGTAATTGCAAAGGAATTGGATTATCTGGAAACCCAATGGCCGGGGGATTTGCCCAAGGGCATTATTCACGCAGATGCCTTTCCCGATAATGTGTTTTTCAGAGGCGAGGAATGTTCCGGGCTGATTGATTTCTATTTTGCCTGCAATGATATTTTTGCCTACGATCTGGCAATCTGCATGAATTCATGGTGTTTTGAAAAGGATGGTGATTTCAATGTCACCAAAACCCGCCTGCTGCTGTCAAATTATCGCAAAGTACGTGATTTTAGCCGCGAAGAGGTGGAAGCTTTGCCTCTGGTAGCGCGTGGGGCGGCTTTGCGCTTTTTATTGACGCGGCTTTATGACTGGGTCAACACACCGAAAGATGCGTTTGTTAAACCGAAGGACCCGATGGAATATTATCATATCCTGAAATTCCATCAGGGGGTGCGTTCGGCGCGTGCTTACGGGTTGGACCTATGAGCACATCGCAGGAAAAGGTGGAAATCTATACGGATGGGGCCTGTAGCGGCAACCCCGGCCCCGGCGGTTGGGGTGTGCTGATGCGCTGGAAAGGTGTGGAACGTGAATTCTGCGGCGGGGAAGAAGAAACCACCAATAACCGCATGGAACTGATGGCGGCCATTTACGGGCTGGAACGTTTGAAACGTCCGGTGTCGGTGGCGCTTTATACAGATAGCACCTATGTGAAGGACGGCATCACCAAATGGATTTTCAACTGGAAGAAAAACGGCTGGAAAACGGCCGCCAAAAAACCGGTGAAAAATGCCGACCTCTGGCAACGCCTTGAAAAGGCATTGGGGAGCCATGATGTTGAATGGCACTGGGTCAAAGGCCACGCCGGGCACGACGAAAACGAACGTGCCGATGCCTTGGCGCGAGAAGGTGTGGAAAAGATCAAAAATTCAATGGTGCTGTGAAGGTTTTAGCCCCCGGCTTGTTTTATGGCCTTCAGTACGGTGTCTTCATCCAGAAGTTCCGGCAGTAAAATCCCTTTGGGGGCTTTGGGACCGTAGACAGCGTTAAACGGAATGGCAAAACGTTTAAAGCTCGCCAGATAGGCTGCGATGGTTTCATCGGGTTTGGTCCAGTCCGCTTTCATGGCGATGACTTTGGGGGAGGATAAAGCCTCAAAGGTATTTCCCTGATACAGAACCAGATTTTTATTAACCTTGCAGGTGAGACACCAGTCCGCCGTAACGTCCACAAAAACAATATGGCCCTTGGCAATTAAAGAGTCGATTTTGGCAAGGTCAAATTTGGTCCAGAGCGTTTCAACTTCAGCCGGAGTGGCGGCATTTTGTTCTGTGAAAGATGGAACGGTGAACGTGCCTATGACAAGAAGAACAGCGAGAGCTTTGGCAAAGTGTTTGAGGCGTGGGGCAAGGTACAAGGTTCCGACCAGCAGGCCAAGCAGAACCGCCAGAATCACAACACTATTATTACCGATCTGTACCCAGAGAATGCTCAGTAACCAGAGGGCTGTTGCAAGCAGGGCAAGGGCGAGGACTTTGCGCAAGATTACCATCCATGGTCCGGGTTTGGGCAATAGGGTGGCAAGTTTGGGAAACAGGGAAATCATCAGGTAAGGCAGGGCCAGACCAAGGCCCAGTGCCGTGAATACCATAAAAATTTCCCACGGGCCACGCACCAGTGCAAAACCAACAGCTGTTCCCAGAAACGGGGCGGAACAGGGGGTTGCCAGCAATGTAGCGAAGGCGCCGGTGAGAAAATGCCCTGCCAGCCCATGGACATGGGCGGAACGTTCACCAATGCCGCTGAGCCAGCCGGGCAGGTTGATTTCGAAGAAACCCCACATGTTACAGGCAAACAAAATGACAACCAGCAACAAGGCAATCAGAAATAGGGGTTGCTGAAACTGGATGCCCCAGCCAATAGAGGCCCCAGCCAGTTTCATGGCGATCAGGGCCCCGGCCAGAACCCAGAAGGAAAAAACAATTCCGCCACTGGAGGCCAGAAAGCTTAGCCGCACAGTGCGGGGGCTATTGCCACCATGGCTGACGAGGCCAAGGACTTTAAGCGAAAGAACCGGCAACACACAGGGCATGAGGTTGAGGATCAGCCCGCCGAGTACAGCCAAAGCCAGAATGCTGACCAGAGAAAGGGCATTCAAGGGCTGTTGGCCGGGGGAGGCGAACCCTTCTGGTGCGGGCAGGGGGGCTGTTGCGGGGGTGACTTTTGTGGTGAGTTCGATGGCCCGCTCCCCATCCATCACGCTCAGAGTATAGTCATATTGATCAAATTTCTTTTCAAGGAACTGTACCCCATCCAGCGGAATATCGAACAGGACACCGGTTTGGTCAGCGGAAAGTTTGGTGTCCGGCTTGAAAAAGGCAAGTTCAAGGGGGCCTTCTACCAGAACATCGGGGGACTGAAAGGGTTGGCTGTTGCTTGAAAGGTGCAGGCGTAAAGTGGCCGTTTTCCCATCCTGTTCAACGGCCATCTCGGCCTTTTCCAGATTGATGCCCAGCGTTTGTTTGCGATGGGGAACCTGACTTTCGAATTTGTTGATCAACCGGGCATATTCGCTTGCCTCGGCAGTGCCTTCAGGCAGGGTAAGGGACAGGTCGGTTTCTACCGGAACGCAGATGTCGGCACAGGTTAGGAAACGGACATGGGCTTTCAGGCTCAGGGGCTGGCCTGTCTGTTTCGTTTTGATGTGCAGGGGGTAAACAACTTCCTTTTTGTAACCCACAGTTTCCAGCCCGAGGACGACAAAGCGATGGGGGCGCGGCCATTGCATTTCTGCCCGAGAGAGGTTTGTGCTGCCTTGCCAGTCAATTTCCGGGGGATAGCCTGCATCACCGGGGCTGCGCCAATAGACCTTCCAGCCTTCTGCCATTTTAAAATGCAGACCGAACACAAGGTCGTTACTGTCGCCAACAGCGGTGGTTGCGGCGATCAGGCGAACCTGTGTTTTATCAATCCCTTGCCAGTCGGAAGCTGTTTGAGCCTGTGCAGGCAGTGCCCCGCATAACAGGATAAACAGGCAGACAGAGGTGATGTATTTTATAAGCAGGTGCATTTTATTCCCTTTCTTCTCTTCCTATCCGGGAAAAATATGTCAGAATTAGGGTGCATGGCAGATCAGGCCTTGCACTTTTATGAAAACGCTCATATGTGAATCTCATGACTGATGAAACAACAATATCCGATGATCTGACAGGGCAATTGTTGGTTGCAATGCCCGGTATGAGCGACCCGCGTTTTGCCAAAACGGTGATTTATATCTGTTCACACAGTGCCGAAGGGTCTATGGGGCTGGTGATTAACCGTTTGGTGCAGACGTTAACTTTTCCTGATCTTCTTCAACAGTTGAAGATCGAAAGCTATGAGGGCGAACAGGCCATACAGGTGCACCTTGGCGGGCCGGTGGATGAAGAACGCGGTTTTGTTTTGCATAGCCCGGACTATATGAAAGATTCCACCGTTGTGGTGGGGGCACGTTTTGCCCTGACGGCAACCATTGATATCCTGCGCGATATTGCCCATGGCGTTGGTCCGGATAAAAGTTTGCTGGCGTTGGGATATGCCGGTTGGGGACCCGGGCAACTGGATCAGGAAATTCTTGAAAACGGCTGGCTGAACGTTCCCGCCAGTGACGAGATCGTTTACGATGATCATTTGGAAACCAAGTGGGAGCGTGCCGTTGCCCAGTTGGGAATTGACCCACGCCTGCTTTCCGAAGAAGCTGGGCACGCTTGACGTTCCTGTTATTTTTCGTATTCGGCTAACGTTTCAATGGAGGGGGCGAAACCGGCTTTGGCTGCTGAGCGTAGCCAAAAAAGCCCCTGTTGTTCATCCGCTTTGACGCCAACCCCGCGCAGGTAAGCCAGCCCCAGAATATGTTTGGCTTGCAGGGAACCGAGCTTGGCAGCCTGATGAACATATTTGATGCCAATTTGCGGCGCTGCCTTGACACCCAGCCCGTTCATATAGATTTCACCAAGGCGCAACATGGCGTATGAATCACCCTGCTTGGCGGCTTTGTCAAACCAGCCGCGTGCGATTTGCAGGTTCTTTTTGCCGTTCAGACCTTCAAAATGGATTTTTCCCAACACGACCATGGCCGGGGTATGGTTTTGGCGGGCAGATTTTCTGAGCCAACGCATGGCTTCTGTGACATCTTTTTCAACGCCGCGGCCTTGCAAATACATGGTCGCAATCCAGTAGTCCGCTACGGGGTTACCATGACGGGCATATTGATGGAACTCTTGAAGGGCCTCTGCGTTGCGCCCGTCCTGAACGTTACGGATGGCACGTTCCATATCGGCTTGCGCAGTGGGCACTGTAAACAGGCAAAAAAATAAAAAAAGCAGGCAAAGCGGCTGCATCCCCTTGCACAAACGTGACAGTCCCGCCAATATCAGAGGAAAGTGGACTTTATAATGAACAGGATGGATCATGGGTTTGAAATCGGCTTTCTTAGCGGCATTTGTTGTATTTGGTGTTGTGTATCATGTTCAGGCGGCAGAGCCCAAGCATGCGATTGCCATGCATGGCGATATTAAGTACGGGCCTGATTTTACCCATTTTGACTATACCAATCCAGAGGCACCCAAGGGCGGCAGCATTCGTTTGTCGGCTTTGGGTTCTACATTCGATACATTCAACCCGTTTACCCTGAAGGGGGTGCCTGCTATCGGGGCCGGATTGCCTTTTGAGACATTGACCGTACAATCCTTTGATGAGCCTTTTACCGAATATGGCCTGCTCGCTAAAACCATTGAGGTCCCCGATGACCGTTCCTGGGTGATTTTTAACCTGCGTCCCGAAGCGCGTTGGCATGATGGCAAACCGGTGACAGCTGAAGATGTGGTGTTCAGTTTTAATATTCTGACCAAGGCAGGCCATCCACACTATCGTGTTTATTATGCAGATATAGACAAAGCTGAAGCTTTAAGTGAGCGTAAAGTCAAATTTACCTTTAAAGGTAAAAATAACCGTGAACTGCCCCTGATTATAGGGCAACTGCCCATTCTTCCCAAACATGCGTGGGCGGGTAAGGATTTCACCAAAACAACCTTGAGCCCGATTATGGGCAGCGGACCCTATAAGGTTAAATCTTTTGAGTCCGGTCGCAACGTGGTTTATGAGCGCGTGAAAGACTATTGGGGTAAAGATCTGGCGGTGAATGCCGGGCAGAACAATTATGATGAAATCCGTTATGATTATTATCGCGATGAGACCGTAGCAGTGGAAGCTTTCAAAGGGGGGGCATTTGATTACCGCTATGAAAACAGCGCCAAAAGCTGGGCAACCGCCTATGATATTGATGAAGTGAAAAAAGGGTTGATCAATAAGCTGCGTATTGAGCATCACGTTGGCACGGGCATGCAGGGGTTTGTTTACAACATCCGCCGTGATAAGTTCAAAAATCCGCTGGTCCGCCAGGCTCTGGCTTATGCATTTGATTTCGACTGGGCCAATAAAAACCTTTTTTATAATGAGTATAGTCGCACCACCAGTTATTTTTCCAACTCCGAACTGGCTTCCAGTGGCTTACCCAAGGGGCGGGAACTGGAAATTCTGGAAAAATACCGTGGGCGTATTCCCGATGAGGTTTTTACCAAGACGTATGAGCCGCCCAAAACGGATGGTTCAGGTAATATCCGTAGCAATTTGAAGCAGGCGGCCATGCTGTTGAAAAAAGCCGGTTGGGTGGTGAAAGACCGTAAACTGGTCAATGCCAAAACAGGCGAACCGCTGGCTTTTGAACTTTTACTGAACTCGCCCATTTGGGAACGCATTGTTTTGCCGTTCAAGAAAAACCTCGCTCGTTTGGGGATTGATGTGAGCATCCGTATGGTGGATACGGCGCAATATAAACAGCGTTTGGATACGTTTGATTACGATATGATTGTGGATGCTTTTGGCCAAAGCATGTCGCCGGGTAATGAGCAATCTGATTTTTGGGGCAGTGCATCAGCCAAGCGCGAAGGGGGCCGTAACACTATAGGTATCAGCAATGATGTTGTGGACCAACTTGTCAATCTGGTGGTTAATGCGCCCAGCCGGGAAGAGCTGGTTATGCGTACCCATGCGCTTGACCGGGTTTTGCTTTGGGGGCATTACGTGATTCCAAACTGGCACCTGAAAGTTGCACGCATTGTGGCATGGAATCGATTCGGGATGCCGAAAGTCTACCCCAAATATAGTCCCGGTTATGCGGCATGGACATACTGGTGGGTTGATCCTGAAAAAGATCAAATCATCCAGAAATATCGAAAGAATTGAGATTATTTGCCTAAAATTGTAACATGACTTTGCTACCTTCTTCTGTAATGTGTTACTGTTTTGTGACATTTCAAAGAAGGGAGGAGAGAAAATGGCTGTGGATGTGAGGTACTTCTCTCTGGGGGGCGAACATAGCGCGCAGGAATGGGGCAGTATTGTTGCAACATTGGCACGGGGGCGCAAAACAGGTGAACGTGTAGTTGTGCAAACTTATCTCGATACGTTTGACTGGGCCATTTGCCGGGCCGGGTGGCTGCTTTGCGCCGAGAAAGAAGAAACGATTGAACTTGTTGTCAGTGCTGATAATGCAGACTTGAAGTTTCCCTCCCGCCTGATGGTGGATAAAATCCCCAAATGGTCAAGTGACCTGCCGAATGGCAAAATGCAAAAAGAATTGGCGAAGCTGGCTGATCTGCGCAGCTTTCTGCCACTTGCACAGGTGCGTAGCGAACAGATTCTGGTTTCGGTTGAAGATAAACAGGGAAATGAAGCTGTTCGCTTGGTTGTGGAATGCAATTTTCAGCAACCGGGGCCGCGCCGCAAGGAGATGGAACTGGGGTGCCGGGTCCGGGTGGAATGTCTGGCCGGATATGAAAAACAGTTTGCAAAGATTTTGCGACGTTTGGCCGGTCTGCAAAAAACAACGCAGCGCGAATGGCTGGATGTTTTGATGGCCAATGTCGGCAAAACGCCGCTTGATTATTCCGGCAAGTTGAACATCGCGCTGGAACGTGACATGCGCAGTGATGAGGCGTTGAAGTCAATCCTTCTGGATCAACTGGCACAGATTGAAGCCAATGTTGAGGGGACCATCAAGGACCTTGATACGGAGTTTTTACATGATTTGCGCGTGGCGGTGCGCCGTTCACGCAGTGCCCTTAGCCGGATGAAAGGGGTGTTACCCCAAACCATGCAGGACAAGTTTGCTGATGAACTTGCCTGGATTGGTCAGATTACGACACCTGTGCGTGACCTTGATGTCTATACGATGGATTTTCCCAAATATCGGGCCCAGCTTTCAGCTGAACAGCAGGAAAATCTGCAACCGCTTTACGAGTTTCTGATCAAACAGCATCAAGCCGCCCGTGTGCAACTGGTGAAGGACCTGCGCAGCCGCCGCTTTAAGGATTTTCTGGCGAAATGGCGTGTTTTCTTGGAAAAGCCCGTGCCGCAACGTCCCAGTGCGCCGGTGGCTTTGCTGCCTGTTGGCAAAGTGGCAGATAAGCGTATCTGGAAAACCTATCGCCGCGTGGTGACGGAGGGGCGTGCCATTCATGATGAAACACCTGCCGAGGCCCTGCATGATTTGCGTAAGTCCTGCAAGAAACTGCGTTATCTGCTGGAATTCTTTGCCTCTCTCTATCCGGCCGGATCTGTCGGGGCATTGGTGAAAACCCTGAAAGTGCTTCAGGAAAATCTGGGCGATTTTCAAGACCTGGATGTGCAGGCCGAAACCTTGCATGATTATTCCACCCAGATGATGAAGGCAGGTGAAAGCCGCCCGCAGGTCTTTATGTCCATGGGGGTTCTGGTCGAAGGTTTTATGCAGCGCAAGACGCAGGTGCGTGAAGAATTCTCCGCTCGCTTTGCCCTCTTTTCTTCCAAGGTTGTAGAAAAAGATTTTCGCCAGCTTGTTGATAAGCAGAAGCCGAAAAAAGTGAAAGTGATCGCTCATGTCAGTGAAGAAGTGGCGCCGGTGACAGAGGAACCGGTTGCGCAAGACTAGAGACAGGTCTTTGCCTGTATGACAACAGGTTCCCTCTCTAATAGCTTATCGCATAAAGGAGGCCCCTGTCTGCACAGGGGCTCACAGTAGTCACCTGTGAACTCCTGCGCCCGGCAGGAGTCTGGACACACCTAAATGTATCCAGACTTTAAAGCAAATCAAGATTTCGCCAGAGTGAGGATATTTCCTTATCCCGAATTTACGTTGTTTTAGCCTTCGGCTTCCATCTTGGCGATGGCTTCGGCTTGGGCAACCAGCTGTTTGGCCGTGACCACATGCAGGTTTTCAATCAGCTTGCCATCCACCACGACAACGCCTTTGCCTTGGCTTTCGGCTTCTGCATGGGCGGCAATGATCTTTTTGGACCATTCAATTTCGCTTTCCGAGGGGCCAAAAATTTCGTTGGCGGCAGCAACGGTTTTGGGGTGAATCAAGGTTTTGCCGTCAAAGCCCAGTTCCTGCCCCTGTTTGCAATGTTCAACAAAGCCTTCATCATCGGACAGGTCCAGATAGACCCCGTCCAGAATGGCAATGTTTGCAGCGCGTGCCGCCAGAATACAAACGTTCAGTGACATCATGAAGGGCAGGCGCATCGGCGTATGGGCACAACGCAGTTCCTTGGCCAGATCGGACGTGCCCATCACGAAACCGCCCATACGATCTGTGGAATCGGCGATTTCTTCGGCATGCAGCATGCCGCGCGGGGTTTCCATCATACACCAGATTTTCATCTCGGCAGGGGCACCGGCTGCGTCCATGATAGCTTCCACCTGACGCACGGTATCGGCACTTTCCACCTTGGGCAACAAAATGGCATCGGCGCCAGAGGTTGAAGCTGCTACAATGTCGTCATAGCCCCAAGCTGTGTTCAAACCATTGGTGCGGATGAGAATTTCGCGCATGCCATAGCCGCCTTCTTTGACGGCATCAACAATCTGTTGACGCGCCACTTCCTTGGCATCCGGTGCGACCGCATCTTCAAGGTCAAGAATCAAACCGTCAGCAGGCAGGGTGCGCCCCTTTTCCAGTGCACGGGCGTTGGAGCCGGGCATGTAGAGGACACTACGACGAGGACGTGCTGTTGCAGCCATGGGACATTTCCTTTTTTGCTATTTTCACTTGTTTCGCAATTGCGCAGAAATATAAACAAAAGTTTCCCATTGGCAAGCCTGCATCATAAGGTATAAGGGAACCTCAAGCCTAGCGGGAGACTAAGCCCATGAGTATTCTATCAATTCAATCGTCTGTTGCCGTCGGTCATGTCGGGAATTCGGCTGCCGTTTTCCCCATGCAGCGTCTTGGCTTTGAAGTTTGGGCTGTGCCGACCGTGCTGTTTTCCAACCATCCCGGCTACGATTCCCATGATGGTGCGCCGGTGCCGATGGAGACCATGCGCGCCATGGTGGATGGCATTGACCAACTGGACCATTTTGAACAATGTGATGCGGTCCTTTCAGGTTATCTGGGTTCTGTGGAAACCGGGCGTTTTGTGATTGAGTCGGTTGAGCGGATTAAAGGCATTAACGACAAAACGCTCTATTTATGTGACCCGGTGGTTGGTGATATGACACGTCAGATGTATGTAAAATCCGATGTGGCCGAATTTGTCCGTGATGAACTGGTTCCCCATGCCGATATTCTGGCCCCGAATATGTTTGAACTGGAATATCTAAGCGGGCGTGCGCAGGAATCTCTGAATGACACACTTTTTGCCTGCGATGCCTTGCGTGTGCGTGGCCCCAAGACGGTTATCGTAACCTCGTTAAAAGGGCGCAAGGGCGATCAACCGACCTTATCAAATGTCGTGGTTTCTGACGGTGGGGCATGGCGGGTGACGGTGCCGCAACTGCCGTTGCGCGCGAAAGGAACGGGCGATACGTTTGCCGCACTTTACCTGTCTCATATCCTGCGCGGCGAAACGGAAAAACAGGCGCTGGAACTGGCAACCTCCACCCTTTTCGGCATCATTGACGATACCATCCGCAATGACAGCGATGAATTGCGCCTGATTGATGCACAGGCCGAATATCTTAATCCCAGCTATTATGTGGATGCAGTGAGGATTGGGTAAGAGATGATTTTCGCTAATTATTATAGAAGGAAATGGCATGTATATTAAAAATGGATTGATCTTATCTTTCTTATTGTTATTGGCTGCATGTCAAACAACAAATATCCAGAGTGTAGAAGCCGATAAATATCGTATGTTGATTAGCCAATTTTGCGTTGTGCGCATGATGGCTGATGCTTCACAAATTGGTGGAGATCAGAAAATAAATGATATTACAATTTACAAGATTGATAAAAATTCTGAGAACTGGGAACGAGTGAGTTATGCATCGACTGGAATTAGAGATAACTTCTATTTAAACCTTAAAAAACAGAAAATATTTTGTAGTACGTTTAATTGGCGAAAGGAATTTCCCAATGTTACTTTTTAAGACAACTTACAAATTCGAAAAATGATCACACTCGTTCTCGGCGGGGCGCGCTCCGGTAAGTCGCAATATGCGGAAAAGTTGATTGAGAAAAAAGGCGGCGGGTTTTATCTGGCAACTTCGCGGGTGTGGGATGCAGAAATGGCGGAGCGGGTGCAAATCCATCAGCAACGGCGCAATGAGTTGTGGCAGACCATTGAAGAACCGGTACATATCCATGACCTGATTGTGCAGGCTGAACAGCCCATGTTGGTGGATTGTTTAACCTTATGGCTCTCCAACCTGATGGAGGAAGAGGCCGATATTGAGGCGGAAACGCAAAGGCTTTGTACCGCTTTGAAAGCAGCGCAAAGCGACATTGTGCTGGTCTCCAATGAAGTCGGGCTGGGCATTGTGCCGGATAATGCGCTGGCGCGTAAATTTCGCGACCATGCCGGAAGGCTTAATCAGGCAGTAGCGCAAACCGCTGATCGTGTGCTATTCATGGCCGCAGGCCTCCCTTTAACGATGAAAGAATAGAATAAGCCATGAAAATTCCTGCCACCGTGATCACCGGCTTTTTGGGTGCCGGTAAAACCACTTTGATCCGCCACATGCTGGAAAATGCTGGCGGTAAACGTATTGCACTGGTGATTAATGAATTTGGCGATCTGGGTGTGGATCGTGAGATGGTCAAAGGTTGTGGCATTGAGGCCTGCGAAGGTGAAAACGGTGAGGATAATGTGATAGAACTGGCCAATGGTTGCATCTGCTGCACCGTGGCCGATGAATTTCTGCCAACCATGGAAGCTTTGCTGGAACGCGAAACGCCGCCGGACCATATCGTCATCGAAACCTCAGGTCTGGCGCTGCCCAAACCGTTGGTCAAGGCGTTCAATTGGCCGGAGATTAAAACACGCGTTACCGTGGATGGTGTGGTTGCGGTGATTGATACCCATGCGGTTGATCTGGGCCGCTTTGCCGATGATGAAGAAACGGTGCAGAAGCTGCGTGAGGCGGACGAAAATCTGGACCATGACAATCCGCTGGAAGAAGTTTTTGAAGACCAGCTTAACTGTGCCGATATGGTTTTGCTAAACAAGGCTGACTTGGTGGAAGAAGTGCGCCTGGGCGAAATTCACAAGGAACTGTCTGCGCGTGTGCGTGACCATGTGAAATTTATCAAGACAGACCATGGCCGTGTGGACCCGGCTGTTCTATTGGGTTTGGATGCCGCAGCGGAAGATGATCTGGAGGCGCGCCATTCCCATCATGACGGCGATCATGACCATGATCATGACGATTTTGAAAGTTTTCATGTCACACTGGGGCCGATTGCAGACCCGGACGCACTGGAAAGCAAGTTGCTGGAAGTGGTCGATGCCCACGATATTCTGCGCATTAAAGGTTTTCTGGATGTACCCGGTAAACCCATGCGCCATGTGGTACAAGGGGTGGGCCCGCGTTTTCAACGCTATTTTGACCGCCCATGGGCCGTTGACGAGCCGCGCACCAGCCAGTTGGTGATTATCGGCAAACACGGTCTGGACCGTGAAGCGATTGAAAAGAGTCTGGTGGCTTAAATCAAGGAGACAGTCCATGCGCTTTGCATCATTTGCGTTTTTACTTTGTACTTTTTTCCTGACGACGACCGGCGCTGAAGCGCAGGACAACCGTGAAAAAATTGATTTACCGGAAATGATGCAAGACCATATGCTGGGCAATATGCGCGATCACTTGCTGGCCTTGAATGAAATTTTTGCAGCCCTTTCTCAGGGGGAGGCGAGTGAGGCGGCCAAAATTGCGGAAAACCGCTTGGGCATGAGTTCGCTCGGTTTACATGGGGCAAAACATCTTGCGCCCTATATGCCTGAGGGAATGCAGGCGGTAGGGACACAGATGCATCATGTTGCTTCGCAATTGGCGCGTGATATTGAAACGGCAGATGTGGAAGAAAGTTTTGCCAGCCAGCAAAAGGTGTTTGGTGCGCTGGAGAAGCTGACAGCACAATGTACGGCTTGTCATCAAGCCTATCGGCTGCGTTGATCTTCGCTATTTGAATTCTTCTTTGCGATAGCCTTGGGCGAATAGCAAGGCACGCAGGTCCGAGTTTTGCACGTTATGGCGGGCCTTGGCGATGACGGACGGTTTGGCGTGATAGGCAATGCCAAGGCCTGCTTCCAAAATCATGGGCAGGTCGTTGGCCCCATCGCCTACGGCCACGGCTTCATCCGTTGTTAAACTTCGTTCTTCACAAAGAGATTTCAGATAAGCCAGTTTGGAATCCTTGGTGACAATCGGGTCAATGACATGACCTGTAAGCTGCCCGTCAATAATTTCCATCTGGTTGCCTGCGTTGAAATCAAAACCGACCTGTTTTGCCACCCGCGAGGTAAAGAAGGTAAAACCACCGGAAACAAGGGCGCAATAGGCCCCGTTGGCTTTCATGGTGGCGACCAGTTCTGTGGCACCGGGGGTGAGATGAACCATTTTCATCGCGTCTTCAAGGAAGGATTCCGAAAGCCCCTTGAGCATGGCAACGCGTTCACGCAAGGCTTCGCGAAAAGGGATCTCCCCATTCATGGCGCGGGTGGTGATAGCGGCGACTTCATCCTTGATGCCAGCGAATTCGGCCAGATCATCCAGAGTTTCCCCGGTGACAATGGTTGAATCCATATCGGCAATCAGCAGTTTTTTGCGCCGTCCTCCAGCGTTCTGGAAAATCAGATCAGTGTGCGGCAGGGCTTCTTGCAAGGCATGCAGGTTAATAACCTCTGTAATGCGAACGTCATAGGCTTCTCCCTCGGACAGACAAATGGGAGACGCCCCGTCAATATGCGTTTTGATTTCGTCCGGGGTGATTTGTTGCTTGTCAGGGTTTGCAATAAGGGTCAGAACGTAGGACATTAGTCGCTTCAGCCAATATGGTTGTTCAACAGAGTGGCGCGTTTATGCCAGAGGAATGATTGAAAGTCCATGTCCGGAAAAAGGAAAAACAAAGTCGTTGTGATTGGCGGGCCGACAGCCAGCGGTAAATCCGCTGTGGCGCTGGATTTGGCCGAGGAATTTGATGGGGTGGTAATCAATGCCGACTCCATGCAAATCTATCAGGGCATCCCAATTGTGACGGCCTGTCCGGGTAAGGAAGACGAAGCCCGTGCGCCCCATAAACTCTATCAGGTGATGGACCCCGCCCAGACCTGTTCAGCCGGTCTGTGGGAAAAAATGTGTATCACAGAGATTGAGAAATGCTGGCAAACGGATAAGCTGCCCATCGTCACGGGTGGAACGGGCCTTTATATAAAGACGCTGGTCGAAGGGATTTCACGTTTGCCCGATATCGAGCCTGATATCCGTCAGGAAGTCCGGCGGCGCTGTGATGAAGAAGGTATTGAGGCCCTTTATGAAGAATTACAGGCCAAGGATTCGGAGATGGCTGAACGGCTGAAACCACGTGATGCACAGCGAATCTGTCGTGCTTTGGAGGTTTTATTGACCACCGGGCGCTCTTTGGCGGTGTGGCAGCGCGAGATTAAACCGGAATCAACGTTGAAGGCGGATTACGATCTGCATGTGGTGATGCCAGCGCGCGAGCAGCTTTATGAACGTTGTGACCTGCGCTTTGAGCATATGCTGGAACAGGGTGCGGTTGAGGAAATCAGAGCATTTGCAGAACGAAAACTGGACCCAAAAGTCCCTGCTATGAAGGCCTTAGGGGTGCCGGAACTGTTGTCTTATGTGCGTGGTGTTTGTTCCCTTGAAGAAGCGCGTTTGCAGGCGCAACAACAAACCCGGCGCTTTGCCAAACGCCAATGCACCTGGTTTAGAAATCAGATTTCAAATGCTGAAATTTATAATGCGCAATATTCGAAAAGTTTGAGAGATAAAATTTATAATAAAGTTCGTCATTTTTTGTTGACCGGGACATAGTTAGCCTTTAGTTTGCGCTGCTCAAGTCCCGCATGAAAGTGCGGGTAGAGTATGTGTGTCCTTTCTCCTGACCGGGGGAAAGGACACTTCATTCGTTGAGACGGAGGAAAATTGCATGTCCACGAAACAGATGACCGGTTCTGAAATCATTATCCAAGCTTTGAAAGACCAAGGCGTGGATGTGATGTTTGGGCTACCGGGTGGCGTGCTTCTTCCGCTGTATGACGCGTTGTTCAAGCAAAATGGCCTTCACCACACGCTGGTGAAACATGAACAAGCCGCCGTCCACGCTGCGGAAGGGTATGCACGCTCTACCGGTAAAGTGGGTACGGTGCTTGTGACATCCGGCCCTGGTGCCACCAACACGGTGACAGGCCTTGTTGATGCCATGATGGACAGTGTGCCGCTGGTTTGCCTGACCGGGCAAGTCCCCAGCAGTTTGATCGGTAACGATGCTTTTCAGGAAGCTGACATTACAGGCATCACGCGCGGCATTACCAAACACAATTATCTTGTTAAAGATGTCAATGATCTGGGCCGTGTTCTGCACGAAGCCTATTATGTTGCGCGCACGGGCCGTCCGGGCCCTGTCTTGGTTGATATCCCCAAAGACGTTTTGCTGGCGACCGGTTCCTACAAGGCGCCGGGTAAAAATACGGTTGTTGAACACCGTTCCTACAAGCCGCAGGTCAAGGGCGATACCGCTGCGATCAAACAGGCGATTGAACTGATTAAAAATGCGAAAAGACCTATTTTCTACGGCGGCGGCGGGATCGTCAATTCCGGCGATGCAGCCTGCACTTTGTTTAACCAGTTGGTGAAAATGACGGGTATTCCCTGTTCCCTGACGCTCATGGGTCTGGGAGCTTTTCCGGGATCCGATGACCAGTTCCTCGGTATGATGGGGATGCACGGCACCTATGAAGCCAATATGGCCATGCATGACTGTGACGTGATGATCAATATCGGGGCGCGTTTTGATGACCGCGTGACCGGCCGTCTGGATGCCTTTTCACCCCATTCCAAGAAAATTCATGTCGATATCGACCCGTCTTCCATCAACAAGAATATTGTGGTGGATGTGCCGATCATCGGTGATGTTGCCCATGTTCTTGAAGACATGATCAAATACTGGAAAGCCGATCAGGCGCAGATTGATACCAAGGCACTGGATAAATGGTGGAAACAGATCAATCAGTGGCGCAAAAAGGATTCCTTGAAATATACCAAATCCAATAAGATCATTAAGCCGCAATATGCGCTGGAACGGATCCGTGATCTGGCACTGGAAACAGGCAAGGATACTTTCTATACCACTGAAGTTGGTCAACACCAGATGTGGGCGGCACAGCACCTGTGCTTTGAAAAACCCAAACGTTGGATGACATCCGGCGGGCTGGGCACCATGGGCTATGGCTTCCCTGCTGCCATGGGTGTGCAGACAGCACATCCGGATGCCCTTGTCTGCTGTATTGCAGGGGACGGGTCTTTCCAGATGAACCTTCAGGAAATTGCAACCCTGATGGATTACCGCCTGCCGGTGAAATGCTTTATTCTGAACAACCAGTTCTTGGGCATGGTGCGCCAGTGGCAGGAAATGTTTCATGGGGAACGTTATTCTGAAAGCCATATTGAAGGTCAGCCGGATTTCGTCAAACTGGCGGAAGCATACGGGGCCTTGGGCCTGCGCGCCACATCACCGGGCGAACTGGATGATGTGATCCGGAAAGCTTTTGAATCAGACCTGCCGACCATTGTGGATATTCGTGTGGATGCGGAAGAAAACGTCTTTCCGATGATCCCGTCAGGGGCAGCGCATAATGAAATTATTCTCGGTCCGGAATATACCGAAACTTCGGAAGACGGCGGTAGCCTGGAATCCGGCGTTTTGGTATAAGGCAAGGAGTTAACAAAAAAATGACCAACGAAGATAAAGACGACATCCTCAGCCATACGGTTTCCGTACTTGTTGATAACGAATCCGGTGTTCTGGCCCGTGTGGTCGGGCTGTTTTCCGGACGCGGCTATAACATTGACAGTTTGACCGTGGCCGAAGTCAACCATGTGGACAACCTGTCCAAAATCACCATTGTCACCAGTGGTACACGTCAGGTGATTGAACAGATCAAAGCACAACTGGACCGTCTGGTGCCGGTCCGCCGTGTGATGGACCTGACCATTGACGGGCCAAGCGTTGAACGCGAAATGGCTTTGGTCAAGGTTGCCGGTGAAGGTGAACATCGCGTGGAAGCCTTGCGGATTGCCGATATTTTCCGTGCACGCGTTGTCGATAGCACCAATGCGTCGTTCGTCTTTGAGGTCTTTGGCAAGGCCGGCAAAGTCGATGCATTTATCAAACTGATGGAACCTCTGGGGCTGGTGGACGTTTCGCGTACCGGTGTCGTGGCCATCTCCCGCGGGGCCCAAGGGCTTTAAGCGGACCTTTAATTTTAATGTTGTTTTCTAGTTCAAGGGGTATTTGAACATGCAGGTTTTTTACGATCGCGACGCTGATGTCAATTTGATCAAAACCAAAAAAGTAGCCATCGTTGGTTACGGTTCTCAAGGTCACGCACATACACTCAACCTGCGCGATTCCGGTTGTGGTGAAATCGCTGTGGCTTTGCGTGAAGATTCAAGCTCACGCAAAAAAGCAGAAGGCGAAGGCCTGAAGGTGATGACGGTTGCCGAAGCAGCAGCCTGGGCTGACGTGCTGATGATCCTGACACCGGATGAACTGCAAGCCGGTATCTATAAATCAGAAATCGCACCGAACCTGAAAAAAGGTTCTGCGCTGGCGTTTGCACATGGTTTGAACATTCACTTCAACCTGATTGAAGCACCGGCTGACAATGATGTCATTATGATTGCGCCGAAAGGCCCGGGTCACACCGTTCGTGGTGAATATGTCAAAGGCGGCGGGGTTCCGTGCCTGATCGCGGTTCATCAGGATGCTTCCGGCAATGCCAAGGAAATCGCTCTGTCTTACGCCTGTGGCGTTGGCGGCGGTCGTTCCGGTATCATCGAAACCGACTTTAAGGAAGAGTGTGAAACTGATTTGTTCGGTGAACAGGCTGTTCTGTGCGGTGGCTTGACAGAGCTGATCCGTTACGGTTTTGAAACCTTGACCGAAGCCGGTTACGCCCCGGAAATGGCATATTTCGAGTGCCTGCACGAAGTGAAGCTGATTGTTGACCTGATGTATGAAGGCGGCATGCACAACATGCGTTATTCCATCTCCAACACAGCTGAATACGGTGACTATGTTTCCGGCCCGCGTGTTATTGATGCGTCTGTCAAAGAGCGTATGAAAGAAGTGCTGACAGACATCCAGACAGGTAAGTTCGTTCGTGACTTCATGCTGGAAAACACTGTTGGTCAGCCGTTCCTGAAAGCACGTCGTGCTCAGGGTGCATCACATCCGTTGGAAGAAACAGGTGAAAAACTGCGCGGCATGATGCCGTGGATCAAATCCAACGCACTGGTGGACAAAGAACGCAACTAAGCTGAAGGCTTGGTTTTGCGTGGCTCCTTTAAGTAAAGGGGGCCTGCATGCACTGCAAAAAGAGAGGCTTCCGCTTGGAGGTCTCTCTTTTTTTATAATGGTTTTATGGAAGGCAAACCACACCCATAGTGTTTTTAAGTGCTTGTGTTGTTATTGGAAAAGCCGTCGAGTTGTTCCAGAATATCGACGACTTGTTTTTGTATTTCGATCTGTCTGGAATCCCCTTGTTTGGAAAGGAATTCTAACGAATCTTTCATTGTTTTGAGATAATTCGTTTTTGCATTCATGTCTTCATTCACGCCTAAAGGGGCAACCATTGCCATCATGACATCGTTAGAAATTAATCCGTTGTCACGTAAGTCCTGCGTTAAGGCTAGGCGTTCGTTTCCAGACAGGTTGGTCACGTTATATTGACCTGCAATTTCCTGTAGCTTGGATTGTGTTTTATTTTCATCAACTTCTTGTTGTTTCAATAAAATACTATTTACATCACTGGATAGGGATGACTGGTAAATTTTTGTCGAGGTGTAGGCATTTTTTGCCGACTGTGTCGTGGTTGAGGGAATGTCTTGAGCGCCAGCTTCAGGAGTTGGTGTATTGTCGGAGTCTTTTATTTCCTTAGATTGTATGTAGGTGACGGAATTATATCCTGACTGTATTGATGAAATACTCATGGTTTGCTCTCCTTTATATGCCTGAAGTTCAGCAAGGAGCGTGCCATAAAGTTGTTCATTGACCATTTCTGCAAAAAGGGTTTGACAAGAAAGGTTCATATACCGTTTTATAGCAGCGTAAATTTTATTTTGGGTTTAGGCATTATGTCCACATTCGACATCAGCATGATTACATTAAGCGCCGTTGCATTGACTGCCGCGCTTACTGTGCGTGCCTATGGCCTGAACCGTCTATCCCTACTCCTAGCACGACTAACTCGCCCCTGAGCGAGCCATCGCTTCTTCGTCCTTGAAAATGAAAAAATGACCTGAAGCGAGCGTTCAGGGGGGAAGGCTTGTTGCATTTTCAAGCGGCATTCACTAATTATTGTGCAAATTCAGTTTCTGGGAAGAAAGATTATGAGTAGCGATTCCAACCGAGTGATAATTTTTGATACAACCTTGCGTGATGGCGAACAGTCGCCCGGCGCTTCCATGAATTTGGAAGAAAAGCTGCGCATTGCGGCAACCCTTGAAGAAATGGGGGTTGATGTTATCGAGGCCGGTTTCCCCATTGCTTCGGAAGGAGATTTCGAAGCGGTGAGTGAAATCGCCAAACGGGCCAAGGATTCTTCAATCTGTGGCTTGTCACGTGCGTCCAAGGGCGATATTCAACGTTGCTTCGATGCAGTTAAACATGCGCCGAAACACCGCATTCATACCTTCATTTCCACTTCTCCTCTGCATATGAAATATAAATTGCAGATGGAACCGGAAGCCGTGCTGGAAAAAGTGAAGGAATCTGTCACATTTGCGCGTTCGCTGGTGGAAGATGTGGAATGGTCTGCCGAAGACGGCACCCGCACCGAAGCGGATTTCCTGTGCCGTTGTGTGGAAGCCGCCATTGATGCCGGGGCAAGCACCATCAATATCCCCGATACGGTCGGCTATACGGTACCGGAAGAATATTTCGCCATGATCGAAATGTTGATCAACCGTGTGCCCAATATAGACAAAGCCATTTTGTCCACCCACTGTCATAACGACCTCGGGCTGGCAGTGGCCAACTCCTTGGCGGCGGTACAGGCAGGCGCACGTCAGGTGGAATGTACCATCAACGGATTGGGCGAACGTGCCGGTAATGCAGCTATGGAAGAAATCGTCATGGCTTTGCGCACCCGCCATGACTATATGCCGTTTGATACGGGTATCAAAACGGAACTGATCACGCGGGCGTCACGCATGGTTTCAGCTATCACCGGCTTTTCCGTGCAGCCGAACAAGGCGATTGTCGGCAAAAATGCCTTTGCCCATGAATCCGGTATCCATCAGGATGGTGTTTTGAAGCATGCAGGCACTTACGAAATTATGACACCGGAAAGTGTCGGTCTGAATGATGCCAACAAGATTGTGCTGGGCAAACATTCCGGGCGCCATGCATTCCGCGATAAATTGTCTGCCTTGGGCTATGAGCTGGGTGATAATGCCCTGAATGATGCGTTCAAGCGTTTCAAGGATTTGGCTGATCACAAAAAAGATGTTTACGATGATGACATCATTGCATTGGTTGATGATGAAGTTATGCGTGTGAATGAGCGCGTGAAACTGACCCATTTCCAGGTGACATGTGGTACCCATGTAAATAGTCAGATTGCGGCCTTGTCTATTGAGATTGATGGGGAAGAACGCAAAACCATCGCCGAAGGTGACGGCCCGGTTGATGCCGCCTTCAAGGCCATCAAGGAAATCGTGCCCCTGCCGGATGCTCATCTGGAACTCTATCAGGTGCATGCGGTCACGCAAGGAACCGATGCACAGGCCGAAGTAACCGTCCGCCTTGAGGAAAAAGGCAAGACCGTTAACGGGCGCGGGGCGCATACCGATACTATGGTGGCGTCTGTGAATGCCTATCTCAATGCGGTTAACAAATTGCTGGTCAAACGTGAAAAAGGCAAACCCGAAGCGGTTGCCAGCATTTAAAGATACATGACCATATCAGGCAAACATATACAGGTGTTGAACGTTGCTTTTAAAAGCGCGTCTGCCTGTGTTTGCCTGAACCTATACGCTCTATCTCCTTTCTTTCTTAGCCTGCGACTAGCCAGCCTCTGAACGCGCGCATTTCCTTTTTGGTGTTTGATACAACCCAAAAAGAGAAACGAGGTGTTCAGAGGGCGAGGCTTGGCGACTTTGCAAGCCGATTTCATTTTTTTGATGAACATCTGTTTCAAGGAAGAAAGATATGTGTGCAGATTCCAACCGAATTATTATTTTCGACACCACCTTGCGCGATGGGGAACAGGCCCCGGGTGCAACCATGTCCTTGCCGGAAAAAATCCGCATTGCGGATCATCTGGAAGCGATGGGGGTGGATGTGATCGAGGCCGGTTTCCCCATTTCCTCACAAGGTGATTTTGAAGCCGTGACCCAAATCGCCAAGCGGGCAAAGAAAGCGACCATCAGCGGTTTGTGCCGGGCTGTTCGTGGTGATATCAAATGCTGCTTTGATGCCATCCATCATGCACCGAGCCATCGGATTCACATTGTGATTGCTGTTTCAGACTTGCATATGAAGTATAAATTGCAGATCGGGCGGGATGAACTTTTGGAACGTATTCATGACAGCGTCAGTTATGCGGCTTCTTTAACAGACGATGTGGAATGGTCCGGTGAAGATGCAACACGTGCAGACCCGGATTTTCTCTGTCAGGCCATAGAAACGGCGATTGAGGCCGGGGCAACAACCGTGAATATTCCCGATACGGTCGGTTATACAGTGCCGCAGGAATATTTTGAAATGATCCAGATGCTGAAAACACGGGTAAAGGGTATTGAGAAAACAGTGCTTTCCACCCATTGCCATAACGATCTAGGCATGGCGGTTGCCAATTCTTTGGCCGCAATTCAAGGGGGCGCACGTCAGGTGGAATGTACCATTAATGGCTTGGGGGAACGTGCCGGGAATGCGGCGCTGGAAGAGATTGTCATGGCATTGCAGGTGCGACATGATGTTATGCCTTATTATTGTGGCATCAAGAAAGAGATGATCCCGAAACTTTCGCGTATGGTTTCAAGGGCGGCGGGCTTTTCTGTACAACCCAATAAGGCCATCGTCGGGGTAAATGCGCTTGAGAATCAGCATGGGGTTCTTGAACATCCCGGGATCAAGGAAAGGTTGAATGCTTAAACCGGCATATAAGAAAAGATAACAACTTGTTTCAAAAAGGGGGATTTCTGCAAGAAAGAAAGCCCTCTTTTTTCGTTCTCACGATTTGTTAACTTCTTTATTCCATGATGGAAATGTTAGGAAGTCTCAAATTGGCGAAAATCCTTAAAAAAAATGCTGGCGACTCGTGATAAGGACTAGCATATCGCTACGTGACTTCTTATAAAGGTTAATCGGTTTTTCGAACTCCTTTCGAAAGGCTATCTGGTTTATTCAAGGCTTGGCCTGCAAAACAAGAGTTGAGGCACAATGTTTTCAAAACTGTTCGGCGTTCTGTCTGCTGACATGGCAATTGATTTGGGCACGGCAAACACACTGGTGTATGTCAAAGGAAAAGGGATCGTTCTGAACGAACCGTCCGTGGTGGCCATTGCCGACAATATGGGTAAAAAACAGGTCCTCGCAGTCGGGGAAGAAGCAAAGCAGATGCTGGGCCGCACCCCCGGCAATATTCAGGCCATTCGCCCTTTGAGAGATGGTGTGATTGCCGATTTTGAAATTGCCGAGGAAATGATCAAACATTTCATTCGCAAAGTACATAATCGTCGCAGTTTTGCCGCGCCCATGGTTGTGATCTGCGTTCCATCGGGTTCTACCGCTGTTGAACGCCGCGCCATTCAAAACTCTGCCGAAAACGCCGGGGCGCGTAAGGTGATGTTGATTGAAGAACCTATGGCCGCTGCTATCGGTGCCGGTTTGCCGGTAACGGAGCCGACCGGTTCCATGGTTGTGGATATCGGCGGGGGCACCACCGAGGTTGCCGTTCTGTCTTTGGGGGGGATTGTTTATGCCCGTTCCGTACGTGTGGGCGGCGACAAAATGGATGAAGCCATCATCGCCTATATCCGACGCACCCATAACCTTCTGGTTGGGGAAGGTACGGCAGAACGTATCAAGAAAGAAATCGGTTCAGCCTGTCCGCCGGAAGATGGTGAAGGCCGCACCATGGAAATCAAGGGCCGTGACCTGATGAACGGTGTACCGAAAGAGCTGGTGATTTCTGAGCGCGAAATTGCAGAAAGCCTGACCGAACCGGTTGGGGCGATTATCGAAGCCTGCAAGGTTGCGCTGGAAAATACCGCACCGGAACTGGCTGCCGATATTGTGGATAAAGGGATTGTGTTGACCGGTGGTGCCGGTATGCTGCGCAATCTGGATTTTGTTTTGCGTCATTCCACCGGCCTGCCGGTTTCCATTGCCGATGACCCGCTGTCCTGTGTGGCACTGGGAACAGGGCGTTCGCTGGAGGAAATGAAAAAACTCAAGCACGTACTGTCTTCTATGTACTAAATGAATAAAAAGCGCCTCAGCCGGTTTGAGGCGCTTTTGAATTGAAGAGTGAGGGGAACGTTCTTTGGTGAAATCGGGACCAGGTGCGCCGAACCGGATGGATGTCATCCGTAATCTGCTCCAAAGATTTGCCTATCTTGGGCTGATTTTGGCAGCGTTTGCTCTGATGATGCTCGGTAAGGCCGAGACAGTAATTGTTGAAGAAGCACGTGCGCGTATTAACGATGCGTTTGCCCCCATTCTGGAAGCTGTGGCCGAACCTGCTGAAACGGTGCGTGCCTACCTTGAAGAAGGTCGACAGTTCCTTGCCTTGCATGAAGAAAACACCCGTTTGAAAGAAGAAAACCAACGCCTGCTGAAATGGCAGACGGTGGCGCGCAAAACACAGGCAGAAAATGAAAACCTGCGTTCCTTGCTGAATTTCCATGTCGGCCCCGAAGCCAATTATATGGCGACACGTGTGATTGCGGACGATGGCGGGACTTTTTCCGAAAGTGTGCTGGTTTATGCCGGTGTGCGTGAAGGGGTGAAGAACGGTCAGGCTGTGGTAACAGGGGAAGGTCTTGTCGGCCGTGTCGCCGGTGTGGCTTATCGTTCGGCCCGTGTTTTGTTATTGACGGATTTGAACAGCCGTATTCCGGTGATGATTGAAAGTTCACGGGCTCGTGGCATTATGGCCGGGCGCAATGAAGACAAACCGATTTTAACCAAGTTGCCCCCGGGAACCATCGTTTCCCCCGGTGACCGCATTGTGACCTCCGGTCATGGCGGTGCCTTCCCGCAAGGGGTGCCGGTCGGTCAGGTTTCGGCTGTCGATGAAAACATGGTTGAAGTCGATTTATATGTGGACAGTTCCCGTCTCGAGCTTGTGCGAATTGTTGATTACGGGCTGGAAGGTATTCTGGATCGCAATCGTCTGAAAACAGACTTGCCGAAAAATGATATTCCACCCAATCCAGCTCCGATAGAGGAGAAAGCTCTTTCTCTTGAAATGAAAACGGTGGTCCCTAAGCCGGGCATGGAAAGGAGACCGTCCGAACCATGAAACCGACCTTTTGGCTCCGCCTTGATGCATGGGCGCGCAATATTTCCCCGGTGGGGTTGTCGGTTGTCTTGATTTTGCTCAGTGTCATTCCCACACATGTGCCGGGCTATGGTTCCATTGTACCGCAACTTGCCCTGATGGGGGTTTTTCACTGGACCGTTTTTCGTCCGGACCTTTTTCCTTTGCTGGCGGTTTTCACCATTGGTATTTTGCAAGATGCCCTTTCCGGTGCGCCGATGGGGCTGAATACGATTGTGTATCTGACTGTTTACGGGGTTATTCTTGGGCAAAGACGCTTCTTTCTGGGAAAAACATTCTGGGTAGAATGGCTGGGATTTAATATCATTGCCGCAGGGGCTGCATTTCAGGCCTGGTTGTTATTGTCGGCTTATCATGTGCATGTCCTTGCGCCGGGGCCGGTCTTCTTCCAGTATCTGATGAGTATGGGCTTTTATCCGGCTCTGGCCTGGGTGATGGGGCGCTGGCAGCGTTCCATCCTGCGATAGGTAAGGAATAAAGATGCATCGCGGATCGGACAGATCAAAAATGTTTACCCGGCGCGCCGCCGTTCTTGGCGGCGGCAAGCTGGTGTTGCTGTCTGCCTTGGCCGGACGGATGTATTATTTACAGGTTTTGGAAGCCCCGCGCTATAAGACCATGGCGGAAGAAAACCGCATTTCCATCCGCCTGTTGCCTCCACCACGGGGCAAGATTGTTGATCGTTTCGGGGAAGAACTGGCGGTTAATGAACAAAATTATCGCGTGATTATCACCGCAGAAGATACCAATGGAAACCCGGTTGGCACATTGGATACATTGGGTCGGGTGATCGAAATCAGCGATAAGGAAAAAAATAAGGTTCTCAAGGAAATCAAACGCAAACGCAGCTTTGTCCCGGTAACGGTGCGCGAGAATTTGACATGGGAAGAAGTGGCACAGATCGAGGTTAATACGCCGGACCTGCCCGGCACAGAGATTGATGTCGGCCAGACGCGCCATTATCCCAAAGGCAATTATTCTGCCCATGTACTGGGATATGTGGCAGCGGTGACAGAACGTGATGCCAAAGATGACCCGTTGCTGGAACTGCCGGGTTTTCGCATTGGCAAGGCCGGTGTTGAGAAATTGCATGACCTGAAATTACGCGGTACAGGCGGGACATCTCAGGTAGAAGTCAACGCCTTGGGCCGGGTGATTCAGGAAGTCGACCGTCAGGAAGGGGAGCCGGGCGCAAAGGTAACGCTGACGCTGGATGCAGGCTTGCAGGAAATGGTTTCTGAGCGTTTGGGCGAAGAGGCCGCGGCCGCGGTGGTGCTGGATATCCACACCGGGGAAGTTCTTTCCATGGCTTCCAGCCCGACTTACGACCCCAATGCCTTTAATCGGGGGCTTTCCCATAAGGAATGGCAGGACCTGATCACCAATCCGCGTGGTCCGCTGACGAACAAGGCGATTGCCGGGCAGTATGCGCCGGGCTCGACCTTTAAAATGACGGTTGCTTTGGCTGCCCTGGAAAAAGGGGTGATCACACCTTCACAGAAAGTTTTCTGCGCCGGTCATATGGAATTGGGAAATGCACGTTTTCACTGTTGGAAACGCGGCGGCCACGGGTGGGTGGATATGGTCGGGGCACATATGCATTCCTGTGATATCTATTTTTATGAAGTGGCCAAACGTACCGGCATTGACCGTATTCATGATATGGCGGTGCGGCTGGGGATCGGGGAAAAAACAGGCCTTGATTTGCCGGGCGAACGTTCCGGCCTGATGCCATCGCGCGATTGGAAGCTGGCCACCATCGGTGCACCTTGGCAAGGTGGCGAAACCCTGATCACAGGAATTGGACAGGGCTATGTTCTGGCAACACCTTTACAGTTGGCTGTGATGACATCACGCATTGTCAGCGGAAAAAAAGTCATTCCGCATCTGACACGCAAACTCACAACAGCAGACGGTTCGGAATTACCTGTGCGCCCGACCTTTGAGCCTTTGGGCATTTCCGAAAATCACCTGAAAATCGTTCAGCGCGGAATGAATGCGGTGACCAATATTCCGGGAGGCACAGCTTACAGGTCGCGTATTAAAGAAAAAGAATTTGCCATGGCAGGTAAAACAGGCACGGCACAAGTGCGCCGCATTTCAAAGGCCGAACGTGAAACCCGGGTCTTGAAGAACAAGGAATTACCATGGGAACTGCGTGACCATGCCCTGTTTGTCGGTTTTGCCCCTTATGACAACCCGCGTTATGCGGCAGCTGTTGTTGTTGAACATGGCGGGTCCGGTTCGCATACGACTGCACCGATTGTGCGTGATATTTTGCTGGAAGCCCAACGTCGTGAATCGGCACGTGGGGAACCGCTTGTTGCCCCCAAACAGGGTGTGAACAAAGGCGAGAAGGAGGCCTAGGCTTATGATGACGCGTTATCGCCTTGGTCAGGACAAGCTGACATTTGGCCGTAAAATTCTGGATTTGAATTGGGGGTTTGTCCTTCTTTTGATTTTGACCGCCTCTGTCGGTTTTGCCATGCTTTATTCTGCTGCACCGGGGGACCCTAACGTTCCCGGCTCGATAGGAAGCTGGGACCCGTGGGCAAAACGCCAGTTGATCCGCTTTGCCGGTGGCATGTTTATTATGTTTGTGGTGGCCCTGACCGATATCCGTATCTGGTTGCGCTATTCTTATATCCTGTATTTTATTGCGCTGGGGCTGTTGATTGGCGTTGAGGTGAAAGGGTCCATCGGCATGGGTGCCCAGCGCTGGATCAGCCTCGGTTTTTTTCAGTTACAGCCGTCCGAACTGATGAAGATTACACTGGTGCTGGTTCTGGCACGTTATTTTCATGGTCGTTCACTGGAAGAAATTCAGAGCATTCCCTACCTTTTTGTTCCCTTGTTTATGGTGGCGGCACCTTCTGTCCTTATTTTGCGCCAACCTGACCTAGGCACCACGTTGATGCTTATTCTGGGCAGTGGTGTGATCTTCTTTCTGGCCGGGGTGCGTTTATGGAAGTTTGCCCTTGTCGGCATATCGGCCATGGCAGCGGTGCCGGTCGCGTGGCAATTCTTGCATACCTATCAGAAAAAGCGTGTCTTGACCTTTTTGAACCCGGAAAGTGACCCTTTAGGGGCGGGCTATCATATCATGCAGTCTAAAATTGCTTTTGGCTCAGGCGGGATGATGGGAAAAGGGTTTGGTTTGGGGTCGCAAAGCCATCTGAATTTCCTGCCGGAAAAACAGACAGACTTTATTTTCACCATGCTAGCGGAAGAACATGGGCTTGTGGGTGGTCTGGCCGTCATCGGCTTGTATCTTTTGTTGCTGATCTACGGGTATGCCATTGCGCTGCGCTCACGCAACAATTTCGGGCGGTTGGTGGCTTTGGGGGTCATTACCACCTTTTTCCTCTATATTTTTATTAATATAGGGATGGTTATGGGCTTGCTGCCGGTTGTGGGCGTGCCCTTGCCTCTGATCTCTTACGGGGGCACGGTGATGATTTCCATCCTGTTCAGTTTCGGACTGTTGCTGAGTGTCTCCATTCACCGTGATGTCACCATTTCACGCAAAGGTGACCATGAAGACCTTTAGGTCCTGATCATAGGGGCCTGCTTATCCGCCAAGTAATCGGCGGGCGTTGACGGGGATGATCTTGCCGGGTTTGCGCATTTCCTTGGCTAATCCGTTGCCGTTGATCAGAGATACTTTTTCCTTGATACAGGCGGCAAGTTCCTGTTTGGAGTTAACCCCCCAAATACAGATGTCTTTCTGAAAAGGTTGTGCCAGATGACAAAGGGTCGGAAGTTCTTTGTCCAGCACGTGTTTTTGCAGGCCATAGTCAGAGAGATCGCTACTGATGAAGTCTGCTGTTGAACGCTCAATCACAGCGCGGCTGATATCACCCATATAAAAACGGATGCCAAGCTTTGCAAAAAAATCCCGGTTTTGTTGAATGGCAATCTGTACAGTTTTGGGGGAAGTGTTGGAATTCAGGCCGAGAATTTCAATCCACACTCGTTGACGTTTGGCTTCGTCCAGAGCACGCAGCCCTGTTAATGCAGAGCGTTTGCCTTCCATAAGCAGTGTATTGAGATGGAGGGGGACAATGATGGTTTTCTTATCAAGGTCCTGCGTTTGCTCAAGATGTTGAATAACCTGTTTGGAGATGGCTTTGTCAATGCGGTGCAAGGCCTGTTCATCCATATTTTCTGAATAAATGGCCATACCGCTTAAAAGATCATCATCTGCTTTGCGATACACATGCGCAGCATAGCAATCGATGATTTCATCGCGTGAGCGCCAGGTGGGGCGAAATGAAATGTTGATTGTTCCCAATTGGCGTAGCTGTACGGGGTCTATAACCTGCAACCCCATATCTTTCTCTCTGAAATTTCCGGTCTTTTTATCTGCTGCTGCTGATTCCTGAGTTGGCTTGTCGGGGGATGGAAACCATGCTTGCGCGGTTGTTGCCTGTTTTTCTGGTCTCTGCTCACTTGTCAATTGGCGAGAGCGAGGGGACTGGACCGGTTGATTGTGGAATTTTTCCCAATCACCCTGAAGGGGGGCTTTTTGTTGATTCTGCTGGGTTTGCCATTGCCGGTTTTCTTTTTGGGGAAAGGCAATGACTTGAGGTTGCCAGTCCGCTGGTTTTTTTTCCAGTTTGGTGACGGTATTTTCTTTCCATTCGCCAGAGCCTTCACTGGCTTGAACCTCGCCTTTTTCCCAATTTATCTCTGCCGGGCCATGTGTGCGGGTTTCCCTGATCCATTTAATGGCTTTTTTGGCTTTCTTGACGTTAAACGTTCCCGCATCCAGATCGAAAACATCTTCCGGCAGAACGCTGGCAACCGGAACATCAATGCGTTTTTCCCCGGTTTTGTACCTGTCTCCCAAGAGGCGCTGGCCTATCTGGTCAATAATGTCGATGGCGGCGTTATATTCTTCAACCGGGTTTTCACGTCTGATTTTGAAGGCATAGAGGGCTTCGATATGCATGTAACCCGCCCCTTTTTCGCCGCACCGGCTTTTGAGAATGCCTTCCGTTACAGGGGCAACGCTTAACTGGAGCTCTTTGGCAATGGCTTTGCGAAAGTCGGTTGTATCCAGAAGATAGGCCCGTGCCCCGCGTTTGCCCTGTTGGACATGGAGGACATCATCGGCGGAAACAGAAGGGGTTTTACCGAATTTGGCTTCCTGTTCGAGTTGCTTTGCGTACTGTTTGGCAAATTCGCCCAGCCCGCCATCATCGGGCAGTTGGTCTTCGGTATCCGGGGAACCAAATATGCGATCTAGAATCACCTGAAAGAAACCGGCCATATGTATGTCTCTCGTGTTTGCTTTCACCTCATTATACAAAGGTATTAGGAAAGTTGAAAGTCAAGAGTCTGTATGGGGCAGCAAAACGGTGAAAGTAGAACCTTCATTGAGTTTCGACATGACGGTGATGGAACCGTTCATTTTTTCAATCATGCTTTTGGCAATGGTCAGGCCCAGCCCTGTTCCTCCTTTATGGCGTTGGTCGGAACTGTCGGCCTGAATGAATTTTTCAAAAATACGCTCGCGCATGTCGCGTTCAATCCCCTTGCCGGTATCAATGATAGAGATGGCAACCTGATTGTCGTGCAGGCGTGTGCGTATTTTCACGGTGTCGTTTTCATGGGAAAACTTGATGGCATTGGAAACCAGATTGGACATCACCTGCATTAAACGGTTGGCATCGCCGCGCACCGATATATCGTTGCCGCTATCATCGTAATCCAGTGTAACCCTGAACTTTGCAGCATAGGCCAAATGATTGTCGATGACGGTGGGCAGGAAGGAACCCAGTGTAATGTCCTGAATGTCGAAATCCATACGGCCGAATTGCAGCTTATCCATATCCAGAATATCGTTGACCAGTAAGGTCAGCCGTTCGCAGTTGTTGTAAGCCATTTGCACCAGAGACTGTACCTGATCATCCAGTACGTTTTTATAATGGCCGTTAATCAGGCCAAGCGCCCCGTGAATAGCGGTTAAGGGGGTGCGTAGTTCATGGCTGACAATGGCGGTAAATTCCGATTTTGCCTGTTCCAGTTTTTTCAATTCGGTGACATCGGTATGGGCACCGATCAGGCGAATGGCCCGGTTCTGTTCGTCACGCATGGCATATGCGCGCGAAAGGATAAAGACGGTGTGGCCTTTTTTATGGCGGAAGCGCTGAATCATTTCAAAGTTGTCGCTTTGACCTTGAAAATAATCATTGAGTTTGTCCATGGCGATGAGCCTGTCTTCCTCGAAGATCAGGTTGGCCCAGGTTTCAAACCGGTTTGCCAGTTCATCATCTTCATATCCCACTTGTTTTTTCCATTGTGAGGAAAGCCAGACCTGATCTGTTTTAAGGTCCCAGTCCCAAATGCCGTCCGATGTGGCCTTGAAGGCCATTGAGAGCAATTCCTGCTTGGAGCGCAACCGGGCCTGATGGCGGCGTTCTTCCGTCACATCCTGAATAATGCCAAACAGGCTTTGAACAACCTGATGGACATCGCGTTCGCAAAAGGCACGAATGACAACTGTGCGTTTGTCATTGTTGTCGCGTTGCAGGATCAGTTCCGTATTGATTTCCTTGCCATCCTGAATGGCCTCCTGAATCAGGGTCCAGAGAACTTTCTGATGGGGAGGGGAAAAGGCATCAATAAAATCATCAAGGGTGATTTCGCGCTTGTGTGCGCGGCGACCATAAATATTGAAAACTTCCTGTGACCATTCAAGCCGTCCTGAGACGGCATCCAGTCGCCAGTGTCCCAGTTTTGCGGTTTGTTCGGCCATTTCGAGCAGGCGAATGTCGTTTTGCGCCTTTTGTTCGCGCTCCTTAAAGGTTGTAATATCGCGGGCAATGGCTTGAATGAGGGCACAATCTCCCTTTTTTAGGGTGGCGTGCCAGTCCAGCCAGATATAGTGGCCGTCCTTTTTTTTGCAGCGATTTTCAAGCCGGGTAAATGTCTGGCCTTTTTCAAGTACCTGAAAGGCTTTGGTTGTTTGGGCGATGTCATCGGGATGAATGAGGTCGAACAGGGTAAACTGTTCCAGTTCCTGAACGGACCAGCCAAGGGTTTTGGGCCAGCTTTGGCTGAATTTGTCTATTTTTCCATCCGGATGCATGATGCACATCAGATCGACAGCCGTCTCAAACCAGTCTTGTATTGTATTATCCATTTGCCGACATCTAAAGACACTATTCATTGTTTCATTATTATTGGTGTATGCAAGATACAGCAATACTTGAAAAAATCAAATTCACTGGTTGTGGTTTGCGCCAGCGCTCGGCTACACTGATATAAAATGATCGGCAATGTTTGAATAAAGGATAGAACGTGTCTGACAAGCGACTAAGACATTTCGTGCTGAGTGCGGCAGTTATTGGATCGTTGGCGGTTACAGGCTGTACGACAGCGAATGAACCGCTGACGGTAATGCCCAAACCCGGCTCTTCTTCATTATCCAATTACCTTGCCGGACAATTTGCCCTGCGTCATCGTCATATGGAAGCGGCGGCCGATTTCTTAGGCGCCGTGCAGGCGGACCAAAAAATTCCTGACAAGCTGCAACATGCGCTGGATCGCCAACTTTTCACGATTCTTGCCGGGGAGGGGCGTCTGGATGAGGCAACACGTCTGGCCGGTGATCTGGGTGATGATAATCTGATGGCCAATCTGGTGCTCAGTGTTGACAGCGCAGTAAACAATGACATGAAAACGGCACTGGTGCATGCACAGGCAATTTCACACAGCGGGCTGGGGGCATTCGTCAAACCGTTGCTGGAAGGTTGGCTGGTTGCAGAGAAAGACGGTGTTGATGCCGGGCAAAAAGTGATGGATGGTTTGAAAAAACAACCCGGTCTTGAAGCCCTTTACCATTTGCATAGCGGCCTGTTGAACCAATATGCTGGTCGTTTTGATAAAGCGGAAGAAAATTACAAGCAGGCAGCCAAAGGGGCAAACGGCATGTCCTTACGATTGGCTGAACTGCACGGGACTTTGCTGGTCAAGCAGGGCCGTATGGAGGAAGCGCGCAGCGTTTATGCCACCTATTTCAAAACTCATCCAGACAGTCTTTACATTCAGGCGATGGTGGATGAACTGGAAAATGGTGCTTTGGCCAAACGGCCGGATATTACCATTCGCGATGGGCTGGCTGAAACCCTGTTCGGGCTGGCTTCATCGTTGCGTTCCAGCAGCACCCGGCAAATCGGTTTGATTATGGGGCGTATGGCCTTGCAATTGAAACCGGATTTTCCCATTGCACAGATTCTGGTGGCTGAAATTCTTGAAGCGGACAACCGCTTTGAAGATGCCAATACGGTTTACAACAGTGTGCCCAAAGATAACCCGTTTTCCTGGTCTGCGCGTTTGCGTATGGCCCTGAATCTGGATGATTTGAAACGGACTGAGGAAGCTATTGTTATTCTGGAAGAAATGGTTGCACAGCATCCGGACAGGCTGGAAGGCTTGATGACGTTGGGTGATGTGCTGCGCCATCATGAACAGTTTGAGAAAGCGCAAGCTGTCTATGGCAAGGCTGTGGCCTTGATTGGAAAGAATGTCCAGCCGCACCATTGGAACCTGTTTTATGCGCGCGGAATTGCGCTGGAACGCCTTAAACGCTGGGATGAAGCCGAACCCCTGTTCCTCAAAGCATTGGAACTGGAACCCAACCAGCCTTTTGTGTTGAACTATCTTGGCTATTCCTGGATCGAGGCCGGGCGCCATATGGAAAAAGCACAAAAGATGATTGAGCAGGCTGTGGCTCAGCGCCCGCGCGATGGCTATATTGTTGATAGTCTGGGCTGGGTGCTTTATCGTCTGGGAGATTACGACAAGGCCGTTTTACAGTTGGAACGTGCCGTGGAATTGCAACCGTCCGACCCGGTGATCAACGATCATTTGGGGGATGCCTATTGGAAAGTAGGGCGCAACCGTGAAGCCCGTTTTCAATGGAGCAGGGCCAAAAGCCTCGACCCGGATGAAACTGTACTTGAAACCATTGAACAAAAGCTCAAGAGCGGCCTTGAAGAAGAATGACGATCATTCTGGAGACCTGCGCCAAGGTAAACTTGTATCTGCATGTCTGCGGGCGCCGGGACGATGGCTATCACATTCTTGACAGTCTGATTGTGTTTGCCCAATGCGGGGACCGCTTGACGTTTGAAGTGGCTGAAGACTTGTCCTTGCAGGTGACAGGGCCGATGTCCACCCATCTTGACGGGGGAGAGGAAGACAATCTTGTCTTGAAAGCTGCACGGGGGTTGCAGGCCTTAACCGGCACCACACAAGGGGCACAGATTGTTCTGGAAAAACATCTGCCTGTTGCCGCCGGCATTGGTGGTGGCTCCGGCGATGCCGCTGCGGCCCTGAAAGGTCTGTGCCAGCTTTGGAAGGTTTTTCCCGACCCGCTAAAACTGGAAGAATTGGCCCTGTCTTTGGGGGCCGATGTGCCCATTTGTCTGAAAGGCCATGCCAACCATGTGGGCGGTATTGGTGAAACCATAACCGGCTTACCCCCTTTACCCGATTGCTGGATGGTTTTGGTTAACCCGATGATTGGGCTATCGACACCAGCCGTTTTTAAAGCACGTAAAGGAGGCTTTAGCCCGGTTGCGCCCATGGTTGGAGAATACGGGTTTGAAGCGCTGATTGCAGAACTGAAGGCACGCCAGAATGATTTAATGACCCCGGCCATCTCTTTGGCACCGGTGATTGAACAGGTGTTGGTTGATCTGGAAAAACAGGACGGGTGCGCTTTGGCCAGAATGTCGGGCAGCGGGGCAACCTGTTTTGGTTTGTTTGCTTCTGAGGAAGCCGCGCAGAAAGCACAAAAGAGCCTGAAAAAGGCACATGAGGACTGGTGGATTGATCAAGGGAAAATAATTTGAATTTTTTTTAAAAACCCTCTTGCGCTTTGCAAAGTTTCCTCGTATGTTCCGCGCCACCACACAGATGGGGCATCGCCAAGCGGTAAGGCAACGGTTTTTGGTATCGTCATCCCCAGGTTCGAATCCTGGTGCCCCAGCCAAAAGAAACCCGAGAGTTTTTGCTCTCGGGTTTTTTGTTGTTCAAGTGGATATAGGTTTTATTGAAGGGAGGTGTTCATGACAAAAATTCAAACAGGCAAATATTTGCATTACAAGAACAAGGAATATCGGGTAATCGGTTGTGCGACCCATTCCGAAACAGGTGAGGAACTGGTCGTTTATCAACCTCTTTACGGTGAGCGTGGTTTGTGGGTGCGACCACTGGATATGTTTTGCGAAGAGGTGGAGGTTGAAGGCCGGATGGTTCCACGTTTTAAATGGGTTGAAGCGTCATAACATAATACGAACTAAAGAGTGTCATGCTGGCGAAGGCCAGCATCCATAGCGTTTAAGGCCGAGACTTATGGACACTGGCCTACGCCAGTGTGACAAAATGTTTCTTTGCTTTTAGGCTTGGGTGAAGAAGTATGAAACAGTCAATATGTTAGACAATTTCTATCCCGAATTCAGGTTAACATAAAAAATGGCCGCCTAGTTCCTAGACAGCCATTTTCTATAGTGTCACAGCAGGTGTTTATTTGTCCGGATTGACGTGATGGACAACCTGTTGCGGATAGGGGATGGAAATCCCTTTCTCATCGAAAGTCTGTTTGACCTTTTTGGTCATATCCCAGCGCACAGCCCAATAGTCGGCAGCATTGACCCAGAGGCGGACAATGAGGTTGACGGAGCTATCGGCCAGTTCCCCAACGGCCAAAACAGGGGCCGGGTCTGTTTTGATGCGATCATCAGCTTTGGCGAGTTCTTCAATCACCGCCATGGCCTGATCAATGTCATCCTCATAGGAGATGCCCATCACAAGGTCGACGCGGCGAGTGTCGTGAGCGCTGAAGTTTTTGATGGAACTGCCCCAGACCTGACTGTTGGGCATAATGATCTGCACATTATCACCGGTTGCCATTTCTGTGGTGAACAGGGAAACGCCTTTGATAACACCTGCCTGTCCGCCGACCTCAACAAAATGGCCGACTTTGAACGGGCGAAGGAAGAGGAGCATAACACCGGCGGCAACATTGCTCAGGGTTCCTTGCAAGGCAAGACCGATGGCGAGGCCCGCAGCACCCATTACAGCGATCAGGCTGGTGGTTTCTACACCGAACTTATTGAGTACCGCCAGAATGGTAACGGCAATGACAATATATTTAACCAGAGCGGAAAGAAAGCCCGCCAGCATTTCATCGGCATTGGGGCTTTTCATCATCAGTTTGAGGGTTTTTCTTTTGGCAAAACCGGCAAACCAGAACCCGACAATCAGAATAACGATTGCTGCAATGACTTGCAGGCCGTACATGGCAACAAAATCCATGACGGCCTGCGAGGTTTGTTCGATAGAATCCGACATTACTGTACTCCAAATATTATCTATTTGGAGGAACTATGCCGTAAAATGAAAGGCTTGCAAAGCGAACTTTATTCAGCAGGAACCAATTCTGTTTGAACCGGGCTTTGGCGTTTCATGATGGCATGACCGATGCGTGCCCCTACGACGATGGAACTGACGCTGATGATCGAGGAAAAGCCCAATGTACTGATCCCGGAAAGGCCCTGGCCGATGGTGCATCCGATGGTCATAACCGCACCGGACCCCATCAAGGCTCCGCCTAGAAGGTAGCGCAATGTTTCTTTCGGGTCGCTGAAGCTTTGCAGTTTCAGTTCCCGGCGCAACAGGGCGCTGAGGAAAGAACCGGCAATCACACCGCCAATCAGCATAATGCCGAAGTTGGCTGTTGCCCCGGTATAGATCATCAGGAACTGCATGGCATTGCCGCCGGGGGCAACAAAGGTCAAGGATTCAAGGGGGCGGGGTTCGAATTCATCAAAGCCGATGACACCTGTCACATACCAGCCGCCGACAATCAACAAGCCGATGACGACAGAAGCAAGGCTCAGATAAATCTGTTCGCGCTGGATCAGGCTGCGATAGATGAGAACACCAGCCAGAAGTGCGGCTGCCAATATAACGACATCGCGCACAGGGTTGATGGCAAAATCACCTAATGAGGCAAAAGACTGAATAACATCAGGGTATTGCGGGGCAACCTGCCACAAGCCTTCAATTTGCTGGCGTGCCGGGGCAAGCAGGCCGCGCAGGGTCATGTATCCGGTCAGGGCAATGGTGACAATGACGCTGAGAGAACGCAGGTTTCCTGTGGAAGCCAAGACCACCTGACGCCCGGCACAGCCACGGGCCAGCATCATACCGATGCCGAACATGACACCGCCAAGAACCAGAGACACGATGGAAAGGTTTTCAGCCCAATAGGCACTTTCACCCAGATCAATTTCAAAAAAACTGACGAGAAGCTGCGTTCCGGCTACGGCAACCAGTGTGGCAATCAACCAGCCGCGCAATTGACCGGCGCGTTTGTTTTCGAAGGCTTCATTCACCGCCTGGCGGAAACAGAAACGGCTGGATTGCCCGAAGAAGCCGAATAACAGGCCAAGTAAGGCGCCGCCCCAAAGTAGTATGTCCGCAGGTTCGAGTGTTTCAAACATGGGAATGATCTCCGAAATCTAATTAAGTCAGTAGGAATATTCCTCTATTTACATATTAGAAATTACAAGATCAAGAGTTTTGTTATATTTTTGTGTAAATAATATTAATATACAAAATTATTTTGTTTTATAAAATCCGTCGATATTCGGTGCGATGGTCGGGTTTTTCTCACGTAACCAATAAGTTATACCGTGGCGGACGTTATAAACGTGTTTGTAACCAAAGCGGCTACTCAGAATATCTGCGGCCATACGAGAGCGGTTTCCTGTGCGACAAATGAGCATGACTTCTTCCTCCGGGCTTACGATTCGGGAAAAATCGAGGGGGAAGTTTTGATTGACCTGTCCATTGGGCATACGAAAAGGCAGGAGCAAACTGCCTTTGATGATTCCGGTTTTCATCCATTCTGGCGGTGTGCGAATGTCGACAAGTTTGACGCCCCTGTTTTTCAACTTTTTCAATTGTTCGTTATTAACGCTTTTGAAGAGGGGAGCCCTGACAGCAAGGTCTGTGATTTTTAAATCGTCTGCAAAAGCAGAAGAGATCATGATAATTTTTAAGAGTAATAGGCAGGCTATTTTAATCATAGGTTTTATCATGGTGTCGTCTCGTGGTGGGCGGGCTTTGTTTAGTGTTTGGTTGGCTTGCAGAGGGATGAAACTCGTTAAATTTTTGATGATTATGCTGTTCCGTCAGCATGTATTATTATATACAGGTAGAATATGATTGCTAAAAAATATCGGCATTTTCTGCCATAAAATAATAAAAAGGCAGGCCAGAGAAAATGAGGGACGCCAGTAATTATGGCCAAGGATATACAAGGGGACATTTTCCACGCAATTCGCGCAACGGTTGGCCAGACACTTGAGATGGCCGAAGCCGAAACGAAGGTGAGTGCCGAAACGCGCGATATGCTTGCCCAGTTGGTTTTAACCCGTCGCGGTGATGGTGAAATCGTTCTGGATGTGGCCGCCTTACAACGCATGAAGGCGCAGGATAACCAGTGGGTTGATAAGAAAAGAAGCGACCAGGATCGTTTCGTCAATCCGACCCGTTTGCCTCAGTTGATACCGGGGCTTTCCGGTTTGACACCATCGCAGTATCTTGCATTTGTACAACGCCCGTTGGAGCGCAACGGGGATAATAGTACTTTCCTGAAAGCGCAAACCTTGCGTCTTTATGATGAATATAGCGAAAAGGAAAAATTGCCGGAACGCAATAAATTGTTCGGCCATATGCAAAGGTATGTCGCCAAGCTTTTGATTGATGAGTTGCTGGTTGCTGAACATAAAACGCAGGAGCAGGATAAAATTGACGAACTGCGCAATTCAATGGCAGCGGCGCAACAGTTTGAACTGGCGGCCAAGGCGCTGGATATTCAGGCAACAGACGTGGTGAACCGCTTGTTTAAATATGGTGTCGCTTTGACATTGATTGAACGCATTAAAAATAAGGCCCGCCAGATCAAGAAAGCCCAGCCCAAATTCGAGGTGACTTTGCGCAAGATCGCCAATACGGATATCGGGCCAACGGCGAAAACGCGCATCAAGGAAATCTTTCTCGGCTTTCAGAAAGAGCTTGAGGTGATGACCAAGGAATATGTGCAGCTTAATAAATTCATGACACCGGTTGTGCCAAAATTGCATAAGGATTCTTTTGAAAAGGAATTCAGTCTTTTGCATATCTATGCTGCCAGACTGGATGCCATCGCTTCACGTTGGGTGATCATCTTCAACGAGGCGAATAATGCATTAACTTCTGCGTCTGTAGTGGAGAAGGTCAAGGGAATGCATAAGGTCTATTCATCCTGACGGGAATAACAACTAACAGGATAGAATTTTTATTTCTTCTATTTTGATGCAGTCTTCCCTAAGGAATGATACGTATCATTTTTTGGTAGAAAAAACATATAGTTCAGTTATTATAATAGACATCTATTCCGCCGATCTCATCGGTCTAAATATAGAAATCTACGATTGATATATGAGGATCGATACCTTTTTCGGGCTTTGCCCGAAACAGAGCGCCTAGAAGCTAGGGATAGCTTCTAACAACTATAAAGCCGGTCTTCGGACCGGCTTCTTTTTTTGTGTTGGTGCTGAAGGAAAAGGCGTATCAGCTTGTTCTGTTTAGTTCCCGCAAGGTTTCTTCGATGTTTTGCCAGGCTTCACGAATGGCTTCATCGGCTTCATCGGAATGACCATCGGCAAAATAGGCCATGAGCGCCTCTGCAAATTCCAGCAATTTGTCTTTCTGGTCCGCGTTTGCCGGTTCGCCATCAATGGCGCGATACATAAACAGCCCAAGGCGTTCCCGAATGATATCGGCTGTTTCACTGACACTGGCAATGTCGAAGGCACGGCATAGTGTAGCAAAACGGGTGGCTGCACGGTGTTGCAGGGCATAGGCTTCATGAAGGCCGACACGTTCCTGTAACTTGCTTTTTTCTGCATTCAGGCGTTTGTTTTCTTCCGGGGATGCATTTTCCATCTCTTTATTGAAGTCGCATTCCAAACGTCTGACTTCGCTTTCGGTTCTTTTCACTTCCTCAAAGGCCCAGTCAAGTTCCCGTTTGATTTCGGAGAGCAGATGTTTATCGGTTGTCATGGCGGTTTTTCCGTTTTGTTTTGTCGTTATCCCATAAACTTTATCAGATATTTGGGTAAAAATCATTACATTGCTATTTGGAATGGGGCTGATTATCCTGAAACGGTATCGTTTGAAATAAAAAGGGGCGCTCTATGTCCACACTTCAAAACAAGACCATCATTATTACAGGGGCCAGCAGCGGGTTAGGGGAAGCCATGGCCCGAAAATTTGCCCCCTTGGGGGCCAACTTGATGCTGGCTGCCAGACGCAAAGAAAAACTGGATGTTCTGGTCGATGAACTCGGCGATAGAACAAAGGCGCTTCAATGTGATGTGCGTCATGCAGATGAGGTCGAAGCTGTTGCCCGGAGCACACTGGAAGAATTTGGGCGCATTGATGTATTGATCAATAATGCCGGTGTTATGCCCTTGTCTTTCTTTACGGAAAAGAAAATAGATGAATGGAACCGTATGATTGACGTGAATATCAAAGGGGTTCTGCATGGTATTGCTGCGGTGATTGGAACAATGCATGAACAACAAGCAGGCCATATCATCAATATTTCTTCTGTTGCCGGGCATGTTGTTACACCGTCTTCCGGTGTTTATGCAGCGACCAAATTTGCGGTGCGCGCCATATCGGAAGGCTTGAGGCAGGAATCGCGCGGTGTTTTGCGCACAACCATTATTTCACCGGGGGCGGTAACATCCGAACTGACTCAATCAATCAGTAATGATAAAATTGCGCAGGGTGTTGGTAAACTTTATGAAGATGCAATTGATGCAACAGCGATTGCCGATGCGTGTCTTTATGCTATTTCGCAACCGCCGGAAGTGGACGTGAACGAGATCATTGTACGCCCGACAAAACAGCAGATATAAGACGAAACGGGAAGCTAAAATGAAAGCCCCTGTCAATCAAGGCAGGGGCTTTTATTTTTATTCAGCAGTGAGCTTGAGTATGCGGAATTTAACGCTTTTTCCGTTTTCATCCTGTAAGGGGATCAAACCTTTATCACTGAGATAGCCTTCTTCACCGATGGCTGCCTCTGAAAGAAATTCATTCAGATAGGACTGAATTTCAGGCAAGGCTTTGAGGTGTTCTTCCTTGATATAAAGGAACAAGGGCCGTGCCAGAGGGTAAATGCCGTCCCGAATGGTTTCAAAACCGGGAAGAATACCATTGATGGGCAGTGCACGAATGATACGTGAGCGACGTTCCAGTGCGTTATAGCCCATAATGCCTAGTGCATCGGGATTGTTATCCAGACGGCGAACAATCAGGTCATCGTCCTCACCCGCTTCGATGTAGACGCCATCTTCGCGAATGGCACCGCAGGCCAGTTTGCGTTTTTGTTCGTCCATTTTCTCAATCAACTGTGCACCGCGACAGCCATAGCTCATGACCCGTTCGACGAATACATCACGGGTTCCCGAGGTCGGCGGAGGACCAAAGATCTGGATCGAAATATTGGGTAAAGAAGGGTCAATATGTGACCAGACTGTGTGGGGGTTTGCGACCATCTGTCCATCGACGGGCAGGCGTTTTGCCAAGGCTTTCCACAATTGTTTGCGGGTTAGATTGAACGAGGTTGATTTTTGACCTTGCGCCAGAATGATACCATCCCAGCCAATCATGATTTCGGTGATCTGGACAACCTTGTTATCGGCACAGCGATTGATTTCGTTAATCGTCATCCGGCGCGAGGCATTGACGATATCCGGGGTGGAAACGCCTGTGCCGTTGCAGAACATTTTGATCCCGCCACCGGTTCCTGTGGATTCCACGACAGGTGAGGAAGCACCGGTTTTGCGGTGATATTTTTCAGCGACAAAAGCGGCAAAGGGAAAAACCGTGGAAGAACCAACGATGCGGACCGTGTTACGGAATTCACTGATGGCTTTTGCCGGTTGGGCGGTTGCGATAAAGGTCAAGGCCAGAGCAATGGCAAAAAACAGACGGGACATTCGTCACCTGTTGTAATGATTAAGGGTAAATTTGGCGCGAGTTTATCCTCGCGCCTTCCAATAATCCAGTAGGGAACTGTGTTTTCATATTAAATGTCACATAAAAGTAACAATAATGCAGGGATGTAAGGGCTCTTATGAAAGAAAACAGCCTTTTTCTTTCCTGTTTGACCTGATTATCGCAAGTGTTCGTTCAGGCGTGGCATCAGTTCGACAAAATTGCACGGTTTTGTGCGGGCATCCAGTTGATGGACCAGAATATCGTCCCAGGCATCTTTTACCGCACCGCTGGAACCGGGAAGGGCAAACATGTAGGTGGCATTGGCAACACCGGCCATGGCACGGGACTGGATGGTGGATGTCTTGATTTTCTGGTAGGACAGCATGCGGAAAATCTCGCCAAATCCGGGGATTTCCTTTTCGATCACCATTTTAAAAGCTTCAGGGGTCACATCACGGCCTGTCACACCTGTGCCGCCCGTTGTAATCACCACGTCGATTTGTGGGTTATCAGCCCAGTTTTTCAATTGAGCAGCCAAGGGTTCGGCATCATCTTTCATGATCAGGCGCTCAAAAACTTTATGTCCGGCACTTTCAATACGGGCTGCCAGAATATCGCCGGATTTATCATCTTCAAAAGTGCGGCTATCGGAAACGGTGATCATGGCGATGTTAAGGGAAAGGAAGCTACGCTCCCCGTTAATCTGGGACATCAATATTATCCTGTCAGTTCTTTGCCATTTCGATGGAGGAAGGGTCTTGTTCAACGTAGGTGGGCCAGGCACCGGTTGCTATGGCATCCAGAGCAGGGGCTTCCTGTCCCATTCGGTCACGATAGATCCAGAAATTGGTGAGTACCCGTTCGATGAAAATACGTGTTTCCTTGGAGGGGATGCTTTCAATGAAAAGCAGCGGGTCATCATTATGTTTGACGTTGCGTTTCCATTTGTTCAGGTTTCCGGGGCCACCGTTCCAGGCTGCGGCGAGGTGGAAAAGGTCACCGTTGATATGGTTTTCCTCAAGCAACATTTCCACATAACGCTGGCCCAACCCGATATTGGTTTCCGGTTCGAAAATCTTTTTGCTCCAGCGCATGCGCCTGTCTTGTGCAACAAAGCTGGCCGTGCCGGGCATCAGTTGCATCAAGCCTTTGGCACCGGCATAGGATTTGGCTTTGGGGTTGAAACCGGATTCCTGTCGCATGAGTGCAAAGATCAGGGCGCGGTCCACCTTGTAGCCGATACGCGGTTCCCAGCCCGGTATGGGATAAAGGGCCGCATCAGGGATGTTTTTGACGCCATTGCGCATCAACTGTGAAGCCAGACGCATGCTGAAAGAGGGCATGTTGCTGCGCATGGCGATGTCCAGCATGGTTTTGCGGTCATTTTCACTGGCTTTGCTGTAGGCTTTGCGGAATTCTTTTTCCGCCATGTCATCGCGCCCGATCTGAAGCAGAGCAAGCGCACGCCGCCCGTTGGCCAAGGTTTTTAAAGAGGCCAGATCGTTTTGGTTTACAGCCGGTATTTGCCAGTCAAAACCGGGTTTGTAACCCAGCGCCCGGCTGGCAAGAAGGCCGTAAAATGTGTGCGGTATGGCAGCAGCCTTGCTCAGCCATTTGTTCACTTCTTGCGGTTTTTGCAATAACAGGTAGGTTCTTGCCGCCCAGTAGGCACCGGCGGAGATCATCCAGTCCGAAGAGTAGGATGAACTTGTCACTTTTTCAAAGTGATGAACGGCTTTTTCCAGTTCTCCCAGCCGCCATGAGGCCAGCCCGGCAATCCAGTTGGCCTGAGGAATATATTTGCCGGAACGTTTGACCGCTTTGCTTGCCCAGTCATAAGCCCACTGGTCCAGCCCATCGGCATAATACCCCGCAGCAAGCCAGGTCCGGGCCTGATCAATTTGGCCGGGGTGAAGAAGTTTGTGCACTTCATCTGTTTTCAGCAAGCGTTTGACAGACTTGGTCCAGCCTTTACGGGTGTAATAGCGCATTTTACGGGTATAGCCCGCAGCCTTGCGTGCATTGGCTTTATTGAGTTTACGCCGTGGTGCATAAACTCGGTCTGCAAAACCTGATGCATCGTAGCCCGAACCGCTGAGGTACTGACCGCTGGGGCGTTTCGGGTTGAGCGCATTTTTGGGGCGGCGTTTGAGAGCCAGATCATAAATGCGTTCTGCTTGCGGATGGTCGTTATATTTGCTCAGCCATATGCGCAGCTCTTTATAATGGGAGCGATATTTGCTGGGGTGAAGATAGCGTTGGGCCTGAATGTGGCCCATCAAGGTTTTGTCGCTCAGGCGCTTGATCAATTTATCTGCACTGTGCCATTCGCCATGTTCCTGTAACTTGAAGATTTTGCGATAGAGAGCCTGATCTTCGTCGTTCAGCAGGTTGTAGTCATTTGACTGGGAAGCTGACGTTTCATTATTCAACGCAGAGGTTTTACTTTCTTCTGCTGATAGCGAAGAGAGTAACCCTAGGTTCAAGAGCAAGGCAAATGCCAATGCAAAGGCTGTCCGTTTAAGTGCCATATCTATTAATCAGCTTGTTTTTATCTACAATATATTGTTTTGCCGGGAGTTGCCTAAGCGTCTGATATCTAACGGCTATTCTTTTCCCCTCAATTCTGGGGAACAAAATTAATACAATTTTAAGAAAATCGCAAGTTTATGCTGCTTTTTTAAAGCGTCTCGAGTTTTTCAACGATTGCAAGCAGGTCGCTCCATGCCCGTCTTTTTTGTGCAGGGGATCTCAGCAGATAGGCAGGGTGGAAAAGCGCTGTTGCCGCAATCGGATGAGACAGACCGGGGGTGGAATGGGTAAACCAGCGCCCGCGCAGGCGAGAAATACCTTCATGTTGTCCCAGCACGGCCTTGGCGGCTGCCCCGCCCAGAAGCACGATCATTTTGGGGTCCACCAGTTCAATATGACGTTCCACAAAAGGAAGGCAGAGAGAGATTTCACTCAGAGTCGGGTTGCGGTTTCCCGGGGGGCGCCAGAACAGGACATTTGAAATATAGATTTTATCACGCTGGCCTTCTTCCTCTTCCAGACCGCAAGCCTGTAACATGCGGTCCAGCAGCTTACCGCTGGCCCCGACAAAAGGAACGCCCTGTCGGTCCTCATCAGCACCGGGGGCTTCGCCGATGAACATAATTTCAGCTTTCGGGTTACCGTCTGCAAAAACCGTGTTCATGGCTGTCTTTTTCAAAGGGCATCCTTCAAAGGCAAGAACGGCTTCGCGCAATTGATCAACGTTTTGGGCTGCGCGTGCCATTTCTACGGCCGTTTGCACCATTTCATCGGTGGCTTGAACCTGCTGTGGCGCTTGCTGGGGGGCCGGTTGGGTAAAAGAGGGCGCAGACTGGCCGGGGGCAGGGGGATTTGCCGGAGTTTGTTTCTTGCGCAGTGCAGCACTGGCGGCGTAGCGGTCAACGGATTCGTTGTCAATACACTCGCCCACACCCATCTCCACATACCATTGCAGCAGGGTTTCAGGGCTCATCGGATCGTTAAAATGTCTGTCAGAATGCTGATTCATAATGAATGGTTAGCAAAAAAAGAGATATTTGAATAGAAAGGTTCACAAAATCATACATTTTTTCTATTGTTGCAATGCGTAAAGGTGATATTCATGTTCGCCATGTGAACAGTTCACTGTCTAAGAAATATAAGGGAAGGAAGCCGGACTATGGAACGTGAATCCATGGAATTTGATGTTGTGATTGTTGGTGGTGGGCCGTCCGGCCTTTCTGCGGCAATCAAGCTTAGCCAACTGGCACAGGAAAGTGAAAAAGAACTGACGGTCTGTGTTGTTGAAAAGGGTTCCGAAGTTGGCGCGCATATTCTGTCTGGTGCGGTCATTGAAACGGGTCCTTTAAGTGAGCTGTTCCCTGACTGGAAAGAAAAGGGCGCACCGCTGAATGTGGAAGCCAAGGACGATAGTTTTTTACATTTATCGCAAACAGGTTTTCAGAAATTGCCGACACCGCCGCAAATGCACAATGCAGGCAATTATATTGTTTCATTGGGTAACGTTTGCCGTTGGTTGGCCGAACAGTGTGAAGAATTGGGCGTAGAGGTTTATCCCGGTTTTGCAGCTTGTGAAGTTCTTTATAACGAAGACGGTTCGGTTAAAGGGATTGCAACAGGTGATATGGGCCGTGAAAAAGACGGTTCCGAAGGCCCGAACTTTGAGCCCGGCGTAGAATTGCATGCACGTTATACCATTTTTGCCGAAGGTGTTCGTGGCTCGTTGGCCAAGGAAATCATGGCGAAATATGACCTGCAAAAAGATGCCGACCATCAGACTTTCGGTATTGGCATTAAAGAGCTGTGGGAAATTGAACCGGAAAAATCCCAGCCGGGAAAAATTGTTCACACCACGGGCTGGCCGCTGGATAGCAAAACCTATGGCGGTTCTTTTCTCTATCATCTGGACGATAATCAGGTGGCTGTCGGTTTTGTGGTGGGGCTGGATTACCAGAACCCTTACCTGTCTCCGTTTGATGAATTCCAGCGTTTCAAGACGCACCCGGAAATTCGCAAAACTTTCGAAGGTGGCCGTCGTGTGGCCTATGGTGCACGTGCCCTGAACGAAGGCGGCTTCCAGTCCATCCCGAAACTGACCTTCCCGGGCGGCTGTCTGGTGGGCTGTTCTGCCGGTCTGTTGAATGTGCCGAAAATCAAGGGAACGCATAATGCCATGCAGTCCGGGATTGAAGCGGCAAAAGCCATTTTCGATCTTTGCACATCCGAAGCTGAAGAGGTGTCTAAAGAGCCGACCCAATATGCCACCAACCTGAAGCAGTCCTACGTGTGGGATGAGCTTTACAAAGTGCGCAACATCCGCCCGAGTTTTGCCAAATGGGGCTTCTTCGGCGGTTTGGTTTATTCCGGCTTTACCACCTACATTACCGGGGGGCGTGAACCCTGGACGCTGAAATATCCGCATGCGGACCATGAAGCCCTGAAACCTGCCTCAACCCAGAAGAAAATTGATTATCCGAAACCTGATGGTGTTGTCAGTTTCGATAAGCTTTCTTCCGTGTTTATTTCCAATACAGCGCATGAAGAAAATCAGCCCTGTCACCTGAGACTGGCCGACGAGTCTGTTCCCGTTGCTGTAAACTGGACTAAATACGCAGGTCCGGAAGTTCGCTTCTGCCCCGCTGGCGTTTATGAATATGTCGGTGCTGAAGAAGGGGAAACAACAGAAGGCGATGTTAAGTTACAGATCAACTTTGCCAACTGTCTGCACTGTAAAACCTGTGACATTAAGGACCCGACCCAGAACATCAACTGGACAACGCCGGAAGGCACAGGCGGGCCGAATTATCCCAACATGTAAGTTCCCTGTAAATTTACAAAAGCCCTGTACATTGATTGTGCAGGGCTTTTTTGTTTGTGCAGTGCAACATAAAAGGGGTAACTTATGTAAAGAGAGAGGCAGGTGCCCATGGAACAGAATTATAAAGGCATTTTATTTGGCTTACTGGGATATGCCATATATTCCTGTCACGATGCGATTGTGAAATATCTTGGGGCCAGTTACAGCCCGTTTCAGATTCTGTTTTTCAGTATGTTGTTTGGCTTTCCCTTGATTGCCCTGCAATTGATTCGTGATACAAGTGTTGCCAACTTGCGCCCGCGTCACCCCTGGTGGGGAGCCTTGCGTATGGGAACCATGCTGACTTCTGCGGGCAGTGTCTTTTATGCCTTTTCAGTTCTGCCACTGGCTCAGGTCTATTCCATGTTGTTTTCCATTCCCTTGTTGGTCACGATCCTATCCGTGCCTTTGTTGGGGGAACGGGTCGGGCTGCACCGGGGCATTGCGGTCATCATGGGGTTGATCGGGGTGCTGATTGTGATCCGTCCGGGAACTCAGGAATTCAGTATGGGGCATGTGGCGGCCATGTTGGGGGCGTTTTGCGGGTCTTTGAATGCAATCATCGTGCGTAAGGTCGGGCGTAATGAACGTGATGTGGTGATGGTCCTTATGCCGATGCTGGGCATGTTTGCAGCTATGGCGGTTCTGATGCCGCTTGATTATAAGCCGATGCCCCTGGCGGATTTGGGGGCAACGGCGGCACTTTCCATTCTTGGGGTCATTGCCATGAACTGCATTGTTATTGCCTATCGCAACGGTGAAGCCGGTGTCGTTGCGCCCATGCTTTATTCCCAGATCGTGTGGGCAATGGGGTTGGGCTATGTTTTTTTCAATGAATTTCCGGATCAACAAACACTGGTTGGTGTTGGGGGCATTGTCTTGAGCGGTCTTTATATTGTCTTTCGTGAAAGCCGTTCCAACAATTCAAGAAATACACCGGTTTTGCGTACCCGCACCCGTTTTATGGCTGGCCCAGCCTTGCGGGTCAGCCACTTTTTGCGCCGCAGTGACAGAAGCGACCAGGCTTAGGGCGCAAACTCATAAAACGGGTTTCGGCTTTTGAAAGAATTTTCGAACATATTCGATAGCCCATGCACTTTTCAGACTTGCAACACCTGCAATTGTGAGGAAGGCACCAAAGGTTTGAACAAAAGATAATTTTTCACCCAGCAGAAGCCATGCCAGAAAAATGGTAATGACCGGGCCGGACAGTGAGATCAGGCTTGTTTGCGTGGCACCGCAACGCTTGATGCCTTCAAACAGCATGAAGAAAGGAATAACGGTACATCCCACTGCAATGCAGGCAGACCAAAAAACACCTTCGTCGGGGAATGTCAGGTTATCGACCCCAACGCTGACGGGAATAACGGCCACCATGATGGCCATCGTGACCGTGCCGGAGGCAGCGGTGAAGCGTACCGAGCCCAAAGTCTGCATGATCTGTTGGCTGGCGATGAGATAGATTGCATATGTAACAGCGCAGCCCATTGCCCAGGCTGCCCCTGTCCAGTCAAAATGAGCCAGCGTTTGCAGGCCGTGGGGGGCCATAACCAAGGCAATACCCAAATAGGTAACGAAAAAAACGCCCCATTGGTGCAGGCTTGGTGCTTTGCGGATCATAACCGCATTGATCAGCATAACGATGATGGGAAAGGTAAACAGAATGAGGCGTGAAATGCTCACGCCAATCAGGGAAATTGCTGTAAAGTCGCAATATGTGGCGACAAAGAACATGGCCCCGGCAAAGATACAGGCCTTCCATTGTGCCCAGTTTAACGGGGCAGTGTGTCTGGCCAGAAAATAAACACCTACCCAGAACAGCGGCGCAGCAATTCCAAAGCGCAGAAGCAACAGTGTATCAACAGACATACCTGCATTATAGGCAAACTTGGCAAAGACACCTTTGAAGGCCAGCGCGATGGTGGCAAGTACAACAAAAGTGATCGCTGTCGGTTCTGTGTTCTGGTTGGTCATGACGATTTCCTGATCATCGCAAAGAGGGTATTTTTTATTTAGCCTCTCTAGTGACATAAGCCAATTTAAATATTATTCTAAAAGATATTAGATTTTGTTATATCTCTTGGGGTGTCATGGATCTCAAACAACTGCGTATTTTTCTGCATGTGGCTGAAACGGGTTCTTTATCGGAAGCTGCCAAAAGGCTGAATGTGACGCAACCGGCTTTAAGCCGACAGGTGCGGATGCTGGAAGAAGATACTGCAACGCCGCTGTTTATTCGCACCGGGCGCGGGGTTCGCCTAAGTGAAGCCGGGGAAAAACTGTTGCCGCGCGCGCGTCTGTTAAGTGAGGAGATGGAACGCCTCAAAATGGACATGTCCGTTTTCGCCGGAAGCATGAGGGGGCAGGTGCGTCTGGGCTTGCCGCCCAGTGTCGGGCAAATTCTGGCAGGCCCGGTGGTGGAGGACTTTCATCAGGCCTACCCGGATGTGCGTTTGCGCGTTACACAGTTGTTAAGCGGTGCCTTGCAGGAAAATCTTTTAAATGGTCGGCTGGATATCGGCATTTTGTTTGAGGGCAACGTCAGCCCTTCACTGCGCAGTGAACCGCTTTTATCCGAACGGCTGTTTTTTATGACCCGGCCGCAACCGCGCTGGCAGGGCCGCCAATCCATCAGCTTTGAGGAATGTCTGGACGAACCGTTTATTCTGCCCGGTCCCAAGCATGGTTTGCGTGATATTCTGGATAAACGGGCGGCCAAGGTTGACCGGACGATCAATGTGGTGATTGAGGCCGAATCCCTTGCTGTTCATATGGAACTTGTTTGCCGGGGGCTGGGCAGTAGCATCCTGTCTTATGAACCTTGCCGGACCCATATTGAAAAAGGGCGTTTGATCGCTCTGGAAATTGAGGAACCGATAGAACGGGTATGCAGCCTTGTCTGGTCGAAAGACTATTCTTTGACCCGCGCGGCACAAGCCATGGCGGATGTGATTCGAAAGAAGGCGGCGATCCTTTATTAAGTGTTACTGAGCCAGCATTCGATCAAATTCCGTGCGATACTGTCTTTGCTCGGCAGAGATTTGCCCTGTTCATGAAAGTTCAGCAAGTCTTCCCGGCTGAACCATTGGGCATCACTGAGTTCTTCTTCATCCAGTTGAATGGCACGACTTTCTGCCTGTGCATAAAAGCCAACCATCAGGGAAGTCGGGAAAGGCCAGGGTTGGGAACCGGCATAACGGACTTCGCCAACCTGCACACCTGTTTCTTCCATGACTTCGCGGCGAACGGCCTGTTCCAGTGTTTCGCCGGGTTCCAGAAAACCGGCCAAAGTGGAATACATGCCTTCCCGCAGACGGGTGTGGCGCGCCAGCAGGCATGTGTCCCCGTCATGCACCAGCATGATGACGGCCGGGTCCGTGCGGGGGAAATGGTCAAGGCTACAGTCAGGGTTCAGGCAGTGGCGCACATGCCCGGCTTCGCGGCTTTGGGTTTCATGGCCGCAGGCACCACAGAACAGGTGGCGGCTGTGCCAGAACATCAAGCCACGGGCATAAGCCATCTGGGAAGCCTGTTGGCGCTGGGACAAAGGCCCGGCCCGGCGCAAATCTTCAAAGACAAGCGAATTACCAAGAGAGGATAGGATCTTTTCTTCTTCATGTTCACTGAGGTCGAGGACGAAAATTTCCTCACCTTGTGACTGGCCGAGATAGGCACAGGGAGCCTCATCTACGAAGGAGGAAACAGGTAAATAGGGTAAAAAGGCCGGTTGCAAGAAGTCGTCTTCCTTGCGAAACAGGTTGCGGTTTTGATGCACCAGAATATAGCGCGATTGTTGCGTGTCTTGCAGGGCAAGGATTTCTTTTTCATGGCGCCGTAAATGGGCCTGACGGTTTAAATCAGGGGTGGCGTAAAACAGATCGTCGGACACAACGGACATAATTAGGGCCTTTTTCCAAGAAAATATTGCTGTTTCGGCACACTGAGGATAGAGTATCGGTGCAACAAGGCAAGAAATGATCTCGATTCTATTTGGGGAAAACGATGAAGTTGACAGTGATGCGGCTTTGCATGGGCTTAGCAACTGTAGGTATGTTGGGGGCCTGCGCGGCCAAAGATGTCGCCTATAGCCGTTCTTATCCGACAAGTTATGAAGGGGCATTGAGCGATGCTTCTGCTCAAGCTGCCAGTTCTGCGGACTGGAGCACAGCGCAGGAAATTGTTGTGTCGTACAAAGACGGTGAGTTCGACCCTATGTATGTCCGTTTGCACAAGGGTAAGCCCTATGTGTTGAAAGTGGTCAATGAAAACGATAAAACAGTTTCTTTCCGTGCCAGTGAATTTTTTGCCAATGCATCCGTTGCCTCTATCAATGCAACATCTTATTACAAGGATGAACTGGCCCAGATTGAAAAGCCGTTATTGAAATCCTTTATTGTGGCCCCGAATGGTGAACGTACAGTCCGTTTTGTACCGTTGACGGAAGGCCGCTATGATTTTGACAATGCCTACCCGGGCTTCTTCCTGTGGGATTTGCAATATGCCCCTTGGGGGGAAGGCGCGACCAAGGGAACGGCAGGTATGTTTGTGGTGAAACAATAAACAGACCAAAGAGATTGTGATTTTTGACAAAGGCCCTTCTTTTTTTGAAGGGCTTTTTCTTTTGGAGCTGTTTTCTATTTTTCTGCGTTGGGTTGCGGATTATTTTGCATTTTTTCTTGAAGTCAATGCAGACAGGGTATAAAAGCCGGGGCTGAGAGGTTGGTACGGACGAGCTCCTCGCCAACCCGGTCAGGTCCGGAAGGAAGCAGCCGTAACGAGTTTTCGGTTCGGGTCGTATTCAACCTCTCACCTCATGTAAAAAACTTCATGCAAAATAGGCCAGATAAAGCAACCCGGTCCCGAGCAGTAGGCGGTAGACGAAAAACGGGGTGTAGGAAGCGCGTTTGAGCCACGCCATCATCACGACAATGGCGATAAAGGCGGCAATAAAAGACAGTCCTGCTGCGCTTAAGGCATCATTGGTCAGTTCGGCATTTCCACTTTGATAGAGTTCCAGCCCTTTCAGGGTTCCTGCACCGATAATGGTGGGGATGGACAGCAGCATGGAAAAACGCGCGGCATCAATACGTTCGTAACCAAGGAAACGCGCGGCCGTAATGGTGATGCCGGAACGTGATGTGCCGGGGATGAGGGCAAGGCACTGTGAGATGCCGATGATCAGGGCATCGGCAATACCGCTATGTTCCACCCGGCGGATGGTCAGCCCTGTTTTGTCCGAGATATAAAGTAACAGGCCGAATCCCAAAGTTGTCCAGCCGATCACCTCAATGGTGCGAACTTCCGGGCCGATGTGATGATTAAGCAGGTAGCCTGCGCCAATAACAGGCAAAGTTGCCAGAATAACCAGTGCTGCCAAACGGGCGCCGGGGTCTCTTTTTCCTTTGGTGAACCGGACAAGACCGCGCAGCATCAACCAGATGTCGCGCCAGAAATAAATCATGACCGCCCCCAATGTGCCCACGTGAACGGCAACATCCATCATCAAGCCTTGGTCAGGCCAATGACCGAAAATGGGCACAAGGACCAGATGGCCTGATGAACTGATGGGGAGGAATTCGGTAATGCCCTGAACAAGAGCGAGAACAAGAATATGAATTTCTGTCACAATGATATCCCAGGTGGAGATGACCTTATTATTTATTTCACCCTTGTATATCACGTTCGGATTCTGTGCCCAAAATGAAATATGGTACCATTTTGGTACTATATTGAAAAAGAGCAAGGGAAGAATGTGGGGGAGGGGAATGGTGAAAACAGGCGGAAAATCATCAATAGGTCAATATAGCTGCCCTATTAATGATTTTTTCCTTGATATCTGACGCTGTTTGCATCATATAGAGCATCGGGTCTGATTCTGAATTGATCGGCCAGTTGAATTTTTGCGCAATGAATTGACACGCTAGGGAGTGGCGCAGCGAAGAAAATTTCGCGATGAGCCCACTATAAAAAGCGCAAGCAGATTAAAATATGACTCTTTGTTGAAAGAGGGATTGGAGAAACAGATGGCTGAGAAAATGATGCAGTTCGTCACAATCGGGCAGCAATATCCCGATAAACGTACTGCGGAAGAACGCAAAAAAGACTTTAATGAAATATATGCGCCCTTCTCCATTGAAAAAGCTCAGGAACAGGCATCACGTTGTGAACAATGCGGTATTCCCTATTGTTCCGTTGGATGTCCGGTAAACAATAATATTCCCGACTGGTTGCGCCTTGTGGCTGCGGGCCGTCTGGAAGACGCCTATCATGTTTCGCAGGAAACCAATTCCCTGCCGGAAATCTGCGGGCGCATCTGTCCGCAGGACCGCCTCTGTGAAGGGATCTGTGTTCTGGAGCAATCCGAACATAATGCAGTGACCATTGGTTCTATTGAAAAGTTCATTACAGACAATGCGTTTGAGCAAGGTTGGGTCAAGCCTGCACAGCCCTTGCGCGAACTTGGTCAAAGCGTGGGCATTATCGGGGCCGGTCCGGCGGGTATGGCCGCAGCGGACCGTTTGCGCCGCAAAGGCTACGAAGTCCATCTTTATGATCGCCATGACCGTGTTGGCGGTTTGTTGGTCTACGGGATTCCGGGCTTCAAGCTTGAAAAGGAAATTGTCCAACGCCGTGCCAAACTGCTGGAAGATGGCGGTGTGAAGTTGCACCTGAATTTTGAAGTTGGTCGTGATGCATCCTTGAAAGAACTGCGCGAAAAACATGACGCGGTTCTGATTGCGGTTGGTGTTTATGCCGGGCGCAAGCTTGAAGTCCCGGGCTCTGACTTGGAAAATATTTTCCCGGCGATGTACTTCCTGACCGCATCCAATAAAAAGGGCTTTGGGGACAAGGTAGAAGAATTTGATAACGGCACATTGAATGCAGACGGCAAAAATGTTGTTGTAATCGGCGGGGGCGATACGGCCATGGACTGTGTGCGTACCTCCATTCGCCAAGGTGCCAAGTCCGTTACCTGTCTTTATCGCCGTGACCGGACCAATATGCCCGGTTCGCAGCGCGAAGTGGAAAACGCCGAAAATGAAGGTGTTTCGTTTGAATGGCTGTCTGCCCCGAAATCCTTCAAGGGGTTGGGCAAGGTTCAAAAGGTGGAAGCCATTGCCATGCATCTGGGGGTTGCTGACGGTTCCGGGCGTCAAAGCGTCAAGGAAATTGAAGGTTCAGAATTTGAACTTGATGCCGATATGGTGATTGAAGCGCTGGGTTTCGAGCCGGAAAATATCCCGACCCTGTTTGGCGAGCCGGAACTGGCTGTGACCCGTTGGGGCACTGTTGAAGTGGGGCAGGAAAACTGGATGACCAATCTGGATGGTGTTTTTGCCGCCGGTGATATTGAGCGCGGCGCCTCTCTGGTTGTTAGCTGTATCAAGGATGCGCGCGATGCATCCGATGCCATTCATAAATATTTGCGTGCTCAGGCCGCAGCACCTCAAGCTGCCGAATAAGAAAAGGGCAGGAGAAAAAGATGACAAATAATTACGTATCCGAATATCAACGTGCGGCTCGTTTTCTGGCTGAAAACGGCATGTATGATCCGTCTTTCGAGCGCGACAACTGTGGTGTTGGTCTGGTGGCGTCCATTGACGGCCAGCCCAATCGTGAAGTTCTGCGCCATGCCTTTCAGGCAACCCGTGCGCTGGACCACCGTGGTGCGGTTGATGCCGATGGGAAAACAGGTGATGGCGCCGGGATCCATGTGCAAATTCCGCAGGAATTCTTCAAACGCCACATTCGCCGCACCGGGCATGAACCGGAAGAAAACGCGCTGGCTGTCGGCATGGTCTTTCTGCCGAAAACGGATTTCGGGGCACAGGAACGTTGCCGTTGTATCGTAGAAGCTGAAGTTCTGAAATTCGGCTATCGTATTTATGGTTGGCGTCAGGTACCGGTGAATATTGAAGTCATCGGGGAAAAGGCAAATGCCACCCGTCCGGAAATTGAACAGATCATGATTGCCAATACCCTTGGCAAGGCAAACGACGATTTTGAAAATGATCTTTATATCATTCGTCGTCGGATTGAAAATCAGTGTCTGTCCGAGAACCTGACGGAATTTTATTTTTGCTCATTATCTTGCCGGAGCGTGATCTACAAAGGCATGTTTATGGCTGGGGAGATCACCGAATTCTATCCGGACCTGAACGATGAACTGTTTGTGTCGAACTTTGCGATTTATCACCAGCGTTATTCTACAAACACCTTTCCGCAATGGCGTTTGGCCCAACCGTTCCGCATGATTGCGCACAATGGTGAGATCAATACCCTGACCGGGAATCAGAACTGGACCAAGGCACATGAAACCTGCATGGCTTCGCCCGTGTTCGGTGCTCATATTGAAGATATCAAGCCGTTGATTGCCAATGGTTCGTCTGACTCTGCCGCGCTTGATGCGGTGTGGGAAGTCTTGGTGCGTGCCGGTCGTCCGGCCCCGGCGGTGAAAGCCCTGATGGTGCCTGAATCAATCGGTCAAAACGCGTTGATGCCGAAAGAGCATGAAGACCTGTTCTCCTATTGCAATTCCGTCATGGAACCATGGGATGGTCCGGCAGCTGTCTGCGGCACCGATGGTCAATGGATTGTCGCCGGGTTGGACCGTAACGGTTTGCGCCCCTTGCGCTATACCATCACAGGTGACGGTATTTTGCTGGTGGGTTCTGAAACCGGCATGTCTGAAATTGATGAAGCCAAAGTCATTCAAAAAGGCCACCTGCGCCCGGGCGGTATGATCGGTGTCGATCTTCGCGAAGGCAAATTCTATAATGATGGTGAGCTGAAAGACTGGGCGGCTGCGCGCAAACCCTTTGGGGATTGGGTGCAAAACATTGTCAAGGTGGACCAGATCCTGAAGACGGATTCACCCAAGCCGGTCAACCCGTCTGATGAGGACCTGCTGAAACAGCAACAATTGTTTGGTTTTACCGAAGAGGATATGGAACTGATTTTGCGCCCGATGGTGGAAACCGGGCAGGAAGCAACCGGTTCCATGGGCGATGATACGCCACAAGCCGTTCTCAGCGACAAATATCGCGGCCTGCACCATTTCTTCCGTCAGGCCTTTTCTCAGGTGACAAACCCGCCGATTGACAGCTTGCGCGAAACCCGCGTGATGTCTTTGCGCACCCGTTTGTCGAATCTGGGCAACGTGCTGGATGAAAGCCCGGACCAGTGCGAAGTGATTCAGCTGGAATCACCTTTCCTGACGTCGACAGAATTCCATGCCCTGAAAAAATATCTCGGCAATGATGCGGTTGAAATTGACTGTACGTTCAACTCCGGCAAGGAAACCTTGCGTGAATCCATTGAACGCATTCGTCATGAAGCGGAAATGGCGGTTCGCGGTGGTAAAAAACATATCATTCTGACAGACGAACATGTCTCGACCGATAAGGCGCCGATCCCGATGATTTTGGCTGCCGGGGGCGTGCACAGCTATCTGGTGCGCCAGCAACTGCGCACTTTCACTTCTTTGAACGTGCGTTCGGCTGAAGCACTGGATGTACAATATTTCGCCGTTCTGGTTGGTGTTGGTGCGACAACGGTCAACGCTTACATGACCGAAGAAGCTATTGCTCAACAGCATGCCAAAGGCATCTACGGTGATATCAGCTTTGAAAAGGCTGTTGAAAACTACAAGAAAGCCATCAACAAGGGCCTGTTGAAAACCATGTCCAAAATGGGCATTGGGGTGATCAGTTCGTACCGTGGCGGCTATGCGTTTGAATCTGTAGGCCTGTCACGCTCTGTTGTGGCTGAATTCTTCCCCGGCATGACATCACGTATTTCCGGCATCGGTTTGAAAGGTCTTGAGGATAAAATTCTTGAGATGCATGAAAAAGCCTATACGGAAACATCACCTTTGGCACAGGGCGGGTTCTACCGTTACCGCGCCAATGGTGAACGCCATGCTCATGACCCGATGTTGATCCACACTTTGCAGGAAGCCGTGGCGACAGAAAGCTATTCCAAATACAAGGAATATGCCGATGGGGTGAATGGCCGCAAGCCGATGATGCTGCGTGACCTGCTGGACTTCCAGTCTGACCGGGAACCGATTTCTGTGGATTGTGTGGAATCCATTACCGAAATTCGTCGTCGCCTGTGTGCGCCCGCAATTTCTGTAGGTGCACTGTCTCGCGAAGCACATGAAACACTGGCGATTGCCATGAACCGCATCGGGGCGAAATCCAACTCCGGTGAAGGCGGGGAAGACCGCGAACGTTTCAAACCACGTGCCAATGGCGATAATGCCAATTCTGCGGTCAAGCAGGTGGCTTCCGGTCGTTTCGGTGTCACGGCTGAATATCTCAACAATTGTCAGGAACTGGAAATCAAGGTGGCCCAAGGGGCGAAACCGGGGGAAGGCGGGCAATTGCCGGGCTTCAAGGTTTCGCTGGAAATTGCCAAGCTGCGCCATTCCACACCGGGTGTGACTTTGATTTCACCGCCGCCGCACCATGATATCTATTCGATCGAGGACCTGGCCCAGTTGATCTATGATTTGAAACAGATCAACCCGGATGCGCGCGTCTGTGTGAAACTGGTGGCACGCTCCGGCGTTGGCACTGTGGCTGCCGGTGTGGCAAAAGCGGGTGCAGATACCATCCATATTTCCGGTTATGATGGCGGGACGGGCGCATCGCCGCAGTCTTCCATTAAATATGCCGGTCTGCCGTGGGAGATGGGCCTGTCTGAAATCAATCAGGTGCTGACGCTGAACAAATTGCGTCACCGCGTGAAATTGCGTACCGATGGTGGTTTCCGCACTGGTCGCGATGTGGTGATTGCTGCCATGCTGGGTGCTGAGGAATTCGGCATTGGAACAACATCCCTGATCGCCATGGGCTGTATCATGGTGCGCCAGTGTCATTCCAATACCTGCCCGGTCGGCGTTTGTACGCAGGACCCGGAACTGCGCAAGAAATTTACCGGTTCTGCGGCCAAGGTGGTCAACCTGTTTACCTTCATTGCCGAAGAAGTGACCGAAATTCTGTCCTCTCTCGGTTATGAAAAACTGGAAGATGTCATTGGGCGTTCCGACCTGCTGGCTCAGGTGGGCCGTGGTCGTGAAAATCTGGATGACCTTGACCTTAACCCGCTGTTGGCGCAAGCCGATACAGGGGATGCTCCGCGCTTCTGCACCCTGACGGAACGTAACCCCGTTCCCGATACGCTGGATGCGCAGATCATCAAGGATGCGCGTAACGCCCTTGAAGGTGGCGAGAAAATGCAACTTTTCTACACCATCAAGAATACGCATCGTTCTGTTGGGACACGCACCAGTTCCATTATTACCCGTAAATATGGGATGACGGGGCTGGAGCCGGACCATCTGACGGTTCGCATGCGCGGTTCTGCGGGGAACTCCTTGGGGGCCTTTATTGTTCAGGGCCTGAAACTGGAAATCTTCGGCGACTCCAACGATTATGTGGGTAAAGGCCTGTCCGGCGGGACCATTGTTGTGCGCCCGATGGTTTCTTCACCGCTGAAATCCAATGAAAACACCATTGTCGGCAACACCTGCCTTTATGGGGCAACAGCCGGTAAATTGTTTGCGTCCGGTCAGGGTGGGGAACGCTTTGCGGTTCGTAACTCCGGTGCGACAGCTGTTGTTGAAGGCATTGGCTCCAACGGTTGCGAATATATGACCGGCGGAACCGTGGTTGTTCTGGGCGAAGTCGGCGCCAACTTCGGGGCTGGCTTCACCGGTGGCATGGCCTTTGTCTATGATGCCCACGGAACGTTTGAACATCGTGTGAACCCGGAAAATGTGATCTGGCAACGCATTGAAGTAGATCATTATGAAGATCTGGTCAAAGGTCTGATCCGTGAACATGTTAAGGAAACGCATTCCCAATATGCAGAACAGGTTTTGCAGGATTGGGATCTGGAGAAAGGTAAAGTCTGGCAAGTGGTGCCCAAGGAAATGGTTGCAAAACTTGATGTTCCGATTACGCGTGAAAGCATTGCCAAAAAGACAGCCTGATCTATATCAACAAGATTCACACAATAGTGTGTAAAATGGCACAAGTTACATATCTCTCGTGACTTGCTTGCTTGGGCCCGCTACGGCGGTCTCAATAGAATACTGGAAACAGTATTCATCCCTAACCAAGACTTGGGGCGCAGCTTTCGGGCGCGCCCCCTTTTTTTGGGCATAAAAGTTTCAAATACTGGGTCATGAGATGTTTTCTCTTTAAAATCATTGCAAAATTGGGTATGCCACTATGCCTGTTGCAGTGCATACAAAGAGTAACTATGAGACGTCTTTATCATCTGCCTTTCGATCCGTTGTCGCGCAAAGTTCGACTTCTTCTAGCGGAAAAAAAGCTTGAATTTACCTGTGTGGTCGAACCGGTCTGGGAAAGGCGCGAAACCTTTCTGGCGCTTAATCCGGCCGGAGAGGTTCCTGTTCTGATAGAACCGGAAGGGCGTCCTTTGTGGGATGACGTTGCCATTTGCGAATACCTTGAAGAAGTCTACCCGGAAACAAACTTTCTGGGCCACGATGGCGACCAACGTGCAGAAGTACGCCGCCTTGTGGCCTGGTTTGATAAGAAATTTGCCACTGAAGTGACCAATAATCTGGTCGGGGAAAAAATCAAAAAACGTTTTTTGGCCGGGGCGACGCCCAATTCTTCCGCCATTCGTGCCGGGAAGCAGAATGTGCATTATCATCTGGACTACATTGCCTATTTGAGTGAACAGCGCAACTGGCTGGCGGGGCCGAACCTGTCTCTGGCCGATATGGCGGCTGCGGCCCATATTTCTGCAATCGATTATTTAGGGGATATTCCCTGGGCGGACCATCCCGGTGCACATGACTGGTATGCCCGTTTCAAATCCCGCCCCAGCATGCGTGATATTTTGAAAGACACGGTTTCCGGCATTCAGCCTGCACGCCATTATGCCGATCTGGATTTTTGATATTTACTTTACGTATATATACGTATAATTTCCCTAACCTTAAATAAGGGTAGGTGAAATATGCATATTTTTAAAATGATCGGTTCCTTGGTCGTTGTCGGGTTTCTGGGGGCCTGTTCCGGCACGGTAACACAAATGCCGCAGACCAGTAATTACAACTATCAAAATGAAAAATATAACGAAATCCAGATTTCCACAAATCAGGCAACCATGTCTGAAGAAAAGATTTTTGACCAGCAAGCTTTCCAAACGGCATTGGAAAATGCCTTGAAGGAAAAAGGATTGGTGGACACTTCATCAGCCAAAACAATCCGTGTGGACATTAAAAATGTGCGCCTTCGTTCCCAAGGCGCTGCCGTTATGTTTGGCTTCCTTGCCGGTACAGATTCCCTAGCCGGAACGGTTAGCCTTCTGGATGAAAAGAACAACCTGATTTCCAAGTTCGATGTGGATGCCTCCTATGGTGCCGGCGGTTTAATCGGTGGTCTGGATGGTACGCGTATGGAATGGCTTTACAATAAATTCGCAGAACTCACATCTCAGACCATTACACAATAAGTCGCCCGTCAGGATTGCTTGTGAGAAAAACTAACATTTCTTTACAATTGTTATGATGTTCGCACGACGAACATTTGTTATAAGAGTTTTATCTGAAAAGACTCTTGCACTCCCTAGAGGTGTGAGGAAAACTAGATGCGGCCCTTTGACGTCCCCCGACTGAAATGGCCGCATTTTTTTTAATGTAAAAGGATATTGTCATGACTGACCTGCCCACCTTGTCCGATGCAAATCTGGAATTGTCCGATCGTGTTGCAACCCTGACTTTCATGCGCAACGATGTGCGCAATGCACTGACCGGGACAACCCTGATTGACGATATCATTGATACTGTTGAATGGGTGAATAAGGCAGCTGATGATGTTTCCGTTCTGATTATCACCGGGGATGGCTCGGCTTTTTCTGCCGGGGGTAATGTCAAGGATATGCAGGAACGTGGTGGTGATTTCGCAGGCGATGTAGAGGAAGTTCAAACACGCTATCGCCAAGGCATTCAGCGCATTCCGGTGGTGATGAACAAATGCGAAGTACCGATCATTGCGGCGGTCAATGGACCAGCTGTGGGGGCGGGTTTTGATCTGGCCAATATGGCGGATATCCGCATTGCCTCGACCAAAGCAAAGTTCGGTGAAACCTTTGTGAATCTGGGCATCATCCCCGGTGACGGCGGGGCCTATTTTCTGCAACGCCTGATCGGTTATCAAAAAGCGGCAGAACTGACCTTTACCGGCCGGGTGATCGGCGCGGATGAAGCCAAGGAAATCGGCGTTGTATTGGATGTGGTGGAACCGGACCAATTGATGAACCGGGCAGGCGAACTGGCCAAAGAAATGGCTGCCAAGCCTTCACAGGCGTTACGCTTTACCAAACGGTTAATGAAAATGGGTCAACGTATGGAATTGCCGGACTTTCTGGACCTTTGCGCCTGTTTTCAGGGCATGTGCCATAATTCCGACGAACATATGGCAGCGGTCGAAAAAATGATCGCGATGATGAAGAAATAAGAAATCTTCCAAGCCCTTTCATAGCTCACTTCGTCATTCTGACGTAGGCCAGAATCCAGATGGATGCTGGATCAGGTCCAGCATGACGGTTGTATTTGCATTGAAAGGGCGCAGGATGACAGCACGGATCACAACAGTCACTTTCCAGGGCATCGACGTGATTGAGGTCGAAGTTCAGGTCTCGATTGCCTCAGGTCTGCCTGCGCTTAATATCGTCGGGCTGGCGGATAAGGCGGTGTCGGAGGCGCGTGAAAGGGTGCGCGCAGCTTTGACGGCTTTGGGGTTGTCGTTGCCACCCAAGCGGATTACGGTCAATCTATCGCCAGCCGATCTTGCCAAGGAAGGCTCGCATTTTGACCTGCCCATCGCCCTTGGTCTGTTGGCCGCCATGGGCGTGATTTCGGAAGAGGAACTTTTCCCCTTTATCGTGTTGGGAGAGCTTGCCTTGGATGGACGTATTTCTCCGGTCACAGGTGTCTTGCCCGCAGCCATTCATGCACAGGTCAAGGGGCGTAATATCCTATGCCCCAAGCCGCAGGGTGGGGAGGCTGTCTGGGCGGGGGATCTGGATGTGCTGGCCCCGCATGATCTGCTGGAACTGGTGAACCATTTCAAGGGCAGGCAAATTCTCAACCGACCGATTGCGCAAAAAGGGCAGATTGCAACACAGGGCAAGGGCTTGGACTTACGCGACATCCGTGGGCAGGAAACAGCCAAACGGGCGTTGGAAATTGCAGCCGCCGGAAATCATAACCTGCTGCTGTGCGGCCCACCCGGTGCGGGCAAGTCCATGTTGGCGCGGCGCCTGCCCGCCATCCTGCCGCCGCTGGATGCGCACGAGGCGCTGGAAGTTTCCATGATCCATTCCATTGCGGGCACCTTGCCGCAAGGTGGTTTGATGGTGGAACGCCCGTTCAGGGACCCGCACCATTCTGCCTCTATGCCTGCATTGGTTGGCGGGGGCCATCGGGTACGCCCCGGTGAAGTTTCACTGGCTCATCTTGGCGTATTGTTTCTGGATGAGTTGCCGGAATATAACCGCCCCACGCTGGAAGCTTTGCGTCAACCGCTGGAGACGGGGCGTGCTGAAATTGCACGTGCCAATGCCCATGTCTCTTACCCCGCGCGTGTTCAGTTGATTGCGGCGATGAACCCGTGTAGGTGCGGGCATTTGGATGATGCCGCACTGGCCTGTTCGCGTGCCCCGAAATGTGCGGAAAGTTATCGAGATAAAATCTCCGGTCCTTTGCTGGACCGCATAGACCTGCATCTGGATGTGCCACCGGTGTCACCGGCTGATTTACATTTACCGCCTTCTGAGGAAGGGAGCAAAGAGGTGCGCGCCCGTGTGCTGAGTGCACGAATGGTGCAGAAGGAACGCTATCAAACAGCAGGCTTGCGCACCAATGCCGAGGCCGATGGTGAATTGTTATTGCGTATTACCGAACCGGATAAGGCCGGACAGAATTTGTTGGTAGAAGCAACAGGCAAGCTGAAACTTTCCGCACGGGGGTATCACCGGGTTTTGCGGGTGGCGCGTACGATTGCGGATTTGGCTGAGAGTGAAAAGGTTAAAGCCGAGCATATAGCAGAAAGCCTGTCCTATCGCCCCAAGATGGTGCGACAGCAACAGGCTTTTGCAAGTTAGGTCATAACCGTTGTGCAGGCTTAAGCCGCGCGGCGGTTCTTTTTAAACGGTTTGGCTTTTTTCATGCCCGGGTTGGCTCTGCCTTTACCTTGGGGGTTGGCACCTTGAGGCTTGGCATTTGTTTTTTTGCGGAAACTGCCTGCGGGTTTTTTACGATTACCATTCCCGTTCCCGTTTCCACCACCACCGAAGCGACGCGGTTTGCCTTTGTTGTTGCCCCCGGCTTTAAAGGGCAGCGGGTCCTGATGGAAGGGGTGATCGGAAAACACATCGACACGCTGTTTAATGGTACGTTCGATATCGTTGAGCAGGTCACTTTCCCCGTCTGTACAGAAAGACAGCGCCATACCACTTTGCCCGGCACGCCCTGTGCGACCGATACGGTGAACGTATGAATCGCCTTCCAGCGGCATATCGTAGTTGATGACGTGGGAGATATCTGAAACGTCAATTCCGCGTGCGGCTACATCGGTGGCAACGAGAAATTCGATGTCACCGTTTCTGAAGGCACGCAGCACACGCTGGCGAACGCCTTGCTGGCGGTCCCCATGGATGGCGTCTGACTTATGACCACGTTCTTTGAGGTTATCGTTGAGGCGGTCCGCCATGGCCTTGGTGCGGGTGAAGATCAACACTTTTTTCAGGGTCGGGTCATCCAGCAGATGGGCCAGCAGTTTGGGCTTGTCTTTCTGCTTCATATGCAGAACGCGGTGGTCAATGGTTTCAGCCACGGTATTTTCACGTGCAGCTTCTACCATTTTCGGTTTGACCAGAATGCCGTTGGCAAGGGCGCGCACACCTTTGGACATGGTGGCTGAAAACATGATGGTCTGTTTTTCTTCCGGCATGGCGGCAGAAACTTTCTTCACATCATGGATAAAGCCCATATCCAGCATGCGATCGGCTTCATCCAGAATGAAGGTATGAACCTGATCGAATTTAACAGAACCGCGTTCCATATGGTCCATCAGGCGGCCCGGTGTAGCCACCACGATATGAACACCACGTTGCAGTTGCTGAAATTGCGGCTTCATTGGGGAGCCGCCGAAAATAACAGTATGAAAAATTTTCATTCCTCGGGTGAAGGAACGGATGGCAACGCCGATCTGTTGGGCCAGTTCGCGTGTCGGGGCCAGAATGACGCAACGCGGTTTGGCCGGAACGGTTTTTTCGTTTTCTTCCAGAAGCTGGTTGAGAAGCGGCAGCAAAAAGGCTGCTGTTTTACCACCACCAGTTTGTGCCAGACCCATCAGGTCATGGCCGTTCATCAGGTGGGGAATGGCAATGTTTTGAATTTGTGTGGGCTCAGAAAAGCCTTGTTTCTGGACGGCGTCGAGCAACGGCTTGGCAAGGCCAAGCATATCAAATGTGGTCACGTCAGTTTCCTAATCGCATCATGTGTTGATGTCGTCTCAATGCTTTTTTCAACGACAATATAAATAATCCGCACATGATGCCCATATCGGGGCAAGGAAAACGTGACCTTCAAAGCCAGTTTCTGGCTTCTTATCAGAAAGGGCACGTGCATTAACTTAAGCACGCACGGAAGTTCGTTCGGGCCCTATATCTGCTGTTTGCACCCGTTTGTCAAGCAAAGCTTTTGCAGGCGCGAAAAGAAAAGAGACCGCTTGCACATTTGCGAACGGTCTCTTTCTTACTAAACCAGACTTAAGGGGAAAGGTTTATTATTTTTTGAGCTTGAGAACCTGCTCTTTCACTTCGTCCAGAGACTCAGTGAAACGGGCATGGATTGTTTCGAAAGCTTCATTGTTGGACTTGCCGCTCATTTCAGCCAGTTCACGCATGTTAGCCAGCGCTTTTTCAACAGCATCTTTCAGAAGCTCAGTTTGTTGAGCCACTTTGTCCTGCGGTTCACCAACAGCAGACAGGTCTTTGAAGATGGTTTGCATTTCTTCCATAGCCTGACCGAGGATTTCAGCCTGACGTTTGAAAACGGCCTGCATGCCTTCCAGCGCAACTTTGTTGGCTTGGGCGAGGGCTTCGATGTTTTTCTTCTGGCTTTCCAGAATGACGTTACCGTCTACACCCGGGATTTTATATTCGGAGAAAGCTTTGGAAAAATCGCCCATGAATTTTTTCGGGTCGAATTCACCCATCAGTTTGGACGGGTCGAAATCGCCAAACATTTTGGTCGGGTCAAAAGCAAACGGGTTGGCTTGAGCAGTAGATTTTTTGGCTGCGGTCATGAGATATACTCCAAGAGGTAAAAGGTTGCTGCACTGCAAATTTTCTGTAAGCAATATGTGTGAAATATCTGTACGAGTCAAGGGGTTTTTGTGCACTGCACAAAAAATATTGAAAAATTATCTCAAAAGCCTCATCGAAATATATTTAACATATTGTATTTATTGTAAAATAAATGACTTTACAGTTCTGTTACAAGTGCAGCATTTTTACCTTTAATCAGCCAACTCCTTAGATCTTTTAGTAGCAGAAGCTATGGCTTTATCCATAATAGGTGCCCATCCGTTATCGGCCATTAAAACCTCTAAAGCAGCCTGTGTTGTTCCACCCGGAGAAGTCACATTGATGCGAAGCTGGCTGGCATCCGTTGCGCTTTGACGCATTAATTCACCGGCACCGGATACGGTGGCACGTGCCAGTTTGGTGGCCAGTTCTGCATCCAGTCCGGCTTTGATGCCTGCTTGTGTCAGACATTCCGTCATGAAGAAGACATAGGCCGGGCCGGAACCCGAAACGGCGGTGACCGGGTCCATCAGGTTTTCATCTTCAACCCAGCAGACTTCACCGATGGCTTCCAGAAGTGTTGTACAATACTCTTTGGTCTCACCTGAGACATTAACATTTGCACAGGCCACGCTGATCCCACGACGAACCGCCGCCGGTGTGTTGGGCATGACACGGATGATGCGCGCTTTGTTGCCAAGGTGCTGTTCAAAAAAAGCAATGGTTTTTCCTGCCGCGATGGATAGGAAAGTACTGCGCTCCACAAAGGATTTGCAACTTTCCAATGCTGCTTCCATCACCTGCGGTTTGACAGCCAGAATGACCACACTTGCCGGGAAGCCTTCTTCAATATCGGTGGGATTTTCCACAACCACAATATCATGTGTGTCGCGCAGGGCCTGTGCATGTTCTGCATTTTGCTCAACAATACGGATGCTTTCTGGGGGAACGCCTTGTTCAAGCCAGCCTTCCAGCATGGCCCCGCCCATTTTTCCGCATCCTACAAGGATCAAACCCATTTTATGCTTCTCCTTCTTTCAAGGTTTTTAAACCTTCTTCTTCCAGTTCGGTTGTTTTGTTTTCAATTGTTGTTTGAAGGTGGGCCATGAAGTCACGCCGTTTCAGGCCGGGTTCAATCGGTGGCATGATTTCCATGATGATTTTACCCGGTGTTTTGACAAAGCTGCGCCGCCCCCAATAAAGCCCTGAATTCAGGGCAACCGGGATGACCGGCAAGTTTGTCTGAGAGTAGATGGCGGCGACACCGGGGTGATAGGTACCCGGCTCACCGGGGGAGGAACGTGTACCTTCGGGGAAGATGACAATGTTTCTTCCTTTTGCCAAAGCGGCTTTCACATCGCTGACCATATTTTTTAAAGCACTGGCACCGGCATTGCGGTCAACAGCAATATGACCTGCGCGGTGGACGTACCAACCGTAAAAGGGAATTTTGAGCAATTCCTTTTTCAGGATATAGGCCGTGGAAATGCGCATGTTGACAAAGATGGCCGTATCCCAGGCCGACTGATGTTTGCATGCGATGATGGCCCCGTTTTCCGGCAGGTTTTCCGCCCCGCGCACTTCAAAGGTAATGCCGATGATATGGCGCATGCCAAACATAATAAAGCGGGTCCAGAACTGGGAACCTTTGCGCATTTCCTGTGAAGAAAACGGCAACAGAATCAGCAGAATAAGGGCGATGATGCCGGTGCCGCCGAAGAGGTAGATATTAAATATGAGGGAACGGATATATTTCATTTCAGTATCTCTAAATCTGTCAGGCGGGCCAGTTCCTGACGTAACCAGACAAGCAGGTATTTGTTATATTCACCAAGCAGCAGGGCAGCCGTGCCCGGCCAGCGCCACCAGTGATCCACTTTGACATGGGAAGGGAAAACAGGATGCGCGATGATCCGTGTTTCGGGCATGAGGTTGGTAAATTCAAGCAGGCTGCGCGGCATATGATAATTGGCCGTTACCAGCCTGAGTGAGGTAAATTTGCGCTTCTTGACCCACCGGGCGGTTTCCCGGGCATTGCCTCTGGTATCGTCAGCCTGATGGCCGATGTCAATGCAACATTCCAATTCCTGAGGGGAGCGTTTGGAAAGAGCAAGCAATTCCTCCAGTTCCACGCCGTGATAGACGCCGGAGATCAACAGTTTCCCGGCCCTGTGGCTGGCGAGCAAGGTTAGCCCTGTATTGAGCCGTTCGGTACCGCCGGTTAAAACGACGATCCCGTCTGTCGGGCTGTCCGGGTCAAGAACCCGTGTGGGGACCAGATTGGTAAAAGCCAGAAAACCGCCGAGCCAGATAGCAAGAACAACCATCAAAAAAATGGCAAGCGGGCCAAAGAGGCGGCGTTTTTTCTGTGGTAAAAAACGTCCCATGCCTAGACCATTTTTTGCAAGGTGCGCAAGACGGCGGAACGGGCAGTCAGATACCCCATGGCAGCGGCAACAACAGGCAGGCCGAGAACAGCAATCCATTGGACAAGCGTAATATCGATCTGCGGGAGAAGCGCGCTGTCAACCTGACGATAAAGATAGGCGAAACCGCCGAAGGTCGGCCCGGCGGCGGCCAGTCCCAGCAGGCCACCGCGAAAGCCCAGCCCCATGGAATGTTCAGCAAACTGGCGGGCGATGTAGGTATCCTGTGCACCGATCAGGTGTAGAACCTCAATGACGTCATGATGGATTGCCAGCCCCGTGCGGGTAACAAAAAAGACGGTCCCGATTGCAGCCAGCGAAATCAGGGCAAGCACGATATAGGCCCCCCATTCCAGTGTACGGCTCATGCGGATCAGACGGTCCAGCCAGATGCGGTGGTCATCCAATGTTGCTCCGGGGGCAATGCGGTTCAGTTCGGTTGCCAGCGCCGGTGTGTCAATCTCCTGACCATGGCGCAGGGAAACATCAATCAGGTGGGGCAGGGGCATTTCATCCAGCATGGCCCCATCGCCAAGCCAGGGTTCCAGCAGTTTATAGACCTGATCCTTACCCATGGGTTCGGCCAGAACAATAGCTGGGTGTTCCCGCAGGATTTTAAGGATGCCTTCAATTTGCATCTGGTCTTGTTTGACACTTTGCCCCGGTGGAATTTGCACCGTCAATGTATCGCTGACACCACGTTCCCAGCGCGCACTGACCGATTGCATGATGGAGGTTGCAACAACGCTGAGGGCGGCCAGATAAACCATAAAGGCGATTAACCAAGGCAGGAAACGGGTGCCCGGGTCTTTATCAAGCGGCAGGTCTTTGTGATGAGTTAGGGAAAACAGGCTCATGACACTTTGCCTTCCATGCGTATACCGCCGCGTCTGCTGGCAGGGCGCAAGGGGCCCATTTGTTCTACCCGGCCATCTTCAATGCAGATGCGCGGGTGACCGAACTGGCGCACAAGCCCTTCATTGTGGGTTGCCATGACAATGGTGGTGCCCAGTTTATTGAGTTCTTCCATGAGGTGCAGCAGGCGGATCGCCAGCTTGTCATCCACATTGCCGGTGGGTTCATCGGCCAGCAACAGGCGGGGTCGGGTGATAACGGCCCGTGCCAATGCAACGCGTTGTTGCTGCCCGCCTGAAAGCGTGCTAGGGCGCGCGCCCATATGTTCTTTCAGCCCAACCCAGGAAAGCAGTTCGGTGACATGTTTGCGAATGTCTTTTTCATGCACATTGGCGACCCGCATGGGCAGGGCCACATTATCGAAGGTGGAAAGATGGTCCAGCAGGCGAAATTCCTGAAAAACCACGCCAATTTCCCGGCGCAGGGCAGGGAGTTTGGTGCGCGATGTGGTGGCGATATCGTGGCCGAACAGGGAAATCAACCCGCGTGTGGGGCGATGAGCCAGATAAAGCAGTTTAAGCAAGGAAGATTTACCAGCCCCGCTGGGGCCGGTGAGGAAATGAAAGGTGCTGTCTTCTAGAGAAAGGGAAACATCGCGCAAGACTTCCGGCCCGACACCGTAGCGCAACCCGACATTTTCCAGTTTAACGATCTGCAAGTGGCTTCATCCCGGTCAAGATTCGTACGTCCCCCCTTTTTACGCATTCTTGAAGCCTTCGTTAAGACCTTATTCACATATAATGTATTAAAGTGGATGCTAACACGTTTTTTTAGGTGTTGGGCAGGCTTGCCTAGCCTAAAAGAAACGCCTATAAAGAATAAGGACTTAGGTTGTAGTTGGGTGATCTTATGATTATTAGTTGTCCAAATTGTTCGGCCCATTATTCTGTGCCAATCGCCGCATTGGGTGAGCATGGGCGCACGCTTCGTTGTGCCAAATGTGGCAACGTCTGGGAACAGCACCCTTACGAAGACAGCTTATTGGAACTGGATGAACATGAAATAACGGATGCGCCACCGCCGCCTCCGCCCATGCCTGAACCTGCCCCTATGCCAGAACCCGAACCGGCCCCTATGCCTGAGCCGGAACCAGAGCCGATGGTGGAACCAGACTTTGAAGCGGAAGCAACGTTAAGTATGGAACCGGAGCCGGAACCATCTTTGGTTTCCGGTAGCGACAGGTTCGACGATGATGATATGCCGAGTGATGAAGAGCTCGATGAGATTTTCGGTGATGACGATATAGAGCCGATGGAATCCATGGCCGAATCTATGTACAGCAAGGCAGATATTGAAGAAATTGCCGATCTGGATGATATGGATGACCCGGAACCGATTCCGGAAGTCTTTACCGCCCCTGTGCGCACTAAAGAGAAAAAGAAGAAAAAAGGCGGTTTCTTCAAATTCCTCTTCTGGCTGATTGTCTTATTGGCGTTAATTGCTGCGGGTATTCATTTCGGTAAAAAATATGTGCTGGAGTTTTATCCGGCTGCGGCTCCTTACTATGATCAGTATGAAGGAATGTTGGGGTTAAAACCCAAGCTTTCCGAACTCATGGAAATTCGTGATGTGCATTCCTCACGGCGCAAGGAAGGAAATGATGATCTTCTGGTGATTGCCGGTGATGTGGGCAATATTTCTGAAATGACACAGAAGGTGCCGCAAATTCGCGTTTCCCTTTATGATGCGCAGGATGAAGAAGTGCAGTTCGTGGTGGTTGATACGAAGGATGGCGAAATTGCAGCCGGTGGAACAACACCGTTTGAAGCTATGATCAAGAATCCGGTATCAAGTGCACGCCGCCTTGAAGTTACCTTTGTGGAACCTAAAAAATAGGTTTGATGTGTTTGAGGAAGAACCCGCCGTTGGCGGGTTTTTCTGTTTGTATATGAAGTGACAGAGGTACCATGGCGCGTACAGGACGTTTGTTCGAACTTTTGCAGATTTTACGCAACAACCGTTATCCGGTAAGTGCGGCTGATCTGGCGCAAAAGCTGGAGATCAGTGTTCGTACAGTCTATCGCGATATCCGCACCCTACAGGCGCAGGGGGCGGATATTGAGGGGGAACCGGGGCTGGGTTATGTCCTCCAATCCGGGTTTATGTTGCCGCCCTTGATGTTTTCTCACGAAGAAATTGAGGCCTTGGTTCTGGGCGGGCGTTGGGTTTCGAAAAACGGGGATGAACGTCTTTCGTTGGCGGCTCAGGTTGCGTTGTCTAAAATCGCCGCTGTTTTACCGTCAGAGCTGAAAAATGTGCTGGAAAGTTCGCCCTTGTTTGCCGGTGGACGTGCAACGGGGTTGGGGGAAAAGGACATTGCGATGATCCGTGATGCCATGCGCGAGGAACGTAAACTGGAAATTCGTTATCTCGATTTAAAAAAACATGAAACCACCAGGACCATCTGGCCGATTGTTCTGGGATATTTCAACAGCACTAATCTGCTGGCTGGCTGGTGCGAACTGCGCGGCGGTTTTCGCCATTTCAGGGTTGATCGGCTCACAGAGGTACGCCTTCTTGATGAGAGATACCCCCGCCGCCGTCAGGTGCTGATGAGGGAGTGGGAGAAAACCACAAAAAGACCGCCTGAAAATTCCTACTGACAGAAACTGACACTGGCTTTGCTGATAATAAAACTTCCTCGCAGGTCAAGTGGGTTGATCTGCTGTTAATTTAATGCGGAGCCTAGGATGTTTAAGCCTAATTATATTTTGTTGTATGTTGAAGATGTTGCCAGAAGTGTTGAATTTTATAACAAACTGATCGGGCAGGAACCGGTGGAACATTCGCAAACATTTGCCCTTTATGTCATGCCCAACGGGGTCAAACTGGGCATGTGGCTGAAAGGGGGCGTGGAACCAACGGCAACGCAAACCGGCGGCGGTATGGAAGTTGGGATGCCACTGGACAGCAATGAAGAGGTGGATGCTTTTTATGCAAAATATCAAGAACTCGGTTTAACGGTTGCCCAAACCCCAACGGAGATGGATTTCGGCTATACCTTTAGCCTTCTTGACCCGGACGACCACCGTTTACGCTTTTTCTGTTTGGCAGACGAATAACAAAAAAAACGCCCCTTCACGATGTGAGGGGGCGTTTTTTGACAGCTGTGAAAGACAGCTTATTTTTTCAGGTGATCACGCACCAGTACTTCGGCAATCTGTACAGTGTTCAGTGCGGCACCTTTGCGCAGGTTGTCGGACACACACCAGAAAGACAGGCCATTTTCAATGGTGTCGTCACGGCGGATACGTGAAACATATGTGGCATCTTCACCTGCACATTCCACCTGAGTGACGTAACCTTCGTCTGCACGGTGATCAACAACAACCAGACCGTCCTGTGCTTTCATCACTTCACGCGCGCGATCTTCATCTATCGGTTTTTCCGTTTCGATGTTGATATATTCCGCATGGCCGATGAAGGCCGGAACACGCGCGCAGTTGGCGTGGACTTTGATGTTCGGGTCCAGAATTTTGGCAGTTTCAACCTTCATTTTCCATTCTTCCTTGGTCGCGCCATCATCCATGAAGACGTCGATATGGGGAATACAGTTGAAGGCGATCTGCTTGGTGAACTTGTGTTTGGTTTCAGAAGCAGGCTTGTTCATGAAGATGCCTTTGGTCTGTTCAAACAGTTCATCCATGGCGTCCTTGCCGCCACCGGAAACGGACTGGTAAGTCGAAACAACCACACGCTTGATGTTGAATTCTTCATGCAGAGGTTTCAGCGCAACCATCATCTGGATTGTGGAGCAGTTCGGGTTGGCGATGATGCCTTTTTTCTTGTAGCCCTCAATTGCTTCCGGGTTGACTTCCGGCACGATCAACGGAACGTCCGGGTCCATACGGAAGTGGGATGTATTGTCCACAACCACAGCCCCGGCTTCAGCTGCACGCGGAGAATATTTGGCAGAAACGGCCCCGCCCGGTGAAGACAGAACGATGTCTGTACCGGTGAAATCAAAAGTGTCCAGATCCTGCACTTTCAGAATTTTATCTTCACCGTAGGAAATTTCACGGCCAACGGAGCGGCGTGATGCCAGTGCGACGACTTCATCGGCAGGGAAATTGCGCTCTGCCATGATTTGAAGCATTTCACGGCCCACATTACCAGTGGCACCCATTACTGCGACTTTATAGCCCATAAGTATCTTCCTTTTGCTTTACTCGGCCTTTGGGATGTTCCACCCGTACCCGTCTTCATAAATATCACATACGAAAAAAGGCCCTTGGCGGTTGCTCCGCGAGGGCCTTTTTTCGAATGTACGATCCGTCTTCGGTCCTCTTAGAGCTACGTTGTGGTTTTCGTAGTTGTCTTTTTGGTCTTGGAGGCGGTGAGGTTTGCGCAAGCAACATCAGCCGCAAAAACTTTTGCGGTTGTCGTTTTCTTCAACATGATGTCTGCTGCGTTCAGCATGGTTTAAATGCTCTCCTCATAATCGTGCGGTCTTCTTACTGAAAAGTTTCCCTTTTGTCCAGACTCTTTCTGGCAAGGTATAATTCTTTCATTGCACGGGTGATGATTTGGCTTGCACCCCACAGGCCAAGAGCGGCAATGCCAAGCCCGACGATAATATCAGGCACACCGCTTTGGCTGGCCCAGACGCCGCCGCCAGCCAGCATAACGGCAATGTTGGCAATGGCGTCATTGCGTGAACAAATCCAGATGGACTGGCGATTGGCATCTCCGCTGCGATGTTTGAAGAGAAGAAGGGCGACAGCTACATTTGAAATCAGAGCCAGAAAACCGATGATTCCCATGACTTCATGGCGTGGCACGGTGCCCAGAACAATATGTGAAACGGAACTGTAGAGCACATAAAGGCCAACAAGCCCCATGCACATACCTTTAAACAGGGCTGCGTTTGAACGGGCGTTCTGGCTCATGCCCAGCACAATCAGGGTGATGGCGTAATTGGCCCCATCACTGAAGAAATCAACCGCATCTGCCGTCAGAGCCAAAGAGTTCCCAAGGGCCCCGGCAATGATTTCAACCAGAAACATGGTGAAATTCACAAAGAGGGAGAACCAGAGAATCTTGCGATAGGTTTTATCCTGTGCCTGTTCCTGCGAACCTGCGCAACAGGAGGAACAGTTTGCACTCATTGTTCTTCCTCCTCTCCAACGTGATCAATCATGTCTTTCAATGTGCAGGAAATATGATGGTCATGGATTCGATAAAACATCTGTCGGCCAACGCGTCGTGGCTTGACCAGTCGGGCACCGCGCAGCAGGCGCAGATGGTGACTGACCAGAGACTGGGAAGCCCCGGTCTTTTCCACAATCTGGCTGACGGACTTCTCTTCTTCCAGACAGGCAACCAGAATTGCCAACCGGGTCGGGTCGCCCAGCAGTTTGAACACTTCGGAAAGTTCTAAGAGGTGGTCTGTTTCCAGTGGCATCATGAATTCCAATACATGAATATATGTTGATATATTTTATTCAAAGAGTCAAGGGTAATGGCAAACTCTTACGTTTGAATAAGAAGATGAAAAATCAGTTAGCCGAAAACATCTTGCAGATGGGCGATATATTTTTCCTGATCGCGCGTAATATCCCCGGCCATAATGATGTTATGGCAACTGAAACTGGGCAAGGCTGACGCACCTAAAAACTGCATCATCTTGTGAAACATGAAAAAGGCTTCATCCACAGTTTTGCCGTTAAACAATTGCGCGGGGTCGCTGAAGGCTTCTTCGGGGGCGTTCCAGGTCAGCGAAAGCATGTAGCGCTTTTCCTGCATCAAGCCGCCGCTGCCATATTGACCGCCTTGCGCGCGCCCGTCATTGAGCCAGATTTTGCCCCGTGCAGCCATGAAAACATCGTCCATGTAGACTTTTAATTTGCCGGGCATGTGAAACCAGTAGATCGGAAACTGGAAAATAACCACGTCTGCCTGTGAGAGTTTTTCAACTTCTTCTTCAATATCGTAGCCTTTGGAAACGTGGGTGACTTCAACATCGGTTTTGAAAAAGTCGCAGGCTGTTTGGGTCAGGGTTTGATTGTAAAACCCTTTCGCATAGCCGCGTTCTTCAGAACCTTCGATGATGAATACATTCATTTAAGCGCCTCTATTTTCTTATCTGTTATTCGTTTTCAAGTTGCTTGCGGGGCGGGGCCAGTTCTTCAGCTGGGCTGTCTTCCCCCAGTTGAATTTCTTCAATCCGTTCACCGCGTTTGGTCACTTTGTCTGTGGAAATGCGGATTTTACGGATATCTTCTACCGATTGATTGAAGTGGCGTTCCAGCCCGGCCACACGCTCATCCAGCCGCCCGATATCTTCCAGCAAGGTCAGGACTTCTTTTTGGATGCGCCCGGCTTCTTCACGCATGCGGGCATCTTTGAGAACGGCACGCACCGTATTAAGCGTTGCCATTAAGGTGGTGGGCGAAACAATCCAGACCTTGGCGCGATAGGATTTTTCCACCACATCAATGAAGTTTGCATGCAGTTCACCATAGATGGCTTCGGAAGGCAGAAACATCAGTGCACTTTCGGCTGTTTCGCCCGGCAGGATGTATTTTTCCGAAATATCCTTGATATGCTTCAAGACATCAGTTTTGAAGGCGCGTACGGCCAGTACTTTATCCTGTTCAGTTTCAGCGGCTTGCAGGGCATGGAAACTTTCCAGAGGGAATTTCGAATCAATGCAGATCGGCCCTGGGGGATTGGGCAGGTTGAGCAGGCAGTCCACCCGCTTGGCATTGGAAAGGGTGGACTGAAAACTGTAGGCCGAAGGCGGCAGGGCATTGGTGACGAGCATTTCAAGTTGCACTTCCCCAAAGGCACCGCGGGTCTGTTTGTTGGACAGAATATCCTGCAACCCGACCATTTGTTGGGACAGGTCCATGATGTTTTTCTGGGCACTGTCAATAACGGCCAGTCTTTCGGCCAATGTGCTCATGTGTTTGGCGGTGGATTTTGTTTGTTCCAGCAGCCCCTCACCCATACGATGTGTCAGATTATTCAGGCGTTCATCCAGTGTTTTGGTAATGGCGCGTTCTTGTGCCTGAAGACGTTCATTGACCGTTTGCTGGGCGCGGTTCTGGATGTCGTTCATCTGGCTGAGACGCCCGGCCAGTTCGCCATGAGCCCGGCCGAGTTCCTTTAATTGCTCGCTGAGAAAATCTTCTGTGTTTTGCTCCGGTTCTTTCTTTGCTCGCATCAGCGAAAAAATGGCAATCAACAGGCAAAGCACGGCAAAACCGGCCAATAGAGACATCATAAGGTCGGTATTTTGAAGGAGTTCCACAGTCTTGCCTTTGAAAAATTTTGAAGAGCAGTTACATCCATAGCATGATTTTTTTTTGACGCAAGCTTGCCCCTTTCATAGGAAGAGGGCAACATGCATAGTATGTCAATAAAACAACATTCGGGAGTTGTACCCATGTCATTTCTGAAAGCCGCCTGTGTGGCAGCAAGCCTCAGCCTTTGCACCATGACACAAGCTGGTGCCGAAACTGTTCTGGATGGCAAGGGGCGCAAGGATTTGACGTTGACAATTTATCAAAACGGTCTTGGTTTTGTGCGCGATGAGCGCCGGGTCGCGTTGGACAAGGGAAACAACCGAGTTGTTTTTGAAGATGTCAGCACAGAGTTGATTCCTGATAGTTTGTTGATCTCGGGCTCCGGTTTTCAGGTTAGTGAACGCCGTTTTGCTTTCGATGTGCTGGATGCCCATACATTACTTGCGCGTTCCGAAGGCAAAGTGGTCGCTTTTCGTAAAATGAATTCGGTGACGGGGCAGGATGAAATTATAACCGCCAAGGTGATAAGTGCTAAAGGCCCTGTGGTGATAGAGCGTGATGGCCGCATTGAGGTGGGGCAGCCGGGCTCTTTGGTTGTGTCGCACCTGCCACAGGGCATGCGCATGAAACCGGCACTGCTGGCAACCTTGAGCAGTGAGAAAAAACGTGAAAGCGATTTGCAACTGGCCTACCTGACCAACGGGGTGAAATGGTATGCTTCCTACAGTGTAGAACTGGATGCTACGGGAGAAAACATGGTGTTGAAAGCCTGGGCGAACCTGACCAATACCAGCGGGCAGGATTTTCTTGAAGCACATCTGGCACTGGCAGCGGGGCAATTGAACCGCCAGACAGTGCCATCACCTCAACCGATGTTGGCCCGCAACGTGATGGCAAAAACAATGATGGCGGCTGATGGCGCTGTTGAATCTGTCGGTGTTGCTGCGCCGCAGGCTGTCGGGGCGATCCATTTGTACAAACTACCGGGTGTGGTGGACTTTAACCGTAATGAAACACAGCAGATTGCGCTGATGCAGGCACAAAAGTTAAAAGTGGAACGGCGCCTTGTTCAACGTTTTTCTCCGGTATATGGACGCATGAACCTACGTTCGGATCAGACCTTGCACCCACAGGTGGAAATTGAGTTCAGTAATGATTCCGCTCAACCTTTTCCGGATGGTGTTGTTCGGCTTTACCGCAATGATGCCAAGGGCGATGTGCAATTTGTCGGTGAAGACCGCTTAAAGCAAACCCCTGTAAAAGCGAAGGCGAAGCTGCACCCCGGCCAAAGTTTTGATGTCACGCTGGAACGGAGCCAGACAGATTTTGACTTAAAGGACAAAAACCATTTTGAAGCGGCTTATGATGTCATTATCAGCAATGCCAAAAAAACGCAGGAAAAGGTCCGTGTGATTGACCGTTTCCCCGGTGAATGGTCGTTGAAAGACAACAGTCATAAACCGACCCGTCAAAGTGATGGAGAAGTCCAGTGGGATGTCAGTGTTCCTGCCGGTGGGAAGGTGACGCTCAGTTATCGTGTAGATGTACGCACCCGTTAAACGGCCATATTATTGAAGAAATCAATTTGCCATTGGAGTTCTTCACTGCTGAGCGGGTAGTCTTTTGTATCCGGGCAGGGTTTTAAAATGTCAGAACGCGGGATATGGGCGACTTTCACCTGAATGCGTGTGGCCACATGGGCATCTATTCCGGCTTTCCAGCATAGGGCGGTGATGCCGCGTGCACTGCGCATGGCGACCATGCGTTGGGCAACACTCATGTGAATGCCCGCGCTTTCGGCCAGTGCGGCCAGAACAAAGTCATATTCATTTTCATTCAAGGCATTGGTAATGACTTGAGGGGTCAGCCTGTTCATACGTTTCAGGTTTGTGGCAATCACATGGGGCGGTTGTTGAAAGAGCCAGGCATATTCTTTACGCAGGTCATTATTATTGAGCCCTTCTTTGACAGCTTGCGACACTTTGGCAGGCTGGCTGTGAGAGGCTTCAAGGCGCCGGTTTACTTCTTTTCGTACGATTGAAAGGGTCTTGGCGCTCAGGTCTTTACGGGTTTTAAGAGTATCAAGCAGGTTTTCGGCCACAAATTCTGCCAGACGTTGAGCCGCACCATTGCCCAGCATGGGGCGGCTGACCAGCGGGCCTTGCCAGTCTGTAACCTGGCGTGATTGTTCGACCAACAGGTCCAGCGTGTCTTCACGGATCTGGGCGCTATCGTTACACAGCAAGGTGGTGATTGCCGGGACGTCTTTTGTATCGACGATGGCATCGGAGACAGACACGCTGACACTGGCGCGATTGGAAATGGCCCCCAGTGCCCCGGAGGAAATGCCGCTTGAAATGATATCGAGCAGGTCCTCATCTGTCAGCACCGGTGAATGTTCCAGCACCGGGCAGGCTACGGAAAGTTCGGAATCACGGGCCAGCCTGTTGATCAGTTCTTCCGGGGCCTGTGCTACATCTTTTAGTGTTTCAGCCAGAATGCTACGAACGTTTGCAAGTTGGTCAGACGCCAGAATTTCAAGGGCCTGATAGGCATAGCTCTGCACACGGTCCACTTCATAGGCAGTTAGCTTCGGGGCAAGATTGGCAATCTTTTCTGCCAGTTCGGACCTGATTTCGTCATTTTCATCCTTGGCCAATTCCACATAGGCACGTGCAGGTGTTGCCTTGTTGTTGGTGATGGCTTTACGGACTTCAGGGGCCGGGTCCCCTGCCAGATAATAGAGAATCTCAGGACGAATATCTTCCCTTTCGGCTAAGGACTTGCGAACCGTAATATCCTGATGCCGGGCCAGCTCTTTGGCTTCTTCATAGGTCAGAGGCGCATCATGCACCGGATCATTCCTCATTCTTTGTTCTCGTTAATGCTGGCTGAAGGGCCATGTTCTTTTTCAGGGTTGAAATCTTCGGCAATGCGGAATTGGCTTCGCCCCGCACGTTTGGCCTGATACATAGCCGCATCGGCGCGTGCAATCAACATTTCCACGCTTTCTTTTGTTTTTGGGTGGTAATGGGCCAGCCCTACAGACACACCCAAAGGCTTGTCGGGCGTGCCTGAATGTTTTTTCAGGAAGGCGCTACTTTCAATCAGTTTGTGACAACGCTTCAAGGCTGTCTCTTCGTCAATATCATCCAGCCAGAGGGCAAATTCGTCCCCGCCAAGGCGCGCGACCACATCACCGGGGCGAACATGATTGAGCAGAAAATCGCGGATCAGGATCAACACATCGTCCCCGCGCTGGTGACCAAATGCATCGTTAACCTGTTTAAAATGGTCCAGGTCCACATAAATCAGGGCTGCCGGGCGGTCATTAAATTGCAGGCGGTCAATGTGACGGGGCAATTCCTCTTCAAAGAAAGCGCGCCGATTCAGCAGGCCGGTCAGTGCATCGGTGCGTGAAAGTTCGACGATGCGCTCATGACCTGAGATTTGTTCATTTGCGATGCCAAGCTGGTTGGCTACGTCAATGACCAGAATTTTGTCGTCATCATTCCACACGCCGCGGATCTGATCACGCCACATGCAGATGGCCCCGTTAATGGTGCGACGGTAGCGTGTGGCACAATAGATGGCGATGGACCCTTTTAGCTCATAAATACCGACTTCGTTTTCCCCGAGTTTTTCCAGTTTGCCGAACAGGTCTGGAATTTCATCGGGTACATGGCCGAAAGAGGCATTTACAATCATACCTGAATCGGTTTTGAATCGGTAAATTTGACAACCGTTTGCACTCAGGGCACGGGCCGTGGCACTGGCTGCGGCAGACAGCATGTTGGCGGGTTCAACCTCATCGCGGATGGTTTTGACAATATAGGCCAGCAACTGGTCACGATGATAGGCCCGCGCCAATGCCGCATCGCGTTCGCGTTCATCGGTAATATCGCGGCAAACACCGCGCGCACCGATCCAGTTGTTTTTTTCATCAAACAGCGGCAGGCAGGAAACGGTCAGGCAGGCAGGTTCACCATCCGGGCGGATCACCCAGACCTCTTCACGTTCCAGTTTGGATTTGGACATGAAGGGGTTCAGCGAATGTTTCTTATCCCGTTTAAGGACAATTTCGTCGCAATGTTTGCGAATCAATTCTTCAGGTTCATATCCCACGGCCCCACGTTGGGAGACAAAAACAAAATAACCGTCCGAGCCGACTTCCCACGCAAAGTCACTGGAAATTTCCACCAGATCTTTAAAGCGCTGGCGCGAATCCATCAGGGCAGCGCGCAGGTTATGTTCCAGACTGGAATCCTTGGCAAACAGCAGATAGCCATTTTCAATCGGGCTGATGGTAAGGTCGAAAAAAAGAATGCCTTTTTCCGTTTCAATGCCGGCGGTTTGAAGGTGGGGAATGTCGCTTTCCCTGACTTTATCCATGGCTTCCATGATGGGAGGAATGCGCAGATTAGGCAGGAGTACCTCCGCAGCTTTGCTGTATGCAACCACGTCATGTTGCATGGAAAGTATGATGGCCGGAAAGGGCGCGTTTGTTATCCAGTCGGCCGATATGACAGCTGAGGTATCATTCATCTTATTTCTTTTCTTAATGTTCTCAGGCCGAAGGCCTAACAGGCTTGGAAAATCTGCAATTATCCTATGCGGGATTGCCTGTGAAATCAAATACTGACTTGAGTCGGCGTTTGTCAGTTGAGAATATAATCCCTTATTTAACCGGATTTAGGGGTGAAATAGCATTTGAGTGCTACGATTTCAACGATTTTTACTAAGAATATTATCGGCTGGTGTTTTGGTTGCGGATATGTAAAATAACCTGCACAGCCTGTCGGAATGTGGCTGGTTAAAGAATCATCCGGCGCAGCGCGTGAAAATAGTGGATGAGCTGGAAAGCTTCCGCCGCGCTATCGTTAACAGATATTGAATGTGATATGATCGAGTTTCGGGAAGGCCGCGTCTTTCATCGTACCTTATTGAGTCTCTTGGGACTATCTGTTCTGGCTATGTCTGTGTTGCAGGTTCTCTATCCTGTTAATACGGCAAGCCATGCCCCCAAAATGATTAAACCTGCCGGTGTGGCTAAAAAGGAACTGCCGCAGGTGCGTTTGTTGCCTGTTGCGTTGCCGCGTCGTGAAAATGTTGGCCGTCTTAGCGTGCGTGATCTGAACACAACCTTTACAAAAATGGGATATGAGCTTCGTCGGGTACAAGGGGGGGCACATGATGTCCCGCGTGTCTTTTTATCTTCTCTCCCTTACGATCTCAAGCAGGTGAAGGAAACTGAAGAACGCAAACGCCTTTTCTTCAAAACCCTGTTGCCTCTGGTGCTGAAAATCAATGAAGAGATTATTCAGGACCGTGCTAAGGTCTGGCGGTTACGCCACCGCCTGCAAACCGGGCAGGCTATTCGCCCGCAAGACCGGGTCTGGCTGGATGGGCAGTTGAAAAAATATCAATTATCTTCTTTGAAATTTGATTCCCTTTTGCTGCGTATGGATGTTGTGCCGCCGTCTCTGGCTTTGGCACAAGCGGCAGAAGAAAGCGGGTGGGGGACATCACGATTTGCGCGTGAAGGCAATGCCCTGTTCGGACAGTGGACGTTGAACCCCAATGACAAGGGGCTTGTGCCTACGCAACGACAGGATGGTAAAGTTCATAGAATTAAAGCGTTTGACAGTCTTGAAGACAGTCTTCGCTCCTATGTGCAAAACCTGAATACACACAAGGCATACAAGGCTTTGCGCTTGAAACGCAGCCAAATGCGCACGAACCGTCAGGAACCGGATGGGCTGGAATTGGCGCAACAACTGGATAAATATTCAGAACGCGGTCAGGATTATGTGACTTCTCTGCTGGCCATTATGGACCATAACAACCTTGGTCAGTTTGACCATGCGGCACTGGATGCACCAAGTCACAAACCGGCAAAAACAAAAGGCCAGCCGATTTAATCTGCAACGGTTGCGATAAAGATACTGTTTAAAAAGCTCTCTTTCATGAAGAAGAGAGCTTTTTTGTTGTAAAATGTCTGCGCTTTATTCTGCGGGGACACCCATGGAAGTGGAATATTCAAAATGAAGTTCTTCATCCGGGTGGGCATATGCATGAGCGGAACGTGCGGCCAGCGCCGCTTCGGAAAAACCGCACAGGATGAGTTTCAACTTGTTTTCATAAGTCACGATATCGCCAATAGCGTAGATGCCTTCAACGCTGGTGGACATGCGTGTGGGGTGGACCGTGAGGTGTTTTTTCTCCAGCTCCAGCCCCCAGTCTGCAATAGGGCCGAGGTTTTGCGACAGGCCGTAAAATGGCAGCAGCACATCGGCAGGCAGGTCTCGCAAGTTGCCGTCAAAGTCCTTGACCACCACATCGCTGAGCTGATCGCCTTCGCCTTTCAGACCTTCAAGCTGATAGGGCACCACCAGTTCGATTTTGCCTTCTTTATCCAGCTTTTGCATTTGGGAGACACTTTCAGGCGCTGCGCGGAATTTCGGGCGACGGTGAACCACCTGAACGGATTTTGCCACCTCGCTTAAAGACAAGGCCCAATCGACCGCACTGTCACCACCACCGGCAATGACAACGCGTTTGTCGCGGAAATCTTCACGGCGGCGCACCATGTAAAAAACGGATTTGCCTTCATATTGCAACAGGCCGTCCAGCGGCGGGCGGTTGGGCCCGAATGCCCCGACACCGGCGGCGATAATCACAGCGCGTGCGTTGATTTGAACACCCTTGCTGGTTGCCAGATCAAACGTTCCGTCAGCCTGTTTTTCCAGTTTGGTGACTTGCTGGTTGAGATGGTAAACAGGTTCGAACGGGGCGGCCTGTTCTTCCAGTTTGTTGATCAGGTCGCCGCCTGAAATGGCCGGGTGTGCCGGGATGTCATAAATCGGTTTTTCCGGATACATGGCGGTGCATTGCCCGCCGATCATTTCAAGGGCATCAATGACGTGACACTTCATTTTCAGCATACCGCATTCAAAAACGGCGAACAGTCCGGTGGGGCCAGCGCCGATGATGGCAATATCGGTGGTGTGTGTCTCTGTCATATGTCTGCTGCCTTTTAAGAATTCGGTAAGTCAATTTGCCTTAAAATGGAACCATTGGCGTTGTGACGCAAGCCCCTTTTATGCGATAAGCGGTGATTATGAAAATCAGACTTTCAAATCAAAATGAAACAGAAGCACTGGCCGTGCGGTTGGCGCAGATGAGCGAACCCGGTGATGTGATTGCGCTCAAAGGTAACCTTGGCATGGGTAAGTCGGTTTTTGCCCGCGCCTTTGTGCGTGCCTTGACGTCAGAGCAGGAAGAGGTGCCCAGCCCGACTTTTACTTTGGTGCAGATGTATGAAGCCGATGTCGGCGAGGTTTATCATTTTGACATGTACCGCCTTGAGCAGCCTGATGACTGTCTGGAACTGGGGGTGGAAGAAGCTTTCAGTGACGGGGTGTGTCTGGTGGAATGGCCGGACAATATTGGCCCCTATTTGCCGTGGGACAGTTTGATGATTGAAATCATTCATGATGAAAGTGATGAACAGGCGCGCTGGATGGAAATCAATGCAGCAGGAAAATGGGAGACACGCTTGAAAGAGGTTCAACCATGACGCAGAGAACAGCATTGCGTGAGGCATTTCTGGCACAAAACGGCTGGGCGGGTGTGGACTGCCCTTTACTGGCCGGAGATGCCTCCTTTCGCAAATATTATCGCTTGCAGCGCGCAGGACAGCAGGTTGTTTTGATGGATGCACCGCCCCCGCAGGAAGATGTACGTCCCTTTATCAAAATTGCCGATTTTCTGGTGAAATACGGTTTTAGCGCCCCGAAGATTTATGCCCGCGATGAAGAGAACGGTTTTCTGTTACTGGAAGATTTGGGCGATGACACCTTCACCCGCTTGCTGGGCAATGGTGCAGATGAACGTGCTCTCTATAAAATGGCCATTGATGTATTGGTGGAACTGCATAAGGATGTCCCTGATCTGCCCGGTGATTTGCCTGAATATGATGATGAACTTTTGAACAAGGAATGCCTGTTGCTGCCGGACTGGTGGATGAAGGCGGCTTATGGCGAAGAGGCTGTGACGCAGGAGTTACGCAAAAGTTATATCAAGGCTTGGGAAGAGAGTTTTGATTATGTCCTGCGCACACAGGAACCGGTGCTTGTTTTGCGTGACTATCACGTTGATAACCTGTTGGTCCTGCCGGGGCGGCGTGAATGGGCGGCTTGCGGATTGCTGGATTTTCAGGATGCTGTTGAAGGTTCTGGTATTTATGATGTCATGAGCCTGTTGGAAGATGCGCGCCGTGACATTAAACCGTCACTCATTGAAGAAATGAAAATGCGCTATAACAGAGCTTTCCCCGATCTGGATCAGGAGGAATTCGAAACCGTGTTTGCCATTCTGGGGGCTCAGCGCCATGCCAAGGTGATTGGCATTTTTGCGCGTTTGATGATGCGTGACAGCAAGGACCAATATATCCAGCATATTCCCCGGGTCTGGGGGTTGCTGGAACGTTCTCTGAAACATCCGGCTTTAAAAGAGGTCAAGGACTGGTTTGATCGCCATATTCCCAACCAAGACAGAGGCATTCCGGCATGTCTGATCAAATAACCAGCGCGATGGTTCTGGCTGCCGGTCTGGGTACCCGCATGCGTCCGTTGACCCTGAAAACCCCCAAGCCATTGATTGAAGTGGATGGACGCTCGATGGCGGACCGCGCGTTGGACCGCCTCAAAGAAGCCGGTATCACCCGTGCGGTTCTCAATATCAGTTATCTGGGAGAACAGATTGAGGCTCATTTTGCGCAGCGTATGGACCTTGATATCCTGTTCTCGAAAGAAGAGGAACCTCTGGAAACGGGCGGCGGTGTACAGCAGGCGCTTGATTTGTTGCAAGGGGATGCCTTTTTTGTGATGAACGGGGATGCCATTTTGCTGAATGGCCCGAGCCCGACCTTGCAGCGCATGGCCCTTGAATGGCAGCGTGAAGAAATGGATGTGCTTTTGCTCTTGTTACCTGCACACAAGGCGGTTGGTTACGAAGGGTTGGGGGATTTTACGTTGGATGCAGCCGGTGTTCCTGCCTTTCGTGGGGAGCGTGAGACTGCGCCTTTTGTCTTTAGCGGAACGCAGGTTTTGGCACGCCGTGTTTTTGAGGGTCGCGCAACGGGTAAATGGTCTTTGCGCGAAGTCTATCAACAGGCCATCGCACAAGGACGTGCGCGCGCCATCGTGCATGATGGACAATGGCTGCATGTGGGCACACCTGAAGGGTTGAAGGTGGCGGAACAACATTTGAAAAAGCAAAAACATGCAACACTGGATTGATGGCTTAAGCCGGGTAAAGAGGACCCTCATTCTGATTTCTTTGGGGGGATCTGTCGTTCTTGCCTTGCCGCCCATTTATGTCTGGCCGTTGGCTTTTGTCGGAATTTCCGGGCTGTTTTTGTTTCTGGATCGGGCGCAAAGCTATAAACAGGCCTTTGTTACAGGTTGGCTTTTCGGAATTGGCTTTTTTGGGGGCGGGCTGTTTTGGCTTAGTAACGCTTTGCTTGTCCATCCGGAAAAACATGGCTGGCTGGTTCCGTTGGCTGTTCCGGGGCTGGCCGTAGTAATGGGGCTTTATATTGCTGTAACGGCTCTGCTTGCTCGCCTGTTGTGGCGGGGACAAAAGCAGGAGGCTCAGGTCTGGGGGCGTTATCTTCTTTTCGTTGTCTCATGGGTGGTGATGGAATGGGTGCGTGGCTGGCTATTTACCGGTTTTCCCTGGAATTTGATTGGGACCATCTGGGCTTTTGATGATGCCATGATCCAACCAGCAGCCTTTGTCGGGGCCTATGGGTTGAGTTTATTGACCATGTTGGCGCTGACATGTCCGGCGTTGGTTTTTTACGTTCCCGTCAGATTGCGCAAATGGGTTTTTCTGGCGAGTGCTGTTGTTCCTTTATTGATGTGGAGCTTTGGCACTTTGCGTTTGTCACAAGCAGAAGTGGCAACCCATGACGGGGTTGTGCTGCGTCTTGTCCAGCCCAATATCACGCAAGCCGATAAATGGAACCGGGAACATAAGTTTAAAAATTTTCAGGAACATGTCAAACTCAGCTTAGCTGAAAGCAAAAGCGGGCAGCGCCCCAAGTTTGTGATCTGGCCGGAAACAGCCGTGACTTATTCCATTGATCGTGACCCTAGCGTGCGTGCGGCTATTGCACAGGCGGTTCCCCCCGGCGGTGCCATTTTGACAGGTGCACCGCGTATGACACCTGCCGGACATAAGCCTTATCAGGTCTGGAACAGTTTAATGGCAATCAATGGGCAGGGAAAGGTGATTGCCAGTTATGATAAATCCCATCTGGTTCCTTTTGGCGAATATATCCCGTTGCGCGGGTTGATTCCCTTTCCAAAATTAACAGCCGGGCTGGTTGACTTCAGTGCAGGTTCAGGGCCGCAGAATATGAAGGTTACAGGTCTGCCTTCTTTTGGTGCCTTGATCTGCTACGAAATTATCTTTCCCAATCAGGTGGTGAATCAGAACCGGAGACCGGACTGGATGTTGAATGTGACCAATGACGGTTGGTACGGAAATACGCCGGGTCCTTATCAGCACTTAATAAGTGCAAAAATGCGTAGTGTGGAAGAAGGAATGGCTGTGGTTCGGGTTGCAAATACCGGTGTGAGTGCCGTGATGGACCCCTATGGTCGTATACTGACGCATATTCCTTATGGAACCCGTGGGGTTGTCGATGTTGCGCTTCCCAAAAAACTGGAACGATCCGAATGGGGGGGGAGGCTTCATACTTTTGTTTGGATAGTTTTATCAGTGCTGATTCTTCTGGCGGGGCAAGGAGGATTATATTTTTATCGTAAAAGATAAGTTATGATTAATGGGTACATCCTTTGCTGGTATTTGCTTTCAGGTTGAATTTTCTTCTTTTCATTTGTTGTGCTCTCCGCTTATGATCCGTTTGGATAATATTGCACCCTAAAGACAAAGCAACACAAGGAAAGAAGCCTAATGACGAAAAGTCTATCTGCCGTTGGACTACCCAAAAAAACGCCCGGTGTTGCAAATCCTATAGATATTCATGTCGGTAAAAGGTTGCGTCAACGCAGGACGTTATTGGGCATGAGTCAAGGGAAACTGGGGGCAACGGTTGGACTGACGTTCCAACAAATTCAGAAATATGAACGTGGTGCAAACCGGATTGGTGCAAGTCGATTGTTTGATTTAAGTCAGGTTCTGGACATTTCCATTTCCTATTTTTTTGAAGAAATGCCATCGGATCTCATTCGGGAGCGTTATGATGAGGTCAACCGGGGGCTGGTTGAGGAAGTCGGTGGTTTTGAAGCTGATGAAATGGCCCGCCGGGAGACACTGGAACTGGTGCGCAATTATTATAAGGTTTGTAACCCGGCAGTGAGGCGGCGTTTGTTTGAACTGGCCAAGGTTCTGGCAGACGAATAGGTTGCCTTAAGCACATTCTTTTCTTGACCCGCTCTATGATTTTCATGTACATCCCAAATTGTTTATTTGTGCATTTGGCACAGACATGGGGGGATTTGGATCGCTTGCGCACCCATGATAAAAAATGTCGCTAAGTGGGCTCATCATAAAATGCCCTTGATCCAATGTTTTAACTTTTGATCGAAAGGGCTTGAGATGGCACTCGACAAATATCTTTTTACATCCGAATCAGTTTCTGAAGGTCACCCGGACAAGGTGGCAGACTGCATTTCAGATTCCATCATTGATGCTTTTCTGGAGCAGGACCCCTATTCGCGCGTTGCCGTTGAAACCATGGTGACGACAAATTTTGTGGCGCTGGCTGGTGAAGTTCGTGGCCCTGATAGCATGAACCATGAGCGTTTCAAGGAAATCGCACGTGAAGCCATTCGTGAAATCGGCTATGAGCAACGTGGTTTCCACTGGAAAGATTGTGAAATCACCTCTCAAATTCATTCCCAGTCAGCCGATATCGCACAAGGGGTTGACGAAGGTACAGGTACGGACAAGGAAGAAGGTGCAGGTGATCAGGGCATCATGTTCGGCTATGCCTGTAACGAAACACCGGAACTGATGCCGGCACCAATCATGTATTCGCACAAAATTTTGCGCCGTATGGCAGAAGATCGCCATTCAGGTAAAGTGCAGGGGTTCGGCCCGGACAGCAAGTCTCAGGTCACGCTGGCTTATGAAAATGGTAAGCCGGTCCGTGCGACTTCTCTGGTGGTGTCCACGCAACATGATGAAAGCCTGTCTTTGGGTGAAGTTCGTGAACTGGTTTTGCCTTATTTTGAAGAAGTTTTGCCGGAAGGCTGGTTGCCTTCTGCTGACGATATTTATGTCAACCCGACAGGGCGTTTTGTGATCGGTGGTCCCGATGGAGATGCAGGCCTGACTGGGCGCAAGATCATCGTGGATACATACGGCGGGGCTGCACCGCACGGCGGTGGTGCTTTCTCCGGGAAAGACCCGACCAAGGTGGACCGTTCTGCGGCCTATGCTGCGCGTTATCTGGCGAAAAACATTGTAGCTGCCGGTCTGGCAGATAAATGTACCATCCAGCTTTCCTATGCCATCGGGATTTCCAAACCCTTGTCTGTTTATGTGGATACCGCCGGGACAGCAGAAGTTGACGAGGTTAAACTGGCCAAGGTGGCTTCTGAAATCATGAACCTGTCGCCGCGCGGCATTCGTGAACACCTGCAACTGAACCGCCCGATCTACAAGGCGACATCCGCTTATGGTCACTTTGGCCGTACACCGACCGAGCAAGGCCATTTCTCCTGGGAGAAAACGGATCTGGTTGAGGAACTGAAACGCCAGTTCTAAGAACATAAAAAATGTTGAGATGCCCTGCCAAGGCGGGTATCAATGGGCCTCTACTTCGTGTAGGGGCCCATTTTTTAGGTGATGATGCAAGATGAATGAAAAGCCGGACCTTTATTCCACCCGTTTGAAAACCTTTGGGCGCCGCCATGGTCATACCTTGCGGGCCCATCATCAGGAGCTTGTGGATACGCTTTTGCCTGAATTACGCCTGAGTGCCCCTGAGGACGCTCATATCATCGACCCAAAAGGCGTTTTTCAGCAGGAAGTCAAACAGGTCTGGTTCGAGATTGGTTTCGGTGGCGGTGAACATGCCGCAGCACAAGTTGAAAACAACCCGGATATCGGCATGATCGCCTGTGAACCCTTTATCAACGGGGTGGCAGGACTTTTAGCACATGTCGAAAAACGTAATTTGAAGAAGCGTATCCGCATTCTTGATGATGACGCGCGTTCCTTGCTTGATGTTATGGCACCTCAATCTCTGGATCGCCTTTTTTTACTTTTTCCGGACCCATGGCGCAAAAAACGTCATGCCAAGCGCCGTTTTATAGGTGAAGAGAACCTGCAACTGGTGGCGCGTGTTCTTAAAAAAGGCGGGGAATTCAGGGTTGCAAGCGACCATATGCCTTATATCGACTGGACGTTGCAGCATTTAAGCAATCATCCGGATTTTGAATGGCTATGTGAGGGACCGCAGGATTGGCGGGTGCGACCAGATGACTGGCCGCCTACGCGTTATGAACAAAAAGCTGTTCGACAAGGTAAGGCGTGTGTGTATTTACGCTTCCGGCGCTTATGATTTTTTCTCAGAACCGTGTGAAACCTGCTATGGTTGAATCTGAAGACAAATAAAAGAAAGCCGTCCGTCATGCGTTGTGCCATCAGAAAATGGGTGTTGACCTGTTTTTATCTTCTCTGCTTTTTTTCGGCTGTACCGGCATGGGGGCAGGTGGTTGTCTATGTTCTGGCTTATCCTTATCCGCCTTTCATTAATGAAGACCGCCAAAGCGGGCTGACGATTGATCTGGTGAATTATTTCAATCAGGTTCAGTCCGACTATTATTTCGAACTGGGGGTTGTCGACCCGCACAAGCGATATGATGCGCTGATAAAGGGGCGTTATGATCTGATCCTGTTCGAAACACAAGAATGGGACTGGCAGGACAAAAGCAATGAGGTTGCCTTTTCCAGAACGTTACTCAAAGATGGTGAAGTTTATATCACAAGGCGAAGCCCATACAAAAAACAGGCCTTTTTCAAAAAAGTGGCAAATGAGAGTTTGGCAATATATAACGCTCACCATTCTGCATTTGCCGGTGAGCATGTAAACCAGGAATGGTTGAAACAATATTTCAAGGTTTCCGTTCTTGCCAGTTATCGGGAAATTCTGGACTGGGTGTTGAAGGAAAAAACGGATATTGGCGTGTTGCCGTTATCTTTCCTGCGGATTTACTTTAAAGAACATCCTGATGAAATTGAGCATTACCTGATTTCGCAGGATTTTGCCCATGTCTACAAATTGCAAGCAGCGGTTTCTCATGATTCACCTATGACATTGGGTGCTTTTGAGAAAATGCTTGCTGCTCTCAAAGTACAGGATGGCTTTCGCGAAATTCTTGAAAAAAACGGAGTGCTGCGACTTTGGGAATTCTAGGGTCTGACTTTCGTCTATGAACTGTTTGAAAGACGGATGAGGTAGCATGGACTGGTTTATTGTTGGCGTGGTTTTGCTTTCTGCATGCGCCCATGCAGCATGGAATATTTTTATAAAACTGGGGGGTGATCGTCTGAGTTCTACCGCCATGATGTTTTTCAGTGCGGCGCTCATCTGTATCCCGGTTACTTTTTTTGTACCTTTTCCCTCTGCGCAAGTCTGGCCTTTTCTGGCGGGTTCTTCCTGTGTGCATGGGATCTATATCTATTGTTTGTCACGCGCTTATGATGTTGGTGATTTTACCCGCATTTATCCGATTGCGCGCGGAGCAGCCCCTTTGTTGAGTGTCTTGGGGGCTTTTGTTTTCATTCATGAAGCATTGAGCATAGTACAGATCGGTGCTGTTTTGTTGATTGTCGGCGGGGTTTTGGGGTTATCGCTTGAACGCATATCAAGGCATCGTTTACGTTTTGATGGCGGGGCATTGCTGGCTTTATTGATTGCGGCATTGATTGGGGTTTACACCTTATTGGATGGGGTTGGGGCAAGAACCTATGGTTCGGCGCTTGGTTATCTGGCGTGGAATTTTGTTTTGTATGGGGTGCCTTTTGGTTTGTTTGTTCTGTTCAAGCGCGGCCCTGTTTTCCTCAGCCTTATGCACCAACAGGGCTTGCGGCTTTTTGCGGCAGCTCTGGTTTCCGTGGTTGCTTATGTGGCGGCAACATGGGCGATGACCAAGGCCCCCATCGGGTTGGTTGCTGCTTTGCGCGAGACAAGTGTTCTCTTTGGTCTGGTCTTGGCGCATTTTGTTTTGAAGGAACATTTTGGCCCGGCGCGGGTCGGGCTGGCGGTGATTGTTATGGCCGGTGTTGTCCTGCTAAAACTGTGAGAAAAGCCTTGCATTTATTAAAAAGAAGCGTATAAAGAGGGCCAACTCAATACATAGCCACTTTGGTGGATTTGATTGAAGTGGGCCCTTGAAGGTCCGCTTTTTTTGTTCATGGGTCTTGAAGATTCGAAAGAAGGAAAGGGGTTGTCAATGTCTTCCGCGCTCAAACGCATTGAAGAAACCATTACACCGACCCTGACAGAGTTGGGGTATGGCGTTGTTCGCTTGCAAATGCAGGGGGATCGCCGACCTACGCTTCAAATTATGGCTGAACGTCTGGACCGCAAGGTGATGGATGTGGAAGATTGTGCAACAATCAGCCGTGCTATTTCTCCGCTTTTGGATGTGGATGACCCGATTGAAGAAGCCTACTCTTTGGAGGTGAGTTCTCCGGGAGTGGACCGTCCGCTGGTGCGGGCTGAAGATTTTGAACGGTTTGCAGGCTTTGAAGCCAAAGTGGAAATGTCCTATTTGATTGAAGGTCGCAAACGCTTCACAGGCCGTCTCGTCGGTCTTGTGGATGGAAATGTACAAATTCTCGTGGACGGTGAAGCGCAAAATCTTCCCTTTGAAGATATTGTCAAAGCCAAGCTCGTCCTCACCGATGACCTGCTTGCCGCAGCGTCTAAAGAACAAGGATTGTAAGGAAAGATGGAACAATCTAGCGGAATGCCTCGCCCTGAATTGCTGGCTGTAGCTGATACGGTTGCCCGTGACAAGGGGATCGAACGCGACCAGGTGTTTGAAGCCATGGAACAGGCGATTCAAAAAGCCGGCCGTTCCAAATATGGTCAGGAACATGATATTCGTGCCCATATCGACCGCAAAACCGGCGAAATCAAGCTGGCACGCTATATTGAAGTGGTCGAAGAGATTGAAGACGAACATATGCAAATGACCGTGGATCAGGCGCGTGCTCGCAAGGAGGATGCCGAACTCGGTGAATTCCTCGTTGATCCGCTGCCGCCGATTGATTTCGGCCGAATCGCGGCGCAGACCGCTAAGCAGGTGATTGTTCAAAAAGTACGCGATGCGGAACGTGATCGTCAATTTGAAGAATTCAAGGACCGTGTTGGTGAAGTTGTCAACGGTCTGGTCAAGCGTGTGGAATTCGGTAATGTGATCGTTGATCTGGGCCGTACCGAAGCACTGTTGCGCCGCGATGAATGTATTCCGCGCGAGCATGTGAAAAACGGTGATCGTATCCGCGCCTATATCTTTGATGTACGCCGCGAAAACCGTGGTCCGCAGATTTTCCTGTCTCGCTCCCACCCGCAGTTCATGGCGAAACTGTTTACGCAGGAAGTGCCGGAAATCTACGATGCCATCATCGATATTAAATCTGTTGCGCGTGATCCGGGCTCGCGGGCCAAAATTGCGGTTCATTCCACAGATACCTCCATTGACCCGGTCGGGGCCTGTGTGGGGATGCGTGGTTCGCGTGTTCAGGCTGTTGTTTCTGAATTACAGGGTGAAAAAATCGATATCATCCAGTGGTCTGCCGACCCGGCAACTTTCATTGTGAATGCTCTGGCTCCGGCTGAAGTATCCAAAGTCGTGCTGGATGAAGAAAGCAACCGTATTGAAGTTGTTGTGCCGGATGACCAATTATCACTGGCAATCGGTCGTCGCGGCCAAAACGTGCGTCTGGCTTCCCAACTGACCTCCTGGGATATTGATATCCTGACGGAAGCAGAAGAATCCGAACGCCGTCAGGAAGAATTCAAAGCCCGTTCCAACCAGTTTATCGAAGCACTGGATGTGGACGATGTGATTGCGCACCTGCTGGTGACAGAAGGTTTCTCCACCATTGAAGAAGTGGCTTATGTACCGCGTGCTGAATTGGCGGAAATCGAAGGGTTTGACATGGATGTGGCTGAAGAGCTGCGTTCACGCGCGCTGACCTATCTGGAAGAACTGGATAAGGTTCTCGATGCCAAGCGTCAGGAACTGGGCGTCAGTGACGAACTGTTCAACGTTGAAGGCCTGAGTGCCGCTATGGTTGTTGCTTTGGGTGAGAACAACGTCAAGACACTGGACGATCTGGCTGATTTGGCCGGTGACGAGCTGCGTGAATACGTTGGTGAAAAGAACCTGGGTGAAACCGCTGCCAATGAGATTATCATGGCAGCGCGCGCGCACTGGTTTGAAGATGAAGACGCCTGAGGGGCAAAGCCCTGAGCGTCGTTGCATTGTAACCGGGTCGGTTCGCCCCAAGGAAGAACTGATCCGGTGCGTTGTTTCCCCCGATGCCATTGTGGTGCCGGATGTGGATGGGAAACTGCCGGGACGCGGTTTGTGGTTGAGTGCTTCGCGAGATGTGGTAAATACTGCATGTGCGAAAAATGCATTTTCCCGCGCGGCGCGTCAGCAGGTCAAGCCAATGGATGGTTTGGCTGATCGAATTGAAACGTTGCTGGTGCAGCGGTGTCTGTCTCTGATAGGCATGATGCGGCGCACCGGCGGGGTGATTTTCGGGTTTGAGAAAACCCGGAACTGGTTGAAAGAAGGCCGGTGTGCTGTCCTGCTGGCGGCACGTGACGGTGCAGATGACGGCCGATCGAAATTAAAGGCTCTGGCGGCAGACCTCCCTTTGATCGAATTGTTCGATGCAGAGGAACTGGGAAAGGCACTGGGGCGGGACCATGTGGTCCATATGGGATTTGCACCGGGGCGTATGGCCCGGCGCTTTCAGGCGGAAGCCCTGCGTTTGCAGGGGTTTCGTGACCAAAAACTTGAAACTGAATGAGGCATTGTTTCTTTTGGGAATGATGCGATTGTTAAGAAAGACAGGCACAGCTCGGATATGACAGATAAAAAAGGCGACGACAGCAACAAGCTCAGCCTCAATCGACCCGGCAAACTCGAACTGAAAAAGACAGTGGATGCGGGTCAAGTCAAGCAAAGCTTCTCACATGGACGCAGTAAGTCTGTGGCTGTCGAGGTGCGTAAGAAACGGACCTTCGTTCAAGGCGCAGCCGGGCGTATGTCTGAAGTGCGCAAAGGCGACCCTCTTGCACAGGAACAAGCTGAAACAACTCTTCAACAGGCTTCTGCTCCAACACCGTCAGAACCGATTGATCAGCATCTGACAGCTGATGAGATTGCCAAGCGTGCGCAAGTACTGCAAAATGCCAAGAAAGCGCAGGAAGAGGCCGAGAAAGAAAAGCAGAAAGAAGCTGAAGCCCGCGTTAAGCGCGAACAGGCAGATGCCGAACGCCGCGCACGTGAAAAGGCCGAAGCCGAAGCCCGTGCCAAGAAAGAGGCAGCTGAAAGAGCCAAGCAGGAAGCTGAAGAAGCCCAGAAGATGGAAGAAGAGGCTCGTCAGAAGGCTGAAGAGGCTGCTGTAGCTGTACAGCGTACTGAAAAAACATCGGCTGCACCGAAGAAGGCTGAAGTCAAACCAAAGAAAAAAGAAGTGAAAAAACAGGAAGTCAGTCCGCGTCGTAATGATGGTGATCGCCGTCGTGGCAAGGGCAAGCTCTCTGTGGATAGCTTTGGTGAAGAACAGCGCCAACGTTCACTGGCTTCTGTGAAGCGTGCACGCCAGAAACAAAAGGCAAAAGCCAGCGGTGGTGAGCATGATCAGGCCAAACAGACCCGTGAGGTTGTTTTGCCCGATCACATCACGGTTCAGGAACTGGCGAACCGGATGGCCGAACGTGCTGCAATCGTGGTGAAAACCCTGATGACCATGGGCACTATGGTAACCATTAACCAGACCATTGATGCCGATACCGCACAGTTGGTGGTTGAAGAACTGGGCCACAGCGTTAAACGTGTTTCCGATGCGGATGTGGAAGACAACCTCACAGGGCCGGAAGACAGCGAAGAACAACTGGTCGGGCGTGCGCCGATTGTGACCGTCATGGGGCACGTTGACCATGGTAAAACATCCTTGCTGGATGCCTTGCGTGAAACAGACGTGGTCAACAAGGAAGCCGGTGGAATTACCCAGCATATCGGCGCCTATCAGGTAACGATGGCAAGTGGGGCGAAAATTTCCTTCGTGGATACCCCGGGTCACGAAGCTTTTACTGCCATGCGTGCACGCGGTGCTCAATTGACAGATATCGTGATTCTTGTGGTGGCTGCCGATGACGGCGTCATGCCGCAAACCATTGAAGCCATCCGTCATGCCAAGGCCGCTGAAGTGCCGATTATTGTGGCGATCAACAAAATCGACAAACCGGGTGCAGACCCGACGCGTGTGCGCACCGAACTGTTGCAACATGAAATTCAGGTTGAAAGCATGGGCGGTGACGTGATGGATGTGGAAGTTTCTGCAAAACAGCGTTTGAATCTGGAAAACCTGGAAGAAACCATTCTGCTGCAAGCTGAAATTCTGGAGCTCAAAGCCAACCCGAACCGGGCGGCAGAAGGCGTGGTGGTTGAAGCCAAACAGGAACGTGGCCGTGGGAATATCGCAACTGTAATGGTTCAACGCGGGACGCTGAAAATCGGTGATATTTTTGTTGTCGGTGCTGAATGGGGCCGTGTACGTGCATTGGTGGATGACCATGGTACCCATGTGAAATCTTCCGGTCCGGCAACTCCGGTTGAGGTTCTTGGTCTGCAAGGCACGCCGAGTGCCGGTGATCAATTGGTTGTGGTAGATAGCGAAGCCAAGGCGCGTGAAGTTTCCGAATATCGGACCAACAAGTCCAAGGCTGCGAAAGCTGCGGCTTCCGGTCGTGGAACGCTGGAAGAACTCTTCAGCCAGATTGCAGCCGGTGTCGTCAAGGAACTGCCGGTTCTGATTAAAGGGGACGTTCAAGGTTCTATCGAAGCTCTGCAAGGTACGTTCGAAAAACTGGCGCGTGACGATGTGAAAGTGAAAGTCCTGCACGGTGCGGTTGGTGCGATTAACGAGTCAGATATTACGCTGGCACGGGCCTCCAACGCCTTGATCATCGGCTTTAACGTGCGGGCCAACCCGCAAGCACGTGAACTGGCGAAACGTGACGGTGTGGACATTCGTTATTACTCCATCATCTATGATGCAGCTGACGATGTGAAACGTATGATGGCCGGTCTTTTGGACCCGGTTTATCAGGAGAAATTCATCGGTTATGCGGAAATCCGCGAAACCTTCAATATCTCCAAGGTCGGTACGATTGCCGGTTGTATGATCACCGAAGGTGTGGTCAAACGTGGCTCCAAAGTCCGTTTGCTGCGTGACAACGTGGTTGTCCATGAAGGCATGCTTGGCCAACTCAAGCGTTTCAAGGACGATGTCAAGGAAGTCAAATCCGGCTTTGAATGCGGTATGTCCTTTGAAAGTTACAATGACCTCAAAGTTGGCGATGTCATCGAATGCTTTGAGATGGAACAAATCGAACAAGAACTTTAATCGCTTGGGGGCTCCTGTTTCAGGCAGGAGCTCTTAGGTGGAGTACCCATTATGACAAGACGTTCCGGTAAAGCGCCATCACAACGCCAATTGCGCGTTGGGGAAGAAATTCGTCATGCATTGGCGGAAATGATTGCCAGAGCCGATTTTCGCGACCCCGATTTGATTGACGCCTCCATTTCCGTTTCGGAAGTGCGCGTCAGCCCAGACCTGCGCAATGCAACCGTGTTTGTTTCCGACCTCGGTGGCGATAATACGGATGCGGTTGTTGCCGGGCTTAATCGGGCCAGTGGGCACATTCGTCATGAATATGCCCATATTTCAACGACTAAATATATTCCGAAATTCAACTTCAAACGTGATGAAGCTTTGGATGAGGCCCTGAAAATCAACAAACTGTTGCAGGACCCCAAAGTTCAGGCAGACCTTCATCGCGATGCAGATGACGAAGAAGAATAGACGATATAGATAGGTAACGTCATGCTGGAGTTGGTCCGGCATCCATAATGGAACGCGTGAGAGCGATGGCCCGCAAGAAAAAAGGCATTCCCATACATGGCTGGCTGGTGATCGACAAGGCGTTGGAAATGTCGTCCAACGCAGTTGTCGGCAAGGCACGCTGGTTGACTAAAGCGCAAAAGGTGGGCCATGGCGGGACACTGGACCCTTTGGCAAGCGGTATTCTGCCACTGGCTTTCGGCGAAGCGACCAAGACGGTTTCCTTTGTGATGGATGGGTCTAAAACTTACCGCTTTGAAGTGACGTGGGGTGAAAGCCGCAGCACCGATGATGGCGAAGGCGAGGTGACGCAAACCTCTGATCATCTTCCAACCATTGAAGAAATAGAAGCTATCTTACCGACCTTTGTCGGCACAATCGAACAGGTGCCGCCCAAATACAGCGCCATTAAAATTGACGGACAGCGGGCTTATAAACGTGCACGCGCGGATGAGGATGTGGAAATGAAACCACGCCCCGTGCAGATTGACAGTTTGCAGTTGATTGAATGCCCCGATTCGCACCATGCCATCTTTGAAGTGACGTGTGGAAAAGGCACCTATGTACGCTCACTGGGGCGTGACATTGCCGCCAAATTGGGGACCTGTGGCTATATCTCCGTCTTGCGGCGCACAAAAGTGGGCCCCTTTGATGAAAAAAGCGCGATTTCGCTGGATTCTTTGGAAGAGATTGTGCATAGTGACGCGCTTTTTGAAAGCCTTCTCGCTATTGAGACCGTGCTGGACGACATCTCGGCGCTGGCCTTGGGCGAAGAAGAAACCCTGAAAATTCGCAATGGCATGTCTTTGAGAACACAGAAAGACGATCAGGAGATCGTCCGTTTGATGTTTGAAGACAAGATCGTTGCTCTTGCGAAAATTGAAAAAGGCTTGGTTAAGCCGTTCAGGGTTTTTAATTTTTAACATCTAGTATGGAGTATCTCCGATGTCGATTACTGCTGAGCGTAAAGCCGAGCTGATCAAAGAATATGGGACCAAAGAAGGTGACACCGGTTCACCGGAAGTACAAGTTGCCATTCTTTCAGAGCGTATCTTCAACCTGACAGAGCACCTGAAGACTCATAAAAAAGACTTCCACTCTCGTCGTGGTCTGTTGCAGATGGTTGGTCAACGTCGTCGTCTCTTGGACTATACCAAGAAAAAAGACGAAGCACGTTACCAAAGCATCATCAAACGCTTGGGTCTGCGTCGCTAAGACAAGGATTTACGGGGCAAGGCGCGTACCTCAACATAAGGGTCGCGCCTTTCTTCGTTTTACGACCGGACAATTTCGATTGTCACCTAACCGTCAAACAGCCTATGGTCGTTGTGGTGTAAATTGACGGCACTGACCTTGACTTGAAGGAGGGTCCTTCAAGGGGTCAAAATGTACGTATGTAAGGATGATATATGTTTAAAGAATTCCGTAAAGAAATCGAATGGGGCGGCCGTCCGCTCATTATGGAAACAGGTAAAATTGCCCGTCAGGCAGACGGTGCAGTATTGGTGACTTATGGCGAGACGAAAGTCCTGTGTACAGCGGTCGGGCAGAAGCAAGCCCGCACTGACATCGATTTCTTTCCGCTGACGGTGAACTATCAGGAAAAAGCCTTTGCTGCCGGTAAAATTCCGGGTGGCTTTTTCAAACGTGAAGGTCGTCCGAGCGAAAAAGAAACGCTGACGTCCCGCCTGATTGACCGTCCGATCCGCCCGCTGTTTGCACCGGGCTATAAAAATGAAACACAAGTGATTTGTACCGTACTGGCCCACGATCTGGAAAATGATCCCGATATCGTTTCCATGATTGGTGCTTCTGCGGCTCTGACCATTTCCGGTATGCCGTTCATGGGCCCGATTGGTGCCGCCCGTGTTGGTTATATCGATGGTGAATATGTACTGAACCCGACTTTGGAACAAATGGAAGAGTCTGATCTGGACCTGGCCGTTGCCGGGACACAGGACGGTGTTCTGATGGTTGAGTCCGAAGCACAGGAATTGCCGGAAGACGTGATGCTGGCGGCGGTTGATTTCGGTCACACGGCATTTCAGGATGTGATCAATGCAATCATTGATCTGGCTGAAGTTTGCGCCAAAGAACCTTGGGATCTGCCGGAAGCACCGGCTTATTTGGGGGATGTTGAAGCCAAAGCCCGTGAACTGGCCGAAGCCGATCTGCGCGCGGCTTATAAAATTGTTGATAAGCAGGAACGTGTTGCTGCTGTTTCAGCCGCCAAGGAAAAAGTTACTTCTGCCTATGCTGAAGCTGTGGAAGCCGGTGACGTTTCCAGTGTTGTTGTTTCCGGTGTGCTGAAAAGTCTGGAAAAAGACATTGTTCGTCGCGACATCATCGCAACTCAGTCTCGTATTGACGGGCGTGATACCAAAACGGTTCGTGCCATCAACGCTGAAGTTGGCCTGTTGCCGCGTGCACATGGTTCTGCCCTGTTCACCCGTGGTGAAACACAGGCCATGGCGGTTTGTACTTTGGGGACTGGTCAGGACGAACAGATTGTAGACCAGCTTGAAGGTGAATATCGTGAAAACTTCATGCTGCATTACAACTTCCCGCCTTATTCCGTTGGTGAAGCTTCCTTCCTGAAATCCCCGGGTCGTCGTGAAATTGGTCATGGTAAACTGGCATGGCGTGCTATTCGCCCGTTGATGCCGTCCAAAGATGATTTCCCTTACACCGTTCGCGTGGTTTCTGAAGTGACTGAATCCAACGGTTCTTCTTCCATGGCGACTGTTTGCGGTACGTCCCTTTCCTTGATGGATGCCGGTGTTCCGCTGACACGTCCTGTTGCCGGGATTGCCATGGGCCTGATCAAGGAAGAAGACGGCTTTGCTGTTTTGTCCGATATTCTGGGTGATGAAGATCACCTTGGTGATATGGACTTTAAAGTGGCCGGTACCGAAGAAGGGATCACCTCTTTGCAGATGGATATCAAAATCACCTCCATCACCAAAGAGATCATGGAAATCGCACTGGGTCAGGCCAAAGATGGCCGGATGCATATTCTTGGCGAAATGGCACAGGCGATCTCTGCCGGTCGTGAAGAAGTTTCCAACAATGCACCGCGTATCACCCAGTTCCAGATCAACAAGGATAAAATCCGTGAAGTGATCGGTACAGGCGGTAAAGTAATCCGTGAAATCACCGAAACCACCGGCGCGAAAATTGACATCGAAGATGATGGCACCATTCGTGTTGCTGCGGTTGACGGCGAAGCCGGTCAGAAAGCCATTGACTGGATTCAAGGCATTGTCGCTGAGCCGGAAATGAATAAAATCTATCGCGGCAAGGTCGTGAAGGTTATGGATTTCGGTGCATTTGTGAACTACATGGGCACACGTGACGGTCTGGTTCATATTTCTGAACTGAAAAACGAACGCGTTGCGCAAGTTTCCGATGTGGTTAATGAAGGCGATGAAGTCTGGGCCAAGCTGATCGGTATTGATGACCGTGGCAAAGTTAAACTGTCCATGCGCGTTGTGGATCAGGAAACTGGCGAAGACATTTCCGAGGAAGTCGGTGCCAAGCGTCCGCGCAGCGAAGGCGAAGGTGAAAAATCCGATAAGCCGAAAGGTGCTCGCCGTCCGCGCAAGAAAGTTGACTAAGGCAAAGCCTTTTTTCGCTGAAATAAAAAACCCCTTGGGGAATTCCCAAGGGGTTTTTTATATGCGATGGAATTGTGATTATTTATCTTTTTCCCGGAAAGAGCGGTGGCATTGGCGACAGTTGCCGCGCACTTTGTTGAAGGCCTCTTCCAGTTCGAATTCTTCCCCATCTTTTGCCAGCTTGGCAAGGGCTGCGGCATTGGTGGATAAATCCTTCATGAGTCCGGTGAATTTTTCCCAGTCCTGCCAGATTTCATCTTTGGCTTCGGAGACATGGGAGTTACTGCCTGCGGGGAATTTGTCCAGCATGGCTTTGGCGTTTTTAGCAATCTGGTCTGCCAGTTTTTCCACCGTTTTGAGGTCCATATCCATGGCACCGGTGGCAATGGGGGCGATGACTTTTGTATTCTTGCCAATGGTTTTCATAAGTTCCATGCGCTCTTTGATCACGCCGGTTGCACCTTCGTGTGCCATCACTGCGCCTGTGGAAAATACGGTCATACACAATGTGGCAATTGCCAGAATTCTAGGGAGCATTCTTAACCTCTTTGCTTGATTAACCTGATTCTAAATAGTCATATAATCGTTCAGAAAAAAACAATTATTTGAAAAAGAAAGTGGAGCTTTCCCTTGCTGGAAGGTCAAGCTGTTATTTTGACCCTTGCGCAAGTATGGGCATGACCCATATTCTACTGTAACCCCTTAAACCGACAGAGGTTTCTCGAATAAAAGGTCGCTTCAAAGAAGGGCTGATGAATTGGAGAAGCTGTCGATCAACTCAAAAGGTTTGAGATTATGAATATTGAAAAATATACCGAGCGTGCGCAAGGTTTCATTCAGGCTGCCCAACAGGGGGCCTTGCGTGAAAACCACCAGCGTTTTACGCCCGAACATTTGTTGAAAGTCCTGCTTGATGATGAAGAAGGTGCAGCCAGTGGCCTGATTGAAGAGGCTGGCGGCAATGCCAAGAAAGCCAGAAAGGCGGTTGAGAAAGCCCTGAATGCGATTCCCAAGGTGGAAGGCAGCGGGGCAGGAAACCTGTATTTGAGCAGTGAAATTGCCAAACTGTTCCAACAGGCCGAAGATGCTGCGGATAAAGCCGGTGATGATTATGTCACCGCTGAAATGCTGCTGCTGGCTTGTGCCTTGTCGGTGGGAACACCGGCTGCTGATGCCCTGAAAGAGGCTGGCGTTACACCGCAAAACCTGAACGGAGCCATCAATGAGATGCGAAAGGGGCGTAAAGCGACCTCTGCCAGTGCGGAAAGTAATTTCGATGCCCTGAAAAAATATGCCCGTGACCTGACGCAAGCTTCATCGGAAGGCAAACTGGACCCGGTGATTGGGCGAGATGAAGAAATCCGGCGTACCATTCAGGTGCTTTCGCGCCGCACCAAGAACAACCCGGTACTGATCGGGGAACCCGGTGTGGGGAAAACGGCCATTGTGGAAGGTCTTGCCAACCGGATTGTACAAGGCGATGTGCCCGAAAGCCTGCTGAAAAAACGCCTGTTGGTTCTGGACCTTGGTGCCCTTGTAGCCGGGGCAAAATTCCGCGGGGAATTCGAAGAACGCCTGAAAGCGGTTCTGGAAGAAGTCAGCAATGCAGCCGGTGAAATTATTCTGTTCATTGATGAAATGCATACGCTGGTGGGGGCAGGGGCTTCCGAAGGCTCCATGGATGCCTCCAACCTGCTCAAGCCTGCTTTGGCGCGTGGGGAATTGCACTGTGTCGGGGCGACAACACTGAAGGAATATCAGAAATATGTGGAAAAAGACGCTGCTTTTGCGCGGCGTTTCCAGCCTGTTTTTGTGTCTGAACCGACAGTGGAAGATTCCATTTCCATTCTGCGCGGCATCAAGGAAAAATATGAACTCCATCATGGGGTGCGTATTTCAGATAGCGCGCTGGTTTCAGCAGCCATGTTGTCCAACCGCTATATCACAGACCGTTTTTTGCCCGATAAGGCCATTGACCTGATGGATGAGGCTGCTTCGCGCCTGCGCATGGAAGTGGATTCAAAACCGGAAGAAATCGATGAACTGGACCGCCGCATCATCCAGCTTAAAATAGAACGTGAAGCGCTTAAAAAGGAAAAAGACCAAGCTTCTAAAGATCGTTTGGGGGATATTATCCGGGAACTGGAAGATCTGGAAATCAGGTCCGGTACGCTCACTAAACAATGGCGGGAAGAAAAAGAAGCACTGGCTGATTCCACAAAAGTGAAAGAACGTCTGGAACAGGCCCGCATTGACGTGGGCATCGCTCAACGCGAAGGCAAGCTGGAAAAAGCCTCACAACTGCTGTATGGCGAAATCCCGCAATTGGAAGAACAGTTGCGCAAAGCCGAAGAGGCCGGGCAGGAAAACGCTATTGAACAGGCGGTGACGGAAGATCATATCGCCTCTGTCGTTTCTCGCTGGACGGGTGTGCCGGTGGATAAACTTTTGCAAGGTGAACGCGACAAGCTGGTGCAGATGGAGGCGAATCTAGCCAAACGCGTCATCGGCCAAAGTGAAGCGTTACAGGCTGTGGCTGATGCGGTGCGCCGTTCTCGCGCAGGCTTGCAGGACCCGAACCGCCCGATCGGTTCTTTCCTCTTTCTGGGGCCGACCGGGGTGGGGAAAACCGAACTGACCAAGGCATTGGCCGAATTCATGTTTGATGATGAACAGGCCTTGGTGCGTATCGATATGTCCGAATATATGGAAAAACATGCGGTTGCCCGCCTGATCGGTGCGCCTCCCGGATACGTGGGCTATGAAGAAGGCGGGGCTTTGACAGAAGCCGTGCGCCGTCGCCCTTATCAACTTGTTTTGTTTGACGAGATTGAAAAAGCCCATCCTGATGTCTTTAACGTTCTGTTGCAGGTGCTTGATGAAGGGCGTTTGACCGATGGTCAGGGCCGCACGGTGGATTTCAAAAACACATTGATCATTCTGACATCGAATCTGGGGTCGGAAATTATGGCGGCGCAGGAAGAAGGCCATGATTCAGCTGAAATCCGCGATCAGGTGCTGGAAATTGTGCAAGCTTCTTTCCGGCCGGAATTCTATAACCGTCTGGATGAGGTCATTCTGTTTCACAGATTATTCCGTGACCATATGGACGGTATTGTCGATATTCAGATGAAACGCATGGAAGAGCTGTTGGCAGATCGCAAAATTGCACTGGCACCGGATGGCAAGGCACTGGACTGGCTGGCTGATGCCGGATACGACCCGGCCTATGGGGCACGGCCCTTGAAACGGGTGATCCAGAAGTCGTTGAAAAACCCTTTGGCCGTTCTCTTGCTGGAAGGCAAGGTGCAGGATGGTGATGAGGTTCTGATTAGTGCCAATGAGCTGGGTCTGACAATTAACGGCCATTCTGTTTCCGACTTGTAAACTTGTGACGGCCATCACTTACGTTTGTCTGCTTTTTTTGCTATAATCAGGAAGGTGGAATACAGGACATTTAAGTGATGGTCGACCAAGCAACCCTTCAAGCCGATTATATCAAACGCACTGACGAACTTGCCTATCTTGAGGAATTGAGACAGGCCCGGATAGAGCGTTATAAGAATCTGTCAACCGGGCGGCGGGTCAATGACGTTCAGGATAATCCGGTTGACTATTACAGAGCGCAGGTGCTTGTTGACCGCGTTGCAGACCTGGCGGGGCAACGCGGAACCATTGAGCTGGACCAAAGCCGTATTCAGGTTGGAGATGTCGGGCTGTCCACAATTGAAGATTTAAGCGCCCAGTTAAGTGCGATTGCCTATCAGGCCCGCGTCACTGAATATGCGGATCAACGCGCAGATCTTGCCCGCCAGTTCAATGAAATACGCGATCAGATTGATAATGTGATTCGTGACAGTGTGTTCAATGGCGAGCGGCCATTGGAAAACCTCGATGCCACGACATTGGGGATAGGCGATGCGACAACGGATTATAATAACTTTGTCACCGCTCTTGATGTTCGTGCGGCATTGAATTCGGTTGATAATGCCGTTTCACGGGTGCGTTCGCGCCAGGCGGACTATGGCAGTGATTTGGCTGCACTGAATGTGCAGGAAAACTATAACGCAAACCTTAGCAATACAATTCAGGCAGGTGCAGACAAACTGGTTAATGCAGACCTGAACGAAGAAGCCGTGCAAGCCGTTGCCATACAGGTTCGCGAGGATTTGACATTTCAGGGGCAACGCATCCTTGCACAAGGTGACAGCCTGCTGCTGGGCCTGTTTAAATGATCAATCCGGGCTATCAGGCATACGGAATTACACATAAAAATGGTTTGAAAGGGCGCGAACTGGAAGGGGAGGCTTTCATGAAAGCGGTTACCTTGTTGATCCGCGCGCAGGATTTCCCCGAGAACAAACGTCTGTTGATGGAAGCGTTGAATTATACCCGCAGGCTCTGGACCATTGTGCAGGCGGACCTGCAATCTCCGGAAAATAAACTGGAGGAAGGTCTGAAAGCCAACTTGCTGTCATTGGATGCTTATGTGGAACGTCAATGTCAGGTAGCCATCAAAAAACCCCATCCGCAGGTGCTTCAGGGGTTGATTGAAGTGAATCGTCAAGTGGCTGCCGGTTTACTCGGCACTGGCTAGACGCCCAATATTGGTGATGGGTGTCAGTTCTGCATATTGGCGATCAAAGCCGGATTTTACCGCCATAAAGCTGGCCAGTTCCGTGCCTTTCAGTTTTTTGCCGGAAGGCATACGCACGCGTAGCGGATTGACTTTCCGGCCCTTTCTGATGATTTCATAATGCAGGTGTGGCCCGGTTGAACGCCCGGTGGTGCCGACATAACCGATCACCTGGCCTTGTTTCACACGTTTGCCTTTATACATCCCTTTTTTGAAGGCACGCATATGGGCATAAGCGGTCTGATATTCTGCATTGTGGCGGATGCGGATGTATTTGCCATAGCCGCCTTTGCGCGCAGCATAATCAATGACGCCGTCACCGGCAGCGTAGATCGGGGTTCCGCGCGGCGCAGCAAAATCCACACCGGTATGCATTTTGGAATAGCCCAGAATCGGGTGTTTGCGTTTGCCAAAGCCGGAAGACAGGCGCGCCCCGTTAATCGGTGTGCGCATGAGCGCTTTTTGTGCGCTTTGGCCTTTGTCGTTGTAATAGGCAACCCGGCCATCTTGTTCAGTGTAGCGATAAATGGGGTAGCGCTCTCCGCTCAGGGTCAGGCTGGCAAACAGAATATTGCCCATTTTGCTGCGTTCCCCATTTTCCGTGGTGATCTCTTCAAACATGATCTCGAAGGAATCGCCTTTTTGAATGTCGCGTTGGAAATCCACATCAAAGGAATAGGCAAAAACAAATTCCATCAAAACGGAAGCGGGAATACCGGCATCGGTTGCGGCCACATACAGGCTTGAATCGATATGTCCTTCTGCACGGTGTAATTTGGTCACCAACTCATGGGTTTGTTCATGGGCTTTATAATTGCCGTCTTCAACGCGTTCCACATAGACTTCCTGATTGAAGCCGGTGGAGAGGCGCATTTCTTCAAAACTGTGGGGCATATCTTTGTGACGTCCGGGTTGGAACGTCACATTGATTTTTTGACCGACACGCAAACGGCGGGGGTCGAACTGCTGGCGTAAGGCTTCAATGGCGGTATAGGCATCGCCACGGTTGATCCCGGCATCCAGCAGGATCTTCATCAAGGTGTCGCCACTGCCAACTTTCAGGGTACGCACATAACTGGCGGGCAGTTCGGGGCTGGGCTTCGTTACCGGTGCCAACTGAATGGCGGCTTCGGCCTGTGTACCAACGCGAACCGTTGGGGCTTCGATTTGCACGCTTTGTGCAGCGGGTGCATGTAACTGATCCGGTGTCTCTTCGCCTTGTGGCAGGTCCAGCATGAAAAGCCCGCCTGCAATCAGTGTGGAAGAGATGATGGCCGTCAAAGGAAGGCGGCGGCGTAGCATATATCGAAATCCCCTGTAGTCTTGTTTCATCATCATGGTTCGACAGGTTCTCTTGTAGGTCCTGCCTGTTGCCATAATTAACAAGGAAAAGACAATGAGGGCAGAATCCGGTTGTGTCAAGGGGGATTCGAATGCTGAATCCCAAGAGAAACTATAGGGTTAAAGATATTAAGGAAGAGTTTCCAAATGAAAAAAAACATTCCCCATGGGGCGTGGTGGGGCTGATTCCGCCCGAGGGAACCCCATATGACCCTGGAAAAGGGCCTGTTTTAATCATTTATTAAGATATAGCGAAAGCTTTTCGTTTTCGAAATGAAGAAAAAAATTGTTTTAATTCAGATATTTAAAGAAATAAATGAAAGTTTTATAAGTTTTTTTGAAAAAAGATGTTTACAGGACGTCCCAACATCTTTAGAAACCCGCTTCACCGACGGGGCGCTGCCTCGGAGGCGCTCTCTAAAGAGGCTTATAAAACAAAGACTTAGCGTTATTCCTTACGGGGATTTAGACAAAGAGTTTTTAGAATTTTGTAAGTTTTTCAAAAAGAGGGTTGACGGGCTGGGGCAGGCCCATTATAAACCGCCCTCCGCACCGAGCGAGGCTCGGGGTTG
>JBNKSC010000011.1:0-313185 GCA_050297075.1 Terasakiella sp.
AGATGGTTATGCCGGGTGACAACGTTGAGTTCGAAATCGAACTGCTGACACCGATCGCCATGGACGAAGGCCTGCGCTTCGCGATCCGCGAAGGTGGCCGTACCGTTGGTGCGGGCGTTGTAGCCAAGATCCTCGACTAAAAGTGACACGCTGTGTCAGCCCTGCCTAGGCAGGGACTTGTCGAAAGATTTAAGAAAAGCCTCCTGCCTCTAAAGGGCAGGGGGCTTTTTGCTGGATGCTGGTCTGCACCAGCATGACAGGAGCGGTTGTCACTCTGGCGCAGGCCAGAGTCCAGAATGCGTACTGTTTAAAGGGAGATAAAATGAGACAGGAACTCCGAGACAAGATAATTGCAGTCTGTCAAAAGAAGATGGCCCAGAAAGGCCCGGATGTCGGGCTCTCTTTCTATGCCTTTTTTGCCAATAAAAATGATGACCCTACGTTGTTGATGGAAGCTGCGACATGGTGGATTCAAAAACATCAACTGGACCATTTTGAAAAAGCATCCAAGGTCATGGAAATGGTGCGACAGGGGCTATAGAGCAACGCTGGTTGTTTATGTGATTTGCAAAAGGTAAAAAGATTCATGAATCTTTCATTTTCTCCTTGCATCCCTTGGTCGGTTTCCGTATAAACCCGTCATTCGCTCTTTCACCCCATTCAAGGGGATGAGTATTCGGCGTTCTCACATTCCTTATAAAGGATAGAGAATGTCGATGTTTTTTTGTTGTCTGAGTTAGGTAAAGACTCTTATGGAACACCAAAATATCCGCATTCGTCTGAAAGCGTTCGATCACCGCGTACTGGATCAGTCCGCAAAAGAGATCGTAAATACCGCTAAACGGACAGGTGCTCAGGTAAAGGGTCCGATCCCTTTGCCGACTCGTATTGAGCGTTTCACCATTCTGCGTTCTCCTCACGTGAACAAAAAGTCTCGTGAGCAGTTTGAAACTCGTACCCATAAACGTCTTTTGGACATTGTGGATCCGACCCCGCAGACTGTTGATGCGTTAATGAAGCTGGACCTTGCGTCCGGCGTTGATGTTGAAATTAAGCTTTAAAGGATTAGGGCAGATGCGATCTGGTCTCATCGCGCAAAAATTGGGTATGACCCGTCTTTTTGCTGATAACGGTAACCATGTTCCCGTTACAGTTTTGAAAGTCGACACCCAAGTTGTAGCGCAGCGTACCGAAGACAAGGATGGCTACACAGCTGTGCAGCTCGGATTTGGTAACGCCAAGGTCAAGAACGTGAGCAAGCCCATGCGCGGGCACTTCGCCGCTAACAAGGTGGAGCCGAAAGCCAAACTGGCTGAATTCCGCGTGGAACCTGAAGGTCTTATCGAAGTGGGTGCGGAACTTTCCGCAGAACACTTCCTGGTTGGTCAGTACGTAGACGTTACTGGTACTTCCATCGGTAAGGGCTTTGCAGGGGGTATGAAGCGCCACAACTTCGGTGGTCTTCGTGCATCTCACGGTGTTTCTATTTCACACCGTTCCCATGGTTCCACCGGTCAATGTCAGGACCCAGGCCGTGTCTTCAAAGGTAAGAAGATGGCGGGCCATATGGGGGCTGCGCGTGTGACTGTTCAGAATCTCGAAATCGTCGCCACAGATGGCGAGCGTGGTCTCATCATGGTTAAGGGCGGTCTGCCCGGTGCCAAAGGTGGTTACGTTCTGGTGAAAGACGCTGTAAAGCGTAACGCACCGGAAGGTTTGCCGTTCCCGGCAGCCATCAAGACTGCGTCTGTAGCAGAAGAAGCTCCGGCTGAAGCTGCACCAGAGACGACTGAGGAATAAGTGGCATGAAGTGCGACGTAATTAGTCTTGAAAACAAGAAAGTCGGCGATATTGAGCTGGACGACACCATTTTTGGTGTTGAGCCGCGCGCTGACATTCTTCACCGTGTTGTGAACTGGCAGCTGGCTCGTCGCCAGTCCGGCACACACAAAGTTAAAACCCGTGGTGAACTGGCTGTTGTCAAAACCAAACCGTTCAAGCAAAAGGGTACCGGTAACGCTCGTCAGGGCTTTAAAGGTGCAACCCAGATGCGCGGTGGTGCAACTGTTCATGGTCCGGTTGTTCGCTCTTATGCGCATGACCTGAACAAGAAAGTTCGCAAACTCGGTCTGAAATGCGCTCTGTCTGCAAAAGCTGCAAACGGTGCATTGATCGTGGTTGACGAAGCCAAACTGGATGCCCCGAAAACAAAAGAAGCAGCTATCAAGCTGAAAGCTCTGGAGCTAACTTCTGCCCTGTTTATCGATGGTTCCGATGTTGATGCCAACTTCCTCAACGCCATTGCCAATATTCCCGGTATTGATGCGTTGCCGAGCCAAGGTGCCAACGTTTACGACATTCTGCGTGCTGACAAACTGGTTCTGACCAAAGGTGCAGTCGAAAAACTCGTGGAGCGCTTGTCATGACAAAATATCTAGCAAGCAAAGTAACCGTATCTAAAGAACGTGAGTTTGAATTGCTGCGTTCTCCGGTTATCACCGAGAAAGCGACCTTGCTGTCAGAACACAACCAAGTGACTTTCCGTGTACCGGTGGACGCCAATAAAATTGAAGTCCGTAAAGCCGTGGAAAATGTCTTTGGTGTGAAGGTTACTGCGGTTAATACCGTTCTTACGAAAGGTAAAACCAAACGTTTCCGTGGCCGCGTTGGTCGTCGTTCCGATGTCAAAAAAGCAATCGTTACACTTGCCGAAGGCGAGTCTATCGATGTGACGACGGGGGTCTAAACCATGGCTTTGAAAAAATTCAAACCAACGACTCCGGGCCAGCGTAGTCTGGTTCTGGTAGATCGTTCCGATCTGTACAAAGGCAAGCCGGTCAAAGCTTTGACCGAAGGCCTGCGTAAGAGCGGTGGCCGTAACAACACTGGTCGTATTACATCTCGCCGTATGGGCGGGGGTCACAAGCGTCGTTATCGCTTTATTGACTTCAAACGTAATGCGAAATTTGATGTAGCGGCTACTGTAGAGCGTCTTGAGTACGATCCTAACCGTACTGCCTTTATTGCTCTTATTCGCTACGAAGACGGCGAATTGTCTTACATTCTCGCACCGCAACGCCTGCAAGTTGGTGACACTGTTGTGTCCGGTCAACGCGTAGACGTAAAACCGGGCAACGCAATGCCGTTGGCTAACATCCCGGTTGGTACCATCATTCACAACGTCGAAATGAAGCCTGGTAAAGGTGGTCAGATCGCACGTTCTGCTGGTACCTACGTCCAACTCGTTGGTAAGGACCAAGGGTACGCCCAGCTCCGTCTCGGTTCCGGCGAAGTTCGTCTGGTCCGTGGTGAGTGCATGGCAACTATCGGCGCTGTTTCCAACCCGGATCAACAGAACGTGAAACTTGGTAAAGCTGGCCGTAGTCGCTGGCTGGGCAAGCGTCCGTCTGTCCGTGGTGTGGCAATGAACCCGGTCGATCACCCGCATGGTGGTGGTGAAGGTCGCACCTCTGGTGGCCGTCATCCGGTTACACCTTGGGGTAAACCGACCAAGGGTAAGCGCACTCGTAGCAACAAGAAGACGGACGCGCTGATCATGCGCAGCCGTCATAAGAAATAGGAGGCAGGCTCGTGGCTCGTTCCGTATGGAAAGGACCGTTTGTTGACGGCTACCTTCTCTCCAAAGCTGAGAAGGCACGTGAGTCTGGTCGTAACGATGTCATCAAGACATGGTCACGCCGTTCCACTATTCTGCCGCAATTTGTAGGCCTGACTTTTGGTGTCTACAACGGTAATAAATTTATCCCGGTATTGGTGACTGAAGACATGATTGGACACAAGTTCGGTGAATTCTCTCCGACTCGTACCTATTATGGTCACGCTGCCGACAAGAAAGCCAAGAGGAAGTAAGTTATGGGTAAGCAAAAGACAGATCGTCGCCTTGCCGATAACGAAGCAATGGCTCGCGCCAAAATGATCCGTATCAGCCCGCAAAAGCTGAATCTGGTCTGTGCTTCTATCCGTGGCAAAAGCGCATCCGCTGCCGTGGCGGAACTGGCATTTTCCAAGCGTCGTGTCGCTAAAGACGTGAAAGCTGTTCTGGAAGCTGCTATCGCCAACGCGGAAAACAATCACCAGCTCGACGTTGACAACCTTGTTGTCGCTGAAGCTACAGTTGGTCGCGCCATGGTCATGAAACGCTGGAAAGCCCGCGCTCGCGGTCGTGTCGGCAAAATCGTGAAGCCCTGGAGCAACATGCGCATCATTCTGCGCGAAGTTGAGGAGACAGCATAATGGGTCAGAAAGTAAACCCGATTGGTCTGCGCCTCGGGATCAACCGTACTTGGGAATCCCGCTGGTACGCTGACAAAGGAAGCTATGCTGGCAATCTTCATGAAGACCTGAAGCTGCGTGAGTTCATCAAGAAAGAACTCGCACAGGCTGGTGTAGCCAAAGTCGTTATCGAGCGTCCCGCCAAACGCGCCCGCATTACCATCCACACGGCTCGTCCGGGTGTGATCATCGGTAAAAAAGGTGCTGACATTGAGAAACTTCGCCTGAAGCTCTCTCAAATGACAGGCAATGACGTACGTTTGAACATCGTTGAAATCCGCAAGCCGGAATTGGACGCACAACTGGTTGCTGACAGTATTGCACAGCAGCTGGAACGTCGTGTTTCTTTCCGTCGTGCCATGAAACGTTCCGTTCAATCTGCTATGCGTCTGGGTGCCTTGGGTATTCGGATCAACTGCTCCGGTCGTTTGGGCGGTGCTGAGATTGCCCGTACCGAATGGTATCGTGAAGGCCGTGTTCCGCTGCACACTCTGCGTGCGAACGTTGATTACGGGACTTCCACCGGCCACACCACTTATGGTGCTTGCGGTGTGAAGGTCTGGATCTTCAAAGGCGAGATCATGGAACACGATCCGATGGCGATTGAAAAGCTGGCGGCCGATGGCCAACAAGCTACGCGCTAAGGAGAGAGGTTAATCATGTTATTGCCAAAACGTACAAAGTTCCGCAAACAGCATAAAGGCCGTATTAAAGGCAATGCTAAAGGCGGTGCTTCGCTTAACTTTGGAGCCTATGGCCTGAAAGCCCTGACTCCCGAGCGTGTCACGTCCCGTCAAATCGAAGCTGCGCGTCGTGCCATGACCCGTCACATGAAACGTGCCGGTCGTGTCTGGATCCGCATCTTCCCGGATGTGCCTGTTTCCAAAAAACCTGCCGAAGTCCGTATGGGTAAGGGTAAAGGTTCTCCGGAATTCTGGGCATGTAAGGTGAAACCGGGCCGTATCATGTTTGAAATCGATGGCGTTCCGCATGACGTTGCCCGTCGTGCTATGGAATTGGCTGCGGCCAAATTGCCGGTTCGCACTCGCTTCGTAACCCGTCTGGGTGAAGGAGAATAAGTATGAAGGCTTCAGAAATCCGTTCCAAAAGCTCTGACGAGCTGAAGGATGAGTTGCTGAAACTGCGTAAAGAGGCGTTTAACCTGCGCTTCCAGCAAGCCAGCGGCCAATTGGAAAACACCGCACGAGTTCGTCAAGTACGTCGCGATATCGCACGTATCAAGACGATCATCGGCGAAAAAGCCTAAGGAGAAAGTGATGCCAAGACGTGTCCTCCAAGGCGTTGTTGTTAGCGACAAACAAGAAAAGACTGTTGTGGTGAAAGTAGAACGCCGCTTTATGCACCCGCTCTACAAAAAATTCATCAAGCGCTCTAAAAAGTATGCCGCGCACGACGAGAACAATCAGTTCAAAACTGGTGATACGGTGAAAATCGTTGAAACCAAGCCTATTTCCAAGAACAAAACTTGGAAAGTTGTTACTGAGGAAGCCTAAGCCTTTTAGGCTTCCTCAATTTCATGTCAGCGAGAAAATTCTTGATAAGTCTTGACTGCGGCGCCTTAAACCATTAAGTATCCGCACCTCATGACATCAAGAATTTTCTTGTATGACTTTAAGATTAGGGAGTCTAAGGCTTTAGGCTTCCTAAATTTCGTGACCAGGATCTAGAAAAAGGAATATTCTATGATTCAGATGCAAACCAACCTGGATGTCGCCGATAACTCTGGCGCACGCCGGGTGCAGTGCATCAAGGTTCTCGGTGGCTCCAAGCGCCGATGGGCTTCTGTAGGCGACGTTATCGTCGTTTCCGTTAAAGAAGCTATCCCGCGCGGCCGTGTGAAGAAAGGTGACGTACATCGTGCTGTTATCGTTCGCACTGCCAAGGACATCCGTCGCCCTGATGGCTCTGTAATCCGTTTCGACAAGAACGCTGCTGTTTTGATCAACAAAAACGGCGAACCTGTCGGTACACGTATCTTCGGCCCGGTTACCCGCGAACTTCGTGCCCGTAACTACATGAAGATTGTCTCCTTGGCTCCGGAGGTTCTCTAACATGGCTGCTAAGATTAAAAAGGGCGACAACGTCATCGTTCTGACCGGTAAAGACAAGGGCAAACAAGGCGAAGTTCTCAGCGTTCAACCCGCTGATGCAAAAGCCATTGTGCAAGGCGTTAATATGATTAAACGCCACACGCGCCCGACCCAATTCCAAGCCGGTGGTATCATCGAAAAAGAAGCGCCGATCGCAATTTCCAACGTTGCAATCGTTGACCCGAAAGAAGGCAAGGCAACACGCGTTGGCTTCAAAGTTCTGGAAGACGGTTCCAAAGTTCGCGTAGCGAAATTGTCCGGCGAAGTCATTGATAGCTAAGGGAATTGGATAGATGGCTCGTCTTAAAGAACAGTATAATTCTAAAATCCGTGCTGAGATGAAAGAAGAGTTCGGTTATGCAAATGAAATGCAGATCCCGAAACTTGAGAAAATCGTCATCAACATGGGTGTCGGTGAAGGTGCGCAAGACAAGAAAAAAGTCGATGCAGCCGTAGCCGAACTCGAAGCTATTACAGGTCAGAAAGCTGTAAAAACCAAAGCAACCAAATCCATCGCCGGTTTTAAACTGCGTGAAGGTCAGGTTGTCGGTTGTAAGGTGACCCTGCGCCGTGAGCGTATGTACGAATTCATGGACCGCCTGGTAAACGTTGCTTTGCCGCGTGTTCGTGACTTCCGTGGTCTGAATGGCAAATCTTTCGATGGTCGTGGCAACTATGCCATGGGTGTCAAAGAACAAATCATCTTCCCGGAAATTGACTACGACCAAGTAGATCAAATCCGCGGTATGGACATCGTAATCTGCACAACGGCTCAGACTGACGACGAAGCACGCTCTTTGTTGGCCAAGTTTGACATGCCGTTCGCGAAGTAAGCGATAGAAGGGAATTTAGTTATGGCTAAAGCAAGTGCTATCGATAAAAACAAAAAGCGCGAACGGAAAGTGGCTAAGTACGCTAAAAAGCGCGCTGAGTTGAAAGCAATCATCATGAACCGTGACCTGCCGGGCGAAGAACGCATGGCTGCTCAGTTCAAGCTGAATGCTATGCCGCGTGACGCGTCTCAAAGCCGTGTTCGCATGCGTTGTGAAGTAACTGGCCGTCCACGTGGCAACTACCGTAAATTCAAGATGTGTCGTGTGAAATTCCGCGATCTGGCATCTAACGGTAGCCTGCCTGGCGTTGTTAAGTCGAGCTGGTAAGGAGATACGAATATGTCTATGTCGGATCCCTTAGGGGATATGCTGACCCGTATCCGTAACGGTCAACAAGCAAGCAAAAGCGCGGTCAATGCACCCGCTTCCAAGCTTCGCGCGAACGTTCTGGAAGTATTGAAACGGGAAGGTTACATTCGTGGTTATGAAGCGGTCACTGGCGATGCTGGTCACCCTGAACTGCGTATTGAGCTGAAATACTACGATGGCAAACCTGTCATCTCTAAAATCAAACGTGTGTCTACACCGGGTCGCCGTGTGTATTCCGGCGTCAATGATTTGCCGAAGGTCTTCAACGGCCTGGGTATTTCTATTTTGACCACACCTCGCGGTGTTATGTCCGATGCAGAAGCTCGTGAAGCCAACGTTGGCGGCGAGATCCTCTGCACGGTCTTCTAAGGAGGGAGCGAACAATGTCACGTATTGGTAAGCACCCTGTAGAAGTGCCGTCCGGCGTTACCGTGACCGTTAATGGTCAAGACGTCGTTGCCAAAGGCAAAAACGGTGAGCTGACTTTCACTGTAATGGACGAAGTTGCTGTTTCTCAAGAAGATGGCAAAGTTGTTGTTGCACCGAAAAACGAAACTCGTCGTGCCCGTCAAATGTGGGCGACTGCCCGCACACGTATCAACAATCTGGTTATTGGTGTGAACGAAGGTTTCTCCAAGGATCTGGAAATCACCGGCGTTGGCTATCGTGCCGCCGTCAAAGGTTCCAACCTTGAGCTGCAACTGGGTTTCTCCCATGACGTAATCGTGCCGATTCCGTCTGACCTGAAGATTGCTTGCCCGTCCCAAACGGAGATTTCCATCTCCGGTGCGGATAAACAGAAAGTTGGCCAAATGGCTGCTGAGATCCGCGCTTTCCGTCCGCCGGAGCCTTACAAAGGCAAAGGTGTTCGCTATAAGGGTGAGTACATCCTTCGTAAGGAAGGGAAGAAGAAGTAATGTTGAAATCAAAACAACTTCAGGAACGTCGCAAAGCTCGCGTACGCTTCCAACTGCGCAAGCGCGCCGCTGGTCGTCCGCGTTTGTCGGTTTTCCGTTCCAGCAAAAACATCTATGCGCAAATCATCGACGATACCCAAGGGGTAACGCTGGTGGCTGCATCTACCCTTGAAAAAGACCTCAAAGGTAGCTTGAAAACCGGTGCTGATTCAGAAGCTGCTGCCAAAGTTGGTGCTTTGGTTGCCGAGCGCGCTGTTGCAGCCGGTATCAAAGATGTCGTCTTCGATCGTGGTGGCTACCGCTATCACGGGCGTGTGAAAGCCCTGGCTGACGCAGCTCGTGAAGCTGGTCTGTCGTTCTAAAGGAAGAAGAGATATGGCACGTAATCCTAAAGAAAACACACGCGGTAAAGGCCGTGGCAAAGAAAAGGTCGAAGAGAAAGACTCTGACCTGATCGATAAGCTCGTCGGCATCAACCGTGTTGCTAAAGTGGTCAAAGGTGGCCGTCGTTTCTCATTTGCTGCTATGGTCGTTGTTGGTGACGGTCGTGGTCGTGTCGGTTTCGGCACCGGTAAAGCACGTGAGGTTCCGGAAGCAATCCGTAAAGCCACAGATCAAGCAAAACGTAACATGATCCGCGTTCCTTTGCGCGAAGGTCGTACGCTTCACCATGACGTGAAGGGGCACTATGGGGCAGGTAAAGTTATCCTGCGCGCTGCACCTTCAGGTACCGGTATCATTGCCGGTGGTCCGATGCGTGCGGTTTTCGAAACAATGGGCGTACAGGACGTTGTTGCGAAGTCTATGGGGACTCAAAACCCGAACAACATGATCAAAGCAACTTTCGACGCGTTGCAGAATAGCTTCTCTCCGCGTTCCATCGCTTCCAAGCGTGGTAAGAAAGTCGGTGAGATTGTGGCTCGTCGGGACTCTGGTGCGGCTGCTGTAGCTGCTGCAAAGGAGTAATGAGACATGGCTGACAAGAAAACCGTTAAAGTGCAACAGATCGGAAGCCCGATCGGTCGCAAGAAAGACCAGCGTGCAACGCTGGTTGGCCTGGGTTTGAACAAACTGAACCGTGTTTCCGAACTCGAAGATACTCCTTCAGTTCGTGGCATGATCAGCAAAGTTCAGCATCTCGTTCAGATTGTTGAGTAAGGTGTGGCAACGCACCTTCTCTTCTTTCGAAATGAGAAACTTTAAAGGATTTAGAACATGAAACTCAATGAGCTTCGTGACAATGACGGCGCAAGACAGTCTCGTATGCGCGTGGGCCGTGGTATCGGTTCAGGCAAAGGCAAGACGTCTACACGCGGTCAAAAAGGTCAAAAAGCCCGTAACACAGTTGCTGTCGGGTTTGAAGGCGGTCAAATGCCGCTGTATCGTCGCTTGCCCAAGCGCGGCTTTACCAACATCAATGCCAAAGAGTATGCTGTTGTTAACGTCGGTCGCATTCAGAAAGCTGTCGATGCCGGCAAGATCAAAGATGGTGATACTGTAAACCTCGAGGTTCTCAAGGCTGCCGGTCTTGTTAACCGTGTTAAGGATGGCGTTCGCCTTCTTAACAAGGGTGAAATTACCGCCAAAGTTAAGGTTGAAGTCAACAGTGCTTCTGCTTCTGCAATCGCTGCCGTTGAAAAAGCGGGCGGTTCAGTAAGCGTTGATGCTGCTGAATAAACCGGCTTCGATTATCGGACCAAGTAGTAAGTCCAGGGGACCGTTATGGCATCTGCCGCAGAACAATTAGCAGCTAACATGAACTTCAGTTCCATTGCGAAAGCAGAAGAACTGAAAAAACGTATCTGGTTCACGTTAGGGGCTTTGATCGTTTATCGCATTGGCGCTTACATTCCGATTCCCGGGATCGACCCGACCATTCTGCGTGATATTTTCACGCAGAATGCCGGGGGTATTCTGGGGATGTTCGATATGTTCGCCGGGGGTGCATTGGGTCGTATGACCATTTTTGCACTCAACATCATGCCCTATATCTCTGCTTCCATTATCCTGCAACTGGGAACGGCGGTTTCGCCGAGCCTGGAAGCATTGAAAAAGGAAGGGGAGAGTGGGCGCAAGAAGATCACGCAATATACCCGTTATCTGACGGTGTTGATTGCGTCCTTGCAGGCTTACGGTATTGCCGTTGGTCTGGAAGGGATGACTTCCAGTGTCGGCTCTGCCGTTATTGAGCCGGGATATTTCTTCCGGGCGGCAACGGTGATTACACTGGTTGGTGGAACGATCTTCCTGATGTGGCTGGGTGAGCAGGTCACTGCGCGAGGTATCGGCAACGGTATTTCACTGATTATTTTTGCCGGTATTGTGGCTAACCTGCCGCGTGCTCTTGTAGGAACACTTGAACTGGGACGTACGGGTGCGCTGTCTGTCCTGTTGATTATCTTCCTGCTGGCTATGAGCGTTGCCGTGATCATGTTTATCGTGTTCATGGAACGTGCGCAGCGTAAAGTCGTGATCCAGTATCCGAAACGTCAACGCGGCAACAAGGTTTATGGGGGAGAATCTTCCCACATGCCCTTGAAGATCAACACTTCTGGTGTGATCCCGCCGATTTTTGCCAGCTCGCTTCTGCTGCTGCCGACAACCGTTATTTCGATGACGGCGGGGCAGGGACCGGAGTGGCTGCAAACCATCTCTGCGATGTTGGGGCGTGGGCAGCCGTTGTATATCGGCCTGTATCTTGCCTTGATTGTATTCTTTGCATTCTTCTATACCTCGGTTGTTTTCAACCCGGTGGAGACTGCGGAAAATCTTCGCAAAAATGGTGGCTATGTTCCGGGCATTCGTCCGGGGAAAAATACGGCTGACTATCTGGACAAGATCACAAGCCGTTTGACCGTCATCGGTGCAGCTTATTTGTCTGCTGTCTGTCTGTTGCCGGAAATTCTGATTGCAGAATGGCAGGTTCCTTTCTACTTTGGTGGGACGAGCTTGTTGATCGTGGTCACGGTAACCATGGACACGGTCGGTCAGGTGCATTCGCATCTGTTGGCTCACCAGTATGAAGGTCTGATCAAGAAGTCTAAACTTAGGGGGAAAAGAGGATGAAACTGATCCTGTTGGGTGCACCGGGTGCTGGGAAAGGTACTCAGGCAAAGCGTCTCGAAGAAGCTTATGGCATTGTACAACTTTCCACGGGCGATATGCTGCGTGCGGAAGTTGCCAGCGGAAGCGAGATTGGCAAGGAACTGAAATCTGTCATGGAAGCCGGGAAACTGGTGACCGATGAATTGATCATCTCCATGATTTCCAGCCGCGTCGAACAGGACGATTGTAAAAAAGGTTACATCCTCGACGGTTTCCCGCGTACAACGGCTCAGGCCGAAGCTCTGGATGCCATGTTGGCAGAAAAAGGGCAGAAGCTTGATGACGTCATCGAAATGGTTGTTGACGAAGAAGCACTTGTTGAACGGATCACAGGTCGTTATACCTGCGCCGGTTGCGGCCAAGGCTATCACGACACGTTCCAGAAGCCTGCGAAAGAAGGTGTTTGTGACAAGTGTGGCGGGACTGAATTTTCCCGTCGTGCAGATGACAACGAAGAAACCGTTCGTTCCCGCTTGGTCGCGTACCGCGAACAAACAGCTCCGATTGCCTCTCATTACGATGCAAAAGGAATGTTGAAGAAAGTCGATGGCATGGCTGACATCGATGAAGTTACAGCGCAACTCAAGACAATCTTGGGTTAAGTTTTAGTTTGGAGCAATGAGGGGCTTGACAGGAAGGATTTCCTTTCTATAATCCCGCCCCTCGGTTTCCGGTAAGTTTTTTACTTACCTTTTTTATTTTTGGTGTGAGGAGAACCGCTTTGGCGCGTATTGCAGGTGTGAACATCCCGACACAGAAACGTGTCGTGATTGCACTTACATATATTCACGGAATTGGCCCGGCGAAGTCACAGGAAATCTGTGGCAAAGTAGGCATTCCGTCTGAGAAGCGTGTGAACGAATTGTCTGACGACGAAGTCGTTAAAATTCGTGAAACGATTGATGCTGACTACACGGTTGAAGGTGACCTTCGTCGTGAAGTTGCGATGAACATTAAACGTTTGTTGGACCTGAAGTCCTACCGTGGCTTACGTCACCGTAAAGGCCTTCCGGTACGCGGTCAGCGTACCAAGTGCAACGCACGTACCCGCAAAGGACCTGCGCGTCCTATTGCTGGTAAGAAAAAATAATTCAAGCAGGAAAGTTGAATTATGGCAAAAGCTAGTAGGCAAGCCCCGCGTCGTCGTGAACGCAAAAATATCGTTTCCGGTATTGCACACGTAAACGCAACGTTTAACAACACGATCATTACCATCGCTGATGCCCAAGGGAATGCGATTTCCTGGTCTTCTGCTGGTGCACAAGGGTTTAAAGGCTCTCGTAAGTCTACTCCCTATGCAGCACAGATTGCAGCTGAAGATGCTGGTAAAAAGGCTATGGAACACGGCATGAAAACCCTTGAAGTTCTGGTCAAAGGTCCAGGCTCTGGGCGTGAATCTGCACTGCGTGCTTTGAACGCAGTCGGCTTCACCATTACATCCATCAAAGATGTAACGCCGATTCCGCACAACGGTTGCCGTCCGCGCAAACGTCGTCGCGTTTAATTCGCTTTTTATAAAGCGGTTTTCTCACAAATAACCGATACCGACTCGGGTGTCGGTTATTTGCCGTGAATTCCGATTTATAGATTCGCGACTGTTTTTTTAATGCTTGTGTGAGGTCAGGGTTGTGATTCAAAAGAATTGGCAAGAACTCATCAAACCGTCCAAGCTTGAAGTGAAATCTGGTGAAGATGATGGCCGTACGGCTGTTATTGTTGCCGAGCCGCTTGAGCGTGGATTTGGTCTGACTCTTGGTAACGCTATTCGTCGTGTGTTGCTGTCATCGCTGCAAGGTGCAGCTGTTACCGCAATCCAGATTGATGGCGTTTTGCACGAGTTTTCGTCTGTCTCGGGTGTCCGTGAAGACGTTACCGACATTATTCTGAACGTGAAGAACATTGCGCTGAGTTGTGAAAGCGAAGGCGCAAAGAAAATGCATCTGTCTGCCACAGGCCCTTGTGCCGTGACAGCCGGTATGATCGAATGCCCGGGCGATATCGCTGTGATGGACCCGGACCTTGTGATCTGTCATCTGGATGCCGATGCCAAACTGAACATTGAGTTCACTGTTGATACAGGCAAAGGCTACGTTCCGGCTGTACAGAACCGCCCGGATGATTCTCCGATCGGTTTGATCCCGGTTGATGCGATTTTCTCTCCGGTGAAGAAAGTGTCCTATAAGGTGGATAACACCCGTGTAGGCCGCGTGACCGACTATGACAAACTGTCTCTGACAGTCACCACAGACGGTTCCGTAACGCCGGAAGATGCCGTTGCTCTGGCAGGTCGTATCCTGCAAGACCAATTGCAACTCTTCATCAACTTCGAAGAGCCCGAAGTGGCTCTGCCGGAGAAGAAAGAAGACGATCTTCCGTTCAACAAGAACCTGTTGCGCAAAGTGGACGAGCTGGAACTGTCTGTTCGTTCTGCCAACTGTCTCAAAAACGACAACATCATCTATATCGGCGATCTGGTTCAGAAAACCGAAGCGGAAATGTTGCGTACACCGAACTTCGGTCGTAAATCCCTTAACGAGATCAAAGAAGTTCTCTCCGGGATGGAACTGTCGCTCGGCATGGATGTAGACGGCTGGCCGCCGGAAAATATCGAAGATTTGGCAAAGCGTCTGGAAGATCCGTTCTGATCTGCCAGCTCTAGGCTGAAATTATCGGATCATTTTGATCCTGCCTTTTCGTACCCGCCCCGGACTTTAGGGAATGGGGCGTGGCGAAAAGTTTTACTTATCGTTCCTGTCTTGCAGGACGTGCTCTAAAAGGAGATACCGCTATGCGTCACCGTATGTCTGGTCGCAAACTTAACCGTACTAAATCACACCGCCGCGCTTTGTTTGCGAACATGGCGGTCGCTCTGATCACTCACGAGCAAATCAAAACCACATTGCCGAAAGCCAAAGATCTGCGTTCCGTTGCGGAAAAAATGATCACTTTGGGCAAACGTGGTGATCTGCACGCACGTCGTCAGGCTTTGGCTACTCTGCGCGATGAAACAGCCGTTAAAAAACTTTTTGACGTTCTGGGCCCGCGTTATGAAGACCGTAAAGGTGGTTACACCCGCGTTCTTAAAGCCGGTTTCCGTTATGGCGATGCCGCTCCGATGGCTTTCATCGAGCTGGTTGACCGTGACGAAGATGCCAAAGGCGCAGAAGATAAAGCCCGCGTTGAAGCCGAACGTGAAGCTGAAGAAGCTGAAGACATCGCTGTATAAGCCGAGTGCTCACACCGACTTTGAAAAGGCGTTTCCCTGTTATGGGAGACGCCTTTTTTATTTTCCTATGGTCGTGTGAAATTATCGTAGTTGATCCACAGTACACTTAGCAACAAGGCAAGAGAAAGCCCTTGATTCATAAGGCGTGCATATCTGTCCTGTTGAAACATGCGGGCGGCAAATGCTCCGGCTCCGGCCCAGATACTCATGCAGGGCGTTGCCGTGAGAAAAAAGAGGGATGACAATATGGCACTATTGCTCAGGTCCTCAAGATTCGGATTATAAAACAAACTACTGACGCTTAGGGACATCATCCATGTTTTGGGATTGATGAATTGCAAAGCTGCCCCTGTTGTCCATCCCGGAATTTCTCCTTTCTTTTCTGCAATTGTTATATCCGCACAATAGAGTTTGACGGCCATCCAGCACAGCCAGCCAGATCCCACAACAGCCATGAGGTTGCGCAGTGCGGGCAGCTCTACCAGAACCTGTGCCAGTCCCAGATAGGTTGCAAAAAGGATGAGGGAGGCCGATGCACAGGATGCAAGCACAAAGGGCAGGGCAGACCTCATATTGGTTTGTGCTGCAATGGTAAAGGAGAGAATGTTGGACGGCCCCGGTGTGATGGCGGCCACAAAAGCAAAAAACAGAAAACTGAAAAGGGTGGTGATCATCTTTTTCTCCATTTGAAAGATCACCTCCCATGTTGCGGGATTTAACGTTCAGGGTCTGGAATGTGTGTGCAAATTTTTCGATATGCAGCCGGAGAAAGGCGATAGGCCCGTTTGAACCAGCGGCCAAGATGGCTTTGGTCCGCAAAACAGAAACGATGGGCAACATTTGCAGGTGTATGTCCCTTGGCCAGCAAGAGGCGGGCTTTGGCCAAACGCAGCTGGATCAGGTAGGCATGGGGCGATATCCCAAAAGTATTTTTAAAAGCCCGTGTCAGATGGTATCTATCATACCCCATTTCGGTGGATATATCCTGAATCAGGATGTCACATTCCATATTGTCATGAAGGTAATCGCGAATTCTGTAGGCAAGATGCAGTCCCTTCAGAGGGGCTTTGTTTTTGCGCCAGTTCATATGTGAGGTGAGCATTGCGATCATATGATCCAGACAGCCCTCCTGAACAATATTAGGGTCAAGGTGATGTTTGGCTGAAAAGGCAGCGGAAACGGAAGCGGCCAATTGCTTGTCTGTTGTGAGAGTTTTCTGGAAATTAAGTTCGTAGTTGTCCGGCAACGTTTCAAAAAGATTGCTTAATTGCTGATGCACCCAGTCTGTGGGCAGGTAAAGGGTACGATAGGTGAAACCGCCATCAAAAGGGGCGTTGCCATCGTGAATTTCGCCGGGTTCCAGAAGAAAGGCGCCACCTTCCAGAGAACGATGGGTTTTATGACGGCAGTTGAACTGCTGAACGCCACTGTCTGTGACGCCGATAATATAGGAATCATGCCAATGGGGATCGTAGGCGTGCCCTTCGAAATGAGCGCGCAATGTTTCAATGCCGGTGGCATTATCGTGTTTGATATTGAGCCAGTTTTTTTGTGTTTCTTTTGTCATAAATATCAGGAAAGCAGATTTACCATAAAAATCTAGAAGATTTGTGCGCTTTTTACACTGGTATCTTATAAAGCTATATGGGAGCGTTCCCCCTCATTGGCAACATGAAAGGAAAAGAGATGTTCCAAATCAAAGCAAACCTGTTGCAGGAAGCTGAGGCCCTGACAGATTACTGGTCCCCTTCTATTGTGGGGGAGGTGAATGACCAGTATGTAAAGGTAGCCAAACTTAAAGGGGAACTGGTTTGGCACAGCCACGAAAATGAAGACGAGCTTTTTTACATCCTGAAAGGCCGCCTGCGTATCCAGTACAGGGACAAGAATATTGATTTGCAGGAAGGTGATATGCATGTGATTGAACGCGGTGTGGAACATAACCCGCTGGCAGAAGAGGAATGCCTGATTGCCTTGATTGAAACGAAAACCACCTTGCATACAGGAAATGTGGTTTCGGATCGTTCCAGGTCCATCGAAGAACAGTTAAAAGCCAACTGAAATGGATGATTGGACTTGCGCCTGTGAAGTGCTAAGAACAAATTAAAAGCAATATATCTTTTAAGTTCCAGCAACTAACCGGAGAAACAGGTCCCATGATTTTCAGAGTGTTTGTTTTCATTTTGTTGATGACCACAGTCGCACAGGCGGAAATCAAGACGGTTCCCGGTTCACAAGCTGAAGTGCAGTTATCCTATGCCCCTCTGGTGAAAGAGGCGGCACCGGCTGTTGTGAATATCTATACCTCAAAAACGGTGAGTACACGCAGCGTTTCACCGCTCTTTAACGACCCGTTCTTTCGTCGTTTTTTCGGTGATGCCTTTCCCGGTGTCCCTCAGGGCCGCGAACGCAAGAAGGTTCAGAACGCCTTGGGCTCCGGTGTGATTGTTGCTCCGCGTGGTGTGGTGGTGACAAACCATCATGTGATTGAAGGTGCAGACGATATCAAGGTGGTTCTGAATGACCGCCGTGAGTTTGAAGCAAAGGTCCTCGGTTCGGATAAACGCACGGATATCGCCATTTTACAATTGGAAACAGACGGTGCCCTTTTGCCGACTTTACCTTTGGGGGATGCCGACAGTCTGGAGGTCGGTGACCTTGTGTTGGCAATCGGTAATCCTTTCGGGGTCGGGCAAACCGTGACAAGCGGCATTGTATCAGCCTTGGCACGCACGCATGTCGGGATCACGGATTACAGTTTTTTCATTCAGACAGATGCCGCCATTAACCCGGGGAACTCCGGCGGGGCGTTGGTGGATATGCATGGCAAGCTGGTGGGGGTTAATTCTGCGATCTTTTCCAAAGGTGGGGGCTCCAACGGGATCGGTTTTGCCATTCCCGTAAGCATGGTGCGTTCGGTTCTTTCCGGTGTGAGCAAAACGGGGAAGGTGGTTCGCCCCTGGCTTGGGGCCAGTACACAGGCGGTGACGCAGGAACTGGCGCAAAACTTCAATCTTGCACGTCCTACAGGGGTTTTGATTGGGGAGCTGTACCGTGGTGGCCCGGCGGACAAGGCGGGCTTGCGCCGAGGAGACATTATTTTATCCATGGACGGCCATGAGCTTAATGACCCACAGGCGTTGCGCTTCCGGCTGGCAACCTTAAGCTTGGGGGATCGCACGCAGTTTGAAATTTTGCATCGTGGTAAAAAGCGTACGGTGGATTTCAAGGCGACAGCTCCGCAAGAAGTGCCTGCACGTGAAGAAACAAAGTTGACAGGCTATCATCCTCTGGATGGCGCAGTTATTGTGAATATGTCTCCGGCGCTGAACGATGAACGCGGTTGGGATGTTCTGACACAAGGTGTTGCGATTGATAAAATTTTACGGGGTAGTCCGGCCAATCGTCTGGGCTTTCGCCCGGGTGATATTGTGACAGGCGTAAACGGCAATGACATTAAAACGGTGAAAGATTTGAAACGTGTGCTGGGGCGTTTTGAAGGCCACAAGGGCAACTGGCAAATCGGCGTTGTGAGAAACGGCAAGCGACAGGAGCTTCAGTTCAGAGGATGACGTCTCTTTTTGCGGATCAGGCACCACGCCCTTTGGCAGACCGGTTACGCCCGCGTCAACTGGATGAAGTGATCGGGCAGGACCATCTTTTAAAAGAAGATGGTCCTATCGGTCGTATGGTGCGTTCTGGCGGGCGTTTGACCTCCATGATCCTTTGGGGGCCGCCGGGGTGTGGCAAAACCACTGTCGCACGTCTTTTAGCAGATCGAACGGATTTGTATTTTGAACCGCTTTCGGCGATTTTTTCCGGTGTGGCGGATTTGAAAAAGGTGTTCAAGGAAGCACGCGCTCGCAGGGAAAGCGGGCAGGGGACCTTGCTTTTTATTGACGAAATTCATCGTTTCAACCGCGCCCAACAGGATGGCTTTTTACCCTATGTGGAAGACGGCACTGTCATTCTTGTGGGGGCGACAACGGAAAATCCCTCTTTTGAACTGAATGCGGCCTTGATGTCGCGCTGTCGGGTGATGGTGCTGAACCGTTTGTCGGATGAGGCTTTGGAAGGATTGTTGCAGCGGGCTGAAAGTGAACAGGGCCGGGCCATGCCGTTGGATGAGGAGGCTCGCACTGCCTTGCGGGCTATGGCTGACGGGGATGGCAGATACCTGCTCAATATGGTGGAAGCCGTTTATGAACTGCCGACAGAGCCGGTGCTGGATACAGCGGCTTTGACGCAGGTTGTACAGAAACGCATGCCGATTTATGATAAATCGCAGGAAGGCCATTACAACCTGATTTCGGCTTTGCATAAGTCTTTGCGTGGTTCGGATACGGATGCTGCACTTTATTGGTTTTCGCGCATGCTGGATGGCGGCGAGGACCCGAAATATATTGCCCGGCGCCTGTTGCGTTTTGCCGTCGAAGATATCGGCCTTGCTGATCCAAACGCTATGACGCAGGCTTTGCAGGCTTGGGAAACCTATGAACGCCTTGGCAGCCCCGAAGGAGAGCTGGCACTGGCACAGGCTTTGATTTATTTGGGGACAGCCCCGAAATCCAATGCCGGATACGTTGCTTATAAGCAGGCTCGCAAAGCTGCCAAGCAAACAGGTTCTCTCATGCCACCCAAACATATCCTTAATGCGCCGACCAAGATGATGAAGGAAATCGGCTACGGCAAAGGTTATCAGTATGATCACGATGCCGAAGATGGTTTTTCCGGGCAGGACTATTTCCCGGATGATTTGGACCGTATGGAATTTTATCAACCCAAAGATCGTGGCTTTGAACGAGAATTGATGAAGCGACAGACATATTGGGCGAAACTCCGTAAAGAAAAAAGAGACCGTTAACAGGGTGAACTGCTTGGTCTGTTTTGTCTTCTCTTAATTGAATATTTGCGTTTATTTTCCGCGCTTTAATTGTTTTTCTCTATTCTGTTTCCTGTGTTAAAAAACAGAAATGTAAATCTGTCAGATACGTATTTATACTGTGATTTCAATAGCCTGATCATTGTTTTGGTCTTTTAAAAATCAAAAAAATTCATAAGAAGAATGGTTGGAATATGATATAATACTAATCATGGAAAACAAACCAACCATACCGAGAAAAAAACACCTTTGCGGTAATCTTTTGAGGTTGTTTTTGACATTCTCTTTTCTCATGGTGTTGCTTCCTTTCACGCAAGCAACAGGTCAGGATGTTGTGCGTATTGCGACATTGGAATGGCCCCCGTTTTCCAGTAAGACATTAGAGGGGGAAGGTCTTTCGCTGAAATTGATCCGTGATGCGTTTGAAACATCCGGCAGAGAGGTTGAATATTCTTTCCTTCCTTGGAGCCGAGCCCTGAAATTATTTGCTTCAGGCCATTTTGATGCTGTCGCCCCGAAATATTATGATGAGGCCCATCTGGGCGTCTGTCATTTTTCCACCGCTTTTCAACTGAGCCCGCTGGGGTTTGTTGTCCTCAAAAACAACGAAATTACCTGGAAGACACTCTCGGATTTGAAAGATTTTCATATCGGTGTGGTCAATGGCTATTCAAACACAATGGCCTTTGATGCCTTAAGTGAGAAGAACATCATCCAGACAGAACCCGTGGTTGATGACTATACGAACATCATGAAAGTGGCCAAGGGGCGTATCCCAATGGCTGTTATAGACAAAAACGTTATGGATTATCTTTTGAAAACCGACCCACGTTTGGCCGGAATTGAAAAAAAAGTAAGTTTTAACAAGCAGGTTCTCGAAGAAAAGAAATTCTTTGTATGTTTCCAAAAGAGTGAAAGAGGCCTGCATTTGAAATCCCTTTTCGATCAGGGCTATCATCGACTCGCAACCGGGGATTTGGGCCGATAAAAAAGGCTTTGCGCTTGCCTGTCGAAGCGCTAAAGTCGGGTCATGTCTGTTTCTACACTTCTATATGTGGCTGCCGGTGGTGCAATTGGTGCAATTGGTCGCTTTGCGGTTGTCTCCTTGGTTGGCCATTGGTCCCATGGTGTCGGGACGTCTTTTCCCTTTGGGACGCTGGCTGTTAATATCCTTGGTTCGTTTATTCTTGGCGCGCTGATTGAACTGTCTGCGTTGACCTGGTCACCAAGCCCGGAAATTCGTGCCATGATTGTTGTCGGGATGCTGGGGGCATTTACCACTTTTTCCACGTTCTCTCTGGATGCTGTGACGATGGCAACCCGAGGTGCCTGGCTATCTGCTGCCCTTTATGTCGGCTTATCTGTTGCATTGTCGATCATTGCACTCTATATGGGCATGCAGAGCATTAAAGCCATCATCAATTAAACATGGATTATGATCATGTCCGGTGTGAAAAACATCACCGTTGCAGCCGACGATGACGATATCCGTCTGGATCGCTGGTTTAAACGCCATTATCCCGAACTGACCTATGGGCGTTTGGAAAAACTGTTGCGCAAAGGGCAAATACGCCTTGATGGTAAACGCGCAAAATCCAATCAGCGTATTGCCAAAGGGCAGATTGTGCGGGTTCCGCCGTTTGGGGACAGTAGCGGACTAAAACCGGTTGAAGAAAAGAAAAAGGTGGAACTGAGTGAGCAGGAAATTGCAGAAGTTCGCTCCTGGGTCTTGTATCGCGATGACGATGTGATTGTCATCAATAAACCTGCCGGTTTGCCGACTCAGGGGGGCACCGGGGTGAAACGCCACCTTGACGGCCTTCTTTTTGCCTTGCAGTTCGATAAAAAAGACAAGCCACGTCTGTGTCATCGCCTTGATAAGGATACATCCGGTGTTCTGGTTTTGGCGCGCAGTGCCAATGTCGCCTCAATACTGACAAAGGCGTTTAAAACAAAAGATGCGCGCAAGCTCTATTGGGCCTTGACGGTCAAGGTGCCGAACCCGCGTGAAGGTAAGGTATTTCAGCCGATTGCAAAGGCCTATAGCCACCATGGCGAACGTATGGTTATTGATGCCGACGAAGGCAAGGAAGCACGTTCCATGTATCGTACAATTGAAAGTACGGGCAACGTGGCAGCCTGGGTTGCCCTTGAACCTTTGACCGGGCGCACACATCAGTTAAGGGTCCATTGTGCCTATTTGAAAACGCCCATTCAGGGAGATGGGAAATATGGCGGGCAGGAGGCTTACCTGACCGGCGATGGTGTGAGCAAGAAAATGCATTTGCATGCCCGGCGTATTCAAATTCCGTCCCCCGATGGAATAGGGGTTATTGATGTTACGGCGCCGATGCCGGATCATATGAAAAAATCATGGGATTTCTTCGGTTTTGATGAAACTAATGAAGAAGCCGATGAATTGTTTGATCTCAGCAAAAAGGTTACGGCGACCTATAAGAGACATGATTGATTAGATGGTCTGTTCCTGTCGGAAACAGGCAGGTGCATCCTCGCTGCTGGAGGTGATGACAATATCGTCAACGCGAGCAGCAGAGGGGCCGCAGCGGCATTTTTCAATCATTTGCTGAACGGTGGTTTCTTCTCCACAAACCAGTGCTTCGACAGAACCATCCAGCCGATTTCTGACCCAGCCGGTTAAACCGAGTTCAAGTGCTGTTTCACGTGTCCATGCACGGTACCACACCCCTTGAACACGCCCGGTAATGCGTAAATTGACTTGTATAAGGGACATGTTTTACCTCCATTAAAAATGGCATGCTGCATTTTGGTGCAAGGTGCCATTTTTAATCTTGAAAACAAAGCCAAAAATCAAAGGCATTATTGTTTTTTCATGAACTGTGCAAAAGCCTTGTCTGTTGTTCCAATATGGTTCTGCCACAGACTGGCCAGCAGGCCGATCAGTTCAACGCTGACATGTTCACTGTCGCTTTGATGGTAATCGTCAAAAGATACTTGGACCCGTTTGATAAAGTCGGCATGTTCTATTTTATGCGCTGCCAGATCCGGGTAACCAACTTGTTCCATGATCTTTTCTTCGCTGCTGAAGTGGTCGCGCGTATAGTCTTTGAGGTCTTTAAAGGTGTTTTCGACAACGGCGCGATCTGTACCTTCCTTGATGTGGTGGTAAAGTGTGTTGATATAGTCCAGCAGCTTTTTATGATCTTCATCAATTTGCGCGTTTCCGCTTTCAAGTTCTTCTGACCAGTCAAAGAGTGTATGTTCGTCAGTTGTATCTTGTTGAACCTGCTTCAGGAAACGCGAAACCTGTGCACGTAATGTTTCAGATTGTGTGGCAAGGTCTTTTGATGTTGTCATCAATTCAGCGGCTGCTTCATCGGCAGATTCTGCTGCCTGTTGAACATGTTGAATGGAATTGGATACTTCCTGTGTACCGGCAGAGGCCTGATCCACATTCATGGCAATTTCCTGCGTTGCTGCCCCTTGTTCTTCCACTGCTGCTGCAATGGTGCCGGAAATTTCGTTAATGTTTTCGATAATCCGGGTCACGGAATTGATGGCATCTACGGATACATCTGTTGAAGAGCGGATTTCATCAATCTGAACGCTGATGTCTTCGGTCGCCCGTGTGGTCTGGTTGGCCAGATTTTTCACTTCACTGGCAACAACGGCAAAACCTTTACCGGCTTCGCCTGCGCGTGCTGCTTCAATCGTGGCGTTCAGGGCCAGAAGGTTTGTCTGGTCTGCAATGCTGTTGATCAACTCAACAACCTCACCGATCCGGGAAACCGCATTGGCAAGGGCCTGAATTTTCGAGTTGGTTTCGCGGGTTTCATCAACGGCTTGTTTGGCAATGTCGGAAGACTGGTTGACCTGACGTGAAATTTCGGAAATGGAACTTGCCAATTCTTCAGCAGCGGCTGCTACGGTTTGAACATTGGCTGTGGCTTCTTCCGAGGCCCCTGCGACATTTGTAGCCTGAACTTTTGTCTCACTGGCCTGTCCGGTAACGCGCCCGGATGCGTTGCGAACATTACGGTCTGCCTCATTCAGGCCGTCCAGAACGTTGATCATGGTGACTTCGAATTCCCGAATATAACGGTTGATCAATTGTCGTTGCTGTTCCTTGATGTCCTGATCGCGTTTTTGTTCCCGGGTCAGTTCCTCAGCCTTGATCATGTTATCCTTGAAAACCTGTACGGCTTCGGCCATTTGACCGATCTCGTCACCGCGTTCCTGCCCTTCGATCTCTGTATCAAGTTTCCCTGTTGCCAGAGCGGCCATATGTTGGGTCATTGTATTGAGCGGTTTTGTGATATTGCGGCCGATGAGATAAGAAATGAACAGAACGATAGCCAGAATAGCGGCAACGATAACAGCCAGAAGGGTTGCAGCTTGCATGAAGGCTGTATCTACATCATCCATATAGATGCCGGTGCCGATTGCCCATTGCCAGGGGGCATAGCCTTTGACATAGGAAATTTTGGCAACAGGTTTGTCATGCCCGGGTTTGGACCAATGGTAGGCGACAAAACCCTGTCCTTCATTTTTGGCCATATTTGAAATTTCGCGGAAAAGCGCGACCCCGTTCGGGTCTTTTGTATCCCCCATGCTTTTTCCAATCAGGTCCGGTCTGAAAGGGTGCATGAGGGTGGTGGCATCAAAGTTCGTAATGAAAATATAATCGCCTTTGCCTTCGCTGGCTCCTTCTCCGTATCGCATGGCTGAGAGGGCAGAAAACGCCTGCTTTTGGGCTTCTTCTTCGCTGATCTCTCCGGCTTTTGCCCGTTTGGCAAAATCAAGAGTGATGGCATAGGCTGTTTCGACAATGTTGCGGGTTTTATTTTGGCGGTCTTCAATCATTGTGTTCTTGTATTGATTGAGTGCAATTGCAAGCAACAAGAGCATACCAATAAGCGAAATGACGGAAATGGATTGTATTTTCCGTGAAATCGAGACGTTTTGTAATGAGACCATAACTTTCACCCTTAACGTGACGGAAGCCTGTTTCTGGCGCGCAATACTTGCTTTTTAATCTTATGGGTTGTGCGCTGACAACTTTGAATTTACATACTTTTCGCCTTGATTAAAAGAGGATTCCAAAAAAAAGGGACGGTCAGAACCGCCCCCTTTTCAAGATTGTTTGGTGTTGGTCGATCAATCGTTGCTTTCAAACTCGACAATTTTTTGATCCACAGCCAGAGAAGCACCTGCTTCGGCATGAATTTTCTTAACAATCCCGTCTTTTTCAGCACGCATGATGTTTTCCATTTTCATGGCTTCAATCACGCAAAGTTCTTCACCGGCTTTGACTTCCTGTCCTTCTTCAACAGAAACGGACAAAAGCAGGCCCGGCATGGGCGAGAGCAGGAAGGCTGAAAGGTCCGGCGGTGCCTTGAAGGGCATCAGGTCATTCAGTTCGGCAGCGCGTTTGGTCAAGACCTTGACAGTTGCTTGTGAACCGGAATTAAACAGGTTGTAGCCAACTGCCAGACGGTCGACCTGAACGCAGAGTTCATGTCCGTTGATATCGCCGTAGAAGAGAGGTTCGCCAAATGTCCATTCCGAACGGATGTGCAATTGAGTGTTCTCAAAAGTTACATCATAGCCTTCTGTTTCATTCGGGGTGACGGTGATTTCATATTTTTCGTCATTGAATAAAACAACCCATTCATCCTGAATGTTGCGGCCTCGGCCACCTTCCATTTGACCGGAGATCATGGTTTCGCGTTCTGTCTCCATACGCTTCATGAAGGCGGCAACAGCAACCAGTTTACGTGGGTCTTGCTGGGGCACCATGGAGGCATCAAAACCTTCCGGATATTCCTCGGCAATGAAGTTTGTGGTCAGTTGGCCGTCAATGAAACGCTGTTTGGACATAACCGCGTTCAGGAAGCTGATGTTATGGCCGACACCACGGATGTAATATTCATCCAGTGCGCGGCGCATGTTTGCGGTGGCTTCTTCCCGGTTGGCCCCATGGGTGATCAGCTTGGCAATCATCGGGTCATAGAACATGGAAATTTCACCACCTTCATAGACGCCTGTATCCACACGCACTGTATCGCTTTCAATCGGCGGGCGGTATTTGATCAGACGACCGGTGGAGGGCAGGAAATTGCGGAACGGGTCTTCGGCATAGATGCGTGATTCCATCGCCCAGCCATCAATTTTGACATCTTCCTGTTTGATGGTCAGTTCCTGACCATCGGCAATGTTGATCATCCATTCTACAAGGTCAACACCGGTGATCAGTTCTGTAACCGGGTGTTCCACTTGCAGGCGGGTGTTCATTTCAAGGAAGTAGAAATTGCGGTTTTTATCGACGATAAATTCGACGGTACCGGCGGAACGATATTGTACCGCTTTTGCCAGAGCAACCGCCTGTTCACCCATGGATTTACGCGTGGCTGCATCAAGGAAAGGTGAGGGGGCTTCCTCAATAACTTTCTGGTGGCGGCGCTGAATGGAACATTCACGTTCGTTCAGATAAATGGCATTGCCGTGCTTGTCGGCCAGAACCTGAATTTCGATGTGTCGCGGCTCTTCAATGAATTTTTCAATGAAAACACGGTCATCACCAAAAGAGGATTTGGCTTCGGAAGTTGCACGTTCAAAACCGTCACGACATTCTTCCTCGTTCCACGCAACGCGCATGCCTTTACCGCCACCACCGGCAGAGGCTTTCAGCATGACCGGATAGCCGATTTCAGCAGCGATTTCAACCGCATGGTCGGTATCGCGCACAACGTCGGTATAACCGGGAACTGTGTTGACACCGGCTTTCTGCGCCAGTTTTTTGGACTCGATCTTGTCACCCATCGCCTGAATGGCAAGCTTTTCCGGGCCGATGAATTCAATGCCCGCTTCGTTCAGGGCATCAAAAAAGTGGGCGTTTTCTGACAGGAAGCCATAGCCCGGGTGCACAGCCTGGGCACCGGTATCTTTAATGGCCTTAAGGATGTTTTCCATCACCAGATAGGATTGGTTGCTTTGTGCCGGGCCAATGTGGACCGCTTCATCCGCCATTTGCACATGCAGGGCGTCTTTATCTGCTTCGGAATAGACCGCAACGGTCTTGATGCCCATCTTGCGGGCTGATTTGATCACGCGACAAGCAATCTCACCGCGGTTGGCAATCAGGATTTTATCGAACATGTGTCCGTTTCCTTATACTAAATGCTGTTTCTTCAAAGATGGATTAAAGCGGAATGTTGCCGTGCTTGCGCTTCGGGTTCTTCAGCTCTTTGTTCTTCAGCATTGCGAGAGATTGACAGATGCGACGACGTGTACCATGCGGCATGATGACGTCATCAATGAAGCCACGTCCACCAGCCTTGAACGGGTTGGCAAAGTTTTTGGCATATTCGTCTGTACGGGCCTGAATTTTTTCATCATCGCCGATATCCTGACGGAAGATGATTTCTACCGCCCCTTTGGCACCCATAACGGCAATTTCGGCTGAGGGCCATGCGAAGTTGACATCGCCACGCAGGTGTTTGGAGCTCATCACGTCATAGGCCCCGCCATAGGCTTTACGGGTAATGACGGTGACTTTAGGCACAGTACATTCAGCAAAGGCATACAGCAGTTTGGCCCCATGGGTGATGATGCCGTTATATTCCTGATCGGTGCCTGGCATGAAGCCCGGTACGTCAACAAAGGTAACAATCGGGATATTGAAAGCGTCACAGAAGCGCACAAAACGTGCGGCTTTGATGGAGCTGTCGATATCCAGACAACCGGCAAGAACCATGGGCTGGTTGGCAACAAAGCCTACTGTATCACCGTTCATACGGCCAAAGCCGATCAGAATGTTTTTGGCAAATTCCGGCATAATTTCAAAGAAATCACCTTCATCAACGACTTTGGTGATCAGCTCTTTCATGTCATAGGGTTTGTTGGCGTTGTCGGGCACCAAGGTGTCCAGAGACATGTCATCACGGTCCGCCGGGTCCGTTGTCGGGCGGTGCGGTGCTTTTTCCTTATTGTTGCTGGGCAGGAAGTCAACAAAATCGCGCAGTTTAAGCAGGGCTTCCACATCGTTTTCAAAGGCAAGGTGTGCAACGCCGGATTTGCTGGTGTGGGTGATGGCACCGCCTAGTTCTTCCTGTGTGACTTCCTCATGCGTTACTGTTTTGACCACATCCGGGCCGGTTACAAACATGAAAGAGGTATCTTTGACCATGAAGATAAAGTCGGTCATGGCCGGAGAATAAACCGCCCCACCGGCACAAGGCCCCATGATCATGGAAATTTGCGGGATTACGCCAGAAGCTTCCACATTGCGTTGGAAAACATCTGCATAACCGCCAAGCGATGCGATGCCTTCCTGAATACGTGCGCCACCGGAGTCATTCAAACCGATGCAAGGGGCACCGACTTTCATCGCCTGATCCATAACCTTGCAGATTTTTTCAGCATGGGTTTCAGACAGGGAGCCACCATAGACGGTGAAGTCCTGAGAAAAGACGAAAACTAGACGGCCATTGACGGTCCCGTACCCGGTGACAACACCGTCACCCGGTGTATGGTCCAGTTCCATGTCAAAATCGGTGCAGCGGTGTTCTACGAACATGTCCCATTCTTCGAAACTGCCTTCGTCCAAAAACAGGTCGATTCTTTCACGGGCAGTCAGCTTGCCCTTTTTATGCTGTGAGTCGATACGACGCTGGCCACCGCCAAGGCGGGCGCGGGCGCGTTTTTCTTCAAGCATCTGGATAATATCGTGCATCTAAATAAGTCCCCTTGGCCCCTGTTGGGCATAGATCATGATGGAAGAAAGATGACTTCCTGAGTCTTTCAATAGCACAATCGTTTTTGCGGTGCCAGAAGAAATACGCACTCTGATACCGAATTACCGATTTATTTGTAGCGCAATGAGTATAGCTTTCTTTTCAATGATCTTTAAAGGGGAGTTTTTTTTGTTATTTTATTGCTTTTTCTTGTGCCAGTAACGCAAAGTACAGGATCAGGCCGCAGGCGATAAAAAGGGTGTTGAGGCTCAGATCGTAAAGGGCAATATCGGTTTGGCTGAAAAAGTTTTTCCGCCCGCGATCAATTAGAATAAGGGAAATGAAACCAACTTTAATAATGCCGTTGAGGCTATAAAGGCACCCTAGATAAAAGGCCGGTCCTCTCCTGTGGGGGAGGATATGGAAAAAAAGCCCGGCGAGAAGGGCGCTGAAAATGCCTTGTATCACGTAGGTGACGGCGATGCGCGTGTTGATGAAATTATCAATGTGAGCCAGCGCAAACAGGGTGGAAAGTGTACCAATCAGGATGGTGCAGGCCAGCAAATGATAAGATGTTTTTATGCCGTAGAAGCGTAAACTGCCAAGTATCAGGGCGTAGTTGGCAAGGAAAAAGGGGCCGTTTGTTACGAGAACGGCATATTCCAGAGGTATAAAGGGCCGCAGGAAAAAAGAGGCGTAGCCCAAAGAGAAAAGAACAAAAGACAAGGCCCACAGTTGCAAGCCATCGATATGGGGATGTTTAAGGCGTTGCCAGGATATTGCAATGCTTGCTGTGAGAAACATCACCGCATCTATGGCAAGCAAAGACAAAATTTCCATTAAAGCATTTCCATTAAAGCATTTCCATGAATGCAGTGATGTTGTTCAGGTCTTTTTGGATGACTTCGCGGCGCTCTTTGGCTTCCCAGTCTTCCCCCCACAGTTCGATCTGATAGGTTTCGTCAATCTGGGAAACATCAAAGGCCTGCTGAGGGGTAATATGTTTTTTTAACAGGGCGAGGGCAATAACCAGTGAGCCTGTGCAATGGGTGGCATTGGAAAGGGCAGCAAGGCGCCAGTCGTCATATTCTTCCACCAGTGCACGGAAGGTTTCAAAGGTGCCTTCGGGTTGCTCTATATGCATGATGCCGTTTTGGGTGCGCAGTTTAATGCCGCTCAGTTCTTCGACCCATTCCAGCAAAGGTGTCCAGGCCTGGGCCTGACGAATGGCCAGATCTTCCGGGTCTGCCGTCCAATAACAGATGAGGTCACTTTCTGCGTATTTGGCGATTTGCTTAATCACCCCGTCACGGAGTTGGCCGATCCTGTCCACGGCTGTGGAGGCCAGCGCCATATGGGGCATGCTCAAGGGCTTGATATGTTCTTCCTGTGCATCCCATTCTGCGGCCAGTGCTTCTGCCAGAGCGCGGGTTGGTAAAGGCATAACGCGTTTGGCAGGGCTTTTTAATTCACGACCATCCAGTGTCACGCGAAAACCATCTTCAACGGGTTCAACGGCTACAGCTTTGTAAAAGCGTTTCAACGGTGCAGAAGGGTCCATAGTCAGCTTCCTTTATGAACATTGCTCCGGTCATGATCTGTGCCGGAGCAATGTTCTGTCATCAAGTTGGGGTATTTGGCCCTTTACTTATTCCCTCCAAAGAGATTTAGCAAGCCTCCAACCGGGTTACTGGATTTTTGTTCCGGTTTTTGCTGCGTGTCACTCGTTCCTGAAGAAGCCGGTTTGCTGTTGGACTTTTGCCCCAACGCGGTGGCGCAAGGGGTGTTGTCAGCCATGGCTTTGTCTGTCAGGCCGCTAACCAGCAGGGAAACGCCGCCGGTGGCAATGGCTGCTCCCAGCCCCATGGCTGCCTTGGCTGTTTCCAGTGCATCAAGGCTGACACCGGGGGAAGACAGCGGGCCGGACAGGCGAACCATACTGGCCAGACCTCCTGCGTTTACGCCCAGATCTGCCGTATCACCGCGCGGTTCCGGCTTGATGCCCACATCCATCATTTCCTTGCCAAGGTCAATGGAACCGGAACTGGTGATGTTCATGGCGTTGGTTTGAACGGCGATGCGTTTTTTATATTCGCTGATACCGTTTTTGAAATCCAGATTGACGACCATACAGGCAAAGGGGGTAAATTCCCCTTCGTTGGCACTGGGCAGGATTTTTTCCAGAACACCGGTGACCAGATCACCGCCAAGGAAGTTCACTTTATCGGATTTGATTTTACCTTCGCCAACGTTGATTAGGGTTTTCCCGGTTAAGGAGCCCATCAGCCCGGCAACGGATTTACCGGTTGCATCCAGCTTGATGGTAACCTGAGTTGCCCCGCCTTGCAGCAAGTCGGTAACCCCTGTTTCCTGCAAGCTGTTGCCCAGCCCCAGATTTTTACCGCTTAAGTCAATGGCCAGCTTGGCCGGAAGTTTGCGCCCGTCCAGATTGATGTTGCCAGCCAACGTGCCACCGCCCATGGAGAAACCGTGTTTGCCGGTCATGTTGCCGTTTTTCAGGCTGATGACATCAGAAACATCATTAAGGGCAAAGTCTGAAAGAATAAGGGTTTTGGCCTTGTAGGATACATCAGCATTGACAGCTTTCAAACCATCCAGTGCCAGCGGGTCTGCCGGGAAAATCTTGGCCGCTTTACCGGATTTCTTTGTGTCATTCTGAGAGGCCGGAGCCGGTTTTTCGCTTTGTGCGCTTTCTTCACTTTGCGGCAGAACCTCCATAATCGCCATGCGCTGGGACGTCAGGTCCGCTTTGATGTAAGGCGTTGCACTGGCCAGACTGACTGTCACATTCCCACCAATATCGTTGTTGCCGATTTTGATGTTCAGGCCTCCTAATGTATAGGATTTGTCACCATCTGAGACAGTTGCTGCCATTTCAAACGGGCCGACCTTGCCAACTTTGGCCCCCCCCAGTTCTGCAAGACGGGCGATATTGTCACTTTTGGCGCTCAAGGCCAGATTAATGCCTTTGCCTGCCATCGGCTGTTTAACCTTACCTGTGACCTTGGCTTCTGTGCCAGCAGCAGACAAGGCCAGATCAATATCCAGAGGGTCGCCATTCATTAAGGCTTCCGGAGAACCTAGCTTGCCGGTCAGTTCGACGATCTGGTCGTTAAAGGCGCCTTTAAACAAAAGATTCAAGGGCTCATCCATGTCGTCGGCTTGGGCTTGCATCGTGTCGATAACGATAGAGGTTTGTTCTGCCTTGACGCCGTCTTTGTAGGTGAAGCGTGCTTTTTCAATGCGAACCTTGTTAATGGCCGGTAAAGAGGCATCACCCGTGCTTTCTTGTGTTTCTTTTGCAGGTTGTTCGGCTTTGGCCGGGCCCATTTCCCAGTTGCCTTTGCCGTTTTTATCCGTTTCCAGCAGGATGTCGGGTTCGACCAGAGCAACTTCAACAATGTTGATATTGCCGAAAACTAGCGGGATCAGTTTCATTTCCGCATAAAAGCTTTTCAGCTTGACCATTTCCTTGCGGGACCCCCATGAGGCATTGGACAGGCTGACACCTTCCACACGGACTTTGGGGGAGAGGGAAATTTCAAGGTTAAGGTCACCTGCAATGACCAGATCACGGCCTGTGGCTTTTTTAACCTGTGCACTGATTTCACCCTTATACTGGTTGAAATCCGTTGATTTGAGAATCGCAACGACGGCAATGACAAGGCCGACAATCACGACCACAAGTCCGCCGAGTATAAGTTTTAAACGTCCCATGGTTTTTATTTCTCCATTATCTGGTTGATTGCTTCTGGCAGTTCGCGGAAGTGATGGATCACTCTTGCGGCACCGGCTGCTTCCAATTCTTGCGCATCATGATAGCCCCATGCAACGCCGATTGATTTTACATTTGCGTTACAGGCCATGTGAATATCATACGTTGTATCGCCGATAACGACAGCGTTTTTTGCATCGACCCCTGTTTCAGAAAGGGCCTTTTCCACCATTTCGGGGTCTGGTTTGCCTCTGGCCCGACAGGCGGTTTGCAAAGTGGTGAAACGGTTGTGCAGGTTATGCATTTCCAGTGTCGGAACAAGGCCCCGCATGGCTTTACCAGTGGCAACCCCCAAGAGCCAGCCGTCTTTTTCCAGTTGATTCAGAGCAGCGATTGTGCCGGGAAAAAGCGGCTCTTCCACATTACCGCTCAGACGCATGTGACGAAAATGGACCCGATAGGATTCGGCCATTTCGTGGTGGGTTTGGGTTGTTTGATCTTCAAACAGTTTTTCCATTGCGATTTCAAGGGGTAAACCAACGATTCGACGGATCGAGTCGCGGCTCAGGCGATTTTGTTCAAAAGAATCACAAGTTAAATCCATGGCATGGATGATGGCATGCTGGCTATCAACCAACGTCCCGTCACAGTCGAAAATCGCCAGTTGTAAAGGCCTGTCGCTACTCAAAATCAACTCCAGTTAAAAAAAACATTAAAATCATAAATATTTAGCTTGCACTAAACGGAGCAAGACACAATCATTTTACTAATTCCGACTAAAAAGTCTTTATACGTATGTAGCATAATTTTAGCGGGATTGAAGTTTCTGATGATTGGGGATTGCCGTTTTTTTGATAGGGTGATGTTCTCTCGGAAATGAGGGATGAAGTGTATTGTTAGGCTAGGAGGCAAATTTATGAAATTTCTTAAAACAGCTACGGCACTGGGTGTTCTTCCGCTTTTGGCCGCTTGTGCGTCCAACTGGGATGTTGAAGGCGCTAAAATGGCACAAAATGGCGGAACCGCTTTTCAGAAAGAAATGCAAAGCGAATATGCACGTCTTGCCGGGCTGGAACGTGACGAAGGTGACTGGGCGGATGCGCGTTTCTTCGTGAAAAAGGCTTTGGCATCAACGCAAGGCGATGTTGACCCGCAAATGGTATCTGATCGTAGCATTCCGGCTGATAAAGTTGATGAACTGACTGCTGCACGCAACAAACTGACCATGGCTTTTGCGCAAGGCGGCAAGGTCAATGCACCGCAGGCTGCTGCACGTGCTCAGGCCGGTTTTGATTGCTGGATGCAGGAACAGGAAGAAAACTTCCAGCCGGAAGATATTGAAGCCTGTAAAAAATACTTTATGGCGGGCTTGGCAGACATGACGCCGAAAGCCAAACCGGCTGCGAAGCCGATGATGGAAGACATTGTCGTTTACTTCGGCTTTGACAGTGCTGCCTTGAATGATGAAGCCAAAGCTCTGTTGGTTAAAGCTGCCATGATGGGCCGCGGTGTGGATGCCATTATGGTGAACGGCCATACAGACACAGCCGGGAATGCAGCTTACAACGAAGCACTGGCTCTGACCCGTGCACAAGCGGTTTCCGACTTCCTGAAAGCACACGGCATTGCCGGCAACACAATTCGTGTTGGTGCGAACGGTGAAAAAATGAACGCTGTGACCACTGGTGATGAAGTGAAAGAAGCCCGCAACCGTCGCGTTGTGGTTTCCTTCAAATAAGATTTCTTTTAAGAAATTGATGAAAAGGCGGTTCCTTTAGTGGGAGCCGCCTTTTTCTATGCTTGATTATTCTTCTTCATCCTCAAACACGGCATCAAAGCAGGTCATGAGCAGACTGTCGATTTCACTCATGGTGATCCAGATGCCAAGGTCCTGCAAAGAGGTGACCCCATGTTCGGAAATGCCGCAGGGCACGATTCCATTAAAGTGGCTCAGGTCGGGTTCGACATTCAGGGAAATGCCGTGAAAGGTGACCCATTTGCGTACGCGCACGCCAATGGCGCCGATCTTGTCTTCTCGTCCCATGCCGCGATCCACCCAGATTCCCACGCGTCCGTCACGGCGTTCACCGGTGATGTTGAAAGTCGCAAGTGTCTGAATAACCCATTCTTCCAGATTATGGACAAACTTGCGAATGTCGCGCCCGCGTTTGGTCAGGTCCAGCATGACATAGGCGATGCGTTGGCCGGGGCCATGGTATGTATATTGCCCGCCGCGCCCGGCATTATAGACGGGAAAACGTTCAGGATCGATTAAATCTTCCCGTTTTGCACTGGTTCCGGCCGTATAAAGGGGCGGGTGTTCCAGCAGCCAGATACATTCCGGAGCACTTCCTTCATGAATTTTTTTAACCCGCTCTTCCATGAAGGAAAGGGCCTCTTCATAAGGGATTTCGGTGTCGCTGAAACGCCATTCGATGCCGTTTCGCATCATTGTTGAATTTTTTTTATCATTCATGCTTGATCTATCAGATGCATTTGGTTATACCCACGCCACGCAAGATCACGAAGCGGTTGCACCTCATACACCCTTCACTGATCTTTTGCCACACATTATGCGCTCGTGGCGGAATTGGTAGACGCGCAGCGTTGAGGTCGCTGTTCTTTAACCGGAGTGGAAGTTCGACTCTTCTCGAGCGCACCAAAAACCCCTGCTTCTGAAAATGAAGCGGGGATTTTTTTGTTTTAAACTTAAGAGGTAATACTTCCGAGGTACCTCAGGGGCGCGGGGGTAACTGAAGCAAAAAGTCGACAGGTTGATGGATGTGTATTTGGTGTTCTGCGTGGTTATTATACATCTTCTGATAATCTCTTTTTATGCGTTATTACGTAACTCTTTCGTTTCTATGTAGTGTTACTTAAGTCTTTAGCACGTCTTGTTTTTTTTCTGTTTTCCCGGCATCCTGTTATTCAGGAAACGATGTTACATAATTCGATGGGCGATGGCGCATCGGTGGTTTGGAGAAAGAAAATGGCACAGGCAAATATTTTATGGTTTGGATGGGGTACAGGCAAAAATAAAAACGAAATGTCTGATATTCTGACGGCACTTGATAAATCCATGGCGACGATTGAATTCAAGATGGATGGGACCATCATTACAGCAAATGCGAATTTCCTGAATTTGATGGGTTATGAGCTTTCAGAGGTCAGAGGAAAGCATCATAGCATGTTCGCTGATCCGGAATTTGCAGCCAGTCAGGAATATAAGGATTTCTGGGCGAACTTGAATAAAGGCGAGTTTCAGGCCGCAGAATTCAAGCGTATCGGTAAAGGTGGTAAGGAAGTCTGGATTGAAGCCTCTTACAACCCGATTCTGGATAATCATGGCAAGCCTTATAAGGTTGTTAAATATGCCGCAGATGTAACTGCAAAGAAAATGGAATATGCTGATCTGAATGGACAGGTCGAAGCGATTAATCGTGCACAGGCGGTTATCCATTTTGAACTGGATGGCACCATCATTGATGCCAACGAAAATTTCCTCAATGTCATGGGCTATCGGTTAGATGAAATTAAAGGTAAGCATCACAGTATGTTTGCCGAACCGGAATTTGCCGCCAGTCAGGAGTATAAGGATTTCTGGGCAGCGTTAAATAACGGGGAATACAAGGCTGCCCAATACAAACGGATCGGGAAAGGGGGCAAGGAAGTCTGGATTGAAGGGTCCTATAATCCGATTCTGGATATGAACGGCAAACCCTTTAAGGTGACAAAATTTGCGACCGATTTAACGCCGCGCAAGGAAGAAAACCTGAAAATGGCGGATGAGTTTGAAGTTAATGTCCAATCTTTGGTTCAGGTGGTTGCTTCTTCTGCCAATCAGATGCAAGGCGTTTCACAAGGCTTGGCGGCAGCTGCGGAAGAAACCAGCAGTCAGTCCAATACAGTCGCCAGTGCAACGGAACAATTGTCTGCTTCTGTGAATGAAATTTCCGGGCAGGTGACGAATTCTGTGCGTATTGTCAACGATGCGGTTGATGAAGCGCAAAAATCGGAACAACTTGTTTCCAATCTGGTGGCGGCTGCGGCAAAAATTGGCGAGGTAACGTCTCTGATTTCAGATATTGCCGAACAAACCAACCTGTTGGCCTTGAATGCAACCATTGAAGCCGCACGGGCCGGTGATGCGGGCAAAGGCTTTGCTGTGGTTGCCAGCGAGGTCAAAAACCTTGCCCAGCAAACCGCTAAAGCCACAGAGGAAATTACTACCCAGATCAACGATATTCAAAATGTCAGTGGCACCACAGCCGAGGCCATTCGCAATATCACCAAAGTCATTGGGCAGGTCAGTGAGATCAGCACAATGATTTCCAGTGCCGTTGAAGAACAATCTGCGGCAACCGGGGAAGTTTCTTCCAATATTGTTGGTGTGCAAACAGCTGCCAACGAAACCGGTGAAAACGCATCCACCATGCTGGGTGTCGCAACCGAACTGTCGGAACGTTCTGTCGAACTGCAAGAGCGGGTCACCAACTTCCTCATCGGTGTTCGCGCGATGTAAGAAGCGTGTGACGAGAAGGGGGGCAGACTGAGCTTTTCTTCGGAGTTAAAAAATCCCGCTTAGGAAACTGGGCGGGGTTTTTTGTGCCTGTTTGCAAAAATATGTATAATGCTTTTGCTCAAAAAATCACAAATTAAAGAGGCACGTATGAACGAAAAATACATCCTGAAAAAACATGAAATCGAAGGAATGGAAGGGACGCACAAGGTGCATTTCCTCAATGATAATGCGGTGCGGACCAATAAATCCTTGGGGGATTTGACCGGGTTGAAAGCGCTTGGCTTTCATATCATTGAGGTGCCGCCTGGGCGCGAGTCAACGGAATTTCACAGGCATCACCATGAAGAGGAATGCACGTATGTTCTCTCCGGAACAGGGCAGGTGCGTATTGGGGAGGATGTATCCGATATCTCAGCCGGAGATTTTATTGGTTATCGTGCAGGAGGCAAGGCTCATACGATGATTAATACAGGTTCTGAAACACTGAAATGTATCGTGGTCGGGCAGCGTTTGGCCCATGATGTCGGGGAGTATCCCGATTTGGGCAAGAGGCTGTTTAGAAATGCCGGTATGGCTTGGGAGATGGTGGATATGGACCAGATCAGCCACCCTCAGGGCGGGAAGAAATAAGCCGTTGCCAAGTGCCTTTTTCTGTTGTGATTCCTGTCAATAAAGTTATTGTGGAAAAAGACCTGTAAAAACAGGCAGCAAAGAAACGTCCTTATTGCAAATCAAAACCTTATAAAAATGTTAACAGGGGGGAGGTTTGCAGTCAGTCTGGCACCTTTGAAGGAGAGTGAAGGTGACGGGCATTTGTAGAGTATAAAAACGCTGTCAAACGGCGGCCCCTGTCTTGTGGGTCGCAGCCACACAAAGGGGACGAGTGAATGGCAAAAGAAAAAAAACAAACGACTGAAGAAAAATTCCGCGAAGGCGCACTGGAATATCACCGCAAACCCGTGCCGGGTAAAATCAGTGTGACCGCGACCAAACCGCTGGCCAACCAGCGGGATTTGGCGCTGGCCTATTCCCCCGGTGTGGCCTTTGCCTGTGAAGAAATTGTACGCGACCCCAATGAAGCAGCCAACATGACGGCGCGGGGCAATCTGGTTGGAGTGATTTCAAACGGGACGGCTGTTCTGGGGCTGGGGCCTATTGGCCCGCTGGCTTCCAAGCCGGTGATGGAAGGCAAGGGCGTTCTGTTCAAGAAGTTTGCCGGGATTGATGTTTTTGATATTGAGGTTGAGGAACGGGACCCTCATAAATTGATTGATATTGTCAAATCACTGGAACCGACCTTTGGCGGCATTAATCTGGAAGATATCAAGGCACCGGAATGTTTTATCGTTGAACGCGAACTTAAAAAACAGTGCAATATTCCGGTATTCCATGATGACCAGCATGGGACGGCGATTATTGTAGGCGCTGCGATGAAAAATGCGTTGCGCATTGTTGGCAAGGACATCAAACAGGTCAGAGTGGTGGCGTCCGGAGCCGGTGCTGCGGCGCTTTCTTGCCTGAATGTGTTAAAACATATGGGATTGCCGCGAGAAAACATCACGGTTACAGACATTGCCGGTGTGGTCTACAAGGGCCGAACCGAAGAGATGGATGAGTGGAAAGAAGTCTTTGCCATTGATACCAATAAACGTACGCTGGATGAGGTGATCGAGGGGGCGGATATCTTTTTGGGCCTCTCTGCACCGGGGGTGTTGAAGCAGGACATGGTTGCCAAAATGGGAGAGCAACCGATTATCTTTGCTTTGGCCAACCCGGAACCGGAAATCCGCCCGGAACTGGCCAAGGAGGTACGACCGGATTGCATTATGGCGACCGGCCGTTCGGATTATCCCAATCAGGTCAATAACGTTTTGTGTTTCCCCTATATTTTCCGCGGTGCGCTGGATGTGGGCGCAACCACCATTAATGCGGAAATGAAAATGGCCTGTGTGGAAGCACTGGCGGAACTGGCCATGGCAGAAGCCGATGAGCGGGTAACCAAGGCTTACGGCGAAGAAAACCTGCGTTTCGGGCCGGAATATCTTATTCCCAAGCCATTTGACCCGCGCTTGATTCTAAATGTGACATTGGCGGTTGCCAAGGCGGCGATGGACAGTGGTGTGGCAACGCGCCCCATTCATGATTTCCGTGGCTATCGTGAAAAGCTTTCTCAGTTTGTTTATCGTTCCGGCATGACGATGAAACCGGTTTTTGAACAAGCCAAACGCGACCCGAAAAAGATTGTTTATGCCGAAGGCGAAGATGAACGGGTTCTGCGCGCTGTGCAGATTGTGGTGGATGACGGTTTGGGGATACCGACCCTGATTGGCCGCCGTGAGGTGATTGAAGAAAAAATCAAGCAGCTTGGGCTTCGTCTGAAACTGGATGAAGATGTGCAGGTCATTGAGATTATGCGGGACCCCCGGTTCCATAATTATGCAGATTATTACCATCGTTTGATGGGACGCAAGGGGGTGGCACCACGTGCAGCCCTGCAACTGGTGCGTTCACGTGCAACGATTGTGGCGGCGATTATGGTGCGCAGAGGCGAAGTGGATGCCATGGTTTGTGGCACGACCGGACGTTATTTCAAACACCTTCAGGAAGTGCAGAATATCATTGGTCGGCGCAAGGACCGTTGCGTGATGGCCGCAATGAACTTGCTGATTACCGATAATGATACGCTGTTTTTGTGCGATACCTATGTTAACTATGACCCCAGCGCGGAAGAGTTGGCTGAAATTACGCTGATGGCAGCCGAAGAGGTCCGTCGTTTCGGGGTGACCCCGAAAGTTGCTCTGGTGTCACATTCCAACTTTGGCAATCGTGATTCCGTTTCTTCCATCAAGATGCGCCAAGTGCGTGAACTGGTTCTGGAAAAAGATCCCAAGCTTGAAATTGAAGGGGAGATGCATACGGATGCCGCTTTGTCGGAACAATTACGTAATAATATTTTCCCCAATTCGCGCTTGCGCGGTTCTGCCAATCTGTTGATTATGCCTAATCTGGATGCGGCCAATATTTCCTTTAACCTGATGAAAATGACGGCAGACGGGCTGCCTGTTGGTCCGATTCTGTTGGGGGCGGCCAAACCGGCGCATATCCTGTCACCTTCTGCAACGGTGCGGGCGGTGGTGAATGTCAGTGCTGTGGCGGTGGTGGATGCGCAAATCCATGCCGGCGGGACGGAGTAAGTGAACTGTGACGGATCAGACCGAAACGCAAATGGAAGATGAAAAAGAAATCCAGCCTCAAGTAGATATTGAGGAAGGGGATGCTTTTGGCCTGGGGGATGAACATGTCTCCCAGGTGCGCGATCATTTGCGTGAGGATGATGAAGAGGCCGTCAAGGAACTGTTTGAGGAGTTGCATTATGCCGATGCGGCAGACGTTGTGCAGCAGCTCAAACCGGAAGATCGTTCCCGTGTTCTGAAGATTGTCGGGGAGGACCTGGACCCTGAAGTCTGGTCCGAACTTGATGAAGATATCATCGAAGAAGTGGTTGATGAGGTCGGCGCGGATGCCGTTGCGCAGGCGCTGGTCGAAATGGATGCCGACGATGCCCTTGCGGTAATTGAAGAGCTGGATGAGGACGACCAGAAAGAAGTTCTCGAGGCCATGCCGCTGGGTGAACGTTCCGTTCTGTTGGAAGGTTTGTCGTTCCCCGAAGATTCCGCCGGGCGTTTGATGCAACGCGACCTTGTCACCGTACCGGCCTTTTGGACGGTGGGCGAGACGTTGGATTATCTGCGCAGTGATGTGGATTTACCGGAAGATTTCTATGAAATTTTTGTCATTGACCCCAAGCTCAAACCGTTGGGGACCGTGCCGCTTTCTCAGTTGATGCGCAGCAAACGCCCGGTGCGTGTTGGCAATTTGATGCAGGAACAGTTGACCACCATCCCGGTGGAAACGGATCAGGAAGAAGTGGCCTTTATCTTTAGGGACCGTGACCTTGTATCCGCCCCCGTTGTCGATGAAAACGCCCGCCTGCTTGGGGTGATTACGGTTGATGACGTTGTGGACGTTATTGATGAAGAACATGAAGAAGATATCATGCGCATGGGGGGGGTTACGCAGGATGAATTTTACAGTTCTGCCCTTGATGCGGCCAAATCGCGTGTTATCTGGCTGGTGGTGAATCTGGGCACGGCTATTCTGGCCTCACTTGTGATTGGCCTGTTCAGCAGTACGATTGAACAGATTGTGGCATTGGCGGTTTTGATGCCGATTGTCGCTTCAATGGGAGGGAATGCTGGCACGCAGACGTTAACGATTGCAGTACGTGCCATTGCCATGAAAGAGTTGACGCCCGCCAATGCACTGCGCGTGGTGGGCAAAGAAGTTGCAGTGGGCGGGGTGAATGGTGTGCTGTTTGCCATTCTTGTCGGTCTTGCAACCTGGCTGTGGTTTCAGGACCCGGCTTTGGCAGGCGTGATTGCTGCGGCCATGGTGGTTAATATGATTGTTGCAGGTTTTGCAGGCGCACTGATTCCAGTCGCTTTGGATCGTTTCGGGGCAGACCCGGCGATTTCATCCTCTATCTTTTTGACGACTGTGACGGATGTAATTGGCTTTTTTGCTTTTTTGGGCTTGGCAGCGGCCTTTCTTCTGTAAGGTAAAGTTCATATTCATATGAAAAATATCTTTACGTTTACGTAAAGGTTAATTAACCTGTTGTGCCATGATGAGTGAACAAAAAATAAAAACATATAGCATTACCGATCTGTCCAAAGAGTTTGATATCACAACCCGGACCATTCGGTTTTATGAAGACAAGGGGCTTATTATTCCGACACGGGATGGCCAGCGCCGTATTTACACGCCGCGTGACCGTGTGCGTTTGCGCCTTATCATGCGGGGAAAACGCCTTGGCTTTACCCTGTCGGAAATTCAGGAACTGATCGACCTTTATGATACGGACCGTTCGGAAGTCACCCAGTTGCAAGTGTTTATTGACCGTATCCATCAGCGCCGCGATGTTCTGTCACAACAACAGCAAGATATTCAGGCTATCCTTTCTGAGCTGGAAACACTGGAAGAACAGTGTCAGGAATTGCTGGCTGAAAAGAAGGGGTGAGAGGCTTATCCCTGATATATTTTTTGCGTATTAATTTACGTTTACGTAAACGTAAGTAATGATTTGCAACCTGATCACTCTTGAGACAAAAGGAGCCTGTTATGGCGCAAGCTGGCACAAAGAAAAGCGTTTTGACCCATCGCAGCATGGTCCAGCAATGGGAATGCGACCATATGGGGCATATGAACGTGCGGCACTATATGGCACGTTTTGATGATGCCGCCTGGAACTTTTTGAGTGAAATCGGGTTGGATAAAACCTATTTTGAAGAACGCAATGGCGGTGTTGCCGCTGTGGATCATCACATAACCTACATGCGTGAACTACGTGCCGGGGAAGGGGTGAAAATTCATTCTCATCTGGACCTTTTAAAAGGCAAGAAGTTCAGACTTATCCATGAGATGGTCCTTGCAAAAAATGATGAAGCTGTTGCCAAATGTGAAATCCTTGGCGTGCATATGGACAAGACAACCCGCCGTGCTGTCGCGTTTCCTGACGATATTTTGGTAAATGGCCAGCCCTATCTGGCGGAGTAAGCAATGTGACTGATTTTATCCCTAAATGTGATGATTACGTATCCATGGTTCAGGAAGCTTTTGCGAACCAGGGATTTATGCACCACCTTGGGGTGGAAATGGTGGAGTTGCGCCCCGGCTTTTGTGAGTTGCATTTGCCTTTTAAAGCTGAGCTGGACCAGCACCACGGGTATTTTCATGGCGGAGCGATCGGTTCTCTTGCCGATGTCTGCGGGGGCTTTGCCGGTTTTACCTTGTTGGAAAAAGGGCAGGCCATGCTGACGGTAGAATATAAAATGAATATTATTGCCCCGGGAAAAGGACAATATTTAAAAGGCGTTGGTCGGGTCATCAAGGCGGGGCGAACCCTTACGATTACCCAGATTGATGTTTTTGGCATAGAACATGGTGAAGAAACCCAATGCGCAACAGCCGTTCAGACGTTGATGGCGGTAAAGGCTTGATTGGTTTGGATGATTGAACTTGCGTAAATGAGTGCCTAGATAGGTTTAGGACGCTGAAAACCGATTCACAATCTTTTAAAATTTTAATGTTGACGTTTACGTAAACGTAAATTACGTTGAGTTTAGAAACAAGAAACGAATAAATGTTCGCGAAAACAGGGAAAGGCAGTCTGTGAGAGTTTGCTCTTTCTGTGCGCGTGCGTCTTTTTGATCCATATTGCCAGATGGGAAAGTGTTATGAGCTTTGTTGAATATCCTTCACTGAACTTTAACCTGGGTGAGACCGCAGACATGATCCGCGATACCGTGCGTTCATTTGCGGCCGAAGAAATTGCCCCGATTGCGGAAAAAACAGATCAGGAAAATGCATTTCCCAATGACCTATGGCCACGTTTCGGTGAGCTGGGCCTGTTGGGCATCACCGTGGAAGAAGAATATGGCGGGGCCGGGCTTGGTTATCTGGAACATATTATTGCCATGGAAGAAATCAGCCGGGCATCGGCTTCCATTGGCTTGTCTTACGGGGCGCATTCCAACCTTTGTGTGAACCAGATTCGCCGTAATGGCAATGAAGAGCAGAAGAAAAAATATCTCCCCAAGCTGATTTCCGGTGAAAATATCGGGGCGTTGGCCATGTCCGAGCCCGGTTCAGGTTCCGATGTTGTGTCCATGCGTTTGAAAGCCGAGAAAAAAGGCGATCGTTACATCCTTAATGGCAACAAAATGTGGATCACCAACGGCCCGGATGCCGATACGCTGGTTGTTTATGCAAAAACGGACCCGGATGCCGGACCGAAAGGCATTACGGCTTTCCTCATTGAAAAAGGCTTCAAAGGGTTTTCCACAGCGCAAAAGCTGGACAAGCTGGGCATGCGCGGGTCTAACACGTGCGAGTTGGTATTTCAGGATTGTGAAGTGCCGGAAGAAAATATTCTGGGTGAGTTGAACAAAGGTGTGCGTGTTCTGATGTCCGGTCTGGATTATGAACGTGCCGTACTTGCAGCCGGGCCGACCGGAATTATGATGGCCTGTATGGACGTGGTTGTGCCTTATGTGCATGAGCGTAAACAATTCGGGCAATCCATTGGTGAATTCCAGCTGATTCAGGGCAAGGTTGCCGATATGTATTCCACCATGAATGCGTGCCGTGCGTATGTCTATGCGGTGGGTGCAGCTTGTTCACGAGGGGAGACCACGCGTAAGGATGCTGCCGGTGTAATTTTGTATTCCGCAGAAAAAGCCACACAAATGGCATTGGATGCTATTCAAATTCTGGGTGGCAATGGCTACATCAATGAATACCCGACTGGCCGTTTGCTGCGCGATGCCAAACTTTATGAGATTGGCGCAGGCACAAGTGAAATTCGCCGGATGCTGATCGGGCGTGAACTGTTTAACGAAACCAAATAACCCCCTTGTCCCTGCCAAGGCAGGGACCTCTTTTTAAGAAATAAGAGAGTCCTGCATTTGCAGGAAAACATTGAGGTAAAGATATTATGTCTAATAACGATCCTATCGTCATTGTCGGTTCCGCGCGTACGCCCATGGGCGGTATGCAGGGTGATTTCACAGCATTAAGCGCTTCTGAGCTGGGCGCGCAGGCCATCAAGGCAGCTGTTGAACGGGCCGGTGTCAAAAGTGATGAAGTTCAGGAAGTGATTTTCGGCAACGTGTTGGGAGCCGGGCAAGGTCAGGCCCCGGCGCGTCAGGCGACTTTGGGCGCTGGCCTGCATTTGAATACAGGTTGTACGACCATCAATAAAATGTGCGGCTCCGGCATGAAAGCAACCATGCTGGCCCATGACCTGCTGAAAGCCGGTGTGAATGATGTGATGGTTTCCGGTGGGATGGAAAGCATGACCAATGCCCCTTACCTGCTGGAAAAGGCCCGTGGTGGTTTCCGCCTCGGTCACGGGGAAATCAAGGACCATATGTTCCTTGATGGGCTTGAAGATGCATATGATAAAGGCCGCCTGATGGGCACCTTTGCCGAAGAATGTGCCACCGCTTATCAATTTACCCGCGAAGAACAGGATGAATTTGCCATTCGTTCCTTAAGCCGTGCCAATAAAGCGATTGAAGATGGGTCGTTCAAGGCCGAAATTACCCCTGTCAGCATCAAAAGCCGCAAAGGTGAGCATGTGGTTGAGGTGGATGAACAGCCGGGCAAGGCTATGCCGGAAAAAATCCCGACTTTACGTCCGGCTTTTGCCAAAGACGGTACGGTGACGGCAGCGAACTCTTCTTCCATTTCTGATGGGGCAGCCGCTCTTGTGATGATGCGTGAGTCTGAAGCTGAAAAACGCGGCCTTAAGCCGCTGGCGCGTGTTCTGGGCCATTCCACCCATGCCCATGAGCCGAACCTGTTTGCCACAGCACCTGTTTTTGCCATGAAAAAACTGCTGGAAAAACTTGATTGGACAAAAGACGATGTGGACCTGTGGGAAATCAACGAAGCTTTTGCGGTTGTGACCATGGCTGCAATCCGTGATCTGGAACTCGACCCGGAAAAAGTCAACGTTCATGGCGGGGCTTGTGCCTTGGGCCACCCCATTGGGGCTTCTGGTGCGCGTGTAATTGTCACTCTGTTGGCGGCTCTTGAAAAATACGGCAAGAAAACAGGTGTCGCTTCCTTGTGTATTGGCGGTGGCGAAGCCACGGCCATGGCCTTTGAACGCATCGCCTGATCATGTCGTAACGAACATCGCAGGAGACTTGCCATGCCATCCGTATTGATTACAGGTACCAACCGCGGGATCGGTCTGGAGTTTGTGCGTCAGTATGCCAAGGATGGCTGGCAGGTCTATGCCTGTTGCCGTGACCCGCAAAATGCAACGGCCTTGCAAGCAATTGAGGGAAATGTTCAGTTGCTGTGTGTGGATGTGAGCAGTGATGAAAGTGTGTCGCGCCTGAAACATACGTTGTTGGATCGTCCGCTTGACGTTCTGGTTAATAATGCCGGTGTTTACAGCGAGCCAACGGCGGAGCCGCATAAGGTTGATACCAGCCTGTTTGGCGATGTCTTGAACGTGAACGTGACCGGCCCGGCCCGTATGATTGGTGCCTTTGGTGATAACGTCATTAAGACATCGGGGAAAATTGCAACGCTTTCCAGCATGATGGGCAGTATGGGCTCATCGACAGGCGGCGGGTATTATGCTTATCGTGCCTCCAAAGCAGGCGTGAATGCTTTAACGAGTGCTTATTCCAAGTATTTTGAAGACCAGGGCGTGAGCGTTATCAGCTTGTGCCCGGGCTGGGTGAAAACGGATATGGGCGGACCAAATGCTTCAATTGAAGTTGAGGAATGCGTGAGTGGTTTGCGCCGTGTCATTGCTGATTTGACAATGGATGGGAACGGAAAATTCTTCACTTATACCGGTGAAGAACGAGTCTGGTAATTTTGAGGAAATAGAGTCAATCAAATGATTCTCAATGAAGAACAAACTTTGATCCGCGATATGGTGCGCAATTTTGCCACTGATCGCATCGCCCCGAATGCACGTGAATGGGAAGCTAACGAGGCTTTCCCGAAAGAGATTTTTGCCGAGATGGCAGAGCTGGGCCTGATGGGCATGGTTGCCCCGTCTGAATATGGCGGCTCTGAAATCGGCTATATCGGCCTTGCTGTGGCACTTGAAGAAATTGCTGCGGGAGATGGTGGTTTAAGTACGGTTCTTTCTGTACATAATTCAGTAGGTTACGGCCCAATCCTAAAGTTTGGCAATAAGGCGCAGAAAGAGAAATTTCTGGCCCCTATGGTGACTGGTGAGAAGCTTGGATGTTTTGCTTTAACTGAACCGCATACAGGTTCTGATGCCTCTGCTTTGAAGTGTCGCGCCAAGCGGGATGGGGATCATTATGTTCTGAACGGCACCAAGCAATTTATCACCTCTGGCAAGATTGGCGATACGCTCATTGCGTTTGCCGTAACGGACCCGGATGCCGGGCCGAAAGGAATTTCTGCCTTTATTGTGCCAACCGATACACCCGGTTACATCGTTTCATCGCTGGAACATAAGATGGGCCAGAAGGCGTCCGATACCGCACAGATCGTTTTTGAAGATATGCGCATCCCGGCTGAAAACCTTTTGGGTGAAGAAGGCATGGGATATAGGATTGCCCTTTCCAATCTGGAAAGCGGGCGTATCGGCATTGCCTCACAATGTGTCGGCATGGCGCGTGCTGCGTTGGATGCTGCTGTGGCCTATTCCAAAGAACGTGAGGCCTTTGGCAAGCCGATTTCGCAACATCAGGCCATCGGGTTCAAATTGGCGGATATGGCAACGCAGGTTCATGCGGCGCGTCAGATGGTTTTACATGCCGCTGCCTTGAAAGATGCGGATCAACCCTGCCTGAAAGAGGCTTCCATGGCGAAAGTCTTTGCGTCTGAAATGGCGGAAAAAGTTTGTTCGGATGCCATCCAGATTTTTGGCGGTTATGGCTATTCTTCGGAGTTCCCGGTCGAAAAATATTATCGCGATGTTCGTATCTGCCAGATTTATGAAGGCACCAGTGAAGTGCAGAAAATTGTCATCTCACGTGCCGTTCTAAATGGTTAATTTGACCATCTACTAGGTCTGTAATGCATTGTGAAATAATAAGAAAATGTTTAACAATTCTTTACTTCTATAAAGGGCCGTCAAGGTGTTGAATAAGGATCAAAATGATGGTTCTGCATGTGTAGTTAGGAAAGGGAATATGACAAATCAGATCGATTTTTATTTTGACCTGTCTTCTCCCTATGCGTTCCTTTCTGCACAGTGGATCGAAGAGGTGGCGGAAAAATTTGGGAGGGGGGTGAACTGGTATCCTTTCATGTTGGGCGTTGCCTTTAAAGAAACATTCATGAAGCCTTTGTTTGACCAACCCTTGCGCGGCCCTTATGGGGAGCGTGACTTTTTACGCTCCGCGCGCTTGCAAGGTCTGGATGCACTTGTACCTGAACGTTTTCCTTATTTAGCATTAAAAGCCTCCCGTAGCTTTTACTGGTTGCAGCAACAGGGAAGTGGTCAGGCCGTCCCTTTTTTAAAGGCGGCATTTAATCGTTATTTTATTGATGGCATTGCACCGGATACGGATGAGGAAATTGCCAAAATTGCCTCTGTACTCGCGATCGATGCAACCTCGCTTCTTGAGGGAATTTCCGAACCGGCAATTAAAGAGAAACTCAAGCAGGTAACCCAGATTGCAATTGATAAAGGTGTATTTGGGGCACCGTTTTTCTTTGTTGATGGGGAACCTTTTTGGGGCAATGACCGAAAACAGCAGATCGAACACTGGCTTGAAACAGGAGGGTGGTAATGGCTGATCCCATTGAGTTTTATTTCGAATTCGGCAGTCCCTACGGATATTTCGCTGCACAGGAAATTGATGCATTGGGCGCAGAGTTTGACCGGGAGGTCATCTGGAAACCCTTTATGTTGGGACCGGCCTTTAAGCACACTGGGTCTCGCCCCTTTATGGAAGTGCCGTTAAAAGGCCCCTACTGCGCCCATGACTGGGAACGTATGGGGCAATATACCGGTGTGGGCTGGAAGATGCCGGAAAAATTTCCGGCAGCTGTTCTGGCCGCCCCGCGTGGATTTTATTGGTTGGTTGATCAGGGAAAAACGGAACTGGCAAAAACGTTCGCCAAGGCTGCCTATAAAGCCTATTTCGCAGACAGTCGCCCCATGTGGGAGGCCGAAGAAACAGCCGATGTTGCACAGGAATGCGGCATTGACAGAGACGAATTTCTTCAGGCGGTTCAAACCCCTGAAGTTAAAGCAAAACTTATTGAAGAAGGCCAGAAAGCTATTGAAAGCGGTGTTTTCGGTTCCCCCTTCATCCGTGCAGACGGTGAAGATTTCTGGGGCTGGGACAGGCTGGATATGGTGCGTCATTGGCTCAAAGAAGGGAAGTGGGGATAATCCATGTCTGTCCTAAAAAGTTCGATTAACACGCGTTCAGAAGATTTCAAAACGAACGTAGAAGCCATGCAAAAACAGGTCGATGACCTGCGCGGCGTCATTCAGACGATCAAGCAAGGTGGCGGCACAACGGCAAATGAACGTCATATCCGCCGTGGTAAATTGCTGGCACGTGAACGGATCCGCCGTTTGCTGGATGTCGGTTCCCCGTTTTTGGAGCTGTCCCAGCTTGCCGGGTGGGAACTCTACCCGGAAGATGGGGTGGTTGCTGCCGGTGGCGTAATTACCGGGATTGGCCGCATTGAAGGTCAGGAATGTATGATCGTTGCCAATGACCCGACTGTGAAAGGCGGGTCCTACTACCCCATTACAGTCAAAAAACACATCCGGGCACAGGAAATTGCCATGCAGAACCATCTGCCCTGTGTTTATCTGGTTGAATCCGGTGGGGCCAACCTGCCGCGCCAGGATGAGGTTTTCCCGGACCGGGAACATTTTGGCCGTATTTTCTACAATCAGGCCAATATGTCCGGTCAGAACATTCCGCAAGTTGCAGTGGTGCATGGTTCTTGCACGGCGGGTGGGGCGTATGTCCCAGCCATGTCTGATGAAAGCATCATTGTGAAAGAACAGGGCACCATCTTTTTAGGTGGCCCGCCGCTGGTGAAAGCGGCCACCGGGGAAGTGGTTTCTGCCGAAGACCTTGGCGGGGCGGATGTGCATTGTAAAACATCCGGTGTGGCGGATCATTATGCGCAGGATGACGGCCATGCACTGGCACTGGCACGTCAGGTGGTGCGCAACCTCAACCGTGTAAAGAACCCGAACCTGAAGATTATTGAACCGGAAGAACCGCTTTATGATCCGAAAGAGCTTTACGGCATCATTCCGGCTGATACGAAAAAGCCGTTTGATATTCGCGAAGTGATTGCCCGTATTGTCGATGGGTCGCGTTTTGATGAATTCAAAGCGCTTTATGGCACCACATTGGTCTGCGGCTTTGCCCACCTTTATGGCTATCCGGTCGGGATTGTGGCAAACAACGGCATTCTGTTTTCGGAAAGCGCACAAAAAGGTGCACACTTTATTGAACTTTGTGCTCAACGTGGCATTCCGCTTTTATACCTGCAAAACATTACCGGCTTTATGGTTGGGCGCAAGTATGAAGCAGAAGGCATTGCCAAGCATGGCGCGAAGATGGTGACGGCAACGGCCTGTGCCAATGTGCCGAAAATCACCTGCGTGATCGGTGGCTCCTTCGGGGCGGGCAACTATGCCATGTGCGGGCGCGGGTATGACCCGAACTTCATGTTTATGTGGCCAAATGCCCGCATTTCCGTGATGGGCGGGGAACAGGCTGCGGGCGTTCTTGCCACCATCAAACGCGATGGTATGGAACGCAAAGGCGAAGAATGGTCCGCAGATGAAGAAGCGGCTTTCAAAGACCCGATCCTTAAAAAATACGAGAAAGAAGGCCATCCCTATTATGCCTCTGCACGTTTGTGGGATGACGGCATTTTTGACCCGGTAGACACCCGCATGATGCTGGGCATGTCTTTGTCCGCAGCCTTGAATAAACCCATTGAGCCGACCAATTTCGGCGTCTTTAGAATGTAAGGGGCGGATGATGAGCGAAACTTCAAGAATTGAAATTGACGGGCGTGGTGTGGCAACCCTGACCATGACACGCGGAGACATGCATAACGCCTTTGACGATGCCATGATTGCAGACCTGACAGCCAAGTTGAAAGAGCTGGAAGCCAATGCTGATGTGCGCGTTGTTGTATTGGCCGCAGAAGGCAAAAGCTTTTCTGCCGGGGCGGACCTGAACTGGATGAAGCGTATGGCGGCTTATTCCTATGAAGAAAACTTTACTGATGCCATGGGGCTGGGCGGTTTGCTGGAAACACTCAACTTCCTCAAAAAACCGACCATTGCCAAGGTTCAGGGCGCAGCTTTCGGCGGCGGCGTTGGTTTGGTTGCCGCCTGTGATATGGCTGTCGGTTCCGAATATGCCAGCTTCTGCCTTTCCGAAGTCAAGCTGGGGCTGATTCCGGCGGTGATTTCACCTTATGTGGTTAATGCCATGGGGCAACGTGCCAGCCGACGCTATATGCTGACAGCAGAACGTTTCAAGGCCGATGAAGCTTTACGCTTTGGACTGTTGCATGAGGTGGTTGGCGCTGATGAACTGGATGGTGCGGTTGAAAAGTTGATTGAGGCTTTAATGATTGCCGGTCCGGCCTCTGTCGGGTCCTGTAAGGAACTGATTTTTGCCGTCTACAATCGCCCGGTCAATGAAGAGGTTATTAAAGATACAGCAGAGCGCATTGCAAAACAGCGTGCCTCCGAAGAAGGAAAAGAAGGCTTGGGCGCTTTTCTTGAAAAACGCAAACCTGCCTGGGTAAAGGGGTAAAGAAGAATGTTTAGTAAAATCCTGATTGCCAACCGTGGCGAGATTGCTTGCCGGGTGATTAAAACGGCGCGGCGTATGGGCGTGAAAACGGTGGCGGTTTATTCCGATGCCGATGCACAGGCCATGCATGTGGCCATGGCGGATGAAGCCTATCATATTGGCGGTTCAGCGGCAGCCGAAAGCTATCTGGTTTATGACAAGATCATTGAGGTTTGCAAAAAATCCGGCGCTGAAGCTGTTCACCCCGGTTACGGTTTCCTGTCTGAAAACGCAGCCTTTTGCAAAGCTTTAGCGGAAAATGACATTACCTTTATCGGCCCGCCGGTGGGTGCGATTGAGGCCATGGGGTCCAAATCCGAAGCCAAGAAAATTATGGAAAATGCCAACGTCCCGCTGGTGCCCGGCTTTCATGGGGAAGAACAATCCGTTGAGTTGATGTTGGCGGAAGGTGAAAAAATCGGCTATCCGGTTATCCTGAAAGCATCTGCCGGAGGTGGCGGTAAAGGCATGCGGGTTGTCTGGTCTGCTGATGAGATGAAAGATGCCTATGATGCGGCCAAACGCGAAGCCATGAAAGGCTTTGGCGATGACCATATGCTGATTGAAAAATACCTGACCAAACCGCGCCATGTGGAAATTCAGGTTTTTGCCGACAGCCATGACAATGTGGTTTATCTGTTTGAGCGCGATTGTTCTGTGCAACGCCGCCACCAAAAAGTTTTTGAAGAAGCACCCGCCCCGTTGATGCAGCAGGAGTTGCGTCACAAGATGGGGGAAGCGGCCTGTAGTGCTGCGCGTGCCATTGGGTATGAAGGTGCTGGCACGGTGGAGTTTTTGCTGGATGAAGATGGTTCTTTCTATTTCATGGAAATGAACACCCGTCTACAAGTAGAACACCCGGTTACGGAAATGATCACCGGGGAAGACTTGGTGGAATGGCAGTTACGTGTTGCGGCCGGGCAAACGCTGCCTTGCAAACAGGATGACCTGTCCATCAACGGGCATGCCATTGAGGTGCGGGTTTATGCCGAAGACCCGGATAATGACTTCCTGCCTGCAACGGGTAAGTTGACGCATTTGCGCCCACCGGCGGAAAGTGCGCATGTGCGTATTGATACCGGCGTGCGTGAAGGTGATGAGGTTTCCATTCATTATGACCCGATGATTTCCAAGCTGATCGTTTGGGCCAACACCCGTGAAGGTGCGCTTCGCCATTTGCGCAAGGCGCTGAATGAATATCAGGTTGTCGGCGTAACCACGAACATTGAATTTCTGGCAACAGTGGCGGCTCATCCGGCTTTTGTGAATTTTGATGTGGATACGGGCTTTATCGCCAAACATGAAAATGACCTGTTCCCGGAACGTGAACATATCACCGATGATGCCTTGGCTCTGGCCTGTCTGGATGTCTTCATCAGCCGTGATGAAGAAGCCGAGGCACAGGCGGACTGGTCCGGTGATCCGTTCAGCCCATGGCATTCCACCAGCGGGTTCCGCATGAATGATGACAATCATCATGAGCTCTATTTCATCAATGGTGAAGATATCATGACGGTGACCTGCCATTACCGTGAAGATGGTTACCTGATGGAACTGCCGGGCGGGGATGTACTGGTACGCGGGGAACGCGATGAAAACGCTGATCTGCTGGCAGACCTTGGCGGGCGGCGCATGAAGGCAACGGTGGTGCGCCATGGGGATACCCTTGAAATCCTTGTTCATGGCCGTGCCCATGCGCTGAAGCTGTTTGACCCGTTAGCAGCCGCTGAAGGGATGGATGAAGTCAGCGGTTCATTGACATCGCCTATGCCGGGCAAGGTGGTTGCCGTTCTGGTGGAAAAAGAACAGGAAGTCAAAGAAGGTGACAGCCTGATGATCTTGGAAGCCATGAAAATGGAACATACCATTTATGCCCCGATGGACGGTGTGGTGGAAGATATTTTCTTTAATCCCGGTGACCAGTTGGAAGAAGGTGTCGAACTGCTGAAAATTCAGGGAGAAGATTAAATGTCTCTGCCGCAAAAAGTTAAAATTGTTGATGTCGGCCCGCGTGACGGCCTGCAAAATGAAAAGCAGGTTGTGCCCACCGAAGCCAAGATTGAACTGATCCACCGCTTGGCAGATGCAGGTCTGCCGGTGGTGGAAGCAGGCAGTTTTGTGTCACCCAAGTGGGTGCCGCAAATGGCCGATAGTGCGGAGATTATGCAAAAAATTACCCGCAAGGCTGGTGTGAACTATCCGGTGTTGACCCCCAACATGAAGGGGTTTGAAGCCGCTATGGAAGTGGGGGCTGAGGAAGTTGCCATTTTTGGCGCGGCTTCGGAAATTTTTTCACAGAAAAATATCAACTGTTCCATTGCTGAAAGCCTGCAACGTTTTGAACCGATTATGGATGCAGCCAAGCAAAAAGGCGTGGCTGTGCGCGGTTATGTTTCCTGCGTGCTGGGGTGCCCTTATGAAGGTGACATTGCGACAGACAAAGTCGCTGAGGTTGCCAAGACCCTGTTTGATATGGGCTGTTATGAAATTTCATTAGGTGATACGGTTGGGGTTGGTACACCGGGCAAGGTGAAAGCCATGCTTGAGGCCGTCAACGCTGTTGTGCCGCTGGAAAAAATGGCGGTCCACTTCCATGATACCTATGGTCAGGCCCTCGCAAACATTTACGCTGCTCTTGAAATGGGCATCGGTGTTATTGATGCTTCGGTGGCCGGTCTGGGCGGTTGCCCTTATGCCAAAGGGGCGTCCGGTAATGTAGCGACAGAAGATGTGGTATATATGCTCAATGGATTGGCTATTGAAACCGGCGTGGATTTGGATAAATTATGCGATGCTGGTCGTTTCATCAGTAATGTGTTGGGACGTAAGCCTGCCTCTAAAGTATCGTTAGCCTTGGGCGCACAGTGATTTTCGTTTTGTGCGTCATTTGAGAATATCGAAGGACGCACATGAATAAATCGCTTTTAACAAACCTGCTTGCCGCGCTGTTGGTTGTGGTGGGCTATATGATGCCACGCCCCCTTTATGGGGAACTTGTCTATATGGTGGGTGTGTTTGCCTTGTCTGGCAGTATCACCAACTGGCTGGCCATTCATATGCTGTTTGAAAAAGTGCCCGGCCTTTATGGTTCCGGTGTCATTCCCAATCGATTTGAAGAATTCAAGGCCGGGATCAAAAGCCTGATCATCGAAGAATTCTTCTCTCATGAACATATTGAGCGTTTCTTTGAACAAAACAGTTCCGGCATGGGCACGCAGATTGTTGAAAAGATTGATTTTGACCGCGTGTTCAATGGCCTGACGGAAGCTATTGAGGGCACCAGTCTGGGGGGCATGCTGGGTATGTTCGGCGGTAAAAAGGCACTTGAGCCGTTGCGCGAACCGGTTACGCAAAAATTGCAGGATATCATCGGTGAACTGGCTGCCGGTGAAACAGGCGATGGCATGGGCCGCGATATTACAACCGGGCTGATTTCCAAGGTTGAAGAGATTATTGATAATCGTTTGAACGAACTAACCCCGCAAAAAGTGAAAGAAATTGTACAGGATATGATCCGCGTTCACTTGGGCTGGCTTGTGGTCTGGGGTGGTGTTTTTGGTGGTTTGATCGGGTTATTGGTCGGTATTCTTTAAGGGCAGTCACCCTGTTCTCTAAGCTGTTTCAAGCGTTCAAAATCCAGAATAAGAATTTTCCCCCGGCCCGATTTAATGATGCCCATTTCGTTGAAGTCGCTTAAGGTGCGCGCAATGAACTCGCGTGAAGACCCAAGGTCATGGGCGATTTTTTGTTGGGTCGTCTGAATGATAAAATCGGATGAAGAACGCAAAATCAGGTACCCGGCCAGCCTTTGTTTTACGGTTTGAATATGTTGTTGTTCCAGCTGGGACATCAGGCCAAAAACGGTCGCAGATAGCGCCTTGATGGTAATGTCCTGAATGGTTGGCTCGGTTCTGAACAGGTCGCGATAGACTTGGCCGGGCAAGACCCCGACACTGGTTTCGCCTTCCGCAACAACCCAGGCCGGGTAAAGAAAATCGTTAAACATGCTGTTGAGGGCAAGGATGCAGGTTTCCCCGGGCGCGATGTTATAAAGCGTTGCCTCTTTGCCATTTTGACTGAGGGTATAGACCCGAAGCTGGCCTTCCAGCACGAAATAGGCACCTGATACACTATCACCCTTATCCAGAATGCGTTGCCCCGGATAGAAGGATTTTGTGATCAGGCGGGATTTAAAAATTTTCTGCCCTTCAGAAGACAGTTTGCTTCCCAAATTCATCAGACACCTTTTTCAAAATGCCCTGAGAGTTTTGCCATCCTCTCAGGACATCTTTCGACTATGACTTATTTCAGGGCTTGCGTCACTTCCTGAGTGCTTAGAACACCATTGGCAATCATGGAATAATTGACAAGGGCCGCATTATAGGCCTCTTCCCCGGGGGCGGCGACAGCATCTTTGACAACAAAGACCTTAAAGCCGTTTTCCATCAGGCTGCGCATATGTGAATCCACGCACAGGTTGGCAACAAGGCCGCCCAGAATAACGGTCTCGACCCCGTGACTACGCAATTGATAAACCAGATCATTGCTTTGCGGGCCGTACATTTTATGGGGGCTGGCGATCAGGGTTTTACCGTCTTTGATGTATTTTTTATAAGGTTGGTAGAAGTCTGCACCACTGCCTTCAAGGTCTTTTGGCTCAAGGCTCTCGCTGTAAAGTGCCTTCATCTCCAGAAGCTGTTTCTGCAAGGCACCGGGGTGAGACCACTCAAGCGCCTGACGGGTATAAACCAGTGGGTCTACCGCCAATGTCAGCCCTTTTGTTTTGGCGGTTTTCATCAGGGTTTCGATATTGGCAATAGTCCCCAGTTTTTCCATATTACCTGATACCAGCCCATAAAGTTTTCCTTCTTTATCAAGAAAGTCTTTTTGAGGGTCGGTAATGACAATTGCTGTATGTTTTTTGTCAAAGCTGGGCAGGGGTGGTGTGTCGGCACTCAAGGCGTTATTTGCGCAAAGAACCGTTGAAAAACCGATAAGGAGAGAAAGAATAGTTTTTTTCATGAATCTGTACTCCGCTAAATATATGGGCTCAGGCTGTCTGACGTTTGAAGAAGGTATCGCCCGGTGTGGCGGTTTCGACTTCTGCGATGGAATCAAAAGGCAGGCCGACACGTTCATGGGCCTTTTTGACAGCCTCGGCGTCCGGGGCCATGGTGAAGCAGAAAGCCCGGCCTTCTTCGTAAGCCACATGAACGCGCAGGATGATGACGTTTTCTTCCTGACAGGCTTCTTCATAGGACTGAAAAAAGCCTTCAAACTGTTGTTTGGTGATGCCCTTGGGAAAGGTTTCTTTTGTCACATCGTGGGTATCAACGAAAAATTTCATTTTTTGCATAGCTTGTTTCCTTCGTTAAATATTGAACAATCAAGCAATAGCCTTTGTTGTTTTATGGTTATGTATCTGAAGATACAAAAGGGGGAAAATTATTGATTTTCCCAAGGAGAATGAACCACAAGGGGCTGCCCACTAAGGGCTTTGAGAAAGGCAACCAGTTGTTTGATTTCCGTTTGATCCAGCGTTCTGTTTTCAGCTGTGACAACAGGACCATTGTCGCGATATGAGATGTTGAATTCTTCTTTGTTGTTTTCTGCAAGTGTCAAGCCTAATTGTGCTGTCGCCATGACCTTGACGGCTTCTTCCAGACTGGGAACGGCACCATTGTGAAAATAGGGCGCGGTATGTTCGATGTTGCGCAAACTGGGCACCCGCCAGATATGATTGGCATTTTTCCCTTTATCCTCCATCAGGTTATATTTTGCCAAATAGGGGGATTTTTTGAAAACGGGGAAGGGCATATAGGGGCTTTTATGGGCGATCCCGGCAATTGTAAAAGTGGGGTCCATATGACAGCTGCGACACCCGATCTGATCAAACAGAACCATCCCCTTGATCTGGTCATGGCTCAGGGCTGTCGTATCCCCTCGAACGAACCTGTCATAGGCACTGTCACTTGAGATTAAAGTTTTTTCAAAGCTGGCAAGGGCATCTGCGATGCCATTAAAAGAGACTTCTTCCTTGTAAATGTTTTGGTAGTCCTGCACATAGTTTTCATCCTGAATAACGGTCTGAACCACTGCTTCTTTGGAAACCATTGCCATTTCAACAGGATTTGTCAGGGGGCCTGCAACCTGATCCTCAAGCGATTTGGCCCGTCCGTCCCAAAAAAGTTTTTTCATGAAAACCGCATTAATGACGGATGGGGCGTTGCGTTGCCCTTTTAAGCCTTCAACACCGCTAGAGACAACCTGATTGTCATCTCCACCGTTGGAGATATCGTGGCAGGAAGCACAGGAAATTTTTTTGTTGGAAGATAGCCTTTGATCAAAGAAAAGTTTTTTGCCCAGATTTACTTTTTTTATGTCTGGTGTGGCCTCTATAGGAGGCAGGGCAAGCCAAACCTTGCCTTTGGGGGCATATGTTAATCCCGGAACGTTATCTGCGTTGCGCGTGGAAAGTTCCGGTGCTGTTGCACGACTGATTTCAAGGGCGGAATTCAGTGCGTTTTTTTGTTGAAGAAGACCGATTGCAGCGGTTTTGACACTAAAGCCAAGAACGCCGAAACTGAGGAAAAAAGCCAGAATATATCGGTTTGTTTTTGATAGGCCCGATAGAATGGAAAGTTCTCCGGAAACCAGAAAAATCGCACAAATGCCAAAAAGAACGATCAATGCCATAAAAAGAAAAAGGTCCATCTCACTTACTCCTGAAGACTGATTGGAGAGGAATGGAATGTTATCTTGAGGGCATGTCGTCTTCTGTATCTTTGGTTACAGAGAGAAGAAGGCGCATATAAGATGAAAAAAAGATTTTTCTTTGCTCTGATAAATGCGAAAACAGGGGGACGTTTGATAAAGTTTAAGAAGATTGATGACCGTTCACCTCAGAAAACTCGCCGTTGGAATTGAAACCGTAGAACATCTTGAAGCTGTTCAGGCCCAGAAATACAAAGATTACGGTTTCCTTTTTACCCACACCCGAAACACACCCAAGCGTAAAGAGGAATTGCTGGAAGGCGGTTGTCTTTACTGGGTGATCAAGGGGCAGTTTCGGGGGCGTCAGGAAATTATCGGGTTTGAAGAAGACGTGGATGGCGAAGGGCGTAAGTACTGTCTGTTATTGTTAAAACCCGATTTAGTGAAAACAGAATTGAAAGCCCAAAAACCCTTTCAGGGCTGGCGCTATCTGGAAGCAAAAGATGCGCCTCAAGATCTTGGGGAACAGCCTCAAGGGGCGGAAGAATTGCCGGAACATATGCAAGCCGAATTACGTGAACTTGGCTTAATGTAAAATTGAGATAAAAATGAAAAAGAAAAGTTATATCTGCGTGGGGGCGGGGGAACCCGTTTTGATGCTGCACAGTTCCATGAGTTCCAAGTCTCAATGGAAAGGGTTGATCGAGCGCTTATCTGCCGATTATCAGGTGATTGCCCTTGATTTGATAGGCTATGGAGAGGCCCCTTTTCCAGCTGTGCGGGAAGAATATTGTCTAAAGATGGAATGCGAAGGTATTGATTGGGTACTTGATGAAGTTGGTTTGGGGCCAGATGAAAAAATCCATGTGATCGGGCATTCCTTTGGCGGGGCAACTGCTTTGCGCTGGGCCTATGACCATCAATCCCGAATACGTTCGCTCCATCTTTTTGAACCTGTTGCTTTTCATTTACTGGAACAGCCTTGTGAAGGATTACAGCAGATTTTAGGCGTGGTTGAAAAACTCAACACCTTATTTAATAAAGGTGAAGAACGCTCAGCCTGTGAGGCCTTTATTGATTATTGGTCCGGCCCCGGTGCTTTTGGCTCCTTCCCTGAACCGGTACAGGAGGCGATGGTTAAACAGACGCACAAGGTCATTCTGGATTTTGAAGCCCTGTTAAATGAACCGCTACGCTTGAAGGATTATGCCGCTTTTTCTTTTCCCATCAGTCTGATTATGGGCACGAAAAGCCCGATTGCCTCACGCACCATTGCCCAACGGTTGGAAGAGACCATCAAGGGGGTGAACTTCCATCATGTGGAATGCGGCCATATGGGGCCGATTACCCATGCTGATATCATTAATGATATCTGGTGTCAGGAATTGGCAAGCCTTTAAGGTAGAACAGCCGTTTTATAGCACTTTACATGAATGCCGCCATGGGAAAAGCCTAACGGGTCTGTTTCAAAGGGCAGGGTGGTTGCCCGGGCAAGTTTTGAGTTATTGGTCACCAGCCCGACACGCCAACCGGAAAAGCTTTGTTTTAATTTCTGACCGAGGCTTTGATAAAGGGGCAGCAGTTTTTTTGTATCCCCAAGACGCACCCCGTAAGGCGGGTTGATGATCACCAGACCTGTTTGTTCTTTGGGTGCGACAAGGGAACCAATGGTTTGCTTTTCAAAGCGGCAATATTCATTAACGCCCGCCCGTTTTGCATTGGCACAGCTGATCTTGATTGCCCCAGCATCACGGTCAAAACCGTAAAAACGGCTTGTGACATCGCATTCTTTTGAGCGGCTTTTCATTTTATGCCAAAGCTCGGCATCAAAGGTTGCCAGTTGTTCAAAGGCAAAGGAACGTGTGCGCCCGGCTTTCAGGTTTGCTGCCATTTCGGCCGCTTCAATCACAAAGGTACCAGAACCGCACATGGGGTCGACAAACGGTTTGGTTGGGTCAAACTCACAGTAACGCAACAGCAGAGAGGCCAGCGTTTCGCGCATGGGGGCCTTGTTCAGGGCCTCTTTATGCCCGCGCTTGTGTAAACCTTCACCGGAGGTATCGATGCTGAATGTGCAGATATTTTCAAGGATGCGGACTTTCAGACAGACGTCAGCTTCAGCGGAAACCTCAATACCGTGACTTTCAGTTAAAGCCCGCTCAATGCGTTCCTGTGCGGCCTTTTCATGATAGATGGAAGACTTTTTACAGGAAACATCAATACGCACAGGAATGTCGCTGCGCAGCGTTTCCAGCCAGTCAAAGGCGCGGGCTTTTTTGTCCAGTTGGGACAGGTGTTGGACCTTAAAAGAGCCGATGCGTACCAACACCCGGCTGGCACCGCGCAGTTCAAGGTTTGCCCGCCATGCAACACTCCATCCGCCGAGGATGGTTACACCGCCTTTGGTGACGGTTGGTTTCTTGAAACCTTTTTCAATGGCTTCGCGGCGCAAGAGATTTTCTAATCCCGGCACACTGACAAGGAAAATTTCGTGTTCTGTTTCTTTCATCATCGCGCATATGTATCCTGTCGGCGCATCAACGTCGATAGAATTTTTTCTGTTATGCAGATTTCGCGACAGGGGCCTCGTTTAGGCGCCATGTCCCCTTACCTGCCAGCTTGGCCTGATACATGGCTTCGTCCGCCCGGTGAATGACTTCTTCGGGGCTTTCTTCTTCAGCTTTTGACCCACCAAAGACAGCAACACCGATAGAAGCGCCTATTTTAGCCTGACCTTGTGGCAGGGAGAAATCATCGCAAAGGGCTTCAATCAGTCTGTTAAGCAGCGCCTTGAGCCCTTCGAGTGTTTCGAGCTCCGTGACAAGTAGCGCAAATTCATCCCCGCCAAGGCGTGCGGCAACATCATTGTCGCGTACGATATCTTCAATGCGTGAGGCAACCATTTTCAGCAGTTCGTCACCTGCCTCATGACCTTTTTCATCATTAACAGCTTTAAAACCGTCAAGGTCAATGAACAGCATGGCACCTTGACGAAAGTTTCTTTTGGAAGCCGCCATGGCTCGGCGCACAGAATCAAAGAAACTGCGCCTGTTGGGCAGGCCGGTTAAGGCATCCGTTGTGGCAAGTTTCGTGAGTTGATCCATCGCGACCTGACGGCGGTGGGTTTCTGTACGGACCTTGTGCAAGACGGCATTGTAGAAGGTGGCAATCTCGGCTGCTTCCGTTTCCGGTTCAACATCCACATTGCGTGTAAAGTTACCACTGCGTGCCTGCCAGTCCATTTGGGAAATGAGATCCAACAGGGAGGAAGAAGCCGCATGTTCGGCAATGTTAAGCCCCAAGCGTTCGTCTTCGGGGGTGACGCGGAACGGAATATATCGGTCAATGGCACGAAAAAGCAGGTAACTCAACGGCATAGAGAAAATGCCGACAATAACAATGCCACTGATTTGAACACCTAATTGGGCAATAGAATTTCCCGTGGGGAGGTCCGCCGGGTCTGCAAAAAATGCAACGCACAGTGTCCCCCAAATGCCGGCAAAAAGATGGGACGGGACAGCCCCAATGACATCGTCTATTTCCCATTTTTCCAATAACCGCATGCCTAAAAGACAGATAATGCCTGCCCCAAGACCAACAAACACGGAATCTATGGCGCCAACCATATGGGCGTTGGCGCAGCTTGCAACCAGCCCGGCTATTGTGCCGTTGACAATGCCTGCAACTGTCGGGTGTTTGGAGATCACCCAACTTAAAGTCATGCCGGAAAGACCGCCCATGGCCCCGGCGAGAGATGTATTGGCAATGATTAAGGGGACTTGCGAATTCAAAGCCAGTGTGGAACCGCCGTTAAAACCAAAAAAACCGAACAGTAACAAGAAAACACCGAGAACAGACATCGGGAGGTTATGGCCTTCTATGGGTTTTCCCATTTCACCAAATCGCCCAATTCTTGGACCGATGACAAGGATGGCGGAAAGGGCGATCCATCCCCCGACACTGTGAACAACGGTGGAACCTGCAAAGTCTACAAAACCCATTTTGGCCAGCCAGCCGTTTGTTTCACCAAGGTTGGAGCCGTTCCAGACCCAATGTCCAACAACCGGGTAGAAAAAACCGGCAATAACCACTGTTACAATTATGTAGCCGATAAAATGCATACGTTCAGAAACGGCACCGGAAATGATGGTTGTGGCAGTTCCGCAGAACATGATCTGAAAGATAAAGAAAGCCACTTCATCAGCAGGCAGGTTTTCATAGGCGGTTAAAGCAGGCAGGCCGATATAACCTCCTTGCGAAGCGCCAAACATGATGGCGTAGCCAAAAAGGGTAAACAGGAAACTGGAAATACAGAAATCGACAAGATTTTTGATGGCAACATGAATAGAATTCTTGGCACGGACAAACCCGCTTTCCAGACATGTAAAACCGGCTTGCATGACAGCAACCAGAAAAGCTGAAATCAGCACCCAGGCAACATGGGGGGAGAGAAGGTCTGGCGTCATGTAACCCCATCAGAGATTATCAATTACAGATTTATTTCAAAAAGCTACCTTGCTTGCTGGGATTTGTCTATGTCTTTGGTAAGTTGCACAAAAAACGTGAAAGTTGCATAAAATGTAACAGGGGGTTTGATTAATAATAGTGCAATTTTATACGTGACGATTTTGTATTTCTCATAAAAGAAGAGAAAGGAAGAGAATCGTCTCTCTTCCTTATGCTTTAAATAAAAGCCGGTTAAAGACCTGATCGGGGAGCAGCTTGATCAGGCGCCCCAATATAAAGATGATCCCAAAGGCAAACAGGAAACGGGCCAAAAGAATGCCGCTTAAATCCGTACCGAGGGCAAAAATAAGCAAGGTATCTTCCAAAGCACTATGAAACAGGCACATGAAACTCAGGGAAAGAAAGATATCGCGGCCCGACATTTTTCCTTCATTGGCTTCCCGTAAAATGAGGGCACCGCCATACCCCAGTCCCAACATTACACCAATCATGGTGACAGGGATGGCATGGTGACTGATACCGAGAAGGTTGAGGAAGGGGGCAAATAATTTTGAGATCAGGTCTGTAATTTTCAGGCTATCCAAAAGTTTGAGCAACAAGACCAGTAGCAGAATAATCCAGAAAATGGAAAAAAGGGAAACCATACTGTCCTGTGCCCATTGCAGCCAGCCTGCGTTGACTTCTGTTGTTGGCATCCAGGCGATGTTGGCTTTTTCTTGAAGGAGATCCATGGAATGATAAAAAATGTTCAACAGGGCACCAAGGACAAGTGCACTGATGATCCGCAACAAGGTTGTGACAATCAGGCTGGCGCCAGCCTTTTGGACAATGCGTTGTTCGATGGGCAAGCTATGTGCGACCAAAATCATGGTCCCGAGAACGGTGAGTTGTGCCACGCTCATCGGTGCTTCGGGCAGGAGTGCGACAAGGGTGACCAACCCGGCATATATATTGACCAGCATGGCGGTAGTCCAGATGATCCCTGCCTCGGCGGGCAGGCCGACCATATCCATAAAAGGCGTGAAAAGCAGGCTGGCATGATCAATTAGGCCAAAGGTTACACCTAGGCGCACAACCACCATAATCGGGACCATCACCTTCAGGAGTTCCCAGTAAAGGCGAATAGTATCCAGTACGGGCTTTTTAAACCAGTTTATCAGAGCTTTCATTTTCCACCTCTTTGTTGTTGAGACGACAGGACTATAAGTGCAAAGAAAACAAATTTGTGGTCAAATATTGCAAATTTGTGCAACAATATTGCATGGATAAGATTGATCAAAAAATTTTACAGATCCTGCAACAGGATGCGGGGATCACGAATGTTGCTTTGGCTGAGAAGATCAACCTTTCCCCCAGCAGTTGTTTACGCCGGGTTCAGCACCTTAAGAAGACAGGTGTTATTCAAAAAACAGTCTGTATTCTGGATGAAAAATATCTGGGACATCATTTGAAGGCCATTATTTCAGTTGATCTTGACCGACATGGTAATCAGGCAAAGGAAGCGTTACTGGCTCAAATAAAAAGTGAACCATCGGTTCAACAGGCCTACAGTATTTCAGGGGAAAGTGATTTACTTTTGATTCTTCATCTCGCCGATATGGAAGAATGCCAAAAGGTTTGTGAGCGTCTGTTTAACCACAATCAAAATGTGATTCGTTATCGAACCTCTTTTGTGATGGAAGAGGTGAAGCGTTAAAAGAGGGAGCAGTCAGTTTTTCAGGCATCAGCGCATCAATAAATTCTTTTAATGTGCTGGGGCAATACATGAAATAAAGGCCCTGTGTTGAGCCATTTCGCCATTTCAACTCACATGTTACATCGGCAATCAGCGGAAGCTGAAGGCACAACTTGCTACCAAGCGGAAGTGCGGCGAGGGTATCAGAAGTCTGAATCCGGATGCCTTTTTCAGAAATATCCAGAACGACAACTTCATAGGCACGCTGTATTGTTTGAATAACAGCAAGAAAATTGATCTCCTGCCTTGGGCTCTGTCGTTTCTCCAGCATTCGGTTTGCCTAAATTCACTTTCAAATTTAGGGAAATCTACTTCATTTAGATAATTTGTAAAGAAAAATTCATCTTTATGTATCGCATTTCTGCCCGTAGGTGGCGAGATTATAGAGAAACTCATGCAGCTGCTTTTGGTCTTCAAGAAATTTGAGGCCGCAGTTTTGCCCATTGGACCAGATCACAATGGCGTTGAGTGTGTTCAGAAAAGGCAAGTCAATTTGAACGGTTTGATCTTTTTCCAGAGTGGACGCCGTTAATTCTATTTTCGCTCCCCCTGTAGAGATATCTAAAACCCGCACAGAATATTGGGCTTCATCACAAAGGAGGGTGGCGACAATGTTGATTTCGTGACGCTGGCTCTTGCGTTGATCTAGGGATATTGGCTGAGACATTGCGTATTCTCCTGCTATATACAGATAATCATATCGCAAAACCTTAAACGAAGGTATGAAAAAACCCCGCAGAGCGACGTACTGCGGGGTTTGGAAGAAGAGCAGGGGGGGCGTTATCGCCAGCCGACCTGATCAAAGATTTTAACGGCGTCCGCCTGAAATTTGGCAAAGTCGGCCAGTGGAATGTCATCGGCTTTAAATTTGCCCCAGGCCTCAACAACCGGCGAGAGCTTGATGCCATCGCGTAAAGGATATTCATAAACGTCTGTGGCATACATTTCCTGTGCTTCATCGGAAGCCAGAAATTCAATCAACTTGATGGCGTTGTCTTTATGTTTGGCAGATTTGGTTACACCTGCCCCGGAAATATTGATATGAGCCCCGCGCCCTTTCTGGTTGGGCCAGACGATTTTTACTTTTTCTGCGGCGTCTTTCTGGTTGGAGGTCAACATACGCCCGAAATAGTATGTGTTGCCGACAGCGATATCGCATTCACCTGCTGCTACCGCTTTAATTTGGTCCCTATCGCCGCCTTGAGGTTTGCGTGCCATGTTGTTCACAACACCCTGAGCCCATTGGGTGGCTTTTTCCATGCCGTCATGGGCAATCAGGGAGCCCAGAAGAGACTGGTTATAGACGTTGTTGGAAGAACGAATGCAAATGCGATCTTTCCATTTTGGGTCCGTCAGGTCTTCATAGGTGGTAATTTCACCATCCTTCACCCGGTCTTTTGAGGCATAAATCACGCGGGAACGCAGGGAAAGGCCAAACCAGCGGCCATTGGGGTCACGATACTGCGCCGGGATGAGTGCATCGAGTTTTTCGGACTGAACGGGTTGCAAGACATCGGCATGTTCCGCACGGATCATACGCCCGACATCAACAGTGATGAGAACATCAGCCGGGCTGTTCATGCCTTCACTTTTCAGGCGTTCCAGCAACACATCGGCCTTGCCGTTTACCAGATTGACATCAATTCCGGTTTTTTCAGTAAAACGATCCAGCAAGGGGCGGATCAAGACTTCCTGACGATAGGAATAGACGTTGACTTCTTCAGCCTGTGCAACAGTTGCAGACATACCAAGAGAAACGGAAACTCCGGCCAGCAGAGAAAGTGCATAGGTGCGAAGATTAGTTTTTTTCATATTTTAAGACCCAATACATAGCAAAAAGGATTGGCGAAATGCTGTTTAAATGATCTATCGCAAGTGCGAACCATTTGCAAGATAAATTGCGAATAGTTCTTAAAATTAGAAATATTCCAATCCTCCAGACATGAAAAAGCCCTGAAAACGGAGCTCTTTCATGTAAAGGAAAATGTGCAAGTTTTATTGTGCGGCCAGCGAGATTTTATTTTGAAAGCGTTCTTCGGCCAATTGATCGGCAATGCTTGATGTGGGAAGTCCTTGCTTTTGGGCGCGTTGAAAGACTTCCAGCAAAGTGTCGTATATTTTAGAAATTCGGGCTTTGACCTGTTCAGCATTATAGTTTTCACTTTCACTGGCAACATTAATCAGCCCACCGGCATTGATGGCGTAATCGGGGGCATAAAGAATGCCCTTATTCATCAGGATTTCGCCATGGCGCTGTTCTGCAAGCTGGTTATTGGCAGCTCCTGCGACAATGCTGGCTTTCAACTGGTTGATGGTGTTGTCATTGATGGTTGCACCCAGCGCACATGGAGCATATACATCTACATCTTGTGCGTAGATATCTTCAAGGCCAACGACTTGGGCGTTGAATTCTTGTTCAACATGGCTCAGTGCTTTTTTATTGATGTCGGTTACGACAAGTCTGGCCCCGGCTTCATGCAAGAGTTTGCAAAGATAATATCCAACATTGCCAACCCCTTGTACGGAAACGCGCAAGCCGTTCAAGTCATCTGTTTTGAGTTGATGTTTGACTGCGGCTTTCAGGCCGAGAAAGGTGCCAAGCGCCGTCATGGGCGAAGGGTTGCCGGACCCATTTGATTTGCCGCGTACATGTTCTGTGCTTTCGCGGATATAATCCATGTCTTCTACGGTTGTTCCAACGTCTTCTGCCGTGATGTATTTCCCTTTCAGGGTTTCAATGATACGTCCGAAAGCTCGCATAAAATCAGGTGTTTTCAGTTTTTTTGAATCGCCAATGATGACGGATTTGCCGCCCCCGAGGTTCAACCCTGTAATCGCTGCTTTATAGGTCATGCCTTTGGACAGGCGAAGCGCATCTGTGACGGCATCTTGTTCAGAGGCATAATTCCAGAAACGACAGCCCCCCAAAGCCGGGCCGCGATTGGTGTTGTGAATGGCGATGATACATTTTAGGCCGGTTTGTTCATCGCAGCCGAAAACAACATTTTCGTGTCCACTAAAGTCAGGGGAGGAAAAGACAGACATGAGGGCGCTCCTTGTAAACGTTCAATATGATGTTGAGTTTTATGTGGGGAACAGTCGCTTTTAATCAAGAGGGTAAATGTTCTAAGATATTGTTTTTTAAGGTAATTTTTGGCAATGCAAAAAATAGAACAAACGAAAGGGAAGCTTGTCGTATCAGGTAATTTTATTACTCGTTTTGATTGCGGTTGAAACTTTATTACGTTTGCGCAAACAGGATGCTTGAGCGGGTGAAAATTGCATGCTACCCATTGCGTCAAAACGTTTCCCAAGCTAACAAAATTACACGAGGATGAGGCTTTGGCAGTCTTCCATGGCGGCAATTTAGCAGCCGCAGCAAAGCAATTTGGCATTGATCAGGCTCATTGGGTTGATTTATCGACTGGTATCAACCCTCATCCCTATCCGATTCCCTCACTTGCCACGAACTTGTGGGCAAGGTTGCCGGAGGAGAATTTGCTTGAAGCGTTGAAGGGGGCCGCAGCGCGGTATTATGGGGTAGAAACCCCTGAATATGTGATTCCGGTTTCCGGCACACAGACGTTGTTGCAAATTCTGCCTCATTTGTTTGAGAAGCCGAAAAAGGTGCATATCATTGCCCCGACTTATAATGAACACGCCTATTGTTGGTCTCTGGCGGGGCATACAGTGCGCGAGTTCGAAGATATTTTCGAAGCATCGCAAGATAGTGATGTCTTGATTGTTGTTAGCCCTAACAATCCGACCGGGGATGTCTACCCCCCGGACTTTTTGCTGGAACTTGCAGAGAAACAGCATAAACGTGGCGGTATTTTGATTGTCGATGGGGCCTTTATGGATTGTACACCGGCCTTGGACCTGTCCTGGGCGGCCGGACGTGAAGGGCTGGTTGTATTGCGTTCGTTTGGCAAGTTTTTCGGTTTGGCCGGTTTAAGGCTCGGCTTTGTGTTAACAGGAGGGGAGTTGGGGCAGCGATTGCGTGAAGGCATTGGCCCTTGGGCAGTGAACGGTCCGGCGCTGGAAATTGGCAGGCTGGCGTTATCTGATGATGACTGGATCATGGCCACCAGAAAGAAACTGGCGGAAGCAACGTTGCGTCTGGATGCGCTCTTAACAAAAGGTGGACTGGATGTTGTTGGGGGAACATCTTTGTTTCGCTATTGCTTTAGCCCAAATGCTCAGGACATCTACCAAAGGCTTGGAGAAAATGGCATTTTGGTTCGCCCCTTTAAAGAACGCTCCGGTTTTCTGCGCTTTGGATTACCCGGACAGGAAGAGCAGTGGTTAAAATTGGAGAATGCTTTAAAAATTTTCAGTTGAGTGATTTTAGTCACATCTCTGGTTGGGATAGTAAGGTACAGTAAAACTACGTAATATATTTTTGAGGGTTCCCATAATGGCTATGTATGAAGTCGCTATTTATAATGATCTGGTCAAACAGGCTGTCGTAAGCGGTGAAAAAACCGCCTATAGTGACGATTGGGCAGAGACTCATTATATTGAGATCAGCGCCCGTGATGAATCGGATGCAAGGCGAAAAATTCTGGCAAAATATCCCAAGGAACGTGGTTTTATCATTCAGGGAATTTCTCGGGCTTGATAAGTAATTCTTAAGAAACTGGTCCTACCATTTAATAACAGGCTTTTGAGCCTTGTTATCGAATAATTGATAGGAGTGGGGCCATGTTTTCAGTTGCCACCGGAAAGCAGAAAACTTTCGAAGTCGGAATTTATAATCAGGAAGTTCGCAGTTGTGTGAAGGAAAATAACTGTCATCTCGATTATGGGGATGATTGGGCCGATGTACGCTACCAGAATGTTGTTGCCCTTTCGCAGGAAGAAGCCCTTGATTTGATCAAGGACCGCTATCCTTCCGATAAAGGTTTTGTTATTCAATCTTGTAGCGTACAGACCCGTAAATACTAAAAGGCGCTTGCTCAGGCTTGCATTTTTTCTATTTCAGCATCGCGCAATTCCTTGCGTTTGATCTTGCCTGTTGCCGTGAGCGGTAGCTGTTTGCAAAACTCGATATGGCGGGGGTATTCATGTGGTGAAAGCTTGCCTTTGACGAAGGCTTTCAAGTCGTCTTCCAGCCCATCCCGATATGCGTAGCCTTCTTTGAGCACGATAAAGGCTTTGATGGCTTCGGTTCGAACCGGGTCGGGGATGCCGACAACGGCTGCTAGTGCAACGGCTTCGTGTTTGGTCAGGCAATCTTCAATTTCGCTGGGACCAATGCGGTATCCGGCGGAAGTGATCAGGTCATCGTCTCGCCCGACAAAGAAGATATAGCCATCTTCATCCATATAGCCCTGATCACCCATAATCAGCCAGCCGTTACGGTATTTCTTTTCGGTTGCTTCCGGGTTGTCCCAATATTGCAAAAGCATCACCGGGTCGCCCGCACGCACGGCAATGTCACCAACTTCACCGCGCGGGACTTCCTGACTTTCTTCATTAAGGATACGGACATCGTGTCCGGGCACAGGGCGCCCCATGGAACCGGCTTTAGGGGCCATGACGGCTGAACAGTTGGCAACCACCAGATTACATTCTGTTTGCCCGTAATATTCGTTCAGGGTCAGGCCGAACTCGCGGCGCCCCCAATCCAATAGTTCTTCCCCCATCGGTTCGCCTGCAACGGTGATGGTGCGCAAGTGCAGATCAAAACGGTTTTTGATATCCGGCACCTGACGCATAAGCTTAAGGGCGGTTGGCGGCATGAAGATATTGCGCACCCGGTGGCGTGCCATGAGTTCAAGTGCGGCTTCCGGGTCGAATTTGCGGGCACGGTGTGCCAGCACAGGAATGCCCAGATACCATGCCCCCATCAAGATATTCATCAATCCGCCAATCCATGCCCAATCGGCCGGTGTCCAGAACAGGTCGCCATCTTGTGGGGGGAATTCCTGGGGCATGCCAACACCGGGTACATGTCCCAGCAGGGTACGGTGGGCATGCAGGGCGCCTTTCGGGTTGCCGGTGGTGCCTGAGGTATAGATGATTAAGGCCGGGTCTTCTGATTTCGTTTCAACCGGGGTGAAGTCATCAGACTGTTCTTCCAGTGCCTTGTAGAGATCAATGGTGCCTTCTTCTTCTCCGTCAATCAGAAAAACATATTCCAACGCGGGCAGACGTTCGCGCAAAGGGGCGATTTTCTTGTAGTTTTCCTTGTCTGTGACCAAGACGCGGGTTGCGCTATTGGACAGGCGAAATTCCAGTGCCTCTTCCATAAAAAGCGCAAAAAGAGGAATGGAGATAAAACCTGCTTTCCATGCTGCGACATGGGTGGCGCCTGTTTCAATGGACTGGGTCAACAAAACGGCGACACGTTCTTCTCGTTGTACCCCTTTGTCATTTAGAAGGTTGGCAATTTTGTTAGACAGCTTTTGCAGGTCCTGAAAGCTGTGGCGCTCAATCTGTCCATTTTCCTGCTCAAAAATCAGAGCTGTTTGTTCCGGGGTGGCTTGTGCATGCTGGTCGCAGACAGCAACGCCCATATTGAAATATTGTGGAATTTCCCATTTGAAGTTTTGGCAGACTTCTTCATAGGTGTCTTTTTTGTTCAGCATCATCTCACTCCCCGATATGCCATTTCATTTTTTTGAAATTGTAGGGAGAGGGAACATTTTGGCAATCCCCAATAGTACTTAGACGGGAATCTTATTCAGGATTGATGAAATATTCGTAGACGTTGACACCATCAAGCACAACACCGTCATATCCTTCCTTGAAGATGCCGTACATGAAGGACATATTGTCTCCGTAAATCAGCTGTTGCCAGCTTGGGTGCCAGTATTGCACCAGATAGGTGTCCGATCCCCCCGGTGCCAGCTCCAGCAGCCAGCTCGGGTTGCCTGTGGCCCAGTTGTTTTTCCAGTAATAGGCCCCCGCATTGGCTTCCCCAATGTTGAGGTAAGCCAGAACAGGGCGACGTGAGCCCAGTTTTTTAAACTGCATGGTGCGTACGTTATGGGGGCCCAGCGTTTGGGAACGATGATGAAAGACGTTGGTAATCACCATGTCGTAGTTGGTGTTGTGAATTTTCATTGCATATTCTTCCCGGCTGCCCATGCGTGAGGAATCGCGAATGAAGAGGTAGTTTTTCACCATTTGAATATTGCTGATGGTATGGGAGTTTTCCCGATAAGGACGGCGCGGCCAGTTGGGGAGTTTGTTATTGCGAAAACCAACACCGGGGGCAACATAAGGGATGAATTTATTTTTAGTTGCGCGGCGGATGGCCTTGTCCACATTTGCCGGTTTGGAGGTGTAATCCATGGTGAAGATTTTTAAGCCGGTATCACGCGCGACTTGCAGGTCTTTCAGCATCTGATCTCGTTCTTTTTGCGGTGTTTCCACCCCATAGCCTTCCAGACCGTAGGATAAATTTGGCTGAATGATACCGTCCAATGTTTTGATGAAGGCTGAACTGGGGGCTGAGATCAACTGGTCGATATCAATCAGTTGAGTGAGAAGACCTGTTCCATCGTTGATCAGAATAATGAAGTCGCGTTTATAGCTACGGCCATATTTTGCAATGTTCTGAATGAATTTACGCATTTCAGTGGCGTAATCGACCGCAGGGTTGGCATATTCCAAGTCATTGGTCGGCGCATTTTCATCCGCCAGAACTTTGCCCTGAGATCTGACCTGGGCGTGTGCGGGAAAGGCCAAAAGGCTGACACCGAGAACAAGGGTTGTACAGAGGCTCGTGATCGTGCGTTTCATGGTCCTGTCTATTTGGTTTGTTTATTCCAGCTGCTTGATGACTTCCTGAGCAATCGCCAGACTTGCGGTCAATCCGGGTGATTCTATGCCAAAGAGGTTTATAAAACCTAAAATACCATGATCCTTAGGTCCCTGAAGAAGAAAATCTTTGGCTTCTTCATCAGGGCTTTGGATTTTAGGGCGCACACCGGCATAATCGGCATGTAGTGAACCATCTTTTAAATCCGGCCAGTAGGTGCGGATCGCATCATAGAATTTATCCCCGCGCTCAGGATTCACGCTGTAATCAATATCGTTACCATTTTCCAGCCATTCTACGTCTGGGCCAAAGCGGGCCTGTGCCCCCATGTCCAGTGTCAGATGAACGCCTAGTCCGGCTTTTTCAGGCACTGGATAGATCAGATGGGAAAAAGGGGCTTTGCCGGAAAGGGAGAAATAATTGCCTTTGCAATAATAGGCTTGCGGGATGGATTCTTTGGGGAAACCTTCAATTTTACGGGCAATATCAATAGCGTGCAGCCCGGCTGCATTAACCACAATATCAGCACTGACATCCATGGGCATATCGCCGCCGACAGAAAGGTGAATGCCATCGTCTGTTATCTGGCCGTCAAGAACAGGGCTGTTCAGCGCCAGCATGGCACCATTGTTTTCAGCATCACCCTGAAGGGCCAGCATATAGGCGTGGGTATCTATAATACCGGTGGAAGGGGACAAAAGGGCTGCTTCGGCATGGAGGGCTGGTTCACACTCTAGAACAGCAGCTTTATCCAGCCAGACCAGATCATCCACTGCGTTTTCTTCAGCTTTTTTACGGATTGCAGTGAGGGAGGAGGTCTGTTCGGGCGATGTGGCGACAATCAGTTTTCCCAGTTTTTTGTAGGGAACACCGTGGCTGTCGCAGTAGTCATAAAGCATTTTTCGCCCCTGTACGCACAAACGTGCTTTCAGGCTGCCTTTGGGGTAATAGATTCCGGCGTGGATGACTTCGCTATTGCGTGAGCTGGTGCCCATGCCGATGGCCTGTTCAGCCTCGATAATAATGACTTCCTTGCCCGTTAGTGCCAGAGCGCGCGCAATTGCCAACCCAACGACACCAGCCCCTATAACGATAGCTTCTGTTTTTTCACTCACGTTTGTTTTCTTTCCATTGTAGAAAATTGCCAGAAGGGATTTCTTGCAGACCAGTTATATCCCGGTTGTAGAGATAGACCCAAGCTATACGTTTTTTCCCATCCATTAGGGTGATGAGTTGTTGGGTTCGGGTATATTCATGGGGATGTGGGTCATCCTGATGGCATTCTTCATACCGGTCCAGTTCATCCCAGATATAGGGAATGTCTGGTAAATGATAAAGTTCCCCTTGTACCCAACAGTTTTTTTGATCTGTCGCTACAGCACAAGGGTAATGTTCCAGCATATAGAGTTTTCCTGCCATATATCCTTTGGCAATAAAAGTCCCGCGTCCTTTAATAAACATGGCCATTGGATGGTCAATTTGGCTGAGCAGGGTGCCGTAAACGAAGAGATAGTCCTGCTTTTTATTGTTGCTGTTGTTCAAGCTGGCGCTCTTTAATCAAACGTTGGGCTTTTTCCGTAGCACTGATGTGTTTTTTGCTTTCCAGTTCCGCAATATAGTCAACCACACTTTGGGCAACGTCATTGTACTTGGGCGGTTTGGGCTGTTCCTGCGCCATCTTGTAGATGCCTTTACAGTTACGTTCTGCTGTTTCGTGGTCTTTTTCCCATTTTTTTTCGACCAGTTTGATGAAACGGTCCAGATAGCCGGGTTTCGTTTTTGTGATGCCTTGATTTTCACTGAATTGGTGAATGAGGTTGAGTATTTTTTCAACCTTGTCGTTCTGTTCCAGTTTTTTATAAACGCTGGTACATCCTATGGCACTGTAGAGAAATCCTTCATCTTGGGCCACATCTTCACTTTGAGACAGGATATACATGGCAACGCTGACAAAAACGATAATAAAAGCGATAGAAAAAAGAATGGCTTTCAGCATGGGAACATCTCTTTCAAAATGGATTGAGCAGACCCTACTGTGTTCCTTGCCAAAAGACAAGTAATGGCACTACATTGTGCAAAACAATTTTTGAAAGAATGGCGCCATGAGTTCCGAGATCATAAAATCCGTTTGTCCGCACGATTGCCCCAGTGTTTGCCCGTTAGAGGTCGAAAAACTGGAGGGAAACCGTATTGGAAAAGTCAAAGGAAGCAGAGATAACCCTTTCACCGGTGGCCTATTGTGCGGCAAGGTTTCACGCTACAGCGAACGGATCCATCATCCTGATCGTTTGCTTTATCCTCTCAAACGAACAGGTAAAAAAGGCTCCAGCCAGTTTGAACGGATTTCGTGGGATGAGGCCCTGAACGAAGTGGCTCAAAATCTGTTGCGGGTGGAACGTGAGCATGGGCCTGAATCTGTCTGGCCGTTTTATTATGCCGGTACCATGGGGCATGTCATGCGCAACGGGATAGAACGTCTTCGTTATGCGCGCAGTTACAGTGGTATGCAGGGCACGTACTGTGTTGCTTTGTCCGGTCCGGGGTGGAAAGCCGGAATCGGGTCCCAAAGCGGGCCGAGCGTTTTGGAAATGGCGCAGTCGGACCTGATTGTGGTCTGGGGGCTGAATGCGGTTTCCAGTCAAATCCATTTGATGACACACGTTTTAAACGGTGTGCGTAACGGTGCAAAGCTGGTGGTGGTTGACCCCTATCTTAACAAGACGGCACAAAAGGCCCATCTGCATTTGCCGATCCGTCCCGGCACAGACGGGGCGCTGGCCTGTGCAGTGATGCATGTTTTGTTTAAGGAAGGCTATGCGGACAAAGAATATCTTGAAAAATATACGGATGCACCACAAGAGTTTGAAGAACATCTGAAAAGTAAAACACCTGAATGGGCTGCTGAAATTACAGGGCTTCCGGTTCATTCCATTGAATCTTTTGCGCGCCTTTACGGCAGTACAAAAAAAAGCTTCCTGCGTGTAGGCCATGGTATGACACGTTCACGTAACGGTGCGCACAACATGCATGCGGTTTCCTGCCTGCCCGCTGTAACCGGTGCCTGGCAGGTTGAAGGCGGTGGTGCCCTTCACGGTCATAGTAGCCTCGCGAAACTGGATTTAAGCCTGATTGAGGCGCATGATCTTAAAAAAGATAATGTCCGTGTGATGGACCAGTCGCGAATTGGGGAAATCCTCTGTGGTCAATCCGATGCCCTGAAAGGGGGGGCAAACGTGCATGCCCTGTTTATTCAGAATACAAACCCGGCAGCTGTGGCACCGGATAGTGGTGCTGTACGCATTGGGCTGGAACGCGAAGACCTGTTTACCTGTGTGCATGAACAATTCATGACTGAAACAGCCAAATATGCCGATATTGTGTTACCTGCCACTATGTTTCTGGAACATACAGACCTTTATACCTCCAGTGGGCATGGCAGGTTACAGGTCCATAAACCGGTTCTGGAGGCGGCAGGAGAATGTCGTTCCAACCATGAGGTAGTTAGTGAACTGTGTAAACGTTTGGGCAGTGAGCACAGAAGTTTTGACATGACGGCTGAGGAAATTGTTGAAGAAACACTGTCAAATTCAGGTTATCCTTCGATGGATGAGGTGATTGAAAAGACCGGGCTTGACCTACAACCGTCTTTTGAGGAAAGCCATTTTCTCAATGGTTTTGCATATCCTGACGGGAAATTCCGTTTCAAGCCGGACTGGGCGTCACTTGGTAAACAGTGTGAAAATATGCCTGAGATGCCGGACCATTGGGATGTGATTGACGAGGTGAGCACAGAAAAGCCGTTTCGCTTAATCACGCCACCTTCGCAGAATTATCTGAATTCCAGTTTTACAGAAACAAAGACTTCGCGCATCAAGGAACGTTGCCCGGAAGTGATGGTGAACAGCCGGATCATGCATAAGCTGGGGATCAGCGAAGGGGCGCTTGTGCGTCTTGGAAATGAACGCGGCACGGTGTTGTTGAATGCCGTTGGGGTGGAAGGGCAGCACGAAGATACATTGGTTGTGGAAGGCGTCTGGCCCAATGAGGCATTTCTGGAAGGTATGGGCATTAATACGCTTGTTTCCAGTGAACCGGGTTTTCCCAATAACGGGGCGGTTTTTCATGATACGTCCGTCTGGCTGAAAGTTCATCAGTAATGAATGCCCATGTCATTGTTTTTGGGAATGAAAAAGGGGGCAGTGGTAAATCGACTGCGGCCATGCATGTGATTGCAGCCCTGCTGGATCACGGCTTGCGTGTGGGGTCCATTGATCTGGACCTGCGACAGGGCACGCTTTCACGCTATATTGAAAACCGCAGCCGTTCCAAACGTATGCTGAAATCACCTGATCACGTAAGGGTGGTGGAAGACAATGGCCATTTTCAGGATGCCTTTGAACGTTTGGGCAAGGCAGAAGATGTTATCGTCATTGATACGCCCGGTCATGACAGCCCCTTGGGGCAACTGGCGCATTCCTATGCCGATACGTTGGTGACGCCGTTAAACGACAGCTTTATCGATCTGGATGTCTTGGCGCGTGTGGATGGTGACAAAATGAAAATCCAAAGCCCCAGCCATTATGCGGAAACCGTCTGGAAACAGCGCCAGATGAAGGCGCTTAACCAGAACGGGGCGCATATTGACTGGATTGTCATGCGCAATCGCCTGAGCCATCTGGATGCACGAAACAAGCGGGATATGGAAGGCTTGCTCATGGAAATGTCAAAACGTATGGGATGTCGCATCGTGCCGGGGTTTGGCGAACGGGTGATTTATCGCGAACTCTTTTTGCAGGGTCTGACCATGATGGACATGAAAGGGGAAGAATTATCCATGTCACACTTGGCGGCAAGGCAGGAAGTGCGTACCTTGGTGGAAGAGATGCACTTACCCTGTTTGAAATGATGAGCCCAAAAGACACAGGTCCGAAGAATTTGTTACTCAATGATTAGACGTTTTTTACAGCTGGCTGTGTTGTTGGTTGGTGTCGGGGGGATACAACAAACTGCGCAGGCGAACAGCTTTTGCGATATGGATACGGCGCTGGCTGCCTATAAGGCTGCCTACAACCGGGAAAAAAGAGGCGACCTTAAAGGGGCTTTCAGAACGTTTGAAAAGTTGGCTCAGGCCGGGGTGGCTGCGGCGCAACGCCATGTGGCAACCTTCTATCTGGAAGAATCCAGAGACAAAATGGCGCTGGAAAAGGCGATCATGTGGTCGCAATTGGCTGCTTGGGGTGGGGACCGCGATAGTGAAGGGATCGTAAAACGTGCTGTGGATGCTGCACGCTACCAAGTGGCAGAGACAGGTCTTTCTTGGGCACGAGACTGGCGCCCGCAAGCGGCTGACTGTGATGTTTCCGGCAATGGAAAACAGGCGGATGATGATTTTCAGGTGGCTGGGCGTTTTCCTGTCATTCGACAGGAAAAAGTGGATGAAGACCTGTTTGCAGCCTTTGTGACCCGGTTGCAGGCTGCGATAGAGAATGTTGATCAGGTCGCCCCTTATTTTGCCCCTCTGGTTGAGTTAATTCCGGCGTTTGAGGTTATCGAAGGAAAAGAGGCTGATCGTTATATTGCTTGGGATGAAGATAATGACTGGGTACAGGTATCAAGCGGTTTCTTGCAGGATGATACAGCACGCCAACTTGCATATAGCCTGATCTTGACTGTGCAGCGCCGTTTGTTTGCAGGGCTGAAGGATGCAGAGTTTCATGACCAGATCGCAACCCATTACGGAAAAATCAAAATTTTTGGCTCTCTCTATGGGGATGTAGAGACAAAACGCTTTCTTGGTTTGATGAGTGAAGCCATCAAGGAGGCGCGCAACCTTCCCCTTGTTTTACGCGACAAGGTGAATTTTCTGGATGAAATTTATTACATGCCGCCGTCAAAATATCATCGCAAGCGTTTCCTCAGCAAGCAACCTTTTGCTGTTTATGATGACAAGCGTAGCCATGGGGATAAACGCATGATGATTGTAACCCATGAGATTGCCTTTGAGACACCAAAGCAACTGATCCTTGAGCTTGTGCGTGTTGGTGATCTGGCGCAACAGCACGCGCAAATTGAAGGGGTGCGTGGACAAGCCGAAGGTAAACAAAGGGAACAGGCTATTCTTAAAGCGCTGGAAGGCAATTTGGTTGATCTGAACAAGGCGTTCAGCCGTCAGATGGAAAAAAATCAGGAGCTGGTTAAGCAGTGGGATGAAAAAGGGCCAGACGGTATTAAAGAAGTCTATTGTGCTTCTGTTTTTTCACAAGCAAAGGCTGCTATCGCCTTGAAAGTTAATCCGATTGAAGTTTCCCGAACTGTTGAATTCAGGAATTGTAAAAAGGCTAGAAAAGCCTGGCAGAGCTATCGCAGTGAAAAAGCGCAAAAATAGTGTAACTTTCATCCTCGCCTGACTTGCGTTAATTCCTTCGCTATGGCACAAATTCGTGTCTAGAAATATTTCGTAGTTCAGGGGATAAGAATGACTAAGCCTGTCAGGAAAGCGGTCTTCCCGGTTGGGGGGCTCGGTACGCGCTTTCTACCGGCAACCAAAGCCATGCCGAAAGAGATGTTGCCGGTTGTTGATAAACCGCTCATCCAATATGCTGTGGAAGAAGCGCTTGAAGCCGGTATCGAACAGTTTATCTTTGTGACAGGACGCGGAAAAACAGCGCTGGAAGATCATTTCGATCATTCCCATGAACTTGAAGACAGCCTGCTGGAAAAAGGTAAAACTGAAACCTATAAAACGGTTTTGGATATTTTGCCCAAGCCGGGCTCGGTCTTTTATACCCGTCAGATGCGCCCTAGCGGGCTTGGGCATGCCGTGTGGTGTGCCAAGGAACTGATCGGGGATGAACCGTTTGCGGTTTTATTGGCGGATGATCTGGTTTTGGCCCACGGTAAAAACTGTCTCGCACAAATGATTGATGTGTACCACAAGCATGGTGGCAATGTTGTTGCCATTGAAGAAGTGCCGCGTGAAGAAACGTACAAATACGGTGTGTTAAAGGTTATTGAGGATGATGGGCGCATTGCCAAGGCATCGGGACTGGTTGAAAAACCCCAGCCGGAAGAGGCGCCATCCAACCTTTCCATTATCGGGAGGTATGTTCTGGAACCGGAAGTGTTTAAGGAACTGGATAAACAGGAACGTGGGGCTGGTAACGAAGTGCAATTGACAGATGCCATGGCAAACACCATCGGCAAAGTCGATTTCCGTGGTTTGCGCTTCGATGGTCGGCGTTATGACTGTGGTTCGAAAATCGGATTTATTGAAGCCAATTTGGCTTTTGCTCTGGATCGTGATGATCTGCGCGATGGCGTGCAGGGCATCATCAACGAGCTTTCAAATTAATTTTATGACTCTATCGCGTTAAGGAAGTCCCATGCGTATTGCTATGATTGGTACCGGTTATGTCGGTCTTGTATCCGGTGCCTGTTTTTCTGAATTTGGTACAAACGTTGTTTGCGTCGATAAAGACGAAACCAAAATCACCAAACTGCATGATAACATCATGCCTATTTTTGAACCGGGGCTTGATAAACTGGTTGAAAATAACGTTGCTGGTGGTCGTCTGGAATTCACGACAGACCTGAAAGAGGCGGTGAAAGAGGCTGATGCGGTCTTTATTGCAGTTGGAACACCGACGCGTCGTGGTGATGGTCATGCAGATCTATCCTATGTCTATGCCGCCGCTAAGGAAATTGCCGAAGCGATGGACGGCTATACGGTCGTTGTGACCAAATCAACCGTGCCTGTTGGTACAGGGGATGAAGTGGAAAAAATCATCCGTGAAACCCGCCCTGATGCAGAATTTGATGTGGTGTCCAACCCGGAATTTTTGCGTGAAGGTTCTGCTATTGAAGATTTCATGCGCCCGGATCGTGTGGTGATTGGCACGGAAAGTGAGCGCGCACAGGAAGTGATGCGCCAGCTTTATCGCCCGCTGTTCCTCATTGAAACACCAATCCTGTTTACACAACGCCGTACTTCTGAGCTGATCAAATATGCAGCCAATACATTTTTGGCAGCCAAGATTACGTTCATTAATGAAATTGCCGATTTGTGTGAAAAAGTCGGTGCGGACGTTCAGGCTGTGTCCAAAGGGATTGGCCTTGATGGGCGTATTGGCAAGAAGTTTTTGCATGCCGGCCCCGGTTATGGTGGGTCCTGTTTCCCGAAAGATACGCTTGCCTTGGTAAAAACGGCACAGCAGTATGGCAGCCCGCTCAAGATCATCGAAACTGTTGTGGATGTGAATGCGGAGCGTAAAAAGAAAATGGCCGATAAAGTGATTGAGGCCTGTGACGGTTCTGTTGAAGGCAAGAAAATCGCTGTTCTTGGCGTGGCCTTTAAACCCAATACGGACGATATGCGCGATTCACCCAGTCTGGATATTATTCCGGCATTACAGCAAGCTGGTGCAAAAGTTGTTGCCTTTGATCCGGAAGCCATGGGGGAAGCAGAAGAAATGTTACCGGGTGTGGATTGGAAAGAAAATTCCTACGACACGATGGAGGGAGCAGACGCTCTGGTCATCATTACGGAATGGAATGAATTCCGCCTGTTGGATCTGGACCGGGTGAAAGGTTTGTTGAAATCTCCGGTGATGGTGGATTTACGCAATATTTATAACCGCAAGGAAATGCAGGAATCAGGTTTCCGCTATTCCTGTATCGGGCGTCCATCGCTTGAAGCGTGAACTGAATAGTGTTTTTATAAAGGAGCTCCTGTTTTGAAAGCAGGGGCTCTCTTTTTATCAAATGGAAAATAAGATGATGACGACAGCAATCGACCCCGGCATTTTGCGTGAATATGATATTCGCGGTATTGTTGGCGATACCTTTACAGAAGAAGTGGTGGAAACGTTGGCGCGTGCTTTTGGAACGCGCATTGTACGGGCAAAAGGGCGTTCTGTTGCTGTTGGTTATGACGGGCGTTTGAGCTCACCCTCTTTAGCAGCGGCGGCTGTGAAAGGGTTTAAAGCCTGCGGCCTGCATGTTTATGAAACCGGGCGTGGGCCGACCCCGATGCTCTATTACGCCACTTATGCGTTGAAAGCCGATGCCGGGCTGATGATTACCGGTTCGCATAATCCACCGGATTATAATGGCATGAAAATGATGATGTCCGGCCTTTCCTTTTTCGGGGCCGATATTCAGGACTTGGGCAAACTGGCAGCAGCGAAAGATTTTGAAAGCGGGCAGGGGAGCAGTGAACAGCGTCCGATGCTGGACATCTATGTAGAACGTATTCTGTCCGATTTCAAACCGGGGCGTGAGCTGAAGGTGGCTTGGGATGCAGGCAACGGCGTGGCTGGGGAAGCCATGACCATGATGTGTGACAAATTGCCGGGCAAACATTTCCTGCTCTATGCCGATATTGATGGCAACTTTCCCAATCACCACCCGGACCCAACAGTGGAAAAGAACCTGACAGATTTAAAAGATGCTGTGCGTTCCAAAGGCTGTGACCTTGGCATTGCCTTTGATGGCGATGGGGACCGGATTGGCGTGGTGGATAGTCAGGGCCGTGTGCTTTGGGGGGACCAGTTGATGGTTATCTGGGCAAAGGAAATTCTGTCACGCAAACCCGGCTCAAGCATTCTGGCAGATGTTAAGGCATCTCAGGTGCTGTTTGATGAAATTGCACGCATGGGCGGAAAGCCGTTGATGTGGAAGACCGGTCATTCCCTGATCAAATCCAAGATGAAAGAAATGGACTCTCCTTTTGCCGGGGAAATGAGCGGACATATTTTCTTTAAAGATGGTTATTACGGGTTTGACGATGCGCTTTATGCCGCGCTTCGTCTCCTTTCCATCCTGACACAAACGGATGAAAAACTGGACGATATGCTGGACGGGATGCCCAAAATGGTCAACACACCGGAGATTCGTTTTGAGTGCCCGGAAGATCGCAAGTTTTTTGTGGCGGAAGAGGTCAAGGCCCGTCTGGCAGGGCAAAGCGGGCTGGAGGTGATTGATGTGGATGGCGTTCGGGTTGTCACAGAAGATGGCTGGTGGCTGCTTCGGGCTTCCAATACGCAGCCGGTTCTGGTGGCACGATGTGAAGCTAAAGACGAAGCGGGGCTCGAACGCTTGAAACAAAGCCTTGTAGAACAGCTTTCGGCCAGTAACATTCAGGCACCAGCTTTTTAATCAATAAAAACCCCGCTTTATTTTAAGCGGGGTTTTTATTGTCTTATTCTTATTTGGCACTGGCAACCTGTGTACCCTTGGCGCGAAAGACCATGCAGGGCTGGCGCATTTTCTTCAAGGCGCGACAGGCGCGATAGGCTTCGCGTTTTTCAATGCCAACCACACGGGCTCGGTAAATGGATTTATTCCCTGTTTTGAGCGGGACAACCTTTGTTTGGGCACCGCTCAAGTAGCTTGGGGCACGTTTGATGGCAGCAATCGCCTGTGAACGTGCTTTTTGAACAGTGCCGTATGCTCCGACCTGAACGCCCCAGGCTGTTGAGGTCCGATTAGAAGCAATTTCCATTGCCCGTTTTTTCTTTTCAGCTTGTTCTTTAGCCTGATACGAGGCCATCATCTGAGGGTCAATTTTTGTAAAAGATTTATCAAGGATCCGCGCCATAATCTGGTTACGTTGGCTGGAGGTCTTGCCGCCGAAAACAACGCCAATCAGGCGATGATCGCCCCGGTTGACAGAAGAAACCAGATTGAAGCCGGAGGCACGGATATAGCCGGTTTTAATGCCGTCCATCCCTTCGTATTTGGACATCAGCTTGTTATGGTTTTTGTAGGTCCGGCCTTTGTAGGACCATTGCGGTGTTTTGAAATACTTGTAATAGCCGGGAAAGCGCTTCCACAACTCGTTACCAAGCTTGGCCATGTCACGTGCAGTACTCAGTTGGTGGCGGTTGGGCAGACCGGAGGCATTGCGAAAGTTGGTGTGAGACATGCCAAGCTGGTGGGCACGTTGGGTCATGGCTTTGGCAAACTCCCATTCCGAGCCGCCCAAGGCTTCGGCAACTACGGTGGCAACATCGTTGGCTGACTTGGTGACCAACGCGTAAATGGCATCTTCAACGCGAATGGAACTGCCTGCTTTCAGGCCAAGGCGAGACGGCGGTTGACCGGTGGCACGGCGGGAAACGCGCATTTTGGTGTTGAGGCTGATTTTTTTCTGTTCAATGGCTTCAAACAGCATGAACAGGGTCATCATTTTTGTCAGGGAGGCCGGGTAATTGCGGGTGTCAGCATTGATAGCGTGTAAAACTTGCCCGGTATCGGCATCCATAACAAAAGAGGCATATTTGGCGTGGGCGGGGGTGGAAAGGTGCAATCCGAGACATAGAATAAAGATCCCTGATATAAGCGAAAGTGCTTTTTGCGTCACCGTAAAGCCTCTTTGATCTCTGTGATGTGCCATGTTATCAACCTATGTCATTTCCGTTTTGCCGTCGAGTCAATATACTCTCTTATGAATCTGCCCTGACTTTGATAAAAAAAAGTAAAGATTACCCTAGAAAGGCTGAAAAAATGTCCCTGTTTCGTTTCCTTATGACCTGCCTCCTGGTCATTTTTGCCGCCTCCTGTACCTATAAGGGAGGGGTGGAAAACCCTGTTACCCGTAAATTCACATGGTTCAGCTATGTGAACGGTGATGATATACGCAAGGCCTGTGCCACATTGGGGGCAGATCGCTACCGTTTTGTTTACAATGGAATCTATCAACAGCAACACAGGAGCTATGACATTTCTTTCCTGAATAAAAAAATGTCCATTCTGGTCGCTGGAGAAAGTAATTTAAGAAAATTGAATCTGTCCGATCTGGCAGCTCCCTGGCGGGGAGAAAGTGCAGAACTGTTTTTAAAGGATAAAGAACTTCAAGTTGTAAGAAAGGCTGTTGTTCAGAGTGGTGCACTGCAAAAAGCGCCGTTGGGCCTGCGCCTTTATTCAGATCATTTTTTCTGGACTGTGGCAGCTTGTGTAGATGGAAAATTCCATTTTAATGCATATCTTTGGCCTTCAGATAGATGGGAGAACATGCAATTTGATGATTTGCTTTTTGCCCTTGATGTCTCAGGTGTTGAGGTCGCCCAACCAAAACGATATTCCCCGGTGGATATTTGGGAAAGCAATATAAATACGAAACCTTTTTTGATGGAAGTTGGTGAGAATGGGCTTGTCGGGTTTGAAGGAGGATAAAGATTACACTAATATTGCACTGCAAAAATAATCATTGACCACAATTTTTTCTGTGGTATTCTGCGTAAGAATATTGCGGTGCAAAACTCGCAAAGCGTGCGTTGCCCGAACGATGTTTTTCGCTGAAGAGGTTGACAATGACGACGACTGAGACAAAGGCTCCGGTGGCCAAGAAGACGCAGACACGATCCACGGCTCGTAAAACAACGGCCAGAAAGGCTCCGGCTGCTAAGGCTGCGGCGAAACCGGCACCCAAGGCGACAGCAAAGCCTGTTGTGGAATCAGCGCCTCAGGCAACACCAGCACAAGCAAAAGAACCGGTTAAACCGGTTACAAGGAAGGCCCCTGCTGCTAAAGCACAGCCTGCTCAGCAAGCAGCGGTGGAAGAAGATAAAACTGTTCAGGCCGAAGCAAAACCCGTTGCCAAGCCTGTTGCGCCCAAAACACAGAAACCGGCTGTCACGCAGCCTTTGGAAGCGCAATACGAAATATTCTCATCACAACTTCAAGAAGGTTACAACGAAATGTTCGAATTCGGTAAAGAGCAAATGGAAAAATTTTTCAAGGTTGACGGCGTCAGCACTTTTAAAGTTGTTGAAGATGCTATGGCTTTTTCCAAAGAAAACGTCGACGCTTTTGTTAAATCTACTTCAATCGCAGCTAAAGGCGCGCAGGATGTCGCCAGCTTGATCGCGGAACTGACCAAGTCTTCTTTTGAAGAAAATGTTGCTGCTGTGAAAAAAATGTTTGAATGCAAAAGCCCGCAGGAAGCTGCCGAGCTGCAAGCCGAACTGGTCAAGTCCGGTTATGACAAGCTGGTTGCCAATGCTACGCGCATTTCAGAAACGTCTTCTAAAATTGCAGAAGAAGCAGCCAAGCCGCTTCAAGCACGTGTTGAGGCAGGTGTTGAAAAATTCAACGAAAAAACTGCTGAACAAGCTGCCTAAGTTCCTGCTTAGTCAGAAACTGTGAGAAAAGCGTCCGGGCTGTATGGCTCGGGCGCTTTTTTATTTTTAAAAAAGATTTGAAAGGGGTTTCATCATGCTGAAAACAGACTAATATTAAAGAGACGATTTGTTTGAAATGGAAACACTAAGCAAAAGAAAATGAGTAACAAAGACCATAAATATGATGATGACGGTGATGTGGGAATTGCAGTTAAAACGCGTTCCAAAACAAAAAAACCGTCAATGTATAAAGTCTTGTTGTTGAATGACGACTATACACCGATGGAATTTGTTGTGCATGTGCTGGAACGTTTTTTCGGGAAAAACCAGGAAGAAGCAACCCAGATTATGCTTCATGTTCATACCCGCGGTGTTGGGGTATGTGGCGTCTTTACCTATGAGGTTGCCGAGACAAAGGCTTCTCAGGTGATGGATCTTGCCAGACAACATCAGCATCCGCTGCAATGTTCTATTGAAAAAGAATAATGATGATCAACAAAAGAAGGGAATAAAACATGCTGTCACGAAACTTGGAACAAACCCTTCATCGTGCTCTGGCTTTGGCTACTGAGCATCGTCACGAAATGGCGACATTGGAACATTTGCTTCTGTCGTTGATCGATGACCCGGACGCTATCGCGGTTCTGCGTGCCTGTGATGTTTCCATTGACCATCTTAGAGAAGACTTGGGCGTGTTTCTGGAAGAAGAACTGAATGAACTGCGCAGTGATATGCCGGTCGAGCCTTCGCCGACCAGTGGTTTTCAGCGCGTTATTCAGCGTGCAGCCATTCATGTACAGTCTTCTGGTCGTGAAGAAGTAACGGGTGCCAATGTTTTGGTGGCCTTGTTTTCTGAAAGAGAATCCCACGCGGTCTATTTCCTGCAAGTTCAGGAAATGACACGTCTGGATGCGGTAAATTATATTTCCCACGGGATTGCCAAGGTGCCCGGCATGTCGGAAGACCGTCCGGTTCACGGAATAAATGATAATCTTGATGATGACGAAGAAGTCACCGGAGATGGGGCAAAAGCGCTTGAAACCTATTGTGTTAATTTGAATGTCAAGGCGCAGGAAGGCAAGATTGACCCGCTTATTGGCAGAAGTGCGGAGCTGGAACGCACGATTCAGGTTTTGTGCCGCCGCAGTAAAAACAATCCCCTTTATGTGGGCGACCCCGGTGTTGGAAAAACAGCGATTGCAGAAGGGCTGGCGTTACGTATTGTTGAAAAGCAGGTGCCGGAAGTTTTGCATGAAGCGGTGATTTATGCTTTGGATATGGGGACTTTACTGGCGGGAACGCGTTATCGCGGGGATTTTGAAGAACGCCTGAAAGCTGTGGTTAAAGAACTGGAAGAACGGCCACATGCCATTCTGTTCATTGATGAGATTCATACCGTGATTGGTGCAGGTGCCACCAGTGGCGGGGCCATGGATGCTTCCAATCTGCTGAAACCTTCCCTTGCAAGCGGGTCTTTGCGTTGCATTGGTTCAACCACCTATAAGGAATATCGTAGTCACTTTGAAAAAGATCGTGCCTTGGTGCGCCGCTTCCAGAAAATAGATGTGGTTGAACCCAGTCTGGAAGATGCGGTTAAAATCTTGCGTGGCCTGAAACCCTATTACGAAGAACATCATAAAGTCCGTTACACGAATGATGCAATCAGTGCAGCTGTAGAGCTTTCTGCGCGTTATATCGGGGACCGTAAATTACCGGATAAGGCGATTGATGTGATTGATGAAGTCGGCGCATCACGTATGTTGTTGCCGGAAAGTAAACGCCGCAAGACTGTAACGGTAAAGGATGTGGAAGATACGGTTGCTAAAATCGCCCGTATCCCGCCGAAGTCTGTTTCTACAGATGATAAGGAAACCCTGAAAAGTCTGGAAACGGACCTTAAACGTATGGTCTTCGGGCAGGATGAAGCGATTGACCGCTTGTCAACGGCGATTAAATTGTCTCGTGCGGGCTTGCGTGAACCGGATAAACCCATTGGCAGTTATCTTTTCTCCGGCCCGACCGGGGTAGGTAAAACAGAAGTGGCCCGCCAGCTTTCCAGAACGTTGGGTGTGGAATTGCAACGTTTTGATATGTCGGAATATATGGAACGCCATTCGGTTTCCCGCCTTATCGGTGCGCCTCCGGGGTATGTGGGGTTTGATCAGGGGGGCCTGCTGACGGACGGGGTTGACCAACATCCCCATTGCGTGGTGTTGCTGGATGAAATTGAGAAGGCACATCCGGATTTGTTTAATATCCTGTTACAGGTTATGGATCACGGTAAACTGACAGATAACAATGGTAAGACCATTGATTTTCGCAATGTCATTCTGATTATGACGACCAATGCCGGGGCTGCTGATCTGGCGAAAAATGCCATTGGGTTTGGGCGTGAAAGCCGTGAAGGCGAAGATCAGGAAGCCATTGAAAAACTGTTTACGCCGGAATTTCGCAACCGTCTGGATGCCATTGTACCCTTTGCCAATCTGTCCGTTGATGTAATCGGGCGTGTTGTTGATAAATTTATGATGGAACTGGAAGGCCAGCTTGCTGATCGCGGGGTGGAGTTTCAGTTGACACCGGCAGCACGCAAATGGCTGGGGAAGAAGGGGTATGATAAAAATTATGGTGCGCGCCCGCTCGGTCGCGTGATTCAGGAATATATCAAAAAACCGCTGGCCGAAGAGTTGCTGTTTGGCAAACTGGTGACGGGCGGGTTGGTCAAGGTCAAAGTGGAAGATAATCAACTGACATTTGAATTTCCACAAGAAGAACTGGAGAAGAAGCCAAAACGCAAACCCGGTAGCAAGGTTCCGGCTGTGGTTAAATAATGTTTGTCAAACGAACATTAATATGACTAGATAGGGCCTCATCATTAAAATGCTGAGGCCCTTTATTATGATAAATGATTGTCTTGAAAATATTCGCGTTCTTGATCTTTCCCAATATATTCCCGGGCCTTTTGCAACCTTGACATTGGCAGATATGGGGGCCGAGGTTATCAAGATTGAGCCCCCGTTCGGAGACCCGATGCGCGAAGTCTTTATGAAAGGTGAGGGGGGAATATCACCACTTTACAAGCAATTGAATGCGGGCAAGACAATTGTAAAAATTGACCTGAAATCCGGTGATGGCAAAAAAGCTTTGTGCAAATTGGTGCAAAGTGCCGATGTGTTGCTGGAATCTTTTCGCCCCGGCGTGATGGGACGTCTTGGTTTTTCTTCCGATGCGTTGAAAGAGCTAAATCCAAAACTGATTCATTGTGCATTGTCCGGTTATGGTCAAAACGGCCCCAATGCACAAACAGCAGGTCATGACATGACCTATCTGGCATTGACAGGTGCTTTATCACATTCAAGCCAGAGCGATACTGGTCCTGTACCGGTTTTTCCTCCCTTGGCTGATCATAGCGGGGCAATGCAGGCGGTGAATTCTATTTTAGCAGCGTTGTTTCGTCGGGAGCGTACTGGCAAAGGTGCCTTTATTGATGTGAGCCTTTTTGAATCTGCCTTAAGCTGGAATTATCTTGGTTTGACAGACGCGGCTGATGAGGAAAAGAGTGGCTGTGCACTTGAAGAGCTGAGTGGTGAATCTGCGGCCTGGTATGCGATCTATGAAACAAAGGATGCGCGTCATCTTGCATTTGCACCGATTGAGCCGAAGTTCTGGCAAAATTTCTGTCATGCTATCGAGCGGGAAGATTTGCTTGCACGTCAAAATGACCCTCAGCCACAAACGGAACTTATGATTGAGCTGCGTGACTTGTTTAAACAGAAAACATTAGCGCAATGGGCAGAGATTTTGTTACCGGCCGATTGTTGTATGGAACCAATCCATCGACCGGCAGAGGTGTTGAACCACCCTCATGTCAAGGCACGTCAGATTGCTTTTGCAAACGAGATAAGATATCCGGCCTGGGTCGATCATCAACCACCGGCACCACGTAAAAGCATGCAGGAAGTTTCTCTGAAAACCCTATTGGGCAGCCTGTAAATCTGTCATGTGAAACGAGGTGTCACAACTTATACAGTTTTGATTTTGCATTAAAATGTAGTTATCCACCCAAAAGTGGATTTCTGCAATTGATGTAGAAGGCGGCGCATCAGCGCCAAAGTGCAGAATGGCATCTTTCATATCGAGAAAACGAAGAAGGGCATCATCAGGATGACATCCCTTGTCGCAATTGCTTTTCTGTTTGCAGGTGGTTCTGATGTCTGTATAGGAACGAATTTCTTCATCAAGTTGCTCAAAAAGCATGGAAATTTTTTCCATATTTTTTTGGCTAACGAGTTCTTCACAGATTTGCCCCATAATGCCACATAACCTGTGGTGGAGTTCATCGATGTAAGAAATACCCGTTTGGGGAATATTGTCCAAAAAGAAGATCATTTGTTTAGCGATCAATAGTTATGTTGTTATGTAGCACAGGTAAGGCAACGCAAGTCTTTTTCAAAAACATGCTTTCTGGCCCATTGGCCCAGAATGGTGATTGCTTCCTGTGGCGCCAGTGTGTCTGAATATCTGCTGTAAATGTGGGTGAGATCGTTTAGTTGGGCAAGGGCTTCACAAGTTGGTGCATCTTTGCAGGATTTGCTGTGACTGACACAGCAATAGTGTTTGCTGTCCTGGTGGCTTTCAACCTGGTCTTTCAGGCTTTCCAGCATGGAAATTGTTTCAATGGGTTTTTTGCCCATTTGTAAGTCTTCGCATATTGTATTGATGAAGGCAGCAATAATCGGATGACTGGCATCTATAAAGACCAAACCCGTTTGCTGTGATGTATCTACGGCAATACTCATGTTTACCCTCACTTCATATACCGCGAAGTATGGGCTTGAAAATTTCCGTTCGCCTCACCCATATGGGTGAGAAAAGACCTAAAATTAACAAAAGCTACTAAACGTTTAGCTTGTAAGGCGAAAGTTTCGATAATTCGTGCATCTCCAGTTGGTTAACTTGCAGGTCATGGGCAAGGAACTCTTTTACAGCCTGTTCAAAGGCACTATCTTTCAACCAATGCGCGCTATAGGTTTCAGTTGGTAGGTAGCCGCGTTGAATTTTATGTTGTCCTTGTGCCCCGGCTTCGACTCGGAGAAGATTGTGACGGATAGCATATTCGATCGCCTGATAGTAACAGGCTTCAAAATGGAGGAATTTGTAGTCTTCCAAGCAGCCCCAGTATCTACCATAGAGGGTCTGGTTGCCTTTAAGATTAAGAGCGCCAGCTATAATTTTTTCGCCTTCGTAGGCTAAAACGAGAACGATTGTTTCTCCCAATCGTTCGCCAAGCATGCTGAAAAAGGGGCGATTGAGATAAGGGTGTCCCCATTTTCGACCAGATGTATCCATATAAAATTCAAAAAAAGCGTCCCAGTGGTGTTCTTCAATTTCAGCACCGTTGAGGGTTTTTAATTCAATGCCACTGTCTTGAACCTTGCGGCGTTCTTTACGGATGGATTTGCGCTTGCTGGAAGAAAGGGCTGCCAGAAAATCATCAAATGTCTGATAGTCATGATTGTCCCAGTGATACTGGTGGCCGACCCGGGTATGAAAGCCGTGTTGGGTGAAGGCTTCACATTCTTCTTTGCGTGCAAATGTAACATGCAGGCTGGAAACATTCAGGCTTTTGGCATGTTCCAAAAGGGCGCTGATCAGTTGGTTTTTATGCCGTTCGGTTGCATCGGGGTGGCAAAGCAAACGATGCCCGCTGACCGGTGTAAAGGGAACGGCGCATTGAAGTTTGGGGTAATAGCGCCCGCCCGCCCGTTCGTAGGCATCGGCCCAGGACCAGTCAAAAACATATTCCCCATAGGAGTGGCTTTTGAGGTACAGGATGGCACAGCCCATCAATCTGTCTTGTTCATAAAGGGCAAGATGCTGCCCCATCCATCCGGTTTTGCGATGAACACATTGACTGTCTTCCAGCGCACTTAGGAATTCATGACGTGAAAAAGGGTCATCAGTGCTGACGCACGCATTCCATGCATCAGCACTGATTTCATGAATGGATGTATGTATTTGTGTTTTAAGCAAATTCGAAAATGCCATCAACTTCTACGGAAACCCCTAAAGGCAATGCGGCAACGCCAACGGCAGCGCGGGCGTGTTTGCCAGCTTCCCCAAAGACTTCAACCATCAGGTCCGAGGCACCGTTAATCACTTTGGGCTGCTCGGTGAATTCCGGGGTGGAGGCGACAAAACCACCCAGTTTGATGACTTTTGTGACCCGGTCCAGGTCATCATCCAATGCGGCTTTGACTTGTGAAATCAGGTTCAGGCCACATAAGCGCGCAGCCGACATGCCATCTTCCAGACTCATATTCTCGCCCAGTCGGCCAATATATTTCAACTCGCCATCAAGCATGGTGATCTGCCCTGAAACAAAGATCTGGTTGCCACTGATGATTGCGGGCACGTAATTGCCAACCGCCTTGTTGGCGTGGGGCAGGGTGATACCCAATTCTTCAAGGCGTTGTTCAATTTTTCCGGCCATGTTCAGTTCCTTATCATCCGAAAGTTCGCCATGTGGCGTCTTTTTTGAATTTAGAAGATACACCCTAAAGCTCAAGTGAATTTTAAAAGAAAAAGGGAAGCTGGATGAGCAGCTTCCCTGGTAGTCGATGTCTTCATTTCGTCTTTTGTTTTAGGAGCACCCGGAGGTAGACCCACAGGTGACGCATTTCAGACAGGTGCCGTTACGCACAAGGGTAAAGTTACCGCATTCAGGGCAGGCATCGCCTTCGTACCCTTTCATACGGGCTTCGCGGATTTGTTCCAGTTTCTGATCGGTTTCTTCAAAGATATCCGGTTCCCCGTCAATGGAGGCCGCAGCAGCCAGATCAGCTGTGCCGGAAGCTGCTGATCCGCTCACCGATCCACCCGAAGGGGTGCCTTCGGAGCCTTCATTGCTGCTGCCCTTAAAAACAAGGAAACGGCCACGCATATAGCCTTGTGATGCAACGCGTTCGATCATTTCGTTGGCCTTGTCTTTTTCGATCTGTGGCAATTCACTTTGAGATTCCCCGCCGCCGACTGTGTCGTGATGCAGGTCTTCCGGTTTGATGTGCGCCAGATCGGAACGGTCCATATAGGAAACGGCCAATTCACGGAAAATGTAATCCAGAACGGAAGAAGCCATTTTAATGGTATCGTTGCCTTCCACCATGCCGCTGGGCTCGAACCGGGTAAAGGTAAAGGCTTCGACGAATTCATCCAGTGGCACGCCATATTGCAGGCCCAGTGAGATGGCAATGGCAAAGTTGTTCATCAAAGAGCGGAAGGCGGCGCCTTCTTTATGCATATCAATGAACAGTTCGCCCAATGTGCCGTCTTCATATTCACCGGTGCGCAGGTAAACCTTGTGCCCGCCAACAGCCGCTTTTTGCGTATAGCCTTTGCGGCGGTTTGGCAATTTGCGACGTTGGGCCACAACGCGCTCAACAATGCGTTCTGCCACCAGTTCTGCCTGCTTGGCTGTCGGTTGGGCCGCAACTGCTTCTGCCAGAGTTTCTTCGTCTTCCTCATCTTCCAGAATTTGTGCCTGAAGAGGTTGTGAAAGTTTGGAACCGTCACGATAAAGGGCATTGGCTTTCAGCCCCAGTTTCCAGGACAGGATATAGGACTGCTTGCAATCTTCCACAGTGGCGTTGTGCGCCATGTTGATGGTTTTGGAAATGGCACCGGAAATAAAGGATTGTGCCGCAGCCATCATGCGAATGTGACTTTCCACAGACAGGAAACGTTTGCCTTTGCGCCCGCAAGGATTGGCGCAATCGAAGACGGGGAGATGTTCATTTTTCAGGTGCGGGGCACCTTCCAGCGTCATGGAACCACAGACATAGGTATTGGCAATTTCAATATCTGTTTTACTGAACCCCAGTTCGGCCAGCATGTCAAAGCTTGGGTCATCCAGTTTGGCACGTTCAATGCCCAGTTGTTGTGTGCAGAATTCTTCGCCCAATGACCATTTATTAAAGGCGAATTTAATGTCAAAGGCATCTGCTAAAGATTTTTCAACAGTTTCCAGTGCACCATCATCAAAGCCTTTGGCACGCAATTGCTCATGTGTCAGAGACGTTGAACCCTTGAGTGTTCCATGGCCGACAGCATAGCGGATCATGTCGTTGACCTGCTGTTCGCTGTATCCCAGTTTTGTCAGGGCAGCAGGGACAATGCGGTTGATGATTTTGAAGTAACCGCCACCGGCCAGTTTCTTGAATTTTACCAGAGCAAAGTCCGGCTCAATCCCTGTGGTGTCGCAATCCATCACCAGACCGATGGTTCCGGTCGGTGCAATTACGGAAACCTGAGCATTGCGGAAACCGTGTTCTTTACCGAGTTCAAGGGCGAGGTCCCAAGCTTTGCGGGCGGCTTCAATCAATTCTCCTTCCGGGCAATTGCTTGCATCCAGCGGAACGGGCAGAACGGAAAGGCCTTCATAATCATCTTTCAGGCCTTGTGCCGCACGGCGGTGGTTGCGAATGACGCGCAGCATATGGTCACGGTTGCGCTCATAACCGGGGAAAGCACCGAGGTGCTGTGCCATTTCGGCTGATGTTGCATAGGATTGACCTGTCATCAGGGCGGAAATTGCGCCACATAAGGCACGTCCTTCCGCGCTGTCATAAGACAGGCCTTGAGACATCAAAAGGCCGCCGATATTGGCATAGCCCAGACCCAATGTGCGGTAGTCATAAGACAGTTGGGCAATTTCCTTGGAGGGGAATTGTGCCATCAAAACGGCAATTTCCAATGTGACGGTCCAGATCCGTACGGCATGGGAGAAGGCATCTACATCAAAAGTGCCGTCTTCCTTGGTGAATTGCAGCAGGTTCAAGGATGCCAGATTACATGCGGTATCATCCAGAAACATATATTCGGAACAGGGGTTGGACGCATTGATGCGGCCGTCTGCCGGGCAGGTGTGCCATTCGTTGATGGTGCTGTCAAACTGGATCCCCGGGTCGGCACAGGCCCAGGCAGCATAGCCGATGCTTTCCCATAGGTCTTTGGCCTTGATCCGTTTGGCAACGGAGCCGTCTTTGCGGTTGATCAGTTCCCATTCCCCATCGGAAAGAACCTGATTTAAAAAGTCGTTGGAAACACGAACGGTATTGTTGGAGTTTTGACCGGCCACCGTCATATAGGCTTCTGAATCCCAGTCGGTATTGTAGGCCGGGAATTCAATTTCGCTATAGCCCTGCTTGGCAAATTCAATCACCCGCTGGATATAGTTTTCCGGGATCATGACTTTGCGTGCTGCGATAATGGCCTTTTTCAGCGCCTTGTTTTTCTTGGCATCATAGGCATCTTCGCTATCACCAGCGCCAACGCAGGCGGCCATGACATCACCAAGATGGACTTGTGCCAGTTTGGAACCTGCAACCAAAGCGGCAACTTTTTGCTCTTCCTTGACTTTCCAGGTGATGAAATCTTCCACATCGGGGTGGTCCACATCGACGACAACCATTTTGGCTGCACGGCGGGTGGTGCCGCCGGATTTGATGGCACCGGCTGCCCGGTCACCAATTTTAAGGAAGCTCATCAGGCCGGAGGATTTACCGCCACCAGAAAGCGGTTCGCCTTCGCCACGGACATTGGAAAAGTTGGACCCGGTGCCTGAGCCATATTTGAACAGACGGGCTTCGCGGACCCACAAATCCATAATCCCGCCTTCATTGACCAGATCGTCCTGAATGGACTGGATGAAGCAGGCGTGGGGTTGGGGGTGTTCATAAGAGGATTTGGAACGCACCAGTTTGCCGGTTTTAAAATCAACATAGTGGTGGCCTTGAGCTGGGCCATCAATGCCATAAGCCCAATGCAGGCCCGTGTTGAACCATTGCGGGGAGTTCGGGGCTCCCATCTGCGCACAGAGTTGATAGCGCATTTCATCATAATAGGCGCGTGCATCGGCTTCGCTGTCAAAATAGCCGCCTTTCCAGCCCCAGTAGGTCCAGGTGCCAGCCAGTCGGTCAAAAACCTGTTTGGCAGATGTTTCACCTACGAAACGTTCGTCGGCAGCCATGTTCTGCATGGCATCATCATCAGGCATATTGCGCCACAGCCATTGCGGAATGTCTTTTTCCCTTATGGCTTTTAAATGGGTCGGAACTCCGGCTTTACGGAAGTATTTTTGTGCCAGAACGTCACAGGCGACCTGTGACCAGCTTTCCGGGACCTCAATATCCTTGGCCTGAAAAACAACGGAACCATCCGGGTTACGGATTTCGCTGGATGCTTTGCGAAACGCAATGCCTTCGTACGGCGATTTATCTTCGTGCGTGAAATGACGTTGAATACGCATAATGCCCTGTATGCCTCTTACCTTTAAATAAATAACGGCGGATCAAACGACTCGAAATTTTGTATTTTGCCCTCACCCGCAGTGTGGCGAGCCTCAACATTCAGCGTGCTCTCCTTCACTTGGGGCACTAAATGTAGAGCATTTTCTGAACGTCATTTCAACTACCACTAAAGTATAGTTTTGGGACGTTGGGAAACCGGAATAAACTTAACATAAAGGAGACTGCCGATTCCCCTTTCCTTAAAAGGGGCAAAAAAAAAATATCAAAAAAAAGAGCTTGAAAAGCTTTGAAAAACGCAAATTTGCCGCAAGCCCTTGTGTTTGTTGGTGCTAAGGGCTACTAGGTTTTGTAAAAAAGAGGTGAAGTGCCGCAAAAGCCTAAAAACCCTGATGAGAATCCGGTATGACCGGATGGTACGAGGGGATTTATGCCTCATTTTTAAGCATTTTTTATTCATAGAATCGAAATGGTAGCAGTGAGAGTGAAGGAGGAAATATTCAATTTACCTTTACGTCATATTCATGTTATGCCTTTTGCCAACAAAAACAAAAGTGAGATCGATTGTCGGCAACCGCTTCCCGTTATCAACGGATTGGAAGGGGGGACCAACGCGGTGAACAAATGTGAATATAAAAAATAAAAAAAAGAGCGCACAGTCTGTGAACAGGCAGGCTGAATTTGAGGGGGAAATAACGATCTCGGATTTAGAAAAGGAAGTTCTGACTTTAAGGGATGAACTCTCCAAGGCCGAAGATCGCCTCAGTGAAATGATGGGCAATCTGCCTGTCATTCTTTTCCGTCTTGAGATGGCAAGGACGGGTGCTTTTCATTTATCGTACCTGAATAATGCTGTTGCCATGTTCATGGGACGCGAGCGCGATGAGATTTTGAAAAATCCCATGCACGTTTTCTCCTATGTTGTCGGGCGTGACCGTTTCAGGCTCCTGCGCCGCTTTAAAGAGTCCAGACAGCATAACCAGTCGGTTGATGAGGAAATTTGCATCAAGCTTGCAGACGGTGAAAAAAAATGGGTGCGCATTGTTGCAAATGCCAGAGCAGGTGATGAGGGGCGTTTTCTGTGGGATGGAACGGCGATTGATATTACAGGGCAACGTTTGTTGGATGAGCGCTTGCGTTTTCTCGCCTATCATGACGAGACGACCCTTTTGCCCAACCGCCTTGCCATGGAGGAGCATCTGAATGCTCTTTTCAATCGCTCAGAAAAACAAACCTTTGCTCTTTTGGCTTTGACCATTGACCGTCTGGATCTGGTCAATGATACGCTGGGGCAGGAAACCGCCAACCGTCTGGTGGTGACGGTTGCCGATAAACTGGGGGCACATTTGAGGGCCGGGACGTTTCTGGCCCATCCTCGCCCGGATAGTTTTTGTGTGATCCTTGAAGAACTTACAGACGAAGAAGATGTGGTCGGACTGGCCCAATGTTTACTGGATGCACTGAAAATTCCGTTTGATGTAGGAACCAGAAGGCTGGACATCAGTGTCAGTATGGGAATAAGCCTTGCTTATAAAGACGGTGAAGATGCAGAATCCATGATGATGAATGCGGAAACCGCTTTACGCAGGGCCCATCGGGCTTCACCCGGCGGCTACCGCTTTTATGTGGAAGAAATGAACACGCGGGCCTTGCGTGTTCTGGCTTATGAAAACCGTTTGCGCAAAGCCCTGCAATATCATGAGTTTGTGCCCTTTTTCCAACCTTTGATCAATGTCTCAAGCGGTGAAATCGCAGCAATGGAGGCTTTGGTTCGTTGGAAACATCCACGTTTGGGGCTGGTTGGCCCCAGCGAGTTTATTCCGGTGGCTGAAGAAGCGGGGTTGATTGGGGAAATTTGCCATCAGGTGCTGAAGGAAACCTGTGAAACGGCAAAATTATGGCTGGATTCAGGCCTTCCTCCTGTGCCGTTGGCTGTCAATATTTCCTGGCGTCAGTTTGCCCAGCCGGAGCGTTTGATAAAATTGATGAATGATATTTTAAAAATGACGGGCTTGCCGCCGGAAATGATTGAATTGGAATTGACGGAAAGCTCGGTGATGGAAGAGCCCGATTCTGCCATCAGAACGCTCAATGATTTACGTGAATTCGGTGTGTTGGCCTCAATTGATGATTTTGGCACGGGGTATTCTTCCTTGTCTTATCTGAAGCGATTGCCCATTTCCAAGCTGAAAATCGACAGAGCTTTTATTCATGAAGTTACAGAGAATGACCGTGATGCAGCGATTGTCGATGCCATTATAAGACTGGCGCGTGCTCTAGGCTTGAAGACGGTTGCCGAAGGAATTGAGACGCGTGAACAGCTTGACTATCTACGTCAAAAAGGGTGCGATCTGGCTCAGGGCTTTTACTTCAGCCGCCCGGTTCCGGCTGATGAAATGGAAAAATTACTCCTTCAAGGGCCATTTTCTGTGTGCTGAGCCTTGAAGAATGCATCGGAATCGACTAAACACTTCTTTATGAAGAATTAACGCGCTGTAGCGTGTGGTTGGGAATGAACCCTTGCAGGGGATCGGAGTTTAATTGCTATGACAATCGGAACCCGTTTATATACGTGGCTGAACGGCACATTGGTCGGTACAGACGAATACGGTAACAAATACTACCGCAACAAAAAGCCGAAGATTCAGGGGCGCGAAAGCCGCTGGGTTGTTTACAAAGGGATCACCGAAGGTTCTAAAGTTCCCGCAGAATGGCATGCATGGTTGCATCATACGGTGAATGATCCGCTGACAGAAGAGGCAACTCAGGCCAAAAACTGGCAAAAAGAGCATTTGCCGAACCTGACCGGAACTGAAAACGCTTATTACCCGAAAGGTGATGCACGTCAAGGCGGTGAACGCCCTAGTGCAACGGGTGATTATCAGGCGTGGCAGCCTGAATAAGCATTTGAATTTTCACAAGTCTGCCACTAAGATTTACGGGCGCTGCAAAAGCGCCCGTTTTTTGTATGCAGGGAGAAGAAGACTTGGTCTTTTCATCGCAGAAGGAAACCCTTGTCGGGGCTTTGACGTTTCTTGCCTTTGTCATTATCGTGCTGGCTTCCTATGGCCGTAATGATTCTGCCGGGAATGATCAGGTTTATCAGGTTTCAGCGACTTTTGGCCGCATTGATGGTCTGGTTGAGGAATCTGAAGTCCGTATGGGCGGTGTTCCAATCGGACATGTTCTTGCAACAAAGCTGAATGAAAATTATCGTGCTGTCGTGGTGATGGGGATTGATCGCCATGTGGCCTTGCCTCTTGATACGTCCGCGGCCATTCACACAGACGGTTTGTTCGGTTCCAAATTTATTGAACTGGAACCGGGCGGTGAAGAAGAGATGCTGAAAGACGGTTCCAGTATTGATATGACACAAAGTGCGGTGGTCGTGGAAGAATTGCTGGATTTGATTATCGCAGAAGGTAAAGCCAAACGGGCAGCCAATGAGCAATGAACAGGGAATTCAAAAGTCATGATGGGTAAGAATATCGTTGAAACGGTCATGGGTGGTGTGGTCCTGCTGGTCGCAGCTGGTTTTCTGTTTGTGGCCCTGAACCAAGCACAAGTGAAGTCCGTTGATGGCTATGAGGTGGAAGCTGCTTTTCTTAAAATCGGCGGTTTGCAGAAAGGCAGCGATGTACGCATGAACGGAATCAAAATTGGCACCGTTCAGGATAGCCGGTTGGACGGAGAAACGTATGATGCCGTCATTTCCATGACGATCCGTCAGGACCTGAAACTGCCGGTAGACACCGTTGCCTCCATCGTCAGCGGAGGCCTGATTGGTGGGAAATATGTTCGTTTGGAACCGGGTGCAGATCGTGAAAACTTTGTTGAGGCGGGTGGACGATTGGAACGAACAAAAGATTTTAAATCACTGGAAGATCAGGTTGGTGAAATCATCTTTCTGGCAACCGGTGGCGAAGGTCAGGGAGAATGATCAGGAAAGCAGCCGCTGGGGCATTGGCTGGCTTGGTCATGGTGATTGCCTCACCAGTCTCTGCTGAGCCTTATGATACGGCTATTTTACAGGGCTTGGATAAAGTTACGGCACGGGTGTCGCGTATTGAGGCGCCCGTGGGTCAGTTTGTACGTTTCGGCACACTGGAGATTGTGGCGCGGACCTGTGATAAAAAACCACCAACAGAAACACCGGAAAGCTCTGCCTTTCTGGATATAAGCGAGGTTAAACCGGGGGAGCAGCCGACCTCTATTTTTAGAGGGTGGATGTTTGCTTCAAGCCCGGCTTTGAATTCTATGGAACATCCGGTTTACGATATCTGGGTTTTGGACTGTAAGAACATGTCTTCAAATTCAGAAAAAAGTTCTGAAGCCGTTGGGTCGCAATAAAAAGAAACCGATGGGATTTGCAAGGCCTCATCCAGCATGAGGTGATAGGTGCGCCTCGGCACTTCTATAGCGCCCAGAGAGGCCAGATGGTCGGTAATAAACTGACTGTCCAACAACAGATAACCGGAAAGGCGCAGGCGGGCGACAAGATGGACCAAGGCAACCTTGGAAGCATTTGAACGTCTTGAAAACATGCTTTCCCCAAAAAAGGCGGCGCCGAGGGAAACACCGTAAAGCCCGCCAACAAGCTCGCCTTCCTGCCAACATTCTACACTATGGGCACAGCCTATTTGAAAAAGTTCGTTATAGAGGCGGAAAACATCTTCGTTCATCCATGTGTCGGGGCGTTCCGGTGTGCTTTCTGCACATTTTTCCATGACCTTGTCAAAGCAGGTATCGCAGGTGACGTTGAACTTGTTCTGGCGCAGGGTTTTGCGCAAGCTGTGTGAGATATGAATATTGTCCAGCGGGAAAATGCCGCGCTCTTCCGGATCAACCCAGAATAAATCTTTCGCATCGCGGGTTTCTGCCATGGGGAAAACCCCGGCTGCATAAGCCCTGAGCAACGTTTCAGCGGTAATGACGTATCTTTCACTTCTATCCATCTTCTAAATATATGAAGATGAATTTCGAAAGCAAGCAAGTCTTTGAAGTCTTTAAAATAACAGTAAAATATGTTATTTTCAAAAGATGAGAAAAGTGTGTGGCTTTTTATTTTTTTTGGTCTGCTTTTACGTTGGGAGCTTCCCCGCTCTTGCCCAAGAGGGATGTATTGCTGTTATCCCCGGAACGCTTCATATTCAATTTTGGCAAACTGTTGTCAAAGGTGCTCGGGATGCGGCAAAAGAACTGAATGTGTCCATCCGTGTTCGAGCCCCCTATTTAGAAGAAGATGTCCCTGCCCAGAAAAAAATTGTTTTAAGTATGTACAGGCATGGGTGTAAGGGCTTTGTAATTGCACCTTTGGCGGCTTCCCTAAATGAAGAAGTTGCTTTTTTGTTGGAAAAAAAGATCCCTACCGTTTTCATTGACAGGGGAACGGACGGGCAGGATAAGGCTTTGGCGATTCTTTCGACGGATAATTACCGTGCGGGCTATTTGGCAGGGGAAGAAATGGTCAAGCAGCTCAAGGCACATGCCAAAGTGGCTGTCTTACGCCAAGACCGCAAGGTCGTGACCACGAGTTTGAGGGAAAATGGCTTTATTGATGCCGTCAAACAGGGAGGGCTTGAGGTTGTGATGGATAAATACCTCGGCCTTTCTTATGGCACTGTGTTTCGCGAAACAAAAAAGTATCTTCCAGAACTTCAAGCTGTGGACGGTATCTTCACGCCAAATGAAACCGTGACGCAAGGTGTGATGATGGCGCTGATGAATGAAGCTCACCAGGACATACCGCTTCATATCGGCTTTGACATGAATGACAAATTGGCACAAGGGATTGAAAATAAATGGCTCTATGGGGTCATTCTGCAAGACCCCTATACAATGGGCTATAAGGGCGTGTTTCTTGTGCATCAGGCAATGAACGGTGCGCAAGTTGAAAGAGAGATCAATTCGCCTGTTCACTTTGTGACACGTGAAAACCTGTCTGAATATAGCTTAAAAAAAACGCCCTGATTTCTCAGAGCGTTTTTTCAATTTTCAAGGCCTACGAATTTTTCCAGCCATTTGATGTCGTAATCACCATTGATGAAATCCTGATTTTCAACCAGCAACTGATGCAATGGAATGGAACTTTTGATTCCGCCGATAACATATTCACCCAATGCACGGCGCAGGCGCATCAGGCATTCGTTACGGTTGGAGCCATGGACAATCAGTTTGGCGATCATGCTATCATAATGAGGTGGAACGCTATAGCCGGAATAGAGGGCTGAATCCACGCGTACGCTCAGGCCACCGGGGGCGTGATAGTCTGTGATCTTGCCCGGGCATGGCATAAAGGTTTTTGGGTCCTCGGCATTGATGCGGCATTCAATGGCGTGGCCGTTGAACTTGATGTCTTCCTGTCTCATTCCCAAGGGGGCACCGGAAGCCACACGAATTTGTTCGCGCACCAGATCCAGACCTGAAATCATTTCTGTGATCGGGTGTTCCACCTGAAGACGCGTGTTCATCTCGATAAAGAAAAATTCACCGTTTTCGTAGAGGAATTCAACCGTGCCAACACCACGATATTTCATTTTGCGCATGGCTTCGGCCACGGTCTCACCGATCTTTTTGCGTTGTTCGGCATTCAGCGCCGGTGACGGGGCTTCTTCCAGAACTTTCTGGTTACGCCGTTGCAGGGAACAGTCGCGTTCCCCGACATGCACCGCATTGCCAAAGCTGTCACACAGAACCTGAATTTCAATATGGCGTGGCTGGGTCAGAAACTTTTCAATATAGACATCCGGGTTACCGAAAGCTGCCAATGCTTCGGTACGGGCTGTTTTCCAGTTGATTTCCATTTCATCGGCATTGCGCACAAGCTGCATGCCGCGCCCGCCGCCACCAGCAGTGGCTTTGACAATGACCGGATAGCCGAATTCTTCACCAATTTTCAGGGCATCTTCCACGCTGTCAACGGATCCGGGAGAACCGGGAACAACGGGCATGCCTGTTTCAATTGCGATTTTTTTCGCAGTGATTTTATCGCCCATCATGCGGATATGTTCCGGTGTTGGGCCGATAAAGGCAAAACCGTGTTCTTCCACCATTTCGGCAAAATTGGCATTTTCCGACAGGAAACCATAGCCCGGGTGGATGGCATCCGCCCCGGTAATGGTGGCCGCCGAAAGGATGGACTGAATGTTCAGGTAACTGTCTTTACTGGCTGCCGGTCCAATGCAGACGGCTTCATCTGCCAGACGGACATGCATGGCATCGGCATCGGCAGTGGAATGGACAGCCACTGTGGAAATGCCCATTTCCTTACAGGCACGGTGAATCCGCAAGGCAATTTCACCACGGTTGGCAATCAGAACTTTTTCAAACATGGGCAAACCCGATTATTCGATAATGAAAAGCGGGTCACCAAATTCAACAGGTGAACCGGAGGCAACCAATACACGTGTGACCTTACCTGCCTTGGGTGCATGGATGGGGTTGAAGACTTTCATAGCTTCAACCAGACAGAGGGTTTGGCCTTCCGTGACATTATCGCCGACATTGGCGAAGTTCGGTGAATCCGGGTCCGGTGCCAGATAGGCGACACCAACCATGGGGGAGTTAACTGCACCGGGGTGGTTTGCCAAATCTGCACCGCTATCTTCTGCCGGTGCACTTGATGCAGGGGCTGCTGAGATAACCGGGGCAGCTGTTGCTGCAACAGTGACGTTTTTGGCGACACGAACGTGCCAATCGTCCTGTCCGTACTCGATTTCTGTCAATCCGGTGTCGTTAAGCAGTTCTGCCAGTTCACGAACCAGTTCGCTATTGAATTTGTCCTTAGCCATTATAATTGATTCTCTTAATCAGCGACTTGAAAGGAGGCGTGACATTGCCGTCAGTGCCAGTTCGTATCCCTGAATGCCAAGGCCGCAAATGACGCCCGTAGCGGTTTTGGAAACGAAAGACTGATGGCGAAATTCTTCACGCTTGTGGATGTTGGATAGATGAACTTCGATGACAGGCTTTTCCGCAGCTTGCAGCGCATCAAGGATGGCTACAGAAGTATGGGTATAGGCTGCCGGGTTAATAATGATCGCATCGAAAGATTCCCGGGCTTCCTGAATCCAGTCGACCAGTGTGCCTTCATGATTGGACTGGCGAAATTCGACCTCCAGTCCAAGAGTGGAACCATGTGTTTTGCACAATTTTTCAACGTCTGCCAGAGTTTCGTGACCGTAGATTTCCGGTTCACGTTTACCAAGCATGTTGAGATTAGGACCGTTCAGAATGAGAATTTTGTTCGACATGATTTCATTAATATATTGTGAAGTCGTTGTAGCGTTATAGCACGGTGTTCACAGCATGCAATCTTTCTTTAATCGAGCCTTGCGCATCCAGAAGGGCTCGTCCATACTCGGCTCGATTTTACAGCCTGAGAGACAAGCATGATTGTGACAGTAAACGGCGAAGAAAGAATGCTGGATAGAGCCTCCAGTGTTGAGGCTTTCCTTGTGGAAATTGGCCTCGACCCTAGAAAAGTGGCTGTCGAGCGCAATCTTGAAATCGTACCGAAATCCCAATTCGGTGAAACCAAGCTTGAAGAAGGCGATAAACTTGAAATCGTACATTTTATTGGCGGAGGAGCTTAAGACGTGAGCGACACATTCGAAATTGCAGGCCAACAGTTCAGTTCAAGGCTTTTGGTGGGAACCGGAAAATATAAAGATTTCGAAGAAACCAAATTGGCGATTGAAGCCAGCGGTGCGGAAATTGTGACCGTTGCCGTGCGTCGCGTAAACGTTAGTGACCCCAGCCAGCCCATGCTGGTGGATTATGTCGATCCTAAAAAATATACCTATCTGCCCAATACGGCTGGCTGTTTTACCTGTGATGATGCGGTCAGAACCTTGCGTCTGGCACGCGAAGCAGGTGGTTGGGACCTTGTGAAGCTGGAAGTGCTGGGTGATCAGGCAACACTTTATCCCAATATGCCGGAAACTCTGAAAGCCGCAGAAATGCTGATTAAAGAAGGCTTTAAGGTGATGGTCTATTGTTCCGATGACCCCATTGCGGCCAAACAACTGGAAGAGATGGGCTGTGTTGCCATTATGCCACTGGGATCCCTGATCGGTTCCGGTTTGGGGATTCTGAATCCGGTCAACATCCAGATTATCAAACAGAATGCCACGGTGCCTGTCTTGGTTGATGCCGGTGTCGGTACGGCATCGGATGCCGCTTATGCGATGGAACTGGGCTGTGATGGTGTTTTAATGAACACGGCTATTGCTGCCGCGAAAGATCCGATTGCCATGGCCAAAGCCATGAAATTGGCAGTTGAGGCCGGACGATTGGCCTTTAAAGCCGGACGCATGCCTAAAAAACAATATGCGGACCCAAGTTCCCCTACGCAAGGTTTGATCGAGACAAAGTAATGACCAAGGTAGGCCTGCTGGTTTGCGGCGCTTTTTCAGATAAGATTGCGAAAAAGTATGACGGGGTCTATGAAGATTTTTTCATTCAGGCTTTGGGACTGGCTGATCCGTCTTTGTCTTTTCAAAGTTATTGGGTGTTTGAAGATCGTTTTCCCGAAAGTGTGGATGAGTGTGATGCCTGGCTGATTACGGGCTCTGCAAACGGTGTTTATGAAGATATTGGCTGGATTAAACGCCTGTTAGATTTCACGCGTGACATTTATGCAGCCCAAAAACCGTTGATTGGTATTTGTTTTGGGCATCAAGTTGTTGCTCAAGCCCTGGGTGGCCATGTGGAAAAAGCTCAAGTCGGTTGGGGGCTTGGTTTTCAACGCTATGAATTGCTTGAACCTGTTGGTGAAATTGAAGGGCCATATTTGGACCTCCATGCCATCCATCAGGATCAGGTGGTCAAATGTCCATCGCAGGCCCGCGTCATTGCGCGCACCGCTCATTGTCCGATTGCGGCACTTCGTTATGAAGGAAAGGCTGTTTCCTTTCAGCCGCATCCTGAATTCTCAAGAGAGTTTGAAGCGGACCTGATTGAAAGTATCAGTGGTGAAAAATTTCCTCATGATTTTGCCCGGCGCGCTATTGCCAGTATGCAGGATAAAGAGGTTCATAACGTGCAAAGCATGGCGTTTTTAGCCGACTTTTTAAAAGGGTAAGCCGAGTGTTTTTCTTTTTATCCAAGGCATTGATGTGGTTTATAGATCCGTTCAATGTCTTCTTTATCCTGTTTTTCCTGACAGTTCTGTTCCTGTTTTTAAACAGACAAAAGTGGGCGAAAATATTTGCCGTTTTAGCTTTTCTGACTGTCTTGATTGTTGGGGTCATGCCCTTGTCGTCGGCCATGTTGGTGGCTTTGGAGGACCGTTTCCCTCACCCCCGGCAATTACCTGATAATATAGAAGGTATCATTGTGCTTGGGGGGATGGTCAACGCTGAGGTTTCAAAATCAAGAGGGCTGATCTCTCTTAATGATAATGTGGAACGTATTACCTCTCTTGTTGAACTGACTAAAAAATATCCTACCACCAAAGTCATTTTTACGGGCGGTTCCGGTGTCTTGTTTCGCCCGGACCTTAAGGAAGCAGATGATGTAGAGCCTTTATTGAGAGGTTTAATTCAGAAAACGAATACACTTGTTCTTGAAAATAATGCGCGCAATACATACGAGAACGCCTTGTTGACAAAAAAGAAAATTAAACCGGAACAGACCGGACCATGGCTTTTGGTGACATCGGCGTTTCATATGCCGCGGTCTGTCGGGGTTTTCAGGGAAGTTGGTATCAACATTATCCCTTATCCGGTGGATTACAAACGGCCCAAGGATTTGGGGTATGCACTGTCCTATTATCCGATGGGGGGATTTGTCGGTTTTCGTTCTGTCTTTCATGAATGGTTAGGGCTTTTGGCTTACTATGTGACGGGTAAGACGTCGGAATTCTTTCCGGCACCGGCAGAATAAGGGGCATAAATGTTTGAGTTTAAAAAGGTTCTCCAGTCTTCAGCAATAGTGGGAACTCTCTTGTTGGGGCTGTCGCACAATGCGCAGGCAAATGTTGAATATCAGACATGGCTGGACAGTTTCAGGCAGGAAGCGGCCAAGAGCGGCATTTCAAAACGCACATTGGATGCGACACTGAACGGACTTGAGCCAAATAAGCGGGTGTTGGAGCTGGACCGCCGTCAACCCGAGTTTTCCCTGACTTTCTGGAAATACCTTAATGGGCGGATTACTGAAAAACGCATTAAGCGTGGTCGGGATTTGCTGAAAAAACATGCCGGACTTTTTGCAAAGGTGCAGGCAAAATACGGTGTGCAGCCGCGTTTTCTGGTGGCGTTCTGGGCGTTGGAAACAAATTTTGGCGATTATACGGGGGCGTTTCCGTTAATTCAGTCGCTTACTACATTGGCCCATGATGAGCGGCGCAGTGAATTCTTTACAAAGCAGTTGATGGCGGCATTGGAAATCATGGATCGGGGCGATATTCCTTTTGATGTCAAGGCTTCCTGGGCCGGTGCCATGGGGTATTGCCAGTTTATGCCGACAACCTACAAGGCCTATGCTGTTGACGGCGATGGCGATAAAAAACGCGATATGTGGAAAAGCTTGCCCGATGTCTTTCATTCTGCTGCAAATTTCCTCTCTCATTCCGGCTGGCAGGCTGGGGAAACATGGGGCCGGGAGGTGAAGCTGCCAAAGGGTTTTGACCTTGAATCGGTTGGATTGGGAACAAAGAAAAAACTGGCACAATGGGCCAAGCTGGGCGTTCGCAAAATTGATGGCAAAGCCCTGCCTAAGGTAGAGATGAAGGCATCTGTGATTTTGCCGAGCGGTCATAAGGGGCCAGCTTTTCTGGTTTATGAAAATTTCCGTACCATTCTGGATTGGAACCGTTCAAACTTTTATGCCATTGCCGTAGGTCATTTGGCTGACCGTCTTGTCTGGAAAGGGCCGTTGCAAAGCAAGCAGCGCAAGGAAACGCCTTTAAGTCGGGCACAGTCTTTGCAAATTCAGGCCCGCTTGAATGATCTGGGATATAATGTCGGGAAACCGGACGGGATTATTGGTTCGCGCTCTCGTAAAGCCATTAAGGCATTTCAGAAAAAACGCGGCTTGCCCGCAGATGGCTATGCCGATGTTGAACTTTTAGGGTTTTTAAAATAAGCCGGGGTTGATGCAATGGGCTTTGGACAGTATGGTAGGCCAGATAAGGAAACCAGAGTGGTGACGATGAAAAAATTGATGCGTCCGCGGACTTTAAGTTTGGCCCTGATGGCAGCGCTGATGCTGAGCGGCTGTGCGGAGACGCGCTTTTTAACCAGTTCGGCTAAAAAGGCTGGTACAGGTACTCAAACAGGTGGGCTTTATAAGATTGGAAATCCCTATCAAATTCAGGGGGTATGGTATTATCCTGCTGAGAATTTTGACTATGTGGAAACCGGTATTGCTTCCTGGTACGGCCCGCAATTCCATGGCAAGCCGACAGCGAATGGCGAAATTTTTGATATGAATCAGGTGAGTGCAGCACATCGCACCTTGCCTTTGCCGTCTCTGGTACGTGTGACCAACCTTGAAAACGGGCGTTCTTTGGTGGTGCGTGTGAATGATCGTGGGCCATATGCCCATGGCCGCATTCTGGATATGTCGCGCCGTGGGGCTCAGTTATTGGGCTACGAAAAGAAGGGAACCGCCCGTGTGAAGGTTGAAATCCTGAAAGATCAGAGTTTAGCCTTGAAAAATTCTCTGGTGAACCAGGTTGCTGGCAAGGATGCGCCGATCAAGGCGGGCTCGATGCAAAAGCCGATGGTCAGTGCTGAACAATTGTCCGTACCTCAGGGCGGGCAGGCAGCGCCTCAACCTGCCACGGTTCAGGCAAAGCCTGTAACAGCGCCACCTTCACCTGTTAAAACAGCGATGGCAGAGCCGAACATGGCGAAGCCGTCCACAAAGGTTAAAACATATGCTGTGATGCCGACACGCATGTACATACAAGCAGGTGCTTTTTCACGTTTTGACAATGCAAACCGTGTTAAAGCCACGCTCTCCTCGGTAGGGGATGTACAGGTTTCTCAGGTGCTTGTGAATGGACGCGATTTTTACCGTGTCCGTGTTGGCCCCTATCAAAGCCTTGATCAGGCCGATAAAATTTTGGAAGACGTCATCAGTGCGGGTTATCCTGCTGCTAAAATCATCGTAGAAAAAGGAAAAGGGTAATATGTCTTTGCGCACCAGCTTACTGGCAACCGCTTTTGGGTTTTGTGTTTTTGCAACCTCGGCCCATGCAATTGATACAACGGCGCGCGAAGCCTATATGGTTGACATGAAAACGGGTCATGTTCTTTTAGAAAAAGATGCTGACCAGGTCATGCCTCCTGCTTCCATGAGTAAACTGATGACACTTCATCTGGTTTTTGAACGTCTTAAAGATGGGCGTTTGAAGCTGGATGATACATTTACGGTGTCTGAACGGGCCTGGCGTAAAGGCGGGGCGGCATCCGGCAGTTCCACAATGTTTTTGGAACCGCGCGAGAAAGTTCGTGTCGAAGACCTGATCCGAGGAATTATCATTCAGTCCGGTAATGACGCTTGTATTGTTGTGGCGGAAGCGATTGGAGGTTCTGAAAAGAACTTTGCCGCAGAAATGACGGAAAGAGCGCGTGAACTGGGAATGGAAAATTCCCATTTTGCCAATGCAACAGGTTGGCCGGACCCGGGGCAACGCATGACAGCCCATGACTTGGCCATTTTGGCTCAGTCTCTAATTCGCGATTTTCCGGAATATTATCACTTTTTTTCTGAAAAGAATTTTAAACATAACGGCATTCGCCAAAGCAACAGGAACCCGCTTCTGTATAAAACGATGGGGGCCGATGGTTTGAAAACAGGCCATACTTCCGAAGCTGGCTATGGGCTGACGTCTTCTGCCCTGCGTGATGGGCGTCGCTTGGTACTGGTGGTTAATGGTTTGAACAGTGTGCGTGCGCGCTCAAGCGAGTCTGAACGTTTGATGGAGTGGGGATTTAGAGAGTTCAATAACTACGCCCTGTTTCAGAAAGGCGAAGAAGTTACACGTGCGGAACTCTGGTTGTCAGACAAGCAGTCTGTTGGTCTGGTGATTGACCGGGATGTGGAAGTCACTTTGCCGCGTAAAAGCCGCCGCCAGATGAAAGTGACAGTGAAATATGATGGCCCCATACCGGCACCGGTTAAAAAAGGGCAGGAACTGGCTAAAGTTGTGATTTCAGCTCCGGATGTCAAAGATATCGAAATACCGCTTTATGCAGCGGAAGATGCTGGACGTTTAGGCTTTGTCGGTCGTCTTGGGGCTGCTTTGAAATCCATCATTTGGGGCGTAACTGGCTGAAATGGCTGAGAAAGGATGCTTCATTACCCTTGAAGGCGGTGAAGGGGCTGGTAAAAGCACACAGGTCCGCCTTTTAAAAGAAGTTTTGGAAGAGGCCGGGAAAGATGTTGTCCTGACCCGTGAACCCGGTGGCAGTGCCGGGGCAGAAGAGATTCGTAATTTGCTGGTAACCGGTGAGCCGGGGCGTTGGGACGGTATGACCGAAGCGCTTTTGAACTTTGCCGCACGCCGGGATCATTTAAACAAAACTGTATGGCCAGCACTTGAGCGCGGAGCCTGGGTGATCTCTGATCGTTTTGCCGATTCAACATTGGCCTATCAGGGGTATGGTCACGGTTTGAACAAGGATGCCCTTTATCAGTTGTGGGAGATTGCGATTGATGGTTTTCGCCCGGATTTAACTCTTATTCTGGATTTGCCGGTTGAAACCGGATTGGAAAGAGCCGTAGGTCGTGGGGGCGAAGAACTTCGCTATGAAAAAATGGCATTGGCTTTTCATGAAAAATTGAAAAACGGATTTCTGGATATCGCAGGAAAAGAACCGCAACGTTGCTGTGTTGTTGATGCCGCTGGGTCGATTGAAGAGATTCATCTTGCTATTAAGAAGGCGGTTTCAGAACGTTTGGAGCTCATTTTGTCATGAATGAGGAAAGCAGACCCACCCCGCGTTCAACAGACCGCCTGTTAGGCCATGAAGAGGCTGAAAAGACCTTGCTGGAAAGCTTTAATTCCAAACGGATGCATCATGCCTGGCTGATTTCCGGGCCGCGCGGGATTGGCAAGGCAACGCTGGCCTATCGTTTTGCCCGTTTCCTGTTGAAGCAGGGAAGCGGGGCTGATGACGGGCCGGGCCTGTTTGGGGAAGCTTTGCCCGTAGCAGCGCCGGATAGTTTGTATGTTGACCCCGAAGACCCGGTCTTTCGCCGTGTGGCTGTTGGCGCCCACGGCGATTTAATGTCTATCGAGCGTGAATTTGACGAGAAGAAAAACCGTTTTAAAGGTGTGATCGGCGTGGACCGGGTGCGTGGTGTCGGTTCTTTTCTCGGCAAAACTTCTGCTGAAGGCGGCTGGCGCATTGTGGTGATTGATGCTGCGGATGAAATGAACCGAAATTCCGCCAACGCGGTGTTGAAAGTTTTGGAAGAACCGCCAGAACAGGCTGTTTTGTTGTTATTGGCGCATAACCCCGGGCGTTTGTTGCCGACCATTCGTTCACGTTGTCGCACGTTGACACTTAACCCGCTTAGTGAAGATGAGATTGTGGATTTGATGGGGCTCTATGCCCCCGATTCGTCTGCGGATGAGGCGCGTGGGCTGGCAAAACTGGCAGAAGGCAGCTTCGGACGTGCCCTTTCTCTTTATGAAGAAGGCGGTCTTGAGCTACATGAAGAACTGCAAAAACTGCTTGCCACATTACCGGAATTGGACGTGGAAGCCTTGCATAAGCTGGGGGACAAGATGGCCCGGGCAGGCGCTGATGATGCCTTTCGCACTTTGGGGGATTTGTTGTGCTGGTGGTTAGGACGCTTGATCTCTCAAGGGGCACGAGGTAAGACCTCAGGGCTTGGTTTGAGTGAAAGCGAAGATGCTTTGATGGTCCGCCTCCTGCAACAGGGGAACATGACCCGGCTGATGGATGTATGGGAGAAAATCACCCGTTTGTTCGATCAGGCGCAAAGCGGCAATCTGGATCGCAAACAGGCAGTGCTGACGTCCTTTCTCGCCCTGCAAGGGGCGGTGATGCGCTAAGACAGCCGCCCAACGTTTGAATTTTTTAAAGTTTATGGAGAGCCCCATGTCGGGATCTAACCCTTTTTATATCACTACGCCAATCTATTATGTGAACGATAAACCCCATATCGGTCACGCTTATACATCTTTGGCCTGTGATGTGATGGCGCGCTTCAAACGTCTGGACGGTTATGATGTGAAATTTCTGACCGGGACGGACGAACACGGTCAGAAGGTGGAAAAGTCTGCGCAGGCCAAAGGAATTGACCCGCAAAGCTTTACCGATGGTGTATCTCAGAACTTCCGCGATTTGGCAGGGTTTATGGGCTATTCCAATGATGATTTTATCCGCACCACGGAAGAACGCCATAAAAAAGCCTGTCAGGCCCTGTGGCAGAAACTGCTGAATAATGGTGATATCTATCTGGGCGCCTATGAAGGCTGGTATGCGGTGCGCGACGAAGCCTTCTATACGGAAGACGAGCTTGAGAAAAAGCCGGATGGCACACGCGTTGCCAAGGCCAGTGGTGCCGAAGTGGAATGGGTGAAAGAACCCAGTTATTTTTTCAAGCTGTCGGCTTATGAAGACAAGTTGCTGCAATATTACGAAGATAACGCAGATTTCATTTTGCCGAAATCGCGCCGAAATGAAGTTATCAGCTTTGTCAAAGGCGGCTTGCAGGACCTTTCCGTTTCCAGAACAACCTTTGACTGGGGGGTGCCGGTGCCGGGTGATGACGAACATATCATGTATGTCTGGCTGGATGCACTGACCAACTATATTACGGCTGTTGGCTACCCGGATACGGACAATGAACAATATAAGAAATACTGGCCTGCCGATGTGCATATGGTCGGGAAAGATATTTTGCGCTTCCATGCGGTCTATTGGCCTGCCTTTTTAATGGCAGCAGAACTGGACCTGCCGAAACGTGTCTTTGCCCATGGCTGGTGGACCAATGAAGGCCAGAAGATTTCCAAATCTCTTGGTAATGTGATTGACCCGATTGATCTGGTCAATAAATACGGTCTGGATCAGGTGCGCTATTTCCTATTGCGGGAAGTGCCGTTTGGCAATGATGGGGATTTTGCCCATTCCGCCATGGTGACGCGGATGAACAGCGAATTGGCGAACGATCTGGGCAATTTATCCCAGCGTGTTTTGTCCATGGTGGTGAAAAACTGTGACGGGGCTATTCCGACAGCAGGTGACTTCAGCCTTGAAGATAAGGAAATGCTGGGTCAAGCCTATGAGTTGTTGGGCAAGGTGCGTGAAAAGATCGACGTGCAGGCCTTTCATGAAGCCATCGAAACCATCTGGCTGGTCATTCGTGCTGCAAATGCCTATGTGGACCATCAGGCCCCCTGGAAGCTGAAAAAGGAAGACCCGGCCCGTATGGAAACAGTTCTGTATGTGCTGTGTGAAACCATCCGTAACGTGGCTCTGTTGTTGCAACCGATCATGCCGAGCAGTATGGAAAAGATGCTTGGGTTGCTGAAAATCGATCAAAATGATCGTTCTTTTGCCTTTTGTGGGGAAGCGGGGGCCTTGCAAGCCAAAACAGCGCTAGATGCGCCGGAAGGGGTTTTCCCGCGCTTTATAGACCACGAAGAACTGGAAAAATCCTATCAGGGTAAGGAGGGCGTCTTTACCATTAACCGTGCCCTGCGCCAGAACCCGAAAACCAAGGAAACGGTTTTTGAGGTGGTTTATGAAAACGGCGATGTTGAAGAGCTGAATTCAGCCGATCTGGAAAAAGCGAAAGAGAAGGGGGCTTTGACGCAAGTCTGAGCCGTTTATCACCATGCTTGTTGATACCCATTGCCATCTGGATTTTCCGGATTTCAAGGAAGATTTTGAAACCGTACTGGCCAATGCCGAGGAAGCCGGGGTCAAACAGATGGTGACCATTTGCACCTATGTGACCCGCTTTGAGCAGGTTTTGGATATCGCCAAGGCGCATGACCACATCTATTGCACGGTCGGCATTCATCCGCACAATGCCGATAGCGAACCGGTTGTGAGTGTGGAAGATCTGGTGTTGATGGCAGAGCACCCCAAGGTTATCGGTTTTGGCGAAACCGGGCTGGATTATTTCTATGAACATAGCCCGCGCGAGATTCAGAAACAGCAGTTTCGGACCCACATTCAGGCAGCCCGTGTTTTGGACCTGCCGGTCATTATTCACACACGCGATGCCGAGGAAGACACGCTCGCCATTGTGGAAGAGGAAATGGCGCAAGAGCCGTTTCGTGCCCTGATCCATTGTTTTTCAGCCTCCGATGTCTTTGCAAAGAGAGTGGTGGAGCTGGGGCTCTATATTTCTGTTTCCGGCATTGTGACCTTTAAAACGGCTGAAGAGCTGCGAGAAACCATCGCTGGCGTGCCTGTCGAGCGTTTGTTGGTGGAAACAGACGCACCATACCTTGCGCCTATCCCCAGACGTGGAAAACGCAATGAGCCGGCTTATACGGCCCATACAGCGGCAAAAGTGGCGGAGTTGAAGGGGATGGACCAAGAGGCCTTTAATCAGCAGAGCACGGAAAACTTTTACCGGCTCTTTACCAAAGCGAAACGAGCCTGAAAATGAAGGTAACGATCCTTGGCTGCGGACCATCAGGCGGTGTGCCGGGGATCGGCCCTTATTGGGGCAAGTGTGACCCGAAGGAGCCTCGCAATAGACGCTTGCGGCCATCCATTCTTGTGGAAAATGGCCCCACTTCTCTACTAGTAGATACATCCCCCGATTTACGTCAGCAGTTGCTTTCTGTCGAATACGACCATATTGATGCGGTTCTCTATACCCATGGTCATGCGGATCATTTGCACGGCATAGACGACCTGCGCAGCATCAACCGCATGCAGAACGAAGCTTTGGATGTTTACCTGAATCAGGAAACACTGGATCATATCAGGCAACGTTTTGGCTATGTGCTGGAGCCATTGGCCGAAGGGGCCAATATGTTTTACAAGCCGGTTCTGACGCCGCACCTGATTGAGCCGGGGAAGGCTTTTGAGGTGAAGGGCGCTGAGGTCGTACCAATTTTACAGGACCATGGCTATTGCGAAACGATTGGTTATCGCATTGGCGATTTCGCATATTCAACCGATGTGGTGGAGATGGGACCGGATAGCTTCAATCTGCTTAAGGGCATCAAGGTCTGGGTGATCGGGACATTGGTCGATCATCCGCATCAGACCCACGCGGATGTGGAAAAGGCCTTGCGCTGGGTTGAAAAGATTGCGCCTGAGAAGGCGTTCTTGACTCATTTAGGCTCCGGGTTGGACTATCAGGCGCTGAGAGCGCAATTACCGGATCATGTTGAACCATGCTTCGATGGGCTCCAAATCGAGCTTTAGATTATTTTCATGTCTTGATTTTCAATAGACTCATTTCGCTGATTCTATTGCTGTGCGTTGAGAAGAAAAGGGGTGCTTTTACGCCTCTTTTTGTTTTGCGTGAGAGTCAAAATAATGAACTCATTTCTTTTAGGTAAAATGAAACTCTTTAAGTCCTCAACGTGATGGAAAGGAACAAGGTGCCGTTTGGTTCTTGTATGTTGAATGGGGACAGAGATTCGTCAGGGTAGAAAAGTTAAACTACGTGCTGTGTGTTAAATGCCAAAAGTTTGTGAAAGTGCATGAAGCATATTTTCGAAGTCTATTTGCGTGCTAATACTATATAAGTGGTTGAAAAATATTATGTATTAAAATATTACATAATATATATTATGCGACAAAAGATGTATGGATAAAATGAGGATGAACTTCATGTAAGGCTTCGCCCTTCTTTGTCGAATTTACTTTAACTTTGTCTGCATCTTCGGGTTGAGGCGTAATTAGAATCACTTTGTTGAGTCTAATCCGTCTGACTGTTCTCTTTTCCTGACGCCATGATTTGTTGTCTGATTGCCCTTTGGGGCTTTCTTGTGTTGACTGAGTCAGGCTATGGTGTCGCGTCTTTTAGTTCTTCCTTTGACGTGTGTATGGAGAAAGTCTGTGACGAAGTTTGACAGTGACGCCTTCCCTGATGAAATGAGCCGCCTGTTGGCCATTATGGCAAAATTGCGTGATCCAAATGACGGTTGTCCATGGGATATCGAACAGAACTTTGCCTCTATTGCGCCCCACACCATCGAAGAAGCATATGAGGTTGCCGATGCGATTGAGCATCAGGACTGGGCTCACCTGCGTGAGGAACTGGGGGATTTATTGCTTCAGGTGGTTTTTCATGCGCAAATGGCAAAAGATGAAAAGCTTTTTGATTTCAATGAGGTTGCGCAAGGGATTGCGGACAAGATGGTCAAGCGCCATCCTCATGTGTTTGGTGATGAGGTCATTGAAGATTCAGAAGCGCAAACCATTGCCTGGGAACAGCAGAAAGAAGACGAAAGAAAAGCCAAGGCACTGGAAAAAGGTGAAAATCCCCCTTCTGCACTGGATGGCGTTTCACCGGGCTTGCCTGCAATGACGCGAGCGATGAAATTGCAAAAGCGTGCTGTGCGCGTTGGTTTTGACTGGCCGGATGTTAACGGCGTTCTGGATAAGATCCGTGAAGAACTGGCAGAGGTGGAAGAAGAGGTTCGTGAGGTCAATATATCGCAAGATCGCATCAAGGATGAAATTGGTGATCTTTTGTTCACAGTGGTCAATATGGCACGCTGGGCGGAGATTGATCCGGACAGTGCGTTACGTTCCTGTAACGTTAAATTCGAACGCCGCTTTAAAGAGATGGAAAGTGGTGTTCGCGCGCTTGGAAAAGAGATGAAAGACGCTACTTTGGAAGAGATGGAAGCCCAATGGCAAGCGGCTAAAAAGAAAGAGATAAAAGTTTAACTTTAACTTTCATCTCTTTGAAATAATTTAGTTATTTTGCGTTCCTAAAGTGATTTTTCAATCCCGTAAAAGCTTGATCAGGCTGGAGGTATCCCACCGCCCACCGCCCATGCGTTGAACCTCTTTATAGTACTGGTCAATCAGCCCGGTAACAGGTAAGGCAGAGCCGTTTTTGCGGGCTTCATCAAGGGCGAAACCAAGGTCTTTTCGCACCCAGTCCACCGCGAAGCCGAAGTCGAATTTATCATCGACCATGGTGTAGCCACGGTTGGACAGTTGCCACGAACCAGCTGCTCCTTTGGAGATGACATCAACCACCTTTTTGGCATCCAGACCGGCTTTATCGGCAAAAGCCAAGGCTTCGGAAATAGCCTGAACAGCCCCAACGAAAGTGATCTGGTTGACCATTTTGGTCAATTGCCCTGCCCCGACATCACCCATCAGGGTTACGGCCTGTGCGTAACAATCCTGCACATCCTTGGTGCGATCAAAGTCTTCTTGCGCACCGCCGCACATGATAGTCAAGACACCGTTTTCAGCGCCTGCCTGACCACCGGAAACCGGCGCATCCACAAACGATAAGCCCATTTCGGCTGTCTTTGCAGAAAGCTCGCGGGCCACTTCGGCGGATGTTGTTGTGTGATCGACAAAGATAGAACCTTTGTCCATGGCCTTAAATGCACCGTTTTCACCAATGCAGACGCTGCGCAGGTCATCATCGTTACCAACACAGGCAAAAACGATTTCCGCGCCTTTTACGGCCTCGGCAGGGGTTTTACCAAGGCTTCCCCCATATTCCCCTACCCACTTTTCCGCTTTTGCAGTGGTACGGTTATAAACGGTGACGTCATGACCACCTTTTTGCAGGTGCCCTGCCATCGGGTATCCCATAACGCCAAGACCTAGAAATGCAACTTTCATGTTATTCTCTTTCCCTGATTAGAATTGTTAAAAGTGAGTATAAGTAGATAAGGAGAAAGTTCAATACGCGTCCTTAACAATTCTCCTGAACAGGGCATTTGCTGTATCAAGATATTGTGTTTCAAGGTCATCTTTTGATGGACGTTTTCTTTCCTGATTGATGGCTGCATCAATAAACTGGTCAAGTTCTTCTATGCGTTCCATCGTGTCTTTTTCTGTTGATTGTTTTTTTAGAGCAATCAAATTTTCTATGGCTAGAAGGACCTCATTTTTAAGCTGAATGCCTTTTAAGAGCGAAGGGACATCCATGGGCGGGATTGTTTCCTGTTCCAGCAGCCATTCAAGGGCTAGGGCGCACCTCAGGCAATAGCAGTAATGCTTTATTTTTATTTGTTCAGGGTGGTTGTTTAAATAGTTTAACCAGGGTTCACGCATGTAGTTGCGATAAAAGTGGAAGTAGGCGCGCAAGTCTGCGGTTTGGGCAACGAAGTTCTGTAAATCCTGATAAGATGTTCCATCTTTGATGTATTGTATGGGTGAGGTCATCCATTCATTGACAACAGCATTGCCGCGCATGGCTAAATAGATTGCTTTTTTGACATCCCAGCCGTTCATGTCGAATTCGGTGTTCAGAACGGGGTCGAACTGAATGGGCGTTTCAATAACATCCCTTTTGCGATCTATGGAAAGATAGTGAGCTTCCTTATGTGCGTAAATAAAACGAACATCATAATCACTGTCTTGAGAAGGAAAGCCCCATGCCCGACTGCCTGATTCTATGGCAAGCAGAATTCGAACATCGTTTTTCCGGGCTAATTCCTGTAATTGGTCTTGGATATAGCTTTTAATCTTTTCATCCATGTGAAGTCACCTGTTTGGCATAAGTATCTACGACGAAGTTTTCGATTATTTTGGAATCAATTGAATCGGGTAAGGTGGAGGCGAGTGCTACCTTTTCGAGGGTATCAAGAAGATCTTCAATTTCTTCAGCAACTTTGGGGTAGTCGACTTTCCCTTGCTTAATTGCCAATAAATGTTCGGCTTCAGGTCTGGGAAAGGTCATTTTGTGTGAAGAGAAAAACTCGATTGCCTGATAGCCAACACGGATGGCATGAGACAGTGCTTTCCAGTCTACCCCTTCATTGCGTTCTGCGGCCAGCGCGCGGTGTCCGTATTCGTTTACAAGCTTTTGTGCAACCTCTTTGGCTTTTTGAATGGAGGCACTAAACATTGCTTTTTTGCCGCAGACGTCAAAATAGCGGATGGCAGCCCCGTTTCCATCCTGGCTTTCAATAATTTTGAGGAAGGGGTTGGAAGCGGCAGTTCGGGATAATTCTTCTGAGGCACATTCCAGCTTTGCCTTTGCCCCATATTTTTGTTCCGCTTTTTCCAGAGTTGTCAGTGCCAATCTCGATGCGGCTACTCTTGACCCTTTTATGCCGTACTTGTTGGCTTGTTGACGGCAGTATTTAACAAATTTGAGGGACCCTTTTGTAAAAATCCTTGGCGCCAGTTTTTTCACGTCCTCCCAAACAGGTGATGGAGGTTCCATCATGGCCCAATCGGGTGCAAACAGCATATCCAGGGCAACGGTTTGCCCTTCGCTGAGCAGTTCAAGATATCGTTGCAGGCTATAGAGTTCATAATCAACATCCTCAGAGGTGTTTTTTTCACCTTCTTTTTTAGGCCTGCTTTGGGAGATCATGGGGGTGACCTGCTGTAACAGGATATCACGGGCACAGGGAATATAGACCCCTTTAATATCAAGGTCGGATTGTGGTGTGGACGTGCCGTAAAGATGTGAACCGAATTTTATTTTTGCAATTATTTTCATGATACAGAAATGTCGGATGGAAGAGAGGAGCCTCTTCTGGGTGAATGCTTAAGAGTTGTATTTGATATGATTAAGCAAATTCAGCGACAATGTCTATAAAAGTAGCGCCGTAGCGTTCCAGTTTGGTTTGCCCTACCCCGGAAAGGTCAAGAAACGAAGAAGCGTTCTGGGGGCGTTTCTGGGCCATTTCAATCAGGGTTGCATCGGCAAAAATAACGTAAGGCGGCACGCCTTGTTCTTCTGCCAGCATTTTGCGCTTGGCGCGCAGGGCTTCAAACAGGGCTTTGTCGTCTTCACGCTCCAGCACAATGCTGGATTTTGCGGTGCGTTGGCTTTTACTGCGTCGACCATCAGGGTCTTTTCGCATCAGAACCGTTCGTTCACCGCGCAGAACTTCGCGTACATCGGGGCCAAGTTTGAGCCCGCCGTAGCCTTCCATATCCATACGCACGAGGCCGAGAGCTACAAGCTGGCGGATGATAGAACGCCAAGTGTCGCGCTTGAGTTCCTTGCCGATGCCGTAGGTGCTCAGGCTGTCATGGCGAAAACGTTTGATCTTGTCATTCTCTTCGCCCAGCAAGACATCGATGATATGGCCTGCCCCGAAGGTTTCCCCGGTGCGATAGATGCAGGAAAGCACTTTTTGGGCGGCCACGGTGCCGTCAAAGGTATCCACCGGGTTGAGGCAGGTGTCGCAGTTGCCGCAAGGCTCATGCATTTTGTCTCCAAAATATTCCAGCAGGACCTGACGGCGACAGCGTGCGCTTTCGCAATAAGCCAGCAAGGAGTCCAGTTTTTGGCGTTCGATATGTTTCTGACGTTCCGGCAGTTCGGAACTTTCCATGAATTGGCGCAGCTTGGTGACATCTTGCAAGCCATAGGCCATCCAGACCTGTGAGGGCAGTCCGTCACGCCCGGCCCGGCCTGTTTCCTGATAATAGGCTTCCAGACTTTTGGGTGGGTCCATATGGGCGACAAAACGCACATCGGGTTTATCAATGCCCATACCGAAGGCCACGGTGGCGACCATGATCATGCCTTCTTCGCGCACGAACTTGTCCTGATTGAGGCTGCGGATGTTTTTATCCATACCCGCGTGATAGGACAGCGCATCATAGCCTTTGTCACGCAGCCATTGGGCAATATCTTCGACTTTTTTGCGGCTCATGCAATAGATGATGCCGCTGTCTTTTTCCTCATATTCATTCAGGAACTGAAGCAGTTGCGTCTTGGCATTTTTTTTCGGCACGATGGTGTAACGAATATTGGGGCGGTCAAACCCGGTGATAAAGACTTTTCCATTACCGAGGTTGAGCCGTTCCACAATATCGTTGCGTGTTGGCCCGTCCGCTGTGGCCGTCAGCGCAATGCGTGGCACATCGGGAAAGGCATCATTCAGGCTGAGCAATTGGCGATATTCGGGGCGGAAATCATGCCCCCACTGGGAAACGCAATGGGCTTCATCAATAGCAAAAAGGGATATTTTGCAATGATTTAAAAGGGTGAAAAAGCGGTCCGTCAGCAATCGTTCCGGGGCAACATAGACCAGATCCAGCTCGCCTGCGCGCATGGCGCGTTCAATTTCAAACGTTTCTTCCTGCCCGATGGTGGAATTCAGCGTGGCGGCCTTGATGCCAACCTGACACAGGGCTGTGACCTGATCCTGCATCAGGGCAATCAGCGGAGAAACCACGACCGCACAGCCGTCCCGACAAACGGCTGGAATCTGATAACACAATGATTTCCCCCCGCCTGTGGGCATCAGAACGAGTGAATCACCGCCGGCAATGGTGCGTTCAATTACTTCTTGTTGGACGCCACGAAAGTCACTGTAACCAAAGACCTTTTGCAGAATTTCAAGCGGTGATTTAGACATGGTAGCTGTCTGAGCCGGGGTTGAGGAAGCGCCGGGCTTCTTCCCATACTTCTTCATTGGGAGTAAGCAGCAGACAGTCCTGTTCATAAAAGACCGGCTTGTAGGGGCCCTGACTGCCAATCATTTTATCAAAGCCACCGGCCTCACGGTGCAAAAGCACACCAGCGGCATGATCCCAGGGGTGCAGGCGGCGATATTGCGCGCAATGAAACTCCCCCGCAGCCAGTGAGATATAGTCATGGGCCACTGCCCCGTAGCGGATCGCCATATGTGGCACAGGGCCAAGACCATTGACAGCACGTTTTTCCAGCCAGCGGCGGTGACTTTCATTAAGCGAGACGGTCATGCGTTCCAGTGCATTGAATTTTTTGACATGCAGGTCACGCCCGGCCAGTGTGGCCCCTGCCCCTTTTTCAGCAACGGCTGTGCGGCTACGCGCAGGGTCGTGAATCCATCCTGCCAAAATCTCACCTTTTTGTATCAAGGCAACCATGGAACCGAACACGCTGTCGCCCTTGGAAAAATTGCGCGTGCCATCTACAGGGTCGATAATCCAGACAGGATCATCACTTTTTAAAGCATCAAGAACGGATGAATCTTTGGAAACCGCTTCTTCACCCACAACCAGAGAACCGGGCAAAACATCTTTGAGCCGTGCAGTCAGCTTTATTTCGGCTTCGATATCAGCCGTTGTGACCAGATCTCCCGGCGATTTTTCCATAATGTCACCGTCAGAAAGCTTTTGCCAACGCGGCATAATCTCTTCTTCAGCAACCTCGGCAATAATCCGGGTAATATGGTCCATATCAATTTTCATGGCCCCCTTTTAGCAAGGGTTGAGGCGGGAGTCATGGGGAAAGTGGCTAGGGACGATAAATATCGCGCTCTCTTTTATAGGCGGTGTCCAGCAGGTCGAGGATGCGTTTGGCTTCGGGGTTGTATTCGGCCTGTTGGCCCAGTGCCTTGGTAACGAAGACAGCAAAAGTGACGGCTTCGGCCTTGCCTTTCAGCTCGAAGGTACGCGCCATATCTTCCAGATCTTCATGGATCAGGCGTTTGGCCATCACGTTGAGCTGTTTTTTGACCAGTGCATTTTTGTTGCGCCAGCGTGCCTGTGCCTGTTTGGTTGCCATGTCTTTTGCCTCGCTTATCTACTTGTAGAGAAGTATAGGGCAAAGACATTAAGGAATTAAGAAGGAACTGGATGCTGGCCTTCGCCTGTAAGGCAGATCATCAGGTTGGGGACCAGCCGCCGGGCGTTTCATTGTCTTCTGCATCATCATCCGGTGCTTCAAAGAACTGCGGATATTTCTGTTTGAAGCGCGCGGCGTTCATGTCATTCATTTTGATCTGTATGGTGAAATGTTCTTCGCCTTCAACCCGGTTGGTGACTTCCCCATGATTGTAAAGCCAACTGAGCAACTGACCATCACTATAGGGGATGGCCAGTTCAAAGGTCTGGAATTTGGCAGAAAGCAGTTGGTTGATATCATCCAGAAGCTGTTCACACCCCTGCCCTGTAATGGCTGAAACCATGGAAACCCGCCCGTTGGAGCGCGCGGTTCTGTTTTGCAGGATTTGCAGGGTTTCCCCATCCAGCAGGTCTGCCTTGTTATAGACTTCAATCAAACTGTCTTCGAGCTTTTCTTCCACACCCAGAGTTTTCAATACGTCCAGTACATCGGCCTTCTGGGCTTCTGTATCGGGGTGGGAGGCATCGCGGATATGCAGGATTACGTCTGCTTCATGCACCTCTTCAAGGGTGGCATGAAAGGCTGCGACCAGTTCGTGAGGCAATTGGGAGATAAAGCCTACTGTATCGGACATGATCACATCGCGCCCCGATGGCAACTGGATGGAACGCATGGTCGGGTCCAGTGTGGCAAAGAGCAAATCTTCGGCAAAGACCTTGGCTTGGGTTAGCCGGTTGAACAAGGTGGATTTGCCCGCGTTGGTATAACCCACCAGCGCGACGATGGGGTAAGGCGTGTTGCGCCGGGCTTTACGATGCAGTTCGCGGGTGCGTTTGACATCTTCGAGGTCTTTTTTCAGCCGTACAATGCGTTCATCAATCAAGCGGCGGTCAATCTCGATCTGGGATTCACCGGGACCGCCGATAAAGCCAAGGCCACCGCGTTGACGCTCAAGGTGGGTCCATGAACGCACCAGACGGGAGCGTTGATAGGTCAGCGCCGCCAGTTCCACCTGTAAGGAGCCTTCTGCCGTGCGCGCCCGTTCCCCGAAAATCTCTAAAATGAGGCCGGTGCGGTCAATGACCTTGCAGTTCCATGCCTTTTCAAGATTGCGTTGTTGAATGGGGCTTAAGGCCGCATCGACAATCGCCAACCCGATATCGTCATCATCCCAGTCATCCTTGCTTTTATCCACCCGGCCAATGGTGGTGGCAAGCGCTTCAACCACCCCTTGGCCGAACAGGGTGGCGGGTTTGGGGCGGGCGATATTGACCACTTCATGATGGACCACATCCACATGAATAGCCTCAGCCAGCCCGACACATTCTTCCAGACGAGCTTGAGGCGAGCGCAAATTTCCGCGCTCGCTTTTAAGATGCGGGTGAACAACCAGACAGGGCGTCCGGTCTTGATCTTCGCTCCAGCCCGTTTTGGGTTGATCTTTGGGCGGGAGATTGCCGTTCGACACTTTTATGCTTCGTCCTCACCGGACGGGTCGAACAACTGTACAGGTGTGGAGGGCATGATGGTAGAAATTGCATGCTTGTACACCAGTTGTGTGTGGCCGTCTCTGCGCAGCAGAACAGAGAAATTATCGAACCACGTAACGATCCCTTGGAGTTTCACGCCGTTCACCAGAAAAATGGTGACAGAATTTTTTTGTTTGCGAATGTGGTTTAGAAATACATCTTGCACATTCTGGGATTTTTCAGCAGCCATGGGTCTTTGTCCCCTAATTTATCTTTATCATTGGCATTTATGGTTAAGTTTCTTACAGAGCCGTTGCGACTTGATCAGTCTCCCAAACGTCACAATTATCCAATATCGCAGCTAACTCCATGCAGTTATTGAAATACCAAGAAGGAGGATACTCGTCAAACTCTCCCTTTGCAGGAGACTGTTCGCGCACCAGTACACCTATGCATTCAGCGTTATGTGCGCACTCCAGATCCACATCGGTATCACCAACGAACCAAACATGTGAACCCCTAGGGATTCCGCTGCCTTCAAGGGCTAAATCAACGGGTGAAGGATGGGGTTTATCGCGCTTTGCATCCCCTGCCCCGATGACCTTTTGGAAATATTTATTCCAACCTAAATGGTCTGCTTCCTCACGCAGGTATTTTCCTGTCTTATTTGAGACCACGGCAAGGTAATATCCCTTGCTGTGTAAGGCTTTCAGCATGTTTTCTGCGCCTTCAAGGGCTTTTAGGCGGGCAATATGGGATTCTTCGAATCGGGCGTAAAAAACATCACCGGCTTCTTCCCAACGCTCCCCAAACAGGTCGGGAAAACTTTCGCGCATGGATTTACGGACTTTTTGGCGGGTTTCCTCAAAAGTCCAGGGGATATGCCCCATGGCTTCCAGCGTGTGATTAAGCGCATCATGAATAGCGGGCCAGGTATCAACCAGCGTATTGTCCCAATCAAAAATCAGGGCTTTGGGTGGGTTTTTCTTATTTGTCATTCTTATAGTTCCTGCCCGTTTTCAAGGAAATTGGCGTATATTTCGGCAATTTGTGTGGTGATCAGCCCTGTTTCCCCATTCCCGACCGTGCGTTCGTTAATTTGCGTCACAGGTTTGACGCAGGCACTGGCGCTGGTCACAAAGGCTTCTTTGGCTGCGAATGCTTCTTCAAGGCTGAAGGCTTCTTCAATGATTTCCAGCCCCTTTTCCCGGGCAAGCTTGATAATGCTGCGCCGGGTGATGCCGTTGAGCAATTGAGTGCTGGGCTTGCGTGTTTTTAACTTTCCGTCTTTGGTGACGATCCAGGCATTGTTGGATGTACCTTCCGTGATGAAGCCGTTACCATCCAGCAGCCATGCATCAGCAAACCCGTCATCAAGGGCATCTTGTTTCAACAGGGAAGCGGCCAGTAATTGGGTTGTCTTAATGTCACAGCGCTGCCATCGGATGTCCGGCAATGTTTTGACCTTCATGCCTTTTAGGGCATGGGTGGGATCAAAAGGTGCCATCCGGCGTGCAGTCATGACGATTGTTTGATCGCTGTTTGTCGGAAAGACGAAATCACGCGGGGATGACCCCCGTGTGATCTGAATATAGACCATGCCTGTTTTCAGTCTGTTGCGGCGGATCAGTTCTTTCATAATTACACGCATGGCCCCACGAGACATGGGCGGTTCCATCTTTAATTCCTGAAGGGAAAGTTCCATGCGGTCTAGATGGGCATCGGCGTCAATCAGGCGACCTTTATAGAGGTAGACGACTTCATAAACGCTGTCACCGAATTGAAAACCGCGGTCTTCAACATGAATACAGGCTTCGTCGTGGCGTTTGTAGGCGCCGTTGACATAGGCATAACGTGACATTTTTTAAAAGAACTCCAGACGGACTGAAAACATTTTTTCCACCTTGCGAACGGAATCTGAGGAAGCGAAGAGAACAACGCGGTCTTTGGGTTCAACCACCGTGCTGCCACGCGGGCTGATGACCTGACCGTCACGCACAATAGCCCCGAGCAAGACCCCGGCAGGCATTTTTACATCCCGCAACGGGGCACCAACCAGTGGCGAGGTTGCCAGAGCTTCAGCTTCAATCAATTCCCCGAAGCCTTCACGCAGGCTATGGACGGAATGAATGCGACCACGGCGTACCTGCTGCAAAATTTGCGATACGGTGATGTTGCGCGGGTTGACCACCACATCAACCCCAAGGTTGTTGAGCAAGGGCTCGTAGAGCGACTTGTTAATCAACGTCACGGCACGTTGTGAGCCCATGCGCTTGGCCAGAAGAGAACCCAGAATGTTGGTTTCATCGTCATCAGTGACGGAAATAACGGTTTCAGCGGCGGCCACGTTGGCTTCCATAAGAAGTTCCTGATCGCGGACATCACCGCATAGCACGGTTGTTTTGGTGAGTTGTGAAGCGATTTGACGGGCGCGTGATTCGCTTTTTTCAATGATTTTACAATTCACCCAGGGGGCTTCACGTTCAAGCTGCTGGGCAAGGAACAGGCCGATGTTGCCACCACCGAAGATGAGCAGGCGGCGGGCCTCTGTTTCATCATGGCCGAAAGCTGTCAGGGCGCGGCCCATATGTTGTTCGTCCACCACGAAAAAGGCTTCATCACCGGGCAGGAACTGGTCCTCTGCCTTGGGGACAAGGGCTTTTCCATCTCTGACCATACCGATGACAACGATATTCAGGTCGGGAAAGAGCTGGGCAAGCTGACGCAAAGGTGTATGAACGACAGGGCAATCATCTTCACAGCGTACACCGACAAGGCGGACCTTGCCGCCGCAAAGCGGGATCATATCGGTTGCACCGGGCACGGTAAGACGGCGCATAACAGCGCGTGCAACCTCAATTTCCGGGGAAATGATCACATCAATGGGCAGGTTTTCACGGGTATAGAGGTTTGCCCATTCCGGGGCAAGATAGCTTTGCGAACGTACGCGGGCAATTTTGGTCGGCACATTGAACAGGGAATGGGCGACTTGCGCGGCGACCATGTTGATTTCATCCGTGTAGGTCACAGCAATCAACATATCGGCATCTTCGGCCCCGGCTTCCTTGAGCACATCCGGGTGACAGGCATGCCCGGCGACACCGCGACAGTCCAGTGTGTCGGTCAATTTACCAATCAGGGTTGGTGACTGGTCAACAACGGTGACATCATTGTCTTCTGTTGCCAGATAGTGGGCAATGTTGGACCCAACCTGCCCGGCTCCGCAAATAATCACTTTCATTTATGCCATCTCCTCAGGCTTTGGCTTTTTCATCGGCCGTCAAATTCAACGATTTGAGTTTGCGGTGGAGTGCCGAACGTTCCATTCCGACAAAGTTGGCCGTTTTCGAGATGTTGCCCCCAAACCGATTGATTTGAGTGTTGAGATATTCACGCTCAAAAATCTCCCGGGCATCACGCAACGGCAGGCCCATAATTTCACTGGTCGGGTCCCATTTCAAGTTTTCTGATTCAAGAGCGGTCACTTCACGCGGAAGCATGTCGGCCTTGATGGGGTGGCTGGCATCCCCCGGTGCCATAATAAGCACGCGTTCAACCACATTGCGCAGTTCACGTACATTGCCCGGCCAGCCATAGGCCTGAAGGGCCACAAGAGCTTCTTCACTAAAAGTTCTGGGGGCATGACCTAAGGCTTCTGCTGTTTTTTGCATGAAATATGTGGTCAGGTGCGGAATATCTTCGCGATGTTCCTGTAAAGCCGGGATGTCGATGGGCACAACACTGAGGCGGTAAAATAAATCCTCACGGAAACGCCCCTCTGCCATTTCCTCATTAAGGTCTTTGGAGGTTGAAGCCATCACGCGAACGTCTACTTCAACAGGTTTTGTACCATCTATGCGCAGAAAACGTTGTTCCTGAAGAACGCGAACTATTTTTCCCTGTGTTTCAAGGGGCATGTCACTGACTTCGTCCAGCAGCAACGTCCCGTTATGTGCCTGTTCGAAAAAACCAACCTTGCGACCTGCTTCAGCACCTTCTATGCCAAAAAGTTCACTTTCGACTTTATCCGGCTCCATCGCGGCACAATTCAGGACAATAAAAGGGCCCAAGGCACGCCTTGACTGCAAATGCAAGTGACGTGCGGCAACTTCCTTGCCGGAGCCAGCAGGACCGACCAGCAGAACACGGCTATTGGAAGCTGCGACTTTTTCAACGGTCTGACGTAGCTGATTAAGGCGGGGGGACATGCCGATCAATTGATTTTCAACAGCACCCCGGGTGCGCAGCTCGGCATTTTCACGCCGTAGATTGACGGTTTCCAAAGCGCGTTCCATTGCCATGAGCAAACGGTCTGTTTTGAACGGTTTTTCTATGAAGTCATAAGCGCCTTCGTGAAGGGCTTTCACCGCTGTTTCGATGGTGCCGTGGCCGCTCATCATGACAACTGGTAAATCCGGGTGATCTTTTTTCAGTTCTCTGAGAATACCAAGTCCGTCCAGACGGCTGCCTTGCAACCAGATATCCAGTAACACCAGACTGGGTCTACGGGTACGCACACTTTCCAGAGCCTGCACATCGCTTGCTGCTTCGCGAGCTTCGTAGCCTTCATCTTCCAGAATACCGGCAGTCAGCATTCGGATGTCGGCTTCGTCATCAACGATTAAAATATCATGCGCCATCAGTTACAAGCCTCACTGTCATATCCATTGGGTTTTGTTGTTTTTGTTCATCGTGGTTTGCGCTTGTCACGCCATGTTCTTCCAGTTCCGGGAAACGTAATTCCACAATTGCACCACCGCTTTCTCTGTCTTTCAGGGCCATTTGCCCCTGATGTTCTTCCATAATTTTTTTGGCGATTGCCAGTCCCAGCCCCGTTCCTTTACGCCGTGTGGTGACGTAAGGGTCGGTCAAACGGTCCCGGTCTTCTTGGGGAAAGCCTTTGCCATCATCACTTATACGTATAACGATTTCGTTATTTTGTTCGATAAGGGATAAGGCAACATTGCCTATGGGGGCGCTCAGGTGATCGGGAAGAGGTTCATCTGTATCAAGGCCAAATTTTCCCAATACGCCTTCTGCGGCATTTTTAACAAGGTTGGTGAGAAGGCGCGAAATCTGCTGACGGTCGCACAGCAGGCTGAGGTCCTTGTTAGGCAGCTCTGTTGTATAGGCAATTTGTTCGGTCCGGTTTTTTTCCATAAAAATGATTTCGCCGCACAGTTCTTTGATGTTTTCTTTTTTGAGGATGGCACGGGGCATGCGGGCGAAAGAGGAAAATTCATCGACCATCAGGCGCATGTCCTCGACCTGACGGATAATGGTTTCAGTACAAAGCGTAAATGTTTCAGGATCATTTTCTATCTGTTTGAGATATTTACGTTTTAAGCGTTCCGCTGAAAGCTGGATTGGTGTGAGAGGGTTTTTGATTTCATGGGCAATGCGCCGTGCCACATTGGCCCAGGCGGCCCGGCGTTGCGCACTTTGTAATTCGGAAATATCATCAAACGTCAAAACAAAACCGATCAGGTCATCATCAATCCATTCAGCGGCAATGCTGACGTTAATAATACGCACCTGCCCATCGCGCAGGAGTTTGATTTCCTTTTGTGCAGGGCGTTGAGGTTTGGCGGTTGCCTGATTAAACAGGTCTTCCACTTCGGGAATAACCGTTGTTAAGGGGTTGCCAATGAAATCCGAGATTTCTCCTCTCAAAAAAAGGCAGGCAAAACGGTTTAGCAAGTGAATATTCCCTTGAGCATCCAGACCGAGCACACCGGCGCTCACACCATCAAGAACGGTTTCTGTAAAACGGGAACGTTCAGCCAATTCCCTGTTGGCATCCACCAGACTTTCGCGTTGATTTTCAAGCTGTTCCGTCATGCGGTTGAAGGCTCTTCCCAACAAGCCCAGCTCATCTGCGCCATGTTCTTTATCAACCCGAACGGCAAGGTCCCCTTTTCTAACCCTTTCACTGGCTTCAATCAGGTCAATCAGGGGGCGCACCATCTGATTGGCAAAGGTCATGCCGAGCCAGGCGGCTGCCAGCAGCAGCATCAGGGCAATCACCATGAAGATCATGACAAAACTGATGTGAATGCCTTCGCGTTGTTTTTCCAGTTCACTGTATTGTTTATAGGCTTTTTCCACACGTTCTATGGGGCCGGTGATTTCTGGGGGAATGAAACGCCCGACAAACAAATAGGTATCAATAAAACCATCCAGTTTGACAATGGCCCGGGCCCGGTCATTTTGCGGTTCAAACGTGACAACAACCTCGTTTTTATCGGCATTTTGCAAAACTTCGGGGGAAATTTGGTCAAATTCCAGAGAAAGGGTCAAAGTTGTTTGTGCGAGAACCCGCCCCTGACCGTTAACAATAGCCGCTTCGACGAGGTTTTTCTGGAAGGCGAGTTGTTCCAGTGTACGCCCCAGTGCGTAAGAGGAACGTGATAAATATGCCGCATCACGGTTGAGCATATTGGCCAGTGCCAGTGCGTCAATCTGGATTGAGCGAACATGTTCATCGCGGTAGGCTTCTGCAACCTTTTGTGAAGAACTCAGTGCTGTTGAAACTTTTTCGTTAAACCAGGATTGCATCCCCAAATTCAGATAAAGACCGGCAAAAATGGCAACAAGAATAGCCGGTGTGACAGCAAGCAGGCTAAAAAACAGGACGAGCCGTGTCTGGAGTTTCGAGCCGGCAATTCCCCTTGAGTGCTGTGATTTCAGTTTGACCAATCTGCGGATGATCAAGGCACCAAGTAGCAGAAGAAAGACAGCGTCAAGATAAAGCAGGTTGAGGACAAAATGTGGATTAGAGCCGCTGGGGCCCGAACTTGTCATCGCGATGAATGTGGCAACCCCGCTGCTGACGGCCAGCAGAACAAGAAGTAAAGCCAGTTTTCGTGACAGTCCACTGCGGCGAAACCAGATTGTCAGTTTAGTCAGTTGGTCGGCACTCGATTGAGGTAAGGATGCGGACATGGTCCCGAAAAAACTCCCTGACACGAAAATAAAGTCAGGGAGTTTAGACATATATGTTGCAAAGATGCAACGCCTGTTGCTGTTTTGCCGCTATTTATTTTCCAGCATTTTTTGTGATCGGAATATTCAGTTCCCTAATCTTCTTTCGCAGGGTGTTTCGGTTCAGCCCCAGAACCTGGGCAGATTTGATCTGGTTGCCGTTTGTCGCCTCCAGCGTCATGGAAATCAGAGGTCTTTCCATTTCTTTGAGGATACGGTCATAAAGTCCGGCAGGTGGCAAACTGTCCCCATGCGCATCAAAATAGGTGCGTAAATGGTGTTCTACCGCAGCAGACAGGTTGTCCGGGTCGCTTTCCCGGCTTGACCCGGCACTTTGTGCACTCAGTTCGGCCAATTCCTGTTCAATGACTTCAAGGGTAATGGTTTCCTGAGAATAAAGGGCGGCCAAACGGCGAATGACGTTTTCCAGTTCTCGCACATTACCCGGCCAATTATGTTGTTTTAGGCGTTCAAGGGCGGCTGATTCGATGGTTTTCCAGGGAAGACCTTCTTCTGCCACAATGCTGAGGAAATGGTTTGCCAGTTCAGGGATATCTTCCACACGTTCGCGCAAGGGAGGCAGGCGAATGGGCACCACATTGAGGCGATAATAAAGGTCTTCACGGAAAAGGCCCTGACGGATCAGGCTGCGCAGGTCGCGGTGTGTGGCGGCCACGATACGTACATTGGCTTTGATAGGCGTGCTGCCGCCAACTGTTGTGAATTCCCCTTCCTGAAGGACGCGCAGCAAGCGGGTCTGGGCTTCGGCGGGCATATCGCCGATTTCATCAAGAAAGAGTGTGCCACCTTCTGCCTGTTCAAAGCGCCCGGCCTTTCGGTTTGTTGCACCGGTGAAGGAGCCTTTTTCATGACCGAACAGTTCGCTTTCGATCAATTCCTTAGGGATGGCTGCCATGTTCAGGGCAACGAAGCTGCCGTTTCTGCGTTTACCGTAATCATGTAAAGCGCGGGCAACCAGTTCCTTACCGGTTCCTGATTCCCCGGTTATCATGACTGATAGATCGGTTCCCATAAGACGTGCGAGGGTGCGATAGATATCCTGCATCGCACCGGAGCGACCGATGAGCGGCAATTCCTCTTCCATTCCCTTCTCTCCGACAGCGGCCGGTTTGCAGGGCTGTGGGGTTTCCAGAGCACGTTTAACTACGGAAATCAGTTCGTTGAGGTCAAAGGGTTTAGGCAGGTATTCAAAGGCGCCACGTTCCGTTGCGCGCACAGCTGTCATCAATGTGTTTTGCGCGCTCATGACAATACAGCGCAGTTCGGGGCGGATTTTTTTGATGCGTGGGATCAGGTCAAGGCCGTTTTCATCCGGCATCATGACATCTGTAATGATCAGGTCCCCCTCGCCTTCACTGACCCACCTCCATAAGGTGGAGGCGTTTCCTGTGACCCGGACCTCATATCCTGCCCGGCCCAAAGCCTGATTAAGAACGGTACGGATGGCGCTGTCATCATCGGCAACAAGGATCGTTGAAGTCATGGTCAGTTTTCCTTTTTAGTCCCAAGAGGGCCGTGTAGTTTTTCAGAATACATGGGGAGCATCAGGGTGAAGATGGTTTTCTTCGGTTCGCTTTCGCATTCAATCAGCCCGCCGTGATCGCCGATCATTTTTGCCACCAGTGCGAGCCCCAACCCGCTTCCCTTGGCTTTTGTGGTGACAAAGGGTTCGAAAAGGTGGCTGCGCATATCTTCTGGAATGCCGGGGCCGTTGTCCTGAATGGAAACAGTCAGTGGCAGGTGAACGCGGTTGTTGGAACCGGGAACGGCAAGTCGAACACCGTGTTGATAGGCTGTTGTCAGAATAATTTCCGCACCTTCCTGCGGGGTGGCTTCACAGGCGTTTTTTACAAGGTTTAGGATGATCTGAATCAGGTTGTCTTTATTGCCGAAAACAGGCGGCAGGGACGGATCATATTGTTCAATAAAGCGCACATGTTTGCCAAAACCATTTTGTGCCAGATTGCGCACATGTTCCAGAACCTGATGGATGTTGACGGCTTCACGTTTAATCGGGCGCCCATCAGAAAAACTTTCCATGCGATCAACCAGTGCGCAAATCCGGTCTGTTTCATCCGTAATCAGGCGTGTCAAAGCCCTGTCTTCTTCTGCTGCGGTACTTTCCAAAAGCTGGGCCGCCCCACGAATGCCTGAAAGCGGGTTTTTGATTTCATGGGCCAGCATGGCTGACATGGCGGTGATGGTGCGTGCCGCAGAACGATGTTTCAGTTGGCGGGCAATCTGGTCGGCAAGGGAACGTTTGGTCAATGTTAAAATGATCAGTTCCGGGTCTTCGATCAAAGGAGAAGCATGAGCATTGACCAGATGTTTGCCCAAGCGGGGCGTTTCAAGGGTCACGCTGTTTTCGGAAATATTGGCCTGATCAATGCGTGCCTGTTTGATCAGTGCAATGATCGGGCTGTCTTGTGGGATAAACTCATCCAGCATGCGCCCTTTTAGATAGGGGGCGCTCGCCTGAAGTAATTGTTCTGCGCTTGTATTGACAAAACGAATGACGCCTTTTGTATCAATGACAAAAACACAGGCAGACACCGAATTCAAAATGACTTCACCACTAAAAGAAATCTTTTGCAAGGCCATGGTTTAAGCCACCTTTCTTGTTATGTTGTCGGCATAGAAATCTCGTATTTTTTGTTTTACCTGCTCGGGGGAGTTCAGGGTCATGATTTCGTTTCTGAAGCTTGTTGCGCCCTTCAACCCCTTGCAATACCACCCTAAATGCTTGCGTGCGTGGCGAAGGCCGACATGTTCACCATAATGCTCAAGCATGGCTTGATAATGTTTGAGGATGATTTCACATTGTTCTTCAAGAGAAGGGGCCGGGCTGGCCGTTCCGGTTTGCAGGTAGTCCATGACCTGTTTGAGAAACCACGGGCGGCCATAGGCACCACGGCCAATCATGACGCCATCAACGCCTGCGCATTCAAAAAGCCGGTCAACATCCTCAAGGGTGTTGATATCGCCATTTCCAATGACGGGAATGCTGACGGCTTCTTTAACGGGGCGAATGGCATTCCAATTGGCGTGTCCTCCATACATTTGGCAACGGGTGCGGCCATGAATGGTAATGGCCGACAAGCCTGTTGCTTGGGCCATTTCAGCCAGTGTAACAGCATTCAAACTGTCTTCATCCCATCCCAGTCGCATTTTTACAGTTACAGGGATTTGCACGGCATCCTTGACCGCGCGCATGATGTCGCCAGCCAATTTTTCATTACGCATCAAAGCAGAGCCTGCATAGGATTTAACGACTTTTTTTACCGGGCACCCCATGTTGATATCAATAATGTCAGCGCCGCGCTTTTCATTCATGCGGGCGGCTTCTGCCATAATGGCTGGGTCTGTTCCGGCAATCTGAACGGCAATGGGGCTTTCCTCAGAACAGGAAGTTGCCATTTTTTGCGTTTTTTCAGAGGCACGCAACATTTCCTGACTGGCAATCATTTCTGAGACAACCAGACCGGCCCCGAAGCTTTTGACAAGTTTTCGAAAGGGCATATCAGTTACCCCGGACATGGGGGCCAGAATAACAGGGCTTTCCAGTTTGACCGAGCCGATGCAAAATGACTGTTTTTTCATCATTACTATCCTTTGCACAAACTATAGGCATTAAATAGGCACGCTGCAACGCAAAAATGATGTCTATTTAGATGAAATGTTAAAAAATAGGCAATTAAAATGCGAGTCTAACAAAAGGGCAGTAATAAAATTACGCCATCATGATGTCCGTTACAAATTTGACACCCAAAAAGCCCAGGCTCAGAAGCAGGTAAGCGACCATCACAACGCGTGCAGCCTTGCGACCGCGTATGCCATTTTGATGTTGTGCAAAAAGAAGCAGGGCAATGGCAATAAAGGCAGCGATGGAAAAGAGCGTTTTATGGTCAATCATCAATAATTTTCCCGTTTCCATAAAGGAAACCCCCATACCAGACAGGAGCCCAAGTGCCAAAATGGCTTCACAGGTTATTAAAAGGTTGACCAGTAACGACTCGCTATCAAGGACCGAGGGTAAAATTCGCGTCAGCTTGCTGGGGCGTTTCAGTTTCAGGGCACGTTCCACAAGAAAGGAGCCAAGAGCTGCAACGGCGGCAATGGTTGCCAGCCCGTAAGTAAAGACAGACAGAACAATATGGAAAATGATCCAATGGTTGATGCTGGCATCTTCATCGGCCAGAGGGCGACCGGGAAAAGCTGACCAAAGCAAGGCAAATAGGCCCAGCAAAGCCAGATAAGGCATAAGCAACGGGGTTAGGCGCCAGGCATGTTTTGAAAGGGCGCACAGAACAATGAAGCTGATGGCGCTGGCTGAAACGGTGACCCAGATGGCCAGAGACAGGGATGTTCGCCATTCTCCGGCCAGTTGTACCATGGTCCAACTCAGTGCGCCGGCCAAAGCAACAGCCATGAGAGACCAGAAGGTACCCCCCTGCCCTTTGGGTTCTTTAATAAAATAAAGTGCCGGGACGACCAAAGCCAAAACGGCAGTTACACTGAAGACCATTGTTTGCATCATAATGGACAGTATCTAGCCCTATGTTGGACTTTGATGCAATAGCTATTGTCTGATTTGTCGCCGAGAGCTATGAAGGAGCCATGAAACAGGTTTATGTCATTGTTGTTGCTGCCGGGCGGGGCCACCGCTTTGGGGCAGATGTTCCCAAACAATATTGTCCTTTGGGTGGAAAAACAGTTTTGCGCCGTACGCTGGAAGCTTTTACCTGTCACCCTAAAATCGCCGGTGTGCGGGTTTTGATCCATCCTGATGACCAGACACTTTATAATGAGGCAACACAGGGGGTGCCGCTTCTGCCTGCTGTTTTCGGCGGGGCAACCCGTCAGGAATCTGTTTGTAACGGTTTGGACAGTTTGGTGGAATTCAGCCCGGACATCGTGTTGATTCACGATGCAGCGCGACCATTTGTTTCTGCACAGCTGATTGACAGGGTTGTTGATCAAGTCATTGAAGGTACAGGTGTTATTCCGGCACTGGCGGTTTCTGATACTCTGAAGCGGGAACAGGAGGGCTTATGTGTAGGCACTGTTGATCGTACAGGTTTATGGCGTGCGCAGACCCCGCAGGGTTTTGTCTTTAAGGAAATTCATCAGGCCCATCAGAACCAGCGGGGGCAGGAACTGACAGATGATGCAGCCGTTATGGAAGCTGTGGGGAAACAAACCGTTTTTGTTGTTGGTGATGAAGACAATTTCAAAATTACAACGCAGGATGACCTGAAAAAAGCACGAAGGATGTTGGGTATGGATATTGAATTCAGAACAGGTAACGGGTTTGATGTACACCGCTTCTGTGAAGGTAATCACGTTACCCTATGTGGCATTGATGTTCCTCATCATCAAGGGCTTGCAGGCCATTCAGATGCAGATGTTGCGTTGCATGCATTGACGGATGCTGTGCTTGGGGCTATTGGAGCAGGTGATATCGGCAGTCATTTCCCCCCTAGTGATGCCCAATGGAAAGGGGTGTCTTCAGATCGTTTTTTGAAAAAAGCCTGTGATCTGGTAACCCAAAAAGGTGGCAAAATTACGAATCTGGATGTGACGATTATTTGTGAGCGCCCTAAAGTTGGTCCCTATCGTGAAATGATGCGTGGAAAAATAGCTGAAATTGCCGACCTTGCTATGGAACGTGTCAGTGTTAAAGGGACCACAACGGAAAAACTGGGGTTCGCAGGACGTGGTGAAGGAATTGCCGCACAGGCGGTTGCCACTGTTTGCCTTCAAATGCATTCAGATTGAAAAATATAACGGGTCCGAAATAGGACGATGAAATATTTTATGTCTCTTGAGTGGTTTGGCTGGTGATCCATTCCAGATATTCAGGGTTACCGTGCTCGATGGGTAAGGAGACAATACAAGGGCAATCATAACTGTGTAATTGCTTGATCCTGGCAATTACCTTTTCAACTTTATCTGTTGTGGTTTTTGCATAAAAGGCCGTTTCCGAATCATCCTGAATTTCATCGTTCCACCAGTACAAGGATTGGATCGGGGGCAGGATGTTGACGCAAGCCACCAGCCTTTCTTTAAGCAGTTTGTGGCCGATGGTCCGGGCTTCCAGATCACCGGAGCAAGTGATGTAAAGAACAATCGGTTTCATTCGGTCCTCCTCAATCACAGGAATTGTGCCTGCCGTTTCATGGTCGATACGGTAAGGCTTGGTGTTTTAGCGAATTCACATTAACATAGTCCTCTCTCCGACGTTTGCAAAATGAGATTGTCATGACAGAGGATATTGAGTACGCCTATCATTCAGATGAGCATCTGAAAATATCGCAGGCACAGCGTAAATGGCTGGAACGAGGCCTGACCCAACCGGGGGGGAAGTTGCCTTTGTTTGATGAGTTCGGGCAGCAGGTCAATGCCCAGACGGTGAAAAGTTGTATCCGAAATGGTTGGGCTGAACCATGGTTCTCAAATCCACTAAAACCGGATTGGCTTGTTTGTAAAATAACCGAGCTTGGGCGCGATGTTTTACAGACTGACTGCGAATAAAAAATGTACTATAAAAAGATATAGCAAAAATTAAATGTTGTTAATGTGATTCAACTCATCGGTTCGCAAACGATTCATTCATTTTTGTTGTGAGTTGAATGCTACTGCAATTGAAGTTTTTTTGATAAAATTTACAGTAATTTTAACAGGTCAAAGTATAAGCACCTTAAAAAAACTGCATAAGAAGATTTTTTAGCAAGTGATGGCCCTATGAATTCCCCTACTTCGTTGAAAAAAATATATGTTTGCACAAATATGAGGGGCGGTTCCAATAAGCCTTCTTGTGGTGTGCGGGGTGGCAAACAGCTTAAAGAGCGCTTGCAGAAGGCCTGTCATGATCACAAGCTTGGTGTTGATATTGAGGAAATCGTCTGTCTGGGGCAATGTGAAAAAGGGCCCGCCCTGCGAATTGCAGGGGGGAACTTCTTTTTCGGGGACAATTCCAATGATGTTTTGCCCGTATTGAATTGGCTAAAAGATGAACTGGCTTAAAAAAGCTTTTCTTTCATGAGCTTGAAGTGCCTTTCAAAGACCTCTGCCGGTTCCGGGCGGGCCAGAAGGAACCCTTGAATCAGGGAGCAACCGTCTTCACTGAGGAACTGGGCCTGTTCTTTGCTTTCCACACCTTCTGCAATGCTTTCCATCCCCAGATTTTCACTCATGCTGATCATGGTTGAAATCAGTTGTCTATTGCCGTCATCTGAAAACATACCTTTGACAAAACTTTGATCTATTTTCAGGTGGTCAATGGGCAGCTTGCGCAGATATCCCAAATTTGAATAACCTGTCCCAAAATCATCAATGGCGATATGTACGCCAATGTTTTTCAAGGCAAACAGGTTTGTACTAACCTGTTCGGGATTATTGATGAACGAGCCTTCCGTGATTTCAATTTCAAGACAATTTCCGTTCAGGCCGTATTGTTCCAGCATATTGGAGACAAGCATGGGGAAATGACGGTCCGTAATCTGTTCCGGGGCAATATTAACGCCGATTGTGAGGAAAGGAAAATCCTTATCCTGCCACTCTTTAATTTGACGGCAGGCCTTGTCGAGAACCCATTCACCGATTTTTGAAATCAGGCCGATTTCCTCGGCGATCGGTATAAATTCTGCCGGTCCTATTTCACCTAATTCTTGACTGTGCCAGCGTAAAAGTGCTTCGGCGGCCAGAATATTTCCGTTGTGTGCGCAGGCCTGAGGCTGGAAATAAAGCTCGAATTCTTCCTTTTCAATGGCACTGCGTAAAGCTGTTTCCAGTTTCAACAGGCGCATGCCTTCTTCAGTAAAGGCGGCATTGAAAAGGTTGAAAGTGCTGCGCCCATCTGCTTTGGAGTGATACATGGCTGCATCAGCGTTTTTAACCAGATTTTCCGGGTCTTCCCCATCTTCTGGAAAAATACTGATTCCCAAGCTGGCTGTCACAAAAAGCTTTTGGCCGTGAATGCTAAAGGGCTGGGAAAATGAATCCACAATGCGCTGGGCAACCTTGGTGACTTCTTCCAACCCGGTGATTTCCGGGACAATCAGAACAAATTCATCTCCGCCCATGCGTGCCACGGTATCTTCGTCACGGGTGCAGTGTTTCAGGCGCTCTGCGGCTTCTTCAAGAATAAGATCGCCGGTATTATGGCCAAGTGTATCGTTGATTTTTTTGAAGTGATCAAGGTCCACAAACATGATGGCAAGTTTTTCATCATGTCGTTTGGCGCGGGCGATTGCCATGTTCAGGCGGTCAGAAAAAAGGCGCCTGTTGGGCAAGGCGGTCAGGTCATCGAAATAGGCCAGTTGCCTGATCTGGCGTTCCTGTTCCTTGCGTTCGGAAATATCACTGAAAATACCGGCATATTGTTTTATCTGGCCCTGATCATCTTTAATAACGGTGATGGTGAGCCATTCCGGATAGGTTTCTCCGTTTTTACGGCGGTTCCAGATTTCACCTTGCCAGAAACCGGTTTCATTCAGGTGATGCCACATTTTTTCATAATAGGCATCGTCATGTTTCCCGGATTTCAACATTGCCGGTTTTTGCCCTATGGCTTCTTCGGGGATATAGCCTGTTACAAGGGTGAAAGCGGGATTAACGTAATCAATCAGGCCGTTGCGGTTTACAATAATTACGCCATCCAAAGAAGCTTCAATGATCTTATGGGCAAGGTGCAGGCTGCTTTGCGATTCCTGCAAGGCCAAAGAACGTTCTTCAAGGATGCTGTTAATCCGGCGCACATATTCAAATTGTAGACTGGACAGGATACTGGCAAAGCTGATCAGGCCGCTAATCTTACCTTCTTTGTTGTGAACACCAAGATGACGAAAGCCTGTTTCAACCAGCATATTGCGTGCTTCCAACAGGTTGGCACTTTCTGAAATGGTTTTTAAGGGGCGAGATGCGGCTTCGCCAATGGTTTGGGGGAAATGTTTTTCAGAAAGAAAACGTGTAACATCTTTTTCCGTCACAATGCCGAAGACGCCATCATGAAACGAGACGCAGACAGCGGCTTGAATGGCATGATCAATAATTTTTATGGCATCTTTAAACGGGGTATCTTCTTCCACCATAGGCACGGAAGGAGAAACAGCCTGCCCGACTGTTTTAACCGTTAAATAGTATTCTTCGCCATGTCTGAGAATAACGTCAGTCTGGCTGATGAATCCTGTGGGAACATGGTTTTCGTCAGTTACAAGAAGGTGGCGAACACGTTCTTCCTTAAAGCGGATTGCAGCCGTTCCAATAGAGACATCTTCCTGAATGCTTTTGACCGGCGAGTTCATGAACTCACGAACCGGCCGGTCAAAAATAGCCAGATTTGAGACGTCAAGGCGCAGGCTGTCACGTTCCGTCCAGATGCCAATGGGGACATTGTTTTCCATGACTAAAACTGAACTGACGCCTTTTCCCTGCATCTTTGCCGCACATTGGGCAATGGTGTCATCAGGGGCACAAGTCAACAGGGTTCTGTTGGCTATACTGCCAACATTATTATTAATAGGGTTCATCTTCCGTACGATCTCTTTTATCTTTTTCCGGGAGATTAGCACGTTTTTCACATATGTGAATAGTACCCTGACGTATTCAATTTAGCGGATATCCTATGCTATCGTGCAGACCTCGTCAAAAGCCGGGCGCGGGCCACGCTCATATAAGCCTGCTTTATCTCCAAAACCTAAATTACACAGGAAGTTTGATCTTAGATTAGAGTCTTTGTAAAAGGCTTCATCCAGTTTTTCCCGGTCAAATCCGGTCATGGGGCCGCAATCCAGACCAAGGGCACGGCAGGCAATCATGAAGTAGGCACCTTGCAGGGTTGAGTTCTTCAATGCTGTTTCCGCACTGAATTCCGGTGCTTGTTCAAACATTTCGGCAGCGCCCGGAAAATTTGGAAACATGCGGGGCATATGAACATAAAATTTCATGTCCATGGCAATAATGGCGGTAACCGGCGCAGCCATTGTTTTTGCAATATTACCTTCCGACAGGCAACCCTTGAGCTTTTCCTTGGCTTCGGCACTTCTGACGAAGGTGATACGTGCGGGGCAGCAGTTCATGCTTGTTGGGCCCCAGCGGCATTTATCCCATGCTTCCATCAGCAAATCGTCGGGGACTTCTTTATCCTGCCATAGGTTATGTGTGCGGGCTTCGAGAAAAAGTTGATTAAAAACAGCTTCATTGAGGGGAGATGACATGTTTTTTTCCTCAGGTTTAAGGTTTGATATGTTGTAAAACCCATTGATAAACGGGCGATTGCGGGTCAGCCAGAGCCTCGCAGGCGTCGAAATGGTTGGCTTCGGGTAACTTTAACGCGTCAGCCCTTAGTCCTTCTTTGCGCCAATGTTCCACTGCTTTGAGGGATTGCATTTCAAAGCCTTCTCCTTCGCTGCCGCCATAGACAGCCAAGGTTGGGCATGTGTTTGGGCAGTTTTTTTCAAGGGGGCTCAGACGTTTGGCTTCCTCAAAACTCAGCCCGACGTTAGTGTTGATGGTCGTTTGCACCAGTGGTACCAGATTAAAAAGCCCGCTGAGAGCAACACAGCTTTTTATCACGCTTTGGTGGACATGATGGTCTTGCAGGCGCTGCCAGTCCGTTGCCAGTAGTTCCCCCGCCAGATGCCCCCCTGCACTATGCCCACTGATATGAATATCATGGGGGTTCAGGCCGTATTTTTCTCCGTCTTCCCATGCCCAACTGACAGCTTGTCGAATCTGGTCCACAATATGGGCGAGAGAAACATTCGGGCACAGGTCATAATTGACAATGGCAACGGCAATGCCTTCATTTACGAAAGGTTCCGCAATAAAGCTGGAAGCGGATTTATCCATGGCTTGCCAATAGCCGCCATGAATGAAGATCAAAACGGGCAGGTTTTCACGGGGCGTTGCGTGAGGATAAAAAAGGTCCAGTGTGGCCTTTTCGCCATCCGCGTAACGGATATCCAGCGCAACATCAGCGCGTTTTCGAAAAGCCTGCGAACGATCATGCCATTGTTGGAAAATATCCAGAAAATGGGGGACACGTGCGCGCACATTGTAGTGTTTTTCCTGAACGGGATCGATGTTTTGGTCCAAGCTGTTCACTGTCAAACCCCCAGATAGCGATGTTGGATGTCAATGTTATCTAACAATGCTGAAGAGGTTCCTGTCCAGACGATTTTTCCTTTTTCCATGATGTAGTGTCGATCAGCAATACGTGCCATGGCTTCGGGGTGTTTATCAATCACCAAAATCGCCTGCCCGGCTTTTTTCAGGTTATGTTCCAGCGCATGCCAGATTTCATCGCGAATAATCGGGGCTAGGCCTTCTGTTGCTTCATCCAGAATCAGAAAAAGAGGGTTGGTCATCAAAGCCCGGCCTATGGCCAGCATTTGTTGTTCGCCACCGGAAAGGGTGCGGGCATATTGTTTGAAACGCTCTCCCAGACGGGGGAAAAGTTCCACGACTCGTTCTACAGTCCAGACATCTTTGGTGCTGGTATGATTGCTGGCGGTGGCAATCAGGTTTTCATAAACAGTCAGGTTTGGAAAAGTCTGGCGTCCTTCCGGTACAAAACCGATCCCGGCTTGCGAGATTTTATAGGGGGCCTGAGCGGAGACATCCACACCGTTAAACATTACCCTGCCCTTTGTGGCCGGTGTCAGCCCCATGATGGCCCGCGTTGTAGTGGTTTTGCCCATACCATTGCGCCCCATCAGGGTGACAACTTCACCGGCGTCAATGTGCATATCCACACCAAACAGAACTTGTGAGGGGCCGTAACAGGTTTCAAGGTTCGTTAGTTCCAGCAAAGCCATCAGCCGTCCCCCAAATACGCGCTTCGGACATCTTCGTTATTGCGGATTTCTTCCGGTGTGCCGGTGACGATGTTATGACCGCGCACCAGAACGGAAATCCGGTCTGCCAAGGCAAAAACCACATCCATGTCATGTTCAACCATCAAGATGGTGACTTCACCTTTTAACGGCTGCAAAACCTCCATCATGGCGCGGCTTTCCGTTTGGCCCATACCGGCCATGGGTTCATCCAGCAACAGCATTTTTGGTTTTGTTGCCAATGTCATGGCGACTTCAAGCTGGCGTTGCTGCCCATGGGCCAGTTCTGTCACTTTGGTGTGTGCCAGTTCAGCCAGTCCCACCTTTTCCAGTATGTCCATTGCCGGATTGATCAGGGTTTTATCTGTGCGCGCTTTTCCCCAGAAACGGAAGCTGTGCCCATCCATGGCCTGAATGGCAACGGCGACATTTTCAAGGGCGCTGAATTGTGCAAATAGGCTGGTGATCTGATAAGAGCGTTGTAAGCCAAGCCGGGCACGTTTGTGGATGGGCCATTTTGTTACATCATGCCCGTTAAACAAAACCTGCCCGCTATCGGGCAACATTTCCCCGCATAGCTGATTGATGGCTGTTGTTTTGCCCGCACCGTTCGGGCCAATCAGGCCGTGAATGGTGCCTTCTTCAATCTGAAGGTTAAGGTCGTCAGTTGCTTGCAGGGCGCCGAAGGCTTTGTTCAGGCCTGTGACTGTCAGTAAATCAGCCATCCTGTGCTTCCTTTCCTGCCAGAAAGCCATATATGCCGCGCCGGGCGAACAGGACGACCAGCAGCAAAACCGGGCCGAGGACGATCATCCAATGTTCGGTATAGGATGAGAGGATTTCTTCCATCAACAAAAGGGCCGCTGAACCGAAAATTGGGCCGATCAAGGTGCCCATCCCCCCCAGAAGCACCATGACAATCAATTCACCCGATTTGGTCCAATGCATCAGGCCGGGGTTAACGAATTCGGTCAGGTTGGCAAGCAGCCCTCCGGCAATGCCAGCCCCGGCTCCGGCGATGGTAAAGGCTATGAGTTTGTAGCGGGTGGTTTCGTATCCCAGTGCCTTAAGGCGGCGTTCGTTTTGTTTACAGCCGCGAAGAACAACACCGAAACGGCTATCGACCAAACGGCGGGCGAAAAACCAGAAGGCGAAAAGCAAGGCAAGGCAGACATAATAAAAGGTCGGGCTATCGCTCAGGTCCAGCCCGGGAATTTCGCTGCGGTTCCAGACATTCAAACCGTCCTCCCCGCCATAGGTCGGCAGGGCAATCAGGAAATAGAACATCATTTGGGCAAAGGCCAGTGTGATCATGATAAAATAAACCCCGCTGGTGCGCAGGCTCATGATGCCGATAACCAGCCCCAACAGGCTGGAGGCAACAATGGCGGCGATCAGGTGAATAAAGGCGGATGAAGAGCCCGTCCATTCCCCGGGAAGGAACGCGATGGCAGAGCCTTCAAAACTGTGATGGGTCAGAATGCCGATGCTATAGGCCCCGATACCAAGGAACATGGCATGGCCCAAGCTGACCATCCCGCCATATCCCAAAATCAGGTCGAGGCTGATGGCGGCAATGCCGTACACCACAATCCGGCTGGCAAGGTCCACCCAGAACGGTTGTCCCGCAAGCTGTGCCAGCAGGGGAAACAGAAGCAAAATAAAGATGGTGAATAAGTGAATAGCGCGTACACGGGTCATGTCAGTTGTCTCCGTAGGCCTGAAACAGGCCGGTCGGTTTAAACAACAGGACCAGCGCCATTAAAATATAAATCCCCATGCCGGATATGGCCGCCCCGATGCTGTCGGCACTGGCCGGATCAAGCACTTCGCGCAAGCCCATGGGCAGAAAGGCCCGGGTGTAGGTATCCACCAGCCCGACAAGAAGGGCACCGACCAAAGCGCCTCGCACAGACCCTACCCCGCCAACAATGATGACAACGAAGGTCAGGATCAAAATATTTTCCCCCATGCCGACCTGAATGGCCAGCATTGGCCCGGCCATGGCCCCGGCCAGCCCGGCCAGCATGGCCCCGATGCCAAAGACGATGGTATAAAGGCGGTCAATATTAACCCCCAGCGCGCCGACCATTTCACGATGGGTTGCCCCGGCGCGAATGAGCATGCCGATACGCGTTTTTACAATCAGGTGACGTATCGCCAGAGCGACCAGCAGCCCGATGGCAATGATAAACAGACGATAGGATGGATAAGGGATTTCACCGAACAAATTGACGGTGTTATTCAAAAGTGCCGGTGGGTTGAGAAACAGCGCCTGAGGACCCCAGAGAATTTTGACCAGTTCATTAAAAAACAGGATAATACCAAAGGTTGCCAAGACCTGATCAAGATGGTCGCGGCTGTACAGCCTGCGCATGGCGAGAACCTCAATGACCATGCCGGTGGCAGCACTGGCCCCAAGGGCAGCGAGAATACCGATGATGAAAGACCCGCTGGCTTGCGTGACGGTGGCGCAAACATAGGCCCCGACCATGTAAAGGGAACCATGGGCAAGGTTCAACAGATGCATGATGCCGAAGACAAGCGTCAGTCCGGCTGCCATTAAAAACAGCATAACGCCTTGTTGCAGGCCGTTTAGCGTCTGTTCAAGAAAAAGAAGGGCACTCATTTGTCTCTCAAAAAGTCATCCCCGCCTATAGCGGGGACCCGGATGAAACAGGTTCCTGTCAAAACAGGAATGACAAGGAAGGTTGATTACATTTTACACTGGTCGGCATAGGCATCGACATGGTCGGTAAAGACTGTGCCGACAATTTTGTTGGTGACTTTGCCCTCACCCTTCACAACTTCACGAACATAGATGTCTTGAATCGGGTGGTTGTTTTTACCGAATTTGAACTTGCCGCGAACGGAATCAAATTTGGCAGCTTTCAGGGCTGCACGGAAACCATCCTGATTGGACATATCGCCTTTGACGGCAGCAATGGCACTATCCAGCAGCAGGGCTGCTTCATAGCCTTGTGCGGCGTAAAGGGACGGTTTGCGGTTATATTCTTTCTGGTAGGCTGCAACAAAAGCTTTGTTGGCAGGGTTGTCCAGTCCCCAGCTGTATTGGGAAGAGTTGTGAACGCCAAGAGCTGCTTCGCCTACGGCTTTCAAAATACCTTCGTCAAAAGAAAAGGCCGGGCCGTAAAGCGGTGTACTTTTCATCAAACCTGCCTGATTATATTGCTTCACAAAGTTGATGCCCATGCCGCCGGGCAGGAAGAAGAAAACAGCATCGGGTTTTGCCGCGCGCAGGTTTGCAAGTTCGGCAGCATAATCCACCTGTCCAAGTTTGGTATAGACTTCCCCGACAACTTCACCTTTGAAGTAGCGTTTAAACCCGGTCAGGGAATCTTTACCTGCCGGATAGTTCGGGGCCAGAATGAAAGCCTTTTTGACGCCTTGATCAGTGGCATATTGGCCCATGGCTTCATGCAGGTTGTCGTTTTGGTAGGCCACGTTGAAATAGTTTTTATGGCAGCCTTTACCGGCCAAAGCGGACGGGCCGGCATTTGTGCTGACATAGAATTTACCGGCTTTTGTTACGGTTGGGATCACGGCCATGGCAAGGTTGGACCAGACGATCCCGGTGAGGATGTCAACTTTATCCTGTTTCAGCATGCGGGTTGCGATCTGTTTGGCATTGCCGACTTTGCGGGCATCGTCAACGGTAATGATTTCCGTTTCAGCACCGCCAAGCTTGCCGCCTCTCATTTTAACTGCCAGATTAAAGCCGTCTCGTGTATCAATCCCCAAAGAGGCCCCGCCACCGGACAAGGTTGTGATCATTCCGATTTTGACTGGCTTGTCAGCAGCTTGCGCCACGTTAAAGGAAAGTGCTGCTGCGGTGCAGAGACCAAGAACGGATGGTAAGGCTTTCATCAAAATAATCCTCGCTGTTAACTGATAAATAATTTCGTCAAAGAGTAATGTGATTTTGCCTTAAGACAAGAAAAATTCGGTTTTTGTCACATCTTTGGCATGAAATATGTTTAAGATTAGGAAGACTTAATAATCTTTATAGGATGAATTGTGCCTTTGCCTGCGCCAAAACTGGTTGTTTTTACTGATCTGGACGGAACCTTGCTGGATCATGAAACGTATTCCTTTAAAGCGGCGCAGCCTGCGCTGGATCGGCTGAAAAGGCATGAAATCCCGGTGGTTCTGACAACCAGCAAAACCCATTCGGAAGTCAGGGGCTTGCAAAATGAACTTGCTCTGGAAGACCCGTGTATCTGTGAAAATGGCTCGGCCCTTTATTGGGGGAAGGCTGCCTGGACGAAAGAATTAACCGATCAGAAACAAAAAACATTCGGCCTGAGTTACGACGATATCTGCCTGTTTATTAGGCAATTGCCTGAGCGGATGAGGAAGGATTTTTACGGATTTTCCGATATGACGGTTGAAAACGTCATGAAAAATACAGGCTTACCTGAAGATAAAGCCGTCTGTGCAAAGCAGCGTCTGGCGAGTGAACCTTTTTTATGGCGGGGAAATGAAACAGAACTTGCCGCTTTGAAGGAGAGAGCTTTGGCAGCCGGGCTGTCTTTGTTGCAAGGCGGGCGTTTTTATCATTTGCTGGCGCCGGTGGACAAGGCGGATGCCTGTGCATGGTTGATGGCGCACATGAGGGGGAAATACCCACAGGACAAGATCATTTCCTGTGCGTTGGGCGATGGCCCCAACGATATGAAAATGATTGCGGGTGCTGATCTTGGCATTGTTATTGCGAACCCGAAGGGAAGTGCGCTTGAATTAAATGGCGATTCAATTCGTCATTCTCAACAGTCCGGGCCAACCGGCTGGAATAGAGAAATCAACAGGTTACTGGATGAACTGGGCCTGTTTTAGAAATATCAGGGGGAAGGAAGAAGAGAGATGTCTGATTTTTATCAAAAAGGTGTCATTACCACATTGCACAATCTGACGGACCGTCCGGTGGAAGATCTGGAACAGGATCTGGTCAATTTTTCGCAAACGCGCCCGATGTCACTGGTTTTGCCATCGCTGTTTAGCGAACTGGAAGGCCCTGCCCTTGCCAACATTGTGGAAGAGTTGAGCCAGGTGCCCTATCTGGAAGAAATTATCATTGGGTTGGACCGGGCAGATAAAGAACAGTTTGAATATGCCAAAACCTATTTTTCAAAATTGCCGCAACGCCATCGTATCCTCTGGAATGACGGTCCGCGGCTGCGGGCGCTGGATGACGAACTCAAGGAAAAAGGCCTTTCTCCGCGCGAACCGGGCAAGGGGCGAAACGTCTGGTTCTGCTTTGGCTATATGCTGTCTTCGCGCCGAGGCGAAGTTGTGGGGTTGCATGACTGTGATATCCTGACCTACAGCCGTAAAATGCTCGCCCGTTTGATGTATCCGCTTGCCAACCCGAATTTCCCCTATGTTTTTGCAAAAGGGTTTTACCCACGCATTCATGATGGCAGGTTCAGTGGCCGGGTTACACGCCTGCTGGTAACCCCTTTGCTGCGCGCGTTGAAAAAGGTGTGTGGGGATAACGATTATATTACCTATCTGGACAGTTTCCGCTATCCGCTGGCGGGTGAGTTTGCCATGCGTGCCAGCGTGGTTTCCGATATCCGTATTCCATCCGACTGGGGGCTGGAAATTGGCACACTTTCTGAAATTCGGCGCAATTATTCCAACAAGGTGATTGCGCAGGTCGATATCGCAGACCAGTACGACCATAAACATCAGGATATGTCTGCTGAAGATGCTTCCACAGGGCTTTCGCGCATGAGTGTGGACATTTCCAAGGCTGTATTCAGAAAGCTGGCAACGGACGGTGAAATTTTCTCTCTGGAAAAGTTTCGCACAGTCAAGGCAACCTATTATCGTGAAGCCCTTGATATGATTGAGAACTATTATAACGATGCGATGATGAACGGCCTGAGTGTAGACCGCCATAAGGAAGAAGCGGCTGTTGAACTGTTTGCAACCAATATCATGCAGGCCGGACAGGTGTTTCTTGAACATCCTGAAGAGGTGCCGTTCATTCCTTCCTGGAACCGTGTTCATTCAGCCATGCCGGGCTTCCTGACGCGCCTGAATAAGGCGGTCGAGGAAGACATGCAGGAATAGCCATCAACAACGGGTGATTTCGGCAAATCTGTTTTGTGTGATCCAGACTGTCTGATAAGGGGAAAATTCCAGTTCTTCGCTTTTAATATATTGTCCGCTGAGCAGGTCAATCCAGTTTTCTTCAGGTGACAGGTTCAGATCGTAGAGGGAGAGTGGACGGTTGGTGGCCTGTAGGTTTGTAATGGAATAGAGCAATTGCCCTTCCCCTTTATGCTGACGCAGAAAGCCAAAAAAGCCTGATTGCGGCTGCATCATGTACATGGTGGCATCAGGGTGAAAAGCCGGTTGCTGGGTACGGACACATATGCGTCTGCGCAAGGCGTTGAAGACACGGGCATGGATATTGTTCGGGTCTTCCAGTTGCTGCTGTAGGCTGATGTAATCCCATTTATGGCGGTTGATGGAACGGTTGCGCCCTTTTCGTTGCAGGCGTTCATAATCATTGGATGTGCCTAAAAGGCTATGGACGTAAAAGGCTGCAATGCCCTGCATGCTCATCATAATGCTTTGTGAGGCGATGAAGCGTTCAAACTGGAATTCGTCTTCACCATTGACCGTCCCCTTGAGTGCATCGAAATAGGTGATGTTCATTTCATAGGGTTTTTCCTCCCCATTGCCGAGGCTGCGCATGGTGACTTTTCCACCAAAAAGTTCAACGGTATCCAGCATCAGGTCGATTTCTGCCTGTTCCATCAAACCTTCAACAGGGCGCAGGCCGATGCCATCATGGGAGGCGGTGAAATTCAAATAAGTGCAGCCGTTTTGTAAAGAGGGCATGGAGGCCACCCAGTGGCGCAAGTGTTCGGACTTACCGGTCAATAAGGCATGAAGCAACAGTGGCGGCAGGCTGAAATTATAGATCATATGTGCTTCATTGGCATTGCCGAAATAAGACAGGTTTTCGGCATTGGGCACATTTGTTTCTGTAATCAGAATAATCGTTTCGTCAATGTAATCCGTCAGGGTGCGGATCAGTTTAATGATTTCATGGGTTTGTGGCAGGTGCAGGCTGGTTGTGCCTGCCACTTTCCAGAGAAAGGCAACCGCATCCATGCGAAAAATTCTGACACCATGGTCGATGTAGCGCCGGATGATTTTGAGAAATTCGATCAGGACATCCGGGTTTTCAAAGTTCAGATCGACCTGATCGTGACTGAAGGTACACCAGACATGTTTTATGCCCTCAGGTGTCATGGTCGGGCGCAACAGGTCAAAGGGGCGTGGCCGCACGACCATGGACAGGTCTTCGTCCGGATCATTTGTCTTGAAATAGTCCCTGCCCGGCTCGAGCCCCTGTTCGAATTGTTTGAACCAGTCGTGAGAGCTGGAGGCATGGTTGATGACAATATCTGCCATGAGGCGAAACTTGTCAGCGATCTCATTGATATCCTGCCAGTCTCCCAGTGCGGGGCGAACGTTGTCGTAATCCTGTACGGCAAAGCCATCATCAGAGGTATAGGGAAAAAAAGGCAGGATATGAACCCCGTTGATGATACCATCCAGATAGCGTGACAGAAAATCCATAAGGCTATTCAAAGGTTTAGTGTCAGCTTGGCTGAATGTATCCCCATATGTGATCATCAGACAGTCACGCTGGTCCCAAAGTTTGTCTTTTGTGACATGAAGTTTTTCGTCAGAGAGACGCATGGCATCCAGACAATTTTGTGTCAGGGCCTGTTTATTCTGATCGGGGTAGATATTTTCAAGATGATGAGCGACTTTGGCAAACAGGGACACGGAAGCAGGGCCTTTCCTTGGATCATAATGAATTAAGGCATTTTACACTTTTGAGGCATCAGGCCAATAAAATTACTTTTAGGATTGTTTTATTAGGAAGAATGAATTTAAATATTGGAAAAGCGGTTTAAGGGGTAGAAACGTGAAACTAATAGGTTTGTTGGCCGTGATGGCCTGGGGTGCGATGATGACGGTGGCTGCACAGGCTGATGAGCGACAGGTGATTGTGGTGCCGCCCGAAGTGAAAACAATGTTTCTGGAAGAAATGCGCACTCACCTTGATAACCTGAATGAAATCACACTGTCTGTTGCCTCCGGTGATTTTAAAAATGCGGCTTATATTGCCGAACATAAAATGGGTTTTGGTCATTCCGTGCGCGATGTCATGATGGAACAAGGCAAAAGCCCGGAAGAGATTGAAGAGATGTTGGCGAAACTGCGTGAAAAACACGCGCAAGGAGATATGCCTGGACGTGGGATGGGGCGCTATATGCCTGATGAAATACGCGAACTGGGACAAGAATTTCATCGCGCAGCCGGGCATTTTGCAACAATCGCCAAATCAGTTTCCAACCCGCCTAGCAATGAAGATTATCAGAAAGTATTTACGGCGTTGAGTGAAGTTATTGATGTTTGCAGCGCCTGTCACTCCTCCTATCGTGTGGAATAAAGATGATGCAAAAAAGAAAAAATGCCGATGTCTTGAAAGAAACCCTCTTGCTTGCAGGCAAGAATGTGCTGGATGTGGGCTCCGGTGAAGGGCATTTGACCCGAATGATGACCAAACAGGGCGCGCATGTGATTGGTCTTGAATGTTCCCCCCGGCAAATGAAAAAAGCCCTGTCCTACGCAAAGGCCGGTGACGAACAGTTTATTGATGGCGTTGGTCAGGATTTGCCCTTTGAAGATGAAAGCATGGATATTGTGGTGTTCTTCAACAGTTTGCACCATATTCCGGTTGAAGAGGAATTTAATGCATTGAAAGAAGCTGTGCGGGTGTTGCGCCCCGGTGGGCAGATTTATGTGTCAGAACCTATTGCCGATGGCCCGCATTTTGAGTTGCTCAAACCGATTGATGATGAAACCCATGTTCGGGCCAAAGCTTATGACTGTTTAAAACGCTACGGGGAACTGGGGCTGCGCTGGGTGGATGAACAGGTTTACAACCATCCGGTTCGTCGTGCCAGCTTTGAAGAATTGCGCGATAAACTGACAGGGCCAAACCCGGAACGAGATAAAATTTTCGAAGAACAGGATGCAGAACTGAGGGATGCCTTTGCTCGCCTTGGGGAACTTAAAGAAGATGGCTATACGTATTTTGATCAACCAACGCGTATGAACCTGTTGGAAAAAGCCTGATTTCTGTTAGGGTTATATCCACTTTAACCATTTGAGAACGGCAAACATGGCGCCAGCCAGCGCAATGCACATGGCACAAATGATCCAGAAACCATAGGGGCTGTTTGTGTATGGCATACCGCCGACATTTGCCCCCATCAAGCCGGCAAACAGTCCCAAAGGCAGCATAACGGTTGCAACAATGGTCAGGCGGTACATGCTTTTGTTCATATGGTCGGACAAGGCGCTTTTGATTTCTTCCTGGAGAACGTTACAGCGCTGGCGCAGGTTTTCCAGTTCATCAAGGTGGGTGCTGAGCCGTTCTGCCTGATTTTTCAGTTCTGCGCGTTCACGTTTTTTGATCCAGCCAAGCCTGCTGGTCCAAAGCCTTTGTAAAACAGCAGCTTGCGTGGTGACGTATTTATGCAGGCCGATCAAGATGCGGCGATGTTCAGACAGGCCTTCCTGATGGCTCTGGAGGTCACCTTCCAGAGAAAGTTCTTCAAGGCGGGTGACGTCATCTTCAATTTTTTCGATTTCAGACCCCAGCCGTTCATTCAGAAAAGCCAGCAATTGAGCCAGTAGAAAGACAGGGGTGCTAAATTTTTTACCTTGTGTCAGGATCGTGTGCAAAGCCTGTACGGACTTAAGTTCACGCGTATGCAGTGTCAGAATTTTATCTTTAAATAAAATGAGGCGAAGGTTGACCATATCTTCAAGGCAGTCTTCATCATGGTAGTTTACGCCGCGAAGAGAGAGAAACAGGTGGTCTTCAAATTCTTCTATGCGCGGGCGCAAGGCATTGGTTCGGGCCATTTCCTGAAGGCTGCTATCCATTTGGAAATAAGGAAATAAAGTTTCACATGTCTGGTTTTCCATCGGGTCTGCATCGGCCCATAGATACCCTTCTTCAGCAAAAAAATCACTAATGGTGTTGATGTCAATTTCGCGGGCTGTTCCATCAGGAGAAACGACAAAGGCAAACGCGCTCATGATTACCTCATTTTCATTGTTTTACGGCGTAAGGATATCGTGAAACAGGATTGCTTATCAAAGTCTTCTTTCAATAAGTGAGTGAAAAAGTCAGCTTTCTGGTGTTTTCTTGTGATATTTGGGGGCTTCGCTCCATAGGGTTTTGCCTGAAGCAAAAAAGTCTGTCAGGGCTTTGCCGATTGGTTTGCGATAGGAGGTTTTCGTTTTGTCCAGCCAGATATGAAGATTCAGGTCGATGGTTTTAAAACGCGGGAAATTTTGATGTTCCAGCCCCAGCAATTTGAGATTTACATCTGAGATCAGAATCTGCTCAACCCGGCCTGCGTGGAACATTTTGACAAGGTTTTCGATGGAACTTGTTTTTTCAATTTTGCGGATGTTGAGTTGTTGGGCAACCTGTTGCATCCATTTCCAACCACGTACGACCCCAAGCGGTCCTGTAACTTGATCAAGGCTGTTAATGGCGGGGTTGCGCGTAATGAGCCAACCTTCATAGTGAAAAAAGGCTGGGTCTACCCGAACAAGCCGCCCGGGAAAGTTTTGCCCGTAAAATTGAATCCGACCGAACTCACCGTCTACACGACCATTGAGAAGTTCCGTGGTTGCCCGTTTGGAAGGATAGAGTTTTACAGAATTGCAAATGCCGTCTTGTGACAGAATATTGGAAAGAACATGTGCATAGGCCGGCATATAAGCACTGCCGGAGCCAAGGGCAAAACGCAGGCATTGTGCATATGCCTTTGTGGAAAAAGGCATGCATATTGTTGCTATGAATAGCATAAAAATAAAAATGCGTAGCATGGCGGATAATCTTTTTGTTTCGTTTCTCTACTCTTAAACGTAACAAAAATATTTTGATGAACATATTTAATTTGTAGTTGGGTTATGTTCTTTGGGTTGAATTGTAATTTATGCGTGTAAACAGGTTAAAGCTAAAAGTTGATTATTTATTTTTGATTGATTAACTGTTTTAAACTTTAACGCAAATGGTGATTTAAAACGGTTTTTCACTGGAGAATCTAGTTTAAATACGGATTGGCTCTAAGCTGCTCAACCAAGTAATCAACACAGGTGCGCACTTTTGCAGAAACAAGACGGCCTTCCTGATGTAGAATATGTACCGGAAGGGGGGCTTCCTCATAGTCTGATAAAATCATTTTGAACTGATTGTCGGAAATGTAGGGGGCAATCTGGTACGATAGCAGTCTGGAAATCCCCCAGCCTTCCTGAACCATGGTGATGATGGCATCATTGGTGTTCATGCGAAGCCTTGGTTTTATACGCACTTTAAGCGGGGTGCCTTTTTCACGAAAAGTCCATTCCGAAGATGACCCCAAGGCCTGAGCCTGAATCAGTTGATGATGTACTAGGTCATGCGGGTGCCGGGGCGTGCCATATTGTTCAAGGTAGGTGTTGGCCGCAAAGGTGACCCGGCGAACGTGGCCGACCCGAATGGCTGTGAGCGATGAGTCCGGTAAAGAACCGATCCGCACGGCAATATCCATGCCTTCATCCATCATATTTACCACCCGGTCAACAAACATGGTTTGGGCATTGACCAGAGGATAGCTGTGCAGAAAACGCCCCAGAACAGGGGCGACATACATACGCCCGAACAGGACGGGAGCCGTTATGCTCAAGTCGCCCCGGGGGGCGGCATGTGAACCGATTGCAGCTTCTTCTGCTTCTTCCAAATCGTTGAGAATGCGCCTGCTGTCATGCAGAAAACGTTCACCGCTTTCACTTAGGCGTACCGAGCGGGTGGTGCGTATGAACAGGCGTGTGCCGATCCGTTCTTCCAAAGCCGAGACGGCTCGTGTGATAGCAGGGGGAGACATGTTCAGGTTCCTTGCTGCACCGGCAAAGCTGCCTGCTTCTGCAACATTGACAAAAACCCGTAGTGCTTGAAAACGGTCCATCATTATTATTCCATTTTTCGGAATTATAAATTGTAATTTATATCTATTAATTCTTATCAATAAATAATCTATCTCTTTTTAGACGAGGCGCAAATGCCATTTTGAAATATTGTTAGAAAGAGTAGAGATCATGAGCAGAATTTCTGTCGTTACATCAGAAACAGCAAACACTGAACAACGTGAACTTCTGGAGGCCATTCAAACCAAGCTGGGCATGGTGCCGAACTTTCTGGGCATTTTCGCCCATTCTCCTGATGCATTGAAGGCTTTTCTGGGGCTGCACGCAATTGCCGGAGCTGGTCAACTGGACCCGCAAACGCGTGAGCGTATAGCGCTGGCAGTTGCACAAGGGAATGCTTGCGAATATTGCCTGTCCGCCCATACGGCCATTGGTCGTAAAGCCGGGTTGGATAGTGCTGAAATGGCGGCCAACCGCAAAGGGGCCTCCCACAATGTCAAAGCGGCGGCAGGTGTTACATTTGCAAAAGCATTAAATGACAATATGGGTGACCTGACACAGGCAGAATTCAATGCTGTGCGTGAGGCCGGTTACAGCGATGCTGAGATTGTAGAGATCATTACCCATGTCGGGATGAATATCCTGACCAATCTTCTTGGCAAAGTGACGCATGTGGATATCGACTTCCCGAAGGTATCTCTCAACGAACAGGCTGCTTAAGAAGAATATACTTCCCCCGAACTTGGGCGGGGGTGCCCCACCCCGCCCCTTTTTCAAGGAGAAAGCCATGTCTCAGCGTTTTGCCGAGATCGCTTTTACATCAACCGTTCAGGACATACAGGAACGCCAAGGTTCACGCCATATCTATGCAAATTGGGAACAAAGGGAGGGTACACCGGCTCTTTTAGGTTCAAAAGAAAAAGAATTCATTGAAGCACGTGATGGGTTTTATCAGGCAACAGTTAATGCAGAGGGGTGGCCTTATGTGCAGTTTCGTGGTGGTCCGGCAGGTTTTTTGAAAGTGTTGGATGAAAGAACCCTCGGCTATGCCGACTTCAGGGGGAATGTCCAATATATCAGCGTTGGGAATATGACGGATAATGATCAGGTATCCATGATTTTAATGGATTACGCCAACCGCCGTCGACTCAAGATTTTTGCCCGGGCACAGCTGATTGAGTCTCAGGATAACCCGGAATGTGTGGCAAAATTGGAAAATCCGCATTACCGCGCCCACGTAGAACGTGGCGTGCTTTTAAGGGTTGAGGCCTTTGACTGGAACTGTCCGCGACATATAACGCAACGGTTTACGCAAGCAGAGATTAATGGGCAATTTCGCCAGATCATTTTGGATGGACAAGAGAGAGAATAAATTCAACTTTGTACGATTAAGCAATTAAATTGTACTTTTTGGCATTCTATGTACGCTATCTGTCACCTATATTGCCTTCCAGAAGAAATCTAACTCATGAAGCTGGGTGTGAACGAACAGGCTATCAGAGAAAGATTTCTCCGACCCCGGACTTGAGCGGGGCTTGTCCCCGCTCCTTTTCCTTGTGGAGAAGAAATGTTGACCTGACAGTAGGCCAGAATAATGAATGTATCGCGTGTTTCTTTCCAAGACTGTTACTGCAACAACCATGTGATGAAACGTTCGCTATTTGTGGCGGTTGGGGTTGGGGCACTGTTGAATATGATAAATCAGGCCCCGTTATTTTTTGCAGGTGGTTCTCCTAAAATCTGGCAGGTTTTATTGACTTTTGCCGTTCCCTTTTTTGTTTCTTCAATCAGTGGGGCCATGGCAACATATCATTTAAGAAAAATGGAAGCTAAAGAAGACCACCAAGGTTCTGAAAGGTTGGAACAACAAGGTTATGTTCTTGCCGAACCTGTAAAGATTGATCCTGTCGTTGCAGAGACAGATTTTTCCGGGTTGGAAAAATTGACCGAACGAATTGTGGAAAATGCAAAAAGAGTTAACATATCGTCGCGCCAACGTGCCGCATTTGCGGATGAGGTTGTCAGTCTGGCACATCAGGCTTCGCAAAATTCACATCATATTTTAACAATCATCGGCGAAAAGAATGATACATCCTTGACCAATGCGGTTTCATCAACTCGTGTGATTGCGGATCAAATATGCAGTCTGTCCGGGGTGATTACTGAAAATGCCGAGATGACCGAAACGGTTTATTCTCACGTGGAAGGTTTTAAGCAGGATTTCCTGAAAGTGGATTCAATGGCTACTCAAATTGCCGATATTGCCAGTCAAACCCATATGTTGGCACTGAATGCAACGATTGAAGCTGCCCGCGCCGGAGATGCAGGAAGAGGGTTTAGCGTTGTTGCCAGTGAAGTGAAGAAGCTTGCACGGGATTCTTCCAATGCCACGGCAGAAATCAATCAATTGATTCAGGAACTCAACAGTTCGGCCAATTCGGTAACGGAGCAATTAAAAACATTGAACCGTGCCATGCAGGTTGCCCAGCAGACAGGTCTGGAAAGCCATACCCGTGTTCAGGCGGTGGTTGATTTGATTTGTGAATCCTATTCAACGATTGCCCAGTCTGCGGAACTGGCAAAAGATCAAATCCGTATTTCAGGCGAAGTTGCGCAAAAGATGGAAAAAGTTGCGCTTGATGCCAGAAAGGCGATTGACGGGTCAGGTCAGAATATTCAGCTGGGTCAGAACATGAATTCTGAAATTTTCAGATTGAGTGCACAGTAGGGCAAAAATTCAATCGCCAAGCCTTCCTTGCCTGACCTTGCCGGCAGAAATGGCGAAATGTTTCACAAATGCCCGTGAAAAAGCTGCTTCGGATTTATAGCCAATCAGGTCACTGACTTCGGCACTGAACATCCCTTCCGACAATTTTGCCCATGCCAGTTGCATGCGCCACCATGTTACATATTTGGCGGGCGTCCAGCCGCTCAGTTCTTTGAATTTTTTTGCAAATGCGGTGCGTGACATCATGGCTTTGCTCGCCAGCATTTCGAGTGTCCAAGGCGTAGCAGGGCTGGAATGAATAGCTGAAATGGCTTTTTGGATGCGTGGGTCAGCGTATAAGGCCAGAATGCTGAAAGCACGGTCTGTATCAAACAGATGTTGGCGCAAGGCATAGATGAACAAAAGCTCGGACAACCGGTTGACAATCGCCTGGGAGGCAAGCGTTGGGTTTTCATTTTCTTCCATAATTAAATGGGTAAGTGTATTGCACCAAGTGTTTTCTTCCTTATAGCGCACAAGGAAAACTTCCGGGAAAGCATCCAGAAGGTTGAAGCTGCCCTGATGGTCAAAACAGGCCTGAGCACAAAGCATCCCCGTGCCTTCAATATCCTTGGCCTCATCAAAGGGAATGACAAACTGCTCTTCTGGGGCCTTATTGAGCGGATGCATCGTATGTGGTATTTCGCGGGGGAAAATCACAAGGTCACCGTAATTCAGAACGGTTGTGAGGTGCCCGGGAACATCCAGAACACACTCCCCTTTTGTGACCATATGGAAACAGGTTTCACCAAGGTGGCTTTCCCGATAAAGCCAGTTTCCGCAAATTTGGGCATTGTGATAGACATCCACATGCATGCGAAAGAGTTTGATTAATTCCGATAATGCTTCCATTCTTGTACTCTTGAACAATTTATTTGTACTTTATAGCATTCTGCGTACGTAGAGTCTCGTCTATATTCTTCTCCAGATGAAAGCAATACCTTCCTCGAAATTATTTAAAATGTCTGGAGACACCCTGATGACGAACTTTCCGAAACATAATCTGGATACCAAAAATACAGATGCAGCCGAACAGTTGGCAACAGTGCAGAAAAAATATGGCTTTGTGCCTGATCTTTTTACCTATATGGCAGAAGCGCCAACAACGGTGGAAGCCTATATGACCCTTGCGGGCATTATTGATAAATCCTCTTTGACAGCAGCGCAGGCCCAAGTTGTTCAATTGGTGATCAGCATTGAAAACAAATGTGATTTTTGCAAGACCGCTCATACGGCAGTTGCAAAGATGGCTCAGGCAAATCCAAAAACCATTGAAGCCATTATCAACGATACAGAGATCAAAGACCTTAAGGACCGTGCCCTGCGTAACTTGGCTCTGAAAATTTTACGCAAGCGCGGCTGGCTTGAAGATGACGACCTTCAGGAATTTTTTGATGCGGGCTTTGCCCATCAGCAAGTTTTGGAAGTCATCCTGTGTGCATCCATCAAGACGCTGTCTAATTATATCAACCATATTACCAAGCCGGTTCCGAACCCTGAACTCGTTCAGGCAGCCGCTGCTTAACTGAATATAAGAAACGAAATAAACACTTAAAAGACGAAAGGTACGGTGAAACGCCGCCGCCTTTCGTCTTTTTTTTATTTGTATTTTTTTAAATAAACAGATTTCGAAGTTTCAAGCAATCACGGCTGTTTTCAACACTTTCAGGCATCATTGCTGAGCTTTCTCAATGGTGTTGGAAGATAAAAAAGCAAGCATTTGAAAGCTGTAAGGTTGCTGTAAGGTTGTCTGCCTATTTTGCATCATCACTTACATTTTAGGAACAAGAACATGAATAAGTTTGCTTTTTTTGGTTTGGTTGCAGCCGGTTTTCTCACTGTCTCTACAGCATTTGCTGCTAATGATGCAAAATGCACAGTTGCAGAAAGTGAATGGGTTGGGAAAGAAGCAGTAACCAAAAAACTGGAAGCTGAGGGATGGAAAGTCCGCAAAGTAAAAATGGAAGACGGATGTTACGAAGCGTATGCACTGAAAAATGGTGAACGTGCAGAAGTTTTTTTGAACCCGAAAACTCTTGAAATTGTTCGCATCAAGTAAGACGACTGATATGAAAAACCTCACAAAAGTTTGGGACCCTCTTGTTCGTCTGTTTCATTGGAGTCTCGTCGCCTGCTTTGTCACAGCCTGGTTAACAGGGGATGATCTGGAAAAAGTCCATATTGTGGTCGGTTACCTAATCATAGGGTTAATTACCTTCCGACTGGTGTGGGGTTTTATCGGTTCGCCGTATGCCCGCTTCAGCCAATTTGTTAAATCTCCGGGTGAAACCTTGTCTTATGTCAAGGATATCTCCAAGGGTAAGGAAGGGAGATATCTCGGTCATAACCCGGCTGGCGGGGCCATGATTGTGGTTCTTCTGCTGGGGCTGAGCGTTCTTTGTGCAACCGGTTATATGTATACGACCAATATGTTTTGGGGCACCGAATGGGTGGAAGAACTTCACGAGTTCGTGGCCAATGCCCTTGTTTTATGTGTCGCTTTACATTTGGCAGGTGTTTTCATTGCCAGCAAACGCCATGGTGAGAACCTTGTAAAGGCCATGGTGACAGGCAAAAAACAAAGCAAAATGGATTGAAACGAGTATTCACAGGACATCTTGTAAGAGGAAGCCATGAAGACCTTGAAAAACGTTATTGTTTTATCTCTGATTTTGACCTCTCTGGTCAGTTTTGCCGCCAAGGCAGAAAACACGGTGAAAGACCTTAATTTTGATGTTGTGCGTAATGGTGAAAAAATCGGTATCCATCAGATTCATTTCACTCAAAACGGACAGAACCTGAATGTTTCAATTCAAACAGATGTTGAAGTCAAAGTCATGTTTATCACGGCTTACAAATTTCATCATCGCAGTACAGAGCAATGGAAAAGTGGCCTGTTGCAACATTTGCAATCTCAAACCGATGATGACGGGACGGCGCACCGCTTGGACATTACCAGAGATGGTGATGTCCTGAGCGGACAAGCGGATGGTGAAAGAATACAGGTATCTCACAGCACCATCCCGGCCAGTCTCTGGAATCTGGATATCCTCAAGAGTGCATCCATCATCAACACACTTGAAGGCCATGAGATGAAGGTCCGTGTTGAACATATGGGCCGTGATCCCTTACTGATTAATGAGCGTAAACAAATTACAGATCATTACCGTTTGATGGGTGAATTGGAACGCGAACTCTGGTTTAATGAAGCTGGCCGTCTGGTACAGGTTCGCTTTAAGGGGTCGGACGGTTCCGACATTATTTATAAACGCGTTTGATGTGGTCGATAGATGCGCATACTTATTGTTGAAGATAACCAGGAATTAAATGAATTATTGCAGTCCTCTTTTAAAAAAGAGGGCTTTGCAATTGATGGGGTGGAGTGTCGCGAAGACGCTCTGGCTGCCATTTCCACCACGGTTTATGACTGTATTATTCTCGATCTGTCCTTACCCGATGGGGATGGACTGGATGTTTTGCAAAATGTCCGGCAAAGCCAGAACCATGTTCCCGTGCTGATCCTGACGGCACGCGATGGGTTGGAAGACAGGGTCAAGGGGCTGAATGCAGGGGCTGATGACTATTGTCTCAAACCTTTTGAAATTCAGGAAATTCTGGCCCGTGTACGTGCCTTGTTGCGCCGTCCGGGTGGTGCGCTGGGAACAAAGCTTGTTCTTGGTAACATGTCTTTCGATACCATCCAGCGCGAAGTGACAGTTGCCGGCGAAGTTATTCGTCTTGCACGGCGAGAACTTGACGTACTGGAAGAACTGATGCGCAGAAGCAATCGTGTGCTTTCGAAATCTGCCCTGGAAGAAAGCCTTTATGGCTTTGATGACGAAATAGGTTCCAATTCAGTTGAAGTGCACATTTCACGCTTGCGCAAAAAACTAAGCAATACAGCAGCCAGTGCCAGTGTTCACACCATCCGTGGTGTCGGTTATATCTTGAGTGACGGAAATGCGGATGAGTAAATCCCCCTCTTTGGTGCGCCATGTTATTGTTTTTCAGGTTTTCTTACTGTCCATTTTTTTTGCGGTCGCTGTTTTAGCCCTGATTTACGAATATAGGGCGATTAATGAAAACCTGAAAGGCAGCACACTTTTCAGTCAGGCAGAACATATCCGGCGCTATTTAAAGGCTGACAAAACAGGTCGGTTGGAACTTCGCTTGCCGGAGTCTCTTCAGCATGCCTATAGTAGCTCTGAAGGATTGTTTCTGTTTAGCGTACAGGATGCAAGCGGTAAGGTTTTGTTCAATTCCCGGCCAAATGACCCTGCCCCGTTATATAATTCTGAAAATTTAAAGCATGAGGAATTCTTCCAGTTTGAGGATTTTGAACGCAAAATCACCTTTTTCGGGGCCGGATATCGTTATGCTGTTGACGGTAAAAATGTTTTTATTCAGGTCGCGCAGGATGAAGGCCACCATGATGTACTGGCTGATTCACTGGCTGAGGAATTTTTTGAAAAAATTATCTGGTTTATCCCTTTCTTCTTTTTAAGCCTGATCACCTGTAGTGTATTTGTGTTGCGCAATGGTTTGATGCCTTTGAAAAGAGTTTCCTCACATGCGGCAAAAATTGGTCCGGAAAATGCCGGGGAACGCCTGCCCATAGAGGGGATTCCCTCTGAAATTCTACCGCTTGTCAAAGGGGTTAATGAAGTTTTGGACAGGTTGGAACAGGGCTTTAATTTTCAGCGCCGTTTTACAGCGGATGCCGCTCATGAACTCAGAACGCCGCTTGCTGTTCTGCTGGCCAGAATTGACAGTCTGGAACCCAGCGAAACGACACGCGCCCTGAAAAAGGATGTGCAGGTGATGAGCCGCCTGACATCCCAGTTGTTGAAAGCCGCACAAATGGAAGCGGCAATCATCAATGATGAAGATCGTGTTGATCTGCATAAGGTTATGGTGGATGTCATCGGGCTTTTGACCCCTCTTGCGCTCAAAAATGGCAAGTCATTGGAACTCGTATGCAGTGCAAAGCCTCTTCCCATAAAGGGAAATTCTGATGTGCTGTTCAATATGGTGCGTAATCTGGTGGAAAATGCCTTGTCCCATACGCCAAAAGGAACCCTGGTCACGGTTCATCTTGATGACCATCCTTCCTTCTTTGTGCGTGATCAGGGCATGGGGGTCTCAGAAGAAAATAAAGATAACCTTTTCAAGCGTTTCTGGCGTGCTGAAAAAAATGCTTATATGGGGGCCGGGCTTGGTTTGTCCATCGTTGCAGAAGCGGTGCGCCTTCATCATGCAACAATAGACGTTTTCAACCATCAGGATGGTGGTGCTGTCTTTAAAATTGTTTTTCCGGGTGAAAACGCATAAAGAACGTTAACTCGGGATATATATGACTCAATATATTGTTTATTAAAGTCAAAGTAGAAAAAGCTTTTGTCACACTGGCGAAGGCCAGTGTCTATAATTTGTTGTCTAAAACGCTGTGGATGCTGGTCTACGCCAGTATGACGATTTTTCATATTCCGAATTTACGTTCAGCAAGTTTATTTTTTGAATTTCCCCTCAAGACCGTAAGGTTGCTGTCAGGTTGACCTGTCATTTTGTTTTTGCTTTTGAAAAATAAGGAAAAACAAAATGCATATAGAATTGGTCGACAGTTTGCACCCTATGCGCGGGAAAGTAGAACGTACAACCCAGCATGTTTATGCTAGTGCCTACGATGCACATATCCCCACTTTTCCAGACCAGCTTCTCTGCCTGCTTGATGAAACGGACGATGTTTTATGTTCCGTTGGTTTGCGTCAAAGCAAGGAAGGTTTCTATTGTGAGCATTATTTAAATCTGCCACTGGAAGATATGATCTTTGCCTCTTGCGGCAAGGTGGTGAAGCCGGAACAAATCATGGAAGTCACCAATCTGGCCAGTAGCAGTGGCAAGCATATGTTACGCCTGTTGTTCATGGTGATTGAACGGTGTCTTGATTTGAAGATGGAATGCGCTGTTTTTACTGCGACCACGCGTCTGCGCAAGGCCTTAAAGCTTTTACACCTGCCCTTTGAAGAACTTGCCAATGCGGATTCTCAGGCTGTGGGGGTGAACCATTCCTGGGGGCGTTATTACGATACCCTGCCCAGTGTGTGTGTAGTGCACCGTGAAAGTTTACTTCGCTCTTTTTATCTGATTTCACGCAAAGGCTACAGCCATGGCGCATGATCTTTTTCACAGAGTTAAAGAATGGGCAGAAAAGGCCCCGCAAAAGGTTGCCTTTCATTGTGCCTCTGAAGATGTAACTTACAGCATGTTGATCACCCTGATGGGGGGAATACAGGCAAAAATTCCGGCTGATTGTAAATCCATTGGCATTTTAGGCCCGTCTTCGCCTCATTGGGTTGCTGCCTTACTTGCTGCTGAAGGTCTGGGCTTGCGTGTTGTACCCCTGCCGGAGTTTTTTTCACCCGGGCAACTCATGCATATTATTGGTGATGCAGAAGTTGATTTTATTCTTCACGATCCTTGTATTGCGCCCATTGAAGGCATTGCCAGCCATGCATGGCAGGCAGAGCGTTGCGAAGATGTGACGTTCAGGAAAGGTGCCACACAGATTGTTTATACATCCGGTTCTAGTGGCACGCCCAAAGGGGTGATCCACCCGGTTTCCCATCTGGATGCAAAAGCCTACACTTTGGCACAGACCAGTCAGGCAGATGAAAACGATACCCATTTATCCGTTCTACCCTTTTCCATTTTACTGGAACAGATTGCCGGGATCCGTGTGGCTTTAAGCATCGGTGCCACGGTTCATGTTGCACCTCAACTGTTTCCGGCCTGTATGAAAGGTGATTTCGCATCATTAAGCGAGATGGCCCATCAGCTTAATCCAAGTACAACAGTCCTTGTGCCGGAACTGCTCAGAGGATGGGTGGGCACATTGATGCTGCAAAAAGCTCAGGCACCGGCCAGCTTGCGTTATGTTGCCGTTGGAGGGGCGCATGTGCCGGACGGTCTGGCAGAAAGCGCATGGGCACAAGGGGTGCCTGTCTATGAAGGTTATGGTCTGTCTGAATGTGCATCCGTTGTCAGTGTCAACAGCCCTGAAAACAGAAAAGCCGGAACCGTTGGCAAAGTTTTACCTGACTGTAACGTTTCTATCCAGAACGGAGAAATTGTTGTTCAGGGGGACTGCGTGATGGAAGGTTACCTCCATCAAGGAAAAACCGATACTGTCTGGCATACGGGGGATCTGGGGTCCATTGATGAAGATGGCTATTTGCAGGTCTTCGGGCGCAAGGATAATGTGATTGTCACCTCCATGGGGCGCAACATCACACCGGAATGGCTGGAAAAAATGGTGCTGGCCGACTGGCGCATCGCACGCTGTTTTATTGTTGCCGAAAAGAACCCTTTTGTCTCCGCACTGGTGATCCCCCACCCGCATTATAAAGAGGCCTTTAAAGACGCAGAAGAAAGCCGCCGGATTGTACGAACACTTTGTCAGGCTGCCCCGGACTATGCCCTGCCTCAACAAACAATTGTTACAGACATGGAAACCCTTGTGGGTTTGGACATGTTAACGGCCAACGGCCGCCCCAAACGCAAGAAAATCGCTTCACATTTTGACCTATAGGAACACAAACATGACCTTTTTTGAAAGACTGAATCAAGAAACCCGCACGCAGGCTGAACAGTTTATGTCTGTCGGGATCATCCAACAGGCCACACAGAACGGGGTTGAAAAGGAAGCTTACGTTGCCTTTCTCACGCAGGCCTATCACCATGTTAAAATGACCTGTCCGTTGTTGGGGCTGGCTTTGTCACGCTGTTCCGGCAAGGACACGGCTTTTCGTGAAGCCCTGATTGAATATATCGATGAAGAAAAAGGTCATGAAAACTGGATTTTGGATGATATTGAATATTTCGGTGGAAACCGGGAAGAGGTGATGAACGCAACCCCGTATGTTCCCACGCAGGTCATGTGTGCCTACGCCACTTACGCCATTGAACATATTTCACCCTATGCCCTGCTGGGGATGGTGCACGTACTGGAAGGCATGTCTGTGACACTGGCGACCACAGCAGCGCAACAGATTTTCCAAAAGCTCAACCGTGGGGATGGCAAGAAAGGGTTCAGCTATCTGTTAAGCCACGGGGCGCTGGATGTCAGCCATACGAATTTCTTTGCGGATCTGGTCAATAAACTGAATAACCCGGAACAGGAAGAAATTATCATTCAATCTGCCAAGGTTTTTTACAGACTCTACGGCGATATTTTCCGGGAACTGGAAGGTGAATTCAAGGGGCAGCAAAATGCAGCTTGAGGGTAAAAAGATCCTTATTACCGGGGCTGGTTCAGGTATCGGGCAAGCTCTGGCTGTTGAGCTTGCCGCCAAGGGAAATGAGATTGTTCTGGCTGGGCGCAGCCTGAAAAAGCTTCATCAAACCCGAGACTTTATTCAAACGAACAACGCTTTTTGTTGCAGTGTCGATATTCAATCTCCGGCAGAAAGAAGCAAGCTGGTTGAAACGGTTGAAAAAGAACTCAACGGAATTGATGTTATTTTCAATAATGCCGGCATTGTCACTGTTGGGGGGCTTGAGGAAATGAGCGATGAACATATTCATCAGATGGTCACCACAAACCTTGTTGCGCCCATTCAGTTATGCAAGGCGTTTTTGCCTTTGCTGCGTCAGTCTTCCAGCCCGGCAATTGTCAACACGGGCTCCATGTTTGGTGATATCGCCTACCCTTTGTTTGCGGTTTATTCTGCCACCAAATTCGGTTTGCGTGGTTTGAGCGATGCATTGCGCCGTGAACTTGCCCATGAAGGGATTAAAGTGATTTATGCCGCACCCCGGGCAACAAAAACAACAGCCAGTAGTGCATTCGATAACCTGATTGAACCCTTTGATATGGCATTGGACCACCCGGAACAAGTGGCGCGACATATCATAAAATCGGTTGAAAGAGGCGCTACGACGATCTATCCTCCTACAAAAGAACGCTTTTTCCTTTATATTCAAAGACTGTTCCCAAAATTGATTGACCAGACTGTGACCAAACAGGTTCTTAAGGTGAAATCCGGGAATATTTGATGATGATGTAGCGAGTGAGACCTATGGTGTTGAACACAGACCATCTGCAAAAACCTTTTCCTTTAAAACGGCTGTTTTACTCGCGCATTATTCCAGGGCTTTTTCTGTCCATGCTTGTTCTGATCGTTTTTGCCCTGTTTGGGGCAAAAACGCTGACGGAAAGCATTTATCTGAATTTGGCGGCAAACCGGGCTCAAACCATTGAACTGAACATCAAAGGAAAAGTCCCTCAAGCCTGGGCCGAATTGACACAGGGCCGTCACCCGGACCTGTTCATGCAAACAGAACAGGGACTGGCTTTGCTTGAGGTCATTGAAAGCCTTGTTGTGGATAGCCGGACGGACCGTTTCAAACTCTATAACGCTGATAGAGTGATGCTCTATAGCATGCAGAAGGAACGTATTGGTGAGTTTGAAAAAAATCCGGTGCTGGACCCGGTTTTTCGCAATGGAACGCCTTTGATTGTGCCAAAGGAAGCGGCCGGGGAAAATGAACTTTACATTCCCCTGTATGATAAGACCGGGAATGTTCGTCTGGTCTTTGAACTCTATGAAAAAAGAAATTATCTGGACGAACTGCTTTTTAAAAGCTTTTTACCGACTGTGGTTGTCCCAGCGATTTTGTTCTTCGGCTTGTTTGCCTATCTCACCCGCCTGATCAAAAGAGCCCAGTTCGATATTGACGAACGTTCCAATGCGCTCCAGTCCATTCGCAAAAAACTTGAACAGTTTGTTTCTTTCAGCACCGTTCAGGCGGCTTCTCTGGTTTCTGAAACAGGAGAAATCAAACCGACACGGATTTCAACAACCATTTATTATTCGGACATCCGTTCTTTCACCAGTCTGGCAGACAGTTTGCCACCGGGTGATGTTGTTGATTTTCTAAATACAATTATGTCTGTACAAATTGAAATCATCAAAAAATACGGTGGTGATATTGATAAATTGATTGGTGATGCCGTGTTGGCCCAATTTGATGGGACGGACGGTGAAAAACGGGCTGTGAAGGCAGCGCAGGAAATTATCGATACCCTGTCGCAAATGGAATTGCATCGTGGTATTGGCATCGGTATTCAGGCCGGGGATGTTCTGGCCTGTACAATCGGTTCAGATGACCGCAAGGATTTCACCATTATCGGCGATACGGTCAATTTGGCAGCGCGTTTATGTTCCGCAGCCGATGTCTGGGAGATCGTGGTGGAGGAACGTACCTTGCGTCATAGCGGGCAACGCAGTGAGCTATGGAAGGGGCCGGAAGACATTCAGGTCAAAGGCCATGACCATCCTCTTGAAATCTTTAGAAATAAAAAAGAATCCCAGTCCTAGGAAATGTCCTTAATAGACATTTTGGGGCATCCAATATATGATTCCACTTATGAAACCGTGGATTTTATGAGTGGAATCATGGAGATAAAAAACGATATACGGCGTGATGTTATTGTCGCAATTATTTCAATTATAAGTATTTTTCTCCTGTTGCATTTGTTTGATGCTTTTGAAGAATTGTATGATTTCACCAGAAGTCACGAAGATTGGGAAGTTGATGAGATTATTCTCTTGTTACTTTGTGTCCCCTTGCCGCTGGCTTGGTTGATCTATCGCCAAAATGTGTATATCAAGGCTTATTCTGAAGCACGTATTGCGAGCGAACGAGAATTGGCGCATACTCGTAAAGTTGAATCGTTGGGGGTTTTGGCGGGAGGCGTTGCGCATGAAATCAATAACCAGCTGCAACCTGCCCTGAGTATGGCAGAAAGTCTGTCGTCTGAAATTGACCCTCAATCGAAGGGGTTTCGCAAAATTCAACTGGTTTTAAACAGTATTTCACGTGCAAAGGACACTGTATCAAAAATTCTGGCATTTTCCCGCAAGGAAGGTAACCGTTCTGCAATTTGTGATCCGGTTGAAACAATGCGAAAACTGGAAGAAATTCTTTCTGTTTCCTTGCCTTCTTCCATTCACTTTAAAATGGACCTGGAGGACAATACCGGAAATATCAATATTTCGACGGACGAACTGGAAAGCGTGATTATCAACTTGATCAATAATGCCGCTCATTCTATCGAAAGTGCTATGGGGGAAATTTCGCTTACGCTTCGTTCGGTCCCCCATACTGAATCCGGGAAAAATAATGTTGAATTTATCATTCGTGATACAGGTAAAGGGATGGATACAAAAACAATTGGGAAAATCTTTGATCCCTTTTTTACAACCAAGGAAGTGGGACAGGGAACAGGCTTGGGGTTATGGCAGGTTCGCGAAATTCTGGAGAGGCGTGAGGGGCATATTTCAGTTGAGTCCACATTGGGAGAAGGCACTGAAATGATCATTCGGTTACCCAAATCCTCAAGTACAAGACGCAAACACTCGAGTGAATAAAGTCACGAGGGGGGAAAGAAAATGACACGAATTTTATTGATTGATGATGATGAATTTGTCCGCGAAAGTTTGTCAATTGTTTTGGAAGATGCAGGATATGAAGTCACAACGGCAGATAATGGCAAGACCGGTATCAAACAGCTGACACAGCAAAAATTTGATGTGATGATTACGGATGTCGTGATGCCGGAGAAAGACGGTATTGAGGTTTTAATGGAAGCCAAAAGAAATTATCCCGATACCAAAGTGATCGTGATTTCAGGGGGCGGACGCATAAACGTGAAAGACTACCTGAGCGTTGCCGAACAATTGGAAGCCCATGGCGTCCTTGCCAAACCTTTCACCAATCAGGAACTTCTAGGTAAAGTGTCAGAACTTCTTTAGTTGATAACCATCTTCTGGCACCTCCAAACTGGCGTTTACACGATGGTCATTTACACAGCTAATCTGACAGGCTCTGATCTATTCGTCTGTGTTTTCTTCAGAGAGACGTTCTGCTTCCCATTCTTTGTAAGTTTGTTTGGTTCCTTTTACTTTCCAAGCAATCGGCCCTGCAGTCGAACGTCCGTTTACAACTGCTCCGGCAGCACTGGTGCTTGAAAAGGCATAGCTTTCTTGGAATATCCTATGTTTTCCATTTTCAGTCAGCACCCCCTGTTGGCAGAGTTCTTCGTATAGTTTCCAATAGTGGGTTTTGTGTGCCATATCACCCACCCAGGATTTCCTTGCCATTGATCCTGCTTGAACCACAAACTCGCCATTTGACAGCTTTGCAAATGCAGTAATGTTTTCCTTTTTGAGATTTAGTTCGAAAACCGTTTCTACGGTATTTTCTTGATTGTCCTTAGATGGAGAAATCGTTGGTCGAACTTTTTTCAAGAAACTATCAATTCGGAGAGCTGGCAGAATTAAGAAAATATACTCTAGAAAACTCTCCATATTGGCTTGAGCGGCTTCAGATAATGAAGGCCGGGTTGGTGTATTTCCATTCTCAAGTGCAATTTTCCCAATCTCTCGAGCTTCTTCAACAAGCCGGGCCTCAAGGTATTTAACATGGGCTTTATTTAAGTTATTGGCCGCCGAGGTAATCAGAATGGCAGATGTCCACCAGTCTTTCTTTACATCATGATTGCGAATACGGTCGGAAATATCCTCACCTTCGCCAATATAAACAAGAGGTTCATCATCTTGTTCTCCGAAGAGGAGGTAGACACCTGTATATTTAGCCTCTTTGCGTTTTAGAGCTTCTGCAACTCGTGTTCTGGGTGTCATTAAGACATGCCCCGTCCAGTTGAATACTTCAGCAGTAAGCATTCCATCTGGTTTTCCGTCGATAAAGAAAAGCTCAAGAGAGCGACCAAGGATGTTTGCGGTCATGATCAGGCCTATGTGTATGAAGGATTTAAGTAACCATACACGCCTTTAAATGTATATCAATGCATAAAGGCTTCTTTAAGATTGTTTTTTCCGTATTCGGTCTTTAACTTATTTGGGTTGAGTTTTGGGAGTGAATTAGGAAAATATTACATGCCCTTTTTAGTCTTAGCATCGTTGATCCCGTTTATGTTGATAATGGCCTTTTGGGCCAGTGTTATTACGTTTATAGCAACATTTTGGCCCTTTATTTTGGGTTTTATCGCAATAATGTTGGTTTTTAAGGCAGATTCGCGTGCTGGTGGTGTGCTTCTGGCTTTTGCCGCTATATCACTTCTATTATATGCTGGGTGGAGTGAGTTCAGGAGTAGTAATTATTTTGAAGAACATCGCGAAGATGTTTCTACTGTATATGAAACAAGAACTCATATCGCTACAATAAGCATAAATTTTGTTGCAAGTGTTGCGGGAAATGTAAATGTGAGAGAATTTCCGGATCGTGATTCAAAAATAATTGGGACTTTGAAGCCAAACTCTGCAGTAAATGTGGTTGCAGAGGTTCAAGGTAAAAATTGGTATCAGATAAAAATTGGAAGAGTTGACGGATTTGTTTATGGGCCACTTCTAATGAAATGGAAGTAGTGAACCTTCTTTATTTTGATGACCGTTGTGACCAGATTGTGACCAAAACTCCACCCTCAAAAATCACTCAATACAAAAAGCCTTTAGAACCATTTGATTCTAAAGGCCTTCTCTATGGTCGGGACAGCGGGATTCGAACCCACGACCCCTACACCCCCAGTGTAGTGCGCTACCAGACTGCGCTATGTCCCGATCTTTGTGGGGCGGAATATATAGAGCGCTTGGCTTTGATGCAATGGTTAGTTTTCAATTCCGTGCGTTTTTTTAAGCGGCGCTGTTGATTTGGTTTTCATGTCCTGAAGTTCGGCGAGAATTTCCTGCAAGCGGTTGCGTTGTTGTGGGCTCAGGGCATGTTTGACGATGATTTGAGGCTGCGGTGCATCCGGTGAGAGAACCGGTTCCGGTTCAGGCGCCTCAGGAAGGATGCCATGGTCCCTTTCATCGTCAAAAGCGGAACTGTAAGGCAAAGAGAAAGGTTCTTCTGTGGAAAGTACCCTTTCTTCTTCCTGATTTTCCGGTTGGGTGTTCTGGAGGGAGGAATCTTCAAGTGCAGGATCACTCATTTCAGAGGGAGAGGCAACCTGATGCGTATCGAAAAGGCTCCCTTGCGAAGACTTTGCCGCCGCTTCAGATGCATCAAAGGAAGAATTCGGTTCTTCACTTTCAGAGACAATATCGTCTTCCGGGTCATCTGCGACAAGTTTGCGCACACCTTCCTCGCGCAAAAGCTTTTGCACACCTTTGATGGTGTAGCCTTCATCATGGAGAAGTTCCTGCAAGCGGCGTAAGAGAATGACATCTTCGGGACGGTAGTAGCGACGACCACCGGCACGTTTGAGCGGTTTGATCTGCGGGAATTTGCTTTCCCAAAAACGCAGCACATGGGTTGCAAGGCCGAGTTCCTTAGCCACTTCGCTGATGGTGCGAAATGCGTCAACAGATTTGCTCATTCCTATCCGACTTTACTACAGGTCACTTATTCTTCGTTGATACGGGCTTTTAAAACCTGAGACGGTCTGAAAACCAGTACTTTTCGCGGCAGGATCGGAACTTCCTCACCTGTCTTGGGGTTGCGCCCGATGCGTTGGCCTTTGGAGCGAACGGAAAAACTGCCGAAAGAGGAGATTTTTACCGTTTCATCATTGGCCAGTGTATCGGCGATCATATCCAGTACGGATTCAAGTAAATCGGCCGATTCATTACGGGATAAACCGACTTCCTGATAAATTGCTTCGGTCAGTTGGGCGCGTGTGATGGTGTTTTCACTCATGTCGCGATCCTCGCAATGCTATGACAATAAACATAAACTTAACGGTACCTGAGCTGGATTAATCCGTCAATATCAAAGGTTTGTCTAATGTGATTTTAACGTGATTAAAGTTTACCAGCGGATCAGCGCAGAACCCCAGGTCAAACCGCCACCCATGGCTTCCAGAATCAGGAGATCCCCGCGTTTGATCCGTCCATCACGCACCGCAGCATCCAGAGCCAGAGGAATGGAAGCAGCCGAGGTGTTGGCATGTTTATCCACTGTAACGACAACCTTGCTTTCGTCAATTTTCAGTTTCTTTGCGGTGCCGTCCAGAATACGTTTATTGGCCTGATGAGGGACAATCCAGTCGACATCGTCAGCGCTCAGACCATTTGCTTGCAAGGCTTCACGAACCACTTCTGCAAGGTTGACGACCGCATGGCGGAAAACTTCCTTGCCTGCCATGCGCACATGGCCGGTGGTTTGTGTCAGGCCGGGGCCGCCATCGACCAGCAGGATATCCTGATAGCGACCATCCGAATGTAAATGTGTGGATAGAATCCCGGATGCCTCATCATCTTCGGTTTCTTCTGCGCGTATAACCACGGCCCCTGCCCCGTCACCGAACAAAACGCAGGTGGTGCGGTCTTCCCAGTCCAGCAGGCGGGTGAAGGTTTCCGCGCCAATAACCAAAGCGGTTTTGCCCTGCCCGGCCTTGAGGAAATTATCAGCCGTGGCCATGGCATACATAAAACCGGAACAGACCGCCTGTACATCCATGGCAAAGCCGTGAGTCAAACCAAGCTGTGCCTGTACTTTGGTGGCTGTAGAAGGAAAGGTGTTGTCCGGCGTGGTGGTACCCAGCACGATCAGGTCAATTTCCTGAACGTCGATACCGGCATGTTCAATGGCGTTGAGAGCGGCTTTGCGGGCCAGATCGGAGGTCAGTTCCCCTTCTGCGGCGACATGGCGCTGTTTGATGCCGGTGCGTGCCGTGATCCATTCATCACTGGTATCGACTGTTTTAGCCAGTTCGTCATTGGTAACGATGTTTTCGGGCAGGTAGGAACCGCAACCGAGGATTCTTGAACGTAACGCCATGAAGTGTGTCGCCCCTGATTATTGTTATGAAGGATTGCCGTTATGGGCATCCATCAGATGCTCCAGATCTTCTTTGATGAGATCATTAAAGCCATGATGGACGAGATCATGAGCGACTGTGACCGCATTTGCAAACCCTAATGCGTCTGTTCCGCCATGACTTTTTACACAAATTCCATTTAATCCCAGAAACATCGCCCCGTTATAGAGGCGTGGGTCCATTTTATTTTTAAAATTGATCAAGGCCGGTTTGGCGATCAGCGCACCGAGTTTACCCAAAAAGCTTCCGGTCAGGGCCTCTTTCAGGAAATAGCCGAGCAACTGGGCGGTACCTTCTGCCGTTTTTAAGGCGACATTACCGGTGAAGCCATCGGTAACGACAACATCGACTGTGCCTTTGCCGATATCATCACCTTCAACAAAACCGTAAAAATCTATATCAAGCGGGGTGTTGCGCAGGATTGTGTGGGCCTGTTTAACCGAATCATTACCTTTAAGGTCTTCTTCCCCAATGTTGAGGATGCCGACCTTCGGCTTTTGCAAGCCCAGAACATTGCGCGCGTAAACTTCACCCATAACGGCAAATTGCGTCAGGTTATCTGCATCGCATTCCACATTCGCACCAAGGTCGAGCATCACCGAGCCACCCGTCATATGGGGCAGATAGGTTGCAATGGCAGGGCGATCAATGCCGGGAAGTGTGCGCAGAACAAACTTTGCCATTGCCATCAAGGCACCGGTATTGCCTGCGGAAATAATGCCGGCAGCCCGCCCTTCTTTAACCGCGTTGATGGCCAGACGCATGGACGAGTTACGCCGGTTGCGAAGTGCAACGGCGGGCTTGTCCTGATTGGTGACAACCTCATCGGTATGAACGATGGTGACTATGTCACGTACATCGGGGTGCTGAATCAACAAAGGCTCCAGCTGACGTTCGTCCCCCACTAGGAGATAACGAACACCAGGGAGCTTTGTTTTGCAGATGCTGAGCCCTTCAACAACCATATTTGGGGCATCATCGCCCCCCATGGCATCAATGGCTAGCGTCATTACATCTGGCAAGAGACAATCCTTTCGACGAAGCGGTCTTAAACGGCTTCGGCGTCGACTACCTCACGGCCATCGTAGTGACCGCACTCGGAACAAACGTGGTGCGGACGTTTCAGCTCACCGCAGTTCGGGCATTCGTTGTAAACGGATGCCTTCAATGAATCGTGTGAACGACGCATGTTGCGGCGGGATGTGGATACTTTCTTCTTAGGAACAGCCATAATTCTGTACTCTGTTAATATGTGCTCTAAAACGAGGGAGGCGGTTATTTAAACGAAAGTGTCACATAGGGCAAGTGCATAATGCCCTTTTCAGTCACTTTTCTGTTTTAATTTAGCCAAAACGGAGAAGGGATTGCTGGAATTGACTTCTTCCTGTGTAATTTCCGGGCCAATACCGAATTCCTGAAACTCGGTATTATCCGCACGCGGGAAAGAAGGAACCTCCAGCCCAAGCTCTTCTGCCAAAGCTTGGCCGAGGTCTATCATACCATCTATGATGGGATCAAGCTCTTCGCTTGATTCAATGTCGATTTCTATCTCTTTTTCTTCATTTTCAGTCGCTAACGAAGAATCGTAGATGCGTACAAACTCCAGTTTAATGTCCGTTTCAACAGGTTTAAAGGTGACCACGCATTCCTGTGTGATATGAGCCTGTGCCTGAAAACGGACTTCTATTTTTTTACCGGACAGACGGTGCAACATCACCTCGCCTTCAAAATTGACAATTTCGTCCAATGAAAAGCGTTTTTTTAATGCCTTTAATTCCGTTTCATCAGCTTGAATGTGAATTTTCTTCGGATTGGGACCAAGTTTATCAACCTGAAACGGGCGGGAAAAATCTTGCTCAGTCATCTTTTAGGCTTTCACGGTTGGTGGAGGGCCAAAACTTGCCTGCCCGTTTTGTAGGGAGGATAAATCAGTTTTGTCCATTTGGTCAATTTCGCGGCGCAGATAAGCGGCCATTTTACCAAGTGATTCGTCGCTGACGGGGGTTTTGCGATAGAGGTTGCGATCCAGTGCGGCTTTCAGTGTGGCATCTTCATCGTCAGTTCCCAGACCTTCTTCATAGGCCTTGATGCGGCCATAAAAAGCTTCTGCCATTTTGGGCACCCGGCGTGCAAGCCCCATGTCACCAACACCCAGTTCGCGCAGGTTGAGGTCCATATCGGCAAACATGAGATCAAAGAGGGCCTGAGAAAATGGTTCGGTTGCCTCTCCGCCCGTTTTAAGTTTGCGGAAAATGATGAAGGCATGCAGCAAAATCATGTCGAAACGGCCTTCTACGGTATCGGCAACCTCAAGCTTGGCATAAAAATCCGGCTGGCGTGCCTGTGCGACCATTGCCCTGTAGAGAGACTGTATTTCTTCCTGAAAGGCAGGTTTTGTTTTAAACAGTTTAGAAAAAATCATGAAAGCGGATATCCCACGAATAAAACTTGATCCAGTGGCTTTATAGGATATTGTAGGTGCTCTTATCAAAGTGAAAAATCAAGGTTTGTCGATCGTGATGGTAAAAAGGTTTCGTTCAGGGTCTGTTTTGGGGCTGGCTGCGCTTTTGGGTGTCTTGTTGTTTTTAGGGGCGTGTTCATCCCAATATGCCACAAGAGGCAACCTGCCCTCGAAGGAAAGATTGGCAGAAGTTGTTCCCGGTGAGGTTCACGCCCGTGATGTCGCGGAAATTCTTGGGACGCCTTCCACTTTTTCAACCTTTGGCGGAGAATCTTGGTATTATATCAGTGAGCGTGTTGAATATTATGCGTTTCTGGAGCCGAAAATTCTGGACCGTACTGTCATTCAGGTCAAATTCGATAAAACCGGATTGGTGGAATGGGTCAACGAAAATGACAACCAGACGGGTCGTGATATCAAGTTCGTTGAACGCAGCACACCGACAGCGGGTAACGAATTGACGTTCTTTGAACAGATTTTTGGTAACCTGGGCCGTTTTAACAAAGAGTAAGCTATGGCTGTTTCTCCCCTGCAAGTTGGTGAACGTATTCCTTCTGTCCGTTTGCGTCGGCTTGAAAAGGGGGTGATTGTTGATTACCTCACTACGGATCTGGCCGCAGGGAAAAATATACTGGTTGTCGGTTTTCCCGGTGCGTTTACACCGGTTTGTGACGGTACCCACCTGCCCAGTTTTGTAGAAAATGCAGCCCACATTAAATCGCAGGGCATTGACCTGATTATCGGTGTAGCTGTTAACGACCCATGGGTCATGTATCTTTGGGGGCTAAAGCATGGCGTTGGTGACAAGGTGATGATGTTATCTGATGGGAATGGTGATTTTGCCCGAGCCAGCGGGATGGCCTTTAGCGCACAGGAACTTGGCGTGGGTGAACGCATGAACCGCTGTTTTATGATTTTTAAAAATGGTATGGCGACCAAAGTAAACTATGAGCGCGGGATGTCTGTCAGTTGTACCCTTGCTTCAGATGCCATCAATGCCTTAGATACGATGGGTTAACCGGGGTTGTCGGCAACGGATTGAACCAGTACGTCATGGACAAGTGTTGCATCTTCTCCTAGGACGGTTTTTGTGACCCGTAACAGTCGCTTTTTCAAGGCGGCGATATCCAGTGTTTCCTTGTTGCGCAATAGTCGCGGCATGAAAACGTATAAATCTCTGATATAGGCATCTTCAAGGCGCACCATTTTAGCCTTGATGGTTTCTTCTGCGCCGATATCTATTTCAAGTTCAAATTGAACCTGAATGCTGCCTGCGATCCTTTCCCCCTGAAACATGGGAATTGTAAAGGGTTTGATTGCCAGTGTTGCGGAAGTTGCCTTTTTCTCAAGTTCCAGTTCTTCTTGCGTTTTCGGTGCGGGCATTTTTTCTTCGAAGGGCCCCAGTTTAAGAAAATACAATGCCCCAATGGCGCCGCCGACCATTAGAATCAGTAAGACGAGAAAGAGGATGACTTTTTTCATTATATTTCCCTGAGCCCTCAATAGATTAGCGGCTATTATCGTCAGCCTCTGGCCTGAATGCAAGGTTCTCAGCTAAAAATGACGGTATCCAGAGCCGGTTTCCTGATATTCATGGCCGTTCTGGTCAAGGATACGGATTTTATGTGTGCCTGTTATTCTGCCGATTTGCGTGACAGAGGTGCCCGTTTTCTGTGATCTTTCAAGTAATTCTGCGACCTTGTCTTCTTTGATGCAAAAGAGCAGTTCATAATCGTCACCACCGTTTAAAACACTGTGCCAAAGCAGAGAATCCTGTGTAACGGCGTTTCTTGTTGCTTCAGATAAGGGAAGCATGGAGAGGTGGATATCGGCACCTATGTTGAAATGTCCGAGATCACAAATCAAACCGTCTGAAATATCCAGACAGGCGGTTGCAAGGCCGCAAAGAGCTACCCCAAGGGCACAGCGTGGCTGAGGGATATGGTAGCGTTGTTGCAGAAAGCCGGTTTCATCCTGAAGTTTACCTTGTTTGGCAAGCAGCCCCAGGGCGCCGTCTCCGACTGTTCCACTGACAAAGATCAAATCCCCCTGCTCTGCCCCGAGTCTGGGCAAGGCTTGTCCTTTTGTTATACTGCCGAAAGCGCTTAGCGAAAAACAGGCGGGGCCATGTGTTCTGGTTGTATCACCGCCCAGCAGAGTGATGCCGTATCTATCCTGCATTGTTTGCAAACCCCGCGCAAAAGCGGCTATCCAGTCTTCTGTGATGTTACCGGGATATGATGTATTGAGTGTGTAGTATCTGGGGGTTGCCCCCATTGCAGCAAGGTCGGATAAATTTACCCCGAGAATTTTTTGGGCCAGTTCAAAGGGGGGATCATCGGCAAAAAAATGTACACCGGCAATCAGGGTGTCTGTCGTGACAACGATTTCTTCATCTTCACCATGATGAAAAACGCCACCATCGTTTCTTAATGCAAAAGCTCCTTCGGCCTTTTCAGCCAAAGGAGCCATGTATTTATAAATCTGTTGAAATTCGCCGATCACGAAAATCAGCCTTTCTGGAAATCATCCGGGCGCAAGACTTTTGCAAGACGGTCCAGAACGCCGTTGACGAAGCCGGGTTCCGGTCCTTCAAAAAAGGCATGTGCCACATCAACATACTGGGTAATGACAACGCGCGGCGGGACATCCTGACGGATGTAAAGTTCATAGGCACCACACATTAAAATCAGGCGCACGATATGTTCCAGACGGTCTAGTGTCCATTCTTTTGACAGGGCGCCTGCAACCATTTCTTCCAGTTCTTGATGACGTTTGCTGACACCGCGCAGCAGGTCGCTGAACAATTGCTTGTCCGGTTCTGCCAGCGGGCTGGAAGCACGGTCTTCATCGCCTTCTTCCTGCGGGGTATCCCAGCGGGTTTTTTGGAATTCAATCAGGACATCATCAACATGGCTGTCTGACAGATCAACTTCATAAAGAGCCTGAACTGCCGCAAGACGGGCAGAACTTCTTTTAACGGCTTTATTTTTTTTTGGTGAATTGCTCATGTTTTTATCTCGGCAGCAGGTGAAGTTCTTTTTTCAGTTCAATCATGCGCAGGCAGGCACGCGCGGCCTTGCCACCGACATCTTTCTGGTCACGATAGGCCCTTGCCAGAGCCTGTTCACGGTTTTCGCAGGTGATCATACCAAAACCATGGGCCAGATTGTGTTTAACGCTGATATCCATCAGGGCACGTGATGTTTCATCGACCACAACATCATAGTGGGTTGTTTCGCCCCGAATGACACAGCCGAGGCTGATGAAACCGGTATAGCGAGACCCCGCCGCCCCAATCTCCATTGCGCGGATGGCGTAGGAAAAGGCTGAAGGCAGTTCAAAAACACCGGGAACCTGAAAACGTTTCAGTTCATAGCCTTTGCCTTCAAATTCCTGTTCGACAGACGCAAAGAGAGCATCGGCAATATCATCGTAAAAACGGGCTTCGGCCACAAAAATACGCGGTTTATCCATTTAGTCCTCCAAAGCCGGGATAGAGTGCTGGTCGACGATTTTTAGACCATAACCCTCAAGGCCGATAATGTTTTTTCGTTCTGAATTGGAAAGCAGGATCATATCCGTAATCCCCAAATCCAGCAAGATTTGTGCACCAGTGCCGTAATCGCGCAACTGACCGGAAGCTTTGCGCCCCGATGCGTGCGCTTCCACCCGTTCCGACAGGCTGGAACGTTGGGGTTCGCGCAAGAGAACGATCACACCGCGACCAACATTGGCAATATGGCACATGGAATTATGTAATTCTTTTGCTTTACCCGCACCATGGTCGCCCAGAACATCATCAAGAACATTTAGCGCATGCATACGTACCAGCACGGGTTCATCTGTTGTAATATCTCCCTTAACAAGGGCGACATGTTCGGCATATTCAACATTGTTTGTATAAACACGCATGTCGAATTCACCGCCATAGATGCTGTTGAGCTTGGTTTGTGTCTTTTTCTCAACAATGCGGTCATGCTTTCGACGATAGGCAATCAAATCGGCAATGGTGGCAATTTTCAGGTCAAGCCGTTTGGCATATTTCACCAGATCGGGCATGCGGGCCATGGTGCCGTCATCATTCATGATTTCGCAAATCACACCTGACGGGTTCAGACCGGCAAGGCGCGCAATATCGACAGAAGCCTCTGTATGGCCTGCACGAACCAGAACGCCGCCATCACGGGCGCGTAATGGGAAAACATGGCCCGGGGTGGCGATGTCGGCACGGGTGGATTGCTGGGCAATGGCAACCCCGACCGTTAAGGCCCGGTCTGCCGCAGAAATCCCGGTGGTGACACCTTCACGAGCTTCGATGGAAATGGTGAAAGCCGTTTCATGACGTGAGGCATTATGTGTGGTCATCAAGGGCAGACCAAGATGGTCAATGCGTTCTCCTGTCATGGCCAGACAAATTAAACCCCGGCCATGGGTCGCCATGAAATTAATGGCATCGGCATCGCATTTTTCAGCCGGAATAATCAGGTCACCTTCATTTTCGCGATCTTCGTCATCCACAAGGATGAACATCTTGCCATTTTGGGCATCTTCGATGATTTCTTCGATGCTGGACAAATATTGACTATATTCGCTCACTTTACTTAATATCCTTTTCCAGCAGGCGGGCGACATAGCGTGCCAGCATATCGATTTCAAGGTTGATCAAATCACCGACCTTTGTTGAACCGAAGGTCGTGACGGACATGGTGTGAGGAATAATATTGATCCCGAAGAGATCATCTTCAACCTCGTTGACCGTTAAAGACACGCCGTTTAGCGTAACTGAGCCCTTCGGCGCAATGAAATTTTTTAAATTTTCAGGGCTGCGGAATTGAAAGCGGTGTGATTCCCCTTCTTCGGTGATGGAAACCACTTCGCAAACCCCGTCCACATGGCCGGAAACGATATGCCCACCCAGTTCATCACCTACGCGGCAGGCACGTTCAAAGTTGACAGGTGTTCCTTCCTGCCATTGCCGCATTGTGGTCTTGGATAGCGATTCTTCAGAAGCTGTGATGGCAAACCAGTTTTCACCTTTTTCAATAACCGTCATGCAGCCACCGTTGCAAGCAATGGAACCGCCGATATCGACTTTGCTCATATCATAAGACGTTTCAAAGGTGAAATGAGTATCGCCTTTTTTTTCAACGCTTTTAACACGTCCCAAGTCTGTAATGATGCCGGTAAACATAGTGATTGATCTTTCTGTTTGCGTTGTTTTCAAAGAAGATTCTGATCGCGGCGGCGATAGAGTTCCACAAGGTCATCGCCTGATCCGAAGGTTTGCATACGATCAAAAAAGGGTGTCTCTTCAAGATGGTCTACGCCAAAGGCTTGCGCAACCGGTATACCGTCATGACCCATCATACGCGGGGCGCGCATCCAGCACAGGCGGTCAACCAGTCGACGTCTCATGAGGGCTGCAACCAGATGGCTTCCACCTTCAACAAGAACGCGTGTGATGCCACGTTCAGCCAGTTGCTGCGCAACCCAGTTCAGGGTGATGCCGCCTTCACTTTCTGTAATGTGTGTCGGGGTGATTAATTCCACACCGGCTTCGCGATAGGCTTCTGCACGGATATGGTCCTGATCGCCCAAAGTGATCATCCATGTAGGAATTTTATGGGCCTGTGTGACCAGATTGCTGGTCAGCGGCAGGCGCATGCGCCGGTCCACGACAATACGCACGGGGGACTGATCTTCCAGTCCGGGCAGGCGGCAGGTCAGTTGCGGGTTATCTTCCGTTGCAGTGCCAATGCCGACCATGATGGCATCATGACTGGCGCGCAACAGATGCCCCTGCTGGCGTGTAGGTTGTTCGGTAATCCATTCGCTCTGGCCTGTATGAACGGCAATACGCCCGTCCAGAGTTGTTGCCATTTTAACGGTGAAGAGAGGACGCTGATGTAAAACTTTCAGGAAAAAGCCTTCATTAATTTCAATGGCTTCATCCCGGCAGATGTTTTGCGTGACCTCTATGCCTGCTTCCTTAAGCAGTTTGATGCCACGCCCCGATACCCGCTCATCCGGGTCTTCGACAGCGACAACCACACGCTTGATCCCGGCTTTGATCAAGGCTTCGGCGCAAGGCGGTGTCTTGCCATGGTGGGAACAGGGTTCCAGGGTGACATAAGCCGTGGCCCCCCGGGCTAGTTCCCCTGCCCGGCTTAAGGCTTCGGTTTCAGCGTGGGGTCGCCCCCCGGGCTGGGTCCAACCACGAGCGATAATGGTGCCTTCTTTAACAATCACACAGCCTACAGCAGGGTTGGGCCAGACATTACCCAGCCCACGGCGAGCCAGAGCAAGTGCACCTCGCATATAGCTTTCATCATTCAAGGCCGCATCAGGGCCTTTACTCTTTATGTGTTCCCAAATTTTCGACAAAGTCCTCGAAGTCCTTCGCTTCACGGAAGTCTTTATAGACAGAGGCAAAACGTACGTACGCTACTTTATCCAATTCCAGCAAAACTTCCATCACCTTTTCACCGATGATCTTGGAGTTGATTTCTGTTTCACCGGATGTTTCAAGCTGGCGCTGGATAGAACTGACAATGCGTTCCATCTGATCTGCTTCAACCGGGCGCTTGCGCAATGAGATCTGAATTGAATTCAGCAGTTTTTCACGGTCAAATGGTGTTTTTGTTCCATCGCGTTTTACTACGACCAGTTCGCGCAGTTGAACGCGTTCAAAGGTGGTGAAACGTGAGGCGCAAGCCGGACAATAACGGCGGCGGCGAATGGCTGCGCTGTCCTCGGTGGGACGTGAGTCTTTAACCTGTGTATCGTGGTTGCCACAAAAAGGACAGCGCATGTCATTCGTTCCTTAAGGTTTTGCCTTAGAAGTCTTTATAGACCGGGAACTGTTTGCACAGTTCGCCGACTTTGGCACGAACGCCTTGTTCGACTTCTGTATTATTGTCTTCACCATTGGCAGCAAGGCCGTCCAGAACGTCACTGATCAGGTTACCGATCAGCTTGAATTCGTCTTCCTTGAAACCGCGTGTTGTACCGGCAGGTGTACCCAGGCGGACACCGGATGTTACCATCGGTTTTTCCGGGTCAAACGGAATACCGTTTTTGTTACAGGTGATCCCTGCGCGTTCCAGTGCAGCATCGGCCATTTTACCGGTCACGCCTTTTGGGCGCAGGTCAACCAGCATGAGGTGCGTATCCGTTCCACCGGTCACAATGTCACAGCCGCGTTCTACCAAAGTTGCGGCCAGCACTTGTGCATTTTTCACCACCTGAGCTGCGTAATCCTTGAATTCGGGACGCAGGGCTTCGCCAAAGGCAACAGCTTTTGCGGCAATAACGTGCATCAGCGGGCCACCTTGCAGGCCGGGGAAAACGGCAGAATTGATCTTTTTGCCAATTTCTTCGTTGTTGGACAGGATCATGCCGCCACGTGGGCCACGCAGGGTTTTGTGAGTGGTTGTGGTGACAACATCTGCGTAAGGCAGCGGGCTCGGGTGCACGCCACCGGCAACCAGACCGGCAAAGTGGGCCATATCCACCATCAGCAAGGCCCCGACTTTGTCGGCAATGTCACGGAAACGTTTGAAATCAATCTGGCGCGGAATGGCAGATCCACCGGCGATGATCAGTTTCGGGTTGTTTTCAAGGGCCAGTCTTTCAACGGCGTCATAATCAATGTCATGGGTTTCGCGCGACACGTCATATTGAACAGCATGGAACCATTTGCCTGATTGTGCTGGCGGGGCACCGTGTGTCAGGTGACCACCGGATGCCAGTGTCATGCCCATGATGGTATCGCCCGGTTTGACCAATGCCTGAAAAACCGCACCGTTGGCCTGAGCGCCAGAGTGAGGTTGAACGTTGACGTAAGCGCAATCAAACAGTTTTTTGGCGCGCTCAATTGCCAGACCTTCAGCCACATCAACATATTCGCAACCGCCATAATAGCGACGTCCCGGGTAGCCTTCGGCATATTTGTTGGTCAGGATTGTGCCCTGAGCTTCGATCACGGCACGTGAGACGATGTTTTCTGAAGCGATCAATTCGATCTGGTCTTGTTGACGTCCCAGTTCTTCGCGAACAGAAGCATAAACTTCGGGGTCGTTTTCGGCCAGTGTGGCCGTAAAGAAGTTTTCAAAAGACATTTATATGAGCCTTTCTAAGATAAGCAGATAAAAGAAAAATGCTTTTAAGACCTATGCTTCAAAGCGGCGGGTTAGAAAGTTTTTCAACACGGCGGGCATGTCGACCACCTTCAAATTCAGTCGTAAGGAAGATATTGAGACAATCAAGAGCCGTGGAAACGCCTGTGGTGCGGTCCCCAAAGGCGATGACATTTGCGTTGTTATGTTCACGGCACAGGCGTGCGCCCAAGGCGTCATGTATCAACGCACAGCGCACTTCGGGAAAACGGTTCACGGAAATGGAAATGCCGATGCCGGAACCGCAGACAACAACGCCACGTTCCACATCACCATTTTTAATGGCTTGTGCCAGTTTATAGCCGTAATCGGGATAATCGACTGACTCTTCGCTGTTGCAGCCAAAGTCCAGTACATCGAACCCTTTTTCCTTGAGCGCGTCAGCCAGAATCTTTTTAAGTCCGATCCCACCATGATCGCAGGCGATTGCAATTTTTTGCGCTGCCATGATTGATGATCCTTATCATTGGTCTGTATTTGGCGTTTGTGTAGCACACCGTTATCAGGCAATCCAGTCGGTTCTACCCTTTTGGGCTTCTTTTTTCTTTTTTGTCAGGATGTATTCAAGTTTATGCTTGGCGTTACGTTTCAGGGCTTGTTCTCCCATGGTGGCTAAACCGGTGGCAATGGCTTCTATACCACTGTCCGGGTCAATGGCATGGACACGTAGATATTTACCGTATCTGCGCATTTCATAATAGACATGGCGCAGCTGAACACGTTCTGTCATGAAAAACTGGCCCCTGTTGAAAGTGAAGAACGAAAGTAGCCTTAATGTAATAAGATTTTTGATTTCGTCCAGTGGGCAATTCACAGTATAGGTTGGGTTGAACTGGAACCTTGTGACGATAAGGGAATGTTTTGACGCAGTTCAAGATAGAATTGTTCCATATCTTCCAGTCGTTCAGGAAGAACTTCATCTTCTCTGAGAGCGCAGATCAGTTTTCTCATGGCGTCACAGGTATCGCTGGACTCTGAAAAACGACTATGTTCGGCACGGTCTGATAAATCTTCAAGCGATGTATCAACGCAATCCAGTATATAGTTAACGTCATAGGGACTGTCTTGTTGGGCATGCAGACGTTCCATCAACCAAGCCAACTGCACCAGATGGCGTTCCATTTTGATCTCGTTAAAACGATTTTTGCCGTCCTCTATCTGTTCAAGTGCTCCATTGTTGCTTTGGTTATGAAGCAGTTTTGTTGCCAGTGTATTGGGAGCGGAAAAAACAGGGGCATTCTCTCCGTTGAGAGTTTTAAATCCTGTGCGGTCCGGACCGACATAGTTGCGCGTAACAATGAAATCTCTGTTTTTTTGGCACAGGTTACTGACGGCTTTGGTGATATTGTCTATGGACAGTGGTTTGCGCAGGACTGTATCGCAGCCACAGTTTAGCAAAGAATTGAAATTTTGTTCGCTGGTATCATGGGACAAAATCATGATGGTCATAAAAGGGTTTTGGCAGGCTTGGCCTAGGCGAATGTCCTGAACAAGCTGGCAGACATCACTGATTCCAAAGGCGGAATCAAGGATCATCAAATCGAAAGAAGTTGTTTCCAGCTGCTCATAAATTTTGTTGAGGGAGCTGGCATCGCAGATATCGCGAAATCCCAGACCGAAAAAACCGCTACGCAGGCTGTTTCTTGTTTGCGGGTTTGGGTCGGCAAGCATGAAATTGACATTGGCAAAAGATGCTTTGGCATTTTTTTTGTGCGTAGCAGGATTGGATTTTGTTGCTTTACTTGGGGAAGATAGCGGTTTTCCCTGTTCGTAAATTTTAACCCTTTCAAACAGGCTGACCGTTTGATCGGAGGTTTTACGCAGGCGAGCAATAACCGTTTTAATCAGGGAATGTAAAAACGGATCAAGACTTTCCAGCCGTTTGTCAAAGGCCTGTTTTGTAATAGACAATGCTACCACCGCACTGGTGGCGCTGACGCTTGCAGAACGAGCTTCATTGGAAACGATGGCCATTTCCCCGACAATGCCGCCTTTTTCCACATGAGCGATAACCACTTGGGAACCACTGGGGCCCTTTTTGGTGATTTTCACCTGCCCGGAACGGATCAGATAGGCATAGTCTGCCTCGTCGCCCTCGTTAAACAAGACGGCACCGGGAGCAAACGACACTTCCTTGAAGGCTCCAGAACCCATTTTAGACTCTTATGTCATAGAGAAGTTTGCATACGATCACATGACAAAAGCATATTGCAAAGAAGTGAATTTTTCAAGAAAACCATATAACAAGCTCAGGCAACTAATCTTATTTGTCTATCAAGGAGCGTTTTTATGGCTGTTTGTTTGCTGAAAAAAGGATGCAAGAACCTGATTAGTTCAGTACACTTTTGCCATTGAATATACTTTCGGATAGGTCGGGAGAATGGTGTGATCAGGCTGGCATTCTTTTTTTTAAGTGCAATGGTATGGGCATTTGCAGCACAGGCAGTAACATTTAAGCTGGGAGCTGATGTTTGGTACCCGTTCTTTTTTGAAGAAGGAGGGCAAAGGAAAGGTATTTCCTACGATATTGTTCAGGAGATTATGCGCAGGACTGCTAATGAGGCGGATGTCCTGATTTACCCTAACAGACGGTTACGCCGTTTGATGAAACAGCAAGCGATTGATGGTCTGTTACTTGACGCCCCGATCTGGGATCATGAAGATGAACGCACGATCAGCATTTATTCCGACCCTATTTTGTCCGTGACGGAGTCAGCCTATATGAGGGCTGAAGGAGAAAAGAATCACTTCAGCAATACGTGTGATCTTAGCGGCTTAAAGGTTGCGATTAGCGCAGGTTATTATTATCCGGGGTTTGATAGCCTGTTCAGGTCCGGACAGGTCCACAAGTTTGAAGTGCCCAATCATAAAGGTCTGTATGAGATGCTCATTGCCAAACGGGTCGATGCCTTTTTTATGGATAATTTCCTTTTCGGCTATATGGTCAAGCAAGGAATGATTGACCCGACACAGGTGAAGCAGGCTATGAGTATCAGCAATACCAAGCTGTCTCTTCGCCTGCATAAAAAAATGGCCCCCTATATGGCGGAAATTGATAAAACAATCAAAGGCATGATTGACGATGGGTTTGTTGCTCAAGTCGTTAATAAATATATTCAGCTTTATGGCTATTAGAGCGCAAATTTATAAAAAAAGAAAAGCGGGTAAAAGCAAATGCTTTTCCCGCTTTTTAGTACAGTGTCTTCGCTTTTACATGTTACGGCGATATTGCCCGCCGACTTCAAACAAAGCGTCTGAAATCTGGCCCAGTGAACAATAACGTACAGCTTCCATCAGGACCTCAAACATGTTGCCGTGGGCCCGTGCCGTTTCCTTGAGTTTTTGCAGAACTTTGGCACCTTCTTCGGCATTGCGTTCCTGAAAGTCTCTCAGACGGCTGATCTGACTTTCTTTTTCTTCAGTTGTCGAACGGGCCAGATCCGGGGTTGGCGGTTCATCCCCTTTTGGGTTCAGGAAGGTGTTCACGCCAATAATCGGCAGCGAACCATCGTGTTTTTTCATCTCATAGTATAGAGATTCATCCTGAATTTTACCGCGTTGATAGCCTGTTTCCATGGCACCCAGCACACCGCCACGTTCGGAAATGCGCTCAAACTCCTGCAAAACAGCCTCTTCAACCAGATCGGTGAGTTCTTCAATAATGAAGGCGCCCTGGTTCGGGTTTTCGTTTTTGGCAAGCCCAAATTCCTGATTGATGATCATCTGAATGGCAAGGGCACGGCGCACGGACTCTTCTGTCGGTGTGGTGAAGGCTTCGTCATAGGCGTTGGTATGCAGGCTGTTACAGTTATCGTAGGTTGCCAACAGAGCCTGAAGCGTGGTGCGGATATCGTTAAAATCCATTTCCTGTGCGTGGAGCGATCGCCCGGATGTCTGGATATGATATTTCAGTTTCTGGGAACGTTCGTTGGCGCCATATTTGAAGCGCATGGCGGTTGACCAGATGCGGCGTGCCACACGGCCCAGAACGGTATATTCCGGGTCCATCCCGTTGGAGAAGAAATAGGACAGGTTCGGGGCGAAATCATCAATGTGCATGCCGCGCGCCAGATAGCTTTCTGCAAAGGTAAAGCCGTTGGAAAGCGTAAAGGCCAACTGGGAAATCGGGTTCGCGCCAGCTTCGGCAATATGGTAGCCGGAAATGGAAACCGAATAGAAGTTACGCACATTGTTATGGACGAAATATTCCTGAATATCGCCCATCATTTTCAGGGCAAATTCGGTGGAGAAAATACAGGTGTTTTGCCCCTGATCTTCTTTCAGAATATCGGCCTGAACGGTGCCGCGGGTGTTGGCAAGAGCCCATGCGCGGATTTTTTCTATTTCCTCATCGGTCGGTACGCGGCCATTTTCTTTCTCGAACTTTTCGATCTGCTGATCAATTGCGGTATTGAGGAACATGGCCAAAATCATCGGGGCCGGACCATTGATGGTCATGGAAACCGAGGTGCTTGGGGCTGTCAGGTCAAAGCCGCCGTACAGCACTTTCATATCGTCCAGTGTTGCAACAGAAACGCCGGAGTTGCCGATTTTACCATAGATGTCCGGGCGGTGGTCCGGGTCCTGACCGTAGAGGGTCACAGAGTCAAACGCAGTGGAAAGTCGTTTGGCATCAGAATGTTGTGAGAGATACTTGAAGCGATTGTTGGTACGGAACGGATCGCCTTCACCGGCAAACATACGCGTTGGGTCTTCGCCTTCACGTTTGAAGGCAAACACACCGGCTGTGTAAGGGAAGCTGCCGGGCACGTTTTCTTTCAGCAACCATTTGAGGATTTCACCTTCGTCTTCAAACTGCGGTAGGGAAACCTTGGGCACTTTCAGGCCGGACAGGGATTCATATTTCAGCGATGTGCGGATTTCCTTATCGCGGATTTTCACCACATATTCATCACCGGAATAGTTTTCTTTCACAGTCGGCCAGATTTCCAGCAGCTTGTGACAACGCCCATCAAGTTCCTGTTCACGTTCTTTGAGCAGGTTTTTCAGGCCTTTTTTGCCTTTTTCCCCGGCCTGTTCCAGCATGCGGATGGATTCACGCAATTGCTGACGTTCACGCGCAATGGTGGACTGTTTTTTGATATCTGCATGATACCCACGCACCGTATCGGCAATTTCAGCCAGATAGCGGCGTTTTTCCGGCGGAACAATGGCTGTTTCGTTGGAAGAAAAACGAATGCCCGGGCTCTTTTTCATGGTGGTTTTCAGATGGCCGAGCTTTTTATCTTTCATCTGTGAGATGATTTCATAATAAAGCGCGGTGACGCCTTGGTCATTAAAGCGTGAAGCGATTGTTCCGATGACCGGCATATCTTCCGGGTTGGAATGGAATTGTTCGCGGTTGCGTTGGACCTGTTTGGCAACGTCACGCAAAGCGTCCATAGCCCCGTTACGGTCGAATTTGTTAATGGCAACCACATCGGCAAAATCCAGCATGTCAATTTTTTCAAGCTGGGAAGCTGCACCGAATTCCGGTGTCATAACATAAAGGGAAAAATCCACGTAAGGAACGATGCCCGCATCGCCCTGCCCGATCCCCGGTGTTTCCACGATCACCAGATCGTATCCTGCCAGTTTGCAGGCATTAACGATGGAGGTCATGCTTGGCGGCACTTCAGACTTGTTATCGCGTGTGGCAAGTGAACGAACATAGATATTATCTGCGTTATTCGCATTCATGCGAATGCGGTCCCCCAGCAGTGCGCCACCTGTTTTACGCCGTGTCGGGTCAATGGCCAGAACGGCGATTTTAGGTTCTTCGGAGAAAATGCGAAAACGCCGGATCAATTCGTCGGTCAAAGATGATTTCCCAGCACCGCCTGTCCCGGTGATGCCGAGAACGGGTGTTTTGCCTTTCAGTTTTTCTGCGCCGTCATCAATTTGTTTTTTCAGCTTTTCATCAAGCTGGTCATTTTCCAAAGCGGTGATGATGCGTGACAGGTCGAGTCTGTCGCCTTTTTTTAGCTTCGCAAGGCTTTTCGGGCAGGAAATATCTTTGGCCGGGGAATAATCGGATCGGATGACCATATCCTGAATCATACCGTCAAGACCCAGTTTTCGCCCATCTTCCGGGGAATAGATTTTTTCAACGCCATGGCTCATCAGGTCGTTGATTTCATCGGTGACAATAACACCGCCACCGCCGCCAAAGACCTTGATATGGCCTGCACCACGTTCTTTCAGCAGATCGATCATATATTTGAAATATTCAACATGTCCGCCTTGATAGGAACTGACAGCAATGCCTTGTGCATCTTCTTCAATCGCTGCGGTGACAATTTCATTGACCGAACGGTTGTGACCCAGATGAATGACTTCAGCACCACTGGATTGCAGGATGCGGCGCATAATGTTGATTGATGCATCATGGCCGTCAAACAAGCTGGCTGCGGTCACAAAACGGACCGGGTTTTTCAGCTTATGTGCTTTTTTCTTAGAGCTACCGTCAGGCATGAAATCCTCCCAAATTGCTTCTGAAATAAATCGGTACTCAAATGCCGATTTATGTCGTTTTAAAACGCCCTAACCAAATAAAGGAAGGACGTATTCAAAAACCAAGCTGAAAATTCAGATTGGTCGAAGTTTCTAATTACGTTTACGTAAACGTAAACAAAAATCGGGAAAAGGTAAAGAGGCAAATTGTAAATAATTTCGTGGGAAACAAAATACACTTGAGGCAGGTCAAATTTGCCATGGGTCTGATGTTCTATAGTGGAAAATATATTTGTGATTTGAAATCTTTGATTTCATGGATGAGTGAGGTCGTCATGACCACAGATAAAAAGCGTGAAGATGTTGTGGTTTTGGTGCTGGACCAAAGCAGGGAAACACGGCAAATGATCCGAGGATTGCTGAAATCTCTCGGGATTAGAAACATCTATCTTGGCGAAGATGGTGTTGAAGGGATCAAGACGCTAAAGCAAACCAATATTGATATTGTTGTGTGCGGGCTTGATATGCCGACACTGGGCGGGCGTGATTTTGTTCGTATTTTGCGGCGTGAACATATGCATGGAAATCAAAAGGTTCCTGTTCTTCTTTTAACATCGGCAACAAAAATTGGTGTGATCAAAGATGCGAGAGACAGTGGTGTTAACGAGATGGTCGCCCAGCCGTTTTCTTCGCAATCCTTTATCAAGCATTTTCTGGCAGCACTGGACGACCACCGTGAATTTATCAATGGTAAAGGGCGTTATTTCGGGCCGGACCGACGACATGAGGAAGTCAGGGTCGAACAGGACCGCCGTTCCCATGATGAAGAACAGGCAGCAAATCAGTAAGTCGGTTGCCCTGCTTATATTCCTTTATTTTTTATCACATGCTTGTGATTGGTATGTGATCGGCCTTCGGCTTATGGTCGCAAGATTGTAGTCGTATGTATAGAGGGCCGAATGTCTCAGAATGTGCTGATCCTGATTATTGTCGCTGTTGCGGCCATGTCGTTTTTTCTTTCTCCCCGTGTGAAAAGCGCTGACGGTTTTTTTAAAGGGTTTGATGAACAGGGCAATAGACCAAACCTTTGGACATTGGTCCTGTCCCAGGTCACAACCTGGATTTTTGCCCGTTCTTTGATGAATGCCGCCATTCTCGGCTTTTACTACGGGGTTGCCGGCACGATTGCCTACGCAGCCTATTATCTGAGTTTTCTGACGGGATGGTTGATTGTTGACCGTATCCGTTTTGAACATGGTTATGACAATATCCAGTCTTTCCTTGCAGACAGATATGGGCGCATTGGTAGCAGCACATATAATGTTCTTGTCGGTGTACGGTTGTTGAGTGAGGTTTTTGCCAACCTTCTGGTGATTGGCATTATTTTCGGCGTTGCCGGGTCAACGGGCTATACCGTTTCGATTATTGCGGTTGCAGGTCTGACCCTTGGTTATTCCATGATGGGTGGGTTACGTGCCTCGTTAAAAACAGACGTGTTTCAAACCCTGCTGTTGATTGCAGGCTTAATTCTGTTAATGGCTTTCATGTTTTCCCATACGCAGTTTGACCTTTCAGCCTTGATGATTTCAAGCCCGGACCTGTCTTCACCGGGATGGGTTTTACTGGCTGTTGCGGCCTTGCAGGTCTGGAGTTACCCCATGCATGATCCGGTTATGATGGACCGTGGTTTTCTTGCAGATCGTGAAACAACCAAGAAAAGTTTTTTCTACGCTTGCGTTATTTCGGTCCTATGTATTCTGGCGTTTGGTTTTCTGGGTGTTTTTGCCGGGCTGAACAAGGAAACAGGTGAAGCCATGGTGGCAACCCTGACACGTCTTTTGGGTGAACCAGCCATGATCATCTTTAATGTGGCTCTTGTTATTTCAGCCGTTTCCACCCTTGATTCGACATTCTCCAGTGCCTCCAATCTGGTGGTTGAACAAATGGGCGTTGTCGAAAAAAGTGTTCAAAACGGTCGCGTTGTGATGTTGCTGTTTTTGCTGGGCGGGTTATTCTTCCTGTTTTTAGGGCAAAAAGACCTGTTTGCTGCGGTTGCGGTTAGTGGTACGGCTTCCATGTTTTTGGCACCTGTGATTTTCTTTAACGTGCTTGGCAATCGCCAGACATCCCTGTGGGCCTATATCTTCACCTTTTCTTTCGCTATGGCTGGAGGGGTGCTTTATATGCTTGAAGCTGGTGGACATATTGCACTGATGACCCCGTTGCTGGGCGTGGAACATAAATATACCAAGCTTTTGATCATCTGCGCGGGTGTTTTGACGCTGGGAAATGCCTTCTTTGCTCTGGGCTCTGTTGCAAGACTGCGCACGAGGAGCGCATGACAATCCAGATCGAAGGGCCGCTGTTGTTTTTTGGCGGCCCTTATTCCAATTTGCAGGCAACTCAAGCCCTGCGCAAGGTTGCGGACGAACTGTCCATCACAGCAGAAAACTGTTTATGTAGCGGGGATGTGGTTGCCTATTGTGGGGACCCCGCAGCAACCGTTGATGAAATTTGCGACTGGGGTTGCCATGTGGTGATGGGCAATTGCGAAGAATCTCTTGGGTTTGGGGAGGATGATTGCGGCTGCGGTTTTGAAGATGGTACGGCCTGTGATGTGTTGTCACGCCAATGGTATAGCTATTCACAGGCGCAGTTAAATGATGAACAACGCGCATGGATGCGTGCTTTGCCGCGTTCTTTACAAATCGAGATGAACGGGTATCAACTGCTCTGTGTTCACGCTAGTCCCGGTGCGATCAATCAGTTTATTTTTCCTTCCCAATGGGAGGAAATAACAGCTCAGTTAAATCAGGTTGAAGCCGATGTTGTTCTTGCAGGACACAGCGGCATTCCTTTTTCCTATCAAACGGGCAAGAAATTATGGGTCAATAGCGGCGCAATTGGTATGCCTGCCAATGATGGACAGTCTCAAACATGGTATGCACTCATTACACCGTTTAAAACGGGGCTGGATATTTCTTTTCATCGATTGACGTATGATTTCCATGGTAGCGTGACGCACATGAAGGCTGCGGGGTTGGATAATGGATATTGTGCTGCCCTGTCTTCGGGAATGTGGCCGAGCCTTGACGTCTTGCCTGATGTTGAGAAAGCACAGAAAGGGAAGACTTTGACTTTGCCTTCGCTCTTTTATAACCCGTCTGATGCTTAAAACAGCCCTTCAATTTCCCCTTCCTGATTGAATGTAATATTTTCTGCTGCCGGTTTTCTGGGCAGGCCGGGCATGGTCATGATCGTTCCGCAGATGACGACGATGAAACCTGCTCCGGCGTTGAGGCGAACTTCACGCACAGGAACACTGTGGTTGTCTGGAGCACCGCGCAGTTTGGGGTCGGTGGAAAAGGAATACTGGGTTTTCGCCATGCAGATGGGCAGATGCCCATAGCCCTGTTCCTGCCATTGTTTGAGCTGCTTTCTCACTTTTGTATCAGCCAGTACTTCATCGGCATGATAGATACGTTTGGCAATGGTGCAGATTTTAGTAAATAGGTCCATCTCATCTGGATACAATGGTGCAAAGCCACTGCTTTTACCTTCAACCAGTTCGCTCACCTTTCGAGCCAATTCTTCCGCCCCTTTGGAGCCGTGTGCCCAATGGGTTGAAACCACAGTTTCGCAGCCTTGGGATTGGGTATATTTCTGAATAGCCTTTATTTCACTGTCGTGGTCTCCGTCCATATGGTTTAGCGCCACGATAACCGGCAGGCCAAAGCTGCGCATGTTGCTGATATGGCGGCCCAGATTGGCACATCCTTTGGTAACGGCTGCCGGGTTTTCTTCCTTGAGCGCTTCACCTTCAATAGCGGCGTTATATTTCAGTGCGCGCACGGTGGCGACAATGACAATTCCCGCCGGGGAAAGGCCGGCCTTGCGACATTTGATGTTAAGGAATTTTTCCGCCCCCAGATCGGCCCCGAACCCGGCTTCCGTCACCACATAGTCACTGAGTTTGAGGGCGGTCTGCGTGGCGATGACAGAATTGCAGCCATGGGCGATATTGGCAAAGGGGCCACCGTGCACAAAAGCGGGGTTGTTTTCCAGCGTCTGCACCAGATTGGGCTGGATGGCATCTTTGAGCAAAACGGCCATGGCCCCATCGGCTTTCAGGTCACGACAAAAAACGGGACTGAGGTCATGGCGGTAGCCGATAATGATATCGCCTAGCCTTTTTTGCAGGTCTTCACTGTTTTGTGCCAGACAGAGAATAGCCATCACTTCACTGGCAACGGTGATGTCAAAACCTGTTTGACGCGGAAAGCCGTTTGTAGGCCCGCCCAGTGACGTGACAATATCGCGCAGGCTGCGGTCATTCATATCCTCTACCCGGCGCCAGCTGACACGGCGGATATCAATATTCAGCTCATTTCCCCAGTAAATATGGTTGTCAATCATGGCGGCCAGCAGGTTGTGGGCGCTGGTGATGGCGTGAAAATCTCCGGTGAAATGCAGGTTCATATCATCCATGGGAATGACTTGCGCATAGCCACCGCCAGCCGCCCCGCCTTTCATGCCGAAGCAAGGCCCAAGGGAAGCCTCGCGAATGCAGGCGCTGGCTTTTTTGCCAATCCGGTTCAGCCCGTCTACAAGGCCCACTGTGGTGGTGGTTTTACCTTCCCCCAAGGGGGTTGGGCTGATGGCGGTGACAAGAATGAGTTTACCGTCTTCCTTGTCTTTTAGGGAAGCGATGTAGTCGCTGGTCAATTTAGCTTTGTCATGACCGTAGGGCAGCAGGGAATCTGTCGGGATATTTAGTTTTTCAGCAACTTTGATGATGGGTTGTTTATCTGCCTCACGGGCAATTTCAATATCAGTTTTTGGTGACATAACACACCCCTTCCCTATTTACGTCATTTTCGTTGCATTATCATATGCTGATATGATGCGTCACCACTTGACGTTTGCCAAGTGAAATGGTCTTTATTGCGCCAGATTTAAATAATGATTTAAGGAAGGCTGGCATGTCCGACAAGCAACTTCACCCTGAAACTCTGGCATTGCATGCCGGGTATCGTAACGACCCCACCAACAAATCCGTGGCAGTGCCGATCCATCAAACGACATCCTATCAGTTTGATAATGCCGAACATGCTGCAAATCTGTTTGCGCTCAAAGAGTTCGGTAATATTTACACGCGTATCATGAACCCGACCACCGATGTGCTGGAACAGCGCCTGGCAGCCCTTGAAGGTGGTGTGGCGGCATTGGGTGTTTCTTCAGGTCAGTCTGCGGCCACCTTGTCTATTTTAAACCTGTGTCAGGCTGGCGACAACTTTGTCACCTCTACCGACCTTTATGGCGGGACATGGAACCTGTTTGCCAATACCATGAAGCAAATGGGTATTGAAGCGCGTTTTGTTGACCCGGCTGATCCGGAAGCTTTTAGCAAGGCAACGGATGACAAGACACGGTGTTATTTTGCTGAAACCCTGCCTAACCCGAAACTGAACGTTTTTCCTATCAAGGAAGTGGCCGATATCGGGCGGAAACTTGGTGTGCCGCTGATTGTTGATAACACCGCCGCGCCGCTTATTTGCCGTCCGTTCGACCATGGGGCGGCTGTGGTGATGTATTCCACCACAAAATATATTGCCGGGCATGGGACCTCTATCGGCGGTATGATTATTGACGGCGGTAACTTCGACTGGGAAGCCCATGGGGATCGTTTCCCAACCCTGAACCAGCCGGACCCAAGCTATCATGGGGCTGTCTGGACAGAAGCGGTAAAACCGTTAGGGCCGATTGCCTTTATTATCCGTGCCCGAGTTACGCTGCTGCGTGATCTGGGCACTGCGGAAAGCCCGTTCAATGCATGGCAGACCATTCAGGGGCTGGAAACCCTGCCCTTGCGTATGAAGCAGCATTGTGAAAATGCCGTCAAGGTCGTGGATTTCCTCAAAAAGCATCCGAAAGTCAGCAGTGTTATTCACCCTTCAGTTCAGGAAGGTGAAGCCAGACGCCGTGCCGATACCTATTTGAAAGGCGGGTTCGGTTCCCTGATTGGCTTTGAATTAAAAGACGGGCTGGATGCCGGGCGCAAGTTTATCGACTCCCTTGAGCTGCTATACCATGTTGCCAATATTGGTGATGCGCGTTCTTTGGCGATCCATCCGGCAAGTACCACACATTCGCAGATGACTGTTGAAGAACAGGCAAGTGCGGGTGTAACACCGGGCTATGTGCGTTTGTCCATTGGTATTGAACATGCCGATGATATCATTGGGGATATCGAACAGGCCTTGGATAAGTCGTAAAACTTTGCCATAATTCCATCATAAACGCCGGGCTATATGGCTCGGCGTTTTTTTATTCTTTTTCAGGGGATGTTATTTTGTCTCGTCCACATTTTTTGACCGCTGAATCCTACCCGCGCACCCGTATGCGCCGTACTCGTCAGACTGAATGGTCGCGCCGGTTGGTGCGTGAAAATACCTTGAGTGTTGATGACTTCGTCTGGCCGATTTTTGTGCTGGATGGTGAAAACAGGCGCGAAGCAGTGGTTTCCATGCCGGGGGTTGAGCGCCTGTCTATTGACCTGATGCTTGAGGCTGTTGCAGAAGCCCATGAATTGGGCGTGCCTGCGATTGAACTTTTTCCTTATACGGATCAAAAATTAAAAACACCAGATGCCAAAGAAGCCTATAATCCGAATAACCTCGTCTGTCGCGCGGTGCGGGCCATTAAGGAAAAATATCCGGATATGGGGGTTTATACAGATGTCGCGCTGGACCCTTATAACAGTGATGGTCATGACGGTTTGGTAAAAGATGGCGTTATCCTTAATGATGAAACCGTGGAGGTCCTCTGTCGTCAGGCTGTTGCGCAGGCACAGGCAGGCTGTGATGTGGTTGCCCCTTCCGACATGATGGACGGGCGCATGGGGGCAATCCGCAATGCGCTGGATACGGCCGGTTTGCAACATGTCCAGATGATGTCCTATGCAGCGAAATATGCCTCTGCTTTTTACGGGCCTTTCCGTGATGCTGTCGGTTCCGGCGGTGCCTTGAAAGGTGATAAAAAGACCTATCAGATGGACCCGGCCAATACGGATGAAGCCATACGAGAAACGGCGCTGGATATTGCAGAAGGCTCAGACATGGTGATGGTCAAGCCGGGCATGCCTTATCTGGATATTGTCCATCGTCTCAAGGAATCTTTTGGGATGCCGGTTTCCGTTTATCATGTCAGCGGTGAATATGCCATGTTGAAAGCCGCTATTCAAAATGGCTGGCTGGACAATGACCGGGCGGTGCTGGAAAGTCTGATGTGTTTCAAGCGTGCCGGTGCCGATGTTATTTTCACCTATTGCGCAGTTGAAGCAGCCAAACTTCTGGCCAAATAAGGCAACTTCCTAGAAAACAGAAAAGGCCGCAGAGATGAAACTCATGCGGCCTTTTTGTTTAGAGGTCGTGATCAAACAGTTGTTTGTTTTTCACGCTTGGAGTCTGCATGTTGGATATCCAGCATGCGGTCTACATCCAGAACAACCATCAATTGACCATCAAGGCGGTACACACCGGAAGCGAATTCACGCCAGATGGGGTCCAGCGTACTGGGGTTTCTTTCATAATTCTTTTCATCAAGGCTTAGAACTTCACCTACTGTATCAACCAGAAGGCTGTAGAGTTCGTTCACGTGTTCAACAGTTACCCCCATGCTTTGTCCTTCATCCTGACGTTTGGGTAATCCCAGACGGACGCGAACATCAATGACGGTTACAATCCGGCCTCGCAGGTTGATAGACCCAGCTACCTCTTTGGGTGCCAGAGGTATGAAAGCGATATGGTCAGGCATCAGAATGTCCTGAACCTTCAGCACAGGAATACCAAACAGTTGATCAGCGATTTTGAAAGTTACGTAATCTTCCAGACCATCCCCTTTGATCAAATCGGTGGATTGTGCATCATTTGTTGCAACAAGCTGATTCATTGTGTCCTCTCTGGCCATGAGTTTCGGCTTCGTTATTGGCGGAACAAACAGCAAGTTCCGACCTTTTGTTAATTTAAAAACAAATTTACACGAAAATCCACTACAGAGTTAAGTCTAATTATTTATTTTCTATAATATTCTATATTTTAAGCATTCAACCAACGCTTTATGAGAGCGATTTGACTTTCTTCCATCAGCGATGGCGCATGGCCAACCTTAGGTATTTCAACAAGTTCGCTATCGGGACCTCGCTTAAGCATTTGTTGAGCCGTTTCACTGGACAGAACGTCAGATCGTTCACCACGCAGGATTAAAACCGGACAGGATATGGAGTCCCATAAGGGCCAAAGATCGACGTCTTCAAGGTTATTTTCTTTCAGCGGTGCTGAAATGGCGGGGTCATAGTGCAAGGCATACTGCCCCTTTTCATTTTTGCGGGCACTATGTTTTGCCAAATGGTGCCATTGTTCATCGTTCAGCGGGCCAAATGGTTCATGGATTATGCGCAGGTGTTGTTCAAGTCCCTCCAGATCATCAAACTGCAAATCAAGACCAAGATATTGAGCAATACCTTTCAGTGATTCTTTGGTGATCATCGGGCCGACATCGTTGAGAATCAGACGGTTGATCGGGCTATTGGGCTGTATCGCTAGCATCATCCCAATAATCCCGCCCATGGAGGTGCCGACCCAGTCCACTTTTTCATCCCCGATTTTGGCGAGCAAGGCCGCCATATCGTTGACATAGGTTGGAAATGTATAGTCTTGCGGAGCCAACAGCCAGTCACTTCGCCCTCGCCCTGCCATATCGGGGCAGATGACCTGATGTGTGTCACTTAAAGCTTGAGCCAGAGCATCAAAATCACGGCCGTTACGGGTTAAGCCATGGGCACAGAAAACTGTACTCCCTGCCTCACGAAACCCCCAACGCGTATAGGCAATCCGGTGAAAGCCGTGTGGACCGAGGCTGAGAAAACTGTTTTGTTCCATAATGATTTAACCTGCTCTTTGCAAAAAAATTGCCTTATCTTGCAAACTTGATAGTTTGCAGGTCAAACATTTTCGAACAGAGGAGCATAAAAAATGGAAGAACCGATCCTGGTTGAGCGGACAGACGATATTGCAACAGTTGTGTTGAACAATCCTGAGAAAAGGAATGCGTTGACCAAACCTGCCTGGGCAAAACTGGGAGAGGTGATGGAAGAACTTTCTGTCGATGATGATCTTCGTTGCGTGATTCTGCGCGGTGCTGGTGAGGAAGCTTTTGCAGCCGGGGCCGATATTTCAGAATTTCCCGAAGAACGTTCTTCGGCGGCACAGGCCAAGGCATATGGTGAAATTGTGACACGAACGGTCAAGGCTATTGAAGAATGTCGCCACCCGACAATTGCCATGATTATGGGCGCTTGTACCGGCGGTGGGCTGGAAATCGCCTGTGCCTGCGATATGCGTATTGCTGGTGAGGGCGCGCGTTTTGGCGTGCCGATTAATCGTTTGGGCCATACGCTGGCCTATCCGGAACTGGATGCCGTCTTGCGTCTGGTAAGTCCCGCTGTGATGCTGGAATTGCTTTTGGAAGGCCGTGTTGTTGATGCCGCATTTGCTTTGCGGGTGGGGTTGATCAACCGTATTGTCGAAGATTGGGAAGTGGCAGAAGAAGCCCGCTTATGCGCAGAACGTATTGCCCAAGGTGCGCCGCTGGCTGCACGTCTTCACAAAAAAATGGTGAGCCGCCTGAAACAGCCAGCACCTTTGAGCCAACAGGAATTGGATGGGGCTTTTTCCACATGTGATTCCGAAGATTATCAGAACGGATTTCGGGCTTTTATGGAGAAAAAGAAGCCTGTTTTCAATGCACGTTAAAGGGGGTTAAAGCGTTTTATAGCCGCCTTTAAAATACAGAAGCGGGTTTCCATCGGCTGCAAGTTCAATATGGGTGACCTGCCCGATAAAGATGGTATGGTCGCCGCCTTCGTAAGCCTGAACCCGCGTGCATTCCAGCGTTGATAAGGGACCTTGCAAAACCGGGCTGCCGTTATTGCCTGCTTGCCACTCAACCTGATCAAACTTGTTTTCTGCACGTCCTGCGAACAGGTTGGAAATGTTTTCCTGTTGATCGGACAGGATGGCGACATTGAAATGCTCGGCTTTTGCAAATATGTCGTGAAGCGGGCTGTCAACTTTCAGGGAGAACAGGACAAGTGCAGGTTCTAAAGAGACGGATGCAAACGAATTGATGGTAACGCCAATGGGCGTGTTTTTATCCGTTTTGGTTGTCACAACCGTAATGCCCGTTGCAAATGTACCGAGCGCTTGACGAAATTCGTTCGGATCAATTGTCATAAGTTTTACCTGTGAGAGTTAACTGTCGCCTACTCAATAGAGATTGTGAGATATATCGTCAATAGCTTGTTTATCTGTCGTAATATGCCTACTTTACCTCAAATGGAGTGAAGCAAGACCATCTTAAAGGAAAAAAATGGTTGATCAGCAGATTGATGTCCCTGTGAAAAAATGGCGTAACGCAGGCTCTTCCCAAAAAAACGAAGGGCCGGACCCGATTGAATTTCCACATTTTTACGATGGCATTTCCCAGAAAAGGATTCTTGCCTATGTCATTGATTTCCTGATTTGTTTGGGATTTGGAATCGCAGGTACCCTTGTGGCTGCTGTTGTCGGGGTCTTAAGTCTGGGGCTGTTATTTGCCCCCATTATGGCTGCTTTGGCTTTGATACCGATTGTATATCATACGTATTTTATGGGGTCTGAGCGAAATGCCACGCCGGGAATGCGCTTTATGGGAATTCGGGTGTATCGGCTGGATGGCGGGGCTCCGGAAATGATTCAGGCTTTTGTGCAGACAGCCCTTTTCTTTTTTACAGTGCCTTCAACTTCATTTTTGATTTTGATTGTTTGTCTATTTAATACACGCAGGCGCTGCCTTCATGATATACTCGCCGGGACGTTGGTGCTAAACGACGTTAATCGAACGGAGCAATAAAAGAACTGTTATGCGTCAGGATCGGATCAAGTCGAAAGTCTTTTTCTATACGACCTCTCCCCTGGCCTGTCCTTATCTGGACGGCCATGTGGAGCGCCGTATTGTGACGGAGCTTTCCGGTAAAGATGCCGATAGTCTGCATAATGCCTTGTCAAAAGGAGGTTTTCGGCGGAGCCACTTTATGGCTTACGCACCGGTTTGCCCGAACTGTTCAGCCTGTATTCCTGTTAGAATCGTTGCCAACGAATTTAAATTTTCGCGCAATTGGCGTAGATTGGAAAACCGGTTTGAAATGCTGGAGTTTGAATATTGTGAGCCCCATGCAACACAAGAACAGTTTATGCTGTTTGAGAAATACCAACAGCGCCGCCACGGTGATGGTGATATGGCGAGTATGGATTTTTTTGATTATCGTTCCATGATTGAAGAAACGCCGGTTAAAACGTCCATTGTCGAGTTTCGTGATGAAGGGCGTTTGATCTCGGCCCTTCTTCTTGACTGTCTTGATGATGGGTTGTCTGCGGTTTACAGTTTTTTCAGCAATGAAAAGAAATATGAAGGCCTTGGTAATTTTATGGTGCTGTGGTGCATTCGTCAGGCCATTGCGCAAAATATGCCTTTTGTCTATCTCGGCTATTTAATCAAAGACTGTCGAAAAATGTCTTACAAAGCCCGTTACCAGCCCCTTGAAGGGTGCCTTGAGGGGCTTTGGGTAAGGCTGGATACCTAAAAATACCTAATTTCTGAATGATATACCTGTAAAAATACGCAGTATTGGGTATGGTCTTTTAATTGCAACAGTTTCTCACCTCCCTTAAGCTGTCGGCTTATGGTTCATGCGAACCGCAGTTCGTTGGGAGACGGACTGAGATTTAAATGTGATTAGGGAGGTTTTCACATGAAGCGTCGTGATTTTCTTGCCGGTGCTGCTGCCGGAGTTGCAGCAGGTGCTGCATCAACCATTTCAGCTCCGGCTTACGCACAAGGTAAGCGTACGCTGAAAATGGTTATGACCTGGCCGAAGAATTTTCCCGGTCTGGGGACAGGTGCTGCACGTGCGGCAAAACGTATCACCGACATGACTGAAGGTCAGTTGACCGTTAAATTGTATGCTGCCGGGGAACTGGTTCCGGCTCTGGAATCTTTTGATGCGGTTTCCAGCGGTACTGCCGATCTGTACCATGGTGCAGAATATTACTGGCAAGGTAAACACAAGGCATTTAACTTCTTCACTGCTGTACCGTTCGGTCTGACAGCGAACGAGATGGATGCGTGGATCATGCATGGCGGCGGTCAGGAACTGTGGGACGAATTGAGTGCCAAGTTCAATATCAAAGCTCTTCCTTGCGGGAATACGGGCGTTCAGATGGGCGGCTGGTTCAACAAGGAAATCAATTCTGTTGAAGACCTGAAAGGTCTTAAAATCCGTATGCCGGGTCTGGGTGGTGAAGTTCTGCGTAAACTTGGCGCAGCTGCCGTAACTCTGCCGGGTGGTGAGATTTTCCCGGCTCTGCAATCCGGTGCAATTGATGCGACCGAGTGGGTTGGCCCGTGGAACGATCTGGCCTTCGGTTTCTATAAAGTGACCAAATACTACTACTCTCCGGGCTTCCATGAGCCGGGTTCTACCCTGTCTTGCGGTGTTAACCTGGATGTCTGGAAGTCTTTGACTCCGTCACAACAGGAAATCGTTCGTAACGCCACACAAGCTGAAAACAACTACATGATGGCTGAATACAATGCCCGTAACGGTGACAGCCTTGATGTTCTGATCAAGAAACATGGCGTTCAGGAACGTAAGTTCTCTGATGACGTTATGATGGCGATTGGTGAAGCTTCCGGTGAAGTGATGCGTGACGTTGCCAAAACGGATGAACTGACGGGACGTATCTTCAAAAACTTCGTTGATTTCCGTCGCAAAGCGATCAAATGGTCTGACCGTTCTGAGTCATCTTACTGGAACGCACGTAAGTTGCCGTTCAAGTACGAGTAAGCTTATTGACCAAGGGGGCGATTCCAAAATGGAATCGCCCTTTTTTGTTATGAAAGCATTTGTCATTCCCTCTAAGGCGGGGCTTGCTTGTTTTGATCTTTACCCGCTTTTGCGAGAATGATGTTTTTGAATTGGGAGAAAAGCCTTGGGGTCTCTTGCGGCTTTGATGCGCTTCATCGACGGTTTCAATTCAGTCGTCGGTAAAACGACGGCCTGGTTGGCGGTAATCATGGTGGTTACCCAGTTTACTGTTGTGTTGATGCGCTACGTTTTTGGCATCGGTTCCATTATGATGCAGGAATCTGTTGTCTATATGCATTCTATTTTGTTCATGCTGGGTGCGGGCTACACGCTGCTGCACAATGGGCATGTTCGTGTTGATGTTTTTTACCGGGAAATCAGTGCACGTAAAAAAGCAATTGTCGATATTTTCGGTGTTGTTTTCCTCTTGCTGCCCGTCTGTATTCTGATCTTTCAGTCTTCCTTTCATTATGTCTCTCAGTCATGGATGATTATGGAAGGTTCCAAAGAGACAAGCGGTATTCAGGCTGTCTTTCTGTTGAAGACAACCATTCTTGTTTTCTGCGTTCTTTTAGGAATGCAGGGGATCGCACTGGCTTTGCGTTCGTTCCTGATTTTGCGAGGGGCGCTTGTGCCGGAAGAAGATCATGAAGTTCACGAGGTGCCCTGATTATGCTGGTTGCTGAAATTCTTTGCCTGGCCATGTTCGCTGTAACATGCGGGTTCTTAATGTTGGGTTTCCCGGTCGCCTTTACTCTGGCTGGAACCAGTTTGTTCTTCGCTGCCATTGGCGTGGCGATGGATGTCTTTAGCTGGTCGCTTTTTGGTGCGTTACCGTCACGGATTTTCGGGAACGCAATGACCAACGAAGTCTTGATTGCCGTACCCCTCTTTATCTTTATGGGCGTGATGTTGGAACGTTCCAAGGTTGCCGAAGAACTGCTGGATAGCATGGGCATGCTTTTTGGGTCCATGCGCGGTGGTCTGGGGATTTCCGTTTCCATTGTAGGTGCCCTTCTGGCGGCTTCTACCGGGATTGTGGGGGCAACTGTTGTTACCATGGGCCTGCTGTCTTTGCCGACGATGCTGAAACGCGGTTACAACCCGTCCCTTGCCTGTGGTTCCATCTGCGCGGCCGGAACATTGGGGCAGATCATTCCGCCTTCTATTGTGCTGGTTTTGTTGGGTGACCAGATTTCCAATGCCTATTCCGATGCACAACGCGAAATGGGGAACTTTTCACCGGAACCTGTTTCTGTTGGTGACTTGTTTGCCGGGGCGTTGATTCCGGGGCTTGGTCTGGTGGGTATGTATATCCTCTATCAGTTGCTTGTGGCTTGGCTGAAACCAGAAACATCCCCGCCGATTCCGGAAGAGGAATTGCAGGTTGATGGTCTGGGCAAGCGTATTGCCCATGCCTTGATCCCGCCGATTATCCTGATTATTGCGGTGTTGGGTTCTATTCTGGCCGGTGTTGCAACACCGACCGAAGCCGCAGCTGTCGGTTCTGTAGGTGCCTTGTTGCTTGCCGGGTTGCGCCTTGACGAAAGCCACGGCATTCCGTTTTATGCAGCGGGTCTGTCTTTGGTTGTGATGCTGATCATGACAAACACCATGGACTTGCGCATTGGTATGGATGAAATCAGCAGCACCAACCAGTTTGGGATTGTCGGTGTTAGCCTTTGTGCGCTTGTTTTGGCTTATGGTATGTTTATGGCTGCAAAACGGGTTTGGGATGCCAGCATTCTACAGGATGTTTGCCGTTCGACCATGGATATTACCTCAATGGTCTTTGTGATTTTGATCGGTGCTTCCGTCTTTTCACTGGTTTTCCGTGGTCTGGGTGGGGATGACATTGTTCATGAATTGCTCAGTGACCTACCCGGTGGTGTGGTCGGTGCCATGATTGTTGTTATGGGGATCATGTTCTTCCTCGGCTTCTTCCTGGACTTCATCGAAATCACTTTCGTAGTGGTGCCGATTGTTGCCCCGGTTTTGTTGAAAATGGATCTGGACCCGGTCTGGCTGGGGATCATGATGGCCATGAACCTGCAAACATCCTTCCTGACACCGCCGTTCGGCTTTGCGCTGTTCTACTTGCGCGGGGTTGCACCCAAGTCTGTGACGACAATGCAGATTTATAAAGGTGTTGTTCCCTTTATTATCATTCAGGTGATCGGTCTGTTGCTTCTGTCCTTCTTCCCGTCACTGGCAACATGGTTGCCCAAGGTGATCTTCGGATAGAGGAAAGCCGTTCAAGCAAGAAAAAGCCGCTGGGGGTTTTCTCCAGCGGCTTTTCTTTTGGTTCAAGACAAGGCCCCTGTGCTGGGGCTCACATTGGGGGAATATGTGAGAATCTGACTTATCCGGCAGTGTTCGGATGTTCGGCAAACTGCTTTGCATGATCACATATTTCGTACCATGGCGGCTTTTCAGCCACAAACTCATGAAACTTGTTTTCAAGGCTTAGCGGGGTATCCAGCGTGTTTGCGGCAATGGGAAAGCTATCGTCTTGCGATAAAATTTCACCAAGTGATGTACCGCAAATCTTGCAGAAACAGCGCGCATATTTGTAAGGCGGCGTTGGTTGGTAAACGGCAATATGCTCTTTTCCCTGAATCCATTGTAAATCTTCTTTTTTGACAAAAACGAAGGTGCTGGCTCCCACCTTGCGGCAACGTGAACAGTGGCAGGTCCCCACCAATGTCGGTTCTGCCAAGAGTCTAAACTGAACCTTTCCGCAGCAGCAACTTCCTTTGTGCATTGTATTTCTCCCTGTAAGCATTCTGGAACAATACAAGAACATCCGTTCTGTCGCAAGACACAAAAAAAGGGCCTGTAAGCAGAAAAGCTCACAGGCCCTTTTGTTTATCGAAAGAAAAACGTTAGCTGGCTTCCAGCATAGGTTTACCTTCGCGGTGTTCTTCCGGCTGAATGCCGAGTTTGGCAAACATGTCCTGGTCATCAGAAACCCCTTGGTTTCCTGCCGTTAGCAGTTTGTCACCGTAGAACATGGAATTGGCCCCGGCAAAGAAGCAGAGCGCTTGCAATTCAACACTCATTTCCTCACGCCCGGCAGACAGACGCACATAGGATTGCGGCATTACGATGCGGGCAACGGCAATAGTGCGCACAAAGTCAATATCGTCAACTTTGGCTTTGGCTTCAAAAGGTGTGCCTTCAATCGGAATCAACATATTGATCGGCACACTTTCCGGGTGTTTGGGCAGGTTTGCCAAGGTTACCATCATGGAAGCGCGGTCTGTCTGGCTTTCCCCCATACCGATGATGCCACCCGTACAGAGCTTGATCCCCTTATCACGGCAACGGTCCAGCGTTGCCAGACGGTCATCATAGGTGCGGGTGGTGACGACCTTGTCATAATATTCGCGGGATGTGTCAAGGTTATGGTTGTAATAGTCCAGCCCGGCTTCTTTCAATTGCGCGGTCTGTTCATCGGACAGCATGCCCAGGGTCATACAGGTATCCATACCCAGTGATTTGACCGATTTCACCATATCAAGGATTTCCGGCATATCACGCTCTTTCGGGGAACTCCAGGCGGCCCCCATACAGAAACGGGTTGCCCCGCCTTCCTTGGCGGCCTTGGCTGCTTTAATGACTTCATCGCTAGGCATCATTTTGCTGGCTTTGAGGTCGGCGCCGTTTTTGGCACTTTGCGAACAATAGTTACAATCTTCCGCACAGCCGCCTGTTTTAATGTTTAAAAGCGTGCTGAGCTGGACCCGGTTGGGGTCAAAGTTCTGGCGGTGCACAGATTGCGCGTGAAACAGAAGGTCGTTGAACGGAAGTGCAAAAAGCGCTTCGACTTCTTCAATGGTCCAGTCGTTGCGCGGGGTCGCCGAAATTTGAGGGGTCATATTCTTTTTCTATCCATAATACCTGAGTGGCATACCACGTTATTTGCCAACATAAATACGTGAGCAACATCAAAAGATCAAGATAAATCGGCATTGTGATACCGATTTATCCCTTTCCCGGATACCTTCTTAGGTGAATTTATTGTTGCGGGGGAAACCGTTAGGGGCCATGCGCCCTGCCCCGGCGCGTTTGCCGATCCAGGGTAACAGGTCTGTGACGGTGCGGGTGCGGTCACTGCCGCCGCCCATTTGCCAGCTTAAGCCGTCTTCCAGATTAAAGGTGGTGATATCACTCATACCGCCATCACGGTATTTTTGCAGGATCACACCGCGGCCGCGGGCCATCAAGGGCAGCTCTTCTGTTTTGAAGATCAAGATCTTGCGGTTATCACCGACAACGGCCAGAACATCTCCGGTAAGGGGCAGGCAAATTTTGGCTTTTTCACCTTCCTGAAGATTGAGAATTTGTTTGCCGTTTTTGGTTTGGGCAACAACATCTTTTTCTTCAATACCAAACCCGCGCCCGGCACTGGAGGCCACAAGAACTTTACGTTCAGGGGCATGAATAAACATATCCACAATGTCATTTTCATTGCCGATGTCCACCATCAGGCGGACAGGTTCCCCATGGCCACGTCCCGGTGGCAGTTTATCACAACCGATGGTGAAGAAACGGCCATTTGTGGTAAAGGCCAGCAATTTATCGGTTGTATAGCCCTTGATAACGAAGCGGGCTTTATCACCATCTTTATATTTTATGGAGTCTTCATCGTTATTATGGCCTTTAAAGGCCCGAATCCAGCCCTTGTGGGAACAGACGATGGTGACGGGTTCGCGTTCAATAAAGGCTTCGAAATTGACCACATCGGCACTGGGGGCATCACCGAAGTCCGTGCGGCGTTTGCCCAGTTCTGTTTTTTGGCCGAACTGCTTTTTGGTTTCGCGAATTTCATCGGAAATGGTGGCCCATTGCTGGGTTTCATCGGCCAGCAAGGCCTGAAGTTGGTTGCGCTCTTCACTCAAACTATCATGTTCGGTTTTGATTTCCATTTCTTCAAGCTTGCGCAAACTACGCAGACGCATGTTGAGAATGGCTTCTGCCTGAACTTCGCTGAGTTTGAAGGTGTTCATCAGTTCCTGGCGCGGGTGGTCTTCCTCGCGGATGATGCGAATGACTTCATCCAGATTCAAAAAGGCGATCAGGTAGCCTTCCAGAATTTCCAGACGATGCTCAATCTTTTCCAGCCGGTATTTGGAACGGCGTTGCAAGACCACGCGGCGGTGGTCCAGAAAAGCTTGCAGGACATCGCGCAGGTCCATTACACGTGGGGTCTGGTCGGCATCCAACACGTTCATGTTGAGGCCGAAACGGACCTCAAGTTCCGTAAGCTTGAAGAGTTGTTCCATCAAAACTTCCGGTTCGACCGTCCGGTTGCGCGGTTCCAGAACAACACGCACTTCCTCGGTGGATTCATCGCGGATATCGGCCAGTAAAGGCAGCTTCTTTGCAAACAGAAGTTCGGCGACTTTTTCAATCAGCTTTGATTTTTGAACCTGATAGGGAATATCACTAATGACGATCTGATACATACCATGGGAAAGTTCTTCCTTTTCCCATTTGGCACGGATGCGCATGGACCCTTTGCCTTTGGTGTAAATGTCGACCATGGTGGCGCGGTCTTCTACCAGAACACCGCCGGTGGGGAAATCCGGCCCCGGGATCAGGTCCACCAGTTTTTCAATGCCAGCGTTGGGGAATTTGATGAGGTGAAGCAGACCATCGCACAACTCCCCGGCGTTATGCGGCGGAATGTTGGTCGCCATCCCTACGGCAATGCCGCTGGAACCGTTTGCCAGCAGGTTGGGAAAAGCGGCAGGCAGAACAACGGGTTCTTCTTCTTCCCCATCGTAGGTTTCACGAAAATCAACGGCATTTTCATCAATATTGCGCAGCAGTGCCATGGCAACTTCGGTCAGGCGGGCCTCTGTATATCGCATGGCAGCGGCATTATCGCCGTCAATATTCCCAAAGTTGCCCTGACCGTCAACCAGCGGGTAACGCACAGCAAATTCCTGCGCAAGGCGCACCATGGCTTCGTAGACGGAGCTATCGCCATGGGGGTGATATTTACCGATGACATCCCCGACCACACGGGCACATTTTTTAAAACCTTTTTGCGGGTCCAGCTTGAGCTGGCGCATGGCAAACAGCAGACGGCGGTGCACCGGCTTGAGGCCATCGCGTACATCGGGCAAGGAGCGCGACATAATGGTGGACATGGCATAGGCCAGATAGCGTTCGCCAAGGGCATCGGCCAATCGGGTTTCGCGGATATCTCCGGCGGGGACTGTGTCGCTCATGAATCCTCAAAGTCAGATAAGGAAAAAAGAATAATCAAATTGATTTGGCCCTAGTTTAATCATCTATTTCAATCGGTCAACAAATCGCGTACGCGCCGAGGGTAACTTCTTGCCCAAGGGAGCCAGAATGTATCTTTCAAGAAAGTGTCCGGTGACCGAAAAAACATCGATGAGGTCTTTTTTTGTTGGCTTGATTTCATCTACAAGTAGATGATGTGGCAAGCGGAAAAGCTTGGATTTATAAGGTTCCCCTGCATTGCGGCTGACAGCACGCCCGGTTTTTGGGGAAATGTAAATCAAATCCCCGCTTTGTCCGGTGGAGGCACAGGTGCGAAGGTCCAGCCCGAAGCCAAGCTCATTTAAAAGACCTAACTCCCATCTCTCATAAAGTTCCGGCCAGAGGCGTGTTTCTTCCAGCATATCCAGCAAGATCAGCGTCGCACCGAAAATGCCTTCTACATTTTGGCGTTCAGCCAGACAGGTCTCACACATGGCGCAGGTGACATTAAGGTGAACAAGCCTGGCACGGTTGCTCATGGCTTTGGCGCTATAGGCTTCCATCAGTTCCACCTGAAAAATGCCAAGCTGTTCTTCCAGCCTACCTTTCCATTCAAGGCTCAATAGATTGCCCGGTTGTAAAAGGGCGGCCATGCGTTTTCCCGACCCGCCACGCACCAATCCTTTGTGGCGGCCGTGTTCACGGGTCAGGACAGACAGAATAATGCTGTTTTCCCCATATTTTTGGGTGGAAAGAACAATGCCGTGATCAGACCAAATCATGTAACGCGATTCAAAAAAATGAAAAAATTGAAAAACACCTTGGGAACATGGCCTATGTTCTCCTATGATGAAAGGAAAATGATGGGCAATTTATTCGGGGACCGCAGATCGTGTCGGCGTTTTCTTCATTGGATCAACAAGAACAAGAAAATGATCCTTCTGTTGAAGGTATTGATTCCAAAGAAAAAGAATCAACGCATTCCCCTGCTCCCATCAGTGTTTCCCTGTCTTTGGCTGCTGCCATTCGTGCTCATAAAAAAGGCAAAATGGAAAAGGCCGTTCAGATCTATTCTTCGATTTTGCGCAAATATCCGGATCATGCAGATGCCAATTACCTGCTGGGTGTTGCCGCTTTTGAGCGTGGCCTGAAAGAAGACGCTGTGGCAATGATTGAACGCGCGATTGCATCCGAACCGGATAATGCCGCCTATTACGGTAAGCTGGGGGAAATTCTAACGTTAATGGGTGCTTCGGAACGTGCTGACGATGCTTATGGCCGTGCAGCAGAACTGGCGCCGGGCGATGTTCGGTTTCATTTGGGGCGTGCCCAGATTCTGGAACGTAACGGCGATATTGATACGGCATTGAAACAATATCGCGATATCCTTGAAAAATGGTCCGATTCTGCGGAGGCCTGTTATCGTTGCGCTGCCCTTGAAGCCCGCAAAGGATTTCGCCCAGAGGCGCGCCGTCATGCCCAGCAGGCAATTTCCATAAAGACGGACTATGCCGAGGCGCATTTTCTTTTTGCTCTGCTTTCTGTGGCCCAAGGGGCTGGAGAAACGGCTTGTAAGCATTTCAGCGCAGCTTCGCATCACAGTGCTACGCGTACGGACTTCCATATGAAAGTGGCCTCCAAGCTTATTCAATTGAACGATTATGACGGGGCTTTGGCGGCTCTGCGCCGTGAATGTAAGATCAATCCAGAAAACGCAGATGCCTATTGTTTGATGGGGGATGCTCTGGTTGCCAGAAAAGAATATGACGGCGCCATTTTGAGCTATGATCGTGCGATAGAAAAAAAGAATTATTTCGCAAAGGCTTATTCGAAGAAAGGCTTGGCCCTGCTGGCTCTAGGGCAGATGCAGGAAGCCAGCGAGGCAACAACCAAAGCTGTACAGATTGCGCCCAAGGATTGGGAAGCACTTTGTGCGCGGGGCATCTATTTGCGTGAAGATGATAAGATCATTGATTCGATCGATAGCTTAAGTAAAGCTGTACGCCTTGCCCCCGGTGAGGTCCGCCCCACGTTGGAACTGGCCTTGGCCCATCAGGATAACCTCGATCTGAGAAATGCGCTGCATTATATCCTTGAAGCACAGGCATTAGCCCCGAAAGACCCGGTTGTCACGGTGCATCATGGGGAAATTCTGCTTCAGAAGGGAGACTGGCAAGAAGGTTGGATGGCGTATGAAAGCCGGAAACGATTGAGAAATTATCATCCCCTTTTTTCGGGACAAGAGCTTTTGGCACCTGCATGGGACGGTCAGCCTTTGAAGGGGAAGCGGATTTTGCTGTATAGTGAAGGCTGTTTCAGTGAAGCGATCCAGTTTGTGCGCTTTGTTTCGCAAGTGAAAGAACGGGGCGGCGAGGTTTATGTGGCCTGCCCGCGTGACCTTGCCCGCCTGTTTGCAGCTGTTGAAGGGGTGAGCGGCGTTGTCCCGCAGGATACCCCCTTGCCGCGCCACGATGTACAAGCCTCTTTGAACAGTCTCCCATCTTTACTGGGGATACGGAGTACAAAGAGTCTACCATCGTTTACGCCATACTTGAGTGCGGCGAAAAAAGATGTGCAGACTTGGCGCGAACGCCTGAAAGCAGATGGGGAAAGCCTGAAGATCGGGCTTGTCTGGCAAGGCGCGCGCGAATATCGCAAAGACAGCCGCCGTTCACCAGGTATTTGGCCGTTTTCGCGTTTGTTCTATATGCGCAATCTGGACTTCTACAGCCTTCAGGTCGGTGAAGGTGCGGATGTTTTGATGGACCCGCAATTGTCTAAAGTGGTGCGCAACCTTGGAATTGACCTGCTTGATTTCGCAGATACCGCAGCCCTGATTGAAGCCCTTGATCTGGTGATCACTTGCGATACGGCCGTTGGGCATTTGGCCGGGGCCATGGGCAAGACGGCTTGGATGGTGTTGCCCCATGCTGTGGATTGGCGTTGGGGTGTTCCAAAAGAAGGTGAAGGTGTGGAAAGCCTGTGGTATCCATCTGTAAAACTCTACCGCCAAAGTGCCCACGGGGATTGGGCGGATGTTTTTGCCCGTTTGGGGCAGGAACTGGACCGTTTTAAACCATAAACAAAAACAAGAAGAAGGAAGTTTGCCATGGGGCGTCAGCTACCCATTGATTTCGCTATAAAAAAATTGCGCCAGAAACTGGGGCCGGATGCCTTGTTATGCAATGAAGAACACCGCATTCAGATCACGGATGAAGATAATGGCGAACTCTATGTCTCGGTCGAACATAATCTGGAAGCGGGCGTGACATGGCTTGCGCTTTATTCCGAAGAACTGGACATGGATTTTGATGTGCAGATCAATGAAAAGAACGGCAAGATTTTGCGCGACAAAAACGTCAAAGCGGTCAATGAAATGATCAAATTTACCGGCGTGGAAACATTTGTCGATACGGTTGCCGAGAAGGTCTTGGCATTTAACGAAGAATTACGCGCAGAACGCTGAGCACAAAGAAAAAGGCTTCTGTGTTTATAGAAGCCTTTTAACGCTATTTCTTTGATCGGTTAGGCGTTGTAATCCAGCCCCCAGTAATTGAAGCGTTCCGGATCATCCCCCCATTTGTCACGTACCTTGACAAACAGGAAGAGATGTACGCGGCATTCCAGAATTTCTTCCAGTTGTTTGCGCGCATTGGCGCCGATGGCCTTGATCTGTTGCCCGCCTTTGCCGAGGATGATTTTTTTCTGGCCGTCACGGGCCACATAGATCACTTGTTCAATCTTGACGCTGCCGTCTTTCTTTTCTTCCCAGGTTTCTGTTTCGACCGTGGTGGAATAAGGCAGTTCCTGCCGAAGCTTCAAATAAAGCTGTTCGCGGGTGATTTCGGCTGCCAGCAGACGTTCCGGCATATCGGAGACCTGATCTTCGGGGAACAACCATGGTCCTTTGGGCAGTTTGTCTGAAATGAAGTCCACAAAACTGTCCAATCCATCTCCTTTTAAGGCGGAAACCATGAAGGTATCTGTGAAAATGCCTTCATCATTGAGTTTTTGGGTCAGTTCCAGCAAAGCGCCTTTATCCACAAGGTCGATCTTGTTGATAATCAAAATGGCTTTGCGGTCCTGTTCTTTTAGCGTTTCAATAATAGATTGGGTTTCATGGGAAATGCCGCGTTTGGCATCAACCAGCAAAACGATATGGTCTGCATCGGCTGCTCCGCCCCAGGCGGCAGCCACCATGGCACGGTCCAGTCTGCGTTTTGGGGCAAAAATGCCGGGGGTATCAACGAAGATGATCTGGCTGTCGCCTTTCATCATGATGCCCAGAACGCGTGTGCGTGTGGTTTGAACTTTGGGCGATACGATGGAAACCTTTGTGCCAACCATATGGTTGATAGCTGTTGATTTACCGGCATTTGGTGCCCCGACAAGAGCGACGAAACCGGCGCGTTGATTGGCAAAATCGGGCTGTGCTGTCATGATTTTTGATCCAGAAGAACATCTAAAAGAGCCCCGGCGGCGGCTTGTTCTGCCTTGCGTTTGGAGGTGCCGCTTGCACGCTGGGGGGTATGGTTTAAAACGGAAACTTCAATAATGAATTCCGGCGCATGAGCCGGGCCGCTTTGTTCAATAATGCGATAGCTTGGCAGCGGTAGCCCGCGGCCCTGTGCCCATTCTTGCAAGGCTGTTTTGCTATCTTGCGGTGGTGTTGGGTCTTCTTCCACCAATTCCTGCCAGAAAGTGGTAATGAAGTTTTGTGCGGCATTTAGCCCGCCATCTAGAAACAGGGCGGCAATCACGGCTTCACAGGCATTTGCCAGAATAGCGGGGTTTTCACGCCCGCCAAGGGCGGCTTCTGCCGGGAGCATATCAATATAATCCCCCAAAGCAATCATTTCAGCCACACGTGCGAGTGCTTCCTTGCGCACCAATGCTGTATGGCGCCGGGCTAAGTCCCCTTCCCTGTCTTTTGGGAAGCGGTTGAACAGTAAATCGGCAATCACCAGACCCAGAACTCGATCACCGAGGAATTCCAGACGTTCGTTGTCAATATTGGACCCGTCTTTTTTACGGCGATGGGTACTGGAATGCACAAGGGCAAGTTTCAAACGGTCTTTGTCGTTAAAAACGTAGCCAATGGTCTCTTCAAGCTGTGCAGGCTCTTTCATATGTTAATTGATACCCGTAAAGAGGCGGTCAAAGCGAATGGAGGACAGGTCCCAGATGGGTTCCAGTGTATCTTTTGAATAGAACAGGAATTCCGCACGCCCGACAAGGTTTTTCGCAGGTACAAAGCCGACTTCGTTCAGCCAGCGGCTGTCCTGTGAATGGTCGCGGTTATCACCCATGGCAAAATAATGTGCCGGTGGAACGGTATAAACCGGGGTGTTGTCATTCCAGGTCCAGTTATCATTTTCTTCGGCAATTTCATGGACAACGCCGTTGGGCAGGGTTTCAAGGTACTTGTTGGTGCGTTGTACACTACCATATTGGTCACGGGTGACAAATTCACCGATTTTTTCACGTTTAACCGCTTCGCCGTTGACGTGAAGAATGCCGTTAACCACCTGAATCTTATCACCCGGCAGGCCGATAATACGCTTGATGTAATCTACAGACGGGTTGGTTGGCAGTTTGAAAACGGCAACATCGCCGCGTTCCGGCTGGCTTTCAAAGATACGCCCGTCAAACAGATTTACGCCAAATGGTAAAGAATAAGTGCTGTAACCATAGGAAAACTTGGAAACGAACAGATAATCGCCGATCAGCAACGTCGGTTTCATGGAACCGGAAGGAATGCGAAAGGGTTCATAAGCAACTGTGCGAATGCCCAATGCAAGCAGACCTGCCAGCAGAATTGTCTTTATCGTGTCCATTGAAATGCTTTTCTTGTTTGAAGGGTAAATTTGTAAGCGGTGATGAATCCAGCCTTATGGGGTAATTGTCAAGCCTGTTCTGTTCGATTAACGGCAGAAATAATGACGATGGCGTGGGCCATTGGGTATTCATCCGTCAGGGAAACGTCAATTTGTGCTTCCATACCTGCCGGGATGAGTTCTTCCAGTCTCTTTTTAGCACCGCCATGAAAAGTCATCACAGGTTTGCCGGACGGCAGGTTATCATTGACCAAATCGCGCCAGAAAACCCCGTCACTAAAACCTGTTCCCAATGCCTTGCTGGCGGCTTCCTTGGCAGCATAACGCATGGCATAGCCATTTGCTACATGGGCACGGCGTTCAACTTTTTCTTTTTCTTCAGGGCTATAGACGCGTTCTATGAAGCGATCCTTAAACTTCTCAAGGGTCTTTTCAATACGGCGTATATCAATGAGGTCCGTGCCAACACCGATGATCATCTAGGCCCCCAGTCTGGCTTCATTCATCAGGGTACGCATTTTGTCCATGGCCTCAGCCAATCCGCAGAAAACGGCTTCTCCAATGAGGAAATGGCCGATGTTCAGTTCCATGATGCTGGGAATTTCCGCAATGGGTTTTACTGTATCGTAAGTCAGGCCGTGGCCTGCGTGGCATTCCAGTCCCAGTTCATTTGCATATGCTGCGGCTTTGACAAGACGTGCCAGCTCCTGATCACGTTGCGGACCCGTGTGCTCACAATAAGCTCCGGTATGAAGTTCTATAACCGGGGCTCCTAATGCCTTGGCTGCATCCAGCTGAGCCGGGTCTGCTTCGATAAAAAGGGAAACACGGATACCGGCATGGACCAGTTTATCGACATAGGGTTTGAGATGGTCAAAACCTCCCTTGGCATCCAGTCCGCCTTCCGTGGTGCGTTCCTCACGCTTTTCCGGCACGATACAGGCTGCGTGCGGTCGATGGCGAAGTGCAATCCCAAGCATTTCATCCGTAGCCGCCATTTCAAGGTTCAGCGGCAGATTGACTTCATTGGTTAAACGCGTGATGTCGTCATCTGAAATATGGCGGCGGTCTTCACGCAAATGGGCCGTAATTCCATCAGCTCCTGCTTGTGCCGCCAGAAGGGCTGCACGAACCGGGTCGGGAAAATTTCCACCTCTGGCATTACGGATGGTGGCAACATGGTCGATATTGACGCCGAGGCGCAGCTTGTTATTCATCATGTGCATGTCTCGTAAAGGTCGATTTCTGGGCAATGGCGTGCTTTTTGACACGGCGGGCATGGTATCGCCTCACCATGATCTGAATGGGGAAGAAAAACAAGGGCCAGGCGATGATAAAACAGGGAATGCCGCCAATGATCATGGGCCAGAGGACGGGCCATGCTACATCTCCGACATAAGCAATATCCAGACTTTTAAAAGCGCTGACCAGTTTTTCAAAGAAATCTATAAAGTTCAGGTCCGTTGAACTGTTTGCAATGCCTGCGCCCATCCAAAGACCAAGGCGGTAAATACCAATCCAGATAAAGGGAAAGGTCCAGGGATTGCCGACTAGCGTGCCAATCCATGCTGCCAGCATACTGCCGCGGATCAACCAGGCAAACAAGGCTCCACCAGCCAGATGCATGCCGACAAACGGGGTAAAGGATATGGCGGCACCACAGGCAAAACCGGCGGCGATGCTATAAGGGGTGCCCGGCAGGCGTGCCACCCTGTGACCGACATATTTTGAAGAGCGTTTCCATCCGATGGACGGCCAGAAAAAACCGGCAATCCTGTCTATAAGCTTCGGCTTATTTCTTCTTTTGAACATGTACGTATGGCCTTAACTGCGGGAACGTTCGACGGAGTTGATTTGTGGGGATGCCCGCAAAGCGGCGATAATATTGGTCAGGTGGCGTACACTTTCCACCTCAATGTCGATAATCATTTCAAAAAATTCATGTGTACGATGGGTGATTTTTAAATTGTGGATATTGCCATGGTTTTTGGCGATCACCATGGAGAGGTTGCCCAGAGCCCCCTGTTCATTGATCAGCATTAATTTAACCCGTCCCACATGTTTTGCGCTTTCTTCCTGTTGCGTCATATCCCAGGAAACATCCAACCAGCGTTCCGGTTCGTTCTGGAATTGCATCAGGCTATCACAATCAATTGTATGAATTGTGACACCCCGCCCCGTTGTTACGATGCCGACGATACGGTCTCCGGGTAGTGGGTGGCAGCAACCGGCAAAATGCATGGCCATACCGGGAATTAACCCACGGATGGGAACAGAATCGTAGGAAGAGCCTTCTTTATGCTTATGCAACGGAATTTTGGTGGATGTGGTGGTTTTCTTGGCTTTAATGCCGGGGAAAACAGCCTCGACAACGTCACGGGCCGGAATATGCCCACTGCCGACTTCCGCCATCAGGTCTTCAACTTCCGGGGCGTTGAATTTCTTCAGAACACCTTTGAGAGCTTTTTCCGAGAATTCATACTCTTCCTGACGAAAAGCACGTTGCAGCATGATGCGGCCCAAGGCCAGATATTCATCACGCTGCTGCATGCGGATATAGCGCCGGATACAGGCGCGTGCCTTGCCGGTGACGACAAAGCGTTCCCATGTGGGGGACGGTTGCGGCACTTTTGAGGTAATGATGTCCACCTGATCGCCGTTGCGCAGTTCTGTGCGCAGGGGAACAATGCGCCGGTTGATTTTGGCACCGACACAACGATTTCCGATTTCCGTATGCACAGCGTAGGCAAAATCCACCGGGGTTGCACCACGCGGCAGGTTGATCAGGTCCCCTTTCGGGGTAAAGCTGAAGACCTGATCCTGAAACATATTAAGTTTTGTATGTTCCAGAAATTCTTCCGGGTCATCTGCACTTTCCAGAATATCGAGAAGTTCACGTAACCAGCGGTATTGTGTACCTTCCGTCAGCTGTGTTTCCGACCCACCCCGTGCTTTATAATGCCAATGTGCAGCGACCCCATATTCGGCGATTTCATGCATTTCACGGGTGCGAATTTGAATTTCAATACGGTGATGGTCCGGCCCGAATACCCCGGTGTGAAGGGATTGATACCCGTTTGGTTTAGGGGTGGACAGATAGTCTTTGAAACGACCCGGTACAACCGGATATTTTCCGTGAATGATGCCCAGTACACGGTAACATTCTTCCACATTTTCCACGATAATACGAAAAGCCATGATGTCGCAAAGCTGTTCAAAGCCGACATCCTGACGCTGCATTTTCCGCCAGATGGAATAAGGCGCTTTTTCACGGCCTGAAATTTCTGCGTTGATACCGTTTTCGCGTATGGTATCACGCAATTCCGTGATAATCCGCCCTACAAGGTCCCCACCCTGTTCACGCAAAAATTCAAGGCGGGTGATGATTGAATCACGGGCTTCGGTATTGAGTTGCTCAAACGCAAGGTCCTGAAGCTCATCCTTGATTTCATGCATGCCGATACGTTCTGCTAGTGGGGCGTAAATCTCCATCGTTTCGGCAGCGATACGTTGACGTTTTTCCGTTTTTTTGATGAAATGCAAGGTCCGCATGTTATGCAGGCGATCAGCCAGCTTGACCAGCAGGACGCGAATGTCATCCGACATGGCGATGACGAGCTTGCGCAGGTTTTCAGCTTGTTTTGTGTGGGAGGATTGAAGTTCAATCTGGGTCAGCTTGGTGACGCCACCAACCAGTTTTTGTACATTTTCGCCAAAAGCAGATTTGACATCTTCGGCTGTGACTTCCGTATCTTCAATCGTATCGTGTAAAAGCGCTGTAATGATGGTGTCTGTATCCAGACGGTAATCCGTCAGAATACCGGCCACTTCCAGCGGATGCATGAAATAGGGGTCGCCGGAGGCACGTTTTTGCGACCCGTGCGCTTTCATGGCAAAAACATAAGCGCGGTTGAGGGCATCCTCATCCGCGCTTGCATCATAGGCCTTGACCCGTTCAACCAATTCATATTGACGGATCATGGTATGTCCTTAGTCTTCGTCGTCGATTTCAACTTCGTCTTGGAAAGCCAAGGCACCGGCAGCATCCAGAGAGGCGCTGTCATCCTGTACGTTCAAAGCATTTGCCAATGCATCGGCACTGTCTTCTGCTTCACTCGCAACTTGTTCGACGTTATCGTTATCTTCATCATCATCACGCGCTGTCGCCATACGCTGGGAACCACGGATAAGAGATTCTTTCAAGCCATCCAAAGAAACGGTTTCATCTGCGATTTCACGCAGGGAGACGACAGGGTTCTTGTCATTGTCCCGTTCCACCGTCAGTTCCGCGCCAGCAGAAATGTCGCGGGTACGCTGAGCAGCAGACATCACCAGCTCAAAGCGGTTGGGGATCTTAAGGATACAATCTTCTACGGTAACGCGAGCCATAAGGTCGTCACTCCAAAATCAAAAAAATGCGAAGGGCGCAAAATATAGCGCCCCTTCCCGGTAAATCAAGCTTAATCTTGGTCGATCATCTCAATTATTTGGCCTTTGGGCAAAGCAGCAATCAAGCTATCGACAGATAAGCCGGATTTGGGATGGTGCCAGTCTGGTTTCATTTCCTGTAAGGGTAAGAGAACAAAGGCTCGTTCCTGCATGCGCGGATGCGGAACGCAAAACGGTTTATCCTCTAGTTTTCCTTCATCTTCTATGATTTGGTCATCATATGCAATCAGGTCAAGGTCAAGAACGCGCGGGGCATTCGCTTCGGTGCGGATACGGCCGAATTGATGTTCAATTTCCAGCAGCTTTTCCAGTAAAGTACGTGCAGGCAGCGTGGTTTGGATAGCTGCAATGCCATTGACGTACCATGGATGGTCTGACATGGGGACCGGTGCACTTTTATACCAGTGAGAGTGTTTAACCACTTTTAGGCCGCATTCATTCATGCGTTTCAGGCAATGGTTCAGGGTTTCTTCGGGGCTACCGTAAACCGCAGATGGCAGATTTGCGCCCATACCGATGAAGATCATCTTATAAATCCTTGCGAAAAAAGAGATTTCGCGTACAATAATTTGCGATTTTATAGTCTTGCCGTTTTATTTTGGCAATGCAATTTTGGATTTATGAATTGGAAAAAATATGATTTTTTATCCGCAGGAACGCATGGGGCTGTTTATTGACGGTTCCAATCTTTACGCCGCTGCCCGCTCCCTTAACTTTGATGTCGATTATAAACGTCTGCTGGAAGTTTTCGCCAGCAAAGGCCACCTTATTCGTGCCTTTTATTATACAGCCCTTGTGGAAGATCAGGAATATTCACCGATTCGTCCGTTGGTCGATTGGCTGGATTATAACGGTTACACTATGGTGACCAAGCCGACCAAGGAATTTACCGATGCGCAAGGCCGACGCAAGATCAAAGGGAATATGGATATCGAATTGGCGATTGATGTGATGGAAATGGCTGAACATCTGGACCATATCGTGATTTTTTCCGGTGATGGAGATTTTCGACGTTTGGTCGAAGCTGTTCAGCGCAAAGGCGTGCGTGTGACGGTGGTCAGCACAACGCGTTCCAATCCGCCAATGGTGGCTGACGAATTACGCAGGCAGGCGGATAATTTCATTGATCTGGTTGATCTGGAAGACACGGTTACACGCCCCATGGGCAATCGTTCCGAACAACCGGAATTTGATGAGTATCTGGATGATGAAGATGAAGGGGAATATGACGAGGACTGATTACTTCACGTCATCGTTACATAAGGGGAATTAGGGTGGAAATCATTTGTTTGGACCTCGAAGGTGTGTTGATCCCGGAAATCTGGATCAATTTTGCGGAAAAGACAGGAATTGAAGCACTGAAACGCACAACGCGTGAGGAACCGGATTATGATGTTCTGATGCGTTATCGACTTGATATTTTGCAGCGTGAAGGGCTGAAAATGTCAGATATTCAAGGTGTTATCAACAGTTTGGGGCCTCTGGCGGGAGCAAGGGAGTTTTTGGCAAAACTGCGTGAAGAGTTTCAGGTGGTGATTTTGTCGGATACTTTCTATGAGTTTGTTGAACCCTTGATGCGGCAATTGGACTGGCCTACCCTTTTTTGTCATCGTCTTGTTGTGGATGAAAAAGACAATGTTGTTGATTATAAGTTGCGCCTGAGTGACCATAAACGTAAAGCGGTTGAGGCGTTTAAAAAACTGAATTTCCACACCATTGCGGCAGGTGATTCCTACAATGACACCACCATGTTGGGGGAAGCCGACACAGGGATTCTATACAGCGCGCCACAAAATGTGATTGATGAATTTCCTCAGTTCAATACGGCCTTTAACTATACTGACCTGATGGGGCTGATTCGGAAAGCGAGTCCTCGCTTTGGCTGATGTGATTAACCTGCGACAAAAGCGTAAACAAAAAAAGCGAAGCGAGCAGGAAAAACAGGCTGCGCAAAATCGGGTGAAATTCGGCCGTACCAAAGAACAAAAACGTCTTGAAGAATTCGAAACCCGAAAAGCAGAAAAAAAGCTGGATGACGCTCAACGAGACAGCGAAGAGTAAAAAAACAAAGGCCCGTCACATGAACGGGCCTTTGTTTTTATGTGTAGGTTTTATGGAGCTATACTCTAATCCAGATGGTCCGGATCAAGCAGTTTGTGTAAATGAACGATAACGTATTTTGTATGGGCCTCATCCACACGCGCCTGACTTGCACCGCGCCATGCTGCCAAGGCAGCTTCATAGCTTGGGAAGATGCCAACAACATCAAGGTTGTTGGGGTCTACAAAGTCGTTTGTTTGTGGATCGGATACCTCTCCGCCAAAGACCAGATGAAGTAACGGTTTTTCCATAAGGGGTCCTTTTTTATAAAGACGTAAACAGACAGCGATTCAAAATATACGGAAGGCTTTGGCTTATTTCAATGGATTATTTTAATGAATACTTGGTATTACCAATGAATTAATCATGCGTGTATGGTAATGTAAAAGTATAATCTTATTATTTATTTTATTTTTACTTAAAGAATAAATATGTATTTGTTGTATATTGAATATATTTTTTGAGAAAAATATTTTTAGCGTAAGACATAATAAAAAACAGGTGAAATATTTTAGAAATCACCTGTTCGAGAATATAATATTATAATGCTGGTTAGTGTTTTTCGCGCATCAGGCGGGCTTTATCACGCTTCCAGTCACGGTCTTTAATGCTGTCACGTTTGTCGTGGCTTTGTTTACCTTTGCCGACCCCGATTGCAACTTTGGCAATGCCCCGATCATTGAAATGGATATGCAGCGGAACGAGTGTATAGCCTTTTTGCGTGGTCAGTCCCAGCAGCTTGGCCAGTTCCTTCTTATGAAGGAGCAGCTTGCGCATGCGTTTGGGTTCATGGTTGAAGCGGTTGCCACCTTCATAAACCGGAATATTGGCATTGATCAGATACAGTTCGCCATCTTTTTCAGCAGCATAGGCTTCCTGAATACTGGCGCGACCATTTCTGAGGGACTTTACTTCCGTTCCTGTCAGCACCATGCCGCATTCAACGATATCTTCGATAAAATAGTTGTGGCGCGCCTTGCGGTTTTGAGCCGCAATGCGCGCCGAAAAGTCGTCATTTTTTTTCTTTGCAGCAGCCATGATTAGAGCATGCCGAGGTCGTTTAACGCTGTGCGCACACGTTCCTTGCTGGCATCTGTGATTTCGATCAGAGGCATGCGGGTTTCACGAGAGCAAAGACCGAGAAGCTCAGCGGCATATTTGACCGGGCCGGGGCTGCTTTCGCAGAACATGGCATTATGTAACGGCAGCAGCTTGAACTGAATGTCCATGGCTTTTTTAATATCGCCTTCACGCCATGCCTGTTGCATTTGTGAACAGAGCTTCGGTGCAATGTTGGCGGTTACGGAAATACAGCCTTTGCCCCCGGCAGACATAAATTGAATGGCGGTGGCATCTTCACCGGAAAGTTGACAGAAGTTTTCGTCACAAGCCAGATGTGTGTTAAGGGGGCGCGTCAGGTCACCTGTTGCATCTTTAACACCAACAATATTGGGCAGTTTTGAAAGTTCAGCCATGGTTTCAACCGACATATCAATAACGGAACGACCCGGGATGTTGTAGATGATGATCGGCAGGTCAACAGCATCGTGAATGGCTTTGTAATGGGCCAACAGCCCGCCTTGTGTCGGTTTGTTATAATAAGGTGTGACAATGAGACCGGCAGCAACGCCGGCCTTCTTGGCATGTTTCTGTAGGCTGATCGCTTCGGCTGTATTGTTGGAACCGGTACCGGCGATGACCGGTACGCGTCCCTTGGCAGCCTCGACGCACAGTTCCACCACACGGTGGTGTTCATCGTGGCTGAGAGTCGGTGATTCACCTGTGGTGCCGACCGGGACGAGTGCATCAGACCCTTGCTCGATCTGCCATTCAACAAAATCCTGGAACGCTTGTTCGTCAATGGATCCGTTTTTGAACGGCGTGATCAGGGCAGGAATGGAACCCTGAAACATGATTATCTCCTTGGTATGTGTAAGGAATTTATCCTTTACACAAATCACTATTACTTTTTGGACTGAGGAACATAGCCCTTCTCCTGCCAATGGGCAAGTTTTGTGAATGAAAAAAAACAAATAGAGGTCTTGAAGCCCTTCTCTATGGCTTTTACAGTGACTGTCCAAGCAATGAGTAAAACCGAATGACTTGTTGCAGAAAAATGACAAGGGATAGAAGACTGTTGGCTTTTTGTCTGAAGGATTCAAAACGCATTGGCTTCATAGGTCTGTGTTTCGTCGTTGGTCTGTCTGTGAGCTCCATGGCGCAGGCGGCACCCTTGTCAAATCATGATTTCAAGTCGGCGAAAGCAGCTTTTCAGTCGGCCAAAAAGAAACAGTGGAAGAAGGCATCTTCTCAGGCAGCCAAGGCAAAAAGCGGCTTGCCCGGCAAGCTTGTTCACTGGATGCAAATCATTGATCCCAAAAGGGATGTCAGTTTTAGCGATATTGCAGCCTTTATGGCGCATAATCCGGAATGGCCCCGTCAAACCCTTTTGCAAATCCGTGCAGAAGAAGCAATGACGCAAGATATAGCGCCAGAAGCTATTCTCAAATGGTTTAATGGGCGTGAGCCGAAAAGTGCCAATGGTCACATTATGTTGGCACATGCCTTGACCCTGTTGGGACGTGATCAGGAAGCGGCAGCGCAGGTCAGGCGTTCCTGGCGGGAAGTGAATTTTGGACGTGACCAGCAGGAAAAATTTTATAAACGCTACCAACACCATCTGACATATCAAGATCATATTTCGCGTCTGGATCGCCTCTTGTGGGAAGGTCGTTATTATCCGGCGCGCAGAATGTTGAAATATGTCAAGAAAGACTGGCAGGCTTTGGCGCAAGCACGTCTGGTTCTTCGTCGGATGCGCGGCGGTGTTGACCGTGCCATTGCGCATGTCCCCAAGAAGTTTGTAAACCATCCGGGGCTTTTGTTTGAACGTATGCGTTGGCGCCGGATTAAGGGGCGTGATGCAGAAGCTGCGCAATTGCTGTTTCAAGCCCCGGAGCATGTCCCCTACCCGCATGTTTGGTGGAAACAGCGCAGTATTATGGCACGTAATGCCATTCGTGATGGCCATTATAGCGAAGCCTACAGGATGGTTCTTTCTCACGGCCTGGAAGAAGGGGCTGATTTTGCAGAAGCCGAATGGTTGGCTGGCTGGATTAAATTGCGCTTTCTTGAAGAACCGGATGTGGCTTTGTCCCACTTTACCCGTATGTATGAGGCTGTTAGCTATCCGATTAGCCGGGCACGCGGGGCTTATTGGATCGCCAGAAGTCTGGAAGATTTAAAACGCAAGGAAGAGGCGCAAGGTTGGTATAAAATCGCGGCTCAAAATCCAACCACCTATTACGGGCAACTGGCAGGGGAACGACAGGGGAAACCTGCAATTGTTAGCGTCAATACCAAAGCCCTGCCTAACCGGCAGGAAAAAATTGTTTTTCAGCAGAATGAGTTGGTTGATGTGGTTCGTTTCCTTCAACGGATTGAAGAGCGCGACCAAATGCGCTTTTTCATTTATCAACTCAATACCATGAGCACAACAGCAGGGTGGCGGACTTTGGTAGCCCAACTGGCTATTCAGGCTGGTCGTCCAGACTTGGCGGTTTATGTGGGGAAAAAAGCATTGCGTGAAGGTCACGGGGTGATTGAGGCCGCCTACCCTTTACTGGATCGCAAAATCATGCGTAAAACGCCTGAAGCGGCCTTGGTGCATGGCATTGTCCGTCAGGAAAGTGCTTTTTATGAGAAAGCTATCAGCCGGGCCGGGGCGCGTGGGTTGATGCAGTTGATGCCACGTACAGCGCATCGTCTGGCTAAAAAGAAAAACTACCGGTATTCACGCAAAAAATTGACGGCAAGCCCAAAACTCAATATTTGGCTGGGTAGTGAGTATCTTGATGATCTGTTGAAGAGATTTGACGGTTCCTATATTCTTTCACTGGCCTCATATAACGCTGGCCCAAGCCGAACCAAGCAATGGATTTCCGAGTTTGGAGACCCGCGTTCCGATGATCGCGATTATGTGATTGATTGGGTGGAACAAATTCCTTTCAGTGAAACCCGCAATTATGTACAAAGGGTACTGGAAAATATTCAGGTTTATCGTTATCGTCTTAAGGCAACAGAAATCGCCACCAGTCTGGAAGGCGATTTAAAAAGATAAAATGATAACGAAGGGAGAACAGATGTCAGAACAACTGAAGAATGTGTCCGTTTGTTTGTTTGATGCCTATGGCACTCTCTTTGATGTAGCGGCCTCTGCGCGCAATTGTGCCGATGAAATTGGCGAAAGCTGGTTTAATTTTTCGGCAATGTGGCGTAAAAAACAACTGGAATATACATGGTTGCGTACCATGATGGGAAATTTCAGTGACTTCTGGCATGTGACAGGTGAAGCTCTGGATTACACCATGGATAACTTCAACATGGACAATCCTTCCTTGCGGGCCCGTTTGATGGAACTGTATCTGAAGCTTGATACATATCCTGAAGTTTGCAGAATTTTAAGCACTCTTAAAGGCAACGGAGTAAAAACGGGAATCCTTTCCAATGGTTCTCGTTCAATGCTGATGTCAGCTATCAGAAAAAGCCAGCTTCATGATTTGATTGATGTTGTATATTCGGTAGATGAATTGGAAGTTTATAAAGTGGACCTACGCGTCTATCAGATGGCAGTGGATGATCTTGGTGTGAAAGCCGGAGAAATTTGCTTCCAGTCTTCCAATGCCTGGGATGCTGCCGGAGCTGCATTTTTTGGCTATCGATCCGTCTGGGTTAACCGCTTTTCACAAAAACCGGAAAGACTGGGACCCAATGCCCAACCGGCATTTGAGATCAAGACACTGGACGAGTTACCGCAATTGATCGGTTGTCGAAATGACTGAGTATGTAGAAAAATATATTTCTGCAAGTGATGGTCTTAAACTTTATATTCGCGATTATCGTGCAGATGTTTCTTCAAAAAAAACAATCTTTTGTCTTTCCGGATTGACCCGGAACTCTCAGGATTTTGATCAGATTGCTTCTGTTCTGAATAAACAGGGCCATCGTGTGGTCACGATGGACTACAGGGGGCGCGGCCAGTCTGAATTTGATGCAAATTGGGAAAATTATACGCCGCAAACATATGTTTCCGATATCTTTCAGGTTGCCAGTGCTTTAGGGCTGCATGCTTGTATCTTTATTGGTACTTCTTTGGGCGGGTTGATGAGTATGGCCATGTGCGCCATTGCGCCTGGGCTGGTTCATAGTGTTGTGTTGAATGATGTCGGGCCTGATTTGGATGAAACCGGCCTTGAAAAGATTATTGCCTATACATCGGATGGTGAAAGTGTCGCATCGCTTGATGAAGCGGTTATGAAGCTGAAACGCCATTATAAGGATGAACATGGTTTTGTGGATAAGGACTGGCACAGAATTGCCCAAAATACCTATAAGCCAATACAGGGGAAATATGTTCCAAGTTGGGATACAAAAATTGCCCAAAATCTGAAACTCGCCAGAGCAAAGCAGGAAAGGCAGGATTTATGGCCTTATTTCAAGGCCTTGAAAGAACGCCCGGTGTTATTGATCCGTGGGGCACAATCCAGTGTATTTACCCGTGAAACCTATGAAAAAATGCTTGGTTTGCTTAAGAACATTCAAGGTATCGAAATCCCCTATGTCGGTCATGCCCCGACTTTGGAGGAAGAGCCCGCAGAAAACACTATTCTGGCTTTTGTTGCACGCCATTAAAAAAGCCCGCAGTGCATTGCGGGCTTCTGATGGAAATAAGCTTTTGGATTTAGGCTGTTGCTTTGGCCTGTCCGGTTGAAGAAACAGGTTTTTCTTCTTTGGCATTTTGCTTAGTGGGTTGTGCAGCAGTGCCTTTTGTTTGTTTGCCAAATTCGCCTTCCGCCAAGCGTTTGCAATGGCCTTCCAAAAAGGCACCAGTCTCAATGGACAGATTGTCGTGCAAAATATCGCCCACAACATGAGCTGTTTTAGCAAGGCTGACATTAAGAGCTTTGATCTGTCCGACGACCTTGCCATGAACGCGAATGGATTCTGCAACGATTTCACCGGTAATATAAGCTGTTTCACCAACAAGCAGTTCATGGCTTTGAATATCACCATTTACTGTTCCGTCAATTTGGATTTCACCTTCGCTGACCAGATTGCCTGTAACCGTCAGGTCTACACTGATGATGGAGGGGGGAACGCGTTTTTTGGGTGCGTTGGTTGTCGGCGTTGAAGGTGAGTTTTTTTTATTACCCCTGGAAAACATTGCGTCCTGCCTTGATAAATTTGTACGGGTCGACGTTTTTGCCGTTTACTCGGATTTCATAGTGAAGATGGGCACCTGTGCTGCGGCCAGTACTGCCGACAAGACCAATCTTCGTTCTAAAATCAACTGTTTCACCTTTTTTGACAAGTGTTTTATGCAAATGTCCATAGCGGGTCTCTATGCCGTTTCCATGGTCAATGACAATGAAACGGCCATAATTCCCTTTCCAGCCCACAAATTTGACAGTCCCCGGTGCGGTCACATAAACAGGCGACTTTTTGCTTGCGGCCATGTCCAGACCATAGTGAACGGCCCAACGCTTGTTGACGGGGTCGCGGCGTTTGCCAAAACGGCTGCTGATGTAATAATAGTCAAGCGGTTGAGCCAAGGGCATGGAACCGCGCAATCTTTGCAGGTTTTGCCAACGTTGTAGATGGCGGTCAACCGCAGTGAGTTCCACTTGCTCCGCATCGACGGTTTCTTCACCGTTTTTGTTATAGGCAGCAATGAAAGGACCGCCCGCAGCCGTATTATCTTCATCAATGTGCGACAGCATTTTGTCCGGGTCCAGCCCTGCAAGTGTCAAAATACCTTCAATATCGGTAATTTCTTCACTGGCCTGATTGGTGATGCGACTGATGAGCTCTTTCTGCGTCTGACTCAGTTGAGCCATTTGCAGTTCGGCATGACGCAGTTTTTCTTCAAGGCGTTTTTTCTGTAAACGCGCTGTGTTGCGTTCTGCCAGTGCCGTTTGCAGGTCCATTTCCTTGAGGGAAAGGTCACCTTTGAGGGAATAGTTGCGGTTCGCCAGCTCGCGCATGGATTCTTCAATGGAATTGAGCTGTGTATTCAGGCGTTCACGGGCAACCTGTGCCTCTTTGCGTGCGGCTTCGGCTGTGACAAGCTTGTTTTTGTTTTTCAGGACATCCTGACCAAGGCTGGCAACCATCATGGTATGGTTGGCTTCAAGCTCGTCACTGATATTGGTGAATTTCTTCTGATATTCCGTAACTTCCGTCAGCAGGCTTCGATAAGCAACCTGCACGCTGAGAATCTCCTTGTCTTTTGCAACAAGCTCTCCCTTATGCAGGAAATGGGTTGTGCTGGTGAAAGCACTCCAGCTCAGCAGGACAAAGGCAGTTGCCGCTGTGGTGATCTGCAAACGTTTTGACAGTTGCAGGTATTTTAAATCCCCATCTGTGCGCACAACAATCTGGCGTTCGGGGAAATATTTGTCAGTGAATTCTACGACCTTTTGCCTAAAACTTTTTTGCCGTGTTTCGATATCGCTCATGTGCCCCTAAAAACTTTTACAGACCCTGAAAAAAAACAATTTATTCAGGTGGTTTTACCACCTTGTTATCACATTTGACAAATATGGCTTAAATGCCAATTCTTTCAAAACCCGTGCATTTATACAGGGCTTTGTTGCGCAATGCCATGCCAATATAAAAAAAAAGTCATTTCTTTTCCATATTGAAATCTTTCAGATATGATATGGCTGACAAATTAAAAATATCTTTCCACTCCTGCGTTGGTGCTTTCCCGTGAGCGATAATCTTAAATTGAGCCGAGCTTTTATTCTGTCTCCTGCCGGTTTGTTGGCAACCTGGTTTGGTGCCGGCCTCTTACCCAAGGCACCGGGAACCTGGGGATCACTGGCTGCCCTACCCTGTGCTTGGGGCATTATGTACTATACAGGTTGGACAGGACTAGCGGTTGCCTCTGTTCTTGTTTTTCTGATCGGCTGGTGGTCAGCCCATATGTTTGAGAAAAAAGCCGGGGTGAAAGACCCCGGCGCGGTTGTGATTGACGAGGTGGCCGGGCAATGGCTGGTGTTATTGCCTGCGGGGCTGGACTGGCGGCTTTATATCATTGGTTTTATTCTTTTCAGAATTGTTGATATTTTTAAACCTTGGCCGGCCTGCTGGTTTGACCGCAATGTACATGGCGGATTGGGGATTATGTTGGATGATGTGGTCGCGGCCCTTTATGGACTGGGGGCTCTTTACTTCCTGCGGGTTCAATGGATGGGGATGGTGTAATGAAACTGGATGCTTTGGCCGCTGAAACACTGGAAATATGCCGCAAAGCCGGTTTGACAATTGCCACGGCAGAATCCTGCACCGGCGGCATGATCGGGGCAAGTTTGACGGCAATTGCCGGGTCTTCGGATGTTATGGACCGTGGTTTTATTACCTATTCCAATGAAGCCAAGCAGCAGATGCTCGGTGTTTCAAAAGCCAGTCTTGAAAAATATGGGGCTGTAAGTGAGAAAGTCGCGCAAGAAATGGCCGAAGGCGGGCTCAATATGGCTTCAACCGATTTATGCGTTGCCGTTACCGGCATCGCCGGGCCGGGCGGCGGCAGTGTTGAAAAGCCGGTTGGGCTGGTCTATCTGGCCTGTGCACGCCCAAACAGCGCCACAATTGTGGAACGCCATGTTTTTGAGGGGACGCGTGATGAGGTGCGTTTACAAACGGTCAAACGCGCTCTTGAATTGTTAAAAATTCAGGCCTCGGTACTGTAAAGTTCGACTGCACGCTTTTCAAAGGCTGACATCATCAACTGGACGGCTTCGTTGAAAACGGCTCCCATGACTTTTTGCAACAAGGCTGAACGAAATTCAAAATCGACAAAAAAGTCGATGGTACAGCCGCCTTTTTCTTCATCCGGTGTAAAACGCCAATGGCTGTTGAGATATTTAAACGGCCCGTTTTTATAGACGATCTTGACTTCGCGCTCAGGGTCCATGGTGACTTCTGAGGTGTATTTTTCACGAATCATCTTAAAGCCGATGACCATATCGGCCAGCATGACGTTGTCTTTGACACTGCGCACACGCGTTGCCACACACCAGGGCAGGAAATCCGGATATTTCGCAACATCGGCGACGAGATCGTACATCTGCGCCGCCGAATAGGGACTATGTTTTACTTCTGCATGTGTAGGCATGAATAGGTTATGTCTTTTGTTTGGCCAGTTGTTCTTCACGTGCAGCGCGCAAACGCACGAAATCGTTATCGGCATGATAACTGGAACGCGTTAACGGAGAAGAGGAAACAAGCAAAAAGCCTTTGCGTTTGGCGATGCGTGTATATTCGTCAAATTCTTCCGGCGTCACGAACCGATCAATCGCAGCGTGCTTCGGTGTGGGTGCTAAGTACTGCCCAATGGTAAGAAAGTCAACATCGGCGCAGCGCATATCATCCATGACTTGGATAACTTCTTCTTTCGTTTCTCCCAGCCCGACCATAATGCCGGATTTGGTGAAGATACGCGGGTCTATTTCCTTAACCTGTTGCAGGACCCGTAAAGAATAGAAATAACGTGATCCCAGTTGAACGGAAGGAAACAGGCGCGGCACCGTTTCGAGGTTGTGGTTGAACACATCGGGCTTGGCTTTGACCACCTGTTCCAGTGCACCTTCCTTGCCACGAAAATCCGGAGTGAGAATTTCAATGGTGGTTTCAGGCGACTTTTCACGAATGCGTTCAATGCATTGAACAAACTGGTCTGCACCACCGTCATCCAGATCATCACGGTCTACGGATGTAATGACCACATGTTTAGCCCCCATGGTCGCAACGGAAATGGAAACATTTTCCGGTTCCATCGGGTCCGGGGCATTGGGTTTTCCGGTGATCACGTTGCAGAAGGTACAGGCCCGGGTGCAGATTTCACCCAGAATCATGAAGGTTGCATGCTTGCGTTCCCAGCATTCACCGATATTCGGGCAGGAAGCTTCTTCACAGACAGTGTGCAGCTTTTTGTCGCGCATGAGCTTGCGGGTCTCGTTATATCCTTTGGAGACAGGCGCTTTCACACGAATCCAGTCCGGCTTGCGTAAAATCGGGTTGTCCGGATTTTTCTGCTTTTCTGGATGACGCAGTTGTTTCGCTTCACTCATGATCTTTTGATCCTTCTCAATGCTAGCGGGATGTTTATGCCCCAAGCATGGTTTTCACGGTTTCAACCGCTCGTCTGGTCTTTTAGCGAAGCTGTGTTGGAAACACAACCTCAGAGCCATAAAAAAGACGAGGAAGAACCTTTATCCTCTTCCCCGCCTTTTTCAAGTTTTTCATTATGATGCTTTTAGAAGTGAATGGCCTTGCCATAGGCATCCAGTACACTTTCATGCATCATTTCTGATAAGGTCGGGTGTGGGAAAACCGTATGCATCAGGTCGGCTTCCGTTGTTTCCAGAGATTTGGCAACACCAAAGCCCTGAATCAGCTCGGTCACTTCCGCACCCACCATATGGGCCCCCAGCAGTTCCCCGGTCTTTTCATCAAACACGGTTTTGATCATGCCATCGGTTTCCCCCATGGCGATGGCCTTGCCGTTACCGACAAAGGGGAAGCGCCCGACTTTGACCTTATAGCCTTTGTCCTTGGCGGCTTGTTCGCTCAAGCCAACGCTGGCAACTTGTGGCTGGCAGTAGGTACAGCCGGGAATAAGCGCTTTATCCAGCGGATGCACCCCTTCCACACCGGCGATTTTTTCAACGCAGATAATAGCTTCGTGAGAGGCCTTATGGGCCAGACAAGGCGCACCAGCCACATCACCAATGGCATAAATGCCCTCAGCAGTGGTTTTGCAATAACCGTCAATCTGGACAAAACCGCGCTCATCCAGTTTTACGCCCGCAGCTTCCAGCCCGATGTTTTCCACATTCGGCACCACCCCAACGGCGGTGATGACTTTATCCACCTTGATGGTTTCGCTTTTACCGCCTTTTTCAAGGGTGGCTGTCACGCCATCAGCCGCTTTATCCAGCTTTTTCACCAAGGTGGAGGTCTTGAACTTCATGCCACGTTTTTCCATGGCTTTTTTCGCCAGAGCGGAAATTTCAGCATCTTCCACCGGCATAATGGTATCAAGTGCTTCCACAACGGTGACATCGGCACCGAAGGTATGGAAGAAATTGGCAAATTCAATGCCGATGGCCCCGGAACCGATCACCAGTAGGGATTTGGGCACTTCGTTGGGCACCAAAGCTTCCATGTAGGTCCAGACCTGTTTGCCGTCCGGCTCCAGCCCCGGGAAGGATTTCGCCCGTGCTCCGGTCGCCATAATGATGTGTTTGGTGCTCAGTGTGGTAAAGACCTTGCCGTCTTTTTCCACCGAAAGCTTGCCCCCGCCCAGCAGTTTACCATAGCCGTCAAACACCTGAACCTTGTTCTTTTTCAATAGATGGGCCACACCACCGGACAGTTGCTTGGAAACACCGCGTGAGCGTTCCACGATCTTGGCAAGGTCAAAGGAAACATCCTTTGCGCCAAGGCCGAAGCTGGCAGCATGTTTCATATGGTCATACATTTCAGCAGAACGCAGCAGCGCCTTGGTGGGGATACAGCCCCAGTTCAGGCAGATGCCGCCGAGATGTTTGGCTTCCACCAGCGCTGTTTTCAGCCCCAGTTGTGCCGCACGGATGGCCCCGACATACCCGCCGGGACCAGCCCCGACAACGATAACGTCAAAGTTTGTATCAGACATAGTAATCTATCCTTTTCCTTACAACATCAACGCAATCGGGTCTTCGATCAGGGCTTTGAGTTCCTTGATGAAGGCTGCCCCTGTTGCCCCGTCAATGCAGCGGTGGTCCACTGCCAGCGTCAGGGTTACGACCGTGGCAATGCCCAGGGCCCCGTCTTTGACGACCGGTCGCTGTTCGCCTGCCCCAACAGATAGAATGCCGCCTTGTGGTGGGTTGATGATGGAATTGAAAGACTTGATGCCAAACATACCGAGGTTGGAGATGGTAAAGGTGCCACCCTGATATTCTTCCGGGGCGAGCTTGCCATCCCGGGCACGCAGGGCAAGGTCTTTGGCTTCATTGGCCAATGTAGCCAGCCCTTTGGAAGCAGCATCCTTGATGATCGGCGTAATCAAACCGCCTTCAACAGCCACCGCAATCGCCATATCAACCCGTTTGAATTTCAAAATTGCATCGTCTGTGAAGGCAACGTTGCAATCGGGCACGCGCGTCAGGGCCAGAGAGGTCGCCTTGACGATAAAGTCGTTGACGGAGATTTTATAATCTGCCCCGTCACGGCCATTAAGTTCCTTGCGAAGTGCCATGAGCTTGTCGATTTCCACATCAACCTGAAGGTTGAAGTGCGGAATATCGCGCGCTGATTCCGTCAGGCGCTTGGCAATCGTTTTGCGCATGTTGGAATTGGCAACCGCTTCATATTCAGGCAGCATCTTGAAGATGGGGTCGTCAACCGAGATGGCTTTGCTTTCTGCCACTGCCGCTTTCGGTGCCGCTTTGTCAGCCGCAGGCGCACTCGCTTTTCCTGTGCCTGCTGTCATTGCCGCTTCCACATCACGTTTCACCACACGACCGCGTGGGCCACTTCCCGAAAGGGCTTTGAGGTCAAGGCCTTCCTGTGCGGCAATGCGCCGTGCCAGCGGGCTTGCAAAAATACGATCACCGCTATGGGAAACGGGCGCGGCCGGGGCTGGTGTCGCTGTGCCAGCGGGCGCTGTTTCTTCTGCAACTGCCGGAGCAGCCGCAGCTGGTACCGGTGCGGTTGTGGCTGCGCCTTCCAGTGCACTTGCGTCTTCACCTTCTTCCAGAAGCAGGGCGATCAGTTCATTGACCTTTACGCCTTGTGTGCCTTCTGCGACGAGGATTTTACCGACCACACCTTCATCCACGGCTTCGACTTCCATGGTGGCTTTGTCGGTTTCAATTTCAGCGATGACATCACCACTTTCTACGGTGTCGCCTTCCTTGACACACCATTTGGCCAGATTACCTTCTTCCATCGTCGGAGACAGGGCCGGCATTAAAATTTGAATCGGCATAATGCTTTCTTCCTTTGTTTCCGGTGATTACTTGTAACAAACAGCTTTTGAGGCCGCGACGATATCCGGCACGGTCGGCAAAGCGAGTTTTTCAAGGTTGGCCGCATAAGGCATGGGCACATCGGCCCCGCAAATGCGGGTTACTGGCGCATCCAGATAATCAAAGCCGTGTTCCATCACCTGTGCGGAAATTTCAGAACCGATATTGGCAAAGCCCCAGCCTTCTTCCACAGTCACCAAACGATTTGTTTTCTTAACGGATTCAAGGATGGTATGCATATCCAGCGGGCGGATGGAACGCAGGTTAATCACTTCGGCGGAAATGCCTTCTTCAGCCAGTTTCTCGGCTGCTTCCAGTGCCCAGCCCACAGCGATGGAGTAAGAAACCAGCGTAACGTCTGTTCCGGCACGTTCAATCTTGGCTTTGCCGAAGGGAACAGTGAAATCTTCATCTGTCGGGCAATCAAATGTCTTGCCGTACATGACTTCGTTTTCCAGCACGATGACCGGGTTCGGGTCACGCACAGCCGCTTTCAGCAGACCTTTGGCATCTTCGGATGAATAAGGCGCAACCACTTTGATCCCCGGGCAATGGGCATACCATGAGGCATAGCATTGGGAATGCTGGGCAGCTACGCGTGCTGCTGCGCCGTTACAGCCCCTAAACACGATAGGACAGGAAATTTCCCCACCGGACATATAAAGGGTTTTAGCCGCGGAGTTGATGATATGGTCAATGGCCTGCATGGAGAAATTGAAGGTCATGAATTCCACAATAGGTTTCAGACCGGACCATGCTGCCCCAACGCCAAGGCCGGTAAAGCCGATTTCGGTAATTGGTGTGTCAACAACACGTTTTGCCCCAAATTCTTCCAGTAAGCCTTGGGAGATTTTATAAGCCCCCTGATATTCGGCAACTTCTTCGCCCATGATGAACACGTTTTCATCGCGGCGGAATTCTTCAAACAGGGCTGTGTTCAGGGCCTGACGCACGGTTATGGCTTCTGTCGGGCCTGTGTAGGTATCTTCTGCAACAGCAACGGGGGCGTTGCTTGCTGTTGGGGCCTCGCTTGCAACCGGTGTATTTCCCGGTGCCGCTTCGCTTGTTGCTGGGGCTGCACCGCCTGAATAGTGTTCAAGGCTGGCGGCGTCTTCGCCATCATCAAGCAGCAGGGCGATCAGCTCATTGACTTTGACGTTTTGGGTGCCTTCGGGAACCAGAATTTTTCCCATCACACCTTCGTCAACAGCTTCAACTTCCATGGTGGCCTTGTCGGTTTCGATTTCGGCAATCACGTCACCGGCTTCCACCTTGTCACCTTCCGCCTTGCACCATTTGGCAAGGTTGCCTTCTTCCATGGTCGGAGAAAGCGCGGGCATAAGAATTTCAATAGGCATATTTTTTCCTCTATCACTTAGCCTGTCAGGCTTCCACCAACACATCGGTCCACAGTTCGCTCGCATCCGGTTCGGGGCTGGATTGCGCAAACTCGGCCGCTTTGGTGACAACAGCTTTAATTTCCTTGTCGATGTCTTTAAGACCGGCTTCGTCCATATGGTTACCTTCAATCAACAGATGGCGCACATAATCAATCGGGTCGCTTTCGGACCGGACCTTTTGAACTTCCTCTTTCGGGCGATATTTCGCCGGGTCGGACATGGAGTGGCCGCGATAGCGATAGGTTTTCATTTCCAGAATGATCGGGCCTTCACCACGGCGACATTTCTCTGCGGCCTCTTTTGCGGCTTCGCGTACGTCCAGAACACTCATTCCGTTAACTTGAATACCGGGAATACCATGGGCGGCACCGCGCTCAGACAGGTTGGTGTTGCTGGAAGCGCGTTCCAGTGAGGTGCCCATGCCATACTGGTTGTTTTCAATAACGTAAACAACAGGCAGTTTCCACAGAGCTGCCATATTGAAGGCTTCGTAAACCTGCCCCTGGTTGACGGCACCATCTCCCATATAGGCGAAGTTGACGCCACCGTCTTCCTTGTATTTGTGCCCAAAGGCGAGACCTGTGCCCAGCGGAATTTGTGCTCCGACAATCCCATGGCCACCATAGAACCCCTTTTCCTTGGAGAACATGTGCATGGAGCCGCCTTTACCTTTGGAATATCCACCAATGCGGCCGGTCAGTTCCGCCATAACCCCTTCCGGATTCATGCCGGAGGCCAGCATATGCCCATGGTCACGATAAGAGGTAATGATACTGTCCTGCGGATTGGCGATGGATTGGATCCCGACAACAACGGCTTCCTGACCGATGTAAAGGTGACAAAAGCCGCCGATCAGGCCCATGCCGTAAAGCTGACCGGCTTTTTCTTCAAAGCGGCGGATCAGCAGCATGTCTTTATAGTATTGAATCAGTTCTTCAGGTGTGGCTTCTGGGGTCTTCTTCTGCCCCCGAGTGGTGCGTTTGGTCTGTGTCGCCATTATGGCTCCCCTATTGATTGAGCGTGCAAGGCATTTTTATGAATTATTATGTCATAATTGTTTGCACTGAAATCGAGAGCTGAGGCAAGCAATTCAAAGGAGCTAACTGTTTGTTTTGCAGTGCAAAATAATCGATTAACCGTATTTTGGTTATTTCCACAAAAGGTATTGGGCGCAATTTTAGCGAGTGTGTACTTTTGGTAACCCTGTATTTTTAAAGGGGAAAAGTAAAATTTTAACCAAAAGTTAGTTAAATAACTTATTTGCTGTTTGGATTAATCTAGTTAATCGTGGGGCAAAAAATGATAGTTTTAATATTTTGCACTGCGAAACATGTCTGAAATCTGTGAGACGGTATGGAGATACCTAAATTCACCATACGATTCGCCATAATCAGTTTCTGATCCAGCGATAGCCATGTTCAACTTTGGCGACTTGCAGCTGGAAATCCTGATACCAGTTGTCTTTGCCAAGTTTGCGTGCTTCCTGATGTTCCACATTGTTCTTCCAGTCAGCAATTGCCTGTTTGTCTTTCCAGTAGGAAATGGTGATGCCTTTGCCGGATGCCTCCCTCACACTTTCAATTGCAAGAAATCCATCTTGTTGCTGTGCGAGTTCGACCATGCGTTCGGCCATATCGGAATAGCCGACATCATCCTGATCTGTACGCTGGTTGACGAAAATGACGGCATAGTATGGTGGCTTTGGAAGTGTCGAACTATCCATCATTTTCATCTCACTTTATAAGAATGGCAATTTCATCCGGCTGAGACAGGTTCAGAACGGCACGGGCACGTTCTTCCAACAGGTCCGGGTCAAGACTGTCTGAACGTAAGAGAGAAACGCGATGTTCCAGACGTTCGCGTTTGGCTTTGATCTGTGCCAGCTGTAAACGGGTTTTTTCAACCTGATGTCTGTAATCCAGTAATGCGCGGATGCCACGGTCACCTTGCACAAAATAGAAAGCAAAATAAAGGACAAGACACACGCCAATGACCGGCAGGAAGACCCCCGGTTGAAACTTGCCAATTGCTTTGTGCCAAGCATTCATGTGTGTACTTATCCTAAAGCATTACATCGACGTTAAGTTATGACTCCGATTGGTAAACAAATCCTAACCTTTGTGAACAAAAGAAGCAAAAAAGAAAAGGCCGCTCCGACTGAAGCGACCTTTTCCCATAACGGATTGCGTTGAGAGATTAACGCAGAATTTTGCGACCGGCATAAACCGCACTTGAACCAAGTTCTTCCTCAATGCGGATCAATTGGTTGTATTTGGCAATCCGGTCAGAACGGCTGAGGGAACCGGTTTTGATCTGCCCGGCATTGGTGGCAACCGCGATATCGGCAATGGTTGAATCTTCTGTTTCGCCAGAACGATGGGAGATAACGGCTGTATATTCCGCTTTTTGTGCCATTTCCACAGCTTCCAGTGTTTCGGAAAGTGTGCCGATCTGGTTGACTTTAACCAGAATGGAGTTGGCAACACCTTGATCAATCCCATCCGCCAAACGCTTGGGGTTGGTTACGAACAGGTCATCGCCGACGAGCTGGCATTTGTCACCAATTTTATCAGTAAGGATTTTCCAGCCAGCCCAGTCATCTTCATCCATACCATCTTCGATGGAGACAATGGGGAATTTTTCAACAAGGTCTGCTAGATAATCGGCCATTTCGGCAGAGCTGAGAGATTTCCCCTCACCTGCCAGTTCGTATTTGCCATCTTTATAGAATTCGGAAGAGGCCACATCTAAAGCCAGAACGATATCATCACCAGCTTTGTAACCTGCGTTTTCAATAGCTGTCATAATGAAACCAAGGGCTTCTTCACTGGAGGCCACACCAGGGGCAAAACCGCCTTCATCCCCCACGTTGGTGTTGTGCCCGGCTGCTTTCAGGGCTGCTTTTAAGGCATGAAAAACTTCAGCACCCATGCGGATGGCTTCGCGGATGGAAGATGCGCCAACCGGCATGATCATGAATTCCTGAATATCGACCGGGTTATCGGCATGCGCCCCACCGTTGATGATGTTCATCAGCGGAACCGGCAGTTCACGGGCAAAGACACCGCCGAGATATTTGTAAAGCGGCAGGCCAGCTTCGTCGGCTGCGGCTTTTGCAACGGCCATGGAAACACCCAGCATGGCATTTGCCCCCAAGCGACCTTTGTTTTCAGTGCCGTCCAGATCAATCATGGTTTGGTCGATGAGCAGTTGTTCATCGGCTTCCATACCAACCAGAGCATCAAAGATTTCACCATTTACAGACTCAACGGCATTTTCAACGCCTTTGCCGAGGTAGCGGCCTTTGTCACCATCACGCAGTTCAACAGCTTCGTGAACACCGGTGGATGCACCACTGGGAACAGCAGCGCGACCAAACGCACCTGATTCCAGCAAAACGTCAACTTCAACAGTAGGGTTGCCACGGCTGTCGAGAATTTCGCGACCGTGAATATCGATAATGGCGCTCATGTGAGATGCCCTCTTATATCTGGAGAAACCTAAGGAGAATTTATGTGCGTCTAGATACTTCGATAGAGGTAAAAAAGCAAGTTTTTTACCACCCTTTAGTCGTGCAAAATCGCCAGAGCTTTGTTCACTTTTTCTATTACGGCCAGACCGCGTTCATTGTCATGGCACATCACCGCTTCCTTGACATGGGCAAGTGGGGGGGAAATCCGGATTGACAGGTTTTTGAGGTTATCATTTCCCTGAATGAGTTCTTCCAAACCGGTTGCCGGTAAAACGGCCACATCAAGGCGATTGAGAGCAACCTTGAGCATATTGACCGTTAAATTGGGTTCTACATCGTAAGTTACCCCGCTTTGGGGAACGATATAGGCAATTTCTTCAGGCGGATAAAAACTGCCAACCTTCAATCCTTTAAGATCCTTTCTGTGAAGGATCGGGGGACTTCCTTCGCGTTGAACAATGACCCACTCAACCTCGCTGAAAGGCAATGAATCAATGAAGTCACCGGTTTCACCGTAATAGAGACGGGAATCTGGTGTGACGCAGGTATAATCTCCACGATAAAAACGCTTGTAAGCCCCGGAAGGAGGCCTCACATCATAGCTGAGGCCTAATTGGTCAAGGATTTTTTTGACCTTCGAACCGTGGTATCCATCAAGCGAACCATTCAGTTTGGTACTGTTTTCCACAATCAGGGGGAAAACCAGATCGGCTTTTGTTTGAGGTTGGGCGTGGACATGCAGGCTCACAAAGCATACTAAAACTGTTGAAAAAAAGCCTATCCGGACATGCATTCGTCCATCACTCCACAATTTGTTAAAAGGAAGAATAGAAAGAGATGAAGAGGGCTGTCAACGAACGTTTTATGACTTTTGTCTAGCGGACTTTCTAGTAAGTCGCCATGCCAACAAGGTCAACCGGGTTGGCTTTGGCAACTTTATCGAGGGCTTGGAGGGTTTGCAGAACACCCTTGAGTTTCTGCACCGGGATCATGTTCGGGCCGTCAGAGATGGCTTTGTCCGGGTCGTTGTGGGTTTCGGCAAAGACACCGGCAATGCCCAAGGCGATCGCCGAACGCGCAATCACCGGGGCGAGTTCTCTGCGCCCACCGGAAGAATTGCCCTGCCCGCCCGGTTGCTGGACGGAATGGGTGCAATCAATGATAATCGGATAGCCTGTGTCATGGGCCATTTGCGGCAGGCCGCGCATGTCTGTCACCAAAGTGTTGTAGCCGAAGCTGGACCCGCGCTCCGTAATCAGGATATTTTCATTCCCTGTTGAGGCCACTTTCTTGCAGACATTGGGCATATCCCAAGGCGCCAAAAACTGGCCTTTTTTAACGTTAATGGCTTTACCTGTTTGACCAGCAGCCAGCAACAGGTCCGTCTGGCGGCACAGGAAGGCCGGAATTTGCATCATATCAACGACTTCGCCCACCACGGCGCACTGGTCTTCGGTATGGACATCGGTAATGACCGGGCAGCCGTATGTGTCTTTGACTTCCTGAAAAATCTGCATTGCAGGCATAATGCCGATGCCGCGGTTGCCTTGCACCGAGGTACGGTTGGCTTTGTCGAAAGAGGATTTATAGACCAGACCTATGCCCAGTTCATTACACATTTCTGTCAAGGCATGGGCCATTTCCAAGGCATGGTTGCGTCCCTCCATGGAACAGGGACCGGCGATCAGACAAAAGGGCAGATCGTTGCCGAAAGTTGCTGTGCCGACAGTGACATGTTTTTGCGCAACCATAGTATTTTCCTTGAAAGTTAGACCAGACGGGATTGTTCAATGGCCGCCTTGACGAAGGCCTTGAAGATCGGGTGTGGATCGGTTGGGCGAGATTTCAGTTCCGGGTGGAATTGAACGCCGATGAAGAAGGGATGACCGGGCAGTTCAACAATTTCCGGCAAAACACCGTCCGGTGACAGACCGGAAAATTTAAGGCCTGCCTTTTCCAGTTGTTCCTTGAATTTGACGTTGACTTCATAGCGGTGGCGGTGGCGTTCGGAAATTTCTTTCGCACCGTTATAAATATCGTAGGCCAGTGTATCTTCCACCAGAGTGCAGGGGTATGCGCCCAACCGCATGGTGCCGCCAAGGTCACCATCTTCGGCACGTTTTTCCTTACTGCCGTCTTCTTTTTCCCATTCTGTCATCAGGCCGACAATCGGGGTTTTGCAGGAACCGAATTCGGACGACCCTGCCCCTTCAATTCCGGCCATGTTGCGCGCGGCTTCCACTACAGCCATTTGCATGCCTAGACAGATGCCGAAATAAGGCACTTTATGTTCGCGCGCATATTTGATGGCTTCGATTTTGCCTTCTGTCCCGCGTTCCCCAAAACCACCGGGAACAAGAATGGCATCCTTGTCTTCCAGTGCTGTCATGCCGTCTTCTTCGTGAAGTTTTTCGGCATCGATCCAGTGGCGGTTGACTTTGACATTATTGGCAATGCCGCCATGGGTCAGGGCTTCGTCCAGTGATTTATAGGCATCCAGAAGTTCAGTATATTTGCCGACGATGGCAATGTTAACTTCCCCTTCCGGTTCCAGCACGCGTTTGATGATCTGGTCCCATTTTGACAGGTCCGGTTCCGGGGCAGCCATGCCAAAATGTTTGAGAACCACAGTGTCTAGCCCTTCGGCATGATAGGACACAGGTACACGATAGATGGTATCTACATCAAGGGCCGGGATGACGGCATCTTCGGCAACATTACAGAACAAGGCAATCTTGCGGCGTTCGCCTGCCGGGATTTCGCGATCACAACGGCAAAGCAGCGCATCCGGGCTGATGCCGAGGCCCAGAAGTTCCTTAACGGAGTGCTGGGTTGGTTTGGTTTTTAATTCACCGGCTGCCGGGATATAGGGGACGAGTGTGGTGTGCAGATACATGGCACGGCCACGGCCCAGTTCATTACCCATTTGGCGGATGGCTTCCAGAAACGGCAAGGATTCGATATCCCCAACGGTTCCGCCGACCTCAACCAGAATAAAGTCCTCGTTGGTGACGTTTGCTTTGGTAAATTCCTTAATGGCTTCGGTCACATGGGGAATCACCTGTACGGTTGCCCCCAGATATTCGCCAGCACGTTCTTTTTGAATGACGCTTGAGTAGATTCGCCCGGAAGTGACATTGTCACTTTGCATGGCATCAACAGAGGTAAAGCGTTCGTAATGACCTAGGTCAAGGTCCGTTTCTGCCCCATCGTCTGTGACATAAACCTCACCATGCTGGTAAGGGCTCATGGTGCCCGGGTCTACGTTGAGGTAGGGGTCGAGTTTACGCAGGCGGACCTTGAAACCACGGGCTTGCAAACAGGCGCCTAACGCGGCAGAGCCCAAGCCTTTCCCCAAAGATGAAACCACACCGCCGGTGATAAAAATATAACGTGCTGCCATGTTCAAAACCTAAACGTCGATAAAATTCATTCAAAGAAGAAGAGGCAGCCATTTGACCGCCTCTTTCATCCGATTTCAAGTCCGCTTTGAGCCTGCCAAAGCAAAATCCTTATTTGGCCAGAGGCGCGCCCGGTTCATTTGTTGGTGCCGGTTGTTCAACCTTTGCCGGTTCCTGATCCAGAATGGAACTGCTGTGACGGTCTGCATTGGCCAGCAGAGACAGGACCAAGCTGGTCAGCATAAAGCCACCGGCCAGAAGCGCCGTTGCACGGGTCAACAGGTTGGAAGCTGAACGACCGGTCATCAGACCGCTCATGCCTCCGCCACCGCCACCACCAAGGCCGCTCAGCGCGCCGCCTTCGGAACGTTGGATCAAAACCAGTATGATCAGGCCGAGGCACAAGATCAAATGAATCACGAGAAGTACGTTGGTCATCGCTTCTCTTCCATCCTTACATATCAAACAGTCAAACGAGCGCGAAACAACACTTTCACGCCCGTACTTCAAAAAACTTGGCGTTCTTTTAACGCGAAGTTTCCCTAAAGGCTAGGACAACTTTGCGCAATTGCCCAAAAATCTTCAGATTTTAATGCCGCGCCACCGATCAGGCCGCCATCAACATCTGCCAAAGCCAGTAATTCCTTGGCATTTCCCGGTTTCATGGAACCGCCGTAAAGAATGCGGATGCCATCGGCTATTTCGTGGCCCAGTTTATTTGCCAGTGTTTTGCGAATATCGTTGTGCATGGCCTGCACATCATCCGGAGTCGCAACTTTTCCTGTGCCAATAGCCCAGACGGGTTCGTAGGCAATGACCGTATTTTCAGCAGTGGCTGTTTCAGGAACAGAAGCTTTGACCTGATTAGCGACTACATTGAGGGCCTGTCCACTTTCACGTTCAGCTTCGGTTTCGCCTACGCAGATAATGGTGATCAGGCCTTGGGCGTTGGCGGCAAGGGCTTGGGCCTGAACATCTGCATCACTTTCGCCATGGTCGGTGCGGCGTTCGGAATGGCCGACAATAACATGGCTGCACCCGGCATCTTTGAGCATAATCGGGCTGATGTCCCCTGTATGGGCACCGCTTTGTACTGTATGGCAGGTTTGCGCCCCGAGAAACACAGCGCTGTTTTCCAGGCTGGAAGCAACGGTTTCCATAACTGTAAAGGGCGGACAGACCAGCATATCAAACGCATCAGCGGCTTGATTTTTGCGTAAATCTGCAATTTCAGAGGCCAGAGTGCGGGCCTCGGTGCGCAGGCCGTTCATTTTCCAGTTTCCGGCAATCAGGGGGCGGCGAGCGCTCATGTCTGTTGTCCTCTTTATTATATCAGGTGAAATTTTCACCGCTTTTACACAAAATTACCTTTTCATGCCAGCCAATTGTTCATTTTGTGCCTTTTGGACACGTTAAGCTGTTGCGAGGACGGTTTTCCTTTCCTATGATGCGCTCCAAAATCGATAACTCACATTCGTTGGAAGACGCTTAAATATGCTTGATGGTTTTCGCAAACACTCAAATTCAATAATCGTTAAAGGCCTGATGTTTCTTTTGATTGCCAGCTTTGCTGCATGGGGGGTTGCCGATATGTTGCGTCCGGCCGCGACCGGCAGCAGTGTGGCAACTGTTGGGGGCGTCGAAGTCTCTGCACAGGAAGTTTATAACGATTTCCAGCGTGAAATGTCGCGTCTGCGTCAGTTGACAGGTGGTCAGGGCTTGGATGACAAACTCACACAAGCAATTGGCGGTAGCGTGGTGGAACGTGCAATTAGCCGCACTTTGCTTGCTGTAAATGCAGATGACATGGATGTGGTTGTCAGTGACGAACAAGTTGCCAAGGAAATTCGTTCGACTGAAGCGTTTCAGGATAACGGCACCTTCAGCAAAGCGCGCTTTGATCAGGTTCTCTTCTCAAGCCAACTGAGTGAAGACCAGTATATTGAACTGGTGCGTAGCGATTTGGTGCGTGCACAGGTGGTGAGTATTCTTGCCAGCGGTGCAACCCTGCCGGAAAGTGCAGCACGTGACCTTTATAAACACCGTCAGGAAAAACGTTCTGCCGATGTGGTGACGATTGCAACGGACAAGCTTGTTGATGTTGCAACGCCTGCGGATACTGAAATTCAGGCATATTTTGATGCCCATCAGGATAAATTCATGGCACCGGAATATCGTCAGGTCAGTTTGCTCCATATCACGACCAAGGATGTGGCAGATACGATTGAGGTGCCTGAGGAAGATGTTCAAGCCTCTTTCAATGAGCGTAAAGCCGATTTTGTGAAGCCTGCCCGCCGCGATGTTGAACAAATGATTTTTGGTTCCGAAGAGGAAGCCAAAGCAGCGGCTGCTGCCATAGCAACCGGTCAGAGCTTTGCCGAAGTTGCCAAAGAAAAACTGGGAATGGATGCGGAAAGTCTGATGTTGGGCAATGTTACGAAAGCCGAATTGCCCGAAGAACTTCGTGACGCAACGTTTGCCTTGGCCAAGGGAGGCGTGAGTGAGCCGATTCAATCCATGCTGGGCTGGCATATCTTGCGCGTGACTGCTGTAACTGAAGCGGTTGATCCGACCTTTGATGAAGTCAAGGGGCAGATCAGAGAGGCTTTGGCACTGGAACGCGCCGGTGATGAGCTGTTTAATATCTCCAACAGCATTGAAGATGTTCTGGGCGGCGGTGCTACAATTGAGGAAGCAGCTGATAAAACAGGGTTTAAATTGTCTCATGTTGCGGCAACAGATAAGCAGGGCCTTGATGAAAAAGGCAATGCGGTTGAGAGCCTTAAAGGGAAGAGCGCTATCCTGAATGAAATCTTTTCAGCGGACCTTACAACAGAACCCAGCATGAAAGAGGACGGTGCAGGTGGTTATTTCCTTGTTCGCGTTGATGAAGTCCAACCTTCAACAGTGCGTGCTTTTGAGGAAGTAAAAGAAGCTGCTGCGTCTTTGCTGCTGGACGAAAAGAAAAAAGCCAAGGCGAAGGAACTGGCAGAAGGATTATTGAAGAAAATTCAGGAAGGTGGTGTGATTGCCGATGTTGCTGCCGCTTCCGGTTTGAGTGTGAGTGAAGCAAATGATTTCACACGTTTTGATTCCAGCTTGCCCCGTGAATTGACTGCCAAATTGTTTGAGGCCAATCGTGGTGAGGCTGCTCTTGGTGAAAACGCGAATGGCTTTGTTGTTGCGCGTTTGCGTGAGATTAAGCAAATCAATGATAGCGATGATCAGGCTGCAATTGACACTATGCGCGAGAGTTTGACCCAAGGCTTGAGCAATGATTTGCAAGGTGAATATGTAAATGCATTGCGCCAGCAATATTCGGTTGATATCAACCGCGGGATGGTCAATCGCCTGTTTGTAAGCGGACGCCCGTAAAATGACGATAACACCCGACTTTAATACGTTTAAACTGGCCTATGAACGTGGTGAGCCTCAGGTTGTCTGGACGAAACTGGTGGCTGATCTGGAAACACCTGTTTCAGCCATGATGAAGCTGGCACAAGGACAGGCAGACAGTTTTTTGCTTGAGTCTGTTGAAGGCGGTGCAAAACGGGGGCGTTATTCTTTTCTGGGGCTGAAGCCTGATCTGATCTGGCGGTGTTTCGGCCAAAAGGCTGAAATTAACCGCCAGCCGGATTTGGACCGTGAGCAGTTTACCCCTTGTGATAAGGAATCGCTTAATTCCTTAAGGGCTCTTATTGCGGAAAGTTCCATTGATTTGCCGGAAGAGCTGCCGCCGATGGCAGCCGGCCTTGTTGGGTATATGGGCTACGACACTGTACGCCTTATGGAAAAGTTACCTGATAGCAACCCGGACCCGTTAGGTATTCCTGATGGCGTCTTTATGCGCCCGACTGTCATTGCAGCGTTCGATAATATTGAAGATTTGGTTACGGTTGTCACACCTGTACGCCCCTTGGAAGGGGTAACTGCCAAGGTTGCTTATGACGGCGCGTTGGACAGGTTGCAGGAGATTGAAGACGGTTTGCAACAAAGCCTGCATATCAGTAGGGATTTAAATGAAACCATAGGTGCGTTGCCCGAACCTGTTTCCAATATGACACGTGAAGACTTTCACGCCATGGTGCACAAGGCGCAAGACTATATTCTGGCCGGGGATATTTTTCAGGCGGTTTTGTCTCAACGTTTTATCCTGCCCTTTGAATTACCACCTTTTGCGCTTTATCGTTCCTTGCGCAGGCTTAACCCCTCACCCTTTTTGTTCTTCCTGAATTTTGGTGGCTTCAGCATTGTTGGCTCCAGCCCCGAAATTCTGGTGAGGCAGCGCGATGGTGAAGTCACCATCCGCCCGATTGCCGGAACACGCGTGCGCGGTAAGGACCGTGCAGAAGATGAGGCGCTTAAAGCCGACCTCCTTTCGGACCCGAAAGAATTGGCAGAACATTTGATGTTGCTGGACCTTGGGCGAAATGATGTGGGGCGCGTTGCCAAAATCGGTACGGTGAAAGTCACAGATCAAATGATCGTCGAACTTTATTCCCATGTCATGCATATCGTCTCAAATGTTGTTGGGGAACTGGATACAGCACGCTTTGACAATATGGATGCGTTGATTGGTGGTTTCCCGGCCGGAACGGTTTCCGGTGCACCGAAAGTGCGCGCCATGGAAATTATTGACGAACTGGAACCGGAACGCCGCAGCTTTTATGCAGGCTGTATCGGCTATTTCGGGGCCAATGGCGATATGGATACAGCCATTGCCTTACGCACAGCCCTTGTGAAAGACGGTAAGATGTATGTGCAGGCCGGTGGCGGTGTGGTTGCGGACAGTAGCCCCGAAGGGGAATATCAGGAAAGCATCAACAAGGCACGCGCTCTGGTGCGTGCGGCCGAAGAAGCCTACAAATTTGCCGCAACAGACAAAGCGAAAAACTAGAAACAAGGGGCGATGTTGAGGTCGCCCCTTTTCTTATGACTTGAAATGCTCAAAAATAGTCCAGGAACCGATGGCAACAAACCCGATGCCAGCGATCAGCTTGAGCGGAATGCCATCAAGGTATTTGCCAGCAGCACTGCCCAGCAGAACCGCCAAGGCGGTTGAGGCAACCAGTGCACCGGCAGCAGCCAGAAAAACAAGCAAGGGGCTATAGTTTTTGTCTGATGCAAACAGCACTGTTGCCAGCTGGGTTTTATCACCGAGTTCGGCAAGAAAGACGGCGCCGAAAATGGGTAAAAGATAACCGAAATTCATAGGAAAAAGACCTGACTTGTGAAACGAGAAGTCTTTTCCTATATTTTTTAGCACGCTCTTGCCAGTCTTTTTTCGATGAACAGGTTTCTAACTTTTCCCCATGAAATCGAAACCGGCCTCTTCAATGGCATTGGCAATTGCAGCTTCATCTTCTATGCCGTTGATGGTAACTTTTTTCGCGTCCAGATCAACTTGGATTTCTGCACTTTCCTTAAGGTTTTTAAGCGCATTGGTAACGGATTGGGCGCAATGATTACAGGTCATGCCTTCTACAATATAGCTTTGAGACATTTGAAACTCCTTAACTAAAACCATTGTTTTTGAGAACAATCTGGGAAATGGGAACCAGAACAAACCCTTTGTTTTGAATGGTCGGAAGCCATTCAGAAAGGGCGGCGAGTGTGGCATCGCGCGGATGGCCGATGCCAACGGCGTAACCTGTTTTACGGGAAACTCTTTCCAATAAGTTTAATTGTTTGAGGACATCTTCTTTACTGTTTACATTATCAAGAAAGACGTTGCGTTCAGCAAAAGGGACACCTTCAAGGGCAGCCATTTTTCCGCCCAACGATTTTGCATTGGTGCGTGAATCCAGAAACAGCAGTTCACGGGTTCGCAGTTCTGCCATCAATGCTTTCATGATTTTGGGGTCTGTTGTGGCTTTACTGCCCATATGGTTGTTAACCCCGACATAACCGCCAAAACGTTCCAAATTCCAGTACAACCTTTTTGCCAAGATCTCGGCTGACATGCCTGTTTCCAGATGGTTGGGGCCGGCATCAATTTTTGCATTCAGGGGTTCCATGGGAAGATGGACCAGCAGTTCATGCCCCTTCTGGCGTGCCGTGGCCGTCTGTTGGTCCAGATGTCTGGAATAAGGGATAAAAGCTGTTGTGATCGGCCCCGGTAAGTCCAGCGTTTTTGCTGTACGTTTGCGGTCAAGCCCGAGATCGTCAATCACCACGGCGATCATCGGCTTGTTTTGCGGGGGTGTCATTTTTAAGGCAAATTTCATCCAGCGCGGCTTTGGCGCCTCGTGCATAGCAGGAGAAGGTTTCTCAATTGCCTCTATTGACGGTGCTGGAGGTGTCAGCGTTGTTTCCGGTGCAATTACAGGCTTTTCCTTGGTTTTTGTAACAGCAAGTATGGGGGTGTAAATATCCTGAGGTAAGGCTTCTTCATAAACAGGTGGTTGCGGTTTTGCAGTCGGTTCTATGGCTGCAATGCGCGGTGATGGCTTTTGGGGTGAAGCAATAACCTTTACTTCGGGGTCTATTTCAGCTTCCTTGGCGGCAACAATCAGCGGGGTATCAGGCAGACGCACCATTTCGGGGACTTGGGCATGGGATTTATACCAAGGCTTGGCCTGTTGTCCATCGTCGGCTTGTTCTGCCGTAGGAGAAAAAAGACGATCCTGAAAAGCAATAATTGCGTAAACGCTGCAAGCCAGTACAATAAGTACAAGGAAAAGGCTTATGGGGAACAGCTTCTTTTTTGGTCGACGTTTATTGGGTTTCGCCACAGGTCTCTTCCTTGGTGAAACTGTTGAGAATGGGGCAGTCCGGGCGGTCATCACCATGACAGCAATCGACAAGATGGCTTAAGGTGTTGCGAATGTCCTGAAGTTCCTCAATGCGTTTTTCAATTTCAACGATATGATTCTTCGCCAGCTCCCGTACATCGCGCGAGGCCCTATCCTTGTCATTCCAAAGGGTTAGGAGGTTCGCTACGTCTTTCAGCGTAAAGCCCATTTTACGGGCACTTTGAATAAAGCGCAGAATTTCCACATCGCTTTCACAGTAATCGCGATAACCGTTTTCGGCGCGCGCAGGTTCGGGCATCAGGCCGATACTTTCGTAGTAACGGATGGTTTTGCTTGTTACCCCGGTTAACTTTGAGACTTTACTGATGTTCATGGTTTCCACCGTTTCAACAACAAGGAATTGCTCACCACACTAACACTACTTAGCGCCATGGCACCACCGGCAATTACCGGGTTTAAAAGCCCGAAAGCGGCTGCGGGTAAGGCAATGACATTGTAGATAAAGGCCCAGAAAAGGTTTTGCTGGATTTTCCTGTAGGTCGCCTTGGATAAAGCAACAGCTTGAGGGACCATCAGCAGGTCAGAACGCATCAGGGTAATGGCGGCACTGTGAATGGCCACATCAGAGCCACTGGCCATGGCAAAGCTGACATCAGCACTTGCCAGTGCCGGTGCGTCATTGACACCATCGCCAACCATGGCAAGCACTTTGCCCTGCTCTTTCAGTTGCGCAACATGGGCAGCTTTCTCAGCGGGGAGAACTTCGGCAATAACTGTTTCGATACCGATTTGTTGAGCGATGTTGTGGGCAGTGCGTTTATTATCCCCACTTAGCAAAATAGGTATAATACCTTTTTCTTTCAGTATATTAATAGCCTTTTTTGAAGTGATTTTTAAGCTATCACCTAGCGCGAAAATGCCTTGTATCTGGTGTTCGTTTTCCAGCCAGACAACGCTATATCCTTCCTCTTCCCATGCACTTGCACTTTCTTCAAAGGCGGATGTGTCATGGTTCATATGTTTGCGGTTGCCTAAGCGATATTGCACTCCATCAACTGAGCCTTCAATTCCATAACCCGGATGTGCCTTAAAATGTTCTACAGGCAGCAAAGGGGTGTAACTGAAAGCTTGTGCCAAGGGGTGTTCGCTGCCTTGTTGCAGGCTTGCCGCGATTTGCAGGAAGTCACCGCTTTGTTTGATCAATTCGGGTTTGCCAACTGTTAAGGTGCCAGTTTTATCAAAGACTACGGTATCCAGCTTGTGGGCCAGTTCGAGGGCTTGTGCATCTTTGATCAAAATTCCATGGCGCGCCCCAACCCCGGTTCCGGCCATAATGGCTGTGGGGGTGGCAAGCCCCAATGCACAGGGGCAAGCAACAACCAGTACGGTGACGGCATTGATAATGGCATCATTAACCGGAATGCCATAGAACAACCAGGCAATTAATGTAATGAGGGCGATCACACAAACAATGGGCACGAAGATACTGGCAATCTTATCTGCCAGTTTCTGTACCGGTGCTTTGGTGGCCTGTGCCCCTTGTATCATTTCAATGATTTGGGCAAGAACGGTTTCTTTACCAACTGCTGTGGTGCGGATTTCCAGTAGTCCCGACCCATTGAGGGAGCCACCTGTTACGCGGTCTCCGATTTGTTTTTCAATGGGAATGCTTTCACCGGTCAGCATACTTTCGTCAATTTCGCTACGTCCTTTGATGATTTCTCCATCGGTTGCAATATGTTCGCCGGGTTTTACGATAATGATATCTCCATGGCGAACTTCAGCAATAGGAACGCTTTCATCCCCTGTTTCGGTTTGTCTGCGCGCGGTTTGCGGGCGCAAATGCATCAGGGCACGAATGGCCTGCGTTACACCATGTTTGGCACGGGTTTCAAGCCATTTGCCTAACAGAATCAGGGTGGTAACCGCAGCGGATGCTTCAAAATAAAGTTCCGTATGGGAAGATGGGTCACTGAACAACAGGTAAAGGCTAAGCCCATAGGCTGCTGTTGTGCCCAAAGCAACCAGCAGGTCCATATTACCTGTAAATTCTTTTACAGCCCCCCAAGCAGAGCCATAGAAACGATAAATGGCAACAATTTGTACCGGTGTTGCCAAAAGCAGCTGTACCCAGCCGTTCAGGTGCCAGTCTTGCCCCAGTAGCATTCCTGCCATCGGGGCAACAAGGGGGAGCGTCAAAAGCAGGCAGAATAGCAGAAGGTAAAGAGCTGATTGATCCGTTTGGTTATCATCTGGGATTTGGGTGTCATCAACGCGTGTTGCACCAAAACCTGCCTTGGTGATTTTTTCAATCAGGGTGTCTTCGGTTATGGAAGGGTCTGTGACAACCACATGAGCCTGTTCAATGGCAAGGTTGACCGTGGCGCTTTCAACCGCCTCAAGCCGATTAAGAACCTTTTCAATACGTGCAGAACATGAAGCGCATGTCATGCCGGTGATTTGCAGTTTATATGTTGCCATAATCTATTACCTTCCATTCTACTGGAATGTTCAATGTATGTGTTACAGTAAGGGGAAGGTCAAGGGTGAAATCCTAAAACTTTCTATTTTGCTGGAATGTTGTTGTTATCCATGAAGGAAAGGAGGTCAAGGGGAATGAGAAATTGCGGCTTGACCTGAGGTCTATCTGCTTGCATTCTGCGCTGATCTAAGCTGAAATCTGTAAGATTTTACCTTAAATTTTAAGTTTAATAATGTAAGATAAAATATTGAAATGTTTCTGTTAATAGATAATTACGATAGCTTTACCTATAATCTGGTTCATTACTTTGGCGAACTGGGGGCTGATGTTGAAGTACGTCGAAACGACGTCTTAACGGCTGACGAAGCCCTTGCCATGCAGCCACAAGGGATCATTTTATCCCCTGGCCCCTGTGATCCGGACCAAGCTGGTATCTGCCTTGAATTGATTGAAAAGGCAACGGGGAAACTGCCTATTTTTGGTGTTTGCCTGGGTCATCAGTCCATTGGGCAAGCCTTTGGCGGCAAGATTGTACGTGCTCCGGCCCCCATGCATGGTAAAATCAGCACCATTACCAACACCGGAAAAGGGGTGTTCGAGGGCTTGCCGGAGTCTTTTGAGGTGACACGCTATCATTCCTTGACCATTGACCCTGAAAACCTGCCGGATTGTCTGGAAGTGACAGCACGCAGTGAGGATGGGGTGATTATGGGGGTTCAGCATAAGGATTTTCCCATTCACGGGGTCCAGTTCCATCCTGAAAGCATTGCTTCCGAACATGGGCACAAACTACTTGATAATTTCCTGAAACTGGCTGTTTGAAAGGGCTTCTTCGACAATGAGTGATGCAATCAAATTGATTATCAGCAAGCTGGCTGACGGAAATCCCCTCACCCAGCCGGAAGCCAAGGTCGCTTTCGATACCATAATGGAAGGTGAAGCCACGGCTGTACAGATCGGGGCTTTTGTGATGGGTATGCGGGTGCGTGGTGAAACGGTTGATGAAATTACAGCCGGGGCGCAGGCCATGCGCGATAAAATGAAACGGGTAAAAGCACCTGTGGATGCCATTGATATTGTGGGAACCGGTGGAGATGCACGTGGTACGTATAATATTTCCACGGCGGCGGCTCTTGTGGTGGCAGGTTGTGGTGTGCCGGTTGCCAAGCATGGCAGTAAAGCGGTTTCTTCCAAATCCGGGGCTTCAGACGTGCTGACCTCTTTGGGCGTTAATATGATGGCCGATATTCCAACGGTTGAAAAAGCCGTTGAAGAAGCCGGAATTTGCTTCATGGTGGCCCCGATGTATCATGCAGCCATGCGCCATGTGGTGGAACCGCGCGCACAGTTGGGGATCCGCACAGTCTTTAACCTGCTTGGTCCCATGTCGAACCCAGCCGGTGTTAAAAGGCAAATGACGGGGGTTTTTGCCAGAGAATGGGTGCGCCCGCTGGCCGAAGTTCTTGGACGTCTGGGCAGTGAAAAGGTATGGGTGGTCTATGGTTCCAACGGCATTGATGAACTGACCACAACAGGTGTGAGCTATGTGGCTGAATATAGCCTGAACGGTGTGCGTGAATTTGAAGTTCACCCCGAAGAAGCCGGCTTGGTAATTGCAAGTGAAGAAGACTTGCGCGGTGGGGATGCCACTTATAATGCAGCAGCCCTGCGCCGTGTGCTGGGCGGTGAGAAAGGCGCTTATCGTGATATCGTGTTACTGAATGCCGCTGCATCTTTGATGGTTGCCGATAGGGTTTCAAACTTGAAAGACGGCGTTGAGATGGCTGCTGAGGCCATTGATAGCGGCAAGGCAAAAGAAAAGCTGGATATGCTTGTGCATATTACCAACGGAGAAGCATAAGGTGAGTGACGTTCTGGCGAAGATTTGCAATGACAAGCGTGAGTATGTCGCACATTGCAAAAAAAGAAAAGATATCAGCATTTTGGAAGCCGCTGCACGTGAGGCATCAAATCCACGCGGGTTTTATAGTGCGCTAAAAAGCCGTGTACGTGCCCGTGAATACGGTTTGATTGCGGAAGTCAAAAAAGCTTCTCCCTCCAAAGGTTTGATCCGCGCTGATTTTGACCCTGTCTCCATTGCCAAGGCCTATGAAGCCGGTGGTGCTGCCTGTTTGTCCGTTTTAACCGATCAACCCTATTTTCAGGGGGCGGATGAATATCTTGTACTGGCGCGCAAAGCAGTCCGTTTACCTGTGCTGCGCAAGGATTTTATGGTGGACCCCTATCAGGTGACCGAAGCGCGTGCGTTGGGGGCAGACTGTATTTTGATCATCATGGCGGCTCTGGAAGACGATTTGGCCCTTGAACTGGAAGAAAAAGCGACCTCATACGGTATGGATTGTTTGATTGAGGTTCATGATGAAGCCGAAATGGAACGTGCGTTAAAACTGAAATCCCGTCTCCTTGGGGTGAATAACCGAAACCTCAAAACCATGGAAGTGAATCTTGAAACAACGGAAAGACTGTCTGCAATGGCTCCGCAGGAACGTTTGCTTGTCTGTGAAAGTGGCATTTTTACGCCGCAGGACCTGGCGCGTATGTCAAAGGTCAACGCTAATTGTTTTCTGGTGGGTGAATCCCTGATGCGTCAGGATGATGTGGAAGCCGCTACTTCGGCTTTGTTGGCACGATAAATTAAAGAGGACTTCCATGGGCGAAAACTTTACCCATATTGATCAGGACGGCAATGCGGTGATGGTGGATGTCTCTGAAAAAGATATCACCGAACGCACAGCTACGGCTAAGGCCCGTGTGATGATGCAACCTGAAACTTTGCAGCGCATTATGGCTGGTACCCTGAAAAAGGGTGATGTTCTTTCCGTGGCACAACTGGCCGGGATCATGGGGGCGAAAAAAACACCGGACCTGATTCCGCTATGCCATCCCCTCGCCCTGACGTCCGTAAAAGTGGAATTGACCTGCAACCCGGATGAAAATGCCGTGGAGGTGAGCGGGACTTGTAAGCTCAAAGGTCGGACCGGGGTCGAAATGGAAGCTTTGACGGCCGTTTCTATCGCCAGTCTGACTGTTTACGATATGTGCAAGGCCGTTGATAAAGGGATGATCATCAGCGATGTCCGCCTGACCTATAAGGATGGTGGCAAATCAGGAAAGTTTGTAGCCTCATGAGTATGCTGCCCCTTAATGATGCCTTTGCCAAGGTTGGAGAAGGTATTCCCACCCTTGCAGGCGAAATGGTTAGTGTGGCGGATGCATTGGGCCGTGTGGTGGCTGAGGATGTGAGTGCACGTTTGACCCAGCCCCCGGTGGCTGTTTCTTCTATGGATGGCTATGCCGTTCGTTGCGTTGATGTTCTTGAACAGCCGGTGACGCTGGTGCGTATCGGGGAGTCACAAGCAGGTGGTCCGTTTGAAGGAACTGTTAAGGCCGGGCAATGTGTGCGTATTTTTACCGGTGCTGCCCTGCCGGAAGGAACGGATGCAGTCATTATTCAGGAAGATACGGATGTGAATGGCAACCGGATCACCATGAAAGAGGTTGCATTTGAAGGCAAGTTTGTACGCCGTGCCGGGTTGGATTTTACGAAAGGCGATGTGCTGATTCGGGCCGGACAAGTATTAACGGCACGTGACATCGGGCTGTTATGTGCTATGAATGTGCCATGGCTCAAGGTTTACCGCCGCCCGCGTGTGGCTATTTTGGCCACTGGAGATGAACTGGTCATGCCCGGTGAGGCTTTGGGCGATGGCCAGATTATTTCTTCAAATTCCCTGATGGTTGCTGCCATGGTGACGGCCATGGGCGGGGTTCCCATTAACCTTGGAATTGCGCGCGATAGCGAAACATCTCTGCGTTCCATGCTTGCCGGTGTGGAAGGGGTTGACCTTCTGGTTACATCCGGCGGTGTATCGGTTGGGGAATATGACCTTGTACGCAATGTCATGGGGAAAGAAGGCCTTGATATTGATGTCTACCGGATTGCGATGAAGCCGGGAAAACCCTTTATGTTTGGTCGCATTAAGGGAACGCCTGCCATGGGGCTTCCGGGAAACCCTGTCTCTACCTATATTGCCGCGTTTATTTTCCTGCGCGCAGCTCTTAAAAAAATGCAAGGTCTGCCCTTCGAACAGGACCAGCCGGTTCAAGCCATTCTGGGAAGCGATGTTGGTGCAAATGGGAAGCGTCAGGAATATATGCGCGCTGTCTTTTCTCATAATGCGCAGGGCCAATTGGTGGCAACCCCTTATGATCGGCAGGATAGTGCGATGTTGGATAATTTGGCGAAATGTGAAGGTTTCATATTGCGCCCTGTCAATGCACCTGCTTTGAAAGCCGGAGAGATGGTGGAGACCATTTCCGTTCAGGATAGTTTTATTTCTGTTTAAGGTTTGTTCTTGACCCTTGATGGGAACTAAAGTAGAACATTATATATGTTTTACTTTTGTTCCATTGTGTCGGGAGAATAGAACCGTGTTGACCAAGAAACAATATGATCTGCTTTTGTTTTTGGAAAAACGCCTGAAAGAAACAGGTGTTTCCCCGTCTTATGATGAAATGAAAGAAGCATTGGATCTGAAATCAAAGTCAGGTATCCATCGCTTAATCACCGGTTTGGAAGAACGTGGTTTTATCCGCCGTCTTCCCCATCGTGCCCGTGCGGTTGAGGTTTTGCGTGTTCCTGAAAATCAGGATCAACTGGATGGGCCGTTGCGCTCGGAACATTCGGCGTTTATCAGAGGGGACGAAACGCGTAAAGTAGTTGGAGAAAAGGAAGCGCCCAAAGGTTCCAACACGGATGTTCTCCCCGATTCAGAAGCCGTTGAATTGCCTTTGGTGGGCAAAATTGCAGCGGGTACACCTATTGAAGCTTTGCAAGACAACGGCGCACATGTTGATGTGCCCGCAAGCCTGTTGGGGCTTGGAAACCATTATGCGCTGGAAGTTGAAGGTGATTCCATGATTGAAGCGGGCATTAATGATGGGGATACCGTGATTATCCAGCGCTGTGAAACCGCAGAAAACGGAGCCATTGTTGTTGCTTTGGTCGATCAGGAAGAAGCAACCCTTAAAAAATTGCGCCGCAAAGGAGGTTCCATTGCGCTGGAACCTGCAAATGCGGCTTATGAAACCCGTATCCTGCCGCCGGATCGGGTGAAAATTCAGGGCCGATTGGTTGGGTTGATCCGCAAATATTAAAGGAGGGGTATGGCCTTGTATGAAAGGCTTATTCCCCGTAAATCGTCCATGGGCGTTTTCCTCTATGGGCGCGGTCTGTATCAATACGAATGCCGCCTTTGCCCAGATAAAGGGCGTGAGCACCGTTTTTCTTGAAAGCCTCCTTGCCTAAAATCAGTTCTGGATATTCACAGATTATGGGGCTGTTTTGGGATGTGATCAGAATGTCGGCCTTGAGGCAATCTTCGTTGAGGGAAAGCGGTTTACGGTTAAAAATCACGCGGAGTTGACTTTTTTGATGTTCATAGAGACAACCTTGCTGATCGCACGCCATGATTTTATCAAAAGGTTGGGCTTGGTCGTTCTCCCCGCCCCATTGTTTGGTCCAGTTCTCGCGAATAAAAGAGGCATTGCGCAGGTTGGAAAAGCTAAGTTCAACCGCGTTGAGACGAACGGCTTGAAAGCTGCCGGTTGAAGAGAGCAGAATATCGCTTTGGGGAACCAGATGATGCCATCCCATAGCCAATGAAATAAAGACGAGTCCGTTGAACCGAATATGGCCGCGCAAAAGGCAGAGAGATAAACCGCCAAGGCAGATCAAGCCAAGACTGAGTGTGGGCATGGCGGGAATAAAAAGTTGGGCATAAGGCAAATCTTGCGTCCAGCGGGCAAGGGCCAACAGCAGGTTTATGCCCCAGCCCATGGGGTGTAAGGCGAAACTTTCCCACCCTAAAGGCATGAGCAGAAAGGACAATAACCCCATAGGCATGACCCAGAAGACGGTTAAGGGAATGGCCACAAGGTTGGCACCAACGCCATACAGGGCAATGCGATTGAAATGAAATGCGGCAAAGGGCAAGGTTGCGAGACTGGCGATCAAACTTGATAAGAAAATCCCGCGAAAGTATCCGGAAACTGAATGGCTTGCCGACTGTGTGTTACGCTCTTCAAAATAGGCAACAAGGGCTGTTACGGCAGCGAAAGAAAGCTGAAAACTCGGGCTTAACAAGCTTTCCGGATAGGTCAGGAGAAGTGCAATCGCGGCCCACGCCACAGTGCGCAAGGATAATGCCTTACGGTCTGCCATAACGCCCAGCAGGACAACTGCACACATCATCAAAGCCCTGACAGTGGGAATGCTGGCACCGGTGAGCAGGGTAAAAAACAGAGCGGCAATCAAGGCTGCGACAGCTGCCATTTTTTTGATGGGTAAATTCAGGGCCATGTAAGGCGAAAGTGCCATGAAAAAGCGCACTGTCGTAAAAGTAATTAAACTGATCAAGCCGATATGCAAACCGGATATGGCGAGAAGATGAGCCAGCCCGGCTGCACGAACGCTTTCATGCGTTTCCTCACTGATCATGCTTTTGTTACCGGTTAAGAAAGCAATGGCGAGATTGCGTTGGTCGGTTTGGTGAGGGGCTGGAAAAACGTCTTTTATTCGTTTTTGAATGTTCCGGCGTAACTGTTCAAAAAAAGAGAAATCTTTTCTGGCCTGTTGCGGCAATAAGTCCAGACTTCCATAAACAAACCCAATGGCCCCAATTCCTTGAAAATAGGCATGGCGCTGAAAATCAAAGCCACCGGGGCTGACGGGGGCAGAGGGTGGTTTGAGTTTGGCATAGGCTTTGACCCATTGCCCTGTTTTTAAAGATAAATCATGTGCTGAAACATGTAATCGAACGGCATTTGGAACAAAATCTGCCCGCAAACGTGCAATTTGCAAGTCTTCAAGGTCGATTTTGTAGCCTTTTGACGTCTCTCGAAGCTGAACGATTCGCCCTTGAATTTGTGTCGGTCCAACGCTGTGGGGCAACATTTTCGTGTGTAAATAGGCGCTTCGTAATTGTGCACAAGAAAAACCAACGAATATTATGGTTAGGGCTAAAGTACTTAAGAATACAATGTAATGTTTTCGTAAATAATACGTGGTCAGACCACTTATGACTAGGCAAATACATCCAGACCAAACAGGTATTTCTGTGGTCATACCAAAATAAAGAGCAATTCCAAGGGCAAGTAGAACCGGAATCCAGAGGAAAAGACGATCTTTTTCTTGCGCTGCAAAAATGCCTAAAATCATTTGTTTATAGTGGCTTAGGTTGTTGTGTCCTTTTTTTAAGCACATTTTTTGAAAACCAACTAATGCACATCTCTTTTTTATATGGTACACAACCCCCAAATTAAAGAAACAACAAAGATATTTGGCTATATGACTGTCATCACGCGCTTTGCACCTTCGCCAACCGGATACCTGCATATCGGCGGTGCCCGTACTGCTTTATTCAATTGGCTGTTTGCCCGCCATCATGGTGGGAAATTTCTGTTGCGTATTGAAGATACGGACCGGGAACGTTCGACCGATGATGCCGTGGATAAAATTTTCGATGGTTTGAAATGGTTGGGTCTTGATTGGGATGGCGAAGCCATTTCTCAATTTGAGCGTAGAGACCGTCATGCCGAAATTGCCCATCAGCTTTTGAAAGAAGGCAAAGCTTATTATTGCTATTGCTCGCCGGAAGAACTGGCCGAGATGCGGGAAAAAGCACGCGCTGAAGGCAGAACAGTCGCTTATGATAGACGCTGGCGTGACAGTGATGCAACGCCGCCCGAAGGTGTCAAACCGGTTGTTCGCCTCAAAGCACCGCTGGAAGGTGAGACGGTCGTAAAAGATGCTGTTCAGGGTGAAGTTACTGTTTCAAATGATAAAATCGACGATATGATTTTGCTGCGCAGTGATGGTACCCCAACCTATATGCTGGCTGTTGTGGTGGATGACCATGACATGGGCGTAACCCACGCTATTCGTGGGGATGACCATTTGACCAACAGTTTTCGCCAAAAAGTCATTTACGATGCCATGGGATGGGAAACACCGATCTTTGCCCATATCCCGTTGATTCATGGCTCTGACGGTAAAAAACTATCCAAACGTCATGGCGCTTTAGCCGCCGACAGTTATCGCGATGACGGCTTTTTACCGGAAGCAATGCGCAATTATCTGCTGCGTCTGGGGTGGAGCCATGGTGATGATGAATTTATCCCGACAGATAAAGCAATTGAGTGGTTCAATCTGGAAGGGATTGGCAAATCCCCTGCCCGTTTTGATACTACGAAACTGACGGCATTGAATTTTGAATATATTCGTCAGGCTGATGATCAGCGTCTTGCCGATCTGGTTTTGCCTCTGATTAAAGAAAATCTGGGGACTTGCTATCATGAAGCTGGTGAAAGCTGGCTGGTTGCCGGCATGCCCGGCCTGAAAGAACGTGCCAAAACCTTGTTGGAACTGGCAGAGATGAGCGCTTTTTATCTGCGCGCCCTGCCCTTTGTTTATGATGACAAGGCTTTGAAACTTATCAATAAAGGTAATGCAAAGGAACTGCTGGCGCAGTTTGTTGCAGGCCTTGACACTGTGTCCGACTGGACACAAATCAACCTTGAAGAAGCAGCCAAGTCCCTGGCAGAAAGTCAGGAAGTCGGTTTGGGAAAAGTTGCCCAGCCAATTCGTGTTGCCTTGACCGGGTCGACCGTTTCTCCTTCTGTATTTGAAGTCATGGCTGTTTTGGGCCACGACGAGACAGTACGAAGGCTGACCACGCCGCCCGTCGATCAGGGAGAATAATTGTTTTTTTGACTAACAAGCAGTAAAGTCTGCTCAAAGATAATAATCTTAAGTCAGTTCACCTGGTGTGGGGTTTTGTACCCACCCGCATTACAAGGGGATGTCTCTATGAGTTCTAAGAAGTCCTTTACACTTACTGATAACCAGTCTGGTAAGAATTTCGAATTACCGGTTCTGGAATCATCTGTCGGTCCGGACGTTGTTGATGTGCGTAAATTTTACGCTGAAACAGATCACTTCACCTATGACCCGGGCTTTACGTCAACCGGTTCGTGTGAATCCAAAATCTCTTTCATCGATGGTGACAAAGGTATCCTGCAACACCGCGGGTACTCCATTGATTCCTTGGCTGACAATTGTGACTTTATGGAAGTTGCCTATCTCCTGCTTAAAGGCGAACTGCCGACAATGGATGAAAAGGCCAAGTTTGAAAAAGATATCACCATGCACACCATGGTGCATGAGCAACTGCACAAGTTCTTCGACGGCTTCCGTCGTGACGCACACCCTATGGCCGTTATGGTTGGTGTTGTTGGTGCCTTGTCCGCTTTTTACCATGACTCGCTGGATATCAATGACCCGCATCACCGTATGGTGTCAAGCTATCGCCTGATTGCCAAAATGCCGACTATTGCGGCATGGGCTTATAAATATTCTGTCGGTCAGCCGTTCATCTACCCGCGCAATGACTTGCGTTATGCAGAAAACTTCCTGCATATGATGTTCTCGGTTCCGTGCGAAGAATATAAAGTAAACCCGGTTCTGGCCAAAGCGATGGACCGTATCCTGATCCTGCATGCTGACCACGAACAAAACGCTTCTACTTCTACCGTTCGTCTGGCCGGTTCTTCAGGTGCGAACCCGTTTGCATGTATCGCTTCCGGTATTGCATGTCTGTGGGGCCCGGCGCATGGTGGCGCGAACGAAGCTGTTCTTAACATGCTGATGGAAATCGGTTCTCCGGACCGCGTTGGTGAATATGTTAAAAAAGCCAAAGACAAGAACGATCCGTTCCGTCTTATGGGCTTTGGTCACCGTGTTTATAAAAACTTCGACCCGCGTGCGAAAATCATGGCAAAAACCTGCCACGAAGTGCTGGGCGAGTTGGGCATCAAGGATGAACCGCTGCTGGATATTGCCATGCAGCTTGAAAAGATCGCTCTGGAAGATGATTACTTCATCGAGAAGAAGCTCTACCCGAATGTGGATTTCTACTCAGGTATCATTCTGAAAGCCATGGGGATTCCGACATCCATGTTTACCGTGCTGTTTGCTCTGGCCCGTACAACCGGCTGGATTGCGCAGTGGAACGAGATGATTGAAGATCCGAGCCAACGTATCGGCCGTCCGCGTCAGCTTTATACTGGCGAAGTCGATCGCAAGTTTGTGCCGATCCACCAGCGTTAAGATCGAACTTTCGATTTTAGAAAAGCCGTCCGATACGATATATCGGGCGGCTTTTTGTTTTGAGGGAATTCAGGCTCCTGCCTGCGCAGGAGCTCACAATATTTATAGATTATAAGATAAGTCCAGCCAATTTGAGTTGAGGTTTTCAATTCGCCTAACCTTCCAATTGCGTTTCCATTTTTTCATCTGAAACTCACGCTTTCTGGCATCATGAAGGTTTTCATAATATTCAAAGTAAACCAGTTTAGTTAGATTATATTTACAGGAGAAACTCTGGATCGTTTTGGATTTATGTTGATAAATACGTGCAGATAGATTGCTTGTTACACCTATATAAAGTGTTCCATTCTTTTTGTTTGTAAGAATATAAAGATAACCACTTTTCATACAGTAGATATGAAAGGTGCAGACTAATTTTTCCTAAGGTGAGCTCCTGCGCAGGCAGGAGCCTGTAATAGTTTTGTTTCACCGTTTTATTTGACGCAAAGGCTTATAAAATTATAAAAAGAAATGAATAGTTCTTACTGGTAATTAGAAAAGCTAATTAAATGTTGGATTATAAACTGGTTGAAGCCGTTTCTGCGGTCATTCGTTTGGGGTCTTTTGAAAAAGCTGCACAGGAACTGGGGATGACACAATCCGCTGTTTCGCAGCGGATCAAACTGTTGGAAGAACGTATTGCCCAACCTTTGGTCATCAGGTCCAAACCGGTCAAGGCAACAGATGCTGGACAACGCCTATATCGTCATTTCCAGCATGTAAATCTTCTGGAAAAGGAAATTCTGTCTGACCTGCCGGAAGATGGTGTTTCGCATCCTTTTAAAGGTGTGGCGTTGGCGGTAAATGCCGACAGTCTGGCAACTTGGTTTGTGCGTGTCGCAGAAGTTTTGTTTCTTGATTATAATCTACTTGTAGATATTTCTGTGACCGATGAAACCAGCACGCTTGACCTTTTGAAACAAGGCACCGTGATGGCTTGCATAAGCACGCAGGATAAACGCATACAAGGCTGTAAGGTTAAAACACTTGGGGCCATGCGTTATCTGGCAGTTGCCCGACTGGATTTTATTCAACGCTATTTCCCTGACGGGGTAACGCCGGCTGCTTTAAAGCGAGCCCCTGCGGTTATTTGTGGGCGTGATGATGAGTTACATCAAACGTTTTTAAAGAAAAACTATCGCATCTCAGCGGGGGAGTTCCCCACTCATGTCGTGCCTTCTTCCGAAGGGTTTGTGAATGTAACGCGAACAGGAATGGCTTATGCGCTTGTTCCCGAAAATCAGGTCAAACCCTATTTGGAAAACGCGGAATTGGTTAAAATCTGTGAAAAAGAAATGGCCCGCCCCCTTTATCTGCATTACCACAATATTGATAGCTCGATGCTAAAGGCAGTTGTCAGCGTAACGCAGGCCATTGCAGCAATGGAACTGGTTGATATAACGGAATAAGCCTAGCTTTTTCGCTGAATCAGTTCAATTTTATAACCGTCCGGGTCTTCGATAAAGGCGATGATAGTTGTGCCGTGTTTCATTGGCCCGGGTTCGCGCACAATTTTTGCACCTACAGCACGCAGGTCTTCGCAGGTTTTGTAAATATCTGCAACGCCAAGGGCAAGGTGACCAAACGCATTCCCCTGATCATAAGGTTCTAACTGATCCCAATTGTGGGTCAGTTCAATAACGGTCTGTTCACTTTCTTCACCATAACCGACAAAAGCCAGCGTGAACTTTCCTTCAGGAAAATCGTTTTTGCGCAGCAGTTTCATGCCTAAGGTTTCTGTATAAAAAGAGATGGATTTATCCAGATCAAAGACGCGGATCATGGTGTGGAGAAAACGAAATTCTGACATTTATCTATTCCTTGTGAATGAGGGATAAAACACAGGTAGCAGCACGTTGACTGGGCGGCTCTTCTGCCCCTTTACCCAGCATTTCCATAGCTTCATTGAGCAATTTGATTTGCTCTTCATTTTTGGGAGAACTGTCAAGAAGCATGGAAATTTCATCTATAATGTTGTCGGTTGTACAATCATCTTGAATCAGTTCGCGCATGACTTCCTTATTATGCAAGATATTGACAATACTCGCATATTTAACTTTGACAAGACGACGAATGATGGAATGCGTCAACCTCTTCATACGATATGTAATCACGCTTGGCGTTTGCGCAAGGGCCAGTTCAAGACTGACAGTGCCGGAAGCGGCAAGGGCTGCTGTTGCGGCTTTGAAAGCGCCAAACTTTTCTTCATCACCTTCGACGACTAAAACAGGTACCGGCCATAGGCTGGTTTCTTCTTTTACATTTTGAGCAACGTTAGAAACGGTTGGCAAAACAAGGCGTAAGGAAGGGGATTTCTGTTTAAGTTTGGTGACAACATTTTTATAAACAGGCAGGAGCTGGCTAGTCTCACTTCTACGGCTACCCGGAAGCAGACATAACAGGGGAACATCAACAGGGATACCGTGGCGGTGTCTGAAATCTGCCCCATCGACTTTATCCATACCGCTTTCAATGACACTATGCCCAACAAAGGTTGTTGCTAGCCCTTCTTTTTCAAAATAGGGCGGCTCAAACGGCAAGAGAACCATAAGATGATCAAGAAAACGGGCAATTTTTTTTGCCCTTTTCGGCTTCCAGGCCCAAACTGTAGGGGCGACATAGTGAATGAGGGGAATACCTTGGCCCTTTAATTGTTTGGAGACACGAAAGGTAAAGCCGGGTGCATCAATCGTAATCAGGGCATCGGGGTGTTGGGTTTGAACATCGGCGACCGTTTGTTTGATGCGTTTAAGAATTTTTGGGATATGGGGGAGAACTTCGGCCAGCCCCATGACCGTCAGTTCGGACATGTCAAACAGACTATCCAGTCCCTCAGCACTCATATGAGGGCCGCCAATTCCACAAAAACGGATATGACCTTGTGTTTTTTCCTTAAGCGCCTTCATGAGACGTGCGCCAAGCAAATCCCCTGAGGGCTCTCCTGCGATCAGATATATTAAGGGGGAACTCATGGGATAAAACCAAAAACAAAAAGCCCTAATTCATCGGCCTTAGCCTTGACGCCATCCTGATCAACGATAATGGCACCGTTAGCCTCAATGGCTATGCCGCGCAATCCGGCATTGTGCGCATTGATCAGGGTTGCAACACCGATTGTAGGTAAATCTGCGCGTTGTTCCTGTTCAGGCTTTTTTGCTTTGACCAGAACGCCACCGGGGCCTTCGCGTTTAACATCCAGACATCTGGATAGCATCTTGTCCGTACCTTCAATCGCTTCCACCGCAAGGACAAGACCCTGCTGGACAACAACGGCTTGTCCGATATCAAGCTGACCGATGGCATGGGCAATTTTAACAGCTTTGTTGATATCTTCTTGTGCCTGCTCATCGGGTTGAACGCGCCCGAGAACACCGGCAGGTGCGAGTAAATCATCAAGAACGTCATGTGCTGCAATGACACTAAAACCTTGGCTTTCCAGTTCTTTAATAAGAATTTTAAGAATGCCGTCATCGCCGAAAGCAGCAGCACCGGTGCGGGCAAGAAATTTCAGCCCCCATCCATCCGGGCGCAAGGCTGCAAGCGAAGGACGGGTGATGCGTCCCGCCATCAGCAGGTCTTTGACTTTTTCAGCCTTGAGAACCGAGAGGGTTTTGCCCCCTGCCCCAAGGCGCACCCATGTATGGGGATGTCCTTGAACGAGCTCGGGGTCTGTCTGTCCCTTAAAAGCGATGATATGAAAAGGGCGCCCCTCCTCAACGCATTTTTCAATGATACGTTTGGGAAGATCGCCCTGTCCGGCTAAAAGTCCGAGTTTTTTAGCCATGGCTTATTTTGGCGTACAGACGCCCCTTGAAGATTCCTGACGAATAAAACGCACGATTTCCATCACCGGTTCAACATCTTTGAACATGGAAGAAACGTCATCTACGCGCTCGGCCATGGTGCCTTCATGGGCAAAGAGAAGGCGGTAGGCTGTTCGCATGGAATGGATAACGTCACGGTCAAAGTTACGGCGTTTAAGACCAACAATATTTAAGCCGGCCAAACGTGCCCGGTTCCCCATAACCGAACCATAGGGAATAACATCGTTTTCAATGCCGGACATACCGCCAATCATGGCATGACGACCGATACGGCAGAACTGATGCACAGCAGATAATCCGCCGACGATGACCCAGTTTTCCAAAATGACATGACCGGCAAGGGTCGCGTTGTTGACCAGAATACAATGATCGCCAATCTGGCAGTCATGGCCTACGTGTGCACCAACCATCAGCAGGCAGTTGTTGCCGATTTTGGTCAGCATTCCGCCACCTTCAGTCCCGGGGTTTATGGTAACATGTTCACGAATGACATTGTCATTCCCAATTTCCAGACGGGAAGGTTCGCCGTTGTATTTGAGGTCTTGCGGGCAATGGCCAACAGAGGCAAATGGGTAGATTTTATTGTTGTTACCAATTGTTGTTCGTCCCTCGACGACAACATGGGACAACAGTTCTACATTTTCTCCCAATGTGACATCCGGGCCGACCAGACAGAAAGGGCCGATCTTGGCACTGTCTGCAATCTGTGCTTTTGGGTCAATGACGGCAGTCGGGTGAATATCAGCCATTATTCGTTCACAATCATTGCTGTAATTGTTGCTTCCGCCATTAAGGCACCGTCGGCATAGGCTTCACCCTTAAATTTCCAGATGTTGCCACGCTGGCGTTCTTTTTGAACCTTGATGTTGAGGGTATCACCCGGTCCGACAGGTTTACGGAAACGACAGCCATCAATAGACATAAAGTAGACTAGTTTGCCTTCAATCTCTTTGCCTTCGGTGTGAACGACCAGAACGGCAGCGGTTTGGGCCATGGCTTCAACAATCAAAACCCCCGGCATGACCGGTTTTTGCGGGAAGTGCCCGGGGAAAAAAGGTTCATTAATGGTGACGTTTTTTATCCCTGTTGCGCTTTCTCCTGTGACAATGTCTTCGACACGGTCAACCAGCAGAAAGGGATAACGATGCGGGATCATTTCCATAATACGCAGAATATCAATAGATGTTACTTTTTGTTCAGACATTATTTTTGCCCTCTATTATTGGATCTGGTTATTTTGTTGAGTGTTGCCACCTGTCTTAACCAATCTTTTTGTGGAATAGCCGGAAAACCTCCCCAGGTTTCTCCAGCCGGAATATTTTTCATGACACCGGCTTTGGCGGCCATCACAGCCCCGTCACCGATTTGCAAGTGACCTGCAATCCCGGCCTGACCACCACAGACAACAAAATTGCCGAGCTTTGTGCTACCTGAAATGCCAACCTGAGAGACAATCACGCACCCCATACCGATTTGGACGTTATGTCCAATCTGGACAAGGTTGTCTATTTGTGTGCCTGCACCAATGAGGGTATCCGGCCCTGCCCCTCTGTCAATTGTTGTGTTAGCACCAATATTGACATGGTCCTGAATGATTACACGGCCCAGTTGAGGGATGCGCATATGACCTTGAGGTCCACTGGCAAAACCAAAGCCATCCTGACCGATTTGACAGCCGGGATGAATGGTAACATGATTACCGATCAGGCTGTGTGTAATGGTCACATTTTGAGAAATAACGCAGCTTTCACCGATTTTGACACCATCGTTAAGTACGGCGTTGGCTTTTATCCATGAACTGGCCCCGATGACAACGTCTTTACCAATAAAGGAACCAGCCTCAATAACCACACCCTCGCCTATCTGCGCCGTCTCATCAACACAAGCCTGTGTAGAGATATTTGCAGCAGGCACCTGCTGTGTGTAAAAGGCACTCGCTATTTTTGCATAGCCCATATAGGGGGTTTCTGTAACCAGTAATGCCATCGTTTGTGGCGCATGATCAACCATTTCCGGATGAACAAGGCAAAGTCCTGCCTTGCTTTTCGAAAAATCTGCAATGTATTTGCGATTGTCCAGAAAAGAGACTGTATGAGGGCCTGCCAGATCTAAAGGGGCCACATCATCAATCTGTTGGGGACAGTTACCTTTGAGTTCAGCTTGGGCAATCTCGCAAAGTTCTTTGACCGTAAAAGGGCCCTTCTTTGTAAAAAAACGTGGATCAGCCATTGAAACAACTATTTCTGAACTTTAACAGAAACGTTAGGTAATTTTGCATTCAGTGCATCAATTACTTTTTGTGTGATATCCATGTCATCTGCAACAATAAGGGTTTGTGCGCGACGAATAACAAGTGTGTAGCCATTCTTTTTCGAAATATCCAAAACAACGTCACGCAAGGCTTTCATTATACTGTCCTGCGCCTTTTTCTGCGCATTTTGCAGCCCAAAGTTTTCACGCTGTGCCAGCTGTTGTGAATTGCGGACTTTCTGCTCAAATTTACGTCGTTCCTCATTGAACGCATCGGCACTCAAAAGTGCTTTTTTCTGAATGAGTTTTTGTTGTTCTTCGCGCAGTTTAGCATCTTCTGCTTGCAGTTTTTTGCTCAGTGTTGTTTTAAGCTTTTTAATTTGCTCCCTGATGGAAACAGATGCCTTTGCTGTTAAAAGAGCTTTGTTGATATCAACAACTGCAACATGTACCGGCACAGCTTGTTGCGCCTGGGAAAAATTGGCAAAACAAATCAGAAGAAGCAGCGCAAGAGACGATAGTTTTATAAAGCTTGGCATTTTTTAAATTTTCCTAGAAACGGGTTCCAAAGGAGAAGCGGAAGTATTCAGTTTGGTCATGGTCCTCTTTCAGATAGGGAACAGCCCAGCTTAAACCAATTGGCCCCATGGGAGAAATCCATGCCAGTCCCAGCCCCGCAGAGGCACGGATTTTACTGTTGTCAATTGTATTGGCATCGGATGGGTTCAGTTCTGTGACAGAACCATAATCGGTGAATAAACTTCCTGATATTTGATATTCGTTTGGTAAGCCAAGAGGAAATCTGAATTCGGTCGCGCCGTTAAAAATATATTCGCCACCAAGTGCATCATTGGTGCTCTTGTCTCGTGGGCCTACCCCGCTATCCTTGAAGCCTCTTAAGGTACTGCCGCCTAAGAAATAGCGGTTCTGGATTTTCACATCTTCACCAAGACCAACAATATGCCCCAACCGCGCTTTTGTACTTAAAATCCACTGATCTTCGAGTGGGAAATAATAAGAGCCCGTTAATTGGTTTTTGAGGTAATGAACTGTCCCGGCAAGCCCTGCAACACTGTTCGTCATTGAAACCTTGTAGCCTTCTGTCGGAAGGATATTGCTGTCCAGTCTATTATAGGTAAGGCTATGGCTGAGCGAAGATGTAATCTCGTCACCTTCTTGGGCTTTGATCAAAGTGGAAGCATCTGAATCAATGTTTTCAATTGTTGTCTGATCCAATCCGTAGCTCAGGGATTGTGTTATATATTCAGAAAAAGGATAACTTGCCCGCAGAACGATCCCTTGGCGACTGATGTCATAAGAGCTGCTGTCCTGTTTTTCTTCCGTTGTTTTATAAAGGTCAAAACCGGCTGCAACTTCACGGTCCATAAAATAAGGCTCAGTAAAGCTGATATCAAACTTTGTTGCTTTAGCTGCAAGTGTGGCCGAGAATGAAAGATTTTGCCCTTTCCCAAGCAAGTTGGCTTCAGATATACCAAACTCTGCCAAAGGACCACCATCTGTAGAATAACCTGCCCCAACAGATAGTGAGCCGGTTGATTTTTCTTCAACGGTAACATCAATAACAGCCTGATCGGGTGCACTGCCGGGAGATTGAGCAAATTCAACTTTTTCAAAGAAGTTCAAATTTTGAATACGTTTTTTGGAACGTTTGAGTTTCGCAGAATTGAGCGCATCACCTTCAACAAGCCTGAATTCGCGTCTGACAACTTCATCCAATGTGCGGAAGTTTCCGTTAATGTTGATCCGTTCAACAAAAACGCGCGGACCTTCATCAATGGTATAAGTCAGGTCAATTTGGCGGTTTTCTTTATCTTTTGTAATGTTCGGCGTCACTTTAACAAACGGGAAACCTTGAAAGCTGACGGTATCAATCAGTTCTTCAACCGAGTTGTCAACGGCATCGGCATCATACCAGTCCCCCGTTTCAAGTTCTGAAATGTCGGCTAGTGTTGTTTCATCCAAACCTTCCAGCCCGTTTTCGATATTGACGTTGCGGATCTCATAACGCGGACCTTCATCAATGGTATAAGTGATGAAGAATTCTTCACGCGAAGGGCTGAGTTCTGCAACTGCTGAGGTGACTTTGAAATCCGCATACCCACGGGCAAGATAAAAACGACGCAAAAGCTCTTTGTCAAAATTCAGGCGATCAGGATCGTAGTTATCATCGGCAGTTAGGAAGTTATACCATCGTGACTGGCGGGTACGTACGACATCACGCAGTTTTCCGTCACCGTATTCCTTGTTGCCGACAAAGCGAATGGATTCAACCCCGGTGGCTTCGCCTTCATCAATTTCAAAAGCAAGATCGACACGGTTTTGATCCAGTTGGATCACTTTAGGCTCAACCGTTGCTGCAAAGCGCCCACTGCGACGATAGAGGGTCAGGATACGTTCGACATCCTGTTGAACACGTGTACGGGTATAGATCACGCGGGGGCGCAATGTAACTTCAGCATCCAGCGTGTCATCGTCAAGTTTGCGGTTACCTTCAAAGGCAATGCGGTTGATGACGGGGTTTTCCACCACATTGATGATAAGGTTTGTGCCTTCACGTTTGAACGTCACATCTGCAAACAGACCCGTTGCAAAAAGCTTTTTGAGGGAACGGTTCAATTGTCTGGAGCTATAGGTATCGCCTTCCTGAAACGTCAGGTAGGTTCTAACCGTTTCCGGCTCTACCCTTTGAGTCCCGACAATGGTAATTTCGTCAATGAGTGTCTGGGCAGTTGCAGGTAACGCGCAAAACGTTGTTGCCAAACCAAAAACAAGACCCGCACCAAGTGATGCAATGCGTTGACGATTTTTCACCTTTTCCCCCGTTATTGGTTAAGCGCTCAGGTGAAGAGCTGTTTAATAAAATCAAATACTTTCAACTGGACCAGATCGTTCCATGTTGCAAGGAACATTAAACCCAATACCAGAGTTAGGCCTAAACGGAAACCATATTCTTGCGCCTTTTCACTTAAAGGCTTACCTCGAATGGCTTCGGCAGCATAGAATACAAGATGGCCACCATCAAGCATCGGTATGGGGAACAAGTTTATCAGGCCAAGGTTAACAGAAAGTACCGCCATCAAATAAATAAGACTGTCGAAGCCGGATTTGGCGGCATCCCCTGAAACCTGTGCAATACGCAACGGTCCGCCCAGATCTTTCATACTCCCCTGACCTGAGATCAGGGTGCCCAGATGAGAAAGAATTTCAACGGAGAGCGTATAGGTGCGTTCCACTCCCATGAAAATTGCTTCGAAAGGGTTGTATCTGGTGAATTCTGCCTGTTCAGGGTCTGGTCGAACCCCCAGAAGGCCAATAACTTTATCACCGGATTCTTTTGCATGCGGGGTGATGGTTAAGGAAACCGTGCTGTCAGCGCGTTTAACAACAGCTTCCAGCGCTGTCTTCGGGTTAGCCATGACGATTTCACGCAAATCATTGAAGCTGTCAAGTGGCTGGCCTTTCAGGCTGACGATGAGGTCGCCTTTTTGCAAGCCTGCTTCTTCAGCAGCACTTCCAGAGACGATTTCACCAATGGCAGCATGAAATTTTTCAGGGACGCCAACCGCCATATAAAGTAATGCAAAAAGAACAGCCGCCAATATAAAATTGGCAATTGGTCCAGCAGCAACAATGGCAGCACGCGCACGTAAAGATTGGTAAAAGAAAGAAACTTTTCGCTCTTCTTCAGTGAAAGGTTTTTCGCCCTCATCCACGCCACTGCTTGCCGGGTCACTGTCACCGAACATTTTGACATAGCCACCAAAAGGTAAAGCGCAGACCTTCCAGCGGGTTTCTGCCTTGTCGTTCCAGCCAAAGAGTTCTGGCCCGAAACCAATGGAAAAAACTTCAATTTTCACACCGTTGCGCCGCGCGACCCAATAATGACCGAGTTCATGAAAGAAAACGAGCACACTGAGGGCAAAAATGAAAGAGACAACGGGGTTGGCAAAAAGCAGGTCGTACATGTATCAAACCGAAAATGAATTAGAATATGCGTAAAGTAAGCTTACTAAGAGTGTTTTGCAATGGATTGCAGCGCAATTTCACGGGCTTTTTTATCCGTTGCATGAACCTCTTCTATATTTTGATGGGAGCGGTGTTCAAAGCTGTCGAGTGTTTCTTCAACGATAGCGGGAATATGCAGAAAATCAATTCTATGGTCCAGAAACGCAGCAACAGCTTCTTCATTGGCCGCATTGAGGACAGCCGGTGCAGATTGCCCCTGTTTCAATGCGTGGCGGGCCAGACGTAAAGAAGGAAAACGTTCTACATCCGGGCGTTCAAAACTCAATTGTGCAATTTCAGCAAGATTAAGCTTTGGAGAAGGCGCATCCATGCGGTGCGGCCATGCCAGAGCATAGGCAATAGGCGTGCGCATATCGGGTGAACCAAGCTGGGCCAGAACGGAACCGTCCTTATAGGAGACCATGGAATGAATGACGGATTGAGGGTGAACCAAAATCTCGATCTGTTTTTCCTGTACCGGGAATAAGTGATAGGCCTCAATCAATTCAAGGCCTTTATTCATCATACTGGCTGAATCAACCGAAATTTTTGCCCCCATGGTCCAGTTCGGGTGCGCTACAGCTTGTGCCGGAGTGACTTTTTTCATCTCTTCACGGCTTAGCGTTCTAAAAGGGCCGCCTGAAGCTGTTAAAACAATATTTTCTATACCTTCCGGGCGTTCGAAATCCAGCACCTGAAAGATAGCATTATGCTCAGAATCAACGGGTAAGAGTGTGGCATTGTGCTCACCCACCGCTTTCATCATCAGGTCACCGGCACAGACAAGGCTTTCCTTGTTTGCCAGACCGATGGTTGCACCACGTTTGATGGCCTCCAAAGTTGGCGCCAAACCGGCAGAACCGACGATGGAAGCCATAACCCATTCGGCATTTCGTTGAGCTGCTTCCAGAATAGCACTTTCTCCTGCCCCAACCTCAATTTTAGTATCTGACAGTGCCTGTTTTAAGGCCTGATAGTTGGAGGTATCGGCAACACAGACAAATTCGGGAGCAAGTTGTCTGGCCTGTTTGGCAAGCAGTTCAACATTGGCATTCCCCGTCAGGGCAACGACATTGAAACGATCCGGGTTTCGCAGAATTAAATCGACTGTACTCGTACCAATTGAACCTGTAGAGCCAAGAATGGTAATGGATTTTTTTAAAACCATGACAAAACCATACCATTTGAAACAAGGATGGTGGCAGCAAAGGCTGCACCGGCACTTAACATACCATCGACACGGTCCAGTACACCGCCATGACCGGGAATAATGTTGCTTGAATCCTTAATACCAAATCGTCTTTTGACATGGGATTCAAACAAATCCCCGATTTGGGCAATCAGTGCGAGGAAGCTGCTGAAAAGGGCGATAAGCCACATCTCATTGAAATGGGCAAGGTAAGAAATGACCAAACCGACCAGAAAGGCTGAAGCCATTCCCCCAAGCAGACCGGCCCAGGTTTTGTTCGGGCTTATTTTAGGGGCGAGCTTAGGGCCACCAATGGTTATGCCAAAAGCATAGCCGCCAGTATCTGTTGCCACCACAACAAGGACAAGCCAATAAACAAAGTACAGGCCAACGTCTGCCTGGGCGCGCAGGAAGATAAAGGCTGTGACGGGGATAACAATATAGATAGCACCAAGCGAGAACAGAACGCGCCCATTCTGGCGTGATGACAAGGCAAAAAGTAAGGCACAGAAAACCGGTGCGATTAAGACACCTTCTATAATCTCCAGACCAAAAACAGGTAAAAACGGGACAGCACCACTAAACAAGGCCAATATGATACCGCCAGTGTTAAATTGCCCCTGACACAGGTTTGACCATTCCCAGGACATTAAGACCGCGAGAAAGGCAATGAAGACATTGAAATAGGGAGTACCAAAATGAATGGCCAAAAACGCTGGTCCGGCAATGACCAGTGCAGATACAACGCGTAGGCTGAAATTATTTGGAAAAAGGCTAGCCACGAACCATTCCATACCTTCTGTCACGCGATGAAAGCTCACCTAGTGCTTGTTCCAGATGCTTTTTCTCAAAGTCAGGCCAAAGAACATCCATGAATACAAACTCCGTATAAGCCAACTGCCAAAGCAGAAAATTACTGATACGTTGTTCACCACTTGTGCGGATCAGGAGGTCCGGATCGGGCAGGTCTTTGGTGAAAAGCGCGTTGTTGAGGGTCTCTTCACCAATGTCATTTACATCAATTTCGCCATTTTTGACTTTTTGCGCAATGGCTTTGCTTGCCTGAACAATTTCGTCACGGCCACCGTAGCTCAGTGCGATGGTTAAATGCAGTCCGCAATTTTGTGCCGTTAATGTTTCGCAATTTTCAATGGCGGTGACGATGTCTGCCGACAGACGTTCGCGATCCCCAATAAAACGAATGCAAACCCCTTCTTTATGCAGGCGTTTGATTTCACTGGAAAGGTAATGGCGCAATAAACCCATCAGGGTATTGACTTCGTCAACAGGTCTTTTCCAGTTTTCAGATGAAAAGCCAAAGAGTGTCAAATGGGTCACGCCCAACTCTACAGCAGCCTCGATTGCTCGACGCACGGCATCAGCCCCCTTTTTGTGACCGGCTGTGCGGGGCAAAAAGCGTTTTTTGGCCCAGCGGCCGTTGCCATCCATAATGATAGCAACGTGCAAAGGGACTGTATCATCCATAACTTTCAAAGAAATCTGTGCCATACGAATTAAACTTGCATGATTTCTTCTTCTTTGTGAGCCAAAGTTTCGTCAACTTTTTTAATGGCTCCATCTGTGATGTCCTGAATTTCTTTGGCGAAATCACGATGTTGATCTTCAGAAATCTGACCATCTTTTTCAAGCTTTTTCAGTTCATCATTGCCGTGGCGGCGGATGTTGCGAACAGCCACGCGGGTGTCTTCTGCGTATTTACCGGCCACTTTAACCAGTTCCTTGCGGCGTTCCTCGTTCAATGGCGGGATTGGAATACGAACCAAGGTACCATCAGCTTGCGGGTTCAGGCCCAGATTGGCATCACGAATGGCTTTTTCAACCATTTTGACATTGCCTTTATCCCAGACCTGTACAGAGAGCATGCGAGATTCCGGCACACTTACACTGCCAACCTGATTGACCGGCATTTTCGCGCCATAGACATCTACCATAACCGGGTCAAGCAGGCTGGTGGAGGCACGCCCGGTCCGCAGACCGGCGAATTCATTATGAAGAACATCAATAGCTTTATCCATTTTGCCATTGAGCTCTTTTTTGATGGAATTGAAGTTAACGTCAGACACGAACTTTCCCCTTATCAGTCTTTAATCACCGTAAACAGGCCTTTTTTCTGGACAACATTGGCCAGAGCCCCCGGTTTATGCATAGAAAATACAACGATTGGCAAGTCGTTTTCTCGCGCCAGTGTAATGGCAGCGGCATCCATAACCTTCAAATCGTTGGTGAGAACGTCTTTATAAGTCAAGCTGTCGAAGCGTTCAGCATCAGGATCTTTTTTGGGATCAGCACTATAAACGCCGTCAACTTGCGTACCTTTCAAGATGGCATCGCAGCTCATTTCAACAGCGCGCAAGGCCGCAGCTGTATCTGTGGTGAAAAACGGATTACCGGTTCCAGCTGCAAAAATCACAATCCGCCCTTTTTCCATATGGCGAATGGCACGGCGGCGGATATAAGGCTCACAGACACTTTGCATTGGAATTGCCGATTGAACACGGGTTTGAACCCCTTGGCGTTCCAACGCGCTTTGCATGGCAAGGGCATTCATAACGGTTGCCAACATGCCCATATGGTCTGCACTGGTTCTGTCAATCCCGGCAGCAGCATCGGAAATACCGCGAAAAATGTTTCCTCCCCCAATCACCAGACAAATTTGAGTGCCAAGCTGGTGAACCTTCTGTATTTCACTGGCAATTTGGTCAACATATTCGGTATCCAGACCGAATTGTTTTTTGCCCATTAAACCTTCACCGGAAAGTTTCAGCAGAATACGATTGTAGACGGGGGTATCAGACATGTGAATCCAGTCGCTTTTAACCATGGATAAATAGATGCTTAGAAATACCCTGCCCCGCTTTATTAATCAACGGCTGTTATCCAAAATGGGCAAAAAAAACAAACGGCGTCGAGGTCTTGGACCTCAACGCCGCTCATTTTAAATGAAGCAGGTTTTGCCTGGGGCTTAGGCGCCAGCAGCAGCAGCGACTTCAGCAGCAAAATCTTCTTCTTTTTTCTCGATACCGGCACCCAGTTCATAACGGACATAGCCTGTCAGTTTGATTTCTGCGCCCAGTTCCTTGGCAAGGTTTTCAACAGCCTTACCAACGGAAACGTCCGGATCAATTACAAAAGCTTGTTCGATCAGGCAGTTTTCTTCGTAGAATTTACGCATACGGCCTTCGACCATTTTGATCGCGATTTCTTCCGGCTTACCGGCTTCTTTGGCTTGTTCGATCAAAACGGTGCGCTCACGCTCGATTTCGGAAGCATCAACAGCATCACGGTCCAGTGCCAGCGGGTTGGTTGCAGCAACGTGCATGGCGATTTGCTTGCCAAGGGCGTTCAGTTGGTCTGCATCACCTGTTGATTCCAGCGCAACCAGCACACCGATTTTACCAAGGCCATCGCCAGCAGCGTTGTGCATGTAAGAAGCAACGACACCGTTGGAAACGGAAAGTTTTTCCATGCGGCGCAGGTTCATGTTTTCACCGATGGTGCCAACCAGTTCGGTCAATGTTTCTTCACAAGATTTTTCAGAACCCGGATACGCAGCAGCTTTCAGCGCGTCAAAGTCGGCAACGCCCAGCGCAACACCGGCAGCAGCTTTAACATAGGTTTGGAACTGTTCGTTTTTAGCAACGAAGTCTGTTTCTGAGTTAACTTCGATAACAGCAGCAGAAGCACCATCAGTTGCAACAGCAACCAGACCTTCAGCAGCAACACGGCCAGCTTTTTTGGCAGCTTTAGCCAGACCTTTTTGGCGAAGCCAGTCTTGTGCCGCTTGAATGTCACCATCAGTTTCGTTCAATGCAGCTTTGCAATCCATCATGCCTGCGCCGGTTGTTTCGCGCAGTTCCTTTACGAGCGCAGCAGTAATCTGTGCCATAGGAGTATCCTCTTGTCTTAGAGATCAAATCTAACCGCTTTTACATGTTCAATATGTCAAAGCGATGACAGTGGGGAAATAATCTTCCCCACTGTTCTTTAAATATTATGCTTCGGCAGCAACCGGAGCTTCTTCAACAGCAGCAGCTTCTGCTTCCGGCAGGTTTTCAGCCGGTGCTTCTTCTTGTGCACCAACATCGATACCTGCTGCGGACATTTGGCTCTGGATACCGTCAAGAACGGAACCGGCAAACATGTCACAATACAGTTTCAGTGCGCGGATAGAATCATCGTTACCCGGTACAGGGTGCGTGATGTTCAGCGGGCTGGAGTTGGAATCGAGGATCGCAACAACCGGAATACCAAGGTTTTTGGCTTCGTTGATGGCAATTGCTTCTTTCTGGGTGTCAAACACAACCATAATGTCCGGCAGGCCGCCCATTTCCTTGATCCCGCCCAGTGTGCGGTCCAGTTTTTCCAGTTCGCGTGTCAGGTTGAGCTGTTCTTTTTTAGTCAGACCAGCCATGTTACCTGCAACTTGCTCTTCGAGAGTTTTGAGGCGCTTGATGGAGCCGGAAACTGTTTGCCAGTTTGTCAGCATGCCACCGAGCCAACGGTGGTTGACATAGTACTGACCGCATTTTTGTGCAGCTTCAGCAACAACTTCAGAAGCTTGACGTTTGGTGCCGACGAACAGGACACGACCGCCTGCTGCGACTTTATCGCGCACTTGAACCATTGCTTGGTGCAGCAGGGGAACAGTTTGACCCAGATCAATGATGTGAATGCCGTTACGAACGCCGAACAGATATTGATCCATTTTCGGGTTCCAGCGACGGGTGTTGTGGCCGAAGTGAACGCCAGATTCCAGAAGCTGGCGCATGGTAAAGGTTGGCAGTGCCATTGTATCTTATCCTTTTCCGGTTGATCCTCCGTAGGAAATGTAGAGTTCTGACATCAGAACACCGGATCGAGTATATGGGATGTCTCCCCACACACCCGTAGTTCCTACGTGTGTAATTAAGGCGGGCTTACTAACCTTTTTTCACTGAGGATGCAAGATGTTTTTGATTTTAGATTTCCTGAACATCTGCAATGCCGGGAACGGCTTTGACAGCTTGCAACAGGCCCGGTGTAATACGATAGCCCCCTTTAAGCGGAATCTCGGCTTCTGCCATGGCATCAAGGCGAGCCATCAGCACGACATTCCCCCTGCCCTTGCCTTCACGTTCCAGCAGTTCTTTCATTAGGGAAACGGCACTTTGGTCTTCGATATAAACTTTTAGACCTGCTGTTGTTTTGGCGGCTTTAGTATCAAGAAGCTCAACACCATTGGCAATAAAACGCACACTTTCTTCTTCAAACTGCGCTGAGGCCAAAATGAAGACGGACTGCCCCGGTTCCAGATAGTCCCGACACATGGAAAGAACTTCGCTAAAGACGGCGATTTCATAGGCGGCAGAAGAGTCTGAAAGCTGAACAAAGGCAAAACGGTTGCCCTTTTGTGAAATCTTTTCGCGTTTACTTATAACTGTTCCTGCGATTTTGACAGGGCCGGAAACGCCGTTCTGAACGACTTCTACCTGGGTTTTTACACCAAGGCGTTTAAGGGTGGTCTTATAACCGTCCAGGGGATGGGCCGAAAGATAAAAGCCGATGGCGGAAGCTTCTTCACGCAATCGATCCATCAAGGGCCAATCGGGGACATTTGGCAGTTGTGCCGCCTTTTTGACGGCATTGTCATCTGCGCCAAACATGCCGATTTGGGCGGAGTTTCGTTCTTCTGCTGCAAGGTTTGAATGTTTGACCAGTGTTTCAATGCCGTCAAAGACCTGACGGCGGTTTGAATTAATGCTGTCAAAAGCACCGGCGCGTACCAGATTTTCCAAAATCCGTTTATTCACCCCTTTACTGTCAACGCGATTGGCAAAATCAAACGGGTCCTTAAAGGGGCCATTTTTTTCACGTTCAGCCACGACAGATGCCATGGCCGCGTCCCCCACGTTGCGAATGGCAGATAAGGCATAGCGTACGGCCTTGATGGTTCCGCCAGCGTCTTCGTTCGGGTTGGGGATTTCCTCCACACCAAAGATGACATTGGATTTATTGATGTCGGGTTGGAGTAATGGAATTTTCAGCCTGTCCAGTTCCTGACGGAACAGATTGAGCTTGTCGGTATTGTTGAGATCAAGCGACATGATCCCGGCCATGAATTCTGCCGGATAGTTGGCTTTTAGGTAAGCCGTTTGATAAGCCACATAGGCATAGGCCGCAGCGTGGGATTTGTTGAAGCCGTATGAGGCGAATTTTGCCATGATATCAAAGATTTCACTGGCTTTTTTCTGTGGGACGCCGCGTTCAACGGAGCCTTCAACGAACATGGCCCGCTGTTTTTCCATCTCTTCGGCAATCTTTTTACCCATGGCTCGGCGCAGCAAATCCGCACCACCCAGGCTGTAACCTGCCATGACCTGTGCGATCTGCATGACCTGTTCCTGATAGATCATGATGCCGTAGGTTTCTTTCAGGATCGGCTCAATGGTTGGATAGAGGTAATCGGGTTCTTCCTGCCCGTGTTTTCGCTTAATATAGCTGGGGATATTGTCCATCGGACCGGGTCGATAAAGGGCCACGACCGCGATCAGGTCTTCCAGACGGTTAGGCTTCATGGAACGCAGTACACCGCGCATCCCTTCAGATTCAAGCTGGAAGACACCACCGCCTTCGCCGCGACCAAGCATTTCATAGGTGAGTTTGTCGTCTAATGGTATGCGTGAAATATCAAGGGGATCTTCACGCTCTGCATTAATGAATTTCAGGGCTGTTGCAATGACGGTCAGGGTTTTCAGGCCTAGGAAGTCGAATTTAACCAGACCAGCCTGTTCAACAAATTTCATGTTGAACTGGGTAACCGGCATATCCGATTTAGGATCACGATACAGCGGGACCAGCTTATCCAGCGGTCTGTCCCCGATGACAACCCCGGCTGCGTGGGTGGAAGCGTGGCGATAAAGCCCTTCAAGCTGTGTGGCAATGCCGACCATGCGCTCAACGGTTTCATCTTCTTGAACTTCCTGTTTGAACTCCGGGATTTGCTCCAGAGCTTCTGAAACGGTGAGAGCTTTGCCGGGGTCGTTGGGGACGTACTTGCAAAGCCGGTCCACCTGCCCGAAGGGCATTTGCAAAACACGCCCGGTATCGCGTAAAACCGCGCGGGCCTGTAGTTTACCGAAAGTGATGATCTGGGCGACATGGTCGTAGCCGTATTTGTCCTGAACGTATTTAATCACCTCTTCGCGCCGGTCCTGACAGAAATCAATATCAAAGTCAGGCATGGAAACACGTTCCGGGTTGAGGAAACGTTCAAACAGCAAGGCATATTTCAGGGGGTCAAGGTCTGTAATGGTCAGGGCATAAGCGACTAGCGACCCTGCGCCTGAACCACGGCCCGGACCGACCGGGATATCATGTTCCTTACCCCACTGGATGAAATCTGCAACGATCAGGAAGTAACCGGGAAAGCCCATCTGGTTGATAATTCCGAGTTCGTAATCAAGGCGCTCCCAATAGGGTTTGGCTATTTCATCGCGCTTTTCAGGGCTCATCCTTTCTTCAAAGACACCGGCTTCAAGACGAAGTTTAAGACCGTCTTCCGACATTTTGCGCAATTCATCTTCTTCGTTCCTTCCCGCACCGCAATCAAAAGGTGGCAGAATGGGGGCGATGGTTTCAACTTTGATGGCGCAGCGTTTGGCGATCACCAGTGTGTTGTCGCAGGCTTCCGGAATATCCTTGAAGAGTTCTCGCATTTCAGCAGCGCTTTTCAGGTAATGTTCCGGTGTCAGTTTGCGTCTGTCCGTTTGGTCCACATAAGTTCCGGCTGCGATACAAATGAGAGCATCATGGGCGGAATACATTTCCTTGTTGGGGAAAAATGCCTCGTTTGTGGCGACCAGAGGAATGTTCAGGCTGTAGGCCAGATCAATAAAGTCATCTTCAATCTGGTCTTGTTCAGCGAGGTTGTGGCGCTGAAGTTCTACATAAACTCTTCCGGATAAGGCACTGTTTATTTTTGATAAAATAGATTCCGCTTTTACCTTGTTGCCTTGCAGGAGCAATTGTCCGATGGGACCTTTATGACCTCCTGTCAGCAGAATTAGGCCTTCATTATTATCCAGAACATCCTCGATAGAAACTTGCGGGTCATGTCCTTCCGGTGAATTCAAGAACGCACGGCTGACCAGTTTCATCAAATTGCGATAGCCTTGGTCATTTTGTGCCAGCAAAACGATGGGATGCGGTTCGGCAGGGCCAACGCTACGTTGCTTCATGCCACCACTCTGGTCATCACTTTCCAAGGGCGTTATTGCAATTTGACAACCGATAATGGGCTGAATTCCTGCACCGGTCATGGTTTGGGAGAATTCAAGCCCGCCAAACATATTGTTGGTGTCCGTCATGGCGATGGCGGGCATTTGTTCATGCTCAACCCATTTGGGGAGTTCCTTGATCCGGATCGCACCTTCCGACAAGGAATAGGCTGTGTGAAGGCGAAGATGAACGAAATCGGCGTGGGTCATGGATGTAATACTTGTACAGGATGAGACTTTATGTTCAGACTGTTTTCAGTCTTATCATGTTTTCACAATCTGAAAATAGTCCCTTTTCCGATCGTTTTGGGCTTGCCGCTATAACATTATGAATCTTATCAGAAAATTGACCTTCCCCCGTCAACCCATCAAGAACGTCCTCTTTCTTGGTTTTGGGGGCGTGACGTTGCTGGCTGTTGCAATTGTCCTTTATATGGGACTGAATTACACAACCAAGCTGACAAAGGTTTATCACCATTTGTTGATTGATACAGCGTTGAACAAATTGACGCAGGAAGTCGAATCTCTGCTGATACCTGTTGAGGATCAGGCCTTGTGGTTAAATGATCAGGTCAAGAGCGGGGATCTCGATATTGATGACTATTCGCAGGTCGAAACGTTTATACGCGGGATGTTGGCCGGTACGCCCCATGTGACAGGTGCCGGAATTATTTATCGGGATGGTACATCACGTTATATGTTGCGCGAACAAAACACATGGCTTGTAAAACAGGAAACAACAGCACTGGAAACAGAGAAACTGTTTCGGGTTATGTCACAGATGAAAAGCCCGGTCTGGAGCCGTCTGGTCTGGTATGATTTGCTGAAGCAAACCATTGTTGATTTACGTTTACCTCTATATAAAAACGGTAAAATTCATGGGGTGCTTTTTATCGGCGTGACGGTTGCGCAACTGTCTCAGTCAATCCTGAACACATCAACGGACCAATATCTCACGCCTTTTGTTCTTTATGGGGAAGACCATTTACTGGCTCATCCGTTGTTAACCAGCGGCAGTACCTTGTTGGACCCGACCTATTTGCAACGTGACTGGATTGATGGTGTGGGGGACATCCCCCTGCCCTCTGTCCGTGAATATCAGGACCAAATTCTGGCCCGGTTGGTCAAGGGGCCGGTTTTTCCAGCAGGGTTGATTTCTCCGATCAGGGACGTAACGGTCAACAGGGCCAGAATCAACGGCGATGTCTACCTGATTGCAACACGCAGGCTGATGCGTTTCGGGAAAACCCCATGGGTGACCGGTGTTTATATCAATGCGGAAAAATCTGATAGAACTGTTGCGATGCAGCTGTTCGAAATGGCAGGTGTTGGCGCTATTATTCTGATCGTTTCTGTTGTTTTGTCCCTGAAGGTCGGCAAAAAAATGGCACGCCCCATTATCAGGTTGTCCGAGGCTGCGCGTTCCATGCGCATTGGTGACTTTGAGCGCCAGCCTCCTTTGCCAAGAAGCCGATTACGTGAGTTGGATCAGGCGTCTCTGGCTTTTAATGACATGATGGAAGGTATTCGTGAACGCGATATGATCCGGGAAGTTTTCGGGCGTTATGTTCCTGAATCCGTTGCTGCTTCTCTTATGCAGGAAAATGGCGAACTTCCCCCGACCTCAACAACGGCGACGATTCTGTTTTCAGATATCGAAGGTTTCACGCAATTGACTGAGGAAGTTGGTCCTGTAAGAATCGTTTCGATTTTAAATTCCTATTTCAGCATTGTTGTTGAGGTTATGGAAAAATATGGTGGCGTTGTCACACAGTTTCAGGGAGATGCTGTTCTTGTCACATTCAATGTGCCCATTCAATCAGATGACCATGCGGAAAAAGCACTTCAGGCGGCACTTGAAACGGAACAGATCCTCAAGAACCGAACCTTTGAGGGCGTACATCTGAAAAGTCGTTTTGGCATCAATACCGGTAATGTTGTTGCGGGGGCTGTAGGGGCCAGAGGTCGCCTTAACTATACCGTCCATGGGGATGCAGTGAATCTTGCGTCACGGATTGAAAGTCTCAATAAAAAATATCAAACCACTATTCTGCTTTCTGAAAAAACAAGAAACCTGATTAAAACTGTCGAATTGGAAGAGATTGGGCAGACGAAGGTTCGGGGCCATAGCCGATACCTGAAACTTTTTGTTCCTAAAAGGTAGCTTGTCCTTTCCTGTTTCTTCAAGTACATAAACATTAGAGAAAAATAAAGGGAGATAGGGCTCTCTATGACACCGGGGTTAAGAAGGTTTTTAGGATTATTTATTGGGGCGTTGCGTGATCTGGCACCGATCATACTTGTGATCGCCTTTTTTCAGATTGTTGTGTTGCAGCAGCCCTTTCCCAACCTTGAAAAAGTCATACCCGGTCTTTTCTTTGTGGTGATGGGGCTGGCCCTGTTTATTCAGGGCCTTGAAATGGGGCTATTTCCGTTAGGGGAAAGTATGGCGGATGCATTTGCCCGCAAAGGCAGCCTGATGGCCCTTCTGGCTTTCGCCTTTGCCTTGGGCTTTGGCACCACCATTGCAGAACCAGCCCTGATTGCCGTTGCAGCCGAAGCTGCCGATATTGCGGCAAAAGGCGGGCATATTGAAACAACGGATGAAGCACAGGCGACTTACGCCCTTGAATTACGTCTTGTTGTTGCCGTTTCTGTTGGTTGTGCAATTGTGCTGGGGGTTTATCGCATTTTGAAAGGCTGGCCGATCCAGTATTTCATTATTGGCGGTTATATCCTTGTGATTATTATTACCAATTTTGCGCCGCCCGAAATTGTCGGTATTGCTTATGATAGCGGCGGCGTTACCACATCTACAGTCACGGTTCCGCTTGTAACCGCCTTGGGGGTTGGGCTTGCCACCACAATCCGCGGGCGTAATCCCATGATTGACGGTTTCGGCCTGATTGCCTTTGCCAGCCTGACGCCGATGATTTTCGTCCTGTTGTTCGGGATGGTGTCATAATGCTGGAATGGATCCTGAACATTGTACATGCCGCCATGACAACTGCACGCGATGTTTTGCCTATTGTCGTGATCTTGCTGGGGTTTCAGTTTCTGGTTATTCGCAAACGTATCCCCAATTTCAAAAAAATCGTCATTGGTTTTATCTATGTCTTGCTTGGGCTGACGCTTTTTCTGGTTGGGTTGGAACAAGCCCTTTTCCCATTAGGGGAAACCATGGCGACACAGCTTTCCAACCCGGAATTTCTCGGAGCACAAGGCAAGCCGGAAACACTGCAATGGCAGGATTATTACTGGGTCTATATTTTTGCTGCGGCCATCGGTTTTTCAACCACTGTTGCAGAACCTTCCCTTATTGCAGTTGCCATTAAGGCTGAAGAGATTTCCGGTGGCAATATTAGCGCCTGGGGTTTACGTGCTGCTGTTGCCATTGGCGTGGCAATTGGCGTTTCTCTTGGGGCGTATCGGATTGTTACAGGGACGCCCTTGCCCATCTATATTATGGTTGGCTATGTGATTGTGATTATTCAGACCTTTTTTGCTGCCAAAACAATTATTCCACTGGCTTACGATAGCGGTGGTGTGACGACTTCAACGGTTACCGTACCTGTTGTTGCTGCCCTTGGTTTGGGGCTGGCTTCCACAGTACCGGGCCGAAGCCCCTTGCTGGATGGTTTCGGTCTGATTGCCTTTGCCAGCGTTTTTCCTATTATGTCTGTCTTGGCTTATGCATTGATTGCCGAACTCTTGGCAAAACGTGCTAAAAAAGCTGCGGAAGACGCTTCTTCATCAGGGAGTGAAGTATGAATCTGAAACTTATTGTCGCTATGGTGGCGGATGAAAAAACCAGTGTGGTGATTGATGCCGCACGCGAAGCCGGTGCGACCGGGGCTACCACCATCAGTTCCGTTCGCGGGGAAGGCATGACCCCGGAAAAAGCCTTTATGGGGCTGGACCTGAGTGCACAACGCGATGTTGTTCTGTTTTTGGTGGCAGGTCCTCAGGCACGTAAAATTCTTGAGGCAATTTGCGAAGCCGGTAATTTCGATACGGAGCCCGGTACGGGCCTTGCCTTTCAACTCGATATTGAAGACGCTGTCGGGTTAAGCACACAACTGCCTAAAATTATGGAAGAAATTGCAGGTGAAGTATGACTGAAGTAATGTATATAGCTGTTCGCGACATCATGACCCCGAATGTCAAAACCATTGGCCGCGTGGCAATGGTTTCTGAAGCCATTGAAATTTTACGCGACAGCGGGGTGAGTTCACTGATTGTGGAACGCCGCGATGAAAGTGATGAATTCGGCCTTGTTACCATTCGCGATATTGCGCGTGAAGTTGTGGCAACAGATCGCCCGGCAGCACGCACAGGGGTGCATGAGATCATGAGCAAGCCTGTTTTGACAGTTTCTGGGGATATGAATATTAAATATGCCGTGCGTCTTTTAAGCCGGTTTTCCCTGTCTCGTGCTGTTGTGGTGGATAGCGAACGCAATCCCATCGGGGTTGTAACCCTGCGTGATATGGTCCTTGGCTATAAGGATGAAATGTAAAGTTCATCTTTAAAATGAAAAAAAGCAGCCCCTTCCCTGAGCGGCTGCTTTTTTTATGTGCTGATGAGATGACCGTCTTTTAACGTCACGATGCGGTCCATGCGTTGAGCCAGCGTTGGGTTATGGGTGGCAATTAACGCACAGAGCTTTTCCTTGCGCACTTCTTCCAATAACAGATTGAAGACATGGTCCGATGTTTGGGGGTCCAGATTACCGGTGGGTTCATCGGCTAATAACAGGCTGGGCTTGTTGGCCAAGGCACGCGCGATGGCAATGCGCTGTTGTTCCCCGCCGGAAAGTTCAGCCGGGCGATGGTCCGCCCTTTTGGTCAATCCAACAGCTTGAAGCAATTCATCTGCGCGTTTTCGGGCCTGTCTCTTTGTCTTGCCATTGATCATTTGCGGAATAACAATGTTTTCTGCCGCACTGAATTCGGGCAAAAGATGGTGGTATTGATAGACAAACCCCAAGTGTTCACGACGCAAACGGGTTTTTTCATGGTCGCCCAAAGCCGTAACATCCTGCCCATCAACCCAGATTTGCCCGCTGTCCGGTTTTTCCAGCAGACCTGCGGTTTGCAGTAATGTGGACTTCCCCGCACCGCTCGGGCCGACAAGGGCGACAATTTCACCCGAGGCAATTGAAAGACTGGCATCTTTGAGAATATGCAACGTGTCGTGGGCCTGTTTAAAGCTGCGACAGAGGTTATGAAGATTTAAAACCGTGTTACTCATAGCGCAAAGCCTCCACCGGGTCCAGACGCGCAGCGCGCCAGGATGGATAAAGCGTGGCAAGAAAAGAAAGGCCCAGCCCCATGGCAACAACCAGTCCGACTTCCTGATAATCCACAATGGCGGGGAGCTTGGACAGGAAATAAATCTCTGCTGCAAACAAGTCGTTTCCGCTTAAAGATTCAATCCAGCGGCGGATGGTTTCAATGTTTTCAGAAAACAGCAGGCCGAGAATAAAGCCCAGAAATGTCCCGAATACGCCGACACTTGCCCCGGCAATCAGGAAAATACGCATGATGCTGGCCCGGCTGGCCCCCATGGTGCGTAAAATTGCTATATCCTTGCCCTTGTCTTTCACCAGCATGATTAGCCCGGAAATGATGTTAAAGGCGGCAACCAGAATAATCAGCGTCAAAATCATGAACATTACGTTGCGCTCAACTTGCAAGGCATTGAAAAAACTTGCATTTGTTCGTTTCCAGTCACGTGGATCGACGCCTTTTTTTATCAGGTCTATGGTGATGTTGGTACTGACGTTTTCTGCACTATCCGCACTGGGGGTCATGACTTCAATGAAGTTGACCCCGGGAACCCGGAAATAGGCTTGTGCAGCTTTTAAAGGCATGAAAATAAAGCTGGAATCATATTCGTACATACCAATTTCAAACACGCCTGCAATGGGATACGCACGCATGCGGGGCACCGTGCCAAAGGCTGTGACATTCCCTTTTGGTGAAATCAGGGTGATTTTGTCTCCGACCCAAAGTCCCAGCTTTCGTGCAAGGCGTGAACCGATGATGACGCCTTCGCCTTGTTTGAACAGATTGAGTGAGCCTGATTTCAGGCTATTGGACAGAAGTTTGCGTTTGGTGAAATCCTTGGCCGTCAGCCCTCGCACCAAGGCACCGCTGGAGACACCTTTACCCGTTGCCATGATTTGCCCTTCAATGGTGGGGGTGACGCTAAGCACACCATTCACCTTGAGAAGGTCTTTTGCCAGATTTTCGTAATCCCGGATCACGCGCTCCTGCCCATAGACATTGATATGACCGTTGATGCCGAGAATACGGCTGAGCAGTTCTTCACGAAAACCGTTCATCACGGACATGACAATAATCAGGGTCGCCACGCCCAGTGCGATGCCTAGAAGGGAAAACCATGCAATCACGGAAACAAAGCCTTCTTTGCGCCGTGCACGCAGGTAACGTGCCGCCATCATCCATTCGAAAGCCTTGAACATGAAAAGGTATCCCTTGGTTGCTGTGTCTGGTTAGCTGAATTTTGCCAACAGGTCTGAAATGGCGATTTCTTCTTTTTCGCCACTTTTACGATTTTTCACTTCTGCAATGCCGCTTTTCAAACCACGTGGGCCGATCACAACCTGCCAGGGCAAACCGATCAGGTCCATATTGTTGAACTTGGCACCGGCTCGCTCAGTTGTATCGTCATAAAGCGTTTCAATACCGGCTGCATTGAATTCCGTATACAGTTTTTCGCAAGCCGCATCGCAGTCTGCATCGCCGCTTTTCAGGTTGATCAGGCCAACCTTGTAAGGCGCGACACTTTCCGGCCAGATGATGCCGTTTTCATCATGGCTGGCTTCAATAATAGCCCCAATCAGGCGGGAAACACCGATGCCGTATGACCCCATTTGCAGATCAACTTCATTGCCGTTCTGGTCAGAAACAGTCGCACCCATGGGTTTGGAATATTTGGTGCCAAAATGGAAGATATGGCCGACTTCAATACCACGAGCAGCCAGAAGCTTATCACCCAGTTCGGCTTCAACAGCTTCATCATGTTTTTCATCGGTCGCCGCGTAAAGAGATGTCCATTGGTCGACGATGGGTTGCAGGTCTCCGCTATAGTCCACATCTTCAGCCGGGATATCAAATTCCAGCACATCTTTATGGACGAACACACCGGATTCACCTGTTTCAGCCAGAACGAGGAATTCGTGAGACAAGTCCCCGCCAATCGGCCCTGTATCCGCACGCATGGGAATGGCCTTTACCCCGAGGCGGTCATAGGTGCGCAGGTAGGAAACAAACATTTTATTATAGGCTGCTTTGGAAGATTCATAATCCAGATCAAAGGAATAGGCATCCTTCATCAGGAATTCACGGCCACGCATAATGCCGAAACGCGGGCGGACCTCGTCACGGAATTTCCATTGGATATGGTAAAGCATTTTGGGCATGTCTTTGTAGCTTTGACATTCATGTTTTACAATATCGGTGATGGCTTCTTCGTTGGTTGGCCCATAAAGCATATCACGATCATGACGGTCCTTGATGCGCAGCATTTCCTTGCCGTAATCGTCATAACGACCACTTTTTTGCCAAAGCTCTGCCGGTTGGATGGTCGGCATCAGTACTTCCTGACAGCCTGCACGGTCCTGTTCCTCGCGCACAATCTGCTCAATCTTGCGCAAAACGCGCAACCCCATGGGCAGCCAGTTATAAATTCCCGCACTGGATTGGCGGATCATACCAGCACGCAACATCAGACGGTGTGAAACAATCTGGGCTTCGGACGGGTTTTCTTTCAAAGTGGGCAGGAAGTATTGCGAAAGGCGCATTGTGATCCTCGAAAAAGGTGGTCATAAGTTTTGCTGACTTTAGTTAAAGCGCTCGGGAAAGGCAACGAAATCGTTGCTATTTTTGTCCATATTGTGCCCGGCAGGCTTCAAGGGCGGCATCCGTATCATTTTGCTGAAGTTTTTCACCGTTCCAATAGATATCATGCCCCTTTACTTTGACCTCCCCTAGTGTTGTTTTGCCATAGAGCCCGGGGCCAAGGTTGTGACGTTCGCCAAGGTCGATTCCCAGAGGAAAAGTAATTTCTTCGGGTATTTTGATCGGGCTGCCCCCATTCAGGTCCGCCCCAGTTACAGGTTGGCCCTGTACATCAACACCGGGAACATATTCTGCACCGGATGTATCATAAGTCCGCATGAGTTTACGACATTCTTTTTCTGTAATGCTAAGGGCTTTTTCAATATCGTCTGCCTGTGCAAGGTGCGGCATGAAAAGCAGGAAAAACAAAAAGATATACATCACTATACCACCGGATTATGGGATACCCCTTATGGTAAGGGGACAGAAGGCAACTTATATTATATAGTAAAGATAATAAGATAAGGGAGGAAAAGATGACCAAACTACTTGTTTCCAAAGATAACCCTGATGGATACACCCTTGAAGCCGTTATGCGGATGATCCGTGGTGATATCCTGCAACGTTGTAATGATCTGCATAATGACGGACATCCCGATGTACAGGAAGTACTCAGCAATAACATGTATATTCTGGGTCTTATGGAGCAGATCATCGCTTATGCAGAAAGCTCATCTGAGGTGATGAAACGCATTTACGGCAAAAATCAGGGGTAGGTATTGATAAAATAATTCGGATGTTCATGTCGCCAATCTAGTAACAACTGATTGAAAAAACGTATTTTTTTTGGTGTATGACGCTGTCTGGCATAAAGCAGATGGACGCGATGACGCGGGCAATACCAGTCTGGTAAAATATGTACTAAATGACCTTTTTGTATTTGGGCTTCGACTTGCTGAAAAGGAAGGTTGGCAATCCCCAGTCCCCGACAGGCCAATTCCAATTGCGGGGCATAGTCAGCGGTTGATATATTTCCAGCCATAGGAATCTCTATGCTTTCCCCTGTCTTGTAAGATTGTAAAAACCAGTTGTTCCAATTGACCTGATGGTTACTAAGGATCGCTTGATGGGAGAGCAGATCACGAGGGTGGTTTATCTTTTCTATTCCTAGGTGATTTACAGATGCGACAAGTATATTGCGTGTAATGGCAAAAGGACGTGCGATCACATTGTCGGGTAAATGATCCAGAGCTCTTAATGCAACATCAAATGTGCCAAATTCAATGTCTTTTTGTTCTGCGCCAAATTTCGTAGAAACCTCAACATTCGGGAATTTTTTTACAAAGATTGGAATGACGTCACGGCAGATGACGCGCCCTAATTCGTGTGGGGCCGTGAATTTCAAATAGCCTGAACTTTCCTGCGTTAAATCTTCTATTTCATGGGCGGCATCAACGCTTAGTTTTTCTATCTCAGAGGCTTTTTCAAACAATCGTTGTCCGGCTTCGGTTAAGGTAACTTTTCGGGTGGTCCGATGAAAAAGTCTGGTTTTCAAAACCTCTTCTAATGCCTGAACATGGCGAGAAACCATTCCTTTAGAGACTTGTAAAGCGTCTGCCGCAGCAGAAAAGCCGCCAAGTTGCGCAACTTTGTAAAATGTTTGAAGATGAGTTAAGTTCATAATTAGATCTATTATGTAAACAGTAATGCTATATAACGTGTCTTATCATACAGTTTAAATCCATTATTGTAACTTTCATACAGTGAATTTACAGAAATGGAGACTTACATATGAAAATTGCAGTTATTGGTGCACAAGGAACCATCGGTCAAAAGATTGTGGAGGCTTTGGAAAACGACCATGAAATTATCAGTATTGGTCAAACCAGAGGAGATTTTCAGATGGATATGACGGATGTTCAATCCATCCGTGATACCTTTGAACAAATTGGCAAGATTGATGCAGTCATTAATACGGCTGGGACAGCAGCTTTTAAAAAGTTTGTCGATATGACGACGGACGAATGGAATGTGGGAATCAGTAGTAAAATGATGGGCCAGATAAACCTGAGCGGTGTTGCTCTGGATTATTTAACGGATAATGGCAGTATTACACTAACCACTGGCATTATTTCTGATATTCCGATTAAGTTTGGCGTCAGTGCAGCTACAACCAATGGGGCCGTTGAAAGTTTTGTACGGGCTGTTGCAACCGAATTGCCGCGTGGCGTGCGTATAAATGTGGTTAGCCCAACGGTTTTGACGGAGTCATTACCCAATTACGGGCCTTATTTCCCGGGGTTTATTCCGATTGATGGAAAAGACGTCGCCCCCTTTTATGTGCGATCTGTTTTGGGAGTGGAAACCGGCAAAATCATAAAATGCTTTGCCGGGAACTAGGAATGTCTGGATTTATCGTGAAATACCTATAAATCCGCCAGCGTATGCACCATAGAAAATGGCCAGGGTTGCTGCGGCAGCCATGGCCGATTGGGTTACTATGCATCCCATACAGGGACGCATGTCTTCTTTTTGGTCGCTCTTGAAAAATTTTTGATCAGCACGCATTTTGATGGCGAAATAAAACAGCCACCATAAAACGCTGAATGCGGCGAGCAAAATCATTTCCGTTTGACCAAAAGCCATCTAAAAAACCCTTTTTTCTAAGTCTGTCAGGCTTGTTCAAGCTCAACCAGCGTACCGGTAAAGTCTTTCGGATGCAGAAACAGAACAGGTTTGCCATGGGCACCGATTTTAGGTTCGCCATTGCCCAGAACGCGCGCACCTTCGGCTTTCAGTTTATCGCGTGCCGCCAGAATATCGTCGACTTCATAACAGACGTGGTGAATGCCGCCTGACGGGTTTTTATCCAGAAAGCCTTGAATCGGAGAGTTTTCACCCAGCGGGTGAAGCAGTTCGACCTTGGTGTTAGGCAATTCGACAAATATAACGGTTACGCCATGGTCCGGTTCATCCTGTGGGGCGGTGACTTTGGCCCCCAGAGTTTGGGAATAGGTTTTTGATGCCGCTTCAAGGTCCGGTACGGCAATGGCGATGTGATTAAGGCGACCAATCATAGTTAAAGACTCCCTGCTTTATTTTTAGACGCGTAATAAATGAATATGGGTGACGGCACGTTTGCCAAATGAACTTCTGAACCAGCGCCGGACATTCAGGCGCAAGGTTTCTTCCAACACCTCATCATCCTGTCTTTCCCGTTTGGGCATACTTTCGACGCTATTGTAAATCAGATCAAACAGTTCATCCCACAAGTCGTCATCTCCATCCGGGTCAAGCAGCCCTTCGGTGGTGATAATGGGATCTGTCAGCAGTCTGCCATCCTTATCAACACAAATGGATGCCACACAGGAACCGTTGAACAATGCGCGTTTGCGGGTTTGTACAATTTCGGATTTCATCGGCACAGCCCGGCGGCCTTCCCAGGCCAGACGGCCTGTTTCGACCTCATCAATGATGCAGGGCATGTCGCGTTCAAGTTTGACCACATTGCCGTTTTCAATCACGAATGTTTTTTCAACACCGCATTCCTCTGCCAAAGCTGCATGGGCTTGGAGGTGGCGAAATTCACCATGTACGGGAACGGCTATCAGAGGATGGATACGGCGGAAAAGCTCTTTGAGTTCATCACGTGCCGGATGACCGGAAACATGAATGAAATGGTCACGCGATGTGACGATCTCCACCCCTTTGCGCGCCAGTTCATTTTGTATACGGAAGATGGAACGCTCATTTCCGGGAATGGTGCGTGAAGAAAAGATAACCACATCACCGTCCCCGAGCCTGATATTCTTATGTTGGCCGCTGGCAATGCGCGCCAGTGCGGCGCGTGGTTCACCTTGAGACCCGGTACAAATGATCAGCAATTCATTATCCGGGATCAGGTGGGCCTGATCTTCCGGCAGAAAATCCGGTGTGTCCAGCATATAACCATTGGCATGTGCCGCTTCCATCATGCGCGCAAATGAACGGCCGGAAACGACAATTTGCCGCCCGCATTCCTTGGCGGCAACTGCGATGGTGTGTAAACGTGCCAGATTGGAGGCAAAGCAGGTGACGCAGACTTTTCCGTCATAACTCGCAATCAGTTCGGACAGGGCCGGTTCAAGGTCTTCCTCAGAACCGGTTTTGCCTTCGGTGAAAACGTTGGTAGAATCACAAACCATGGCCAGAACGCCTTCTTTACCAAGGCGGTCCAATGCATCCGTATCTGTCGTGCGCCCAACAACAGGGCCATCATCCAGTTTCCAGTCCCCTGTATGGACAACCGTGCCAGAGGGGGTGCGAATAGCCAAGGCGTTTGGTTCCAGAATGGAATGGGTAAAGGTAACATATTCAATATCAAAGGGGCCAAGCTCAAAGCGCCCGCCGAGAGGAATTTCCTGAACGATATCAAGGTGACCAAACCCGGCTTCTTTCAATTTTTCACGTGCTAATGTAGCGGTGAAAGGCGTGCAATAGACCGGGCATTGTACACGATCCCAGATATAGGCCAAAGCCCCGATATGGTCTTCATGGGCATGGGTCAGAACAATGCCCAGCAGTTTGTCTCGGCGTTGTTCAATAAAGGTCGGGTCCGGCAAAATAACGTCAATACCGGGCGTGCTGTCATCGCCAAATGTAATTCCGTAATCAACAATGATCCATTCTTCCTCTTCCGGCTTACCGTAGCCATAGAGGTTGAGGTTCATTCCAATTTCCCCTGCCCCGCCTAGCGGGATAAAGATAAGTTCTTCTTTGTTTTTGCTCATGAGCCTTTGTTTCTGTTGTAGATGGCACGCAGGCCACGCAGGGTGAGATCAGAATCACAATATTGAATTACATCGGTTGATTCCGCGAACAACGGGGCTAACCCTCCGGTCGCGATAACGGTCATATCTTCACCAAATTCTTCTTTCATGCGTTGTGTCAGGCCCTCAATCATACCAATGTACCCCCAGAAAATACCGGATTGCATGGCCGTTGTTGTGCCTTTACCAATGGCTTTTTCAGGTTTGCCAATAGCAACGCGAGGAAGTTTGGCGGCGGCCATATGCAAAGCTTCCAAAGACAGGTTGATCCCCGGTGCAATGGCCCCGCCGCAATAGTTGCCCTCACCATCTACAACGTCAAATGTTGTCGCTGTCCCGAAATCAATGACAATCTTCGCCCCTTCGTAAATCTCGTGGGCTGCAATGGCGTTGACCAGACGGTCGGCACCGACTTCTTCCGGGCGGTCCAGAAAAATTTTAATGCCCAGATTGACATCCAGATCCCCAACGACCAGCGGTTCAACCTTGAAATATTTTCGACAGAGCGTTTTCAGGTTGAAAAGCATGGCTGGAACAACAGTTGCAATAATTGCATTATTGATTTGCGCGGGCTTGAGACCTTCAAAGCTCATCAGTTGAGACAGCCAAACGGCAAATTCGTCTGCTGTGCGGTTCGCATCTGTGGAACTGCGCCACTCGCCACGAACTTTGCCTTCTTCATCAAAAACGGAGAAGACGGTATTCGTATTACCTGAATCTATTGCCAAAAGCATAATTGCAGCTCCGGAAATTTACGTGAAAAACACATCGCCTGCGGTGATTAGTCGCCTGCCGTGAGAGCTTCGTAAGACAAGCGCGCCGTCATGGTCAAGGTTTTCAAAGATTCCGCTAATTTTTTCATTGCTTAAATTCACGGTGATTTCCTGCCCAAGACCCTTTGCCTGTAAAAGCCACGCTTGCCGAATGGCCGAAAACCCCTGCTTTTCCCACAGGTTCCACCATTTTTCAAAATGGGAAAGCAGGATATTCAGCATTTCCTGCGGTTCGAGTGTTTTCTCCCGATAGGCGTTGATATAGCCACTTGGGTAAGGCGTTTCTGCGGGAGAATGAGCCAGATTGATGCCGATTCCTATAATCAGCCATTCCAGTCTGTCCCCGCCAATTTTTGCTTGTGATTCTAGTAAAATACCGGAAACCTTATAACCGTCAATGAGCACATCATTGGGCCATTTGCAGGTTACATCACAGTCAAAATCGCCTACGGCCTGTTGAATGGCACCATGAATGGCAAGGGCACAGACAAAACTTGTTTTTGCCGCTTCAATAATCGGCACTTTAGGCTTTTTCAGGATAGAGCAAAACAGGTTGCCCGGTTGACTGACCCATGTGCGACCACGCCGCCCCCTGCCCTTTGATTGTTCCAGTGCAAAGACGACCGTGTTTTCTTCAGCATTTTTAATAGCACGGCGGCGCAGTTCATCATTGGTGCTGTCAACAGACTCAAAAGCCGCCAGCGTAAAAGCTGACGGCTTGTTGAGTTCAATTGGAATTGTCTTTGTCATTATCCGCCGAACAAACCGGCAGCAGCAGCAGCGGCTGCGTCTGTAATCAGGGACGGATAGATGATAAAGGCCAGCATGACAATGGCGGCAACACCAACAACAAGGTTGATTTCAACCCCGGCATTGCGGTCCAGTGCTTCATCGGCTTCATCAAAATACATGACCTTGATAATACGGATGTAATAGAAACAGCCGACAACAGAGCTGACAACACCGATAATGGCAATGCCGACAAGCCCGGCTTCCAGTGCAGACAGGAAGACATAAAGCTTCCCGAAGAAACCGGCCAACGGTGGAATACCGGCAACGGAGAACATAAAGATCGCCAAAGCAGCCGCCATCAACGGGTTGGTTTTGGACAGCCCGGCAAGGTCACTGATGCTTTCCACATTCTGGCCATTGCGCTTCATGGACAGGATGCAACCGAATGTACCAACAGTCATAATAAGGTAGATGGTCAGATAGACCAGCATGCTTTCAATACCGTTTTGCTGAACTTCAGCACCGCTTGAGGCAGCACCGGCTACTGCAAGACCGATCAGCATATAGCCCACATTGCCGATGGAAGAATAGGCCATCAGGCGTTTGATGTTGGTTTGTGCGATTGCCGCGAAAGCCGCCAGCACCATGGAGGCCACAGAAATGAATTTGACAACCTGTTGCCACTGTGGCGCAAGGTCACCAAAGGCACCGACCATCACATAAACGAACAGGGACAGAGCCGCAACTTTCGGTGCCGTGGCAAAGAATGCCGTCACCGGTGTTGGCGCACCTTCATAAACGTCCGGTGTCCACATATGGAACGGTACGGCAGACACTTTAAATGCCAGCCCAACCATGACAAAGACGATGCCAAAGATGAGACCTGTGCCCGGCCCGTGAACGCCATGTTCACCAGCAAAGAGTTTTGCCATCACTTCAAAGTTGGTTGTACCGGCAAAGCCGTAAACAAGGCTGGAACCATAAAGCAACATCCCGGAAGCCAAAGCGCCCAGAACGAAATATTTCAGGCCGGACTCGGTGGAACGCAGGTCGTTACGCATGATGGAAGCCATCACGTAGAGCGACAGCGATTGCAGTTCCAGCCCCATGTAAAGCGCGATGAGGTCATTGGCCGAAACCATCATCATCATCCCCAAAGTGGCCAGAACAGCCAGCACGGAGAATTCGAAACGGTTGAGGCCCACACGGTCAAAATAATCGCGTGACATCAATAATGTCAGGGCTGAGGCCCCCAAAATCAGAGATTTTGCAAAGGCACCGAAGGCACCTGTAATGAACAGGCCGTTAAAGGTCGTTCCGGCTTGTGTACTGAACGCGCTGACCAACAACAGGGCCAGAACCATGGCACCAACCGCAAGGTAGGATACCGTACGGGCAACTGTTTTGGCCTCGGCCTTCATAAAGACACCAACCATCAACAGGGCCATGGCTGTAGCCGCCATAAAAATTTCCGGTAAGGCCGGGGTGAGGTTAGGAAGCTCACTCATTAGTGCCTACTCCTATTTCACTGCCACTTGGGCGCCAGCGGCGTCCAGAGCAGCATGGTAGTTGTTGACGAGGCTTTCGACTGAGGCATGCATGACATCCAGAAACGGTTGCGGATAAACACCGGCAAACAGCGTCAGGATGATGAGCGGAGCGAAAACCAGCACTTCGCGGCGGTTCATGTCCAGAATGGACTTGAGGTTTTCCTTGGTCAATTGCCCAAAGACAATGCGACGATAGAGGTAAAGCGAATAGGCTGCGCCCAAAATCGCACCAGTTGCAGCCAGTGCAGCAACCCATTGATCAACCTGGAAGACACCAACCAGAACCAGCACTTCACCGACAAAACCGGACGTGCCGGGCAAGCCAACGGAAGCCATCATGAACAGCATGAAGATCAGGGCATATTTGGGCATCCGGTCAACCAGACCGCCATAAGCCGAGATTTCACGGGTATGCATCCGATCATAGATCACACCAACAATGAGGAAGAGTGCAGCAGAAACCACACCATGGCTCAACATGGTGAAGATACCACCTTCAACCCCTTGAACCGTACCGGTGAAAGAACCGATGGTCACGAAACCCATGTGGGCGATAGAGGAATAGGCAATCAGCTTTTTCATATCATCCTGAACAAGGGCCACCAGCGAGGTATAGATCACCGCGACAATCGACAATGTGTAGATCAGTGGTGTGAAGTCCGCACTTGCCAAGGGCATCATCGGGATGGAAAAACGTAAGAAACCGTAGCCACCCATTTTCAACAGCACGCCCGCCAGAATAACGGAGCCGGCAGTGGGGGCCTGTACGTGGGCATCCGGCAACCATGTATGGACCGGCCACATCGGCACTTTAACTGCAAAGGAGGCAAAGAAAGCCAGCCAGATCCATGTTTGCATTTCTGCCGGGAAGGCAAATTTCATCAATGTTGGAACATCAAACGTACCGGCTTCCCAATACATGGCAAGCATCGCCACAAGCATGAGAACGGACCCCAGCAGTGTGTAAAGGAACAGCTTGAAGGCCGCATAGATACGGTTCTGACCACCCCAGACCCCAATGATGATAAACATCGGGATCAACACACCTTCAAAGAAGATGTAAAACAGCATCATGTCAAGGGCACAGAACATGCCAACCATCATCGTTTCAAGGATGAGGAAGGAGATCATGTATTCCTTGGCGCGTTTGGTGACTGCCGTCCAGGCTGACAGGATACAAACCGGTGTCAACAAGGTGGAGAGCAGGACAAACATCATGGAAATGCCGTCAATCCCCATGTGATAGTTAACGCCGACACCGGGCAGCCATTCGGCTTTTTCAACAAACTGGAAATCAGCTGTTGTAGTGTCAAAACCAAACCAGATTCCCAAGGAAAGCAGGAAGGTGGCGATAGAGGTTAACAGGGCAATGTTTTTTGCCTGTTTGCTATCATCTTTCACGTCGCCACGAACCAGTAACAGGATCATTGCAACGCCTACGAGAGGCAGAAAGGTGATAACACTGAGAAGAGGAATATTGCTCATCTTACTTTCAGCCCTTCGTAAAGAGATACCAAGTGATCAACACCGCTGCGCCTGCCAGCATGACAAAGGCGTAGTGGTAGAGATAGCCGGATTGCAAACGTGATGCCTTACCCGCGATGGCACGGGTTGCACGTGCTGCCCCGTTCGGGCCAACACCGTCAATCAGTTCTTCATCACCGGCTTTCCAGAAACCGCGCCCCAGAATGAAAGAGGTTTTGACAAACAGGAAGTCGTACAGTTCGTCCCAGTACCATTTGTTGAGCAGGAATTTGTAAAGCCCGTTGAAGGTGCTTGCCAGTTTGCCCGGAATGGACGGGGCAAACATGTAAAGAATATAGGCAAGCGCAATACCGGAAACGGTAACCACAAGCGGGGCGGCAACAACCCAGCCCGGAACATGGTGGGCATGTTCAAGTGAAGGGTGGTCTTCCAAAATCAGAATGGCATTGTTCCAGAATTCGCTGGCATAATGACCGACAAAGTTGTCATAGCCCAGATAGCCACCGAAAATGGCACCTGTAGCCAAGACAAACAACGGTACCATCATTACCATCGGGCTTTCATGGACGTGTGCCATAACGGTTTCGTTCGCACGCGGTTTGCCATGGAAAGTCATGATAATCAGACGCCAGGAATAGAAAGCTGTCATGAAGGCCGCGCCAATCCCCATCCAGAAGGCAAACATGCCAACAGGCGTGTGAGCACCATAAGCTGCCTCGATAACGATATCTTTGGAGAAATAACCGGCAAACGGCGGCAAACCGACAAGAGCCCAGCTTCCGATCCACATCATCACATAGGTGAGTTTGATCTTGCTCCAGATACCGCCCATGTTGCGCATATCCTGTTCATCGGACATGGCATGGATAACGGAACCGGCCCCAAGGAACAACAAGGCTTTGAAGAAACCGTGTGTCATCAGATGGAAAACACCGGCAGAATATGCAGAAACACCGCAGGCAAAGAACATATAGCCCAACTGCGAACAGGTGGAATAGGCAATGACGCGCTTGATGTCATTCTGTACGCAACCGACAGTCGCCGCGAAGAAGGCTGTTGATGCCCCAACGATGGTGACCACGTTAAGCGCAACGTCTGAATATTCAAACATCGGTGACAGACGGGCGACCATAAAGACCCCGGCTGTCACCATGGTGGCAGCGTGGATCAAGGCCGAAACAGGTGTCGGGCCTTCCATTGCATCCGGTAGCCATGTGTGCAGACCCAACTGGGCCGATTTCCCCATGGCACCCACAAAGAGCAACAGGCAGATGATGGTCATAGCATGCCATTCTGTACCGAACAAAGTGATAACCGTATCGGCTTCACCTGAAACGGCAGCAAAGATTTCGTTGAAGTTTGCTGTTCCGAACAAAAGGAAAGTTGCAAAAATCCCCAAGGAGAAACCGAAGTCACCCACACGGTTGACCAGAAAGGCCTTGATAGCCGCAGCGTTTGCAGAAGGCTTATGATACCAGAAACCGATCAACAGGTAAGACGCCAGCCCTACACCTTCCCAACCGAAGAACAGTTGCAGCAGGTTGTCTGCTGTCACCAGCATCAGCATGCAGAAAGTGAAGAGAGACAGATAGCCCATGAAACGCGGGATGTTTGGATCATGCGACATATAGCCGATGGAATAAACATGCACCATGGAGGAAACCCCGGTGACCACGATCATCATCACAGCTGTCAGCGTATCAAAACGCAAAGCCCAGGAGACATCGAAAGTTCCGGACTGGATCCAGGTAAAGAGGTGAATCGTTTTGGCATTTCCATGCAGGGCAACCTCGAAGAAGATCGCGATGGAAAGCGCAGCGGAGATCAACAGACCGGTACAGGTAATCACTTGAGCCAGACGGTCATTGGCTTTGCGCTTTTTCTCGTCATCCGGCGTAAAGAGAGCAAGCGAACCTGCAATCAAAAAGCCGACGAGTGGCAGGAAAATAGCTGCTGTATACATACTTAAGCCCTACCCTTTCATCGTATTGATATCTTCGACCGCGATAGACCCGCGGTTACGGAAGAAGACTACAAGGATCGCCAGACCGATGGCTGCTTCAGCCGCAGCAACGGTGAGAACGAAAATCGAGAAAACTTGGCCCATCAGGTCACCCAGATGGGTGGAGAAGGAAACCAGGTTGATGTTCACAGCCAGCAGGATCAGCTCAATCGACATCAGGATCACGATCATATTCTTCCGGTTCAGGAAGATACCGAGAATACCCAGTGTGAACAGGATCGCAGCGAGGCTGAGATAATGTGAAAGTCCTATTTCAAGCATTACACACCCTTTCCGATTTCAACTTTTTTCAACTCGGCCACTTCTGAGGTCGCCAGATTGATCTGATCAGCAATGACCTGACGGCGAACCCCGCTACGGCGGCGGTGTGTCAGAACAATCGCTCCGATCATACCCACCAGCAGCACCAGACCGGCAGCCTGGAAGAGGTAGATATAATCTGTGTAGATGATCGCGCCGAGAGCATGTGTGTTTGTCATGGTTTCATGGGCCGGAATAGGTGCAGCCCCTGCTTTAAGAGCTTCCGGCGCAAAGTGCCAGCCCCCCGCAACCACAGCAATTTCTGCCAACAGGATAATCCCGATGGTTGCTCCAAGCGGCAGGTACTGCATAAAGCCTTCGCGCAGTTCGACGAAATTGATATCCAGCATCATAACCACGAAGAGGAACAGAACGGTAACCGCCCCGCAGTACACAACAACCAGCAACATGGCCAAGAATTCCGCCCCCATCAGAATGAAGAGACCGGATGTGTTGAAAAAGGCAAGAACAAGGAACAGAACAGAATGAACCGGGTTCTTGGCGGTAATGACCATCACCGCAGATGCAACGGTCACAGCGGCAAAAAGATAGAAAGCCAGTGCCTGTATGATCATGCGACCCCCCGGCCGGTTGTCCGGCTAAACAGGTATGTGAATTTATGTTTCATAATTTTTTCCCCTACCCCCATTTTAGCGATACGGCGCATCAAGCTTGATGCGGGCAGCGAGTTCAGTTTCCCAACGCTCACCATTGGCGAGGAGCTTTTCTTTGTCATACATCAGCTCTTCGCGTGTTTCGGTGGCAAATTCGAAGTTAGGGCCTTCAACAATAGCGTCTACCGGACAGGCTTCCTGACAGAAGCCACAGTAAATGCATTTGGTCATGTCGATATCATAACGCGTTGTCCGGCGGGACCCATCGTTACGCGGCTCAACTTCAATGGTGATGGCTTGTGCCGGGCAAATGGCTTCGCACAGTTTACAGGCAATGCAGCGCTCTTCCCCGTTGGGATAGCGGCGCAGGGCGTGTTCACCACGAAAACGCGGGCTCAGCATACCTTTTTCAAACGGATAGTTCAGCGTAACTTTCGGCTTGAACATATATTTGAAAGTGATCCACAGCCCTTCCATCAGTTCTTTTAAGAAGAACGCACGAGCTGTATTGGACATCATACTCATTACTTAGGTTCTCCTTACTGCATACCGGGGACGAAGCCGCCAAAGACGGCCACACCGGAATAGAAGATCACACCGGCCAAAGACAGCGGCAGGAAGACTTTCCAGCCCAGACGCATCAATTGGTCGTAACGATAACGCGGGTAAGCCGCACGCAACCAGATATAGACGAACAGCAAGAAACAAATCTTGATGATCAGCCAGATCGGGCCGGGAATGAAATCCATCCCGAACGGCGCCAGCCAGCCACCCATGAAGAGAACTGCGGTAAAGGCAGACATCATGATCATGTTGGCATATTCACCAAGGAAGAACAGGGCAAAGGCCATGCCGCCATATTCCACGTTGTAGCCCCCAACCAGTTCGGCTTCCGCTTCGGGAAGGTCAAACGGGTGACGGTTGGTTTCTGCCACACAGGATATGTAGAACATGATCGCCATGGGGAACATGGGGAACATGAACCACATGCCGCGTTGTGCTTCCACAATGTCATTCAGGTTCAAAGAACCGCAGTAAACCAGCACCGTGATGATGATAAAGCCCATAGAGACTTCATAAGAAACCATCTGTGCCGCAGAACGCAGGGACCCGAGGAAAGCATAACGGGAGTTGGACGCCCAACCGGCCATCAACACCCCGTAAACGCCCAGACCTGACATGGCGAAGAGATAAAGCACGCCAACATTCAGGTTTGAAAGAACCAGCGTTTCACTGAACGGAATAACCGCCCAAGCCAGTAAAGCAAAAACCAATGTGAGCATTGGCGCAATCAGGAAGACTGCACGGCTTGCCCCGGTCGGAATAACAATTTCCTTGAGGAAAAGCTTCAAACCGTCAGCCAGAGGCTGCAACAGCCCCCAAAGCCCGACCACGTTCGGACCCCGGCGCATATGCATGGAGCCGATGACTTTACGTTCAGCCAGTGTCAGGTACGCAACGGCACCCATCACAGGACCTACGATGACGACGATCTTAATGATAGTCCAGATCGTCGGCCAGAGATAACCGTCCCAGAACTCAGCCATTTGTACCAGTCCTTTGTTGCGGGTTGATCAGGGCCTCGGTGCATTGTGCCATGGTGTTGGAAACACGGCTGACCGGGTCCGTCATATAATAGTTTGCAATCGGTGATGTCAGTGCTGTTGCAGCTACATCGCCTTTGGTGCCGAAATCTTCCCAGCTTGCGGGGACAATCGCATCCGGTGATGCAAAGGTTGCGCTCGCTTCAGCCAGTTTCGCACGTAATTGAACCTGACTGTCAAACGGCAGAGTTTGACCAAGAATTTCAGACAGGGCACGCAAAATGGTCCAGTCTTCCTTGGCTTCACCCGGGGCAAAGATCGCCTGATGGGCATATTGCATCCGGCCTTCGGTATTGACGTAAATGCCGTCTTTTTCCGTATAGGCTGCACCCGGCAGAATGACATCGGCAGCTTGTGCCCCAGCATCCCCGTTATGACCTTGATAGATCACGAAAGAGTTTGCCAGTTTGCTTGTGTCGATTTCATCTGCACCGAGCAGGTAAACAACCTCGGCCCCACCGTTAACAATCGCAGCCGTGTCCATGCCGCCTTCGCCCGGGACAAAGCCCATTTCAAGGCCGCCGACACGAGCTGCCGCTGTGTGCAGAACGTTGAACCCGTTCCAGCCTTCAGAAACAAAGCCGTATTTGTCGGCAATTTCTTTAGCAAGAGCCAGAACAGCTGCGCCATCTTCACGGGTGAGCGCGCCTTGGCCGATGATCAACATCGGTTTTTCGGCCTTTTTCAGCTCTTCAGCGTAGGCGTTGCTGCCATCAAGGATGGATTGCAGCACATCGGCTGTTTCACCGAGGTGATTGGTTTTGTAGGTCAGGTCAACATTGGGCCCGACAACAGCCGGTACAAAACCGTGGTGAACGTAGCGTTTGCGAATGCGTGCGTTGATGATCGGTGCTTCCCAACGCGGGTTGGAACCAATGATCAGGCAGGCATCGGCTTCGTCGATCCCGGCGATGGTGGTGTTGAACAGGTAGCCTGCACGCTTGGAAGCATCCAGTTTAGCGCTGTCCTGACGACAATCGATATTTTTGGAACCAAGGCTTTCGGCCAGCAGTTTCAGGGCAAACATGCTTTCCGCATCCACCATGTCACCAGCCAGAGCCGCAAATTTGGACCCGTCCAAACCTTTCAGTTTGTCTGCGATGACGCCAAAGGCTTCATCCCAGCTTGCGGCTTGCAGCTTGCCGTCCTTGCGCACATAGGGGCGGTCCAGACGTTGTTTTTTCAGGCCGTCAATAGCGTAGCGCCCTTTATCAGCCAGCCATTCTTCGTTGACGTCTTCATTGATACGCGGCAGCACACGAAGCACTTCGTTGCCACGCGTATCAAGGCGGATGTTGGTGCCAACTGCATCAAAAACATCCACACTTTCAGTCTTTTTAAGCTCCCACGGGCGGGCGGTATAGCTGTAAGGCTTGCTGGTCAATGCGCCAACCGGGCAGAGATCAACAAGGTTACCGGCCAGTTCCGTCTGGATGGCTTTATCTACATATGTGCCGATTTCAGTATAATCACCGCGGAAAGTGCCGCAGAGATCAGCCGTACCGGCGACTTCTTCGGTAAAGCGTACGCAACGGGTACAGTGAATACAGCGTGTCATGAAAGAACGGATGATCGGACCGAAGTCCTTGTCTTTCACGGCACGTTTATCTTCACTGTAACGCCCTTTGTCACCACCGTAGGCCACGGCCTGATCCTGAAGGTCACATTCACCGCCCTGATCGCAGATCGGGCAATCCAGCGGGTGGTTGATGAGCAACAGTTCCATGACACCGGCGCGGGCGTTGCGAACTTTTTCATTGTCGGTATGGATAACCATCCCCTCACCCACAGGCATGGCGCAAGAGGCAATCAGTTTCGGCGCTCTTTCCATTTCAACAAGGCACATACGACAGTTACCTGCAATGGACAGACGCTCATGGTAACAGAAACGCGGAATTTCGATTCCGGCTTGTTCACATGCTTGCAGCACGGTCAAACCGTTTTCGACCTCGATCTCGTTACCGTCAATTGTCAGCTTCGGCATTCAATCAATCTCCTAAGCTGCTGCGTTCTTCGCAGCATTGTAGGCTGCGATACGAGCTTCAATTTCCGGACGGAAATTTTTGATCAGACCCTGGATCGGCCAGGCAGCGGCATCGCCAAGGGCGCAGATTGTGTTGCCTTCAACCTGTCGGGTGACAGCTTCAAGCAGATCAATCTCTTCCACAGTGGCATTACCGACGACCATGCGATGCATCATACGTTGCATCCAGCCAGTCCCCTCACGACACGGCGTACATTGGCCGCAGCTTTCATGGTGATAGAAATCAGACAGACGCGAAATCGCCCGTACAATGTCCGTATCTTTCTTCATGACGATCACGGCAGCAGTTCCAAGACCGGAACCGTGTTCTTTCAGACCGTCAAAATCCATAATGGCATTGTCGCATTGTTCTTTGTTCATCACCGGGACGGAAGACCCGCCGGGAATAACGGCCATCAGGTTGTCCCAGCCGCCAATCACGCCACCACAATGTTTTTCAAGCAGTTCGCGCAGTGTAATGCCCATGGAGTCTTCAACCACACAGGGGCGTTCCACATGACCGGAAATGCCGAAAACCTTGGTGCCAGTATTGTTTGCACGGCCAATGCCTGCAAACCAGCTTGCACCACGTTTGAGAATTTCAGGCGCAACGGCAATGGATTCAACGTTGTTGACCGTTGTCGGGCAACCATAAAGGCCAGAACCTGCCGGGAACGGCGGTTTCAGGCGGGGTTGACCTTTTTTACCTTCAAGGCTTTCGATCAGCGCTGTTTCTTCGCCACAGACATAAGCGCCTGCGCCACGATGAACGTAGAGGTCAAAATCCCAGCCATGTTTGTTGTTTTTACCAATCAGGCCCGCTTCGTAACATTCATCAATGGCAGCTTGCAAAGCTTGCGCTTCGCGAACGAATTCACCACGGATGTATATGTAAGAAGCATGCGCCTGCATGGCAAAGGAGGCAATCAGGGCCCCTTCGATCAGCGTATGCGGATCGTTGCGCATGATTTCACGGTCTTTACAGGTACCGGGTTCACCTTCATCGGCGTTGATCACCAGAAAATGCGGGCGATCACCGACTTCCTTGGGCATGAAGCTCCATTTGATTCCGGTAGAAAACCCTGCGCCACCGCGGCCACGAAGACCGGAAGCCTTCATTTCTTCGATGATCCAGTCACGGCCCTTTTCCAGAATGGCTTTGGTGCCATCCCAGCAGCCGCGAGACTGAACACCTTTCAGGCTTTTGTCTTTCAGGCCATAGAGATTCGTGAAAATACGATCTTTATCTGTCAGCATTAGGCATCTCCCGTCAAACTGGTCAACTCACCCAGCGGTGCACATCCTTGACGACCGTTTTGCGGACCTGTCTGCGGCTGTTTGCCATTGCGTAGATCGTTAATGATCTGTGCAGCACTTTCGGCCGTCAGGTCTTCATAATAGTCATCGTTGATTTGCATCATCGGGGCGTTGGAACAGGCACCAAGACATTCCACTTCCCAAACCGTGAACTGGCCATCATCAGATGTGCCACCTGTATGGGTTTGAGCTGCTTCGTTCACTGCCTTGACGATTTCGTCAGAGCCGCGCAGCCAGCAGGAAATGTTGGTGCAGACCTGTACGTGATGTTTGCCGACAGGTTCTTTGTTGAACATGGTGTAGAAAGTAGCCACTTCATACACCCGTGCTGGCGCCATGGACAGCATATCAGCCACATAATCCATAGCGATGACCGGCAGCCAGCCGTATTGGCGTTGTGCCAAATCCAGCAGCGGCATGCAGGCGCTTTGTTGTTTCCCTTCCGGATACTTGGCAATATGCATTTTTGCCAGCTCCAGATTTTCCGGGGTAAACTCAAAGCGATCCGGTTGTTGAATAGTCATAGTGCTCATCGATCAATCTCACCGAAAACGATATCCAGGGAACCGATGTTGGCCGTGATATCAGCCAGCATGTGCCCTTTGGACAGGAAGTCCATGGCTTGCAGATGAGCAAACCCCGGTGCGCGGATGTGACAACGGTACGGTTTGTTGCTGCCGTCAGACACCAGATAAACAGCGAATTCGCCTTTTGGTGCTTCAACAGCGCAGTATGTTTCGCCCGCAGGAACCTTGAACCCTTCAGTGAAGAGTTTGAAGTGGTGGATCAAAGCTTCCATGGAAGTTTTCATCTCGCCACGGCTTGGCGGTGCAAATTTATTGTCCGTACAGAGAACCGGTTCGCCTTTGCAGGCATCCAGCTTGTCACAGGCCTGTTCGATGATTTTGCAGGTTTCATACATTTCGAGAATACGAAGGTAATAACGTGCAAAACAGTCGTTTTTGCCTTTGCCGACCGGAATGTCGAAATCGAATTCTTCATAAGAATCGTAAGGCTGGCTTTTGCGCAAGTCCCACGGCAGACCGGAACCACGAAGGTTCGGCCCGGTGAAACCCCAATCCAGTGCATCTTCGAGACTGATCTCACCGATATCAACGGTACGCTGACGGAAAATCCGGTTTTCTGTCAGCAGGGTTTCAATATCTTTAACGACTTTAGGAAAGCGTTGCGCCCATGCGCGGATTTCCTCAACCAAGCCTTCAGGTAGGTCCTGAGAAACGCCGCCGGGACGGAAATAGTTCATGTGCATCCGTGCACCACAGGCACGTTCGCAGAACTCATAAAGAACTTCACGCTCTTCAAAACCCCAGAGGAACGGTGTCATGGCACCAACGTCCATCGCATAGGAACAGACGTTCATCAGGTGGTTTTGGATACGGCCGATTTCAGCATAGAGAACACGGATATATTGCCCACGTTTGGGCACTTCCATGCCTGTCAGCTTTTCAATCGCAAGACAGAAAGCATGTTCCTGGTTTTGCGGGGCAACATAATCCAGACGGTCAAAATAAGGTGTGCCTTGAGAATAGATTTTATGCTCAAGCAGTTTTTCCGTCCCACGGTGCAACAGGCCGATATGCGGGTCTGCACGATCTACAATCTCACCATCCAGCTCCAGAACCAGACGCAACACGCCGTGTGCTGCCGGGTGCTGGGGGCCAAAGTTAAGGTTGTAGTTTTTGATTTGCTTGTCGGTCATTATGCATTGCCCTCCGCTTTCTCATCACCGGGAAGCTGGCCTTGCAGCCCTTCCCACGGAGACAGGAAGTCAAACGTGCGGAAGTCTTGTGTCAGTTTGACAGGTTCATAAACCACACGTTTTTGTTCATCATCGTAGCGCAGTTCAACATAACCGGTCAGCGGGAAGTCTTTACGCAACGGATGGCCTTCAAAACCATAATCGGTCATGATGCGACGCAAATCCGGGTGTTCGTCAAAATAGATGCCGTACAAATCCCATGTTTCGCGTTCAAACCAGTTTGCCGTGCTGAAAACACTGGTCACACTGGGAACAGGTGTTTCTTCATCTGTTGTGACTTTAACACGTACCCGCAGGTTATGGCTGATGCTGAGCAGGTTGTAGACCACATCAAAACGTTCTTCACGTTCCGGGTAATCTGCACCGCAAACATCCATCAACAGTTTGAAGTGACAGTTTGCATCATCGCGCAGATAAGTCAGCACTTTACAAATGGCATCACGGCGGGCATGTACAATCAGCTCGCCGTTTTTAATTTCTGTTTCCGTTACGTCCTGCGGCAGGGTTGCCGCAATCAGTTCGGAGAGTTCAATCAAAGCTTCAGTCATGAATGTCCTCCCCCTTAACGGAACAGCGTGCCGGTGCGGCGAATTTTCTTCTGCAATTGAAGAATGCCGTACACGAGGGCTTCTGCGGTTGGAGGACAGCCCGGTACATAGATATCTACCGGGACAACACGGTCACAGCCGCGAACAACGGAATAGGAATAATGGTAATATCCGCCACCGTTGGCGCAGGAGCCCATGGAAATGACGTAGCGCGGTTCAGCCATCTGATCATAAACACGACGAAAAGCCGGTGCCATTTTGTTGGTCAGGGTCCCTGCAACAATGATGACGTCCGACTGACGCGGGCTTGGGCGCGGCACAATGCCGAAACGGTCAAGGTCATAACGTGCCATATAGGCATGCATCATCTCAACCGCACAACAGGCCAGACCGAAGGTCAAAGGCCAGAGTGAACCGGTTCGCGCCCAGTTAACAACCTTGTCCAATTGCGTTACGACGAAACCACGATCCTGGATTTCGTCGGTAACCGCCTTGAGCAGGTCATCCTGTTCAGCCCCATGGGACATCGGGCTAGGCGCTTGAGAGCCGGGCTTGGAACTTACTCCCATTCCAAAGCTCCTTTCTTCCATTCATATACGAAACCGATGGTGAGAACACCAAGGAATACCATCATGGACCAGAAGCCGAACATCCCCACTGTGCCAAGCGAGATGGCCCAGGGGAAGAGAAAGGCAACTTCAAGGTCGAAGATGATAAAGAGGATGGCAACCAGATAGAAACGAACGTCGAATTTTGTACGAGCGTCTTCAAAGGCTGCGAAACCGCATTCGAATGCGGTGTTTTTTTCCGTATCAGGGCGCTGTGGCACCACGATAAAGGATGCACCGATGGCCAGAACGGCAATTGCGATGGCAATGCCGAGGAAAATCAGGATCGGTAGGTATTCTTGCAGGAGTGCTTCCATTGTAGCGTTCCTTTAATGCCTTGACCGGGTACTGTTTTAAACTAAATTCCATTGGGAGGGAACCGTTCAAACTCAAAAAACCCGGCATTTGGCGCTTTAGAAAACAAAAAATTAATAAAGTGAAATCCGGTAATTTAACGTCGCAACAAGTGTTTGGTAACTTAACGAACTCCCTCTGATCGTTCAAACACATCATACATGATGCGTTATCGTTGCGCCGTTCCCACATAGTATAATGGGTAACCGGCAAAAGTGGCGAGAGTGACGGGACTCGAACCCGCGGCCTTCGGCGTGACAGGCCGACGCTCTAACCAACTGAGCTACACCCCCGCAGAATTAGGTTTTGGGGTTTTAGATCACCCCGTAACCCCTGTCAAGTAAACGAAAATGTCCTATTTTGGTGTGACCACTTTGTGCCACGTGTCGCAGAATGAACACTTGTGTCAAAGGCTTTGATACATCAAGTATAATAGTAAACTCTAATGTTTTGGGTTTTCATATATGAATATTTTGGTAAATCTTTTTTGTGAAGTGAATAAACCCGCGACCTTGAAAAAGGTCTAAAATACAGAAAATTCAAAAATGCGAGTCTTTAGGAACTATTCGCAAAAAGCAATAAGATCAAAATGTTAGAATCAAAAAGGCCACCCGAAGGTGGCCTTTGAATGGTGGGCGTCGAGAGATTCGAACTCCCGACCCCCTCGGTGTAAACGAGGTGCTCTAACCAGCTGAGCTAGACGCCCCAAGAAGTTGAGGTGTTTATAATCGAATTTTTTGGCTATGCAACAGTTATTTTAAGAAAAAATGACAAGAACCAAAAAAAGTAAAACCGGTTACTTTTCAGCAACCGGTTCCACAGGATTCAGGAACTATTTTAGCTTAGTTCACAGCGTCCTTCAGGCCTTTACCAGCTTTAAATTTCGGCTGTTTTGAAGCCGGAATTTGAATTTTTTCGCCAGTACGCGGGTTGCGACCTTCAGAAGCTGCACGTTGTGCAACAGAGAAAGTCCCAAAACCGACGAGGCGAACCTCGTCACCGGATTTAAGTGCATCAGTGATAGCGCCAAAGACACCATCGACCGCCTTAGATGCATCAGCCTTTGAAAGACCAGTGCCAGAAGCTACTGCAGCCACAAGATCGTTCTTGTTCACCTGGGCCCCCTATAAAAGTTGGTTATTATTTAAAAAGCGAAGACTTTTGATTGTTTCCAACCAATCGTCGAAGACCGGCAAAGTTTACTGACGCTACACGGTCCAGTCAATTGAAGATGCGCAGAAAATCGCAGTTTTTTCACTTTTTTTCCATGTTGCAGCGCATGATGTTACCGCGTGGTAACAAACTGGTGCACAATGATAACTTAGGGATGAAAAAAGCGGCAAAAACAAAAGCACCGCTTATAAGAATAAGCGGTGCTTTTCAACAGAATCAGCGGGTTGAGCCTTAGTGGGTGACAACACCGTTAGAATCATCTTCGTTTTTGGAAGCGGCCAGTTCAGCCTGATTCTCTTTTTCCTCACTCCACTCAATCGGAACGAGGTGAGCTGTCAGCGCTTTTTCAAGAACTTCATCAACCCACTGTACCGGAATAATTTCCAATCCGCGTTTGACATTATCAGGAATCTCTTTGAGATCCTTTTCATTGTCTTTGGGAATCAGAACCAATTTGATACCGGCACGGTGAGCAGCAAGCAATTTTTCCTTGAGACCGCCGATGGGTAGAACGCGCCCGCGCAATGTGACCTCGCCTGTCATGGCTACATCTTTGCGAACCGGAACCCCTGTCAGGGCAGAAACAATAGAAGTCACCATGCCAACACCGGCACTCGGACCGTCCTTGGGAGTCGCGCCTTCCGGAACGTGAACATGAATGTCTTTCTTGCGAAAGACAGTCGGTTCAATACCAAAGCTGATAGAGCGTGACTGAATATAAGTTGTTGCTGCCTGAATAGATTCTTTCATGACATCACCAAGCTTGCCGGTAAATTGGGCAGCGCCTTTTCCCGGAGTCACAACGGTTTCAATTGAAAGAATTTCACCGCCAACTTCCGTCCAGGCCAAGCCGGTTACAACGCCAACAAGGTCGTTTTCTTCAACTTCACCATAACGGAACTTGCGCACGCCGGCATATTTTTCAAGATTGCGTGAAGTAACAGAGACCTGTTCGGACTTGGTCAACAGAATATCGCGTGTAGCCTTACGGCACAGCATGGCAATTTCGCGTTCCAGATTCCGCACACCGGCTTCGCGGGTGTAATAACGGATCAAATCACGGATGGCACCTTCTGAAATCGACCATTCTTTTTCACGCAAGCCAGCAGCCTTTTTCTGCTTGCTTATGAGGTGGCGTTTGGCAATTTCAACCTTTTCATCTTCCGTATAACCGGATAGACGCAGAATTTCCATACGATCCAAAAGCGGTTGCGGCATATTCAGGGAGTTTGCGGTGGTGACAAACATCACATCGGAGAGGTCGTAATCGACTTCCATATAGTGATCCTGAAATTTATCGTTTTGTTCCGGATCAAGGACCTCCAACAAGGCTGATGCCGGATCACCCCGGAAATCACTGCCCATCTTTTCAATCTCATCAAGAAGGAAAAGCGGATTGGAGGCCTTGGCTTTTTTCATGCCCTGAATGATTTTACCGGGCATGGAACCAATGTAGGTTCGACGGTGGCCACGAATTTCAGATTCATCACGAACACCACCAAGCGCCATACGGACATATTTACGTCCGGTTGCACGTGCAATGGATTTACCCAGCGATGTTTTCCCCACACCCGGAGGGCCAACCAGACACAGGATCGGACCTTTCATTTTTTTGGTACGTTGCTGAACAGCCAAATATTCCAGAATACGTTCTTTGACTTTTTCCA
>JBNKSC010000012.1:0-41741 GCA_050297075.1 Terasakiella sp.
ATGTCTTTGACGACTTTAGAAGCCGGATCTTTGGTGTTGGATTTAGCTCTCATCTTCATTCCTTACAGTCATTACGATAAGACCTAAATCCTCCTTTGTTCAAACTATATGTTTGGTCTCATTGGTGCTGAAGGGGAACAGCCCAAACAACGCAATCAGCCTCACCACAATTCAAAGCGGCAGGCACCCCCTCACTCATGAGCAGTGCCATAAATCCTACCACGATAAGTTTGTTCTATACCCAAATAGAGCCAGAGGGAGGCTCTCAGCCCTTTTCCATTCAGGGGCCAAGTATGGGGCTCACCGCCTGCATCGCAGATAGCACTCATGCCCTGCCACCAAATAACAATTGACAGGTCAAATTACACTTGAAGCATTAGCAAGAAACCGCCACCATTTAGCCTACATAAAGGAAAACAATGAATTTTTTTTTCAAATTACTCATCACCAGCTTAGCCGGCGCGTCTGCGTTGTTGTTTTTCAACAGCCCCCCGGTACAAGCATCTTGCTCAAGAACCCCCTATCTAGGCGCCGTCTGCTGGACAGCTGCAAAATATTGCCCCATTCACTATGCCGAAGCCGATGGCCAAAAAATAGCGATCAATGCCAATCTTACCTTCTATTTTTTACTCGGAACCAAATTTGGTGGGGATGGCAGAACCACCTTTGCCTTGCCTGATCTTCGTGGACGTACAATTACAGGCACGGGTCAAGGGACTGGCTTAAGCAACGTCACTCTGGGTCAACAGATTGGCCAGGAACAATATCAACTAACCATAGCCAACATGCCAACCCATTCCCATTCTCCAGAAATAAGTCATAAACAGATCACCGTTTCAGGATCTGTAGGTAGTGTCAGCGAAACTGGAGATGTCACAAGCCCGGAAGGTGCCCTTCCCGCTTCCAGACCAACCTCTGGAAGCACTCCCAAGGCTAGAAAACCTTATTATACGGCTGCTGGTGATGATAAGCTTGTTGGCATGGCAAATGATTCGGTTGAATTATCAATCCCAAACAGCACTACAAGCAGTACATTTTCAGGAAGTAGCCCTGTGTCTTTACGCGATCCTCAAATAGCTTTACGTGCATGTATTGCAATCCGGGGGGTCTACCCGGAACGCCCCTCCAAATAACCTCCTTCTCCTTCCAACATCTGACAGAAAAGCCATGCGACAAGTCGCATGGCTTTTCAGCTGTTAGGGGACAACCATTATACGAGTAGGCGGGATGTGCCGGGATTAAACGGGACTTATCGGGACAGACCGCAGATATAAAGGGATGCAGGGGCATCTATGTACCCGTCGGAGCGATTTTGCTTGAATTGCGAGTGCTCCCAAAAATCGGCGGTTTCGACAACCGTTTTGCAAGTATGCAATAAAACAGTAATGGGGCAATTAAAGCCCCTTTAATCACATTTTAATCGTTTAATCTTTTCATTATGCCCTCAACAGTTGTTGCGGGGGCGTAGCAGGTGTTGTTTTGGCACACCTTGTTTTAGCTAAGTGCTTGTTTTTTAATAGTCACATTTACGTTGACTGTTAGGGCGATTGGTTCCGCTGCGCGGCGATTATCGTTTGCGCCCAAGGCTTTTGATAGGTAACTTTCCGTCCATCCCGTCATTATTGCACCTTTATTTGCTCATTTCTTCCATTTTGATCGTATAGAGAGTGCAAATCATACGTGCTTTTTCTGCCGGGGAAAGAACTTTGTTGTTTTTTCTCAAATGGTTCTCAAGACCTCGGATCGTTTCTTCCAATTCAGCCTCAATAAGCGGGATGTTATTCTCTGGAAAGATAAAGCGTTGGCCCGTTGCTATCCAATCAACTGGTTTTTTTACAGCTTCAGCCAGCAATACAGCGGCATAGAATGGCATCTTAGCCCTTCCATCCCGCCATTTAGCGAGTTGCTCAGATGTACAATCAACGATCTTAGCGGCCTCTTTGAGCGAACCTATATCATTTATCATAGACTCAATTCGCTCTCCTAATTCTTGGCTATAACCTGGAACAGCGGTTCCAACTTCTTCGGCTTGTTCCAAGTTCTTCTTAAGTGATTGTTTTACCATATTAATTTAACTCAATACCAGTAACAGAACTTAAATCGATCTTGGAACTAAACTTTTGTTCTTAATCATCGATAAAAGTCGAGTTATGTTTTGTGTAGATGCACAAATGAACATTCGAAAAAAACCGATCTTGCAGGATCGGCGAGTAAAGGAAGAAGAAGGTGGTCAACGACTGGTCCCGTCACAAGATTCAATACGAACTCAAGAAGCGCGGACACGAAGTCCTGATCGCACTTGATTTCAAAAACAACCTTCCAAAAGGCACAGTCAATAACGCTATGTCAGTTCCACAAAAGGAAGGTGAAAAGGTCATTGCGAACATCCTTAAAGTGGATCCGCAAGTGATCTGGCCTTCCCGTTATGGAACAGACGGTCGTCGTCTTCGTCCTCAACCTGCTGCCAATTATAAGCGTCGGAGCAGAAAAGGCAAAAGTCAAAAAGGATGTGGAAAATGAACAGCGATACAAAACATCCTTTCGGGCCGGATTTTCAGGAGATGTTGGACTGCTTTAAAATGGAGTGTCCAAATGCAGATGCTGACAGCCTTGCAATTGCAGGATTGGTTTGCGCTGTAGAATCCGAGAGCAAAGCTGCTGACTATCTGGATTATTTCGTTCGGGAAAATGAACTGGCTGACAGTGAAATCGCACAGCTTGTCTATTTCGCAGCCCAATGCGTTATGCGTCGTGAAGGGAGGTCAAAATAGAAATGGCACCTTCCCATCTAACACGAGCTAAATCTAATTCCGGCTTTCCTTTTCCCTTTGCTGAAGAGGATTGCCCTATTTTCTCTTCAAAATGGGTTATCAAGTCTTGGGCAGATACGTTTTTTTGTTTCTCTAAAAGATCGTAAACGGCTTTCCCAATTATTGAATGCGCAAGATCTTCATGTTCTGCCGCTTTGCGAAACGTGTCGCCAAACTTGGCCAAAATTTCATCTTTATCAGACATTGAATTGTCTCCTGTTTTCATTGTCTCAGCAGGGGATGATACGCGGAGCGAGTGCGTCCAACACCGCTCCGCACCTTCTTCTATATCCGAATTCGGTGAGAAAGTCACCGATAGGCTTTCCTCTTTTGAGTGTGTTTGGTCGGACTCCCACACTCAAGAAGGAAAACGGCGGGGTGTTGAAATGGGACAGCCCTCGATCCTGACCCAGGTCACACCCCGCCACACTTCCCGTGTCTCCCAGACATGTGAAGCCTCCCTGCAACTGGTCGGGCGGGTTCTCCGTCCGACCCTTTTTTCAAACGAGGTTGTTTATGCCCGGTAAGTTTGTCGGCCACCATAATGTCTATCTGGAGAAGATCACTGTGCCTGAGCGTTTACGCTCGGTCAGCGCGGATCATGTGGCCACTATCGTTGAATCTGTCAAACAGTGTGGTGAAATCCTGAACCCGATTATTGTGGGTGCGGAAAAGCTGGAAGAAAACCCGGATCAGGTTTCTTTCTTTCTGATTGCCGGTGCACACCGCTTTGAAGCTGCCAAACAGGCTGGTCTTGAGCGTATCCCTTCACAGGTTTGGGAGGATATTACGCCGGAAGAAGCCCGTTTGATTGAGATTGACGAAAACCTGATCCGTCATGAATTGAACCCGCTTGATCGCGCTGTTTTCCTTTCTGAGCGTAAAGACGTTTATGAAAAGATGCACCCTGAAACGAAGAACGGTGCACAGGGCAGTCGTAGCGGTCAAACGAATGAGAACGACACGATGTCGTTCTCAAACGACACCGCAGAACGCACAGGGCTTGGCAAGCGCACCATTGAACGCGCTGTGAAGATTGCCAAGGGAATTCCTGTCGAACTGCGCAAGCGCATTATCGGCACAGAACTGGCGCAGAACCAAAAAGAACTGCTGGAGCTTGCCAAGATTGGTGACCAGATGCTTCAGGCCCAGATTGTCGAGCGTATCGTATCTGGACAGTCCTCCAAAGTTGGGGCCGCGGTTAAAGAAATCAAAGGCCATGTTGAGATTGAAAAAAACAAGGACGACACCGAGTTTGAAAAGCTTGTCGAACTGTTTCAACGGGCCTCAAAGGCGGCACAGGATCGTTTTCTGGATGTTCTGGAAGACAACCACCTGATCATTCGCCCAGAAACAAAGGCGGCTAAATAATGGTTAAGCTGCGCGGCGATAAAAGCACCTTGGATTTGCTCAACTGGCGACCGGAAACACTGGAAATCGCCCGATTTGAAGATGAGCAAATCCGTGCTGCCGCGCTTGGCGGGAAAGTCAGTAAGGCGATCCGAACGGTTTTGTTTGATGCCAAGCATCGCGAAGACATGCCGATGGAACGCGGTGTGGTTGCTGAGGAAATGAGCAAGTGGCTTGATCAGGAAGTTACCGAAAACATGCTATCTGCCTATTGCTCAGAAGCCCGGATAGACCACAACATCAGCCTTGTCAGGGCAATCGCCTTAATGGCTGTTACCCATGACTCCCGCCTGTTGACCATGATTGCCGATGAACTCGGCCTTGCCGTTATACCGAAAAAATACGAAGGCACAGTGCAGGAAGCCATTTTGCTTGAGCAAAAAGAAGAGCTTGAACTGCGCATCAACCAGCTCAGGGGGAAACGGAAATGAAACAAGAATGGTTCACCCCTGCAGAACTCTCAGAATTAAAACTTCCTGCTTTGCCAACGACGCAACGCGGTATCAATAAATTTGCAGAAAATAATCAATGGCAAAATCTCCGAAATATGGCTGGGGAACCGCTTGCCCGTAAACGCAAGGGGCGTGGCGGCGGCTGGGAGTATCACTACACGGTTTTCCCGAATGTTGCCCAGCTTCAGCTTGTGAAGCTCAGTGAACAGGTTCAACAGCCGCGCAAATCCGATCTCGCCCGTAACGATGCCTGGACGTTCTTTGACAGCTTGCCGGAAAAGAAAAAAGACAAGGCGCGTGAAAAGCTGGAGATCATGCAGAAGGTCATGGATTTGTACCGTGGCGGGATGAACAAGAATGCTTCCGTCGCCCTGATAGGTATGCAGAACCGCATCAACGCGGCAACGATTTACCGTTGGTTCAAAAGCGTTGAATGTGTATCGCGCAAGCCGATTGGCTTCCCTATCTTGCCCCGCGCCATGCAGGAATGTCGCGCAAGGCTGAATGTCCTGCAGAAGCATGGGATTTTCTAAAATCAGATTATCTTCGTGCCGAGCGTCCGACCTTTGAAAGCTGTTTCCGCCGATTGGAACGGGTTGCGGAAGACAAAGGCTGGACTTTGCCCTCTGAGCGCACTCTGAAGCGCCGGATGGACAAGGAGGTGTCTAAAGCGGTTCAGACCTTACAAAGGTACGGGAAAGAAGCCCTCAAGCAAATGTATCCGGCACAGGAACGTGATCGCTCTATCTTCCATGCGATGGAAGCTATCAACGCTGACGGTCATAAATGGGATGTTTGGGTGGAATGGCCCGATGGGGATATTTTACGCCCCTGCATGACAGCGATCCAAGACCTCTATTCCAATATGTTCCTCTCATGGCGGGTCGATAAGTCAGAGAATAAAGAAGCCTTCCGTTTGGCCTTTGGCGACATGGTGGAAGAGTTTGGGATTCCGGAACACGCCTATCTTGATAACGGTCGCAACTTTGCATCCAAGTGGCTGACAGGCGGGATCAAGAACCGCTATCGCTTCAAAATCCGTGATGAAGAACCTACCGGGATTTTGACGACCCTTGGCATCGACATTCACTGGACACAGCCTTATTCCGGGCAATCCAAGCCTATCGAACGGGGTTTTCGTGATTTCTGCGATAATATTGCCAAGCACCCGGCTCTGGCTGGAGCATGGGCAGGAAACAGCCCTGTAAACAAGCCGGATTATAAGCCGAAAGCGGTTCCCCTTGAGCTTTTCCTCAAAGTTTTGGAAGACGGTATTGTCGAACATAACGAGCGTAAAGGCCGTAAAACGAGAGCAGCACATGGGCGATCTTTTGCTGAGACCTTCTGGGCATCTTACGAAAATGTAAAAATCAATAAGTTTAACGAAGAGCACCGCAAGATGTGGCTGCTAGCTGCTGAAGGTGTGCGCGTCAACAAGCGTGACGGCACGATCCGTTTTATGAACAATCGCTATTTCGCGACTGATCTGCATGAGCACATGGGACAGTCTGTGATTGCCCGTTTTGATCCTCAGAACCTTTATTCCGGTCTTCATATTTACCGTCTGGACGGCTCCTATCTCTGCTTTGCCGACCTTCTGGAAGCCAAAGGCTATTCGGATATCAATGCAGCGCGTGAGCATAACCTGCAACGCCGTCATTGGATGAAATCTATCCGTGAGGCCAAAGACGCTCATGTGAAAATGACAGGTCAAGAGATTGCCGAGCTGATCCCGCAGATAGCTGAGACACCGAAAATGGAAGCCAAGGTGGTCAAAATGCACCGCGTCGAGGAAGGCACCATGAAGGCCGATCCGGTGGCACCGGGGCCGGAGCTTACGGATAAGCAGAAGAAGATTGAAGCGAAGCTGATCGATTTCAGCAGCCGCAAGGAAGTCAAAACCAAGGAACAGGAAGCCCAGGAACGCTTTGAGCGTGGGCTTGAGGTTTTCCTCGCGTTGGAAGCCGAAGAACCCGTCGATGCACAAGAGCTGGATTGGTTCAAACGCTATAGCACCATCGCGGAATGGAAAGCGCGCCTGCTGATCTGGCAGGACAAGCACGGAGCCGAGCAAGGCTCATAGAAAAACCCGCGCCGAGTGGAAGTCGGCAACGGGTTGAACAGTAAACTGAGAGGTTATTATGACAGGAACTATCGCAGTTCTCAACAACGTAACTAAAATGGCAGAGGTTTGCTCTGCTGTTGTGGACAGAAAGCCCGGTTCACCCGGCTTTGGCCTGTTTAGCGGCCCGGCTGGTTATGGCAAGTCAATGGCATCAACTTATTGTGCGAACAAATTTGACGGATTTTATGTCGAATGTGATTCCACCATGACCCAAAAAGATTTCATTGAAGCTGTAATGATTGAATTGGGGATTATCGTCAGGGGGAAAAGCTATAACAAGCGCCTTCACCAAGGGGTTCTTGAGATTGGTGAGTTTCTTGCCGATCATCCCCGCAAACCATTGTTTATCGATGAAGCTGACTTCCTTGTGGAACGTAAGAAAATCGAATTGGTGCGAGATATTTACAAAAAGTGTGCCGATGCCGGAACTTCAATCTTTCTGATCGGTGAGCCGGGCCTTCCGCTTTCTCTGCGTAAATGGGAGCGCGTTTATTCTCGTATCCTGAAAAAAGACAAGGCCGAAGCCCTATCCTTGAAAGACATCCAGTCTTTAGCCGAGCTGATCTGCTCCAATTTGGAATTCTCACCCACAGCAATTGAGGCAATCAGCAAACGAATTCATGGATCAGCCCGTCGGGCAGTAAATCTGTTTAACGAGATTGAAGAACATGCCGTGATTTCAGATTGGAATTTGATTGAAGCCAAGCAGATCAACTCTATCGAGAGCGAGGACTGATATGGCTGCAGGACGCAAACCAGTCAGTGAATTGGCAAAGCTGAAATACCCGCCGACCCGCGATGGTATCTGGAAGCTGATCCGTGAAAACCGCGAGAGCTTTACCGTCAGAATATTGATGGATTGCAAAGCTCATCGCAAGACTGTGACCGACTATATCAAATGCCTGGTCAAAGCTGGCATCGTTGAAGAGATTGATCCGATCGAAAAGGCCAAAGCCTATCGCTTGCTCAAGGACTATGGTGCAGAGGCACCGCGCGTTCGTGCGAATGGCACAATCATCCTGAATGTTTCCGCGGTCAACAATATGTGGCGCACGATCCGTATGCAGAATGCGCCGTTTACCTATAAGGATTTGGCCTTGTTTGCCGCGACGGACGATTGCCCGATCGCAGACACCACGGCTAAAACCTATCTCGGCTTCATTCAGCATCTGCCCTGCATTCGTGTCTTGCCGCATAGAAAAGGGCTTCCCGGTCTCGCAAAATATGCGTTTGTCCGTTCAAAAGACATTGGCCCGAAGGCACCGCAAATCCAGAAAACAAAACGCCTCTTTGATCCCAACACCAAGACTGTGATCTGGGAAGATGTGAAGGAGGTCAAATTATGAGTGACCTAACCGCAATCGAAAAAGCCAACATCGCATGGGGGACCATGCCGGACTGGATTGAGGTTCTGGCCCATGAAGTGGATCAGACCAGTCAGGGGCAAGTTTCCAAGCGTCTTGGCAAGTCCGCGGCGACCATATCGCTGGTTTTGGGTAAGAAGCCAGGTCCGAACTATGAAGTGATGGAAACGGCTGTCCGTACCTCTTTGATGGCGGGAACGGTCGACTGCCCGTTTCAAGGGGATCAAATCACGCTGGAAACCTGTCTTCGTAACCAAGCCCATGCCAAGGCCGGTAATCGACTGAACGGATTTCGCATTCACATGGCACGGGCTTGCCAAGCCTGTAAGCAATGGAGGGACTGATCGTGAGTGATTTAGCAACAAATCTAGAACAACTGGCAAAGGCTCTTGGTCAGGCTTTGTCTTCCCAAAATCAGAATATGGTTCGCGCCACAGCTGCTTTGGTTGCACAGCGCCTTCAGGAAGAAGCTGAATGCCTCAAAATGCCGAAGTTTCTCGCTGCAGAAAAGAATGGTGAGCTTGAAATCGTGGCGATCGACCTGCGCGGCATCATCCCTCACAAAGGAAAAGTATCATGAGCGCATGGACAAGAGCACAGGTTCAAAGCGAAGGCGTGACCTACATGGTCAAGGCTTTCAATATGATCGGCCCCGTTCGCAGTGGTGACACTCGCGTTGTGTTGATCCTCAAAATTCCGAATACGGCACCGCTGTTTGCAGCGATTGTCGATATCACCGGCGATAGCTATCGCTTCGTTTCTTCCCCCAAAGTCATGGACGATTTTGAACAACGGATGAACGCCATCCTGCTTGATCACCATAAAGGTCCGGTTACGGCTGAAGCCTTGGATCTTGCAAGCGGGATGTGCCTTGCCTGTTACACATTGAATGAGGTGCAAAATGCTCAAACTGCGCAAGTACCTCAATCGTGAGTGGCGTTGGCTGAAGAACGCTTTTTTCCCTAAGAAAACTCTCAAAAGGTAAATGAAATGACCACTCTCGCAGACCTCGAAAACCAATGTGCAGAACTTTCAAAGGCCCGTCTGGAACTGGCGAATGCCTTAGGCCGATATACAGACGATGAAGCGGAAATCCGCGACAAACATATGGCTGGTATCCGTGAGGCTGCTGAGAAGGTAAATGCCCTGACATCAGCCCTTGAGCTGAAGGTTCAGGCCAACAAGAACCTGTTTGAAAAGCCCAAGTCTCAGACGTTGCACGGCATCCGCTGCGGCTATGCCAAAAGCAAGGGAAAGATCGAATACCTTGATGATGCAACTGTCGTGAAACTGATCCGCGAAAAATTACCGGAAAAAGCCGACGACCTGATCAGCGTTACTGAAAAGCCGGTCAAAACAGCCATGAACGAACTGACCCGAAAAGAATTGAGCGCCATTGGCGTTTCATTAAGCGGCGGCGGTGATGCCCCGTTTGTAAAACCTGCAGACAGTGACCTGGACAAAACCATCAAGGCGCTTCTGACGGACGACTAACACTAAAACAAAAACGGCCTGCCGATTTTGGAGCTTCGAACAGACCGTTTCTTTCAATTGATAAGGAGAAATCTAATGCCTTTAGACGGAAAAGACAAGAAACCATTACCCGGCACCCGCGGCAGTGACACACCGCATCCGGTTGATGTGCATGTCGGCCAGCGTGTCAAATTACGCCGCACTTTGATGGGGATGACCCAAGGCAAACTCGGTGAAGCGATTGGCCTGACGTTTCAACAGGTGCAGAAATATGAACGCGGAGCCAACCGGGTTTCAGCATCAAAGCTCTGGCAACTGAGTGAAGTCCTCGATGTCCCGACATCTTGGTTCTTCGATGAAATGCCGGACAGCGTGAAAGATGCATTCCCCGGTTATCAGGGCGAAACGGCTGAGGACGGAATTCCGGAGGAACATCTGACCTTGCATCGCCGTCAAACTCTGGAGCTGGTGCGCACATTTTCCAAGCTTCAGGACCCTGTCATTCGCAAGCGTGTGATCGATGTCGTCAGAGCGATCGCCGAAAGCGAAACGGTGAACGGCTGAGGTGAGAAATGTCTGGGCGGGACGCACATACCATGAGCTACAAGGAAGCCCTGCAACGGCTTTGTGAATGTGCTCTGGCTTGTGCGTCTCCCCACAGTACCGCCAAGGCCCGTAAAGCCTTGAGAGAAGCCTGCAAGGAAGCTTTCGACTCTCTGAGCGCCCCTGAAATACCCGAAGACTTTGACTACAGGGACGCTGAGAAAGTCGTAACGACATTTATAGAAGCCGGTGGCAAATGGTCCGATCTGACCGCATCCGTTAGCCGCCACCAATTGGAAGGGGCTACGAGAAAACATGGTCGCATTTAATTTTCAAAAATGGCTTGTGCCGATGATCCAGTCTGGACAGAAGCGCCATACGATCCGCATTGACCGGGCAGATGGTCGTCCTCATGCCAAAAAAGGTGACATGTTGCAACTTTATACCGGCAAGCGCACAACGGCTTGTGAGAAAATCGTCGAAGAAGATGTGAAGTGCGATCGATACGAGCCGGTTTTCATCACGGAAAGCAATTTCTTTCTCAATGGTGCACAGCTTTCTATGCAAGAGATTGACTGGTTGGCCCGAAATGATGGTTTTGACAATCTCATGCACATGATGTCATGGCTTAAAAACACCCATGAACTTCCCTTTAAAGGAGCTTTAATCGGCTGGGAACCTGCCGATGACTTGGGGTGGTATTTTCACCCGCTGCATCAGAATACCTATGGCGTCATCCTTGCGGATCCGGCATGGCCGTTTGATGTCTGGGGTGACACAAACCCGAAAGATCGCCCGTATGATTGCATGAGCCTTGAAGACATCGCAGCGATGCCGGTTGCCGGATTGGCTGCGAAAAGCTGTCTCCTCTTCATGTGGACTACCTGGTCGCACATGGGAAATGCCACAACAATCATGCGTCACTGGGGCTTTAACGTGACAACAGGCGGCGCGTGGTTCAAGTGGACCAAGCACGGCAAGGAGCATTTCAGCACAGGCCATATCCTTCGTTCTGGTTGCTGTGAGCCTTTTTTGATTGGTACCCGCGGCAAACCGGTCATTGCCGATCGCAGCTTGCGCAACACGATCCAGACATTTGAAGACCAGAACATCATTTCTGCCAAGGTGCGCGAACATTCCAGAAAGCCGGATGATGTCTATGAAATTCTCGAACGCCTGTGGCCGGGAGCATTCCGTTGTGAGTTGTTTGCCCGTCAAAAGCGTCCCGGCTGGGCAGCTTGGGGAAATCAAACTGATATGTTTGGCGGAGGTGACAAATGAGCGTTGCAAAGAAGAAATCAACCGTTAGCCCTCAACGCCGCGGCCTTTACGCCAAGATCAACATTGGTAAAAGCGATCTTGGTTGGGCGACTGAGTTCTATCGTGACTGGCTGGAACAGAACTTCGGAAAATCCTCTTTGAAAGAACTGACCTTTGCCGAGCTTGAAGAAGCTCTGAGCCTGATGAAAGAAGCCGGTTTTAAGACGAAGAAGGCCAAGAAGGTGCCTCATCGTGCCGGTCGTAAACGTCTGGCCGATGGTAAAGTGCAACGCAAGGCCCGTGCATTGTGGATTTCGCTCTATCACTTGGGCGTGGTCCGCAACCCGAAAGAAGAAGCCTTGGAGAATCACGCTAAACGCATCTGTCTGGGTGCCAAGGGCAATGAAAATGTGACATTCCCGCTTCAGGCTATGACGGAATCACAAGCCTATAAGGTTATCGAGTCACTCAAGAAGATGGCAGAACGTGAGGCCAAGGTCAGTTGGGAAGGATATATCGTCCATACCAACGCTGGCCCGACTACCGTTTACAATGGTCGTGCGCGGGTTCTTGAAGCTCAATGGCGCAAGATTTCAGATCAAAAGACCTTCGGTGGTTTATCCAGTTACGCCACCAAGTTTTCAGATTCACCATGCCGGATTTCCTACACCATGCTGGACGATGACGTTGCCGATCGGCTGATCGAGCATTTTGGCAAGAAGATCCGCGAAAAGGGAGACGCGCAATGAAAAGGGAAAATGACCCATTGGTGATCAGAACACGCATTGAAATCATCCTTTCCGAAAATGGGGGTGAAATGACCGTTGAAGATTTTTGTAAGGAACACATTCGTCGCGGTTGGGCATTTACCGATTTCTGCCCAGCAAGCCTTGGATGCGAACCGACTGACATTATTCGTTTTACACCAACACTGAATTAATCAAGGACACCAACTATGGATCAAGTCGATCACGCTCAACAACTCGAACAAGAACACTTGCAACGTGCCCTGTCCACTTTGAAAGGGTCAAGTTCGAAACGCCCTTCAGCCACAAAGTGCATTGATTGCAATGACCAGATTCCAGATGGTCGTCGTCAAGCAATTCCCGGTGTTCAGAAGTGCGTTAACTGCGCTGAGTAGGAGAACCAATATGAAAAACCGACTTACAGACCTGAACGATCATCTTTTCATGCAGATTGAGCGTTTGGGAGATGAAGATTTGAAAGGCGAGGAACTCGACAGAGAAATCAAACGTGCAAAGGCTGTTGCAGGTGTCGCAGATCAAATTGTCGGAAATGCTCGGGTTCAATTGGATGCGTGTAAGCTTGCCGCCGAATATGGACGAGACGCTGTTGAAAACCTTCCAATGTTACAACAGCCCAAGGAAATCACCTAATGACCCGCAAGACCATAACCTATAGCGAAGAAGAGTTAAGCTGGATTGAGGCACGTAAAGAGATGCCGAGAAAGGAGCTTCATGCTGAATTTGTGAAAGTTTTTGGTCGCAGTGAGGTTTCCAAGGACAATCTTCGCAGCCTTTGCAAGCGTAATGGTTGGTACACTGGCAGGACCGGTCAATATTCCAAAGGGAGTGTTCCGGCGAACAAGGGTAAGAAAATGCCCTATAACCCGAACAGCGCACGAACCCGGTTCAAGAAGGGGCAACGTCCCCACAACACTAAGTTTGCAGGGCATGAGCGTATTTCCAAGGATGGATATGTTGAGATCAGCATAGAAGAAACCAACCCACACACAGGATTTGAACGCCGTTATGTGCTTAAGCACCGTTATTTATGGGAACAAGCCAACGGGCCGGTCCCCAAAGGTATGGTTCTCAAATGCCTGGACGGAAACAAACAGAACCTAGACCTTGAGAATTGGAAATTAATCCCAAGGACAATGCTGCCAAGCCTGAACAAATGGCATGATTACGACAATGCACCTGATGAGCTGAAGCCAACCGTTATGGCGATCGTAGAGCTAAAGCACAGCGTTTCCCAACGTCAGAAAACAGAATTTAAGAAATGACCGATAATCAGCAACAACCAATCGCAGGGCTGCCGCCGTTGCTTGCAGAATTTGCAAGAGCAACGTCAGTCGGTCTTGCCTTGCGATTGGCGGCTGATTATGGCGGACAGCGCAAATATATCCCGGAAGGGTCTACCAGACTTGCCGATGATCATTGGCTTGTCCAATGTGTCGGCAGAGATGCTGCCAAAGTGATGTCAGAGATGCGCGGTCGTGAGTGGGTGGAAATTCCAAATGCCGCTTTCTATAAATCCAAGAAGTCCCTCATTGCCCGTGCGCAGGGTTCAACCAATAAGGTTGCAAAAGAGTTCGGTGTCACGTCACGCTGGGTACGAATGGTCCGTGCACCGTATGGTGATGATAACCAAGCTGATTTGTTTTCGACCCCGGAAGATGATCAACAAGACGGGCATTGACAAATTCTCTACTCTGGTAAATGCTCCTGAAACACCTCTTTGAAGAGCTGGGCCGGAAGTACTTCCGCGCCGATTAGCTCCCATAATCCGAGCATGATGCCTGCACCTATTACATTGAGGTTGCAGGCATGTTGTTTTTCAGCACAAACGTTCTTCCGATTATTCATAAACATGAAGGTGGCTTGTCCGATCGCGCCAGTGATCCGGGCGGCATCACCAATTTCGGGATTTCCCTTCGTTTCCTGAAGAAAGCTGGTTTGCTTGATCTGGATGGCGACGGGTTCATGGATGGCGATATCGACTTCGATGGCGACATCGATGCCGACGACATCCGGGCAATGACCTTGGAAGCGGCGGGAAAGATTTATTTCCATCATTGGTGGGAAAAATATCGCTATGGCGACTTGCCGTGGCCTGTTTCCGGCAAGGCCGTAGACCTTTCAATCAACATGGGAAGCTTTCAGGCGCACAAGTGCCTGCAACGTGCTGTGCGCGCTGCTGACGGCCCTAATTTGGTTGTTGATGGTCTGATCGGTTCTCGCAGCCGTCAGGCAATTGCATCTCTTGATCCCGTTGTCCTGCATGGGGCGTTGTGTTCTGAAGCTGCCGGTTTTTATCGCTTGCTGACGAACAGCCGCCCGGATCTCGCTGAATACCTCAATGGTTGGCTTAACCGTGCTTACTCACAGGAGTTTCTTCATGTCCAAGTCCATTAAGAGCCTGATGGCTCTTGCGGTTCTCTGCGTGTCGTTGGTTGCCGGATTGGCAGCCTGTGACACTGTCCGCGATAAAGCATTCGGCCCGGCTGAAACAGCCGATCTTCGTGCCTATCGCGCCTTTTTGATCTATGAAGGTCTGGCCACATTGGCCCAGCCCTCTGAAGAATTTCGCAACGCAGACCGTTCGGCGCGATCGGCAATCGAAAGTTTGCGTGATGTTACCTTTAACGGTCAGGATACGACCTTGGCCCTTGATCAGACCCGGTCGGCCTTGCGCCTTTATGCCGCCGCACTGGCAGCCAAAGACGGGATCAGTATTGTCGGCCTTGATCTGAAAACAGCCGTTTTCAAGCTTGCCACACAGGCTCCCAAACTGGGTAAGGAAGCGATTCATGTGCGACGACAGATGCGCGCCCTTGATCAGGCTGGCCGGGATCCGACGGGGGATGAATGGCAAGAGCTTCTGAACCATGTTGATCAACTCCATGCCCAAATCCAAGGGGATTAGGATGGTGGAAGCTTCACCCATGCTGATGGTCAGGGCGCGTCGCTATGCGTCTCTGGCCGAGCTGGCCTATGACGATAATGATGTCGTTCAGTATGCCGCTCATGGCTTTAACTATTCAGGCGTTCATTTCTTTGATCGTGATGGCGTTCAAGCCTTCATGGTTAATGACGATGATGTTGCCGTCGTTGTCTTTCGTGGAACCGAGCTGAAAGATCCGCGCGACATCCTGACTGATCTCAAAATCCGCAAGCGTGATTTATCTGAACAAGGTCGCGTTGGTCGGGTTCATCGGGGCTTTTCACAAGCCTTGGATAAAATCTGGGATGATGTCGAGGCCGCGATCTCCAGTCTTCAGGGCAGTCAGTATCTGATGATGACCGGGCATAGTCTTGGCGGGGCCTTGGCTGTGTTGGCAGCAAACCGGATCGGAGATAGTCGCCCTGTCGGTCTTATGACCTTCGGATGCCCTCGTGTCGGTGATGCCGAGTTTTGTGCGGACGTGGCCAATCGTCACCCCGGCCAGCACATGCGTTTTGTCAATGGGGCTGATGTCGTGCCCATGTTGCCCTTCTTTGCGCTTGGATACCGTCATAGCGGCACCCTTTGTTACATCGATCGCAAAGGGCGTGTGTTGCTTAATCCGAACTTCTTGGAGGTCGCACTGGATCGTGCCATCGAATTGGTAAGCGAATGGAAGGAAGGGCTGGAAGGCTTCTATCCGGTCCAAATGCTCAAGGATCATTCGATCAGTGAATATCGCCGTTTTCTGAATGGGGGGAACAATGGCTGATCTTGACTGGCAGATGTTCGCTGTACTCTCCGGCATCTTTGTCGCCTGGAACGCCTTTCTCGTCGCGATCATTCGCTATTTCATCGTTCGCTCTGTTGCTGGAATGGATAAGAAATTCGACGACATCGAAAGCGACATGGAAAAAGAAGCCGAACGCCGCCGTGAACTTGAAACCCGTCTACATGATCTTGAAACGGATTTGCCCAACCGATTTGTCCAACGGGAAGACTGGATCCGTTTCTCAACTGTGATCGATAAAAAAATGGACAAACTTAACGAAAAGCTCGACGGAATAAAGGATTGGGTGCATGCACGAAGTTGATCTCGAAAAGGCAAACCGGGAAGAAACCCGGTGGCGGATTTTACGCATTCTGGATGCCGGTCGCCCGACCAGTGTCTCTGAAACTGTGATCTTCAGAGCGTTGTCAGACGTCTCTCTGGCGGTCACACCTGCTCAATTGCGAAGGGAGCTTGATTACCTTCGCGATAAGAAATTGATTGAACTGACGAACGAAGAAACCCCGGTTTGGGCAGCCGCCTTGACGGGTGTCGGTGTTGATGTGGTGGAATACACGATCGCATGTCCGGCTGGTATTGCTCGTCCCAAACAATGGGCCTAAACAATGCCACCTCGTTCAAAAATTGACACCTTGCCAACTAAAGTGCGTGAGCAGTTGGAAAAGAAACTGATCTCCGATGGGTTTCGCGATTATGCCGAGCTGTCTGCGTGGCTCCAGGAACTTGGCTTTGAGATCAGCAAATCAGCGGTTCATCGCTGGGGGCAAAACTTTGAAGATCGGGTGAGAAGCCTTAAAACTATCACTCAACAGGCCAAGGCTGTAGTCGAAGCCAGCCCAGATGAAGACGGGGCAGTCAACGATGCCCTGATCCGTCTTGTGCAAGAAAAAGTCTTTACGCTTCTGATCGATTTTGAGATTGATCCTGAAAAGGTCGACATCAACAAATTAACCCGATCAGTCGCTGATCTGGCAAGGTCAAGTGTGTCTCAGAAAAAGCTGTCTGCCCAGATCAGAAAAGAGATGCGTGAAGAGCAGCTTGCCAAGATTGAGCATGCCGTTGAAGCCGGAGACTATAGTCGTGAAGCTGCAGCCGAGGCAAAACGCATTATGGGGTTTGATGAATGATCCCGGAAAGTAACCATTCTCAAGATAAAGTCATCGATTTCTATGAATATCAGCGTCTGTGGTTGAAAGACAAAAGCCGCTTCAAGATCGGTATGTTCTCTCGCCAGTCAGGTAAGACATTTACAACCTGCGCCGAGATCGTTGAAGACTGTATTGACCATGAGATTGAAGGCAAAAGAACCCGCTGGGTTATCCTGTCTCGTGGGGAGCGTCAGTCCAAGGAAGCGATGGATGAGGCAATCAAACCGCTGATTAAAGCCTTTTATCATGTCTACAACACGGTTTTACAGCATAAGAAGCCGCCTGAAGAAGTTGAATACGACTATGTTGTAGATAAGGGTAAAGGAAAAACGGCTACCTATAAGGCACTTGAGGTTACATTTCCTTCTGGATCGCGCATAACCGCTCTTCCTGCGAACCCTGATACGGCGCGAGGCTTTTCAGCCAATGTTCTTCTTGACGAATTCGCCTTTCATGCAGATAGCCGAGAGATCTGGAAGGCTTTGTTTCCTGTTATCTCAAAAGGTGGCCTCAAGCTTCGTGTCGTTTCCACTCCCAACGGCAAAGGCAATAAGTTTTATGATTTGATGACTGGCGGTCCCGGTTGGGAGGAACGGGGCTTAAAGATTCCCGAACCCGATGAGGACGGCTGGAGCCGCCATATTACGGATATTTACAAAGCGGTTAAACAAGGTCTTGACCGTGATATTCCTGCTCTAAAAGCTGCTTTACGCGATCAGGATGCGTGGGAGCAGGAGTTTGAGCTGAAATGGAAAGACGAAGCTTCAGCTTGGCTGGACTATGACCTTATTTCAACAGTCGAACACCCGCTTGCTGGACGTCCGGAACTTTACTCTGGAGGACATGTTTACATTGGCAATGACATCGCCAGTCGGAAAGACTTATGGGTGGCATGGGTTTTGGAGCAAGTCGGAGACATTTTATGGACCCGAGAGATTGTTGTTCTGGAAAGAAAGAAATTTGCGGTTCACGATGCCACAATGGATGAGCTTGCATTGCGTTATCGTATGCTGAAACTGGCAATGGACCAAACCGGCATGGGCGAAAAGCCTGTAGAAGATGCGATGCGCCGCTATGGGGAAACCCGTGTTGAAGGAGTGCTGTTCACAGCTCCCAACAAACAGATGCTGGCCAATGTTGGTAAAGAGGCATTCGACGATCGCAAAATAAGAATTCCTGCAGGGGATCCAGAGCTTCGGGCGGACCTGCATAAAATCAAGAAAGTCACTGGTGAGACCGGCATTCCTCGTTTTCTGGCCGATAGTGATGCTGATGGACACGCTGACCGCTGCTGGGCCTGTTTCCTAGCTTTGTATGCTGCCGACATCAAATATCAACCTTTTAAATATCAAGCCGTAAAACCCGCTCAGGATCCTCTGGAACGCCACATCCGGTTGACGGCTGGTTTTAACGCACACAAAGGACTTCTATGATGGACAATAAAAAGGTTGTTCTTTATGGGCCTAACGGCCTGCCGATTAAACGTCAATCTTTGACAAACGAGATTGCGGCTCCCAGTTTGACAGGCGTTCGTAATGCATGGTCGCCGACCGTTGCTTCTGGCCTGACCCCAGACCGACTGGCCACGATTATGCGTGCCGCTGCCGAAGGTGATGCCCATGATTATCTCGTGCTGGCTGAAGAAATGGAAGAACGAGAAATCCATTATCAGTCAGTATTGGGCACCCGCAAGCGCGCGATCGGCAGTGTCGAGATGGCAATTGAACCGGCATCCGATGCACCAAAGGATAAGGAAATTGCGGACGCGGTTCGCACCCACATTCTTCATGATCCCAATTTTGTCGAAATCCTTGACGATCTTCTGGATGCCTTGGCCAAAGGGTACAGTGTTGCCGAAATCGTTTGGAAGCGTGGTCGTTTTTGGACCATTGAACGATACGAATATCGTGATCCTCGTTTTTTTACATGGGACCGGGAAACCGGCAAAGCAATCAGGCTGATTGATGAAAGTAATCCGCTCGGCATTCCCCTTCAGCCGTATCGGTTCATTACACACATTCCCCGCCTTAAATCTGGCTTGCCGATCCGTGGTGGCTTGGCTCGACTGGCTGCAATGGCCTTCATGTGTAAAAGCTACACGGTCAAGGACTGGCATGCGTTTTTGGAAGTCTTTGGGATGCCGCTGCGCCTTGGTCGTTATGGTCCTAACGCAACGCAGGATGACATTGATGTCCTTGTCCAAGCGGTGGCTAATATCGGAACTGATGCGGCGGCGATCCTGCCTGAAGGCATGCGCATTGACTTTGAGCAGGCTGCTCAAGGAAGCGGTGCTGGTAATGGGGCGGCGGTTTTCCAATCAACGGCAGAATGGTGGGATCGTCAGGTTTCCAAAGGCGTTCTCGGACAGACGGCAAGTTCTGAGGGAACACCGGGTAAACTTGGGAATGAAGACAGTCAGGAAGATGTGCGCCGTGACATTTTAAGATCTGACTGTCGCCAGTTGGCCTTGACGATCAATAGGGATTTAATTCGCGCTTTTGTCGATATTAACTTCGGAGCACAGGAATCCTATCCGACCTTCTCTATGCCGGTGCTTGAGCCTGAAGATATCGCGCTGATTATTGAAGCTTTGGACAAATTGGCAGATAAAGGGCTGACAGTCAAAGCTTCGGAGGTTCGCGCCAAACTTGGTTTCTCTGACCCGCAAGCGGGCGATGAAGTCATCGGTAAGAAAGCTGAGGAAGCCCCGGCACCGAAGCCTGATATGGAAAAGGCAGCAAACCGTTCTCAACAAACTGTCAGCATTGAAGATGAAATCGAAGAGCTGGGACTTGAGAACTGGCAGGCGCAAATGCAGCCAGTTATTGATCCGATCAAAGAGCTTTTCGATAAATCAGAAAGTTTCGAAGATGTCCTTCAGGGATTGTCCGGTTTGGAAATGGATATGGAAACCATGATCCGATCCTTGGCAGAAACCACTTTCAAGGCGCGAGCTGCGGGGGATAGCGATGCCGACTGAGCATGAGAAACCCGGCTTCAATTTCGGTCAGGGACCGTCGCCAGAGGTACTGGACTATATCAAGAAGAAAGGCTGGAAAATTGGTTTCAGCTACAAGGACGTTTGGGGGGATGAGCACGCCTTCTCATTTACGGTGGCCAAGGCCATGCGTATGGACATCCTTGTCGCTATCCGTGAAGCGGTTGAACAAGCCATTGAGACTGGACAGACCTTTCACCAGTTCAAGAAAGATCTGATCCCGTTGCTGCAAAAGCTGGGGTGGTGGGGGCAGGAAATGATGAAGGATCCTTTGACTGGGGAAATCGTCAAGGCCCAGCTCGGTAGTCCCCGGCGTTTAAAGGTGATCTATCGCGCCAATATCAGAACCGCGCGCTCGGCAGGTCAATATCATCGCGCGTTACGCACAAAGGCGGCACTGCCTTATTTCATCTATGAGCTGGGGCCGAGTGAAGAGCATAGACCGGAACATGCCGCCAAGGCTGGTGTGGTGGCACCGATTGAGGATCCGTTTTGGAATATCTGGATGCCATCAAATGGATGGGGCTGTAAATGTCGGGTTCGCCAGATCAGTCAGGCCGAAGTAGATCGCAAGGGTTTGGATGTCGGTGCGCCGAAAAATATTCCAACCGTTAAATGGACGAATGACCGCACTGGTGAAGTGCTCAACATTCCTGAAGGGATTGATCCCGGCTGGGACAATAATCCAGGAAAAGCGCGTGCCGATGTGTTGGCAAAAAAACTGGCCGACAGTACGAAAGATTTTGAGAAAGAGAAAAAGCCGTTTTAAGGGGCCTCAGGGCGTTTAAGTTTATTTTATGGCCCATTTAGCGAGAAAATCTTTAAACGGCTTTTTAAACGGTACTGAAAGGCTTCTGTGCTTACTTACGAAGTGATCGCTCCAACGATTGTAGCTTTTAGGGTTTCACTAGCCACGCCGATACCGTAGCCGGTAATTTTAGAAATCCATTCTGGTTTTGCTTTTGTGAGGTTCTCAGCGAATTCCTGACCGTCAAATGTCAATCTGACATCTACGTCCAAAGGAACACGATGTCCTTGCATATTGATCCAGATCGATTGGGCATTGGTGGAAATGAAACCTTGATCATCCAGCAGGTCCATATGGAATTGAAGTTTTCCTAAAGTGGCATCATCATTCCACAGGTGCTCAAAGCTTTTGGCAAAATTAATTGCTGGGGTTTCTGCATTCAAGAATTTCGGGAATATTTCATCCTTCAGATAATCGTAATCGATCCTCATGGCCATCTCTCTTAATTGTGGGGTGGAAGTGCTTCCGCGTCTAGGTTTCAGCGGGCTGTCACCATAATGCCCCCATGAAACAGAAAAGCACAAGCACCAATTTTCACATTGCACTTAACACCGATGCAACCGGGAACGCACCGGAATGGGTCCAACTCATTCCTGCTGGTCCGCTGATCATCGGTTACGACAAACGGCAATGGCTCCACGACGAACCTGATGCGGTTGTCAATTTCTTTAAAGAAAGCAACCGACCTCTGATCATCGACTATGAACATGCGACCGAGCACAAGGCTCCTCTGGGGGAACCGGCACCGGCTGCGGCATGGGTTGAAGATATGGAGGTTCGTGACGGTGGGTCTGTATGGGGCCGCGTGATCTGGACACCGAAAGGAAACCAGATGGTGAAGGATAAGGAATATCGCTTCCTGTCCCCTGTGCTTCTCTTTTCCAAGGATGGCAAACGACGCATTGGCGGTATCGATTCAGTCGGTCTCGTCGGTCAGCCTAATCTCACTTCATTGAAAGCACTTAATCGTGCTGAAACACCAACTCAGGAGATGTCAATGGATCTTTCAAAGGTCTGTGCGGCTCTTAAATTGGTTGATGGTGCAAATGAGGATCAGATCCTCGGTGCGATCAACGCGATTAAGGATGACCGCGACAAGGCATTAAATGCTTCGCAAAAAGGCCCGGACCTTGAAAAGTTCGTTCCCCGCGCGGACCATGATGCCTTGAAAAAGGAACTCAACTCTTCTCAGGCACGTATTGCCGAGCTGGAGAATGCCGATCGCAACAAAGAGATTGATGCTGTCATCGATCAGGCTTTGACCGACGGCAAGATCGTTCCGTCCACTGCCGACTATTACCGTGAACAGTGCCGTTCCGAAGGGGGGCTCGATAAGTTCAAGGACTTCATCAAGGCCGCGCCGGTTATCGGTGCGCCGTCCGGTCTGGAAGGCAAAGAACCGAACAAGTCGCAAGGGAGCCTGACTGACGCACAAAAAGAACTGTGCCGTTCAATGGGCATCTCCGAAGACGACTTCCTGAAAAACATGGATAAGGAGAGCGCGTAAATGTCTGCTTTAACGTCTGATCGCAATACGTCCTCTCGCTCCGGCATCGATGTCGTTCATCCGCTGGCAGCCAATGTGCGTATCTTCGGTGGTGCTTTGGTTTGTCTGGATGCCTCCGGCAATGCAGTACCTGGACAAACGGCTACCGGCTTGAAATCCGCTGGCCGTGCTCTTGAGCAGGTCAACAACATTGGCGGCAGTGCCGGTGATGTTTCCATCCGTGTCGACCGTGGCGTGTTCCAATTCGCCAACCATGACACTGACGTTGTCGATCGTACCCACATCGGCTCCACCGCTTACATCGTAGATGACCAGACCGTCGCGTCAACTGATGGCACCGGCACGCGCAGTGCAGCCGGAACCATTGTTGATGTCGACAATGCTGGTGTCTGGGTTGAGATCAAGTAAGGGAAATCTGAAACATGCTTATCAACTCCGCTAACTTGACCAACCTTTTCGTTGGCTTCAAGACATCCTTCCAAGCTGGTTTTGCAGGTGTATCACCAGAGTGGAAAAAAATTGCCACTCTGGTGAATAGCACCACGAAAAGCGAACAATATGGCTGGCTTGGTCAATTCCCCAAACTCCGTAAATGGATTGGCGATCGTCATGTAAAAAGTATGGCCGCTCATCGCTATACTATCGAAAACGAAGATTTCGAAAGCACCATTTCAGTGGATCGTAACGATATCGATGACGATACTTACGGGATCTACAATCCGCTGTTTCAGGAAATGGGGCACGCCGCTGCCGAACATCCCGATGAATTGATCTTTGAACTGTTGAAGAACGGCTTCTCTGAGCAATGTTACGATGGCCAGTATTTCTTTGACACCGACCATGAAGTGTTGGTCGACGGCCAGTCAACGAGCGTTTCCAATATGCAGGCTGGTGCCGGTGAACCTTGGTTCCTGCTGGATACCCGCCGTCCGCTCAAGCCGCTGATTTTCCAAAAGCGTAAAGACTACAATTTTGAAGCCATGACGGATCCCAAAACAGAAAATGTTTTCCATCGGAAACAATACCTGTACGGGGTGGATGCGCGTTGCAATGCCGGTTTCGGTTTCTGGCAACAAGCATTCGGCTCCAAGGCAGCTCTGGATAAAACCAACTTCCGGGCAGCTCGGACTGCAATGATTGGCCTGAAATCTGATGAGGGCCGTCCGCTTGGCATCAAGCCCAGCCTTCTGGTTGTCGGCCCGACGAATGGTGATGCGGCCCGTGACATCATTCTGGCTGAAAAGAATGATGGCGGCGGCACCAACACCGATCGCAATCTTGTCGAAATCCTCGAAGTGCCTTGGTTGGCTTAAGGGGGCGAATGATGAAATTACGTATTCACTCCAAAGCGGCCAAGTTTCGTCGCGCCGGTATGACCTTCGGTAAGACAGCCGTCGACATCGATGCGTCCGATCTGAGCGAAGAGCAACTTGAAGCTCTGCGCAATGAACCGATGCTGGTGGTGGTCGAATTGTCGAAAGATGCGGCTGAGCCTGAAATGTCATCCATTTCAACCTTGGTCGGTTCTTCCAGTCTGCCTGCTGTCATTCAGATCGCAGACAAGATCAATCTGCAGCTTGGTGAGCTTGTTGCCTTCGCTCAACAGCAATCCGAAATGGATGAGCCGAGCTGGAATGGGCTGGCAGAAGAAGAACGCGATGTTTTGCTGGCTTCTTCTCTGGATCTTTTGAAGGCAACGGCCACCGCTGCCTTTGAAAAGAAAGGCAAACCGAACGTGGACAAGGTCGTAGAGGCTTTGAAAGCACTCGGTGTCGAAGATGCGAACGTGAGCGGTGATGTCCGTGATGCAGCCTTCGCTGTCTTCAAGAACGTGGACTTCAAAAGCTGAATTCTCAGCCGAGTGGGTGGCGCCACTCATTATGTGAGCCTGACAGCCGGGAAAGACCGGCACCCTTTTCACCTTAATCTAAAGAGCCTTTAATGTACGCAACCCAGCAAGATATGATCGCGAAAGTCGGAGAGGACGCTTTGTTCGTCGCTGCCGATCGCGACGGTGATGATATTCTCGACACCGTCGCCATCGATAGTGCGTTGACCTCTGCTACAGCCGAGATCAATAGCTATGTTGGGGTGCGTTATCCTTTGCCTCTGCCGATTGTGCCGGAGATTGTCAAAGACCTGTGCGTCTGGATTGCACTTTATAAGCTGTGCCTTAATACGCCAGCTATGACCGATGATCTGAAGGATCAATACAACAATTCGATTTCTCATTTGAGCCGGATTGCAAACGGCAAGGCTGCTCTTGATTTGCCGAAACAGCAAAGCCGCCCTCCCAAGCCGGTTGTTCTGGCTGGGCCTGATCGTCTGTTTACTCGTGACAAGATGAGGGGGCTTTAATGGTTGGCGTACATTTCGACTATAACCTTAAGGATGAAGAACGATTTCAGGCGCGGCTGAATGCTCTCAGCACGATGAACACGTCTGGACTTTTGGGTATTCTTGGCGCGTTGATTGAAACTCAAACCCGTCGCCGTCTTTCTGAAGAAAAAGAAAGTCCTTCAGGTAAGGCTTGGCCTGAATGGAGCGATAGCTACAAAGAAAAGCGACACGGTGGTCACAGCCTTCTGGAGAACGAAGGTAATCTGATTGACAGTATTGATTATTTTGTTGAAGGCCAAAGCGTCCATATTGGCTCAAACTTGGTATATGCGGCTCACCATCAATTGGGCGGTGAAGAGGTAGGCACCAAAGTTCCGCAACGGACGTTTCTGGGTCTCTCCAAAGAAAACAAAGAAGAAATCTACGCTGCCCTTGATGACTTTATGGAAAGGGCGGTGTCATGAAACTGGTCGCCCATCGCAATGCCATTAAACAGGCGTTTAAAGATCGTTTTACAGCAATGGCTGACGAGATCGACGTGCATCCAGGTCGTTTCAATCTGGATGAACTGAAAAAACTCTCAATCAAGCTCCCGGCGATCCGCATCACCACGATGGCTCTCGGTAAGCCGGAGCCGGTTGGCAATGGCGAGGTTGATCGTGCCGTCAAATGCGTGGCCTTTATCATCACCGGCGATAAAAAAGACCTGCCCCGTGATGAGGCGGCTTTGAACATCATTGAAGATTTGATCAATTACCTGCCGAAAAAGACCTTTGATACGCCTGAAGATGAAGACGGCCATATTGGCGGTTTGCACCTGATAAAGGATGAAGATGTCGGCGAGGCTGAAAACCTTTATTCCAGCAATTTGGGTCGCAATAACGTCACGATCTGGGGTTTGTCCTGGACACAAATGATTCGCTTTGGTCAGGACGAATATTCGACCGTAAACGTACCGCTTGAGCTGTATGTGGGCCGTGCGCCGGAGATTGGCAGCGATCACCAAGATGCCTATGAAAAGGTCGAGGTGTGACATGCTGGATGAACTGATCTTTCGCATCGCTGAACTGGAACGCTTGCTGGCCAACATCGTGACGATCGGCATGGTGACACAGGTTGATGAGGCCAACGCCCAAGTGAAGGTCAAGATCGGTGACATTGAAACCGCATGGCTGAAATGGGGTGAGCAAAAGGCCGGTGCCGATCGCTCATGGAACTGCCCGGATGAGGGCGAACAGGTTGTTGTGCTCAGCCCTTCCGGTGATCTGGCTCAAGGTATCGTTTCTGGCCGTTTATATCAGTTCGTATCCCCAGCCCCGGCGAACAGCAAGGACATCACCCGGACTAAATTTGGTGACGGCATGGTGATCGATCATGATCGTTCCAAAAAGCTCACCCGGATTAGCAGTTTTGACAGCGAAGGAACAATCGTTGTTGAAGGCAAAAACATGATCCTGCGCACAGGCGTTGGAGGGTATTTGCAAACCGACATCAATGGCCGCTGCGAGCGCATTACCCACGTCAGTGGCAACACCTTCAAGAAAGAGACTTGGCTCGACGGTTCTATCGTGAATTCCGAGCCAGATTACACTTTTACTGAAGGTGAAGTTTCAACCCCAGAAGAGGCATAAATCTCATGAGCGAAGAAACCTACATCGCGTTGCAACGCTTTCCGCACAAAGGCAAATGGGTCGAAGAAGGCGATCCCGTCCAACTGGCCCCGCGTGCCGCCAAGTACATGAAGCTGGACGGCAAGATTTGTGACGAAAAAGACAAGCCGAAATCCCGCAAACCCGCAACCAAAAAATAACGAAGGCACCTTAAGAAATGAGACAAGGCATGGATGCCAGAACCGGAAAAGTCCTGAACGGGGTCGCTCATCTGCAACAATCAGTGCAGGATATCTTGAGCACGCCGATCGGCACGCGCGTCATGCGCCGGGATTATGGTTCTGACGTGCCTTCGATCATTGACCAGCCGATGACACCGGGCACACTGATTGACCTGTTTGCCGCTGTCGCGATCGCGCTTAATAAGTGGGAACCAGAGTTCAAACTCTCTCAGGTCATTCCTGTTTCTTTTGAACCGGGCAAGGCTGTCTTTGATCTTCCCGGCATTTGGTTGCCTGAAGGCAAAGAGATCATTCTGGAAGGGGTGGTCGTATGAGCCGGTTTGCTTTCATCAATCTTTCCGAGATGACCCCGCCTGATGCGGTTGAAACTTTGTCCTTTGAGGAAATCCTTGAAGAGATGAAAGCCGACTATCTGGTGCGCAATCCGAGCTATTCGGTGGACGTGCTGGAGAGCGATCCGGTCATCAAGGCACTTGAAGTTGGGGCTTATCGCGAACTGGGGGTGCGCCAACGGGTAAATGATGCCGTTCGTGCTGTCATGCTGGCTTTCTCCAAAGGCAAGGATTTGGAGAACCTCGGTGCCTTTTATGGTGTAGAGCGTAAAATCATTGATCCGGGTGATGAGACGGCCACACCGCCGATCGCGCCGACGTATGAGAGCGATGACGACTATCGCCGCCGCATCCAGTTGGCACCGGAAGCCTTCACCACAGCAGGCTCAGACGGCTCTTATATCTTTAATGCGCTGTCGGCGGGGAATAAACCCAGCGACATCGATGTCCAGTCACCGGCACCGGGCACAATCATTGTGACCTTCACCTTTGATCCGGACACTTCGGCTTCCAAGATCAAGGATGCCTCTGTCACTTCACCGAACCCGGTTGAAGTGGTAGTGACCGTTCTTGGCCACGAGGGTGACGGCATTGTCACAGATGCCATCCTGACAGAGGTCACGAACCATTTATCAGGTAAATATGTGCGGCCTTTGACCGATCAGGTGACAGTGCAAAAAGCTTCGTTGTTGAGTTTCACCGTTGCAGCAACCCTGACCCTTTATGACGGGCCGGATGAAACGGTCGTCTTTGCAGAAGCTGGCGCAAAATGCTGGGCCTATGTGCGGAGCCAGCATGTGCTTGGTGGTGAAGTCAACGGCTCTGGCCTTGATGCCGCCCTTCATGTTGCCGGTGTTAAACGGGTCACTCTGACAGACTGGACAGACAAGGCGGCGAGTGAAGCTCAAGCCCCCTATTGCTCAGCCATCACTCTTAACGGGCAGGTGATCAATGGTTGATAACTTGCTGCCCCCGAATGCCACGACTGAAGAACGCGCTCTTGAAGCGGCGATGGCGCGTGTGGAAAACGTGCAGATACCGATCAAAGACCTGATGGATCCACAGACGTGCCCCGCAAACCTTTTGCCGTTTATGGCTTGGGCGATGTCGGTTGATAACTGGTCACCGGATTGGCCTGAGAGCATCAAACGCAAAGTCTATGCCGCTGCCCTTAAGGTTCACCAGATCAAAGGGACAGAAGGCGCGGTGATTGACGCTCTTTCGGCACTTGGCATGAAAGCTGTTGTGTTGAAATGGTTCGAATATGAAGGTGTTCGTGGAAAATTTAAAGTCGACGTTGACCTTGAAGGCAGAGGTTATTCTAAAGAAGAAAGTTCGGCGACAATGGCTGTTATCCTTAATGCAAAAAATACACGTTCACACCTTGACACCCTAACGATCCACCTCGCCAACAGATCAAACGCACCCAAAATGGCCAGTGCAATGGTCTATTCGCAAGAACTGACCGTCAAGCCGTACACCATCCCGAAATTCACCCATCGAACCGACATTCCCAAGATCGGCGCGATGGTACAATTCGCCCATGAAATAACAATCTATCCTCAAGGAGCAGCCTGATGGCGCAATATTACTCTCTTGTCACCGCAATTGGTTCTGCACAGATTGCAAACGCTGTCGGGTTGGGCGGAACTGTACAGGTCACACAGTTTGCCGTCGGAACAGGTGATAATGGCGCTGAATATGATCCCATCGAAAGTCAAACGGTCCTTAAAGATGAAGTATATCGGGGTAACGTCAATTCAATCTCAACAGTAGATGGTGAACCAAATGTCCTTGAGTTCCATTGCGTTGTTCCCGTCTCTGAAGGGGGGTGGACTGTACGCGAAGTGGGCTTGTTCGATGTGAATGGCAACCTTCTGGTTATTGCTAAATATCCATCATCTTACAAACCGACAGAGGCAGAAGGCACCGCCGGTGATTTCAGCCTGAAAATTCAGGTCGGTGTTGTGAACACTGATGTTGTCCAGTTGAAAGTTGACCCGGCTGTTGTACTTGCAACGAAGAAAAATGTCGCTGACGCTATGACTGCGCACGAAAATGATCCGACAGTACACCCCCATGATCATGATGAAGATTATGCACCTCTTTCCCATCAACATGCAGCAGGCGACATCAATAACCTGACAACCGTTCCTGTTGGTAGCATCATCTGGCATAGCGCCTCATCCCCTCCGACGGGGTTCATAAAATGTAACGGTGCAGAACTTGACCGGACAACCTATGCCTCCCTATGGGGCATGGCGCAGGCTAGTGGCAATCTTGCTGTTGATGAGGGGTCTAAAGATACCGGTCAATTCGGCCCCGGCGATGGGGTGGCTACATTCACCCTGCCTGACCTGCGCGGTGAGTTCATCCGTGGTTGGGATGACAGTCGGGGTGTTGATGGGGGACGTGGGTTTGGTACATCTCAAAGTGACGAACTGAAGTCACATACACATGGGTCTGGCATTCAGGGAAGAGGAACTGGGGGGCCTGATGCTTTGATTGGTGGTAGTGGCAGCGGTCAAGTTACTGCATTTGGTGGTTCAGAGACGCGCCCACGCAATATTGCGCTCTTACCCTGTATTAAGTTTTAAGGAAAACCATCATGGAAATTTTTCATTATAGCAAAATGACAGGTGAACTTCTGGGAGCGGGTCAAGCAGATAAAGACCCGCTTAAAGAAGAGGGCTGGCTTATTCCGGCTAATTCCACGACATCTCAACCGCCTCTTGTAACCGATACTGAGATTGCCGTTTTTCAAAATGGCGAATGGAGTGTTGTTGAAGATCATCGCGGCAGTGTCTTTTATGATGAAGAAGGCAGCGAAGTCGTTATTCGTGACCTTGGGCCACTCCCAGCCGGGTTATCAAGCACACCACCGGAACCTGATATTGAACAAGTCCGCTCAGATGCTCTTGGAAAAGTAGATACGGACGCTGAAACCGCCCGCCATCGCTACATCACGCCGGGTTCTGGTCAGGCTATGGTGTATTTGGAAAAAGCCAATGAGGCGGCGGCTTATCAAGCGGCACAAAACCCGATCGATACCGACTACCCGTTAATTAAGGCCGAGGCGGATTCATTGAGTTTAAGCCTCGCTACCTTTGTGGCGATCGTTATCCAAAACCGTGACATCTGGAAAACCGCCGCCGCTGAAATCGAAGCAACCCGTGCCGCTGCCAAGGCCGCGATCAATACGGCCCAAACCATCACAGAAATTGAAACAATCCTATCAGGCCTCGCTTGGCCGCAACCTTAACGGAGTATATCATGGCTAACACAAACTTTTTACATGGTGTTGAGGTCATCGAGATCGATGATGGCATTCGTCCCATTAAAACGGTGCGCTCCAGCGTCATCGGCTTGATCGGCACGGCACCGGATGCAGATGCTTCTGTCTTTCCGCCCAACACACCCGTTCTTTTGACGGGTAGTCCCCGTCTGGCGGCGAAACTGGACACAACCGGCAACGGTCTTGGCACACTAAAGGACGCTGTAGATGCGATCTTTGACCAGATCGGTGCGATGGTGGTGATCATTCGGGTTGAAGAAGGCGCAAATCTGGCTGAGACCCTTTCCAACGTCATCGGTGACGCCACCCTGAACACAGGTGTCTATGGCTTCCTTGCCGCCCAAACGGCTGTCAAGGTCACGCCGAAAATCCTGATCGCCCCCGGCTTTACCGGGACACGTCCGACAGGAGTGTCTTCCATTGCGGTTGGCGCAGGCGGCACTGGCTACACTACTGCCACAGTGACTATTGCCGGGGATGGTGAAGGGGCGGAAGCAACGGCCACCATTGCAGCAGGTGTGATCACCGGCATTACCGTGACCCGCACGGGCTCCGGTTACACAACAGCTCCGACCGTGACCATTACCGGCGATGGCACAGGCGGCACAGCCACAGCCTCAATTTCATCTGTGGCCAACCCGGTTGTTGCTGAGCTTCTGGGCATCGCCAGTCGCTTGCGTGCAGTGATTCCTGCTGATGGCCCGAACACCACAGATGCGGCGGCGATTACCTATCGTGAGGACTGGGGTTCAGATCGTGTTTATGTCGTGGATCCGCAAGTCAAAGTTTGGGATACCGATCTCAATCAACCTGTTGCGCAACCTGCCAGTGCTCGCGTTGCCGGTATCATTGCGCGAACAGATCAAGAGCGCGGATTTTGGTGGTCTCCCAGTAACAAGATCATTAACGGTATCGTTGGTGTGGATCGTCCGATTGATTTCAATATGTCGGACTCTAACTCGACATCTAACTACCTTAACGAAAATGAAGTCGCCACGATCATCCAGCAGGATGGGTACCGCCTTTGGGGGAACCGCACGACTTCTGCCGATCCGATGTGGGCTTTCCTTTCCGTGCGTCGGACCCATGACATGGTCAATGAGTCCATTGAACAAGCCTATCTCTGGGCAGTTGATCGTCCGATCTCGGCCCAGTTGTTCCTGGACATGGCTGACATGATCAGTGCCGACCTTCGTCGTTGGCGCGCCCAAGGCGCGTTGTTGGGCGGACAAGCGTGGGTCGATCCTGAACTTAACACGGTTCAAACCCTGATGGCGGGTCAAGTCTATGTCGATTATGACGCTGAAGGACCGTCACCGATGGAGCGTGGGACATTCCGTGCGCATCGTAACCCGAATTATTACGAAAACCTCATGATTGCCGTTCAAGCGGCCTCTTAAGAAGGATTTAAACGATGAGTGAACTGCCCAAAGTTCTGCAAGACTTTCAAGGTTTCATTGATGGTGTCGGTAAGGCCGGTATCGTTCAGGAAATCAAATTGCCCGACCTTGTTCTCAAAACCCAGGAATATATCGCCGGTGGCATGGTCGCCCCGATCGATATCAGCATGGGCGATGTAGAAAAGCTCGACTGTGAAATGACCTTCGGTTCATTGGATAAGACAGTTGTCGGCCATTTCGGTAAAAGCGATCTGCCCTTTACCGCGCGTGGTGCCCAGTCCAACGGTACCAAGACCGAAGCCATCATTCTTCAGATGCGTGGCCTGATGAAGTCTCTTGAAACAGGCACCTTTAAAAAAGGTGAAAATCTCTCACCGAAGAAGGTGTTCAACGCAAATTACCTGAAACTGACCATTGATGGTGAAGAAAAGGTCGAGATCGATGCGGTCAACGGCATCTTCAAAGTCGATGGCACAGACCTTCGCGCTGCCATCAACGAAGCCATCGGCAAGTAGGGAGGAGACGTTTATGACTGGTCGCCCGGATAGAACCAAAGCCCAAAAAGTTACGATCAAGTATCCCGCAATGCTGGAAAGCAAAGCCGCTTCCCTGACCATGAAAGCCCCGAAGGTTCAGCACTGGATGGAAGCCGCTAAACTTTATGGTGACACATTCGATCACGACACCAATGTGATCGCGCATCTGTGTGGTGTGACACCTCAGGAAATTGCCGATCTGCATATCGCCGATAGTCAGGCGGTCCATGAAGCTTATCAGTTCTTCAAGCTCAGTGATGAAGAACGCGAAAGCGAGATCGAAGCTGCAATGGCTGCACCGGGTGACCAGCCTTATCGCGTTGACCTCTGGTATCCGTTAAAGGATGAAAACTCTCTGACACTTCGGGTGCCGCGCGGCTCTGATTCCATTTCAGCCGGTCGCAATGGCAGCAATCCGGCTGAGAGTGAACTATGGCTGTTTTCATCGCTGACAGAACGTGAAGAAGAAATGCTTCATCAGCTCTATATCGCTGACTATCTGCGACTACAGTGCGGGTATGCGGGTTTTTTAGCCTGAAGCCTGAAGATGTGAGGCTGGCCTGTGTCAGGCTGGCTTCCGTCACAGGCTGGTCAAAAGAAGAAATTCTGGAAATGACGTGTTGTGAGCTTATGCAATACGTCGAAACAGCGAGACGAGTTCGAACAGAACAGTTCCCACCAGTGACGCAATAAAGGAAAGCGGCACAAGGATTAAAGCAGCAACGGATGCACCGGCGATAACAGCTTCTGTCCAGGACGAATCAAATTGTTGATAGGCCCATACAGACAGCCCCGCCCAAAGGACGAAAAAGGCGATATAAAAAGGACGATGACCCATGAGTGCTAAAACTTTCGCTCTTTCAGTTATTATCGGTGCCGCATTAGGCAAGTCCTATCTTAGCACATTTCAGAGTGCAGAAAAAAGGGCGGATAAACTGGGGGCTGCTTTGGCGGAAAATAACCGCCAACTGGAAACGACCAAGGCGGTCATCAAATATCGCAAACAACTTGAAGAATTAAAGGCGAAACAGGCATCGCTGGGGCGAAATAGCGACCGCCTGAACAAAGGTATTGCCGAGGTTGAAAAACGCTATCGTAAAGCCAAGGCCGCCGCCAAGGGTTATGGCTACGAGATTGCGACGATCGGCAAGTCGCAGGATAAACTCATCCGTCAAAACAGAACGCTTGTGCGTCAACAAAAGGCGATGCAGGGAAAGCAGGCGGCAGGTGAACGTCTCGGCTCTTTGAAAGGGGCCGCCTTGGCCGGGGCCGGTGCACTGTGGGGCTTGGGCAGGATGATCGGCGGTGCTTCAGGTGTAGAAGAAGCAGAAGTGCGCCTCGGTACAGTCATCAACGCCAAAGATGTTGAAAAAGCTGTGCGCGATGCCCGCAAACATGCCAGCGACTATGCCCGTAAATCATTGGCTACCGAGACTGAAATCATCGACATTCAATATGCCCTTAACTCTGCCGGTCTGGATGCACAGGCCGCCCGTATGGGGTCGGAGATCGTTTCCAAGGTTGCCAAGGTCACAGGCGGTCAGGCTGAAGGTGTTGGCGAAGTTATCGGCGGTGTCTTCAATAACTTTGGATCATCCTTGGAAGGCAACACGGAAGAACGCCTGAAACGCATTGGCGATATTCTGACCAAGGCCCAGTTTAAATATCAAATCCGTGACTTTGGCCAGCTTGGTGAAAGCTTCAAGGAAGGAGCCAAAGGTGCGATAAAATACAATGTGCCGCTTGATCAAACGGCTTCCATCCTCGGTCAGCTCAACAGCTCAATGGTGACGGGCTCCAGTGCCGGTACCGCGATGAACGCCATCTTGCGTCAGATGGGCAAGGCCACAGAGGAATTCGGCTTTGAGATCGTCCGCACCGAGTCCGGTCAGATGGATATGATCAAAACGCTGGAGAACCTGAATGAAGCCCTGACGGTCTTTGACGATCCGGATGAAAAAGCGGCGGCCATCCAGAAAGCCTTTGGCGATGAGGGTGGTTCGGTTTCCTTGCTGCTTGAGAAAATGACCGAGCTGAAGTCCAGCTTTGAGGACGTGCGCGAAGGCTCAAAAAATGTGGTCGATAAGTCCTATGAGAAGTTTCTGAACTCCACCCCCGGACGTATTCAGCGGTTTCAAAAGAATGTTGGCCAGCTTGGGACTACCTTTGCCGGAACGCTCCTGCCTGCCGTTAATAGCGTTCTCACGCCTATGATCAAGCTAACAGGTTGGGCCGGTGCCGCGATGGAAAAATATCCGGCAGTTGGTCGGATCATCGGCGCGGTCGGTGGTGGCATCTTGGCTTTTGGTGCTGCCATTGGTGTTGTCACAGCCGCTCAATGGGCGTGGAACGTGGCGATGATGGCCAACCCGATCGGCTTGATCATCGGTGGCGTTGCAGCTCTCGGTGTTGCGGCTTGGACCCTCTACGAGAACTGGGAGGAAATCTGGGGCGGCATCATGGACATGGTGGCCGGTGCCGGTGAAATGATCGGTGGCCTCTGGAGCTGGATTACCGGGGAAGAAGATCAGACAAAAGCCAAACCCGGAGGCGGTCTGAAGAAAGCGGCGGCAGCGGGTGCCGCTGTGGCTGCCGTGGCCGCCGCACCGACACCAGATGCTTTGGCAAAGCCCATGCCGCAAGCTCAGAGTGTTTCTTCAAAATCCGTTCAACAGACTAATCACAATACGATCACGATCCAGCAGCAACCGGGGCAGGATCCGCGCATTCTCGCCCAGCAGATTTCCAAGGAACTGAACCGCCAGCAACGTGGGGCACTTCATGACTGAGATTATGATGGCCTTGGGCTCCTATCGCTTTTCCCTATCGACAGCAGCCTATCAGAAGCTGGAACGCACGGCTTCGTATCGCTGGCAGGCGCAAGGCAGAGCTGGTCGCAAACCGGCTCAACAATACCTTGGACCTGATGCAGAAGAAATTGAACTGGATGGCACCATCTATCCGCATTTCAAAGGTGGTCTAGGTCAGATCCCGGCCATGAAGGCAGAGGCGAATAAAGGTGAGCCCCTCATTCTGGTTGATGGTCGGGGCAAAGTCTGGGGCCAATGGTGTATCAAACAGATCGTCGAAGGTCAGAGCGAGTTTCTGGTTAATGGCGTACCGCGCAAGATCGACTTCAAGCTCTCACTCGTTGAATACGGGGAGGATGATTGATGGCCAAGTATCTAACCAAGAACGGTGATACGCTCGACTATATCTGCTGGAAACACTATGGCCAGCAATCTGGGGCAGTTGAACAAGTGCTTGAGGCTAATCCCGGACTTGCGGACGCGGGGACTATCTTGACAGCGGGAACGGTTATTGAGCTGCCTGATTTAGCGGTAAAGAAAATTTTTTCTAAGGTACAGTTATGGACTTGATGTCATCACCACAACTTAACCTTTTGAGTGCTTTTTTTAGGTTCGCTGGTTTTCAAATCACAATTTGGACGACTGTTTTTATAACACTCTTTTGGAGCTTTATCGGTCAGATAGTCAGTGTGGTTATACTGTTTACAATGGCCATATTCGCTCTCCCATTTCTTTATACAAACTTCCTTTTGGCTTTTAAGCTCCGCCTGTTCGAGTTGGGCTTTGGTAACTTTGATTGTTGGCATGACATCGCAAGGGATTTGGTCTCCGGTCATAGCAACGTATTTATCACAAGAGATTTCAACTCTATCATTTGCGTGAGCTGTTGATATGAACAACAAGGAAAAAAGCAGATATTTGAACATGGCAAATCTCACAATCGTTACAATTAGAGGTATGCTATGACACCGCAGTTTCAAATACTAGCGAATTCTCAAGATATCACGAACCTTCTAAAACCTAAATTTCTGTCAATTCGCACAACGGATGAAGCTGGCGGTAAAAGCGATACTATTGAAATTACATTAGATGACCGTGACTCGGTTATCGAAGTACCTCCGACAGGAGCTGAGCTATCTTTGTTATTGGGATTTAAAGAGAAAGGTCTAATCCATATTGGTCTTTATGTTGTTGACGAAATTGTCCATGAAGGTCCACCTGACACACTGATCATACCTGCGAAAGCGGCTGATATGAAAAAAAGTCTGAAGGTGCAAAAGTCTCGTTCTTGGGACAATGCATCTTATGACGTTATCGTGCGTACAATTGCAGCAGAGCATGATCTTGAACCAAAAGTCTCTCCCGGCTTAAGCTCCTTTGTTTTTCCTCATGTCGATCAAACCAATGAAAGTGACCTGCACTTCCTGACGCGCTTGGCCAAGCAGCATGATGCGATTGTAAAGCCAGTCATGGGTAATCTTGTTCTAGTCCCCAGAGGCGAGGCAAAATCGGTATCAGGTCAATCTTTGGAAACGGTGTCTTTAACACGAGGCGATCTCTCTGACCAAAATGGTTGGCGTTATCAAGCTGCTGATCGCGGCAAGTATGATTCGGTAAAGGCATTTTGGCAGAACAAAGACACATCTCAGCGGGTTGAAGAAACGGTCGGCTCTGAAGGCCGTGCTTATACACTCCGGCATACTTATCCAAATGCCCAAGAGGCCAGATCAGCGGCGAAAGCAAAACTGGATGCTCTGAGCCGAGGGCAAGCAACTTTGGAACTCAGCACGGCCATCGGCATGCCAAATGTTCGAGCTGAAGGAAAAATCATTTTATCGGGCGTAAGAGACGAGATTGACGGTGAATGGTCCGTAACGCGCGTTGAGCACACCTTCGACACATCGGGGTTCAAAACAAGAATTGAGGCGGAAACGCCAAAGAAATAACTCTCGCTTAAAACGAGGGTCAGGGTGCGCGAACACCCTGAACCGAGGGAGTATAGCCCTCACGACTACAGCCGCCTCGCCAGCTCGATCGAGCGGGGCTAATATCGGATATAAAAGTTAAGAAATGGAGAACTTTCGCTGTGGCAATTGCCAAAAACTTTTAGGAAAGGTAGGGGGAACGGGTGAAGTTCAAATCAAATGTCCCCGCTGCAACACAATTAACCATAAGAAGGCCATTGAGCCTCACACCCTGAATGCCAAAGAGCATCATGATCAGAGTGTGAAACATGAAAACGAAGACATCTAACCAAGTCTTACCTATTGCCCCCTATCTCGGCGGCAAACGCAACCTTGCAAAACGTCTTGTTGAACGGATCAACCAGATCGACCACATCACCTACGCCGAACCCTTCGTCGGCATGGGTGGTGTTTTTTTACGCCGGGACACTCCGGCCCGGTCTGAAGTGATCAATGACATCAACAAGGATATCTTCAACCTGTTCCGGCAAATTCAGGAGCATGAGTCCTACTTTCTGGATTACCTCTCTTGCCAACTCACCATGCGGCAGGAATTCATGCGGCTGGTGAAGCTGCCGCCGGAAACCTTGACTGACCTCCAGCGCGCCGCCCGGTTCCTCTATTTGCAGCGCACTTGCTTTGGCGGAAACCCGAAATGGAACAGCTTCGGGGTGTCACCGGAACGGGGTGGACGGTTCAATATCACTGTGCTGAAGGAAATGATTCAGCGCCTGCATAAAAGGCTGGTCGGTGTTGTTGTCGAGTGTTTGTCATACGATGAATTCATAGAACGATATGACCGTCCCAGCACGCTTTTCTATCTGGATCCGCCTTACTATGGTTGCGAGACAGATTACGGAAAGAATATCTTCAGCCGCTCAGATTTTCAGAAGATCGCCGATCAATTGGCCAACATCAAAGGTCAGTTCATCATGTCGATCAACGATACCCCTGAAATAAGAGAGGTGTTTGCTGGGTTTGATATGGAAGAGGTTACTCTGAACTATTCTGTGGCCAAGACTTGCCCAAAGAAGGCCAAGGAGCTGATTGTGTCGAATTCTCATAAGGTAAGATGACGCGGTCGCGGGGGAATATGATCGAGTTTTTCATATTCTCCCGATGCTCTTCAATTGTCATGATGCCACATGTGACCTTGCCCGTTTCCGAATTTACGTAGTGCCTTAAGACATCAGTTCCCAACATTGAATATTGCTCTCGCATTTCTTCGATATTTGAACAATCTGCAATGGCCTCTTCTTTGCTCGTATGGAGCTGATAGCCAAACCAAACAGGGTAGACAACGATAGCAACAGCTATAAAAGACAGAGACCATTTAGTAAAAGCTATAAACCGCTGGTCTTTCCTCCATTCCTTTTCAAAGGCGAGAAGTTTCTGCCTTTCTTCTTCCTGAATTTTGGGGAGGAGGTCATTCATCAATTCATCCATACGATCATGGCTTTCTTTGGCCACGGGATTGATGAAGGTAATTGTCTTGTCGTCACTCATATTTCCGCACTCAAAATCATTTGAGGAGCATTTTGCCGTGATTTTATTAATAAGCCCTAAATCGGTTTTTAAAGGGGCTTTAAACCGCTACTGAGTTGCTTGCATTTCCATTGTCATTAACTCGCAAAATCGCCGACCCGCTACATCAGCTTGCTCCCCTTTTTTCGTTTCCACTGCACCGGATACTGCACCAAAACAAAAAGGACCTAGAAGAATTAACCTCTAAGTCCTTGAAATCATTGGTCGGGAAGAGAGGATTCGAACCTCCGGCCCCTGCCTCCCGAAGCTTCGTAGACCTAAATGTCTTTGCATGGGAGCAATCGTTTTAATTCGTTAAACACAGAGTACCCTTTACTTTCAGCATTTACAAACTTCAAAACGCTTTATGTCAATTAACACCCCTCACGTCAGACTCGGGCACAAGAAGTTCACTTTTAAAATGCCCATTTGGGCAAAAAAATGACACCTGTTTTGAGGATTTAATGATTTGTCAATTTTGGTTCTAATTATTTTCTTGGTGTTAACTTCTAAAATTTCAGATGTTTGTCTCCTTATTTACCGTCCACTTTTTTCTCGCAAGTCCACTAGAAAATTTCTTTAACACGCGTTAAGCTAAATAACAAACAACGCAAAAAGCTTTCATACGAACATCATATTAAGCTAAAATATACACAGCACATTAAGCTATAAAACGCACACCCTGAATAACAAGAAAGACTTTTAAAAATGGCAGAGCCAACGACAAAACTTGCACGTTCGCTACAAGAGCTAAAGAAGCTACAAGACAATGATGCAATTGCAATCAAGACTTCTGATCTTTCAAGAACGCATCGAGATCGTTTAGTCAAGCATGGTTTTTTACAGCCTATTATGAAAGGGTGGTACATTCCATCCAGACCTGATGAAACATTGGGCGAAAGTACGGCATGGTATGCTTCATACTGGGGTTTTTGTGCAGATTATCTCAAAAATAGGTTTGACGAGAGCTGGAGCTTGTCTCCTGAACAATCGTTACTTCTTCATGCTGGTGAATATACGGTTCCAAAGCAACTGGTTGTTCGCTCCCCAAAAGCACGAAATAAAATAACGTTTTTTCCTCATGGAACTTCTTTGCTGGATACAAAGGCAAATATGCCTGATCAAGTTGATATTCTGAAAATGAATGACTTGAATGTCTTTGAGAAAATTGAAGCCCTTATCACTTGTTCCCCTAACTTTTTTAGATTTTATCCAACTGAATCCAGAGTTGTTCTGGCAACTGTGCAAGATGCTTCTGAAGTGTTGGCTAAATTGTTGAAAGGAGGACATGTCAAAGCAGCAGGTCGTTTAGCTGGAGGGTTTAGAAATATAGGCAAAGATCGCATTGCCGACGAAATTCTGGCGACAATGAAAACTGCTGATTACGATGTAAGAGAAATTGACCCCTTTGAACATCCCAGTCCATTTGCATTTACCTCAAGAGAAATATCTCCTCACACAAATCGTTTGAAATTGATGTGGCAGCAAATGAGGGAAGATGTTCTGCAAGTTTTCCCAAAAACAACCGGAGAAGCGATAAATGCTGAGAAGTACTTGGCAAAGGTAGAGGCATCGTACGTTACTGATGCATATCATTCCTTATCCATTGAAGGGTACCGAGTTAACGAGGCACTTATTGAAAAGGTGAGTTCAGGGGATTGGAACCCTGATCAAATAGAGGAAGACCGTCAACAAAGAGATGCAATGGCTGCAAGGGGATACTTTCAGGCATTTAATGCCGTTAAAGAAAGTCTCAAGCGCATCTTGGCAGGAGAAACAGCAGGAGATGTCGTCGATCAGGATCATAGTGTCTGGTATCGAGAGTTATTTGCTCCCAGCGTGGTCGCAGGTATTTTGAAACCTGAAGACCTGGCAGGTTACAGAAGTGATCAGGTCTTCATTCGCCATTCAATGCATGTTCCGCCACAAAAAGAGGTTGTGAGAGAAATGATGCCTCTATTGTTTGATCTTCTGAGAGAGGAAAAAGAACCGTCTGTACGTGTTGTCTTGGGACATTTCATCTTTGTGTATATTCATCCCTATATGGATGGCAACGGGCGTATGGGACGTTTTCTAATGAATACGATGTTGGCTTCAGGCGGGTATTCTTGGACAATTATTCATCAGGAAACCCGAAATGACTATATGGCAGCTTTAGAAGAAGCAAGCGTCAAAAAAAATATCAGACCCTTTGCGGAGTTTTTGGCAAGACAAATGGCTGCGTAACCATTACTCCTTCAATTCATTGCTCCTCTCCCCGAATATTGATCCAGTAGGAAGTTAGTGTTTTCATTATTTTGAACAATGGAGAACACTTATGAAGCGCAGATTTACAGACGAACAAATCATCGGGATTTTGAAAGAGAATGAGGCCGGGGTTCCGGTCAAGGAACTTTGTCGCAAGCACGGCATGTCGGACGCGACCTATTACAAATGGAAGTCCAAATTTGCAGGAATGGAGGTCAATGACGCCCGTCGCTTGCGGGATATGGAAGATGAGAACCGCAGACTTAAGAAGCTGGTGGCAGACCTGTCGCTGGATAAAATGGCCTTGGAAGAACTGCTAAAAAAGATCTGAGCCCCAAAGATTTTCGCAAGGCTGTCAGTATCCTTCAAGGCGCGGGATTGAGTGAACGCCATTCCTGTCGTCTCATCGGAGCTGCCCGTTCGACGATCCGTTATCAATCGGTCAAATCGCCTGATACTGATTTGCGCTCCAGGATCAAGGAACTGGCGGACAAGCATCGCCGGTTCGGACAAACCAAGTCAAAACGGATTTATCGAAGCCTTCAATGGGCGGGTTCGCGACGAATGCCTGAATGAAAATCTCTTCTCTTCACTCAAAGAAGCGCGTGAGATCATCGAAAACTGGAGAAAACAATACAACACAGATCGCCCACATTCCGCCCTGAATTGGGTCAACACCAAACGAATTTGCATCATCTTGTTCTGGGGTACCCCAGAACAAGATGGACAAAACGGCAGTTACATGCCATGCCTAATTCACTAACTCCTCACTGGCATTAATCATGGGAGAGGAGCAAGCTCTAGGCGACTTCCTTGGGGCAAGGAAGTGGAAGTCCTAGAAGCTTCCGGACATGTTGTGGGGGATGCAGGCAGGTTTTTGCGGATATGAAATGGAACCTTATATGTGAAAGAATGAAAAGACAGTGTCCGTCATCAAAACATTAGAGACCAGCAGGTCTAATTTCTAAAGGAGGATTGGCCTTTATTTCGGGTTAATTCTAAACAGCTTGATTTTGATGGATCAAGCGTCTTTTGGCGATGGTCTGTTGTTTGATCTTCTCCC